>NZ_JBFBFB010000001.1:0-1601157 GCF_040683935.1 Streptomyces sp. NPDC093085 | reverse complement strand
AAAACAAAAAATAGGGGGGAGTCGAGGTAAATGCCAGTTACACCAACCCCACGCCGGCGGGGCTGCGCCCGCCCGCGCACCCCCCCCCCGCCCCCCCCCCCCCCGCTCCGTGCGGGCCGGCCAAAGCGGATCAGTCGAAGTTGTTCTTGCGGCCTTCCCGGACGTAGTCGACGGTCGACTTGATGTGTTCGTCGCCGTGGATCGCCTTCTTCTTGGCGACGTGTCCGAACATCTGGATGCCGAAGCCGCCGTCGAGATCGTTGACGATGCGCTGTTTCCAGGGCCGCCGGACGATCTGCGTGGTGAGACGGCGGGTGGTACGCGGCTGGGACATGATGTGCGCGGCGACCTCACGGGCGCGCTTGATCAGCTGGTCCCTCGGGTGCACCTCGTTGACCATGCCCCACTCCAGGGCCCTCTGCGCGGTGATCGCCTCACCGGTCAGCAGCGCGTACGCGGCGCGCTTGACACCCAGCAGCTCTTGGAAGGCGTTGTGAATGCCGTCCGCGGGCACGGACCCGATGTCGTAGTGCAGGTCGAAGATCGTGGCGTCGTCCGCCGCGAGGGTGATGTCGCACATCAGCACGATCTCCGAGTGGAAACCGGGGCCGTTCATCAGGCCGATGGTGGGAATCTCCAGGTCGTTGACCAGAGAGCTCACATTGATGCGGCCGTCCTTGTAGGCGTACTCGTACGCCCAGTACTCCATGTCGGCCTGTTCGAGCTCGAAACCGTCCGGGTCGGAGCGCATCATGAACTCCTCCCCGGATCCGGTGAGGATGAGCAGTTCGTTCTCCGGGTCCGCGCCGACCGTCTTGAGCATCTGGCCCAGAGCCCGGTGGTTCTGCACACTCAGCTGAATGGGGCCGCCCAGGGTGTGCGCCTCGACGAGCAGCACACCGTCAGCGGTACGTTCCATCCTGAAGAAGTCCTTGAAGAGTTTGCTGTACTCCTCGAACTTCGGCGGGTCGACAAAGGACTGCAGCGACATCGCCTGCTACCTCTTTTCGTAGGGGTGGGAATGCGTGGATCGCTCGGTCACCACGAAGTGGCCACGTACTTGGTCTCCGTGTACTCGAGAAGCCCTTCATGGCCGCCCTCACGACCGAGACCGCTTTGCTTGGATCCGCCGAAAGGAGCCGCCGGGTCGGACACGACGCCCTGGTTGAGTCCGACCATCCCGGATTCGAGCGCCTCGCAGACGCGCAGTCCTTCGGCCAGATCGCGGGTGTAGACGTAGGAGACGAGGCCGTACTCCGTGGCGTTCGCCTGCTCGATCGCGTCGTCCAGGTCGTCGAACCGCACGATGGGGGCGACCGGGCCGAAGATCTCCTCACTCAGGATCGTGGCGCTCGACGGCACGTTGTCCAGGACCGTGGGCGCGTAGTAGAAGCCCGGGCGGTCCAGGGCGGCGCCGCCGGTGCGTACGGTCGCGCCCTTGTCCACCGCGTCCGCGACCAGGCCGTCGACCGTGGCGACGGCGGCCTGGTTGATCAACGGGCCCAGTTGGGTCTTCTCCTCCGTGCCGGGACCGATCCGGAGCCGGCCCATGGCATCCGCCAGCCTCTGCACGAACCGGTCGGCGACCGAGGTGTGCACGTAGAAGCGATTGGCCGCGGTGCAGGCCTCGCCGCCGTTGCGCATCTTCGCCACCATCGCGCCGGCGATCGCGGCGTCAAGATCGGCATCGGCGAGCACCAGGAAGGGCGCGTTGCCTCCCAGTTCCATCGACGAACTCAGCACCTGGTCGGCGGCGGCATGCAGGAGCGTGCGGCCGATCTCCGTGGAACCGGTGAAGGAGATCTTGCGGACCGCCGGCATGGCCAGCATGGTCGACACCACCGCGCCCGACCGCCGGGACGGCAGGACGTTGACGACCCCCGCCGGTACCCCCGCTTCTTCAAGCAGGTCGGCTATGGCCAAGGCGGTAAGCGGTGTGTCGCTGGCGGGCTTGAGGATGACGGAGCACCCCGCGGCCAGTGCCGGGCCGATCTTCCGGGTGGCCATGGCCGCGGGAAAGTTCCAGGGAGTGACGAGGACGGCCACGCCGATCGGCTGCCGGAGGACAAGGATGCGATTGGCTCCGGACGGCGCGGTCTGGACGGAGCCGTGAACCCGTACTGCCTCCTCGCTGTACCAGCGGAAGAACTCCGCCGCGTAGGCGACCTCCGCGCGGGCGTCCCCGAGGGACTTGCCGTTCTCCAGGCTGATGAGGTGCGCGAACCGTTCTCCGCGCGCCACCAGGAGTTCATAGGCGCGGCGGAGCACGTCGGAGCGGTGTCGTGGGGAGGCGGCCGCCCAGGCAGGCAGCGCGGCCGCGGCGGTGTCGACCGTGCGCGCCGCGTCCTCGGCGGACGCGCTCGCGACGGACGCGATCGCCTCACCGGTCGCCGGGTCCAGGACGTCGAACCTCTCGCCGTCCGAGGCCGTCCTCCATTCCCCCGCGATGTAGAGCTCTTTAGGCAGCGCGGGCAGCAAGGCGTGCTCGGTCATTCCTGCTCCTCGAAGAGTGCGGAGTTCCTGGCCTGCTGTTCGAAGAGGGAGAGGAAGTCCTCGTCGCGCAGTCCGATACCGATGGCCGACTGGATCAGCTGGTGGACGGACGCACCCACCGGCATGGGCACTTCGAGCTGGCGGGCGGCGGACAGCCCGAGGTCGAAGTCCTTGCGCAGCAGTTCGGTGGTGAAGGTCGGCGTCCAGTCACGCTTGAGGAGGTCCGGGGTGCGCTTGCGGACCCAGTCGGAGCCCAGCACCGTGCCGTTGAGGAACTCAAGGAAGGCACCGCGGTCGGTCCCGCTCTTCTCCACCAGTGTGGTGACCTCGACGAGGGCCTGGACCATCATGCCGAGGTAGAGATTGTGGGCGATCTTGACGAGTCGGCTCTGCTCCTGTTCGCCGGCGTGTACCGCTACCTTCGCGATCTCCAGCAGGTGCGGCTCGGCTCGCCGGAACGAGGCGATCGGTCCGGAGGCGACGATGCAGGCCCCGCCCTCGGTCACGACGTGCGGGTTGCCGCTGATGGGGGCTGCGAGGAATTCGACGCCCGCGGCCGTCGTCGCCTCACGCACCGCGGCCGAGGTCTCGATCGACACCGTCGAACAGTCCACGATCAGAGGGGGTTTGTCGGGGCCGCTGAGCAGTCCCGCCTCACCGAGGATCACCGCTTCCAGGTCCCGTGGCGTCGAGACCATGACGAAGACGATGTCGCAGGACCCCAGGTCCGTGATGCGGTCGACCGCCGTGGCTCCCTTCGCCACCAGAGGCTCGGTCTTGGCCTTGGTGCGGTTCCAGACGGCGACCTGCTCGCCGGCCAGGACCAGGCGTCCCGCCATGGCCGCGCCCATCCGGCCGGTGCCCAGCCAACCGAGCCGGGTGCTGTGCGATGTCATGTGTGCTCCTTGGCTTGTCGCCGACACGGATGCCCGGGTGCCGCGCGCGTCGGATTGCTCTGCGGTGCTGCTGTGAGATGTGCGCGCCCGGTCAGACCGGCGCGTACTCGCCCTCCGCGACATCGGTCTTCGGCACGCTCGGTGCCTCTCCAGGAAGCCCTAGTGCCGACCACGCCGCGTCGATCAGCGCCTGCGTGGACAGGCCGTAGCGGTCGAAGAGGTACGGACCCGACTTGGAGCCTTCCGCGAAGACGTCCCGCAGTCCGACCCGCCGCAGGGGACGTCCGATCCCCGCCTCGGCGACGGCTTCCGCGACCGCGGATCCCAGACCGCCGATGATCGAATGGTTCTCCGCGGTGATCAGCGCCTTGGCACTCCGCGCCGCCGAGACGACGGTCGTGGTGTCCAGAGGCTTGATGACCGGGACACTCACGACGGAAGCCGACACCCCGCGCTCGTCCAGCACTTGGGCCGCGGCCAGTGCGGGGGCGACCATCATGCCGCTGGCGTAGACCACGATGTCGATACCCGGTACCAGGACTTCCGCGCGGCGCAGACTCAGTTCATGGCCGTCGTCGAAGATCACCGGGATCTCGCCGCGCTTGAGTCGTACGTACACCGGGCCCGGGACGTCCACGACGGCCTCGACGACCTGGGCGACTTCGATGGCGTCCGCGACGTCGATGACCGTCATGTTGGGCAGGGCGCGCATCAGTGCGACGTCGTCGATGGCCTGGTGGCTGGGGCCGCCCGGCGTGGAGATGCCGGGCATGAACCCGATGATGCGGACGGGCAGACCGGGGTAGGCGATGGCGTTGGCGATCTGGTCGTAGGGCCGACGGGTCGCGAAGACCCCGAAGGTGTGGACGAAGGGGATGTGTCCGCACCGTGCCAGCGCGGCGGCCATGCCCATCATGTTCGCCTCGGCCATGCCGGCGTGTATGAACCGCTCGGGAAGCTCGGCCTGGAACAGGTCGATCTCGCACTGCCGGGTGAGGTCGCCGCTGAGGCAGAGCACGTCGTCGCGGCGGCGGCCCAGGTCGAGCAGGGCTCGCCCGTAGGGTTTGAGATCCGTCGGGTAGGGCGGCTTACGCACGGTGCGACTCCACTCGGGACGTGAGTTCGGCGACGGCGGCCTCGGCGAGCTCCGGGGGCAGCTTGATGAAGTGGCCGTCCGCGTCGGGGGGAAGGCAGTCGAGGCCGTGGACCGTGGATGTCCGGCAGACGATGACGCTGGGGCGCTCCGTCTCGGCGGCGGCCGCCTTCAGCGCAGCGATCACGGCATGCACGTCGTGTCCGTCGATGTCCTGGACGTGCCAGCCGAACGCCGACCACTTCGCGGCGATAGGTTCGATCGTGGTGATGCTGCTGACCGGGCCGTCGACCTGCGAGTCGTTGGCGTCGATCAGCACCGCGAGGTTGTCGAGGCGGTGGTGGGCGGCGAAAAGCGCCGCCTCCCAGACCTGGCCCTCCTCCAGCTCGCCGTCGCTGACCATCGCGACGGTGCGCCGATCGGTGCCGTGGAGCCGGTCCGAGAGGCAGAACCCGATCGCGGCCGACAGCCCCTGGCCCAGCGACCCGCAGGTGTAGTCCACGACCGGTGAGCGCTCGGTACCGATCGCCTCGATGAAGGAACCGTTCTGGCCGTAGGTGGCGGCGGCCTCCTCGTCGAGGAGGCCCAGCTCCACCGCGGCCGCGAACGGCGCGATCACGTAGTGCCCGGGGGAACAGACCATGCGGTCCAGGCCGGGACGGGCATGGGCGAACATGGCGGCCACCTGCTCGGCGGAGGAGAGTGCCTGGCCGAGGTACCCGAATCCGTGGGGGGCGACCATGCGCACCGCGCGGAGTCGGAGGCGAAGCGCGAGGCCCTGCGGGTCGTCCACGCTCCAGTCGGCCCCGGGATCGGAGACGCGTAGAGACGCGTTCATTGTCCAACTCCCTACAATTGGCAAATTGGCTTAGCCACATTCTGGCCAAGCCGATAGGCGTAGTCAAGAAGGCGGCGGCAGATCGAGCCGGAACGCGGTCCGGGCCAGGGAGCGGCCTGCCGAGAAACGGGCCTGCCCCCGGCGGGTTGCACCTTCCGCGCCGGGGGCAGACCTTTCGGTCTCGCCCCAGGGCCCTGGGGGCGAGACGCCTGTGGAGAACGTCAGTCAGCGGCGAGCCTGCGCTTGAGCCAGTCGGCCGTACGCGGCCTGACCTCGTAGGCCACGTTGGTCAGGCCGTGATTGCCGTTCTCGTAACCGACGTAGTGGCCGCCCGGCGCGCGCTCCGCGAGGGAGATGGTCTGGGCGACGGGTACGATGCGGTCCTTGTCGCCCGAGGTGAACAGCGTCGGCTGGGTCACGCGTTCGATGAACTGTCCGGCGTCGAACCCGAGGAAGTACGCACGGGCCTCCTCATCGGACGTGCACCTGGAGTAGAAACGCAGGGAGGCCCGGCTGTGGCTGAGGCTCGCGTCGAAGGCGATGCGGCTGGGCCCCGAGATGGACACGACGGCGCGCACCCGCGGCTCGAACGCTGCGGCGCGTACGACGTACCAGCCGCCCAGCGATGTGCCGGCCAGACCCACTCGTTCCAGGTCGAGGCGTGGATCGTCCGCGAGTGTGTCCAGAACGAGGGACACCACGTCCTCGTACCGCGCGCTGATCCGTGTCCCGGCGTGGAAGACCTCCCCCTGACCGGGCCCGTCGACGGCCACCGTGGCGAGGCCGCGGGCGAGGAAGGTCTCCTCCCAGGTGGAGAACTCCTCCTTCGTGCTGTCCAGGCCCGGGACGAGGATGACGACGGGGTAGGGGGCCTTCCCCGACTTCGGAACCCGTACGTTGGCGGCGATTCGGACACCGTCGCGCTCAGCGGTCAGGACCCGGTGGTCCGGGTCCCGCAGGCGCAGGAACTGGTGGATGGCGTCGACCGCCCGCTTCGTCGCGATGCCGTTCTTCGTCTCGTCGTCGACCCACACGAACTTCGCGAAGTGGTAGCAGGCTCCGGCCAGCCGGTACACCTCGGCGGCCGAGATCATGGCGCCTTCCGACTCGAACCCCTCGGCCGTCGCACGGTGTTCGGCGGCCAACTCGCTCCAGACGTCGATCCAGTCGGCCCAGTGCTCGGTCGCCGCGGCGGCACGCTGGTAGTCCGCGTAGTCGACACCGCCCAGCAGCAGCCGGGGAGTCCAGAGGGAGAGCGCTTGCTGAAGCAGATCCTCGCCGTTGCCGTTCGTCGGGGTGGTCATTGATCCCGTGTTCCTTCCCGTGGGGCGGAGTCACCGAGCACGGACGAGCGGCTCGCACCGAGCGGTGCCCGATCCTCTGCGGAGCCGGACGCGTGAGCCGGCGCGGCATTTCCGAAGAACAGCGATCCCATGTCGGGATCGCTCAGTATCTTGCGGGCGTCGCCCGTCAGGAGGACCCGTCCGCCTTCCATCACAATGCCGGTGTCGGCGATACCGAGACCGAACTTGACCTGCTGCTCGACCAGAAGGACGGTCGTGCCGGTGTCCTTCATCCGGACGATGTTCTCCTGGAGGACCGCCATCGCCTTGGGATCGAGCCCGAGGGTGGGTTCGTCGAGCAGGACCAGTCGGGGCTCCAGCATCAGCGCACGGGCGAACTCCACCGCCCGGCGCTGCCCACCGGACAGGTCACTGGCCTGGGTGCCGGCACGCTGGGCCACGACCGGAAAGAGCTCTTCGATCTCCGCGAGCCGTCGGCGCACGCGGCGGCGATCACGCCGAACGGTCCATGCACCCATGAGCACGTTCTCACGCACGGTGATGTTGGGGAAAAGGCCCCCGGCCTGAGGAACCTGACTGATTCCCAGTTCCAGGATGGCTTTGGCGTCGAGTCCGCGCAATTCGCTCCCCGCGAAGCGGAGCGAGCCTTCCGTGATGTCCAGCAGGCCGGAGACGGCACGCAGCACGGACGACTTCCCGGCGCCGTTGGGGCCGACGATGCATCCGATGGTGCCGGCCGTGAGCTGGATATCGACGCCTTGCAGGACGAGGCCTCTGCCGTACCCCCCGACCACGCCGGCGAGCTTGAGCAGGGTGGTTGCCGGATCGGTCATCGCACACCTGCCATCGGCACGAAATCGTCTCCCAGGTAGGCCTCGAGAACGTCGGGGTTGTTCTGCACCTCCGCGCTGCGGCCCGCTGCGATACAGCGTCCGCCGGCCAGCACGAACACCTTGTCGCACAGGCCGAGCACCATGGGCATGTTGTGCTCGACAACGAGGAACGTCGTGCCGCGCGTAGCGTTCAGTTCGCGGATCATGTCGCTGATCCGGTCGATCAGGCGCGGGTTGATGCCTGCCGCAGGCTCGTCCAGCATGACCAGCTTGGGGTCGAGCATGAGCACCTGGGCCAGTTCGACGAGCTTCTGCTGACCGTAGGAGAGCTCGGACGCGGGATGACCGGCATACCGTTCCAGGCCCACGAAGGTGAGCAGTTCATGCGCCTTGTCCGCTTCCGTGCTGCTGATGGCTCCCGCGGCGAGCTGACCGTAGGAGAACGAGCGTAGGGGAGCGATGAGGTTCTCCTGCACCGTCAGATTCCGGAAAAGCCGGGTGATCTGAAAGGTGCGCGCCATCCCGCGGTGTGCGCGCTGCCACGGGAGTTGACCGTCGATCACGCTCCCCGTGAAGCGGACCTGACCGGCGTCCGGGGCGATCGTGCCGTCGACGATGTTGAAAGCCGTCGTCTTCCCCGATCCGTTCGGCCCGATGAGACCGGAGATACTCCCCTCTGGTACGGCCAGGTCCAGGCCGTCGAGGACCCGCATCCCGCCGAAGGACTTCGCCACCCCCGTGAGCTCCAGCAGCGGCGGTGCCTCCTCGCGTACGGGTTCCGTACGGACGCTGACAACTGCCGTCGCGGGCTTCGCGGTGGCGTCCGGGGCTTCGTCCGGCTCGCCCTCGCCGACCGGCCCGTGCGGTTCGGACAGCCGCTCCCCCACCGTGCCCGCCTTGCCCCGCCTGTCGAGACGGTCCAATGCCGCGGACACCGAGGGGATGATGCCCAGCGGCATGTAGAGAACGACGGCCACCATGAGGAGGCCGAAGACCAGCAGCCTGGCGTTGCCGCCCCCCAGGGAGTTGTTGGAGAACTCGTTGACGAATTCGAGGATGAAGGCCCCGATCACCGGTCCCCAGAGCGTTCCCGCTCCGCCGATGAGCATGGAGAGCACCACCTGCACGCTCGTCATGATCGCGAACATGCCGACCGGGTTGACGAAGTTGAGATAGTAGCCGTAGACGGCTCCCGCGGCACCCACGAAGAAGGCGCTCGCGGCGAACGCCAGGATCTTGTACACGCGGGTGTCGATTCCGATCGTGGCGGCCTTGTGCTCGTCCTCACGAATGGCGAGGAGTCCGAGGCCGAACTTCGAACGGCGGATCCGCCAGGACAGCAGCAGCGAGAGGCCCAGCAGGGCGACGAGGACGAAGTGGAAGGGCCAGTTGCTGAGGACACCCGTCCAGGGCGGCAGCGGCAGGGTGACGCCGGCCGATCCTCTCGTCAGAGAGGACCAGTTGATGGCGACGACCAGGGCGAGCGAGTTGACGGCCACGGTGATGATGACGAAGGACGCGCCGCGCGCTCGCATGGAGACGACTCCGAGGAAGGCCGCGAACACCGCCGCGATCAACCCCGCCAGCGGAATCCAGACCATCGGGTTGAGGCCGATGCGTGTGCTGCACAGCGCCGCCGCGTAGGCCCCGATTCCGAGAAGCACGCTGTGGCCGAGCGAGATGTACCCGGCGTACCCGGAGATGACGTTGAGGTTGACCGCGGCGACGGCGAACACCAGCGACAGGATCACCATGTTCTGGTAGTAGGCGTCCGCGGTCAGGAGCGGAAAAAGCACGATGAGAGCGGCACCGATGGATACGCAGATCGCATACCAGCGGCTGCGCTGCTTCAAGAAGTCGGTTGTCATGCGGCGAGATCCTCTCGGGCGCGCCTGCCCAGGATTCCCTGCGGGCGGAGGAGCAGGATGAGGCAGATGACGACGAAGGGAATGGCCGTGGCCCAGGCGGGCGACACATAGGTCGACGTCACGACCTCGGCGACACCGAACAGCAGGGCGCCGAGAGCCGCTCCGGACATGCTGCCGAGGCCGCCGAGGACGACGATCCCCAGCAAGCGCGCGATCCATTCGTAGTGGGCACCGGGAACGAACGGGTAGAGGACTCCCACGATCGCGCCGCCGGCTCCGGCGGTGGCGACGCCCAGCCCCATGGCCGTGGCCGCGACCCTGGTCACGTCGACACCGACGAGACGGGCGCCCTCCGCGTTGACCGACGCGGCGCGTATCGCCCGGCCGGTCCAGGTACGGCTGATGATCGCGCCGAGAGCGGCCAGCACTCCCCCCGCCATCAAGAAACCGAAGAGGTAGGTCTTGGGGATGACCAGGTCGCCCAGGAAGTAGGACTCGTCACCGTAGGAAGGCAGGATCGCGTGCGAGTCGTTGCCCCAGACGAATCCGATCCCGCCCTCGACGACCAGAGCGATTCCCACGGTGAGCAGCACCGAGGACGCCAGCGGCGCCTGGGCGATGCGTCGCACCGCCGCGTAGTACATGAGGTAGCCGAGGGCGAACATCACCGGTGCCACGACCACTGTGCCGAGAATCGGATCGAGATCGAACCGCGACCACAGTGTCCAACTGAGGAAGGCCCCCAGGATGAGAAGTGCTCCCTGCGCGATGTTGACGACACGCATCACGCCGAAAATCAGGGAGAGGCCACTGGCGAGGAGGCTGTACACCCCGCCGAGCAGGACTCCGAGCAGCAGTGCCTGGATGACGGACATCGTGCCCCGTCTCAGGAACCGGTGCCGCGCCAGGGCGACACTATGTCCGTGGTGGTACGGGCTCCGGCGGGCCGGACGATCTGGATCTTGCCGTGCTGCCACTGGCCCAGCATCACGCTGCCGGTGGGGGTGCCGTTCGCGTTCCACCCGAACTTGCCGAGGATCGTGTCGACCTGATGGCCCCGCAGCCAGTCGGCGAGCTTCGCCTGGTCCTTGATCGAGCCCGCGTTCTTGACGGCGGCCTCGAGTACCTGTCCGGCGGCGTACGCGTCCGCCGCCGACTCACTCGGCTCGGCGCCGAACATCTTGCGGTAGGTCTTCACGAACTGCTCGTTGTTCGCGGTCGTGGCGTTGGGCGCCCAGCTCGTGGCGTAGAAGACGCCTTCGGTGTTCTGTGCCCCCACCGCCTTGGAGTATTGGTCGCCCAGGGAAGGCGCCGAGGTCTGAAAGAGGGTCTTCGGGTGGTAGTTCACCTTGTTCAGGGAACGGATCAGGCCGATGGCGTCGTTGAAGGCGGCCCCCTGGACAACGGTGTCCGCACCCGAGTTCTTGATCTTCTCGGCGAGGGTGTCGAAGTTCCGCAGGTCATTCGCGTAGATCTCGGAGAGGACGGTCTTGACTCCGGCCACCTGGAGCTTTTCCTTCACCGCGTCCACGACCGGCTTGGTGAACGTGTCATCGAGGGTCACGTAGGCCACGGACTTCGGCTTCGACTTGGAGGTCGGCTCCAGCAGATAGTCTGCGAAGACGTCGCCCTGTCCCTTGGAAAGGGCCGGCTGCGCCAGGAAGATCTTCTTGAAGCCGCGTGTGTACAGCTGCTCGGCGCCACCGGTGGGGGTCACATAAAGCATTCCCGCCTTTTCCGCGATTGCGGAGGCCGGAAAATTCAGCAGCGAAGAGTACGAGCCGAGCAGCAGGTCGACCTTGTCCCGGCTGAGGAGCGCGTTGTAGTCGGCGACGACGGTGTTCTGGTTGGTCGCGTCGTCCTTGATGACGAGTGACACCTTCTTGCCCAACAGCCCGCCACCGTTGTTGACGGTCTTCGCCCAGACCTCATAACCCCGCCGGGATTCCTTCCCGTCTTCGGATGCCTGTCCGGTCAGCGGCAACGAGGTCCCGACCTTGACGGACGTGGTGGAATCACCGGCGCTTTCGGACTGCAGTCCGCATCCCGAGGCAACGATGGCGACGCCCAGCAGGCACGCCAGACGGCCTCGTGGGTTCATTGGCATTTTCTATTTCCTCCGGGTGGTCAGACATCATCGGCTCAACGCCACCGAAATCGAGGTAGCCATGGTTGCGCTCCGGAGTCCCTCCGGATTCCGTTTCCTGTCCGTCGACCAGGCCCAGGGGTCGCGTCAAATCCGCTAAGCGGCAAAGTGGCTTAGCCAGATTGAAGCATGGGGTTCCGAAGAGAGTCAATAAGTGTGCAAGCGCTCCCCAACGTGCCATCTGAGCTGCTGTTTTAACGTGTCGCGGCCATCTGGCCCACCGGCACACGCCCGACAAACGGGCCTGCCGCCCCGAGGGTCTCTCAGCCTTGGGGCGGCAGGGGTTCGGGGTGTGCGGCTACTGGTGCGCGGTCCTGGGGATCACCGGCAGGAGCAGCTGAGAACCCTGGGTGCCACCGGTGAACACCGTGGTGGAACCGTCGAAGATCCCTGCGGGCCTGTCGTCCGGGTCGTCGTGGACGAAGGTGCCGTTGCCACGCATCGTGATGCCGTACAACTGGGGGCGCGGTCCGTCACCCGGGGCTTCGAAGTCGCAGCCGGTCAGCGTCACGCCCAACCGGTAGCCGCGGGGAACGACGATCGAGGTGGGAAGGATCTCGACGTCCAGGGTCACCGGCTCACCGGGTTCCAGGGGCAGCTTCCGCGTGTGCCGGTGCCACGGCCGGTGGGGAAGGCTGAGATCCTCGTCAAGTTCCCGGTGCGATGCCCGCAGCCAGCCGACCGTCAGCAGTCCGTTCGGGTCGATGGCCGAGACCAGTGTGACGTCGTGTCCTTCCGGGTCCTGGACCCGGAGAGTCACGAACAGGTCCGTGTCCACCGTCGACGACGCGAGCCGGACCCGTGCCGCGGAGGGACCGGTGATCTCCACCTCCTCCTCGAAGGGCGCGGTCCAGAAGGTGGCTCCCCGGGGATCGGCGGCGGAGAAGTCCGTCCGCCCTTCCGCGTCCGGCCGCGTCTCGGTCAGCGCACCGGTGCCGGCGTCCAAGTGGAACGTCGTCCAGCGGGTCCGGACGAGCGGCCACTCCTGCTCGTCCCGGCTCTCGAAAGTACCGTCCACGTGGCGGATGTTGAGCTGCACGGGCGGCTGCTGCTCCCAGCCGGTCGGCTCGCCCTTGAGGAAGTGCCCGAAGAATCGCTTCTGGAGTGAGACGCCGTAGTCGGTGTAGAACTCGGCATAGTGCTCATGCCCATGCACCTCCAGCCACTTCCGCTGGGAACCGGCCCGCCGGTATCCCTCGAAGTTGCCCCGCGTGTGCAGGTGGTGGGCCCAGTTGGCGGCCGACAGCACCGGCACCGCGATGTCTTCCAGGACGGCGGTGTGCGCCACGTGGAACTCGTCGAGCAGTTCCCGGCGCTTGGCCTCCGGCATCGTCTCCACACGGTTGCCGCGCAGCTCCTCCTCGCCGAGCGTGGCGGGACCCGCCACGGGTTCGCCGGTAACGGCGCTGCGCGTACCGCGGTCCCCGACTCCGTGCTGGACGGTGTAGATTTGGTATTCGGCCCACGCCTCGCTGAAGCGGCTGAGTATCCCGCCGTGGCGGGTGCCCTCCCGGTAGAAGTCGCTGAAGCCTTCCCAGGGGCAGATCGCGGCGAGGTGCGGCGGCCGCAGCGAGGCCACGAGCCACTGGTTCGCCGCGTAGTACGAGATGCCCAGCAGCCCGACCCGGCCGTTGGACCAGCCCTGGGTTCCGGCCCACCCGATGGCGTCGTAGTAGTCACGGGCTTCCTGCTGGCTCCACATGTCCAGCTGCCCTGCGGATCGGCCGGCACCACGCGAGTCCACACGGACACACACGTAGCCGTCCGGAACCCACTTCTCGGGGTCCACGGTCTCCCAGACCTGGTACTTGTTGGACGAGCCGGCGAGGGCGTCCGGATAGTTCTTGGCGAGGTTCTGCCACATGCCGGCGAACCCGTCCTGGAATGCGAGCCCCTTCGCATAGGGGCCGAGCGTCATGACCACGGGGTGCCGGCCGTCGTCGTCCGGCCGGAAGACGTCGGCGCGCAGGACCGTACCGTCGGTCATGATAACCGGCACGTCCCAGTCGATGCGCATGCCGTCGACGGCCTCGCTTCGCTGCTGAATGGAAGGGGCGGCGGTTTCTCGCCTCATGGTGGGTACTTCCTTGTGTGTTGCAGTCGGTTTTGCGGAGGTGAGCGGCTCGGGGCCGAGGAGCAGCGGAAGAGGGTGCGTCGTCCGGCGAAGACCGAGCCGGTGCTGGATGTGCGGCCGTCTCCGCATCCGGACCATGCTTCCGCGTCGGGCCGTGCCCGTCAGGCGGCTGTTTCGCTCTGCGGCACGGCGTGTCCGTGTCACGGCCTGCGCAGCAGGCGCGTGGCGATGGTGGCGTCGAGGCTGACGAGGACGACCGCGAAGCCCAGCAGGGCGGTCCGGTCGGTGACGAACTGCGTGGCGACGCCGATCCCGACGACGGGCACCACAAGGCCTATGTACGCGGCGAGGAACAGACCGGCCAGAACCTCACCACGGGAGCGGACCGGGGCAAGGGAAACGGTGGTGGTGACAGCCCCCTTGAAGAGGACACCCGCTCCTGCGCCGGCAACGATACCGGCTGTCAGGAACACGGCGAGACTGGTCAGCCAGACCCCTGCGGTCACCCCGGCGATCCCGACGGACATCAGGGCCAGCCCTATGACCAGTTGGCGTTCGGCCGCGATACGGACGAACACCATCTGGGTGGTGGCGGCAGCGCCGAAGACGAGGAAGGCCACGAGCCCTGCCAGGGCTCGGGACGGATGGTGCAAGGTGCCGGCCACGAAGCCGGGCGCGAGGGAAGTGAACAGGCCCAGCACCGAGAACGCCGCGAAGGCGGCCGCGGAAGCGGCGAAGTACGTGCTCCGGGAGGAAGCCGGCACCGAGACCCGCTGCGGCTTGTAAGGGGGCCGAGCTTGGGTCATGTCCACGGTCTCGGGGACGAGCGCCACACCGACCGCGCTGAGCAGCAGCAGGCCGAGGAAGACCAAGTAGGGGGTGCGCAGTGGCTGCGGGACGAACTCGGCCAGCAGGCCGGACACGGGCGGTCCCATGGCCAGGCCGCCGAGGTTCGCCGCGGTGGCGACGAGGTCGGCTCGGGTGCGTGAGGCGTCCGGCCGCGCGGCCAGGTGCAGTTCGGCCAGGTACGCGGTGGCGGTGGCGGTGATCATCCCGATACCGAGTCCCGACACGATCCTCGCCGTGATCAGCACGGGCAGCGAGGTCGAGGTCAGGAAGATCACCGCGGAGACTGCCTCCAACAGCACTGCAGGAAGCAGCATCCGTCGGCGCCCCGCCCAGTCCGAGATATGACCGACCAGGAAGAGGCTGGCCAGCACCCCCACCGCGTAGACGGCGAAGGCCAGCGTGACCGTGAGGGTCGAGAAGTGGTCGTGCTGCTGGTAGACGGCCCACAGCGGGGTGGGGGCGCCGGAATAGGCCATGGCAGTCATGAAGGTGACCGCTATCAGCCAGAAGCCGGCTCCATGCCGCGTTCCCCGGCCGGGCTGCTGACGGCGTGAGTGTCTGGGCCCGGCGGGGCGTGCCACCGACGTGACGGACATGCCCTGCTCCTTTCAACAGAAGTTGTTGAATTCAGCCTCCGTTCCACGAGCAATCATGTCCAACACATGTCGTTGCTCGCATCAATCATTTTTCGTGATAGTTATCGTCTGTGGAACTACGTCATCTGAAGTACTTCGTCGCCGTCGCCGAAGAACTGAACTTCACCCGGGCGGCACGCCGGCTGCACATCGCGCAGTCGGGACTCTCCGCCGCGATCCAGAATCTTGAGCACGATCTCGGGCTGCCGTTGTTCGAGCGCACCTCCAAGCATGTGGCCCTCACCGACGCGGGCTCCGTCCTGCTGCCCGAGGCCCGCTCGACGCTCGCCGCAGCCCGGGCCGCCCGTGACGCCGTGGACCAGGTACGTGGCGGTCTGCGGGGAACCCTGACCATCGGCACGATGATCACCCTTGGCCTCCTCGACCTGCCGGCGCTCATCGGACGGTTCCATGCCGAGCACCCGGATGTCGTGGTCCGGCTGCACGGCGCGACCCGGGGTTCGACGGACCTCGCGCGGGCCGTCGTGGACGGCACTCTGGACGCCGCGTTCCTGTCGTTGCCGGGGCCGCCGCCGACAGGACTCGTGTTCAGGCGCCTCGCGTCGGCACCGATGGTGGTCATCGTGCCCGCCGATCACGCGCTGGCGCACCAGGACACCGTCGCGCTCGGCACCCTCGCGGACGAGTCCTTCATCGACTCCCCCGTCGGCTACGGCAACCGGACACTCGTCGACCAGCACATGGCCGCGGCGCACCTGCATCGCCAGGTGAGCATGGAGGTGCACGACGTGCGTGCCGCCGCCGACTACGTCCGGCACGGTCTGGGCATCGCGATCGTGCCGGACTACGCCGTTCCGGCCGACGACCACCGACTGCGCGTGCTTGAGCTCCATGACTGCTCGCTCTACTGGGAGTTGGCCATCGCAACACCCGCCCAGCGGCGGCCCAGCGCCGTGCTCCGCGCATTGCTGCGCATGATCGACGCCCACATCCACGAGAACCCGCCGGGCGCGGGGCGCCCCATGCTGCCCGCCCCACCATGACATGGTCCGAGCATGTGTCGTCGGCCGGAGGTCAATTACCGGATGGGGCAGCCTCCTTGTTCTCGGCCGGTGTCGTCGTCGGCTCGGACCACGCGGAATACGACTACAAGCAACGCATCAAGAGGACTTCCGGAGCAACCCGGGCGTGGCCGAGGTCGCGGCCGCCGGTGTCGACGCCGACGGGCACACCGACTACCCGGCGGTGGCGATCCGAGCCGCCGAGATGATCGCCGACGGCGAGGCCGACCGGGCAATCCTGGTTTGCGGTAAGGGGCTCGGCGTCGCCATCGCCGCGAACAAGGTGACGGGGGTACGCGCGGTCACCGCCCATGGCAGCTACTCCATGGAGCGGTCGGTCCTCTCCAACAACGCGCAGGTCCTGTGCATGGGACAGCGCGTGATCGGCGTCGAGGTGGCCCGGAAACCGGCCCGGGAATGGCTCACCCATCGCTTCGACGACTACCAGTCCGTCGGTCGCCAAAGTCGGCGAGATCGAGAACTACGAAGTGCGATAGGGGAGGCACGCACCGCGTGGGGCCGCGCGACCCCAGCTCGATCCTTCGATATGCGTCGTCATACGATTGCAATCAACATAACCCATGAGGAGTTGTTGGCTGTGGCAACCGTGGTTCGATTTCACGAACTGGGCGGTCCTGAGGTTCTGCGGCTTGAGCAGCACGACCTCGGAGCCCCGGCCCCCGGCGAGGTCCTGCTCGGCGTGGAGGCGATCGGCCTGAACAGATCAGAGGCCAACTTCCGCCAGGACCGTGCTGCCGGTGTTCGCCCAGTCGCGCCACCACATGCACGGAGACCAGGCGGTCGTGCCCGCCGTTCACGCTGGTCCACCGCCCCGAACAGGTGAACGCCGTCACCGGAGCGGCCACATGGATGGCCTTCCTGACCGCCTACGGAGCGTTCGTCGAACTGCTGCGGCCGCGCCCCGGCGACCATGTGGTCATCACGGCCGCGACCAGCAGTGTGGGCCTGGCCGCGATCCAGACCGCCCTGCGCCTGGGTGCCGGGCCCATCGCCACCACGAACAGCGCGGCCAAGGAGCGGATTCTGCTCGACGCCGGCGCCGCGCACGTCGTCGTAACGGATCGTGACGACCTGGTCGACAGCATCCGGAAAGCTACCGGCGGACGGGGCGCGGACGGCGTCTTCGACGCGGTCGCCGGCCCGGCCGTCGAAGACCTGGCCCGGGCCACCAGGCCGGACGGGGTCATCCTCGTGCACGGCGGTCTGTCCGGACGGCCCACCCCGATGCCGGGGCTGAGCCAGATGCTGCCGGTGTTCGTCCGCCCCTACACCCTCTTCGAGTTCACCGACGATCCCGTACGGCTGGACCGGGCGCGGCACTTCATCACCACTGGGCTGGTGTCGGGCGCGTTCACGCCGGTCATCGACCGCACCTTCGATCTGACCGAGGTGGTCGAGGCCCACCGGTACCTGGAATCGGGGGCACAGTTCGGCAAGATCGTCCTCACAGTGACTCCCTGTCCCTGAGCGTCGGCGTGCCGCGGGCCACGTACGCTCGACAGCCCCGGGCAGGCGACTCAGGTCAGCTTGGACACCGAATGGCGGATGACGAACTGGGTGCTGAGGACGACGTGGTCGTCACCGCCGATCCCTTCGTTCCGGCCCGGTGGCAGCCGCACCGCGGTTCGGCCCAGGTCCTCGTACGGAACCCGGACCGTGGTCAGTGACGGGTTGAGGTCGGCGGCGAAAGGAACATCGTCGAAGCCCACCACCCAGACGTCGCCGGGGACGTCGAGCCCGGCGTCGCACAGGGCGGCCAACACGCCCAGTGCGACCATGTCGGTGCCCGCGACGACGGCCGAGAAGTCCATCCCCGCCTGGAGAGCGTCCCGGGTTCGCCGATAGCCCGAGACACGGGTGTACGCTCCGGGGACGTGCAACTCCTCGGCCTAGGGCACGTTGTGCGCCCGCAGAGCCTGCAGGTAGCTCTCTCGTCTGCGCATTTCCGGTACTCAGCCGCGGGTCGCCGCCCAAGAAGAGGACCCGGCGGTGGCCCTGGGCCGGCGAAGGCCCGGTGATGCCCCGTAGAACCAGTGCCACGGGCCCGGCGACAAGGCCGGAGAGGGCCTTGGCGTGCACGTTCACCACGTAGTACAGCGACTCCACCGCGGCCATCACCCGTTCACGGATGGCAGCGAGACGGGATAGTCACCGGCCAGCGTTCGGGAAACGGTTGCCACGGAGACACCGGCCCGCGCCGCCACGTCGCGAATCGCACTGGGACGATCACCTTCCGCCGCGCCACCCCGCCGACCACGCCTCACTTTTGACCTGCGCCTTGCGCCGGATCCGTCTCCGTCAGCCTTCACACGACGACGTCACTATTCATCCCCTTCGCCGATCCCATCGAGGCGAGAATAAGTCCGAGGATTTAGTAATCGTTCGCTATCGGCTTCGGGTGGGCTCAGCTACGGTGCGGCGAAGCGTGTCCGCGAGCCCGGCCGGGGGCGGCACGCGGCTCATGTCCTCGTTCGATGACACGAGATGCGTGCCCATGGGCATTCACGGGCGAAGCCAGGCGTGACCAGGCCGACCCCACGAGGCGCGCGGACTGTCCGACGAGCGCGCTCCCTCGATCACGCGCTCGTCGACACGGGTGTGGCGCCGGCCGGCATTCCCGCGGCGACGAAAAGCCGGTCGCGTGATGCCTCCGCGGCGGTCCGCGCCGCCGCCACATCGACATCGAGAAGTCGCCCGGCGCGTTTGCGGACCTCCCCGCCGACCAGAACCGTGTCGACGTTCCCCACATCGCTGACCGTCACCGCGGCGGTGAGCGAGTTCATCATCCCGAGCGCCGGAGCCGATGTGTCGAGCAGGATGATGTCTGCCTGCTTGCCCGGCGTCAACGACCCGATCCGGTCGTCGAGTCCGAGGGTCCGGGCACCCTCGATGGTGGCGAACTCGATGGCGTCGCGCGTGGTCGGCGACAGCGGCGGCACATCCTCCCACCGATCGACGTAGGGCTGATTGCGGCGGGCGCGCTCGGCTTCCAGCATTCCCCGCATCTCCGCGAAGAGGCTGCCGCCCACACCGCTTACCACGTCCACGGAGAGCGACGGCCTGATCCCGGCGTCCAACAGGCGGCCCGTGGCGTGATAGCCGTGGCCCATCGCCATCTCCACACGGGCGGAGACGGAAGCGTGCCCCCCGGTCGCGGCGATGAGCCTGAGCTCCTCGTCCGAGCAGGTGTTGCAGTGCACGAAGATCAGGTCGTCGCCGAGGAGGCCCCGCTCGTACAGCTGCGTCACGCCCTTCTGTCTGCCCAGCGTTCCCGCTCCGATGTGCATGGACGCCCGTACCCCGAGTTCACGGGCGAGGGCGAGGTCGTCCGCCGTGGTGTCGATCGTTGACAGTTCCGGACCGCGCACCGACATCGCCAGGGTCAGCAACTGGTCGTCGGAGGAGAAGTACCGCGACGCCAGCCTCCGGACGTCGCCGGGGTGGCGGAGTTCGCTCGCCACATACCACGCGGTGAGGTCGGTGGAGGGCGTGCCGTGCCCGAAGACGGCCCGCAGCCTCGCCGACCGGAGGGCCTCGACAGCCGCGTCGGCGTGCTCCGGGGTGTTCATGATGTGCGACCAGTCGAAGACGGTCGTGATGCCGGACTCGATCGCCTCAAGGGCTCCGAAGAGGTTTCCCGCCCTGACGTCCTCGGGGGTGAACACCGGCCCGAAGCCACCGAGCATGAGCCCGAGGTACTCGCCGAGCGTCCAGTCCGCGGCGATCTGCCGCAGCGACCCCTGCCACAGGTGGCGATGGGTGTCGACGAGCCCGGGCATGACGATCATCCCGCGCGCGTCGATCACCTCGGCGTCCTGCACGTCGAGCCGCGGGGCGACCGCGGCGATCCGGTCGCCCTCGATCAGCACATCGCCTCGCAGCAGATCGCCGATCCCGGCATCGACGGACAGCACCGTCCCGCCCTTAATGATCTTCCTCATCGAACCGCTCCTCTCCGCCCAGGAGCAACGGCGCTCCCGGCTCTCCGGGGCCCGGCCGGGGCGATCGCGTGCGAAACGATCGGCTCGCCGCCGGCCGGGCGCACACCCAGGGGTGCGTGCCGGGAAACCCCGGTGCCTCCGAGGCGCTTCGGACCGGTGTCGAGCACCGGGATGCGTCTCGCTCACGGACAGGGACCTCCGGCGACATCATCGACACCGATCCGAATGTGGCCAAGTGGCTTGACCAATAGTCGGATCACGGAGACCGGCTGTCAAGCGGTCTGAAACGCCGTGCAGTTCGATACACGGGCGCGGAGCCGTGCACCCCGGACGGCAGCCGCCCGAGGGCCCTCGGCCCCGGCAGGCCTCGGGCCCGCGGCCTATCAGTGCCGGGTCGCCGACGGTCGGCGCGATCGGCGAGCGGCAGCCAGACCCGCATGGCGCCCGGTTCCCGGTTGGCCCAGGCGTAGTGCGGCACCGCCGTGAGGTCGACACACTCCCTCTGCCCGGCGGAGTCGGTTCCCCACGGACGGTGGGTGAGTTCCGCCGCCGTCGTCGTCCGACGTGGCGACGTAGTACGGGAGGCTCGAGAGCAGCCGCATCACGTTCGGCGGGCAGCAAGCGCAGCGGAACCACGGGGTGCGATGGGCGGTCTGGTCGCCGGGGCGGTCGTGCGAACGGGCCCGATGGTGCAGCGGATTGGCATACAGCCAGGTCCGTCCGTCGAGGCCGGAGCCGGCCAGGAAGCCGTTGAAGAGGGTGCGCTCGATGAGGTCGGAGTAGTGGGCCTCGCCGGTGAGCAGGGCCATGCGCCAGGAGAAGTGGACCGAGGCGATGGCGGCACAGGTCTCGGCGTAGGCACGGTCGGCGGGCAGTTCGTAGGAGTCGCCAAAGGACTCCCAGTCGTGCCGGGAACCCACTCCGTCGGTGAGGTAGGTCTTGGTGGCCGCCGTGTCCCGCCACAGCCGTTCCAGGGCGGTGCGCAGCCGACAGTCGCCGGTCTCGGCGGCCAGATCGGCGGCTCCGGCGAACAGGCAGAGCTGGCGTACGGCGTGGCCGGTGACCTCGTCCGCGTCGCGGACCGGGGTGTGGTCCTGCCAGTACTCCGGGCCGGGTCCCGGTCATGACCCCGGTCGGCGCCGGAGGACAGCGAGCCGTGGCCGCGCCGGTCCAGCAGCCGGCTACTGAACATGCGTTTCGACTGGCGGCCCGAGAACGAGTCCTTCGCCGGTATCGAACTTCAGGAGTACGACCGCGCAACGCAGTCCCTGCTCGGCGAACCACGGACGATCTCTGTCGGCACTGCCGCCGGGGTCGCCGAGGGCCCTCATCTCCACCGCCGGGACGGCTGGTACTACCTGGTCCACGCCGAGGGCGGCACCGGCTACGAACACGGCTCGGCGGTGGCCCGATCCTGCAACCTGTTCGGCCCTTACGAGCCAGACCCGGCCGGTCCACTGCTCACCTCCCGGCACGACCCGATGCTAGAACTGCAGAAGGCAGGACACTGCTCGCTCGTGAAGACCGAGGCGGGCGAGTGGTACGCGGCCCACATCGTCGCCCGCCCGTACGGGGAGCGGGGCCGCTGTGTGATCGGCCGGGAGACCGCTCTGCCGCCGGTGAGCTGGACGGCGGACAGCTGGCCGCGTGTCGCGGGAGGGGCCCGGCCGTGGCCGTTCCGGCCCCGGCGCTCGCGGCCTCATCCGTTCCCCACCTCCCCGGAACGGACCGCTTCGGCGTCCTCGGTTGCGACTGGTCCACCCTGCGCCGCCCGGCGAACACCGACTGAATCGAACCGGCGCCGGGACGACTGCGCGTCGGGGCGGCCAGTCCCCGGCCGGCCGCCGCACCCCCAGTCTGCTCGCCCGCCGGGTGACCGCCACTCGCTGCACCTTCGAAACCGAGCTGGCCTTCGCGCCCCGTACCCCCGACCACCTGGCCGGGCTCACCGCCTACTACAACACCCGCAACTGGCACTACCTGTATGTCACCGCCGAGGACGACGGCACCCCCGTGCTGCGGGCCCTGACCTGCGCGGCCGGACACCTCACCGCACACGAGCCCACGATCCCCCTGGAACCGGGCCGTCCGGTGGTCCTGCGCGCCGGACCGGACGGCCCCGCCCTGCGGTTCGCCCACGACACCGGTGCCGGGCTCCAGGAGCTGCCCCTCGAACTGGACGCCACGATCCTCTCCGACGAATACGCGGACGAGTTCCCCGACGGGCAGCTGCGGGTCCTCGGCTTCACCGGAGCCATGCTGGGGCTGTGGGTACAGGACCTCGACGGCTCGGGCGGCCCGCGGACTTCGGCTACGCCACCTACCTGGAGGCAGGCGAGTGACGACACGGGTACGTCTGTTCTGTACGCATTCCGGTCCGGCCGACGGGCCCGCGCTGCTGCTGGTGAACGGCTGGGGCGGCGACGGCCGGGAGTGGTCGGCGCATGTGGAGGCGCTGGCCGAGCGGTTCCGGGTGATCGTCCCCGATCTGCGCGGACGCGGCCGCTCGGAGGCCCTCGACGAGGGCAACACCCCCGGTGGAGATGGCCGACGACCTCGCCGCGTTCCTGGCCCGCCTCGGCACCGGTCGGATGGTCGCGGTGGAGCACTCCATGGGCGGGCAGGTCGTCAACCTGCTCGCCGTACGGCATGCGGGAGCGGTCCGCACGGTCGTCGCCCTCGATCCGGCGCACGGCGCCCACGGGGACGAGGTCGCGGGGATCCCCGCACGACTGGCCCAGTACCGGGCGCACGGCTCCGCTGCGGCGGCCGGCTTCATCGCGGGCGCCTTCTCGGCGCGCGCCCCGGCCGGACTGCGCACGGCCCATGTGCGCACCATGCTCGGCACCCCGGACCACGTCATCGCCCAGGCGTACGCCGGGATGTACACCGGCCCCGGAGCGGTCGGCATCCGCCCGGCCAGCGAGGCCCACCTGGACCGGCGCACCCGGCCCGCGCTCACCGTCTGGACTTCGGCCGAGGCCGCGGAATGGGAGCGCGGCAGCCTGCGGGTACCGGGCTCCCGCGTCGAGCACTGGCCGGACTCCGGCCACTACCTCCACGAGGAGCACCCCGGACGCACGGTCCGGCTGATCGAGGAGTGGTCGGGCGCCGAACGGGCGGACTGACGCCCTCGGCGCGTGCCGACCAGCGCCTCGGCGCCCCGGGAGACGTTCCGGCGGGCGTGCCGTAGGACGGCACACCGCGTGGCCGCGGGGCGGGTACCGGACGAACCTGGAAGGCGGCCCGCACGATGTGTGCGGCGACTCGGAAGAACGGTGACCATGACGCCTTCCTGGAAAGCAAGGACGAGGCCCGCCACCTCGCTCGACCGGCCGGAAGCCCGCTACGGGGAATTCGCTCCCGGCCGGACCACGGTCCTGCCCGCGGGTTACCGGTACCAGCGGGGGGCGCTGGCCCTGCCAGTGGACGTCGTATGCGAGAAGGACGTCGCACTGCCCCTGCGCGACGGCACGATCCTGTATGCGGACGTCTTCCGTCCGGCGGGCGAGGCGTCCGTCCCCGCGATCGTGAACTGGGCCCCTTACGGCAAGGGCGACACAGGATTCTGGCACCTCGGGAACGCGAAGATGTTCCCTAACCGGTTCGGCATCCCGCGCTCCCGTGTGTCCGGGCTGCAGTCCTGGGAGGGCAACGACCCCGCCTACTGGTGCCTCCACGGATACGCCGTGGTCCAGGTCGACGCCCGCGGCGCCTTCGACTCCCAGGGCGACATCGAATACCTCTCCTCACAGGAGGCCCGCGACGAACACGACGCCATCGAGGCGATCGCCGCGCTGCCGTGGTGCTCGGGCAGAGTCGGAGCGTCGGGCAACTCCTGGCTCGCCATGTCGCAGTGGCGTGCCGCGGCCGAGCGTCCGGCGCACCTGGCCGCCATCGCTCCGTGGGAAGGGATGAACGACCTCTACCGGGACACCCTCGCCCGGGGTGGCGTTCCCCGCGCCGCCTTTCCCGCCTTCATCCGGGACATGATGTTCGGCCGGGGCGAGGTCGAGGACCCGGTGGCCACGCTAGAGGACCGTCCCCTGGTCGACGACTACTGGGAGGACAAGATCCCCGACGTCTCCCGGATCGAGGTCCCCGCGTACGTCGTGGCCTCGTACACCAACCAGGTCCACACCGCCGGCACGTTCCGTGCCTGGGACCGGCTGAGCGGACCGAAGTGGCTGCGTGTCCACAACACCCATGAGTGGCCGGACTACTACGAACCCCGGAACGTCGAGGATCTCCGGCGGTTCTTCGACCGGTACCTCAAGGACGTCGACAACGGCTGGGAGGCCACTCCTCCGGTCAGGATGGCCGTGCTCGATCCCGGGCACAAGGACGTCGTCGACCGGGCCGAGGCGCATTTCCCACCCGCCCGGATGACTCCGGTGGACTTCTTCCTGGACGCACGGGACCACGGTCTGAGCGCTGCTCCGGCGGCAGCGGAGTCGGCCGCGAGCTACGTGCTGGCCGACGACCGCCCGCAGGTCGACTTCGTTCGCCGCTTCGACACGGACACCGAGATCGCCGGCGTACCGCTGCTGACCCTGTGGGTCTCGGCCGAGGGACACGACGACCTGGACCTGTACGCGTATGTGGAGAAGCTGGATGCCCAAGGACACCAGCTGTGGCACCAGACGGTCGATCTGGGACTGCCCGCGGGCCGGTCGTGGATGCCGCTCCTGCACCGACGAGGGGTCCGGCAGGTCGCCGCCGCCTTCTACGGGGGGCCGGACGGAGTGCTGCGCGTGTCCCGACGCGGCCTCGCCCCCGACTCGCCCGTGGAGCGTCCCGAACTCGACCTGCGCCAGGAGCGGAAGATCACCCCTGGTGACATCGTCGAGGTCGACATTCCGCTGTGGCCGGTGGCGATGCGGTGGCACGCGGGTGAGCAGCTCCGGCTCCGGCTGTCCGGACGCAGCCTGCTTCCCGCGCTGCTGCCGAACCTCACGGCCGATCCGGTCCAGCCGGGTGTACGGCACACCGTCCACACCGGGGGGCGCCATCCGTCACGGCTGCGCCTGCCCGTCCTGCCCGCATGAGGCGGAGTCCCGGAGAGGTGTCTCCGCTCCGGGACATCAGGGCCTGGAAGAACGTGTGAGTCAGGCACCCGGGTGCAGGCCGAGCACACCAGGTGTCGGATCCCCCTTCACCTCGCCGAAGTACAGGGCGAAGGTCTACTCCAGACGATCGATCTCGGCGCGGTCGGCCATAAACCGCGGGAAGCCGTCGACGTTGGCGTTCGGGTACTCCCGGATCGGCTTCAGGCCTGCCGGGGGCATGATGTCGGTACGGACGGACCAGCCGTTGTCGGCGGCCTGCTTGGTGGCCGCCGACAGCTGCCAATTCAGCTAGAGCTTCGCGGCGGCCGACTTCGCAGCCTGCCGGAGGACGGCGGTGCGCTGGCCCCAGCCGACGAACGGGATGTCCTTGTCCGGCAGCACCCACTTCACCGGGCTGGTGGACAGGGGCGCACCGGAGCCGCCGACGCCGATCGGGAACTGGCCGGCGCGCACGGCGTTCGCGGGTGAGTGGCTGCCGCGCGCGAACCGGACGTCCTGGGCGGCCTGGCGCGCGGCCCACTCCCAGCCGTACTTCTTCAGGTACAGCGAGTAGAGGTACAGGACGGCGTTGTCGTCGTTCGGGCAGGAGGAGGCGATCTGACCCTTCCAGCGCGGGTCGAGCAGATCGGGCGGAGACTGCGGCGCGGCGTCCGCGGGAACGCCGTTCGGGCCGTACATGAGGCTGAACGCGATCACGGCGATGGCCACCCAGGCCCCCTGCGGGTCCGTACTCCAGGAGCGGCCCCTGGGACTTCCACCGGAGGAAGTCCTGCACCGTCTGCAGCTGGACCACGTCGGGCACGAGCGTGCCGGTGGCGAGCTGGTTGTCGATGCGGACGTCGTGGAACTTGCTGTAGTCGACGATCAGCTTCAGATCGATGCCCGGGAAGCGCTTGAGGAGGGCGTTCTTGGTGCCGTCCTGCTGGGTGGGGGGGTCGCCGCCAGCGTAGATGAAGTGCTTACGGCCCTCGGCCAGGGCGGCCTGGTACAACTCGTCGAGCGATCCGGTTTCCTCACGACCGGAGGCGTGCCTCGTGTGTCACCAGCACCGCGTCCGCGCCGTCGAGGATCGACGGCGCGCTGCGCGTGCCGGGGTCGATGACCCGTGTCTGGCCCGGCTTCTCGAGACGGACCGTCGCATGGCCGAACTTTGTAAGACGCATGGATCTCCTCAGGACGCCGGGGCCTGTGAGGTCGTGCGGCTGACCAAGGCGCAATCAGCGTGAGCACGACTGCAACACGTGTTTAGATGGTCGTCAAATTTTGACCGTCATTGACGTAACACCTCTGGGGGCCGCAGCCGGCGGCCAACCCCTCACGGAGGCGCTTCCGGAAGCACCCGAGAAGTCCCGCACCGCCCGCCGGAACACGGAGACGAACACCGCGATCAGGCGAGCCGGCTGCCGAGGGTGAGAGCGATCTGGTCGACCGTACTGGTCATGGTCTTGGTGTCCTGGGGCCTGACCCAGAAGAGGACGCGGTCGACGCCCGCCTCCGCGTAGGCGTCGACGTCGGCGAGTTCGCCGCCGAAGAGGGTGACCGGGATCGGCTCGTTGCTGCCGGGCTTGCGGGCGGTCTTCTTGAACTCGGCGATTTCACCGAGGACTCCGGGACGGAGCATGGGGATCCATTCGTCGCCGTAGGCGATCACACGCTTGGCGACGTTAGGGCCGTTGCCCGCGACGAGGATGGGCGGATGCGGCTTCTGGACGGGCTTGGGCCAGGAAGTGATGCGGTCGAAGTTCACGAAGTCGCCGTGGTAGGAGGCGATATCGTGCGTCCAGATCTGCTGCATGGCCTCGACGCGCTCACGCATCACCCGCCAGCGATGGTCGGGGTTGGTGCCGTGGTTGCGCATCTCCTGGTTGATCCACCCGGGGCCGATGCCGAAGTTCATCCGGCCACCGGACAGCACGTCGACGGAGGCGACCTCCTTGGCCGTGACGATCGGGTCCCGCTCGGTTACGAGCAGCACGGCGGTGCCGATCTGGAGCGTGGTGGCGGCCTGGGCGATCGCACCGAGGGCGACGAAGGCGTCCATGCCGTTCTTGAACTCCGGCGCCAGGTTCAGGACGTCGTAGCGTTCGGGAGTGACGGCCGGGATGTGGGTGTGGTCGGGCATGAACAGCGACTCGAAGCCGCGGTCTTCCAGAAGGACCCCGAAATCGCCGGGCGGTATGGCCGCCTGGGTGGGAAACATGATGAATCCGAACTTCATCACTCTGCCTCGTTGCCGTGCGTCACGGTGACGACGATCTTCCCGACCTGGACGTTGGACTCCATGTAGTGGTGGGCCTCGACAATCTCCGTGAGGTCGAAGGTCCGGTCGATGACCGGGTCGAAGGAGCCCGAGGAGAGGCCCGCCCGAACGAAGGCGATGCCACGGCGCAGACGCTCGGGGTCGGTGGTGATCTCGAAGAGCGTGTACGTGCTGGTGCTCAGCGCCGGGAACGAGTGGGCGTTGGGCAGCGGGGTCGGGCGCGGGTCGAGAGCGCCGTACACCACCAGGCTGCCGCCGGGGGCGATACCCTGGGCGATCGTCTCGACACCGGGTCCCGCGATCGGGTCGAAGGCCAGGCGGACGCCTTCGCCGCCGGTGATCTCCTTGACGCGGACGGGGAGGTCCTCCTCGTCGGTGACGACGACATGCGTGGCACCGGCGTCGACAAGGGCCTGCTTCTTGCCCGCGCCGCGGGTCGTGGCGATCGGGACCGCGCCGATGTGGTGGGCGACCTGGATGGCGGCCAGGCCTACGCTGCTGGAGGCGGCGGTGATCAGGACATGGTCACCCGGACGCACCTGACCGGACTCGGCCAGGGCTCCGTAGGCGGTGAGGTACGCCATCCACACACCGGCCGCCTTGACCGGGTCGGTACCGGCCGGGAGCGGGACCACGGCCGAGGCCGGGACCAGCACGTGATCGCCGTACGTGCCGTACTCGCTCTGCAGGAAGGCCGGCACAACACCGACAGACTCGCCCACGGTGAGGCCTCCCACGCCCTCACCCACGGCTTCCAGGACGCCCGCGGCCTCGTAACCGAGCGTCGAGGGGAAGACCGGGTCGTAGAAGTAACCGCCCTCGCGGTACATGACCTCCGCGCGGTTGAGACCGATCGCGTCCACCCGGATGAGCGCTTCGCCCGCGCCCGGGGTGCCTGCTTCGACCTCTCGCAGCGACAGAACCTCGGGGCCGCCGGTCCGGTCGAACTGAACCTGCCTTGCCATGTGAATGACCGTCCTCAAAGTGGTGGTGTCCGTACCGAACCGTCGGCACGTGCTTAGATCCTGCGCGATGCTTCGATGACTGTCAAATTTTGATATTCATGAAACTAATGACCTCCGCCGTCAGGCCTCATCTCCGGGCGGCCCGCGGCCGCCCAGAGGGTGTGGAAGACGCCGGGCCCGTCGACACGCTGATAGGTGTGGGCGCCGAAGTAGTCCCGCTGCCCCTGCAGGAGGGCTGCGGGCAGACGTTCGGCCCGCAGGGTGTCGACGTGCGCCAGCGCGGCCGAGAAGGCGGGGACGGGGATGCCGCGCCTGACAGCGGAGGCGACGACCTCCCGCCAGGGGACCTGGGCATCAACGATCTCCGCGGCGAAGCCCGGCTCAGAGAGCAGGCTGCCCAGTTCCGGGTCCGCGGCGTACGCGCTGCGGATGCGGTCCAGGAAAGAGGCCCGGGTCATGCAGCCACCGCGCCAGATCCGGGCCACCGCGGCGAGGTCGATCTTCCAGCCGCACTCGGCGACCGCGTGCTGGATCATCGTCCAGCCCTGGTCGTAGGCGATGACCTTCGACGCGTAGAGGGCGTGCTCGACCTGGGAGGCGAAGCGTTCGACCTCGGTGTGGCTGAGCTGCGGCCGGGCGCCGCCGGGAAGACCCGCGTAGGCGGCTCGTAGGTCGCTCTTGCCGGATGCCGCGCGGGCGAAGGTGGCCTGGCCGATGACGGTGACCGGCGAAGCCAGGTCCAGAGCGGCCTGCACGGTCCAGCGGCCGGTGCCCTTCTGGCCGGCGGCGTCCGCGACCACGTCCACGAACGGCAGTCCGGTGGCGCCGTCGGTGCGCCCGAGCGCCTCCGCCGTGATCTCGACCAGATAGGAGCCGAGTCGGCCCTCGTTCCAGCGGCGGAAGACATCCGCGATCTCGGCCGGGGTGTAGCCGGCGACCCGGCGCAGCAGATCGTACGCCTCGGCGATGAGCTGCATGTCGGCGCACTCGATTCTCGCGCAGCGCGGTCTCGCGCCGGCGGGTGTCGGCGAAGTGGGCGTTGCCGCCGTCGATGATCATGTCGCCCGGCTCCAGGAGCGGGGCGAACTCGTCGATGACGGCATCGGTGGCCGCGCCCGCCCACACCATGACCATCTCCACCCAAACATCAGATTCGACACTTGTCGAACTTTGACAGTGGTAGAAATTTGACAGCAGTCGAATCTTCTGTCCTACTGGGCTCTTCGCCGACGGTGGTGATGGCTGCCGCCGTCCGAGTCCCCCACCCGTGACCTGTCTCTTTGGAGTTCTCCCGTGAGTAGGAACGTCCGATTCCACGCGACTGGCGATGCCGGCGTACTGCGTCTCGACGAGGTCGACGTACCGGCCCCGGTCAAGGGCGAGGTGCGGATCCGTGCCCGTGCGCTCGGCCTCAACCGTGCCGAAGTGATGTTCCGGACCGGCCAGTACGTGGTCGACCCCGTTTTCCCGTCCGCCATCGGTTACGAGGCCTCGGGCATCGTGGACGCGGTGGGGCCGGACGTGGATCACGTGTCCGCCGGTGACGCCGTGAGTGTCGTGCCCGCGTTCGCGATGACCGACTACGGCGTGCACGGTGAGCTGGTCCTGGCTCCCGCCCACGCGGTGGTGAGGCACCCGGACTCGCTCTCCTGGGAAGAGGCGGCGGCGGTCTGGATGCAGTACATCACCGCGTACGGCGGACTGATCGACATCGCCGGCCTCGGAGCCGGTGACACGGTGCTGCTGCCCGCCGCCTCCAGCAGCGTGGGACTGGCCTCCATCCAGGTCGCCCGCATGGTCGGTGCCACACCGGTGGCCCTCACCCGTACGAGCGCCAAGCGCGAGCAGCTCCTCGAAGTGGGTGCGGCGGCGGTCATCGCCGCTCAGGAGGAGGACGTCGTCGCCCGGGTTCTGGACCTCACGAACGGCCGGGGAGCCCGGGTCGCCTTCGACCCGGTGGGCGGGCCCGGGGTCGCGCAGCTGGCCGCGGCCGCCGCGCCGGGCGGCATCATCGTCAACTATGGGGCCTTGGACCCACGGGACATGGCCCTGCCGGTCATGGACGTGCTGGGCAAGCACCTGACGCTCCGCGGCTACGAACTCTTCGAGATCACCAAGGACGACGCCCGGCGCCGTGCCGCGATCGACTTCGTCCTCGACGGTCTCTCCCGGGAGCTGCTCCGACCGGTGATCGACCGGACGTTCACGCTCGACGAGATCGCAGCGGCGCACCGCTATCTTGAGGCCAGCGCGCAGGTCGGCAAGATCGTCGTCACGATTCCCGAATGACCAGGCGGCGAGGGCGGCCACGCTCCGCGGATCGGTGGGGCGGACGCCGAGGCGGCCGATAGTTCGACATCCGTCGTATGATGCTCTGTCGTCATCGCTCAGGCCAGAAGGAGAAGTCGTGGCCCGCCCTCGCACCACCCCGCGAACAGTGGAGCACCCCTCCTTGGCAGAGGTCTCTCTCCAGCAGGTCCTCGAGGCTCTCGTCGACCCCGTTCGGCGCGCGGTGGTGGCGCAGCTGGCCCAGGCGGACGAGGACAAGAGCTGCGGCACGTTCGACACCCACGTGTCGAGGTCGACGCTCACGCACCATTTCAACGTGTTGCGGGAGGCCGGAGTCATCCGGCAGTACTACGTGGGGACGACGAAGATGAACTCGCTCCGCACTGACGACATGGACGAGCGCTTTCCCGGCCTGCTGGCGGCACTGATAGACGCCTCGGTGGCGGAGACCGGTATGGTCTCCGCCACCGGCTGACGCGATCGCCCGACGAGCCGTCCCAGGCGCCGATCAGCGCAGTCGCGGTGTCCTGGCGGTGAACATCAGCAGCAGGATCAGCAGTCCCTCGACGATCATCTGGCGCACGGCGTCGGAGACTCCCAGAATGAGCATCAGGTTGTTGATCACGAAGAACGCGCGCCGGACGCCGCCCCGATAACGCTGCCCTCACTGCCCGCCAGCGAAGTACCACCAATCATGGTGGCGGCGACACTGAGGACCAGCCAGTCGGAAACGAGGTCGAGATTGGCCTGGCCCGCATAGCTGAGCAGCAGAAGTCCGCCGAACCCGCTGTACATGCCCGCGATGACGAAGGTGAAGAACAGGATCCGCTTCACCGGCAACCCACGGAGCCGCCTGCTCCACCACCGGAGCTGCACACCGGCCAACTCCCGGCCTTCGCCTCGCCGTCGGCCTGGCACTCGACATGCGGGCACGTCCGGCTTTCTCCCTGCTTCCGGTCGTCCGCTACGCGCTTCTGCGCGGCCTGGTCGCTGGCCGGCACGCGGTGGCGCAGCCGAGAGCGAGCCGGGTGGGCGGCCGTGCCGCGCGCGACCCGCGTCAGCGGGTCGCCTTGAAGACGTAGAGAAAGTTTGGACGCATCCCGCTTCGGCGGTACGCCATGTCCCTCGGCTCGTCGTTCGCCTTGGAGCGTGGTCCTGCTGGCAGCCGGGATGATCGCTGTTCGGCCGGTCCGGGACCGTGTGCTGGGGGTAGCGTCTGAGTGTTGCCGCAGAACGGAGTTCGCCGTGTCACAGCGCAGCCGAGACCCTCCGAACAGGTCCGCTGGAATCCGCAGCACCGACGGCACCAGGCACACGGAGCTGTGGCGGCTGCCCACAGCCTTCTGGATGCCGACAGCCACCCCGCATACGACCTGCCGCGGCTCTATCACCGGCGCTGACAGGCGGAGACATGCTGTTTCTCGCTGAAGTCCACGATCCTTGACGGACGAGTGCTGCGTTCCCGCAGTGTCCCCGGTCTTGAGCAGGAGATCTTCGCACTGCTGATGGTCTATCAGGCGCCGATCCGCAGGGGCGACGATGTCACCGCGGCCACGCCAGGACTGTCCGGCCAGCGGGTGAGCTTCACCGTTCTCCTCCAGGCCGCCGCGGACCAGATCATCGCCACCCCGGGGCCGGCCCGGAGCAGCACGGCATCATTGATCGGAGCCGTCGACCGCCCCTTGCCGCTCTACCTCCTGCCCGACCAGCACCGCCAACTCCTGAAGGCCAGCTACCGCAGGACATCCGGCAAGTACCAGTTCCAACGCGACCGGCATCCGCGTACCGGGCAGACGTGCACACCGGACTTCAAGATGGGCAAGGACGGCGACATCGACGCCGGGCCTGACGGCTCACGCGACGGCGTTGCACTCGGCGGGACGCCACCCGCGCTACCGAGGTCTGCTGGCGCGCCGGTGTCCTGGTCGTGGCCGCCGGAGTGCCCGGACTGGGTCGGGAGGTCTGCCATCTGCCCCGAAGACACAGTGCTCGACGTGGGAATCCACCGCCCCCCGGAACGGCCTGTGCGTCGACGTCACGTCCGCGTCGCACGTGGCCGACCTGTCGGCGCCGGTCCCGGGGGCGGCTCGATGACAATCGCCATGCTGCTGTCCAACACCCGGGATGCGGACCTCAATCAGGTCTGACCCGCCGGACCAGGCCCGCGCCTGCCAGAGGTGGTCGGCCGACGCCACGGCCGACCACCTCGCCCGCCTTCTGACCCGATGCCGACCGACCGGCCATGGCTACGAGGCTGTGCTCACGACCAGATATCCTCTCGATCGCGATGGGACACGTCCACGCGGCGGGATTGCCTGCACGCGGTTCACGGCATCAGGACCACCTTGCCGACCTGGACGTTGGACTCAAGGTAGTGATGCGCAGCCACCACGTCAGAGAGTGTGAATTCACGGTCCACGACCGGGGTCAGCGCCCCGGAATGCAGACGGTCGATCACGTAGCCGAGCGCGTGGTCGAGTCGCTGGCGATCGCCGAACATCTCATGCAGGTACCACCCCCGGATCGTCAGGCCCTTGGCGATCAGCTGCAGAAACGGAAGCGGCGCGCTCAGTCCGCCCAGTGCGCCGTAGACGACGATGCGAGCGTACGGGGCGCAGCCATCCGCAAGATCGGTCAGGCCCTCGCCTACGACGGCGTCAAAGACGATGTCGGCGCCTCGTCCGCCCGTCGCTGTGACGAGATCAGCGGCGATCGTGGGCATGGAGAGGACGACGGTCTCAGCGCCCGCTGCGATGAGAGCGCGCCGTTTGCGCGATGAACGAGTGACTGCGATCGGGATGGCGCCCCGTTCGCGGGCGATCTGGATCGCGGCAATCCCGACACTGCTGCCGGCGGCGGTGACCACGACGAAGTCGCCCTTCGCCACCTTCGCCAACTCGACGAGCCCGCCATAGGCCGTGAGGTACTGCATCAACGCGGACGCGGCTGACACCGGGCCGATGCCCTCTGGCAGACGGATAAGGCAGGCCGCGGGGAGCACCGGCTCTTCGGCGTATGTACCGTATCGGGTCGGGTCGAGGGAAGGGACGACCGCTACGTAGTCGCCGACGGCCAGGTCGACGACGCCTTCACCCACGGCGACGACTCGTCCTGACGCCTCGAAACCGATGCCGCTGGGCGGACTAGCCGACACGAGGTACGAGCCCTCGCGGAAGGCCGCCTCCGCTCGGTTGAGCCCGATCGCTGCCACCCGGACGCGGGCCTCGCCAGCAGCCGGCTCGACAACGGGCTCTTCCACGACCTCCAGGACGTCTGGTCCGCCCAGCGTGGCGAACCGGACCACTCGATGGATTCGGTGTGCGCTCATGCGTCTGCGGGAATGACGGGAACGAGCAGCGAGGACCGCGACTCTGGACCGGTGTGGATCGTCACCGTGCCGGTGGCGCGGGCGCGATCGTCGGGATCGTTGTGGTTGTAGCAGTAGGTCCCGAGGCCGTCCCGAGAGCCCACCTCGACCCCCAAGGTGTAGCCGGGCTCGAAGATCATGCTGGTCGGTCCGACCGCGATCCTGACCTCGTAGACCTTCCCGGCCTCGACCGGCTCGCTGCGGTCCTGACGTCGGTACGGTCGCCAGGCCGTGCTCTTGACCGGATCGAGCGTGCGTTGCGACAGCCGCAGGTGACCGACAGTCATCGGCACGTCGGGGTTGTCGACCAGACCGTCGAAGGTGATCTCCTGACCGTCTTCGTCGTAGGCCCTCCCGGTGACGAAGATGTCGGCGTCCTCGCCCGTGGTGGACAGGTGAAGGGTGAGCACCAGCGGGCCGGTGATCTCCGTGGTCTCGGCAAACGGCGCTGTCCTGAACAAGACACGCGTCGACGGGTCGTCGAGGTCGGTCATCGTTGCGACGTAGTGCGGGTAGGACACGAAACTGGAGCCGTATCCGCTGGCGTTGAAGCCCTGCGATGCGGAGGGCATCGGCACCCGCAGGACGCTGTCCTGCGCGCTGTACTGAATCTGGTCGGCGGCCGTAGGGCTCGCCGGTGCCAACGACATGTCGCCGGCGTCGAGGAACAGCTCGGTCCACCGCGTGCGGGCCAGCGGCCATTCGTTCTCGTAGCGCAGGTCCTCCGCCGGGCACACCTGGCGCTTCGCTGTCCCCTTGTGGCGGATCGCCAGCTGGACTCGTGGAACATCCAGCAGCCCGTTGTCCTCGCCCTTGAGGAAGTAGTCGAGGAACTGCCTCTGCTGGGCCGTCGACTCAGGCGAATAGAAGTTCGCGACATGGCCGCCGGAGTGGACCCGCAACCACTTGTACGGGCTCCCGCTCTCCTCGAAGAGCTCGTAGTGGGAGTGGCCCACCAACGGAAGACCGGTGAAGTTCGCAACCGTCAGGATCGGAACGTCGATGTCACGCGGGTCAGGCTGGCGCTCTGCCCAGTACTCGTCCCACAGCGGATGCCGCCGGATCTCGGTCGGCCAGTCGACGCGGTTGCGAGCCAGCTCCTCCTCGCTGAGCGTTCCGAGGCCGTTCTGGTTGAGTTTCACCCAGTACTCGAACCAGCCGTCCGGGAAATTATTGTTCAGGATCCCGCCGGTGAAAATGGCGTCCCTGAAGATGTCACCGGCGACCTCCCACGGCACGATCGCTTTGAGGTGCGGCGGCTTCTTGGCGGCGACCTGGGTCTGCGTGTGGGCGTAGTAGGAGACTCCGAGGGTGCCGACGTTCCCGGTCGACCATGGCTGCACCGCTGCCCATTCGATCGCGTCGTAGTAGTGCTCGGCGTCGCGATCGCTGAACACGTCCACGACACCGGGAGACTTTCCGGTGCCCACGGGATCCACGCGAATGACGACGTATCCGAACCCCACCCAGGTCAGCGCATCAGGGGTCTCGTAGTTCATGTACGGCCCTTGGTGCGGTGAGTTCTTGTACTCGAAGTCATCACGCTCCGCGAAGTGGAAATCCTTGCCGTACACGCCGAACGACAAGATCACCGGGAACTGGCCCTCGGCGTCGGGGCGAAACACATCGCAGTACAGCGTGTGCCCGTCACGCGTATCGAACGTGACGTCCTTTTCGATGACCATGCCGTCGCTGCGTTGCTGGTCCCCGACGTCGGGTGAGGTTGCCATCTCGTTGCTCCTTTGCACCGATCCCAGAATCTGCGTGGCCGTGATCGTAGGAAGGTGCAGCGGCAATCGCGACGGAGTGTGCCGCTGTACGGCACGGCGCTTCGAAGGCCGGCCGAGATACGGCCGACAGGGACGGCAGGATCCGGCCCGGACTCCTGATCGCCGTCGGCTGACGTACTGCCCGAGTCGTACGCAGCGCGACCACCACCCACAGGAGGCACGCCGAGGCATGACCGGTCAACCGGTCAAGGTGTCGCTGGCCATCTCAGCCGGGGCGTCTTCGCTGGCCAACGGCCCGGAGCGATGTCGAGATCCGTAACACGGGCCGTCGGTAAGGGGGTCGGGGCCATTTTCGTCTCAGACGGTGAGCGAACACAGGTGTCGACGCTAGTTCTTCGAGAGCTGCTGCTGGTCGGCCTGGGCGTCGGGGACTTGTGGAAGCAGCCCGCCGCGCCCCGGCAGCACTCCGCCACGTGCACAGCGTTCGGGAGGATGTGCAGACTGATGCCACGGTCGGCGGCCTGTCACTGGAGAAGATCAAGTTGGTGGCGGGCGCCGTCGACAAGCGCCGAGCCAGGGCGACGGTAATCCAGACCATGGGCCTCGGCCTGGTCGAAGGCGTCGGCAATCGCGCTTCGGGCGGGTGAACGAGTGCGGCGTTCAGCCGCTTCCGCTCGGCCGCCGGTCCTCTGATCCTCCAGCTCATCGTGAGTCCATCCCGCCCCGCCGCACCCGACAGGAGGGCTGTCAGCGATTCGAGGCGCCCTGTCGACCACGCGATGATCGTCATCGCCGAACAGGCGTCGGCGTCTTACGACACGCCACGAAAGCCGCATGCCGTAGCCACTTCATAGGCGGCCGAAAAGCGGACTGCTTGACAGGTGAACCCGCCCACGGGAACCATTGGTCAGGCCGCTTGGCCGCCTGAGAGCAGTCCCAGCAATGTCGCTGGAGGGCAGCGTGAACGACGCCATCGGGACCCCGCAGCTCAAGACGGAGCTGCTGGCCGGCCATCGTGCTTTCACGGCGCACAGCCCGGAGGCCGCATCCACATTCGGCAGTGAGCTGATCGCACCGCATCGAGTCGCACTCGTCCAGCGAGATGACCCCTCGTTCGTCGCTGCCGCGAACGCCATGCGGCTGCGCGATACCACGCTCGCCTATTTGGCGTACGAGGCCGAAGTCGAGATCGATTCTGAGCCGCTGGAGACGCTCTACGCTGCCAACGTCACGCTCAGCGGCGAAGCCGTTGTGTGGGCTTCGGGTCACCGCCTGCGGGCGGGGCCAGGGGACGTCGTCGTCTTCAACTCGACGGGCTCGACGAAAATGCGTTGGAGCCGAGGCTTCAGCGTGCTCAGTGTCCTGTTCTCACGCGTGGCGTTGGAGCGGCACCTCGCACGAATGACCGGCGCGTCACAGATTCGACGGATCTCCTTCGAGTCGATGACCGCAGCGGGTCACGTGCTCCACCAGGGGCATGCCTTCGTGGACTTCGCACAGTTGGGCGCCCGCACGGGTCCGGTTCTGCCCGTCGTCACCGAACTGGAACGCGCCATCATGACGAATCTTTTGCTCTCGCAACCGCACAACATGACCGGCGAACTCCTCGGCGTGCGACCCGCGGCGGCGAGCGTGGTCGACAGGGCGCTTGAGGTCATCCACAGTTGCTTCGCGGAGCCGCTGTCGGTCAGTACCATCGCCGAGCGGGTGGGCGTCGGAGAGCGCGCCCTCCAATCCGCCTTTCAGAAGCGTTTTGGGCGGAGCCCGATGACCTACTTGCGCGAAGTCCGTCTGGACCGTGTGCGCCAACTGCTACTGGAGTCCGCCAGCGACGTCACCGTCGCCGAGGCGGCCAGTGACTGCGGCTTTCAACACCTCGGCCGGTTCGCTGCGCATTACCGGGCCCACTTCGGGGAGTTGCCGTCCACGACCCCGCGCCGCACGTGACGATGTCCACCTGTCCTCGGGTGACGCTTTTTGGATAGGCCCGACCTCGCAAAACGGATATTCGGCTGTCAGCAGCGTGGCTAGTGTGCCTTCCGCCATAGTGCAGTGAGGTCAAGGAGGGTCGCATGGCCACGGTTATCCGCAAGACCGGAACGGACGTCCTCGACGAAGTGCGAAAGCTCATTCCCCGCCTTCGCGAAAACGCTCCCGTCGGCGAGCAGAATCGCTGGATCCCGGAAGAGAACATCAAGCTCCTCAAAGACGCCGGCGTATGGAGCATGGCCGTCCCACAGCGGTTCGGTGGCCTCGACCTTCCCCTCGCCGACCAGGTCGACATCCTGGCCGAGATCGCCAGCGGTGACGGCTCCACCGGTTGGGTGGCGAGCCTCTGGTCGGCCAACACATGGATCGCTCAGCTGTATCCGGACGAGGCGCAGGCCGAGATCTTCGACGGTGGCTCCGTCCGGGTCTCCGGAGCGTTCTCGCCGACCGGTACCCTGACGCCGACCGAAGGCGGATACCTGCTCAACGGTAGCTGGAAGTGGAATACCGGCTGCCGGGGAGCCAAATTCGACGGCGTGGCGGCTCGGCTCGGGCAGTCGGACGGTGATACGCCGGAGATCTACTACGCGATGGCGACTCTGGCCGACCTCAGCATCGCCGACGACTGGCATGCCAGCGCGGCGAGCGCGACGGGCAGCAGCATGACCACGGCCGACAACGTCTTCATTCCGGCGCACCGGGTGGTCAAACTGTCCGAGGCTCTCACGGGGACCACCGGATCTCGCTCGAACACCGGGGCGACCGGCCGCAACTACGCGTTCTTCGCCTACATCCTGGTGCAGAGCGTGGGCGCCTTCATCGGCATGGCTCGCGGTGCTTACGACCTGTTCCTCAGGCGCCTTCCGGGACGAGGGATCACCTACACGCCGTGGACCGAGCAAAGCCAGTCTCCGGTGACCCACATCCAGGTCGCGACCGCGGCGAACAAGATCGCGGCGGCAGAAGCGCTCTCACGTCGGTCCATCGAGACTCTGCAGGAGTACGCCGATGCCGGCGAACTGCCTCCCGTCGAAGTGCGGGCTGCGCTACGGGGACAGAGTGGCTACGCTGCGGAGCTCTGCCGTGAGGCGGTGGAGGTGCTCTACCAGGCGAGCGGAGCATCGGTGATCATGAAGGACGTCCCGTTCCAGCGGTTCTACCGCGACATTCACGGGCTGAGCCAGCACGCGGCGATGGCGCTCAACAGCAACCTTGAGGTGCACGGTCGGGTGCTGGTCGGGCTGGACCCGGCCACGCCGTTCCTGTGAGAAGGAGGACGGATCCGTGAACATTCTCGAGAGCCTGTACGCGCGTTGGAACGACCACGACGTCGACGGCGTACTCGCCCATTTTTCCTCGTCAATCGTCTATCACGACCAGGCCGTCGGATTCACGTTCCACTCTCCCGGCGAGTTGGGTGCGTTCATACAGAAGTCGTTCGAGTCGATCCCCGACCTTCATTTCGAGGTCACCTCAAGTCTCCAGGACGGATCGCACTTCGCGGGGGAGGCGCTGATGCTCGGCACCTTCGAACGCGACATCCCGGGAGTGAAGGCGACCGGGCGCGCCTTCACAGTGCACTACGGAATCGTCGGTGATCACCGGGACGGCAAGATCACCCGCATCGTCGACTACTGGAACGCGCCCGAGTTCACCGCCTGACCCTCACCCCCGGGGCGCGGCTGTAGGCAGCCGCGCCCCGAAGGCGAAAAGGAAGAGCTCACATGAGCACAATCATCAAGGGCGGAACCGTCCTGACCGTCGATGCCGAGATCGGCGACCTCGTGCAGGGCGATGTCCTGATCGAGGGCGACCGGATCGAGGCCGTCGCGCCCGGCATCGACGCCGTCGACGCCGAGGTCATCGATGCCCGGGGCATGATCGTCATGCCCGGCCTGGTCGACACCCACCGGCACCTCTGGCAGGGGTCACTCCGCCAGATTGCCGCCGACTGGACCTTGGGCGAGTATCTGGGCCTCATGCTCGGCGGATTCGGACCGGTGTTCACCCCGGAGGACGTACGAGCGGGCAACTACTTCGGTGCGCTTGAAGCACTCGAGGCCGGCGTGACCACGGTCTTCGACTGGTCTCACATCATGAACACCCCCGAGCACGCCGACGCCGCGGTCGAAGCGCTGCAGTCCGCGCGACTGCGCGCGGTGTTCGGTCACGGTACGCCGTCCGACGATCTCGTCGCCTGGTATGTCGGAAGCGACCTCCGGCACCCGGACGACGTCCGGCGGATCGCCGCCAGCCATTTCTCGTCCGCCGAGCAACTCGTCACCCTTGCCCTGTCCGTGCGCGGACCTGAGCTCGCCACCATCGACGCGACCGCAGACGATCTGGCGTTGGCCCGTGAACTCGGGGTGCGCGCGTCGATGCACATCGGGTCGGGGACGCTGGGCAAGGCCCAGGGCATCACGCAGATGCACGAGCGCGGCCTTCTCGGTGACGACCTCATCTTCGTCCACTGCAACACCTGCTCGGACGACGAACTCAAGCTCATCGCCTCCAGCGGCGGCCACGCCTCGGTCTCCGCTCGGGTGGAGATGGCGATGGGCCACGGCTACCCGGCCACCGGGCGGCTGCTTGAGGCGGGCATCCGCCCGTCTCTGTCGATCGACGTGGTCAGCGGGGTCGGCGGCAGCCTGTTCGCCGAGATGCGAGGGATGCTGGAGGCCGAGCGGGCACGCCGCAACCAGCCTTACCTCGACCGGTGGGAGGACGTCCCGCCGCTGACACTGACGACTCGGGACGCGATCGAGTTCGCCACCATCGAGGGCGCCCGCACCCTGGGACTGGAGGACCGCATCGGATCTCTGACTCCGGGCAAGCAGGCCGACATCATCCTGCTCGACACCTCGGCGCCGGCACTCGGGATGCTCAACACTCTCACCGCAGCGGTGACCGTCAGCGACATCGTCAACGTCGACACCGTCATTGTCGCCGGGGAGGTCCGCAAGCGGCGCGGCAAGCTCGTGGATGTCGACGTCTCGAAGGCACGCCGCGAGGCGGAAGCATCGCGCGACCGGATCTTCGCCGCGGCAGGCGTGCCGGCCGGGGCGACCCCGGTAGCCACCGCCTGAGCCCAGGCCGAACCAGAGGCCCATCCGACTTGACCATCCGCCGTTGAGGTCTACGGGCGGGGTCGGTGGCGCGGCGACGTCACACCCGGGCTTCATCGACCACTGGAACTGACCGCGGACTCTCGTGCTCGACGAGGTTCCGAGACTTTTGGCGAGAAATGGGGCAAGCCATGGATATCCAACCGAGGGTTCTACGCACAGCGATGGGTCATTTCGCAACGGGAGTCGCCATTGTCACAGGCATGGCCAGCGCCGAACCCGTGGGCATGACCGTCCAGTCACTGGTGAGTGTGTCGCTCGAACCACCTCTTGTACTGTTCTGCCCTGGCAAGTCCTCGACGTCGTGGCCGCGGATCGCCGACACCGGAGGCTTCGCGGTGAGCGTCCTCGGCCAGGAACAGCGGAAGCTCTGCTCAGTGTTCGGGCGTCAAGGCGCGGACAAGTTCGCCGAGATCGACTGGAAACCCGGACTTCACGGATGCCCACTGCTCGAAGGCGCTTTGGTTCATATCGAGTGCGAGACGTATGCCACCCACGACGCCGGTGACCACCACGTCGTCCTCGGGAGGGTCCTCCGAGTCGGACATCGCCCGACCGAGGAGATCCCACCAGGCCCTCTGCTGTTCTACCGCGGGGCATACGCGGCACTGGCTCCGTCGTGAACGCCGGATCAGGGCGCGTGGCGCGTCGGGCCGAACGCACCCCGAGCCGGTGGGGGTCCGCCGCGCCCAGCGGGATGTCCGGCGGCGTCGCTTTCGACGGCAACACGGGCTTCCTCAAGAGCAAGCAGAGCGTGGTGAACACCCTCGGCGACTACTTCGAGGACTTCTCGCTCGGCGAGCGGTTCACCTCCGATGGCGTCAGCTTGGAGGCGGGTGACATCACCGCGTTCGCCGGCCTCTCGGGCGACCAGAACCCGATCCACACGGACGAGGAGTACGCGCGGCGGACTCCGCTCGGGACGAGGATCGCCCACGGCGTGCTCGTGGTGTCGAAGATGACCGGACGCTTCAACCAACTCGGCTTCTGGGACGGGTCGGTGATCGCCATGCTGGAAAACCGCTGGGCCTTCCACCGGCCGGTTCACGCCGGGCGACACCGTGCACGCGGAGCTGCTCACCGTCTCCGGGCTGACAAGCTCCAGGTCCGGGAACAGAGGGGTCGTGGAGATCACCTTCGACATCCGCAACCAGCGTCAGGAACAGGTGAAGAGCGGCCAGTTGACCCTGTTGCTCAGCAGCAGGCCGGGGCATCCCGCACCGACCTGATGCTGTCCGCCGGGGGATCCCGTCAGCGGACCATCTCCCCGTACTGTTGTTCTTCTCCCCTTCGATGATGACCTCCAGGTCCACTCCGACGGCGCGGAACCACAGCCGGGTCAGCAGCCGGACGAGGGTCCGCTCGTCCGTCAGCTCACGTCCGAGCACGAACCGCTGGAAGCACAGCTCGTCCCCCGTACCGGCAATGATCTCCAGGGTGAGGCGCGGGTCGATGTCTGCGGCGGCGCCCCCGTCCTGTTGGAGGCGGGCGAGCCCGCGTGCGCCGGGACCGATGAAACCCTCACGCAGTTGCAGCCGGAGTTCCCGCATGAAGGGGTCGGTCGAGGCCTGGAAGTAGATCTGCGCGATGATCCCCGCGTTCCGGCGGTAGGCCCCGACCCAGCGCAGATGCGTTTCGTAGATCAGCCCGTACACCCCGTGCCCAGTGTCCCGGGGAAGCCGGAGGGAGTCCTGCATCTCCGCGACCACGGGAGCCGCGATCTCACGAAAGATGGACTCTTGTCGGCGAAGTAGACGTAGAACGATCCGGTGGCCACGGATGCCTGGGCCACGATGTCGGCGATCCGGGTCTCGGCGTAGCCCTTGCCCTCGAAGACTCGGCGGGCCGCAGTGAGGATCTTCTCTCGGCTGGCGCGCCCCGGGAGGTCACCGGCCTGTCCGCGGGCTTGTCGCCACGAGGCCCTGCCACCGCGGACCTCCCTCTCGTCGGCGTCTTCCGCGCAACAGTACAACGCGGTGGAGGGGGGTCCGGCCTCGTGCGGGGGCGGCGGGAAGGGGCGGCCGCGGCACGTTCACGCCGGTCGGCCGAGCCGGCCGCGCGGGGGAGCTGGTGAAGGAACGGTGCCCCCGCACACGGGGGCGTGCGGGGGCACCGAGTGGCCTGTGCGCACCGGCTCAGAGGTGGGTCTTGAACCATCGCAGCGCTTCGGCGGTGGCGGACTCCGACGCGGGGCGGCCCGGGTAGAAGTCGTGGTGCGAGCCTTCGAGCAGGACCAGTTCCTTCGGTTCCAGCGCCGACTGGTACGCCTCCAGGATCAGCCGGGAGGGCGTCGAGGTGTCGTGGGGCGCCGCGAGGATCATCAGCGGGGTCGGGCTGATCCGGGAGATGAACGGACGGACATCGTAGTCGATCATGCGGCCGAGGGACGCGATGGTGAAGGAGTTCTCCCAGCCCTCGGGCGATCCGTAGGGGCCGTCGACCATGTAGTCGTAGGTGTCGTCGTCGGGGAACATGACGAACCCCTCGGGCCGGTCGGCCAGCCGGCAGGTCAGAGGGACCCGGCCGGGCTCGGCGCCGCCGAGGGTCGCGGCCCGGTCGTCTCTGACCATCTTGGTCATCACGGCCAGCGCGGGCGCGCCGCCGTGTTCTTTGATGGTGTCCGCCCCGGCGATGAAGGGGATCTGGGACACGACGGCCTTGACCCGCGGGTCGGTCCCCGCCGCCAGGACGTGCGCGCCGGCGAAGCTCGTCCCCCAGAGGCCGATCCGCTCGGCGTCGAGGCCGGGGACCGTCGCCACGGCGGAGATGGCGACGACCAGGTCCCGGTACTGAGCGACCGGGTCGACGTCGATGCGCGGAGTCCCGTCGCTGAGCCCGTGGTTGCGGTGGTCGTAGGCGAGCACGCCGAAGCCTTCGGCGACGAAGGCGTTCACCACGGGTTCGAGCATGGAAACCCAGGCGGTGAAGCCGTGCGTCAGCAGGATTGTCGGACGGGACGCCGCACCGTCGTCGGGAAGGTGGACATGTCCGCGCAGAAGGGTCCCGTCCTCCGCTGCGAACTCGAAGTCTTGCTTCAACACGCGCACCTCGCTGGGCATCGATGGGAAGCGCGACCGCAGGGTCTTGGGGCCGTGGTCGCGGGTCAGCTCTGCGCCCACTGTTCGCGACGCCGCCGGCAGATGCCAGGAACCCACGCGCCAGCCGGGGGGATCCACGCGCCAGGGAAGGCCGTCAGCTGCGGTGGCGCTCGGCGGCGAGGTCCGGGGCGTGGCGGCCCCGCGCCTGCGAGGGGGTGAGGCCGTACGCCTGCTTCAGGGAGCGCGCGAGGTGGCTGGCGTCGGCGAAGCCCCAGCGCAGGGCGGCCGCCGCCACCGTGAGCGACGGCGACGACGTCATATCCTCCAGCGCGTGGTCGAGCCGTCGGCGCCGGAGCGTAGACGCGTAGGTCGTGCCTTCGGCGGCGAACACGCGGTTCAGCGTGCGCACGGACATGTGCTGTGCGTGCGCGGCCCGGGTCACGGGGAGGTCGGCCGAGCCCAGGTGCCGGTCCATCCAGCGGATGACACGGTGGTAGGCGTCGTCGGCGGCGTGGTGTGCCGGGTTCTGAGCGCCGTCGGGCAGTATCCCGGCCACGAGTGCGGTTAGGGCTCGCACGGCCGCCGCGCGAGCGGGCGGAGCCAGTTGCGGGGCGATCGGCAGCAGCTGTTCGAGGTAACCGTCGAGGAGAGTCACCGGCGCGCCCTGGCAGCGCAGTACGGGAACGTCCGCGCCCGCCCCGCCGGGGAAGTCCGGCCGGCCGGAGAAGAGGGACGCGGCGAGCCGCGGAGGCAGAACGAGAGTGCGCGCCGCGTAGCCGGACGGGATGGCGTACCCGCCGCCGGTGTTCGAGCGCCAGAGGAGGGCCTGCCCGCGGGAGAGGGTGAACTCGTGGTCGCCGGTGCGGACGGTCTGGGCGCCGTGCCGGGGGATCAGGACGGCGAGGCTGCCGCCGTGCTGGCCGTCGTCCTCCGCGCCCAGGCGGGCCTCGAACGGGTCAGTGCGCAGGTCGACGACTCTGATGTCGTCGATGTGTCGGGCGAGCAGGCTGGCGCGGAATCCCGACGACACCGTGTCGGGGACCGTCGCCGTGATGGGGTAGTGGCCGTGGGCCGTCCGTATCGCGTCGGCGAGGTCGGCCTCCACCGCGGACCGGCGTGAGCCCACGACGTCGATGGCGGACACGGACGGTTCCCGGTCCGGCCGGCGTGACGTCTCCGGCATCGTCGCCATGCGCGCCTCCTCTGTCCCGCTGTCCGGTCACGGCCATTGTCGGAGACGGCGGGCGCGTCCCGCGTCCGGTGGTTCCGCTGCGCGGCACGAGGACCGGCCGAGGCGTCGCGGGTGGTCACACGCGGGCGGCGGGAGCGCCGCCCTTCGTCACGGTGGGGCCGAACTGCCGGACCTGCGGGACCGTGGTGACCATGTGGGCGACCACCCGTTCGCTCAGGCAGATGTGCCGGTGCGGGGTGTCACCGGGGAAGCGCACGAAGTCGCCGGCGGCCAGGTCGACCGGCTCGTTCAGCGGCCCGGTGCGGAGCTTTCCGGTGACGACGTAGAGGTGGTGCAGCGTCCCTGCGGCGTGCGGGCCCACCGGCTGCGGGTCCTTGTCTCCGCGTTCGAGCCGCAGGACGAGGGTGCGGACGTAGCCCGAACCGTAGGTCTCGTCCAGGACGCGTTCCGACCAGTTGGGTGCCTGTGCCCACTCCCCCTCGGCCTGTCGCTGCACATACACGGGTGTGCCCCATTCGGTCAGCAGGCGCCGGGCCGGTACGTCCAGAGCGGAGCCCAGCAGGGACAAGGTCTCCACCGTCGGGTTGCCCGAGCCCCGCTCGATCTTCGACAGCGTCTGCTTGGACAGCCCGGAGCGCCGGGACAGTTCCCCGAGGGACATCGCACGTTCCAGCCGGAAGCGGCGCACGTTGCGCGCGACGAGATCGTTCTCATGAGCCTGGTCGTCACTTTTAATGTGCATCTCGTCATTATTGACGAACGGGCGTGGCGTTCCCATGCTTGTCACGTAAAGCTAGATGAATGGTTCACTGAAAGTGACGCCATCGTCGGAAGCCGAGGTGAAAATGATGACTGCCACCCTCGCCGTCCACGCGCGTGACGACCGAGCCGCCGTCGACAAGGCCATCAGCCTTCTTGTCGCCCTGGGCGACCGGGCCAGCAACGGCGCGGGAGTGACCGAACTGGCACGGCGGGCCCGGCTGAGCAAGTCCACCGCCCACCGGGTGCTGGGCATGCTGGAGCGCAACGGCGTTGTGGAGCGCGTGGGCACCGACTACCGGCTCGGCGAGCGTCTGCACCACCTCGGCCGCGCGGTCTACGCACCTGATTCGGACGGTGTCCGCGATCTGCTGCTCCCGTACCTGTCCGACCTGTACGAGGCGACCAGGGAAACCGTGCACCTGTCGGTGCTGAACGACACTCACGTCGTCTACCTGGCCAAGCTGTACGGCCACCGCAGCCCGCCCGTGCCCTCACGGATCGGAGGCCGCCTGCCCGCCCATGCGACCGCTGTGGGGAAAGTGCTGCTCGCCTACGATTCCGAAGCCGTGGAGCGGGCCCTCGGCGAACCGCTGGCGTCGTTCACCGACCGCACGATCCATCGGCCGGACGAACTGCTCACTGAGCTGGACCTTATCCGGCGCACGGGCGTGGCGTTCGACGACGAGGAGTACCAGCCCGGACTGGTCTGTGTGGCTGCGGCTGTCCTCGGCAGAAGCGGCCGGCCGGTCGCCGCGCTGTCCGTCGCCGGCCGTCGCGCGCGGACGGACACGCGGAGACTGAGTGGGGACGTACGGCGGGTCGCCGCCGCCGCGTCCCGGGCCTGGCCCTCCCGCTTGCCGAGGCCCCTGCGGTACAACGACGTCTGACGTGGCCGCGCGCACGGGCAGGCAGCGGCGGACGCCGGTGGTCATGGCGCCCGCCGCTGCCCCGTTCAGGCGGCCGACGCGGCTGCGAGCAGGTCGAGCGCAATGTCTACGATCATGTCCTCCTGGCCGCCGACCAGCCGGCGGCGGCCGACTTCGAGGAGAATGTCGCGGACGTCGACCCCGTACTGGTGGGAGGCGGCCTCGGCGTGCCGCAGGAAGCTGGAGTACACGCCCGCGTACCCGAGGGTGAGCGTCTCGCGGTCCACCTGGACCGGCCGGTCCTGGAGCGGACGGACGATGTCGTCGGCTGCGTCCTGGAGGGCGAACAGGTCGCAGCCGTGCTTCCACTCGTTGAGCGTGGCGACGGCGACGAACGGCTCGATCGGGCAGTTGCCGGCTCCCGCTCCGTGCCCGGCGAGGGAGGCGTCCACTCTGGTGACCCCCTCCTCCACGGCGACGACGGAGTTGGCCACCGCGAGAGAGAGGTTCTGGTGGGCGTGGATGCCGATCTGGGTCTCCGGCCGCAGGACGGCACGGTAGGCCCGCACCCTCTCGCGTACCCCGTTCATGGTGAGGCGCCCCCCGGAGTCGGTGACGTACACGCAGTGGGCGCCGTAGGACTCCATCAGCTTCGCCTGCTCGGCGAGCTTCTCCGCGGGCGCCATGTGGCTCAGCATCAGGAAGCCGGAGACGTCCATGCCCAGTTCGCGAGCCGTGGAGATGTGCTGGGCGGAGACGTCGGCCTCGGTGCAGTGGGTGGCGACGCGTACCGAGCGGACGCCCAGGGAGTAGGCGTGCTTCAGTTCCTCGATGGTGCCGATTCCGGGCAGCAGGAGAGTGGTGAGGACGGCACGCTTCAGGACGGACGCGGCGGCCTCGATCCACTCCCAGTCGGTGTGGCTGCCGGGGCCGTAGTTCAGCGAGCCGCCGGCCAGTCCGTCGCCATGGGCGACCTCGATGGCGTCGACGCCGGCCGCGTCGAGGGCGGAGACGATCCGTCGGACGTCGTCGGGTTCGACGCGGTGCCGTACGGCGTGCATGCCGTCCCGCAGGGTGACGTCCTGGACGTAGAGGTCGGTGGTCATGCGGCGGCCCCCGTTCGGGCGTGCTGGGCGATTCGTTCGGCGGTGCGCAGGGCGGCCGACGTCATGATGTCGAGGTTGCCTGCGTAGGCGGGCAGGTAGTGGGCGGCGCCCTCCACCTCCAGGAAGACCGAGACCTTGGTGGTCACCTTGGGTGCGTCAGCGGGTAGCAGGGTGTGCACCGGTTCGTCGTCCGAGACGGGCGTGAACTGGACGTCCTGCTTGAGTCGGTAGCCGGGGACGTACTTCGCCACCTCGGCCGCCATGTCGGCGACGGAGGCGCGGACCGCGTCGTGGTCGGCGTCGCCGATCAAGCAGAGCACCGTGTCCCGCATGATCAGCGGGGGCTCGGCGGGGTTGAGGACGATGATCGCCTTGCCGCGCGTGGCACCGCCGACTGCTTCGATCGCCGCCGAGGTCGTCTCCGTGAACTCATCGATATTGGCGCGGGTACCGGGGCCGGCCGACTTCGAGGCGATGGACGCGACGATCTCCGCGTACGGCACGGGAGTCGTCCGGGCGATGGCGTGCACAATGGGGATGGTGGCCTGGCCGCCGCAGGTGACCATGTTGACGTCGACCGCGTCCAGGTTCTCGTCCAGGTTGACCGGCGGGACGACGAAAGGGCCGATCGCGGCCGGGGTCAGGTCGACCAAGCGCTTGCCGTGAGGGGTGAGCGCGGCGGCATTGGCGATGTGCGCCTTGGCCGAGGTGGCGTCGAAGACGATGTCGATCTCGTCGAAGCCGTCCATGCGGATCAGGCCGTCGACGCCCTCGTGCGTGGTGGGCACTTTCAGACGCCGGGCACGGGCCAGACCGTCGGAGTCGGGGTCGATGCCGACCATCGCCGCCATCTCCAGCGTCTCGGACAGCCGCAGCACCTTGATCATCAGGTCGGTTCCGATGTTGCCGGAGCCGATCACGGCCACCTTGGTCTTGCTCATGAGGACTCCTTGTCCGTGAAAGTGGCACCGACCGTGCCGAGGCCGGAGATCTCCGCACGCACGGTGACGCCGTCACGGACGCTCACCATCGGCCCGAGCGCGCCGGAGAGCACCACCTGGCCGGACCGCAGCGGATCGCCGTACTCTCGTGCGGCGCGCGCCAGCCACAGCAGCGCGCTGAGCGGATCCCCCAGGCAGTCGGTGCCCCTGCCCTCGGAGACGAGATCGCCGTCGGCGTACATGCGCATGACGGCCTCGTGCGGCTCGAACGCGTCGAGCGGCAGCGCCGCGTCGCCGAGGACGTACAGGCCGCTGGAGCCGTTGTCGGCGATCGTGTCGGTGATGGAGATGTCCCAGTCGGCGACCCTGCTGTCGACGATCTCCAGTGCCGGTGTCGCGTGGTCGACGGCCGCGCGGACGGTGGCGAGGTCCAGCGCCTCGCCGTCGAGGTCGGAGCCCAGCACGAAGGCGATCTCCGCCTCCGCCTTGGGCTGGAGCAGCCGTGCGGTGGACACCGGCCCGGGGCCGGAGGCGTCCATGTCGGCGAAGAGGACTCCGAAGTCGGGCTGGTCGACGCCGAGCTGCCGCTGCACGGCAGGCGAGGTCAGGCCGATCTTACGGCCGGTGACGACGGCGCCCGCCGCCAGGCGCCGGGCGGCCAGCCGCTGCTGCACGGCGTAGGCGGCCTTCAGGTCCGTGGCGCCGAGCAGATCACGCACTGGTGCGCAGGGCGTCGTCGTGGCGGCCGCTTCCGCCAGCCGGTCGGCCGCCGCGGTGACGGCGTCGGGGTGTACGGTCATCGGCTCGGCTCCTGCTGTGCGGTGGCGACGGCGAAGCCGGCGATCCACTCCGGGACGGGTGTGTAGAACCGGGACGTCATGCGGTATTCGCCGACGGCGGCGAGGGAGGCGAACGCCGCGATCCAGGTGCGGACCTCGTGAGCGGAGCCGCCGCCCTCGGTGCCCATCCACTCGACGGTCCAGGCGTCCACGTCAGCCAGTCGGCCGCTCTCCAGGGTGTCGAGGACCAGGTTGTCCCACGCGGGGTTGATCGGGATCATCGAGGTCGAGCCCGCCGCGTAGTCCCGGCCGGCCTGGACGACGCGCTGCTCGCCGCGGGCCCGCTGTTCGGGAGTGGGCGGGTGCCCTTCGATGAGTGCGTCCGCGACACGCGGCGGGGCGCCGTCCAGGACCGGGACGGGCGGGTCGTGGGAGAGTCCGCCGGAGCCGAGAAAGAGGACCCGGCGGCCCAGGTCCGCGGCGGCCTGACCGACGGCCCGGCCCAGGGCGCGGATGCGGCTCACCGGCCCGAGCGGGGTGGCGACGCCGTTGACGAAGACGGGCACGACGGGGACCTGGTCGATCCCGCCGAACAGGACCTCCAGCGGCTGGACGAACCCGTGGTCAACGGTCATGCGGGCGGACACCGTCAGGTCGATCCCACGGTCGAGGACGCCTCGGGCGAGCGCGCGGGCGGCGCCGTGGTCGACCGACAGGGGGCCCGAGGAGGAACCGAAGTCCCCGATCGCCTGGGCGTCGGTGGCCAGGCAGAAGGGGGGCATCTCCTTGTAGAAGAAGCCGTTGTAGTGGTCGGGGGCGTACAGGACGACCAGTTCGGGATCGAAGTCGCGGACGAAGGAACGCGCCTGGCCGACGGCTTCGTCCACGGCCGCGAGGACCTCCGGCACCGGGTCGTTCTTTCCGATCAGCGGGGAGTGCGACAGGCCGACGGCGGCTGCGGTCACGACTGCTCTCCTTCGGGTTCCCGTCCGCGTTCCCGGACGGGCGGGTGGATGACGAGCTTTCCGGTGACCCGTCCGTCGATCATGAGCTGGAAGCCTTTGTGGATCTCCGCCAGTGGCAGGGTCCGGTCGATCACCGGCCGCACACCGGTGGCGTCCATCAGCCGCAGCAGGCCCACCAGTTCCGCGCGGGTACAACCGGTCGAGCCGAGGATTCGCTGCTGGAGGTAGAAGACCCGGCCGAGGTCGGCGGGCGGATTGGTACCGGAGGTGGCGCCCGCGACCACGATCGTGCCGCCGGGCCGCAGGGCCTTCAGCGAATGCGACCAGGTGGCCTCGCCGACCGTCTCAATGACCACGTCGACCCGTTCCGGAAGGCGATCACCGGTGCGCACGGCCGCCCGTGCGCCCCAGCTCAGGGCCCGGGCGCGCTTCTCGTCGCTGCGGCTGGTGGCGTAGACGACGGCTCCGGCCGCGACGGCGAGCCGAATCGCCGCGGAGGCGACGCCGCCGCCCGCCCCCTGGACGAGGACCCGGTCCCCCGCCCGGATCCCGGCCTGGGTGAAGAGCATCCGGTAGGCGGTGCCCCAGGCGACGGGCAGACAGGCGGCCTCGTCGAAGGTGAGCCAGTCGGGCTTGGGGATCAGGTTCCTGGTGGGTACGGACAGGTACTCGGCGAAGGCGCCGTTGTGCCGTTCGGACAGCAGGGCCCGGCCCGGGTCGAGCGTCTCGTCCCCCAGTCCGGTGTCGCTGTCGGCGATCACAGGGTGGACCAGGACGGGGTTGTCGTTCTCGTCGTATCCCGCGGCGTCGCAGCCGAGGACAATGGGCAGCCGCTCGGCCGGGTGGCCCACGCCACGCAGCGTCCACAGGTCGTGCATGTTGAGCGACGACGCGACGACACGGACCAGGGACCAGCCGGGCCGGGGCTCGGGCTTCGGTACGTCGTCCAGAACGAGCCCGGCCAGCGGGTCGGCGGCGCTCTGGGAGACGGCGGTTGCGGCAAGCATGGCTTCACACTCCCCGCCGTGGCCCCGCCCCCGACAGCGGGTGTGCCGTACAGCGGAACAGCCGTTGGATACGCCCTGACCTGCCGTTGTTACCTAGGGGCATGACCTCGACGATCGAACCTCAGGGCACGGCCACCCCGGCCCCGCGGGGTGCCCTGCGGCGCCCGGCAGACCTGGCACGGACCATCGACGTCTCCGGGCTCGTCGACACCGAGGGCGGGCTGCTGGACCGCGTGGTCTTCACCGACCAGAACCTGTACCGGCAGGAACTGCGCCGCGTCTTCGCGCCCAGCTGGCTCTTCCTGGCGCACACCGACCAGTTCCACAAGCCCGGCGACTTCTTCACCACCTACATGGGCGAGGACCCGGTCATCGTCACCCTCGACCGAGCCCGCCGCATCCGCGTCTACCTGAATTCCTGCCGGCACCGGGGCGCCCGCGTGTGCCGTGCCGACTTCGGGCAGACCCGCAATTTCACCTGCACCTACCACGGCTGGTCCTACAACCTGGACGGCTCCCTGGTGAGCGTGCCGAACAAGAGCGGCTACCCCGCCGACTTCGACGAGACGCAGTGGGGACTGGTCGAGGTCCCGCACGTGGAGACCTACCACGGGCTGGTCTTCGGCACCTGGAACCCGGCCCCCGTCCCGCTGCGGGAGTCGCTCGGCGACATGGCCTGGTACATGGACGCCATGCTCGACCACGACGAGGAAGGCACGGTCGTCGTCGGCGGCGTCCACAAGTGGGTGCTGGAGGGCAACTGGAAGCTGGCAGCCGAGCAGTTCGCCACCGACTGGTACCACGTGAACATGAGCCACGCCTCGGCGCTCATGGTGCTCTCCCCCACCGGCAAGAAGCCCAAGGACGAGGTCGTGCACCGCTCCGGCCGCCAGTACTCCGACGCGAACGGCAACGGCGCCGGCTTCCCGGTCCATCCGAAGAACCGCTTCGACGCCCAGACCGTGCACCAGTGGACCAACTACGACGCCCTGCGCGAGCGGCTGGGCGAAGCGCGGGTCGAAGGCCCGCTGACCAACGGCCACGCCACCGTCTTCCCCAACTTCTCCTATCTCCCCGTCAACGGCTCCATCAGGGTCTGGCACCCCAAGGGCCCCGACAGGATGGAGGTCTGGGCCTGGACGATCGTCGACAGGTCCATGCCCGAGGAGGTCCGCGAGGCCCAACGCCTCTACAACCTGCGCACCTTCGGCCCCAGCGGGATCTTCGAGCAGGACGACGGCGAGAACTGGAGCGAGGTGCAGGCCGTCGCGAACGGCTTCATCACCAACGGCGTCGCCCTCAACTACCAGATGGGCCTGGGCTCCGAGCGCGAGGACGGCCGTCACCCCGGAACCACCAGCGAACTGTACAGCGACGCCGCCGGACGGGCCTTCTACGGCCACTGGCGCGAGCTGATGAACACCCCCGCATGGCATGAGGAGCAATCATGAGCGACGGCATCCGCGTCGCGTCCCTGGAGGACATCCCGCAGGGCGAGGGCCTCGCGATCGACAAGGCCGTCACCGGAACGGCGGACGACATCGCCCTGCTGCGCGACGCCGACAACACCGTCTACGCCCTCGACGACACCTGCACCCACGAAACAGCCTCACTCGCCGAGGGCTGGGTCGAGGACGGCTTCGTCGAATGCCCCCTGCACTCCAGCAAGTTCTGCCTCAAGAGCGGCGAGGTCCAGGGCCTGCCCGCGACGCGGAACGCCTGCCCGCACCGGGTCGAGGTCCGCGACGGCGAGGTCTGGCTCTTCCCCGGGGAGAGGCCGTGAGCGTCGTGATCGTCGGCGGGGGCATCGCGGGCGTGAGCGCCGCCGCCGCCCTGCGTTCCCAGGGCTACGACGGCGAACTCACCCTCGTCGACGGCGGCGAGTTCCCCTACGACCGCCCCCCGCTGTCCAAGGACTTCCTCTCCGGCGCCAGAACCCTGGAACAGATCGCCCTCCAGCAGCCGTCCTGGTACGACGACCAGCGCATCCGTCTGATCAGCAACACCAGCGTCATCACGCTGCGCCCGGGCGAGGGCAAGCTGGAGCTCTCGGACGGCATGCTGCTGAGCGCCGACCGCGTGGTGCTCGCCACCGGAGCCGGCGCCGCCCGCCCACCGATCCCGGGCTCGTACAGTCCGCGCGTCTATGTGCTGCGCACCGCCGAGGACGCCAACCGGCTGCGCTCCGCCCTGGTCCCCGGCGCCCGGCTCCTGGTCGTCGGCGCCGGGCTGATCGGGGCGGAGAGCGCCTCCACTGCCGTACGCCTGGGCTGCGAGGTCACCCTCGTCGACCCGCTGGCCGTACCGCTCAGCACCGTCCTCGGACCCGAACTCGCCGCGTGGGTCCACGGTCTGCACGCCCGCAACGGCGTCACGACCCGGCAGACGGTGGTGGAGTCCTTCGCCGACCTCGGCGCCGCCGGCATTGAGGCCCGGTTCGCCGACGGCGGCCCGGCGCACACCTACGACGCCGTCCTGATGGGCGTCGGCATGGTGCCGCGCACCGGCCTCGCCGAACAGGCCGGGCTCAAGGTCGACCGGGGCATCGTCGTCGACACCGGACAGGTGACCTCCAACCCGGCCGTTCTGGCCGTGGGCGATCCGGCCAGGGCCCGGAACGCCTACGGTGTGCTGCTGCCACGGGCCGAGCACTGGGAAGCGGCGCAGACGGACGGAGTCCGTGCTGCCGCCAGCATCCTCGGCGCACCGCTGCCACCGGTGACCACCTCGTGGTTCTGGACCGACCGGCACGGCCGGCACATCGAGGGCGTGGGACACATGGCCTACGCCGCCGAGAGCGTCGTCCGCGGCTCGTTCGACGACGCCTCCTTCTCCGTGTTCGGGCTGCGGGACGGACACCTGGTCGCCGCGGCCGCCGTCGACGACTCCGCCGCCGTACGCGCGGCCCGCCGACTGATCGACCGCCGTGTCCCGGCCGATCCCGGTCGGCTGGCCGACCCATCCGTCAACCTCCGCTCCCTCGTGCGGGGCTGACGTGCCGCAGGACGGAACAGCCCGTACCGACCGCAGGCCCGGAAAGGATCGAATGGCCCCGTGAGCACGAGCACCGAACCAACCCGGCACCGCGCGGGAACGCGGGCCGACCACGCCACCCACTTCGAGGTCGAGCAGTTCTACTACGAGGAGGCCGACCTCCTCGACGCTGGCCGCTACGCCGACTGGCTGGACCTGCTGGCCGAGGACCTCGACTACTGGATGCCGACCCGCACCAACCGGCTGCGCCGCCAGCAGGCGCTGTCCGTGGCGGCACGAGGCGAGGCCGCGTTCTACGACGAGACCAAGGAGAGTCTGGCCTGGCGCATCCGCCGCTTCGACTCCGGCATGGCCTGGGCCGAGGACCCGCCCTCCCGCACGCGGCACCTGGTCACCAACGTCCTGGTTCGGCACATCGACCCCGAGGACGACCCGGACTTCACCGAGAGCGACCTCCATGTGCGCTCCGCCTTCCTGGTCTACCGCAACCGCCTGGAGCGCGAGGAGAACGTGTTCGCCGGCGGCCGCACCGACATCCTGCGCCGCACGCCGGACGGGCTGAAGGTCGCGCGCCGCACGATCCTGCTGGACCAGAACATCCTCCAGGCGAAGAACATCTCCACGTTCTTCTGACCGAGCTCCCACCACCCGCCCCGCCCTGCCGATGGGAATCCTGTGACCGACACCGACCTCGACATCGAACTCGAACAGCACCGCGTGAGCACCTCGATCGGGGAGATCGCCGTCGCGGAGACCGGACAGGGACCGGTGCTCGTCATGCTGCACGGCGGCGGGCCTGGGGCCTCCGGCATCAGCAACTACCACCAGAACCTGGCCGAACTCGCACAGCGCTTCCGGGTCCTGCTGCCGGACCAGCCGGGCTTCGGCGACAGCTACCGCCCCACCGAACAGGACCTCGCCGAGAGGTCGATCACCGAGATCACCACCGACGCCCTGTTCCAGGCCCTGGACTTGCTCGGCGTGGACACCTTCCACCTCCTCGGCAACAGCCTCGGCGGCGCCGCCGCCCTCGCCATGGCCCAACAGCGCCCCGAGCGCGTGACCCGCCTGGTGCTGATGGCCCCCGGAGGCGGGTGGCTGCCGTTCGGCCCCACCCCGACCGAGGGCCAGAAGGAGATGTTCCGCTACTACAACGGCACCGGCCCCAGCGAGAAGAAGATGGGCGCGTTCATCCGCACCATGGTCTTCGACCACAAGCAGTTCGGCCCCGACGTGATCAAGGCCCGCTACGAGGCCTCCCTCGACGAGAGTCACATCGCCTTCTACCACCTCTACAACGCCGCCTTCGCCCGCCGCGGCGGCATGGACCCGCTCTGGCGCGACCTGCACAGGATCAAGGCTCCCACCCTGCTGCTGTGGGGCCGTGACGACCGCACCATCACCCTCGACGGCGCCCAGCTGATGCTCAAGCAGATCCGCGACGTCCAGTTCCATGTCTTCAGCCGCTGCGGCCACTGGGTGCAGTTGGAGCGCCGGCGTGAGTTCGAGCGGCTCGTCGGCGACTTCCTCGCCGAGGGGACCTCATGAGCAATGGCTGGCTGGAGGGATACAGCACACTGATCACCGGAGGCGGTTCCGGCCTCGGGCGGGCGGTCGCCGAGCGGTTCGTGGCCGAGGGAGCCTGCGTCACCATCGTCGACCGGAACGAGAGGCGTCTCAACGGGATGGTCGAGGCCTCGGGGACACCGGAACGGTTTCACACCGTCGTCGCCGACGTCAGGGACTCCGCCTCCCTGCGGGACGCCGTCGCGGCCACCGTGGACCGCTTCGGCAAGCTCGACACTCTCGTCGCCAACGCGGGGGTATGGGACTACCAGCGCCAGCTCACCCGTCTGACAGCGGACGAACTCGACGCCGCCTTCGACGAGATCTTCTCCGTCAACGTCAAGGGTTACCTTCTCGCGGCCTCAGCCGCCTGGCCCGAACTGGTCAGGACCCGCGGCAGCATCATCATGACCCTGTCCAACGCCTCCTTCTACGTCAACGGCGGCGGACCTCTCTACACCGCCAGCAAGCACGCCTGTCTCGGCTTGATGCGCGAACTCGCCTACGAACTCGCGCCCAAGGTCCGCGTCAACGGCGTCGCGTGCGGAGGCATGAACACCGACCTGCGCGGCCCCGAGGCCCTCTCCCTGGACGGACGCTCGCTGTCGACGTCCTTCGCGAAACAGGGCCCCGACACTCCGCCTCCGCCCATTCCCCTGCACGACTCCAGCACCGACCCACGCGACTTCACCGGGTCCTACGTCCTCCTGGCCGCACGTGAACAGAGCGGCCCCATCACGGGTCAGGCGATCTCCGTCGACGGCGGGATCGGGGTCCGTGGTTTCGCCAGCGCCGCAGGCGGCGACCACCTCTGAGCTCGATGAGGAGCCCATCGTGACCACGCCCCACCCACAGAACTCAGGCCTCGGGGTCGACCTGAACCCCGCCGTGGCCGTCGCCGGCAACGCCGGCCATTGCGGGGACTCCGTCGTCCTCGACTATCCCGGTGGCAGCCTCACGTACCGGGAACTGGACGACAAGGCCGCCCGACTGGCCACCGTGCTCGCCGACGGCGGCACCCACAGCGGAGACCGGGTCGCCTACCTGGGGCTGAACAGCACCGCGTTCTTCGTCACCATGCTCGCCGCCTTCCGGCTCGGCGCGCTGTTCGTGCCCGTCAACTTCCGCCTGGCCGAGCCGGAACTCGCCCAGGTCCTCGAAAGCAGCGGCGCGGCGACGATCATCTGCGAAGAGGCGCACCGCGCCGCCGTCGACCGGAGCAGCGGCAAGACCGCGCTCACCCGGTTCCTGCTCGTCGACGACGACCCCGAAGCCCCGGCCCTCCCGGCGACAGGCTGGAAGCCCTGGGCGGCGCTCATCGCCGCCGCCGAGCCCATGGCGACCGTGGCCGCGAAGAAGACCGACGACCCGGCCATCCTGATGTTCACCTCCGGCACCACCGGGACACCCAAGGGGGTCGTGCTCACCCACGGCAACATCTGGTGGAACTCGGTCAACGTCGAACTCCGCCTCGACACTCGGCGTGGCGACCTCACCTACGCGGTGGCACCGCTGTTCCACATCGGCGCCCTGAACAGCTTCGCGCTGCGCACCCTCGCCCGCGGCGGAACCGTCGTCGTACGCCGGACCTTCGAGCCTCAGCAGTGTGCCGAGGACCTCGCCCGCCTGAAGATCAACTCCATGTTCGGCGTGCCGCAGATGTTCGCCGCGCTCGCCCGCGTGCCGGGCTTCTTCGACCAGGACCTCTCCGCCCTGCGAGCCGTCGTGGTCGCGGGGGCCCCGGTGCCGCCGTCGCTGCTCCAGCAGTACGCCGACCACGGTCTTCGGCTCCAGCAGGCCTGGGGACTGACCGAGACCGCGCCGTTCGCCACCCATCTCCCGGCCGAGCGCACCCTCGACAAGTGCGGCTCGGCAGGCATTCCCATGCCGTACACCCAGGTCCGCGTCGTGGACGTCCTCACGCGGGAGTCGGCCGCAGCGAACACGCGCGGCGAGGTCGTCGTCCGGGGCCCGAACGTGGCCGCCGGCTACTGGAACAACCCCGAGGCCACCGAAGCCGCCTACGACAGCGAGGGTTGGTTCCACTCCGGGGACATCGGCTATCTCGACGACGAGGGATACCTGTACATCGTCGACCGCCTCAAGGACATGATCATCAGCGGTGGGGAGAACGTGTACCCGGCAGAAGTCGAGAACGCCCTGATCACCATGCCGGGTGTCCTGGACGTCGCGGTGGTCGGCGTGCCGGACCCCCAGTGGGGCGAGACCGTCGCCGCGGTCATGTCGGTGGCACCCGGCACCCGTGTCACCCTCGACGAGGTACGCGACCATGCGGCCCTCCACCTTGCCCGCTTCAAACTGCCGCGGCGGCTGAAGGTCGTCGAGGTCGTACCGCGCAACGGCTCCGGCAAGCTGGACAAGCCGGTCATCCGCCGGGTCGCGGCTCAGGGGGAGTGACGTGCTCCCCGTTCCGCCCCTACCTCCCATTGGTCTCGCCGGTGACTGGTGCATCGAGGCGAGTTCCCGGAGCCGCCATGCCCAGGATCTTCGGCTGCAGGGCAAGGGAGGGTCCGCAGAGATCCTCTTTGAGCGCTGCGCTGTCGGCCGGCTGCGCGACGCCTATCCGGTCGGCCTGCACGACGTCGAGGTGCAAGTACGTGCTTGTACCGAGGACATGCTGCCGAGCCTGCTGGTTGCGCTGACCGCTGCGCTCGGCCACGCGGATCCCCGATGTCCTCGCCTCGTACTGTCTCGGCCCGCCGCCGACCGCGCGTTCATCGCCGAAGCGGAGTCCGCCGGCTTCCGTCATGTCGTCGATGTCGACCTCGGAAGCGATGAATGCAGCCTGTTGGCCTGGGAACCGTCATGGGCCTCCCCCGCCGACGCCGACCTCGACCGGGTCCCGGGAACTTGAGGCGGAGCCGGGGTTCCCGGGCCTCCAGCAGCCGAGTGGGCGGTTCGTAAGGTGATATCCGTTTCTGGGTGAGATGGCAGCAAGGACGCTGGTGGAGGTCCTGTCGGCATCTGCCTCCTGGAGAAGTTGCCGGTGTCGGCCTCGGTGAGGATCCCGAGTGTGACCAGGCGTTTCAGTTTGGCGCGGGTGCCTTCGACGTTCTTCGGCCGCAGTTCGTGGCCGAGGGCTTCGCAGACGTCCTTGGCCCGTAGCGGCCCGGTCGCGTGGTTGAAGACGGCGAGAATGCGGGGTAGTCCGGGGGCTCGGGCAGCCGGGGGCAGGACAGCGAGAACTCCGCACGCCGGCCGTCGGCATACGGCACGACCGAGCAGTTGCACTCGCCGCCCCGACCACCACCTTCCCCCCGGGAGCGGTTGAGGGCAACGTCACCAGGATCAAGCTGCTGAAGAGACAGATGTACGGCCGGGCCAACTTCGGCCTCCTGCGACGCCGAATCCTCCTGTCACCTTGATCAACTAGCCGCCAACCCCCAAATCAGCGACAGAGCCACAACTTGGTCCAGACCACCAAAGAAGTGCTTACAAACAGAACCATCTTGGTCAGCATCGGCAGACCGACCACCGACAGGCCCGCCAGCGCGATACTGACTTCGGCTCGTCAGGGTGAGGTCGGGTTGCCGAGGGCGAGGCCGGTGCCGGCTATGAAGCCGTCGAGAATTTCGGGCCGGTACTCGAGTCGTTTGAGCCGGTTGCGGACGAGTGCCTCCAAGCGGTCCAGGGCGACTACGGCGAGGTTGGCCAGGCTGCGCTTGACGTGGGCCCACACACCCTCGACCGGGTTCAGGTCGGGCGAGTAGGCGGGCAGCAGGAACACCGTCAGCCTTCCGTGTGTCGATCAACTCTCGCATCGTTCGGGAGACATGGGTGTTGAGCCGGTCCCAGACCAACACCATCGGTGCCTTGATGAGCTGGTGAGTGCCGTGGACCAGAGCCATGAAGTCGCGCTCGCCCATACTGCGGCGCTTGCCCTGCCCACGGGGTGGGCGATCAGCCGATGGCACAGCCGGGTCCGTGAGCCGGGCCGCATCGCAATCAGCCCAGCCACCGACAGCCGCCCCGAGCGGCGTCCACTCACCGTCACGACCGGGGTGTGTCCGCGTCGCCCCCAGGTACGGCCTCGGGGCGGTCGGCGGGTGAAGTCTGCTTCGTCTTCGAAGCAGATGTAGCCCCCGCAGGCCGCCCGGGCCCTTTTACCTCCGCCCAGGTCGCCTCCTTCCACACCTTCACCGCCTCCTCGTCGCGCTCGGCGACCCGCCGCACGGGGACCTGTAGGGAAAACCCGAGCCGGTGCATCAGCCGGGTGGCGCGGGAGACGCTGTAGGAGACGTGGAACTTCCGGCCGATCAGCGTCGCCACCCGCGCAGCGGTCCACACCTGATCCTCCACCCAGCCGTGCACGGCCGGCTCCTCCTCCAGATACGCGGCGAGCTTCTCCAGACAGCGCTGAGACAGACGACACCGTGATCCGCTCGGCCCGCGCGAGACCAGGGCCGCGATCCCGCCGTCCCGCCACAGCTGGTGCCACTGGCAGGCCGACTTCCGGCTCACTCGGAGCCGCTGGGCGACCTCCAGCGGCTTGATCTTCTGCTCGAACAGCCCGGCCGCCTGCCGCCGTTCGGTTTCCCGACGCCGCCGCCCCGCAGAGGTCAGCCCGCCCCCATCCGCATATCTCACACAGCACGAAATACAGCCCGCGCCCCTGGCCCATCAGGCACATCGGCAAAGATCACCCTGCCGAGCCGAAGTCAGTAACGACGGTCAGGCCCGCGAACACGACGGCCGAACCGGCTGTACCGGCGGCAAGACCGGCAGCCTCCTGAGGCCCATGAGCGTTGGCGCGTTCCTCCCGGTAGCGGGAGACCACGAACAGCGCGTAGTCGTTCCAACCGCCAGCCCAGCATCGTGGCCAGCGTCCCAGTGGTCAGGGACAGGCCGAAGACACTCCCCAGAGCCAGGATGGACGCCATGCTGATCCCGACACCGACGACGGCGGTGAGCAGAGGGAGCCCGGCCGCCACGGGGGATCCGAAGGTGACCAGCAGGACGACGGCAGCGAGGGCGATACCGATGGCCTCGGTGGAACCGCCCGCCGCAGGCTGCTCCGCGAGGGCGTTTCCGCCGACCTCGACCGTGAGACCGGAGGCACGGGCCTCGTCGACAGCCCGCTCCAGTGCGGCCTTGCCCGCGTCAGGGAGATCGCCGGCTGCCTCCCTGAAGCTCACTGTCGCGTAGGCGGTGGAGCCGTCCTTGCTCACAGCGCCTGCCGTGAACGGGCTCACGGCATTGGCGACCTCTGGCCGGGCTACGGCTTTCGCCACGAGCGCGTCAACGGCGGCGCGGTTGCCTGGCCCGGTCACCTTCTGGTTACCGGGCGCGACGAACACGATGCGTGCACTGGCGCCGTTGGCGTCCGTGCCGGGGAAACGGTCACCGATCAGGTCGAAGGCCTTTTGCGCCTCGATGCCCGGCATGAAGGACGTGCCGTCGTCGCAAGCAGCCGGGGCCTTGGCGGCGCCGAGGCCGACGGCACCGAGCAGCACGACCCACAACGGCACGACGAGCCAGCGTCGCTGGAAGGCGGTACGGCCCCCATCCAGTAAACGAAGGTAGCCAAGGGAAACGGATCTCCAGGTCTGGGGTCGGGTAGATCACCAGACTCGCCCGACAGAGGGCCCCGGAGCACCGTGCCGACGCTGTCACTTCGGCCTGGTGCCACTGCACGAGACCGCGTGCCCGTACCCTCTTTGAGGAGGAGGACCAGGCTGGACGTAAGGATGACGCCGCTCCGATTTCCGAATGAACGGCTTCGGCACAACTGCTTCACGCCTCGTGTGGGTGCGACGATTCAGAGCGCCAGACGTCCCCAATTTCTCACCCATGACTTTGCTCTGAAGTGCTGCCTCTGCCTCCTCTTGGGTGGTTCACGCAACTTGCCGACCTGCAGCTGCGGCTGGGATTCGCCTGGGGCTGCACAGGCTTACAACGGCTAACACAATAAGTTGAGTTGTCGGTGAGTGATGAGGTGGTGTTTCAAGCCGGCCCGGCCCCGGTCGACCGGCGAGGGGCCCGTGTGGATCCCCCTTGTAGCACTCTGACGTGGGATGAGTCGACCACGCAGCGGGACCGGTCCAGCCGCAAGGCTGCGTTCAGTTCGGCGCGCAGGACCTCGTGGAGCCGCTGCCAGACGCCGGCCTCGTTTCAGTCCCGAAGGCGGCGCCAGCAGGTCATGCCCGAACCGAAGCCCAGCTCCTTCGGCAGGTACTCCCACTGGATCCCGGTGTGCGGCACGTACAGGATCCCGCACAGTACCTCCCGGTCCGGCAGCGGCTTGCGGCCGGGGTATCGGAACCTGCGCTCACGATATGGCAGCAGCGGCTCCAGACGGTCCCACAGCTCATCCGACACGATCCAGGGCGACATCCCCATACCGAGCCGAACGCTCAACTGCCGCCCCGGACACGGCGGTCAGGACAGATACACCTCATTGTGTTAGGCGTTGTCAGGGCGCCGACTTACACGGCGTTTGTCCAGTTCGGTTTCGTCGCGTTCGGTTACCGACCAGGAGCAGCATGATGCCGATGTCCTTGTTGCCTGCCGAGTGCCGGACGAGGCGTTCTGGTCGACGACGATCCACGCGGATTCAAGACAGCGCTCGCAGCTCTCCCCGCCGGGTGCCAACGGCCACGGTATGTGCGTTGCGGGCGCAGACAAATGGGAGCCGACCCATCAGAAACCGCCTCGCCAAACCCTCCAGACTCTGCGGCTACGAACAGTGCCGTTGGCCCTACCCAACCCAGTCGAGGTCTCGCTCAACCGACAACCAAGATCCGGACCATATGCGGGCCAGAGACCACCAGATCCACATCAGCCGTCACATTCGCGCTGGTCAGCGCCATGCAAGCCGTGTACCACCAGCAGACGAAGAATCTTCTGGTGTCGTACTCGCCGAAGAAGCTGGGCTTCTTCTAGGCCGTACAGGCCGGCACGGTCACCCCAAGGGCTGCGATCGCGGCGTGTTCCGTGGGGGGGGAACCCGTCTCCGTTCAGTTGGTGCCCGGCTGGAGGAGTTCGAAGATCAGACGTGCGGCGGTGCGTCGGGCTGCCTGGCGCAGGCGGACCGGAGCCGGGGGGACGTGGAATGGCCGTGGTGCGGCGGTGGCGAGGCGGGGGAAAAGGGCTTCGGCGTTGGTGCGGTTGACGGCTGTCAGCATGCTGGTGCCGACGTTGCTGTCGAGGCCGCTGGTGAAGTACTGCCCGGCGCGGGCTGGTGCGAAGGGCCAGTCGCTGCCGAACAGGATGCGTTCGGGGCGGGCGAAGGCGAGGAGGGTGGGCAGGGCTGCCGGGCTGGAGGACAGGGCGGTGTCGAAGTAGAAGGTCCGGAAGTCGTCAAGGACGTCCAGGGGGCTTCGGCGGGTGTCGTTGGCGAGGGTGACGGCCATGCGGTGGCTGGCGTAGGGGAGGAAGCCTCCGGCGTGGCCGAGGATGAACTTGATGCGGGGGTGGCGGCGAATGATTCCGTTGCGGACCAGGAGGTAGGCGGCCCGGGTGGTGTCGAGGAGAAAGTCGGCGGCGAAAGAGGGCACTCCGTCGACCGGAGGGGCGGGGAGTTCGGCGGGGTGGACGAACACCACCGCACCGCGCTCGTCGAGGGCCTGCCACAGGGGCTCCTGGCCGGGGGTGCCGAGGTAGGTGCCCTGGTTGTTGGCGAGCAGGATGACGCCGTGCGCGCCGAGGGTGTCCAGTGCGCGGACGGCTTCGGCCGTGGAGGCGGAGGGATCGGGCATGGGGAGAGTGGCGAAGTAGCCGAAGCGGCCTGGGTGCTCGGTGGCGACGGTGGCGAGGTGGTCGTTCAGTCGCTGTGCCAGCGCGGTGGCTTCGTCGGGCGCGTCGAGGAAGCTCGTGCCCGGTGTGGAGACGGACAGGACGGCGGTGCGGACGTTCAGCAGGTCCATCGTGTTCAGGGCGGCGGCGGGAGTCCAGTCGGGAAGGGCCCGTCCGCCGGCCTGGGTGACTGCCGCTCTGGTGAGTGCTTCCCGGTAGAAGTCCGGCAGGGCGTGCTGGTGGACGTCGATGCGCTGGGGTTCCGGGTCTGTCACGTGGTCTGCCTCGTCCGTTGATCGGAGTCTTACCAGCGGGTGGTTGCTACGGGATCTGCTGCGCGGAAGGGGACACGGGACTGTCCCAGGTGCCGGGTGGCCGGCCCGTTGCCAGGCGGCCGGGTGGGTCAGGTGCTCCGGTCGGCCATCCGGCGGGCCGCTTCGTGGACGAGCTGGGCATGCAGTTCGAACAGGGGGACCAGGTCGACGGTGTCACCGGTGATCTCCCGTTGCACGAACAGTCCGTCGGCGCCGGCCATCGTGTAGCTCGTCAGTGTCCGCACGGCGTGGTCGTCCAGGGCGGGGAACAGTTCGGGTAGCACCTCGGCGATCCTGGCACGGGCTGTGTCGCGGACCTGGAGGAAGACGGCCCGGCCGCGAGGCTCGGCGGGACGCCGCTCCAGGGCGAGCATGAGGCCGAGCCGCAGGAAGTCGGGGGCATCCATCAGGGATTTCGCCAAGCCGGCCGCCATGGTGGTGATCCGTTCCAGGACGGTGCCTGTTTCCTCGGGTGGCAGGCTCACGGTGGCCAGCCAGGTGTCGAAGCTGCGCTCGATCACCGCGGCGATCAGGTCGTCCTTGTCCTTGAAGTGCCAGTAGATCGAGCTGGCGGGCAGTCCGCAGGCGGCGCTGACCGCAGCGATCGAGGTGCCTTCGTAGCCGCGTTCGCCCGCGATCCGCGCGGCGGCGTCAAGGATGCGCTGCCGCGACTCCACCCCGTTGGCCCGCTTCTTCCGTACCCCTGCCGCTTTCGGCATGTCTTCCCTCCTGGTGCGGTGCGCCCTGCGCGACACCTTGACCGCGAGTCTTCCACCCTCTTAATGTAGCAGTCATTCCAATTGTAGTGATCGCTATATGAAGTATGCGGGTCCGGGACGACAGCGAGGTGGCCGGTGAGGGACGACAGCCAGAACAGCGCCGGGAGCGAGCCGTACGACGTGGCGGTGATCGGCTACGGGCCCACGGGCGTGACGGCCGCGAATCTGCTGGGCGCGATGGGGCTGAAGGTCATCGTCATGGAGCGCGACGGCGAGATCTTCACCCGGGCCCGCGCCATCTCCACGGACGAGGAGGTGATGCGGATCTGGCAGCGGGCGGGGCTGGCCGAGCGGCTCAAGCAGGACATGCTGACCGAGCGGCCCGTGGCGTTCGTGGACGCGGCCGGGCGCTCGTTCATCGACGCCCGTCCCGCCCCGCGCGGCCACGGGCATCCGCCGCAGATGTTCATCTACCAGCCGGCCATGGAGCAGGTCCTGCGCGACGGGGTGGAGCGTTACCCGAACGTGGAGATCCTGCTGCGCCACGAGTGTCTGCGGGTGCGCCAGGACGCCGGTGGGGTGGAGCTGACCGTGGCCGGTACGGCGGACGACTCCGTACGGCGGCTGCGCGCTTCCTACGTGATCGCGGCCGACGGCGGTTCGAGTCTCACCCGCGCCCAACTGAACATCGGCTACGAGGGCCGTACGTACGGGGACCGGTGGGTGGTCATCGACACGAAGATGCTCCGGCCCTGGCCCGAGCACGACAAGCTGCGCTTCCACTGCGACCCGGCCCGGCCCGCCGTGGACTGCCCCACCCCGCTGGGCCACCACCGCTGGGAGTTTCCCCTGCTGCCCGGTGACGACGAGAAGGAGCTGACGACCGAAGCGGCCGTGTACCGGCTGATCGCCCGCTACGGGATCGCTCCGGACCAGGTCGAGATGGCGCGGGCCACCGTCTACAGCCATCACGTCCGTTTCGCGACCCGGTTCCGGGCCGGCCGCGTCTTTCTGGCCGGCGACGCCGCCCACGCGATGCCGCCGTGGATCGGCCAGGGCATGGCCGCAGGGGTGCGGGATGTGGCCAACCTCTGCTGGAAGCTCGACGCCGTCCTGCGCGGGCACCTGCCCGAAAGCCTGCTCGACAGCTACGAAGCCGAGCGCAAACCGCATGTGAAGGAGGTGACGAGACGGGCGGTGCTGGTCGGGCGGATCATCACCGAACGCCGCCCCGCGGTGGCAGCGGCGCGGAACACGGCCGGCCGTGTGCTGAACCGGCTGCCGGGACTCGCGGACCGCTTGCAGGACGCCCACTGGATTCCCGTGGCCCGGTACGGCACTGGGTTCCGGGCCGCTGCGCGGACCAAGGCGTCGGGTCACCAGATTCCCCAGCCCCACGCCATCGGCGCGGACGGCGCCCGCGTCCTCCTGGACGACGCGCTCGGGGGAGGCTGGATGGTGCTGCGCACCCGTTCGGCCGCGCCTCAGCCCGCCTGGGACCGCCTCGGAGTGCCGCACCTGACCGTCACGCCGGCGGACAGCCGTCCGGCCGCCGGCACGGTTGTCGACACCGAGGGGATCCTGTCGCGGTGGATGGGCCGGCACCGCGCGGCCGTACTCGTCCTGCGCCCCGACAGCTATGTCTACGCCGCCGCACCGGCCGGTGCCCTCCTTCCTCCCCCACCTGCCGGTTTCACCCCTGCCGGGGCGTCCAGCCCGGCCGCCATCAGCGCTTGATCGAGGAACGACATGACCACACCCCCCGCCCTGCCGGTGATGCAGGAAACGACGTACGACGTGAACGGGAAGAAGATCTTCGTCGCCGAAACGGGTGACGGTCCGGCGCTGTTGCTGCTGCACGGCGGCGGCCCGGGCGCCTCCGGCGTGTCCAACTATGTCCGCAACATCGGCGCGCTGGCCAAGGAGTACCGGGTCATCGTCCCGGACCTGCCCGGCTACGGCCGCAGCACCAAAGGCATCGACGGCTCCGACCCCTTCGGCTACCTCGCCGGCCACATCCGCGGCCTGCTCGACGGACTCGGCCTGGACAAGGCCCACCTGGTCGGCAACTCCTACGGCGCCTCCTGCGCGCTGCGCCTGGCCCTGGACACCCCCGGCCGTGTCGACCGCATGGTCCTGATGGGACCCGGCGGCATCGGCACCACCAGGGCCCTGCCCGCCCCGGGCCTCAACAGCCTGCTCGACTACTACAAGGGCGAGGGTCCGTCCCGGCTGAAGCTGGAGAAGTTCATCCGCAACTACCTTGTCTTCAACGCCGCCGAAGTCCCGGACTCCGCGATCGAGGAGCGGTACAGGGCCAGCATCGACCCCGATGTCATCGCCGCACCACCGCTGACCCGCCCGTCAGGGCCGGGAGCGGCGCGCACCGTGTGGCGGATGGACTTCACCCGCGACCCGCGTCTGAAGCGGCTGCCGGTTCCGACGCTCGTGATGTGGGGGGCCGCAGACAGGGTGAACCGGCCCTCCGGCGGCCGGATGCTGGCCGCCCGCATGCCCGACTGCGACCTGTATGTGGCCGCCAACACCGGCCACTGGGTGCAGTTCGAACGCGCCGCGCTGTTCAACCGCATGTGCGCCGATTTCCTCGGAGGCCACCGATGACCACCACCGCCTCGGTCTTCGGCGCGGTCCACCTCGGGTACATCGTCATCGAGACGAACCGCTTCGCCGACTGGCGGCGCTTCGGCACCGAAGCCATCGGCATGCACCACGACGCCCTCTCCCGTGACGTCATGCGCTTTCGCCTCGACGGCCAGGAGTGCCGCTTCCTGCTGCGCCGTGGGCCCGCCGAGGACGTCGTCACCACCGGCTGGCACATCGACGACCACACCGCATTCGAACAGATCGAAGCCCGTATCCGCGCCCACGGCGTACCCCTTGTCGCCGGGTCGGACGAGGAGGCCGCCCTGCGGGGCGTGGAGCGCCTGCTGCGCTTCCCGGGCCCCAAGGGCATCACGCAGGAGATCTACACCACCCCGCGGGTATCCGCGGAGCCGCTGCGGATGCTCGCCTCCGGCTTCGTCACCGGCGATTCCGGCATGGGCCACGTCGCCCTGACCTCCACCAGACCGGCGAGGATCCGCGGCTACTTCAACACCGTCTTCGACGCCCGGCTGACCGACTACATCGACGAGACCATCTGCGGAGTCACACTCAAGATCCGCTTCCTGCGCGTCGACGAGCGCCACCACTCCATCGCGGTGGCCGCCACACGCGGCCTGCCCATCGACCCGGTCCGCACCCGCGTCCAGCACCTCAACATCCAGGCCGCCACCCTCGACGATGTCGCCCGCAGCTACCAGCGCGTCCACGAACTCGGCTTCGGCATGGCCCTGTCCGTCGGACAGCACACCAACGACCGCGAACTGTCCTACTACGCCCGGACCCCCTCCGGCTTCGAGTGGGAGGTCGGCTGGAACCCCCTCGTCATCGACGAGAACACCTGGGAACCCAGCACCCACCAGGGCATCAGTGTCTGGGGGCACCTGCCCGTCGGCCAGACCATCGTCACCAAACTCGCCCAGTTCCAGGCGGCAGCCCGCTCCCTGACGCGCCCCGAAAACACCGTGCCCGCGCTCAGCGGCACCGGCATCCCCGACGACTGACCGGCAGGACAGCGAAACACCGCCCACCGCCGCCGCGCAGTCACGCCCCTCCCGGAGGTCTCCGCATGCCCGCACCACACCCGCACACCACACCATCCGGGGGCCGGGCGTGAAGACCCGCGAACCCACCGGCCCTGTGACCGCAGCAGCAGACCTCCTGGCCGAAGCCGCCCGCAGCGCGAGACCGTGCCCGCCGATCCGCCCGCTCCTGGACGCGGGAGACATCGACGCGGCCTACGCCGTACAGCAACTGCACACCGAACGGGCCCTCGCCACAGGCCGGCGGCCGGTCGGACGGAAGATCGGCCTCACCTCACCCGCGGTCCAGCACCAGCTCGGAGTCGACCAGCCCGACTTCGGTGTCCTCTTCGCCGACATGGCCGTCCCCGAGGGACAGCCCGTGCCCGCCGGGCGCCTCCTCCAGCCGAAGGTCGAGGCAGAAGCAGCCCTCGTCCTGGGCACGGACCTCCCCCACCATGATCCGACCGTCGCGGACCTGCTGCGGGCCACAGCCTTCGCCCTGCCCGCTCTGGAGATCGTCGACAGCCGCATCGCCGACTGGGACATCACCATCGTCGACACCGTCGCCGACAACGCCTCCAGCGGCCTGTACGTCCTGGGCGGCACACCGGTTCCCCTGGACCGGGTCGACCTGCGCGCGGTGACGATGACCCTCACCAGGAACGGCGGGACCGTCTCCCAGGGCACCGGCGCCGACTGCCTCGGCAGCCCGCTCACCGCCGCCCTCTGGCTCGCCTCCACCCTCGCCCGCCTCGGCGAACCCCTGCGCGCCGGCGACATTGTCCTGACCGGAGCCCTCGGCCCCATGGCCGCCGCAGCGCCCGGGGACCAGTTCACCGCCCGCATCGACGGGCTCGGCACCGTCAGCACCGCTTTCGCCCCCGCCGCACCAGGAGCCGCAGCATGACCACGAACGTCGCCGTCATCGGATCGGGCAACATCGGCACCGACCTGATCATCAAAATCCTACGCCTGTCCTCATCCCTGAAGATCATCGCCATGGCGGGAATCGACCCGGACTCCGACGGCCTGGCCCGAGCCCGCCGCCTGAAGATCGCCACCACCCACAACGGTGTGGACGGCCTCGTCGCCATGGACGAATTCGCCGACGCGGAGATCGTCTTCGACGCCACCTCGGCCGGCGCCCACCGGCGAGATCGCCCACGGCGACGGCCTGGCAGGCTCCAGCATCACCTACGGCGTCGGCACCCACACCGACTGGGAATGGATCGAAGCCGTCTGCGACACCCTCACCCACGCCATCCCCACCACACTGCTGCTCCCGGGCATCGGCACCCTCCACGACCTGAAGCAAGCCCACGCGCTCGGCATCCGCTCCGTACGCGTGGCGACTCACTGTACCGAGGCCGACATTTCCGCCCAGCACATCACCACCGCCCGCGAACTCGGCATGGACGTCGCCGGATTCCTCATGATGTCCCACATGGCCGAACCCGCCGAACTCGCCCGGCAGGCCAAACTCATGGAGTCCTACGGCGCCCACGCCGTGTACGTCACCGATTCCGGCGGGCGCCTGACCATGAACGATGTCCGCGACCGCGTCCGCGCCTACCGCGACACCCTGGCCCCCTCCACCGGCATCGGCATCCACGCCCACCACAACCTCGGCCTCGGCCTCGGCGTCGCCAACTCCGTGATCGCCGCCGAGAACGGAGCCCGACGCATCGACGCCTCCCTCGCCGGACAAGGCGCCGGAGCCGGAAACTGCCCCCTCGAAGCCTTCATCGCCGTCGCCGACCTCATGGGCTGGGAACACGGCTGCGACCTCTTCCCCCTCATGGACGCCGCCGACGACCTCGTCCGCCCCCTCCAGGACCGCGAGGTCCGCGTCGACCGGGAAACCCTCACCCTCGGCTACGCCGGCGTCTACTCCAGCTTTCTCCGCCACGCCGAGACAGCGGCACACCGCTACAACGTCGACACGCGCGCCATCCTCGTCGAAGCCGGCCGACGCGGCCTGGTCGGCGGCCAAGAAGACATGATCGGCGACATTGCACTCGGCCTCGCACCAGAGGGTACGAACAGCGCTCCTGAGGGCCGCATCCGGTAGGTGACACCCTCAGGAGCGCGAGCTCAGCCGAACTTCCGTGGCGCGGCATCCAGCAGGACCGTCTTCGGCTCCAGGTAGGCCCGCAGTCCCTCCGTTCCGCCCTCGCGTCCGATGCCCGACTGCTTGACGCCGCCGAAGCCGATCGTCCCGTCGGTGCGGGGGCCGTTGTGGCCCACCGTTCCGGAGCGCAGCCTGCGGGCGATGGCGTAGGCCCGCTCCACGTCGTCGGTGTACACCGAGGCGTTGAGGCCGTAGACGGTGTCGTTCGCCTTGGCGATGGCCTCGTCCTCTCCGTCCGCGGCGATGACGGTGAGGACCGGCCCGAAGATTTCCTCCTGCGCGATCACCGACTGGTTGTCGACATCCGCGAACACGGTCGGCTCGATGTAAAAGCCCCGGTCGAGGTGGGCCGGACGGCCGCCTCCGGTGGCCAGCCGGGCACCGTCGGCGCGCCCCTTGGCCAGGTAGCCTTCGATGCGGTCGCGCTGGCGTGCGGAGATGACGGGTCCCATTTCGGTGGCAGGGTCGAGCGGGTCACCGACCCTGGTCGAGCCGAAAGCGCCGACGAGTGCGTCCACGAAGGCGTCATGCCGGTGGCGGTCAACGATCAGCCGGGTGGTGGCGTAGCAGACCTGGCCGCTCAGGTGGCGGGTCGAGGCGGCGACGGTGCGGGCCGCTTTCTCCAAGTCGTAGTCGTCGAGGATCAGCGCGGCCGACTTCCCGCCGAGTTCCAGGGTGACGCGCGCCAGCCGGGAAGCGCAGACGGTCGCGATGCCGATTCCAGTGGCGTTCGAGCCGGTGAAACTCACCTTGTCGACGCGGGGGTCCCGGACGAGGGCGGCGGACGCGTCGCGGTCCGCGGTCACGATGTTGAGCACACCGGCCGGCAGTCCTGCCTCCTCGGCGACCTCGGCGAGTACGTAGCCCGCGCTGGGGGCCTCCGGGGGCATCTTCAGGACGACGGTGCAGCCGGCCAGCAGCGCCGGACCTGTCTTGTAGGCACCGATCACCGCGGGGCCGTTCCACGGAACGATCGCGGCGACCACGCCGACCGGCTCCTGGACGAGCAGCCCGGTACCGCCGCCACCGGTCGGTCCCGGGACGTGCCGTTCCACAAAGGGAAAGGTGTCCGCCATGTCGGCGAAGGACCGGAAGACCGGGCCGAGCATCGAGGCAGACTGGTGGGCGAGGGCCCTGATCACACCGGATTCCCGGGGTGCGAGGGACGCGAGGTCGTCGGTGCGCCGGTCGAGGCCATCGGCGATCCGCCGCAGACAGTCGGCGCGCTCGGCTTGTGTCATACGCGGCCACGGGCCCTGGTCGAACGCCGAGCGCGCCGCCGTGACCGCAGCGGCGACATCCGCCTCACTCGCCTCGGCGACCCGGAATCCCACCTCCTCGGTCGCTGGGGTGATGACATCGAACATGGCGTCGCCGGACGGCTTGGCCCACCGGCCGCCGATGTACAGGCGATCCGGGTGCCGCAGCGAAATATCGACGGCGGGCGTCATTGCCATGAAGGTTGCTCCGTTCTGATCATGCTCTCCTGGTTCGTGTTCGACGCTACGACCGCCCGGCCGGACGATCCATGCAGTAGCGTCCGAGAAAATTGCAGTATCGTCCGAGCATGGATCCGTTGTCCGACGCACTCGACGTATTCGAGCTGGCTTTGACCTCCTCGACACGGTTCGAAGCGGCCGGCCGCTGGGCACTCTCCTTCGACCGGCACGACGAGATCAAGGTCGGGGCCGTACTGTCCGGCACCTGCTGGATCGACGCCGCTGAAACCGGCGCCACGCAACTGTCGGCCGGTGAGTGCTGGCTGCTCGCGGGCGGCCCGAAGTTCACGGTCTCCTCCTCCCCGGGCGTCCCTCCCCTCCCCCAGGAGCAGGCGCTGCCCGGCCCCTGGTCCAGCACCGTGCACTACGCACCGGAGGCCGACACCGACAGCGGACCCGCCAGGCCCAGCGTCATCGTCAGCGGCAGCCTCACCCTCCACAGCGACGCCACCGAACTGCTGCTTGCCTCCCTGCCCACGCTGACCCGGATCTCGGCACACGACGAGGGCGCCAGAGCGATCGGTCCGATCCTCGAACTGCTCAACGGAGAGTCGGCGGTCGACCAGCCCGGCGGCACCGCGATGCGCCGCCACCTCGCACACGTCCTGTTCCTCCACGCCGTGCGGACCGTCTACCGGACCGGCAGGAAGAGAACCGGCCGCGACTGGCTGGCAGCCCTGGCCGACCCGATGATCGGGCGGTCCCTTCAGGCGGTGCACGAAGATCCGGCACGCAAGTGGACCGTCGCCGGCCTCGCCCGGCAGGCCCGGATGTCCCGCAGCGTGTTCGCCGAACGCTTCCACGACCAAGTCGGCCTCCCGCCCGCCGAGTACGTCTCCCGTTGGCGGGTGCGCGTCGCCGCTCACCGGCTCCGCACCGGCGACCACCGCGTGGCGGAGATCGCCGCGGACCTCGGCTACAGCTCCCCGTCCGCCCTGAGTTCGGCCTTTGCCCGACTTCACGGATGCTCACCCGCGCAGTACCGGGCCGCCCGTCATTCCTACCAGGAGCCCTCCTCCGCCTGCGCTGATCGATGACACGATCGGACCGGTGCCGTCGGCCGTGGCGCCCGGGGCTCGGCAAGGTCCGTGCGGTGGCGGAGTGGCCCTTCGCTCGGCCGCACATCCTCACCGATCAGAAGTCAGTTCAGAAGTCAGTGCTGCCTGCACCACCAGCAGACGAGGAATCTTCTGATGTCGTACGCGCAGAAGGAGCCGCGCTTCTTCCAGGCGCCCTCTTCGCCGTATGTCCGGGCGGCGGGGCGGCGGGGCGGCGGGTCAGCGCGGTGCGGGCGCGGCCACGGCCTCGATGCCGGCGGTGAGGAAGGCCATGGCCACGCCGACGGCCTGGTCGCGCTCGGTTCCGTCCGGGGACTGGAAGATCTCGGTGACCATCGCCGCGGCGGCGGTGGCGACGAGGCGGGAGGCGATCCCGTCCGGGGCCCGGCCGGTGGCCTCGGCGATGACGCGGGCCCCCTCCTCCATGGCCGCCGCCATCCGCGCGGCGCGCACCGCCCGCAGTTCCGGGTTGGCCTCGAACATGCGCAGTTCGAGTTCGCGGGTCTCGTCGTGGCAGGCCGTCCCCGCGCGCAGCCAGCCCTCCAGGGCGTGGACGACGCTCTCCCCGGCGGCGCGGTCGCGCAGCGTCTCGGTCAGCCGCAGCGCCGAGGCGTCGAAGTCCGCGAAGGCGATGTCCTGCTTGGAGCGGAAGTAGAGCGTCACCGTGCGCGGGGACACCTCGGCCAACGCGGCGATCTCCGCGATGGTCGTGGCGTCGTACCCCTGCGCGGCGAAGAGTTCGAAGGCCGCGCGCGTGATCGCGGCCCGCCGCTTGGCCTTGCCGCGTTCGCGCAGGCCGTCCCCCGTCGCACCACTGTCCATGACATCAGCATAGCGGCGGGCTGCATTTTTACATCACGCGGTAAAAATGCATTACGCTGTAAAAATCCTGCCGGGCCGGCAGCCGCCGGCCCATGAGACGGAGGAGCCCCGCCATGACCACCGCACCCAGCACCGCACCCGGCGAGTGGAAGATCACCGATATCCCGGACCAGAGCGGTCGCACCGCAGTCGTCACCGGCGGCAACAGCGGTATCGGCATCGCCACCGTGGAGGCGCTGGCCGCCGCGGGGGCCCATGTGGTGCTCGCGGTACGGGACCCCGGACGCGGCGAGGCCGCCGCCAAGAGCGTCGCCGGTAGCGTGGAGGTACGCCGCCTCGACCTGGCCGACCTCGCCTCCGTACGCGAGTTCGCCACCGCGTGGAAGGGTGATCTGGACCTGCTCGTCAACAACGCCGGCGTCAAGAGCACCCCGGAGTCCCGCACCAAGGACGGCTTCGAAACGCAGTTGGGAACCAACCATCTGGGCCACTTCGCCCTGACCAATCTGCTGCTGCCGCACATCACCGACCGTGTGGTGACCGTGTCGTCCGATGCGCACAAGAGGCCGGGCACCCCGCGCATCCACTTCGACAACCTCAACCTGGCCGGCGAGTACGACCCGGTGAAGGCGTACAGCCAGTCCAAGCTGGCCAATCTGCTCTTCACCCTGGAACTCCAGCGCCGCCTCGCCGCCGCGCACTCAGCCGTGCGCTCGCTGGCCGCCCATCCCGGCTGGGCCACTACGGACATCCAGCGCCACGACGGCAACGCGCTGACCCGCACCGTCGTGCGCATGGTCGGCCAGGACAGCAGGGCGGGCGCGCTGCCGACCCTGTACGCCGCCGTCCAGGACCTCCCGGGCGCGAGCTTCGTCGGCCCGAGCGGCCGGGGCGAGCTGCGCGGCGCCCCGGCCCTGGTGGGCCGTACCGCGGCGGCCAGCGACCCGGTGACGGCCCGGCGGCTGTGGACGGTCTCCGAGGAACTGACCGGCGTCACGTTCCCGTAGAACCGTCGAATCACACGGCGGGGCGAGGAGGAAGGCCGCCGCGGCGAGCGGGCGGGCTGGGCGACGCGACGGGCCGACCATGTTCGACGCGCGCCCGCGACCCGTCGTACGACCGGCGCGCCGGTGCCGCTGCTCAGCGCCTCGTCTCGTACCTGGACAGGACCACGCCGCCGGTAAACGTCCGCGTCTCCACCAGGTTCAGGTGCACCCAGCCGTCCAGCGCGGTGAAGAACGGTGTACCCCTGCCCACCAGGACCGGATGGGCGACGATCACGTACTCGTCGATCAGTCCGGCGCGCATGGCCGCCCCGGCGAGTGTCGCACCGCCGATATTCATCGGGCCGCCGTCCTCGGCCTTGAGCCGGGCGATCTCGGTGGCCGCGTCTCCGGTGACCAGACGGGTGTTCCAGTCGGCCTTGCCGATCGTCGAGGAGAACACCACCTTCGGTGTGTCCCGCCAGTTCCGCGCGAACGCGATCTCCGCCGGAGTGGCGTCGGGCCGCTGGTCGCCGGTCGGCCAGTAGGAGCTCATCGTCTCCCACAGCTTGCGCCCGTACAGCGACAGGCTGTTCGCCTGCTCGTGGTCGAGCCACCACTGGAACAGCTCCTCGCTCGGCGGTCCGCTCCAGCCGATGTCGTCGCCCACCGCGGCGATATAGCCGTCCAGGGTCAGGTTCATTCCGTAGATCAGTTTGCGCATGGCCGGCCTTCCGTCCGTGGGTGTCCGGCGTATGGACCGGTGCGGCGCGGAAAACTCATCGGTGCCATCGGTGCGCGATCTGGTCGGCACCCGTACCCGGCTGGTGGCGCGGGCGTCGAAGGCTCCTGCCGAGGACTGGGAACGGTGGAGCCCCACCACCGTCGGTGGTGGGGCTCGGGACCGATGTGCTCCGGCCGTGTCGGAGGTCGAGCCCGTTCGGGGAGTCCGGCCTCCGTGGGTGGTGCCGGCCGAGGCTCAGTGGGGCGGTGTGAGCACACCGTTGATGATGTAGACCGTGCCGTTGGCGGTCTTGATGTTGCCGCAGGTGATGCTCGCGGTGTCGTTCACCTTGAAGGAGGTACCGGACCCGGACGTGGTCAGCGTCGATCCCTCCTTCGTGGTGAAGGTGCCGTGGGGCAGTTGGTCGGGGGTGATCTTCTTGCTCACCACGTGGTAGGCGAGCAGTTTCTTCAACGCCCCGGTGTTCGCGAGGAGTTTGCTCAGCTTTTCTTTGCCGAGGCTCTTGAAGGCCGTGTTCGTGGGAGCGAACACGGTGATGTCGTGGCCCTTGTCGAGCGATTTCGTCAGCCCGGCCTTCTTCAGGGCGCCGGCCAGAGTGGCGAGCTCCGGGTTGTGCGAGACGGCGGTGGCCAGCTTTTCCGAGGCCATCTCCTTGACGCTCCCGGAACCACTCCGGGGCAGCTTGGAGCAGCCCGCGCCGAAGGGCTTCTCCGCGCCCGGTGCGGAGGAGGAGACCGAAGTGCTCGGTGTGGGGGTGTCGGCGGCCGCGGCAGGTGCGGCCAGGACCGCTGACGCGGGGAGCATGGCTGCCGTCACGAGGACGGCGACGTGTGAACGTTTCCTGTGCATGTTGGCTCCTCCAGACGTGCCCGGAAGGCAGGGCACACCATAGGGGACGTCCACGCCGGACCGATGTCTCTCTCCCGGAGGGGAGGACGGCGTGTGTGTGTGGCGGAATCGCGACAAGATCCGCGTTGTGCCGTACCCGATGCCACTGCCGGCGCTCTCGGGCCGCTCACCACCGTAGGCGAACCTGCCTGCCGCCGCACCTCGAAGAGTCCGCGGGGGCGGGTCCCGGGCGGCCGGCAGGGTGCGCGGGCACGGTGATCGCTCCGGCCTCGGGGCGCCGAGGCGTCCGTCATCGCCGGGTGTGGCCACCGGGAGTCTTCTTCGCGGGGAGCGAAGGACGGTGGCGGTGGAAGTGGCAGTGGCAGTGGCGGCTCCCGTAGGGCTCGGCTGTGGGAACTCGCGCGCCGGTACAGGTGTGTTCGGTGTGCTCGCGCCGCCAGGCGTCGGCATCGATCGGGTTCCGCCCGGACGAACCACGCCCGGGCACTGCGGACTTCGCCCCTCCGAGTACGGCATGAGTTCGGGGCACCTCCAGCCCCTCATGTGAGGAATGTGCTCAGGGGTCGACGGTTCCGTCGCGGTGGTCGGGGTGAAGTGGGCTTCAGTCAGCGGAAGGTGCGGAATGTCGCACGGGGCGCGGGGATCGGGGCCGCTGGGCCGGTGGGGGCAGCGCGCCGGCCGCCACGCAGTGGTCCAGGCAGCGGAAGAACAGGTCGCGGTCGACGGGCGGGCAGGTGATCCCGCTGCCCTCCAGGCCGGCCCGGACCCGGTCGGCACGGACGTGACCGAGACGGAGATCGGCCGGGACGGCCGGCCGGGGCGGGCCTCCGTCGGCGGAGGCGGCGGAGGAGGCGGAGGCGGAGTCGAAGAAGGCGAGGGTGGTGGCCGCCACGTCGGCCGAGCGCGGCAGTCGTTCCCGCCACCGGGCGAGCGGCAGGGCCCGTACCGGATAGCCGTACGCGCGTACCCAGTCGTAGACGTCCGCGAGGCGTACCCGGGGCAGGGTGGCGTGGTGGAAGACCGGGCCGGTGGCCGTCGGGTCCGACTGCCCCAGGCAGAGGTGGACGAGGGAACGCGCGACGAAGTCCACCGGGGTCCACACCTCGTCCTCGAACAGCTCCGGGACGATGCCTGCGGGGATGCCCGCGCGCAGCACGCTCCACAGGAAGTCCGACTCGTTGACGTATCCCGTGCCGGCGGGCCCCACCACCCGGCCCAGGCGGTGGACGGTGACGGGGAGACCGCGCTGGGCGGCCTGTTCCAGGAGCCGTTCGGAGGCCCACTTGGACTGCTGGTAGCCGTAGCGCAGTCCCTCGTGGAGCGGGAGGAAGTCCTCCGGGACCTCGGGGCGAAGGCTCGCCGGCGGGGCCACGGAGAGGGTGGAGATGTAGTGCAGGGGGGTCGTGTTGACGGCGGCGAGGCGCAGGAGTTGCCGGGTGGACTCGGTGTTGGCGGCGCGCAGGGTGGCGTAGTCGCGCATGATGCTGACGGTGGCCGCGTTGTGGAAGATGGCGTCGCAGGTGACGGCGAGGCCGGACAGGGTTTCGCGGGGCAGTCCGAGGCCGGGGCGGGCCAGGTCGGCGGGCAGGGCCGTCAGTCGGGCCGCCATCCGGCGGTCGGGCGTGATGCCGTGACGGGTGAGGGCTTCGTGGACGCGGGTGGTGGCTTGGGGCAGGTCGGCGGCGCGTACCGGGCAGACGATCTCGGCGTCCGTGCCGGCCAGCAGCCGGGCCAGCAGGTGCGCGCCCACGAAGCCGGTGGCTCCGGTGAGCAGGATACGTCCGGGCGTGACACGCGGGGTACGGCGGATACCGGGCCGGATGCCCGGATCGAGCTCGGAGTCGGTGAGGAGGGCCGGCGGGAAGGTGGCGGGGGCGCCGGTCGCGGCCTCCGTTCCCGTTCCCGCCCCCGCTCCCGCTCCCGTTCCCGCTTCGGTGAGGAAGCGGGCCAGGGCCGTGGCGGTCGGGTGCTGGAAGAGCCAGGCGACCTTCACATCCCGGCCGAGTTCGACGCCGAGCCGGTTGGCGGCCTGGATGGCCTGGAGGGACTGGGCACCCAGGTCGAACACGTCGTCGTCCACCGTCATGGTGTCGTTTCCCAGGAGCTCTCCCCAGATGCCGGTGATGGTCAGTTCCAGGGGGCTGCCGGTCGTGGGTGCCCGGTGGGCGGGCGGCTCGGCGAGCGCGTTCCGGTCGATCTTTCCGGAGGCGGTGCGGGGCAGCCGGTCCGTGAACTCGATCGCCGAGGGGACCATCGCCGCGGGCAGCGACGCCCGCAGATGGTCTCTGACCTCGGCGGCGGACGGTGCGGGGGCTTCCGCCACGACGTGCGCGGCCAGGCGTCGGGTGCCGTCCGGCAGGGTCCGCCCGGCGACGGCCGCCTCCCTCACCCGGGGATGGGTGAGCAGGGCGTTCTCCACCTCGGCGGGGTGCACCCGGTGGCCGCTGATCTTGAACTCGGTGTCGGCCCGGCCCAGGTAGCGCAGTTGACCGTCCTCGCCGACGCGGACCAGGTCTCCGGTGCGGTAGGCGCGGGGGGCGTCCGGCAGGGCGGTGAGCGGGGCGAAGCGGGCGCTGTCGGGTACGTCCGGCCGGTATCCGTCGGCGAGGGCGGGGCCCAGCAGGTACAGCTCGCCGTCGACCACCGCCACCCGGGTGCCGGGCAGGGGCCGGCCGATGGGGACGTCTCCTGCGGCGAGTTCGGGGGCGTGCAGGTCGGCGACGGTGGCGACCACGGTGGCCTCGGTCGGGCCGTAGGTGTTGAGCAGGGCGACCGAGGTGCCGACCGCCGCGCGCCAGCGCCCGACGCGTTCGGGCAGGGCCGCCTCGCCGCCGATGACGACGGTGCGTACGGTCCCGGGGAGTGCGGTGGCGCCGGTGGAGACCGCGTAGGCGAGTTCGTGCCAGTAGGCGGTGGGCAGGTCGAGGACGCTCACCCGCAGCCGGGCGCAGGCGTCGAGGAAGCCCGGGACGGACTCGGTCATGTCGTCGGCGCGGATCACCAGGGTGGCTCCGGCGCACAGGGTCAGGAAGATCTCCTCCACGCTGGTGTCGAAGTGCGGTGGGGCGAAGTGCAGGACGCGGTCCTCGCGGCGCAGTCCGTAGCGGTGCGTGGCCCCGGCGACGAAGTGGGCCAGCGCGGCGTGCCCCACGGCCACGCCCTTGGGCCGGCCGGTGGAACCGGAGGTGTGCAGGACGTACGCGAGGTCCGCCGGTCCGGGTGGCACGGTGACCGTGGAGGTCCCGGGGTCCCGCTCGTGCGGCGGGGGCAGCGGGAGTACGGCGTGCTCCGCGAAGTCGGCCGCTCTGTCGCCGGTGGTCAGGACGAGCGCGGGGGCGGTGCCGGCCAGCAGGCGGGCCGTTCGGCCGGCCGGCGCCTCCGGGTCGAGGGGACAGTAGGCGGCGCCGGACATCAGCACGCCGAGGACGGCGGTGACGGCGGCCACGCCCCGGGGCAGGGCCACCGCCACCACATCGCCCCTGCCGACCCCTCGGGCGGCCAGCGTGCGGGCGATCTCCCGTGCCGTACCGAAGAGTTGGGCGTAGGTGAGGCTTTCTCCGGCCTGCTCGACGGCGATGGCTCCGCCTCTCCGGGCGGCGTGGCCGGCGATCAGGCCGAGGACCGGGCGTGCCGGGGACGGCAGGGGGCCGCCGTCCAGGACGGGAACGGCCTGGTGTGCCCGGGGCCCGCCGAGCGGCCGGTCCGGGTCGGTGAGCGCCTCGGTCAGCAGGGCGAGCAGGTCCTCCTGGAAGGCGGTTGTCCCGGCCTTCGTGTACAGGTCGGGATGGGTGTCGACGGCGACGCGCACTCCGGTGCCGTCGCCGCGGTCGTAGACGTTGACGGCGAGGTCGTCGACGGGACCGGCGGACACGTTGTGGACGGTGCTGGGATGCCCGGCGAACTTCAGGTCGTACGCGAACGGCATGATGTTCACGCCCGGCCCGGAGAGCCGGCGCCGGCCGCCCACCAGCTTCAGGTCGCGGCGCAGTTGTTCGTAGCGGTAGCGCTGATGGGGCAGTCCGGCGCGCAGTTCGCGCGAGAGGCGGGCGGCGAGAACGCGCAGGCTGTCGTCGGGAGCGACGGGCACGCGCAGCGGCAGGATGTTGCGCACCACCGCGGGTACCCGCAGGGAGACCGACCCCAGGCGGCCCATCGTGGGCAGGCTCAGCACGATCTCCGGTGCCCGGGTGAGCCGGTGCAGGTGGGCGACGGTGACCGCGAGCAGCACCTCCGACCAGGTGACCGACAGTTCCCGGGCGACCGTGCGCAGTCGGTCTGCTGCCGACGGGTCGAGGTCGGTGACATGGCGGTGGAAGGTACGGGCGGGCAGGGCGGAGCGGCCCGCCGGGGTGGCCACGGGCGGGTGGTCGGCGTAGCGGTCGCTCCAGTAGGCCCGGTCCGTGGTGTGGTGGACGGATGCGCGGTAGGCGGCTTCTTCGGCGAGGACGGACTCCAGGGTGCCGAAGCCGCTCTCCGGTACGGGTTCGCCCGCCATGAGGGCGCTGTACACCTCGGCCACACGGCGGGCCACGAGGGAGAGGCCGAAGCCGTCGAGGGCGATGTGGTGGACGCGGTGGTACCAGAGGAATTCCTCCGGCCCCGTTCGCAGCAGGGCGTGGCCGAAGACCGGGCCCCGGGTGAGGTCGACGGGACGGGCCATGTCCTGGTCCATCCAGGCCAGGGCGGTGGCGTGCGGATCGGGTTCGGCGGTGAGGTCGGCGAGGTGGGTGCGCCAGTCACCGGCCGGGGTGTCCGTCTGGCGGGGGCGGCCGGTGTCGTCGGTGTCGAAGGTGACGTTCAGCGCCTCGGTCTCGGCGACGACGTGGTGCAGCGCCCGGTCGAAGACGGCGGGGTCGACCGGGCCGGTGATGCGCAGGTATTCGGCGGTGTTGTAGGCGGGGCTGTCCGGGTCGAGTTGCTGACCGGCCCAGATGCCCTCCTGGGCGGCCAGCAGTGGTCGACGGCCCGTCATGTCCGCCGCCCTTGACGCTCGGAAAGAAGTTGCCACCACTGGGCGAACGTGGTGCGCTCGGCGAGTTCGACGAAGGTCACCGCGGCGCCCGCCGCCTGCCAGCGTTCCAGCAGGGTGACGATGCGCAGCGAGTCCACTCCCGCGTCGAGCGGGCTGTCCGCCAGGTCGACCTCGCCGGGGTCCAGGAACAGGCACTCCGCGAGATCCGCGCGGAAGCCGTCCAGGGTGAGGGGTTCAGGCATGAGGGCTCTCTCTCGTGGCTCGTCCCGTGAAGTGGCGTTTGTGGACCGGTCAGTTGACCTTGCGTGCGGAGTCGCTCCAGAAGCGGTCTCGCAGTTCACGGCGGAGGATCTTGCCGCTGGGGTTGCGCGGGACGTGATCGGTGAACTCGTAACTCGCGGGCAGCTTGAACGCGGCCAGGCGTGGGACGAGGAAGGTGTGCAGGTCCCGGGGACCGGGCCGCTCACCGGCCGCGGGGACGACGAAGGCGTGCACCTTCTCGCCCCACCGCTCGTCGGGGATCCCGACGACGACCGCCTCCCCCACTCCGGGGTGGTGCTCCAGGACGTTCTCGATCTCGGCGGGGTAGACGTTCTCGCCCGCGACCAGGATGGCGTCCTTGATCCGGTCGTGGATGAAGACGTAGCCGTCCTCGTCGAGGAAGCCGGCGTCCCCGGTGTGGATCCAGCCGTCGACCAGGGTCTCCGTCGTTTTGTCGGGCAGTCCCCAGTACGCGACCATCCGTGCGGGGGTGTGCAGGCAGACCTCGCCGACCGCGCCCGGGGGCAGTGCGCGCCCCTGACCGTCGATCACCTTGGCCCGTACCCCCGGGTACGGGCGGCCGGCGGCCTGCATCAGCGGACCGCCCGGGACATGGGCGGCCGGGGGCAGGCAGACGGCGGTGTTGCCGGTCTCGGTGAGCCCGTAGATCTGGGCGAACTCGCAGTCCAGGACGGCGAGGCTCTCCTCCAGCAGGGTCTCCGAGATCGGGGAGCCGCCGTAGACGGTCTTGCGCAGGGTGGTGAAGTCCTCGGTGGTCACCCCGGGTTCGTTCAGCATCATGCGGAGCATGGCGGGGACGACGCAGGCGGTGGTGATGCCGAGGTCGCGGATGAGATCGACGGCCTGCCGGGCGGCGAAGGCACGCATCGCCACCAGGGTCGTACCGGCGTTGAAGTTCTGGGTGGCCCACCACAGGCCGCCGACGTGGAAGCCGGGGATGCCGACCAGGGCGATGTCGCCCGCCCGCCAGTCGATCCAGTCCAGCCCCGCGCTCGCGAGCCCGTCACGGATCGCGAAGAAACTGCGGTGGGCGAGAACGACGCCCTTGGGCAGGCCGGTGGTGCCGCTGGTGTAGAGCTGGGCGACCGGAGTGTCGGGGGTCGGCGCGAACTCCGTTTCGCTGTCCGGGTGCTGGGAACGCCAGGCCTGGATAGACGTGACCCGTACGACGGTCTCCGGTGGCTCGGCGGGCATGCCCGCGACGACCGCGGCGAACTCGTCCTCCAGGAGGAGCAGCCGGGTGCCGGAGTCCTGGAGGATGTGGCTGACCTCGGGGGCGGTGAGCCGCCAGTTGACCGGGACCAGCACGGTGCCGGTCTTGGCGCAGGCGAACAGGGCCTCGTAGTAGTGCTCGGACTCCTTGCCCAGGTAGGCCACCCGGTCGCCGGCACCGAGTCCCGCGGCCCGCAGGGCGTGTGCCATGCGGTTGCTGTGGAGGTGCAGGTCCGCGTAGGTCAGGGCGCGGTCCTCGCAGATCACCGCGGCGGCCTCGGGCCGGCGCGCGGCGTGGAAACGGGTGGTGTGGACGAGGGTGCTCAGTTCGGGGTGGTGGACTCCGGTGCCCCGGCGGCGCGGCGCCGCGGATGTCTCCATAAGACCTCTGCCTCCGGTGGGTCAGGGAACGTTGACGAACGCGAGGGTCGCCTCGCCGTCACACCGGCCGCCGTGGGCGTCCCGGTAGCGGAAGACGGTCTGGGCGTGGAGGAACGGACGGCCGCCTCCGGGGGCGCGCCGGGTCACCGAGCGGAACTCCATCTCCCCCGTGAAATCACGGGGGTCGACGGGCCGCCGGAAGTTCGAGGCGATACGGGCGATGAGGATGTCCGGGAGCTGGTGACGCCAGAAGTCGTCGAGGGTCCACTCCTCGAACCCGGTCAGCAGCCGTTCCTGAACGGACTTGGCGACCAGGTAGTACATCATCTGGTTGTAGGCGATGTTGGCCTCGACCGCGTTCAGATGGCCGGTGTCGTCGATGTAGCAGGACTCCGGTATCACGAACGCGCAGCGTGCGGAGGACAGTTGGGCGGTGGCCGTGACCTCGGCCGACCGCAGGTACCTGCAGTGCGGCTTGTACGGCGTCAGGACCCGGGCCAGCAGGTCCTCGTCAGTGGGATACGACCGCCGGGGCGCGGCGGCGTCACCCCCGACGGCAGGCGCGGTCCCGGTGGCGGAGGCGGTCCCGGTGGCGGACGCGGTCATGCGGCGCGCATCCCGTCGTACAGCCCGCGCTCGTCATGGACGGTGACGCGGTGGGAGACGGTGGGTTCCGGGGTGGTGGTGTGGCGGGCGCGGTGGATGAGGCTGCGGTTGTCCCAGACCAGCAGATCGCCCTTCTCGAAGCTCTGCAGGTGGATGCCTTCGTGCTCGAAGGCGTCGTCGAGCTGGCCGGTGGCCTCGAAGAGCCGCTTGAGCAGTTCCCCGTCGAGCGGTTCGCCGGCCTGGTTCTCGATGCCGACGGTGAAGCCCTCGCTGACGTAGAGGACGGTCTCGCCGGTCATGGGGTGGGTGAAGGTGGTGGGCCGGACGACGGGCGGGGTCTTCGTCTCGACCTCCTCGATGATCTCGGAGATCGGGCGGTAGACGTCGTGCGGGCGGATCTTGAAGTACTTGCGCACCGAGTGCCGGCAGCGCGTCCCGGCGATCTCCTCCCTCAGCTCCCGGGACAGCCGCTCGTACGCCGCGCCCATGTCGATGAAGTACGTGCCCCGGTCTCTCTCCGGGACGACCTGCGGGTGGATGAGGGTGATGCCGAAGGGGTCCGGCATGAACTGGTAGTCGGCGTGCCAGAACTTGCCGGTCTTCGGCACACCTACCTGTCTGCCGTTCTCCGGGACGTTGGAGGAGACGAATATCTCCGGCACATCCGGGTGCTGGTACATCGGCTCGTAGTACGTCTCGGGGCGCCCCAGCCGCTTGCCGAGGGCGAGGAACTGCTCGGGGACGAGGTCCTGGCCCTTCAGAACGGCGATCTTCTTCGTGTAGACGGCCGCCTTGAGGACCTCGATGTCCGCCTCGGAGGCCGTCGTGTGGTCGAAGTCCTCGACGGTGACGCCGAGCGCGGCGCCCGGCTGGTCCGTGATCCGCATGTCTGTCGGTCCTTCCGTTCGGTTCAGACGGTGGTGGTGCGGCGGGAGTCGGTCGCCGGTGGGGAGACGCCCGCCGCAGGCGGCCCCGGTGTTGCGGACCGCGTCCGCGTCGGCGACACAGCGCTCCCCCGGCAGGCCGAGGTCGTCGGCGACGGAGTACGGGACGCGGAGGTCGGCCCGGTGGGGCACGCATTTGGTCGGCCTCGTCGGTCTTCCGGCCGGCTCCGGTCGGCGTCCTCCGTCTGGGGTGCCATGCCGACTCCTCCCGGCCGCCGCCGTCGTGGCCGGCCGCTGGGCCGGTGTCGCAGTAGGAGTCGGGCGAAGCGGCCGGGGAGTTCCCGCGACGTTCCGTCAATTCTTCAGCGCACCGGAGGAGTCGCACCGAGCGCCGTACCGCCGGCGGGCCGAAAGCCTCCTGGTGCTGTGCTCGCCGAGGCCGTGGTGGCCCAACAGCCGTGACGGGCCTCGCGGATACCCGCGGCCGCCGGGACCGCGCGACGGCCACGGCGGCCGGGACCTTCCCGCCCGCGCGGCCGCCCGGGACGCTTCCGTCCCGCACAGGCGGTCGCCTGCCGGGGCGCTCCGGTTCCCGTGCGGTGCGGGGAGAATCGTCACGTGCGGGAGGAGGGCGGAGGCGGGTCCGCGGGGGTTTCACCGTGTCAGCATGGTGGCCGCGGGGCGCACCGCGCATACCCGCCGGATCTTCGTGTTTACCCCACACTCTCCCCGTGTGTGACCGCGGGCCTCCTTCCCGTGTGCGCACCGCGGGCCTCCGTCCCTGGAGTGGCGATGGCAGATCAGCAGCACCCCCGTTCCCGTGTCTCCGCCGTGCTCTGGCGGTGGGTTCCGCCGCCCGCGCTCACCGGGTTCCTGGTGCTCCTCGTCGCCGTGTTCGGGGTCGCGTACGGGGTCGGATCGGCCGTCGGGCCGGTCGCCCCCGGGATGCGCCCCGGTGCGGTCTACGACGACGGCACGCCTACGGAGCGGCAGGACGGCGGCGGGATGGACGACATGCACTCGGGCGGTGGGCGGTGACGGGGGACCCGGCCGGGACTCTGGCCACCACGGATCTGATCGTGGGCGGTATGACCTGCGCGGCGTGTGTCAGCCGGGTGGAGAAGCGGCTGGCCAAGCTGGAAGGCGTCACCGCCACGGTCAATCTCGCCACCGGGCGGGCCAGGGTGACCCATCCCTCCGGTGTCGCCGCGGAGGAGCTCGTCGCCGCGGTCGAACGCGCCGGATACACGGCCGAGCTGCCGCCGCCCCCGGAGCCGGCGGAGGAGACGCGGCCGGCGGGGCCGGAGGCGGCTGACAGCCGCGCGGGACGGGAGGAGCGCGACCGGCTGGTGATCACCGCGCTTCTCTCGGTGCCGGTGCTGGTGCTGTCGATGGTTCCCGCCTTCCAGTTCCGCAACTGGCAGTGGCTCTGCTTCATGCTCACCGCGCCGGTGGTGGTCTGGGGGGCCTGGCCGTTCCACCGGCGGGCGCTGCTCGGGCTGCGGCACTCGGCGGCGACCATGGACACGCTGGTCTCCCTCGGTGTCGTCGCCTCCTTCTCCTGGTCCACGTACGCGCTCTTCCTCGGCGGCGCCGGGGAGTCCGGCATGCGGATGCCGTTCACCCTGCTTCCCTCCGCCGGCGGAGAGGTCGCGCACGTCTATCTGGAGGCGGCGGTCGCCGTACCGCTCTTCGTCCTGACGGGCCGCTTCCTGGAGGCCCGTGCCAAGCGCGGCACGGGGGAGGCGCTGCGCTCGCTCGCCGGGCTGGCGGCCAAGGAGGTGACCGTCCGGGAGAACGGGCAGGAACGGCTCATCCCCATCGCGCAGTTGCGGGTGGGGCAGGAGTTCATCGTCCGCCCGGGAGAGCGGGTCGCGACCGACGGGGTGGTGATGAGCGGCAGTTCGGCGCTGGACCTGTCCCTGGTCACCGGCGAGAGCGAACCCGTCGAGGCCGGTCCCGGCACGGCGGTGATCGGGGCGGCCGTGAACGTGGGCGGTCTGCTGCGGGTACGGGCCACCGCGATCGGCGCGGAGACCCAGCTCGCGCGGATCACCCGCCTCGTCACCGAGGCCCAGGCCGGGAAGGCCAGGGCACAGCGGCTGGCCGACACGGTGGCGGGCTACTTCGTGCCGGTCGTGCTCTCCCTCGCCGCCACCGTGCTGGGTTTCTGGCTCGGCGCCGGGGCCGAGCCGCAGGCGGGCGTCACCGCGTGCGTCGCGATCCTGGTCGTCGCCTGCCCCTGTGCCCTGGGCCTCGCCACCCCCACCGCCCTGCTCGCGGCCACCGGCCGGGGCGCCCAGCTCGGCGTCCTGGTCAGGGGTCCGCAGTCGCTGGAGGCCCTCCGCCATGTCGACACGATCGTCCTGGACAAGACGGGAACCCTGACCACCGGTCATATGACCGTCACCAAGGTCACGCCGGTGCCGGACGGGATCGGCCAGGAGGCCGCGCTGCGGCTGGCCGGTGCGGTGGAGCGGGGCTCCGAGCACCCGCTGGGGCGCGCGATCACCACGTACGCACAGCGGGCGCGCCCCGAGCGGCCACTGCCCGAGGTGACCGGGTTCCGCTCCACCGCGGGCTTCGGTGTCGCCGGCCGGGTCGAGGGCCACCGGGTCGAGGTGTGCACGCCCCGGGACGATCCGGCCGAACCGCTGGCACGGGCGCTCGCCGAGGCCGAGGCCGCCCTCCAGACGCCGGTCCTGGTGCGGGTGGACGGGGCCGACGCGGCCCTCGTCGCGGTGGGCGACGTCCTGCGGCCGGGCAGCTACCGGGCCGTGCGGCGGCTGCGCCGCCTGGGAGTGGAGCCGGTGCTGGCGACCGGCGACCGCGAGGCCACCGCGCGGGCCGTCGCCGCCGAACTCGGCATCACCGAAGCGCACGCCCGCTGCACCCCGGAGGAGAAGGCGCGGCTGGTGCGCCGGCTGAAGGACGAGGACCGCAGGGTCGCGGTCATCGGCGACGGGGTGAACGACGCGGCGGCGCTGGCCGGTGCGGATCTGGGAATCGCGATGGGCAGTGGTACGGACGTGGCCATCGGCGCCGCCGATGTGACGCTGGTACGCGGGGACATCGAGGCCGTCGCCGACGCGGTCCTGCTCGCCCGGCGCACCCTGGGCACGATCCGGGGCAACCTGCTGTGGGCCTTCGGCTACAACGCCGTCACGGTGCCGCTGGCCGCCGTCGGCTGGCTCAACCCGATGGTGGCAGCCGCCGCGATGTCGATGAGTTCCCTGCTGGTGGTCGGCAACAGTCTGCGGCTGCGGGCCTGGCGGCCCTCGGCGCCGCGCGCCGCGCGCACCAGGAGGCCGGGCATCCGAGGAGTGATGGAGCGATGACGAAAACCGGACCACGTCCCGCAGCGGGGCCTGACGAGCGTTCCGCAGCGACGGGATGGCGGCCGACGCGCGAGCGTCTGCGCGACACCTTCCTCGCCGCGGCGGCCCCGGTCGTCGCCAGTGCGGTGGCCCTGGGCGCGCTGACCACCTGGACCAACTCCGGGGCTGCGGGCAGCGGGCCGCGGATCGGGATCAGCGACTCCCGTATCTTCCTGCCGTACGGCGGCGCCCAGTACACCTCGGTCTACTTCCGGATCGCCAACAGCGGCGACGCCGACGACGAGCTGACCTCCGTGTCCTCTCCGGAGATGGCCGAGGCGATGCTCAGCAGGGACCGGGAGAACGGCGAGGGGGCGGCCTCCATGGCCATGGTGGAGTCGGCCACCGTCCCCCGGGGAGGAACCCTGGACATGTCACCGTACGGGCTCAACGTGATGGTGAAGGCGAAGACCAGGACGGACTGGCAGCTCGGCGACACCGTCCCGTTCGTCCTGCACTTCCGCCACAGCGGTCCCCGCGACGCCCTGGCCGTCGTGATCCGGCCCACCGGCGACTGACGCCGCGCGGACGCCTCCCGGCGGCGGGACTGCCGTTGCGCGAGGAGCGACCGGATGCCGGCGGAAGACCGGGTGGCCGGATCCAGGGTGCCCGTCGGCTCGGCGCGCCTGCCGCTGGAGAGGCGGGTGGGCGCCGCCCTGGGAAACCCCGTCCGTCTCGACCGGGCCCGCCCGTCACGGTGCGGGCCCGGACCACACCGCCTCCGGCACCGGATCCGGTGCGCACAGTGGTACACAGGGGGGCACCCGGGCGGATCCTGGCAGCGCTCACCCCGATCCTCGCGGTGGTCGGCTACTCCGTGCCCCCGCTCGGGATCTCGCTGCTGTTCTTCCTCGTACTGGACCTCGCCCCGGGCGTAACGCCGGCGAGCGGACGGGCGCCGTAGGTGATGCGGATGACACCGTCGGCGTGCCGCCGGGTGCCGGCGCTGACACCGAAGACACCGGCGAGGATCTGCGGGGTGAGCACGTCCAGGACCGGGCCCGCGGCGACCACGGATCCCTCGTGCAGGACGACGAGGTGGTCGCAGAGCCGGGCGGCGAGGTCGAGGTCGTGCAGGACGGCGAGGGTGGTGACACCGGTGGCGCGGATGAGGTCCAGCAATTCGAACCGGGCCCGGATGTCGAGGTGGTTGGTGAGTTCGTCCAGGACCAGGAGCCGCGGATTCTGGGCCAACGCCCTTGCCAGCAGCACGCGTTGGCGTTCACCTCCGGACAGGGAGGCGTAGTCGCGGTCCGCGAAGGGCCGTACCCCGCAGCGGTCCACGGCGTCCGCGACGGCGGTGCGGTCCTCCGTTCCGTCCCGGCCGAGCAGCCCGTGGTGGGGAGCGCGGCCGAGGGCCACGATCTCGGCGACGGTCAGGCCGGTGGTGTGGGAGCCGGCGTCCTGGAGGACGGCCGCGGTACGGCGGGCGGCGGCGCGGGGCGAGAGCTCCCACACGTCGTCCTCCCCCACGCTGACCACCCCGCCCGCCGGGCGCAGCGAGCGGTAGACGGTGCGCAGGAGGGTCGATTTGCCGCTGCCGTTGGGCCCGACGAGGCCGACGATGTCGCCCTCGCGGGCCTCAAGGCTCACGTCGCGCAGGATCGGGGTGTGGTCCAGGGTGACGTGGAGCCGGTCGACGGTGAGTTTCATACGGTCAGTCCAAACCCTTGTCGCGGCGCAGCAGCCACAGGAAGAAGGGGGCGCCGAGCAGGGCGGTGAGGATGCCCAGCGGCAGTTCGTTGGGGCGGTCGAGGGTGCGGGAGAGCAGGTCGACGAGGACGAGGTAGAAGGCCCCCAGCAGGGTGGTCAGGGGCAGCAGGCGGCGGTGGTCGGCGCCGGTGGTCAGCCGCACGAGGTGCGGGATCATCAGGCCGACGAAGCCGATACTGCCCGCGACCGCGATGACCGTACCGGTGAGCAGGGCACTGAGGACGAGCAGGACGGCGCGCAGCCGGTTGACGTCGACGCCGAGCGCGGTGGCCGACTCGTCGCCGGCCAGCAGAACGTTGAGGCGGCGGCCGAACAGCGACAGCAGGGTGGTCGCGGCGAGCACCACGACGGTGACCGTGGGGATCTGCTCCCAGGTCGCTCCGGCCACGCTGCCCAGCATCCAGAACATCACCGTCCGCAGTTCGGTCGGGGTGGCCTGGAGCTGGACGAAACTGGTAGCCGACAGGAAGACGTAGCCGACGGCGACACCGGCCAGCACCAGCCGGACCGGTGCGAGCCGTCCCCGCCGCTGTCCGAGCGCGAAGACCAGCGTGCCCGCGACGACCGCGCCGAGGAAGGCCGCGCCCGACACGCCGAGCCCGGCGAGCGCGGCGCCCCCGCCGAGGGTGATGACGAGGACCGCGCCGAGCGTGGCGCCGTAGGAGAAGCCGAGCACCACGGGGTCGGCGAGCGGATTGGACACCACGGTCTGCAGGACCGCGCCGGTCACCGCGAGGCCCGCGCCGACCAGGGCCGCCAGGACCACCCGCGGGGTGCGGAAGTTCCAGACGATCTGGTCGAGCGCCGGGTCGGCGGGCGCCGCGCCCGCACCGGTGACATGGTGCAGCACGATCCCCCACACCTCGCCCAGCGGGACGTTGACGGCCCCGATACTGATCGCCACGATCATGGCGGCGGCCAGCGCGACGGACAGGAACGTGAACGTCAGCGGGGTCCTGAGGACCTTCAGCCGGGTCAGAAGGCGTCGGGGTGCAGCATCTTCGCGACCTTCTCCACCGCCAGGTCGTTGCTGGGGCCCAGGTACATCGAGTCGGACAGCGTCACGTACGTGTTGTTCCTGGCGGCCGGCCACTGGGGGAACTCCTTGAGCAGTTTCTCGGCGTAGGCCGCCGGATCCGGGTCGTTGTAGCTGATGACGACGAGAGCGTCGACGTCGGTGGCGGCCACCTTCTCCTTGCTGAGGTCGGCGAAGGTGGCCCGGGTGGTGCCGGAGAAGGCGTTGGCGCCGCCCGCCCGGGCCAGGATGTCGTTGGCGATGCCATGGGCGAGGACGGAGCTGAAGTCGTTGCCGCCCATGGACATGTTGGAGAACAACACCATGACCTCGGGCTTCTTCTCCCCGGTGCCCTTCGCGGCCTTTTCGAGCGTGGCGGAGACCGCCGCGATGTGCTTCTCGGAGGCGGCGATCAGCTTCTCCGCCTTGTCGCTGACGTCGAAGACCTTGCCCATGTCGCGCAGCAGCCGGTAGCTGTCGGCGACGGTCATCCTGGAGGGGTCGTCGTCGCAGCCCTGCGGGGAGACGTAGCTGTTGGCTCCCGCCTGCCGCAACTGGTCGCGGGTGGCGAAGCCGTTCTTCTGGTCGAACCCGTACGTGGTGACGGACAGGACGAGGTCGGGGCGCAGGCCGAGCATCGCCTCACGGGGGATGTCGTACGCCTCGTTGAGTTCGATGTCGCCGGTGGGCAGCTTCTTGATGGCGGCGGCCCGGCCGGGGACCTCGGACATGCCGTAGCCCTGCTGGTTGGCGACGATCCTGTCGCCCAGGCCGAGGGCGAGGAGCGTGGAGACCTCGGCGACGGAGGCCCCGTTCATGACGACGACCCGGCTGGGGGCCTGCTCGAAGGTCTGCTTCCGGCCGCAGTTGTCGAGGGTGACCGGGTAGCCGCCCTTCGACACGGCCGCCTCGGTCGTGCCGCCGCTCGCCTTCCCGTCGGAGGAGGAGCCGCACGCCGCCGTGAGGAAGCAGAGGGGCGCGGCCAGGGCGGTGGCGACCGGCCGGTTGATCGACATGCGGGCTCCTTGGGTGAGGGCGGTGCTCAGGGGCTGATGTGCTCTGTTGCAGTAGTCGGGGCGAAGTGGGTTCGAGTTCCCGGCAGTTGCCCGCCGTTTCGCGGGCACCCCGGAACGGGACACGGGCGGCAGCGCGGGCGGGCGCAGCACACCCGCCGTCACGCGGTGGCCCGGGCGGCGGAAGGACCGGTTCCCGGCCGCACGGCCCCTCGCGGGAGCCGCGCCGCCGGGAGGTCCCCCGAAGTCAGGCCGGCTGGACGCCCGGCGCCTCGGACTCGCGTACCAGTCGCTCCAGCGCGGTACGGGCGCGGGAGACCCGCGAGCGGACCGTGCCGACGGGACAGCCGACGAACCCGGCCGCCTCCTCGTACGACAGCCCGACCACCTGGGTCAGCACGAACGCCTCCCGGCGTTCCTCGGGCAGGGCCTCCAGCAGGTCCAGCAGCGCCACACCGTCCTCGAAGCCCGGCAGGCCGCGCGGCTGGGCACGCTCCTGCGCCGTACGCCAGTCGACGCAGTCCGCGATACGGGGGCGGACCGCGGCCCGGCGCAGGCTGTCGGCGACCGCACGCCGCGCGATCGACAGCAGCCACGTGCGGGCCGAGGCCCGGCCCTCGAAGCGGTGCAGGCTGCCGAGGGCCCGCGCGAAGGTGTCCTGGGTCAGGTCGTGCGCGGTCTGGGGATCACCGCTCAGATAGGTGACGTAGCGCAGCACGTCACCGTGGAGAGCGCGGACGAAGCGGTCGGCCGCTTCGGGGTCCCCGCCCCGGGCGGCCAGCGCCCAGGCCGTCGCCGACGCGTCAGCGGTTTCGAGGTCCGCGCCGGGCGCGGGCAGGACAGAGATCATCACGTGATGTCCTTCTCGGGTCTTCCGGTGTCCGGCCCGCACGGGGGCGCGGTTCACCGGCACATGGGGTGCGTCCGTACGCGAGAGGTACGGCGATGCCCGGAGCTCCTGAGGACCACGTGCCCGCCATGGCACGGCGGCGGCACGCGAGGGCCCGCCACGGACCCGCGCGCTGTCGCGTCACGGGGCGGGAGGGGGGAAGGCTCCGGGGTGGATCCGGCTGTCTCAGACGACAGCGGCACCCGCGGGCGGCCCGCGGAAGGTGAGGGAGGAACAGAGGAGCAGAGAGACCGGGGCGTCGGCGGCGGTCCGGCGCGGGTGCGGGGCAGGACGGTCCGCGGCCACGGGCGGGACCAGCAGCAGCCGCAGGGGTGCCACCAGCCAGGCCGCAGCCGCCCGCAGGACACGGAAGACAGCCCGCTCGCCATGGGCCAGCCAGAGCCCGCAGAGGACCGCGGCGAGCAGGTGCGCGGCGAACATGCCGGCCGAGGCGGCACCGCTCATACCGTGCGCGAGATCGGGACCGGCCATGCCGTGGAGGGCGTGGGCGCCCGCCCCGCCGTCCATGCCGGCCATCGGAGCCATGCCCGTGGCCCCCATGGAGTGCGTGTCCATGGATGCCATGCCCGTCGGGACGTCCGAGGGGTGGGAAACCGGCAGGGACCCGAACTTCTGCGCCTGCTCGAAGGTTTCGTGGAGCACGGCCTGCGCGGCGGTCACGACCGTGACGATCGCGGTCCGGCCGCGCTCGCGCCCGGCGAGCAGCCAGCCCGCCACACCGGTCACGGCCGCTCCGGCCCCCATGGTCCACCAGGGGACGGGGACGCCCGACATGGTCGCGTGCGCGAGGGCCGCGAGCAGCACACAGGCGGCGGCGAACACGCCGGCCCGCACCGTGCGGCACCACCCTCGGACAGTCATAGCCCGCTCATCCTCGCACCCGGCGCCCGATCGTCGTGAGGGGGTACGTACGGCCCCGCACCCTCCGACTCACGCACGAGGAGGTGATTCACATCACGGCCCGCGCACGCACACCGGCCTTCTCCGCACGACCTTCACATCCGGGGCCGGGTTGCCTCGGACCGGGCCGATGGAGGATGGTTGCCGGACGGCAACATTTTCTCGACTGGATGAGGTGAGGGGTTCGCACAGCGGGCCTCCCGGCCATATGACTTCCGCTCAGCAGACTCCCGCTCAGCAGACTCCCGCCCGCAACGGTTCGCCCGTGCCGCCCCTGGTCTGGGCCTCGGTGCCGTACCCCGTCCTGATCGCCGACCCGGCCGGGGTGGTGATCCACGCCAACCCGTTGGCCGCCGCGCTCCTTCCCGGCAGCGGCCCGGGTACCACCCTGGCCGAGCGCGCCCCGGCCTGGCTGGCGCGTGCCCACGCCGAACGGGTCCGGGCCGGCTCGGCGCGGGCCGGCCTCGTCTCCGGGATGGTGGACGAGCGGAGCTTCGAGGCGTACCCCACTGTCCGGGACGACGGGTCCGTCGTGTGGTGGTTCGTCGACGACACCGACCACCGGCTCGCCCGTGAGGCCCTGCGGACCGAGCGTCGGCGGACCGCGTTCCTCGCCGAGGCGTCGAACACGCTGCTGTCGTCACTGAACGTGGAGCGGTGCATGGACGCCACCGCGCAGCTCGCCGCCGAGCACCTCGCGGACGCCGCGGTCGTCGTCGCGCCGCGCACCGGCCGCCTGCTCCCCGCGGTCTCCTGCCTCCGCGACGGAACCCCGCGGAGGTCCCGGCACCAGGCCGACCCGGCCGGCGTGCCCGGCCTCGCGGAAGCCCTCCAGGGGTTCCCGCCGGTGCCGTCGCGGTGGATAGATCCCGCCGGCGCCCCCGCCTGGCTCATCCCCGACGGGTTCGGCCCGGCCGGCTCGATCGTCATCACCCCCCTTCCCGGCCACGGCGTCCCGGCCGGTGCGCTGGTCCTGCTGCGCGGCACCGGCGAGGCGGCCTTCACCGAGGACGAAGAGGTCTTCGCCCGCCTCTTCGCGGCCCGCGCCGGCGCCGCCCTCTCGGCGGCCCGCCTCTACGCGGAGCAGTCCTCGCTCGCCCGCACGCTGATGCGGGACCTGCTCCCGCCGGTCCTGCGCCACGTCGACGGCGTCGACTTCGCCGGCGGCTACCGGCCCTCGAAGGGCCACGAGCGGATCGGCGGCGACTTCTACGACGTCCACCCCGCCGCCACCGACGGAGAGCCGTCCCTCGCGGTGCTGGGCGACGTGTGCGGCAAGGGTCTGGAGGCGGCCGTCCTGACGGGCAAGATCCGCAACACCCTCCAGGCGCTGCTCCCGATGGCCGACGACCACCAGCGGGTCCTCGGGCTCCTCAACGGGGCCCTGCTCAACTCCCATCACACGCGGTTCGCGACGATGGTGATGGCGTCGGCCGTCCGCGAGGCGCGGTCGGTGCTGCTGCGCGTGACGAGCGCGGGGCATGCGCCCCCGCTGGTCGTGCGGCAGGACGGCACCGTGGAGCAGGTGGACTCCCGTGGCACGCTGATCGGGGTGCTGCCCGAGGCGCACTCCACGACGGCGGAGGTACGGCTCGCGCCGGGCGAGTTCTGCGTACTGTTCACCGACGGGATCACCGAGGCCAAGGGCGGCCCTCTCGGTGACGAACTGTTCGGCGAGGACCGGCTGAGGGAAGCACTGGCCGACTGCGCGGGGATGCCTGCCGAGGCGGTCGTCGAGCACGTGCAGATGCTCACCGCGCAGTGGCTGAACGGCCGGCCGCACGACGACATGGCCGTCATGGCCGTCGCCGCGCCCCGCACCCAGCACCTGGGCGCGGTGAACGAACACACCCGGGGCAGGTTCACCACATGAGCACCGCCGTCACCGCGGTCGGCCCCGTCCTGGTCGACCGGCTCTGGGACGCCGTCCTCGCCGGCGACGAACACGGCGCCGCCGCCACCCTCTTCGCCGCCCTCGGCGACGGTGTGCCGGCCGAAGCGGTCCTGCTGGAGCTGATCGCCCCCGTCCAGCACAGGATCGGCGCGGAGTGGGCCGCGAACCGCATCACCGTCGCCCAGGAGCATGCCGCCACCGCCATCAACGACCGCGCCCTGGCCGCCCTCTCGCTCCACCGGGCCGCCGCCGACGACGACCGCACCGGGGCCCCGGCACGGGGGAGGGTGCTGGTGGCGTGCGTGGACGAGGAGTGGCACTGCCTGCCCGCCCGCCTGGTCGCCGAAGTCCTCAAGCTGCGGGGGTGGACGGTCGACTACCTCGGCGCACAGGTCCCCACCCCGCACCTGATCAACCACATCCACCAGACCGGCCCCGACATCGTCGCCCTCTCCGGCTCCCTCGCCACCCGCCTCCCCCTGGCGCACGCGGCGATCACCGCCGTGCAGGCCACCGGCACCCCCGTACTGGTCGGCGGGGCCGCCTTCGGCGCGCACGGCGAGTACGCCCGGCTGCTGGGCGCGGACGCCTGGGCACCGGACGCCGCGACGGCCGCCGACGACCTGGCACAGGCGCCGCCCGCCCGGCCCGGCCCGGCGCACCAGCCGATCGACGACCTCCCGCACCTGGCCGACCAGGAGTACACCATGGTCACCCGGACCAGCACCGCTCTGGTCCGTACCGTCATGGACACCCTCGCCGACCGCTTCCCCGCGATGCGGGCGTACTCCGCCGCACAGCGGGCCCGGACCGCCGAGGACATCGCGCACATCGTCGACTTCCTCGCCGTCGCGCTCTACACCGACGACGACGCCGTGTTCAGCCGGTTCCTCACCTGGACCGCCGGCATTCTCACCACCCGCGGCGTCCCCGCCCACTCCCTCGTCCCCGCCCTGCGGATCCTCGGCGAGGAACTCAAGGACTTCGACCGGGCCTCCCGCATTCTCCGCCGAGCCCTCGGCCACCTCTCCCCGGCGGCCGAACCGGCGGCGGCTCCCGACCCCAGGACCCCCGCATGACTACCACGCCCGCGCACCGCACCGACGGCTTCTCCCTGACCGCGGCGACGAGCGACGGGGGAACCGTCCTGCGTCTGGAGCTCCACGGGTACCTGGACCACGACACCGCCGACCGCTTCCTCGCCGACGCCACCGCGCGCCTGACCGACGCGCCGGACGCGCGGCTGCTCCGCCTGGACTGCGCCGGGCTGGGAGGACTCGACTCCATGGGGCTGAGCGTCCTCCTCATGCTCCACCGCCGCACGGCCGCCGCCGGCGTCCGCCTCCGCCTGGACCACCGCACCGCGGCCCTGGAACGGATGCTGACCGTCACCGGCACCCTCGACCACCTCGCCCCCGGCCACCACTCCGGCCACGGCGGCTGACGCCGCTCACCCGGCCGCGTCGGTGTCGCGGCACCATGCCCGGTAGGCCGCGACCGCCGTCGGCAGGGTGGGGAAGATGTGCTCGGCGCCGACGGAATCGGCGAGGCCGTACGCCGTGAGGTCGTCCAGCAGGTCCTGTTTGACCCGGGCGAGGGCGAAGACGACGCCGCGCTCCGTCATCCGGCGGCGCAGGTTCTCCACGGCGTCGAGCGCCGTGATGTCGACCTCCACATTGGCCTCCGTGTTGAGCACGAACCAGCGCACCGGCTCGCTCTGCGCCGCGACGGCGGCCAGGGCCCGGCGGTGGAAGTCCTCCGCGTTGGCGAAGAACAGCGGTGAGTCGTAGCGGTAGACGAGCAGCCCGGGGACGGTCCGCGCCTTCGGGTAGTCGTCCACGTCGTGCATGCCCGCCACGCCGGGCACCAGGCCCTCGACCGCGTCGTGCGGGCGGGCCACCCGGGTGAGCAGCTCGGCGACCGAGAGGCCCACGGCCACCAGGACCCCGTACAGGATGCCCAGGGCGAGCACCCCCGCCAGACAGCCGAGGGCGAGGAGCACTTCGCGGCGGCGGAAGGCGGCGAGTCGCCGGAACCCCGCGAGGTCGATCAGGCGCAGCGCGGCATAGACCACGAGCGCGCCGAGCACGGCGGCCGGGGTACGGGTCAGCAGCGGTCCGAGGAAGAGCAGGACGGCGAGTACGACCGCCCCCGCGACCAGCGAGTAGAGCTGGGTGCGGGCGCCCGCCGAGACCGCGAGCGCGGTGCGGCTGGCGCTGCTGCTGACCGGGAAGCCGTGCAGCAGGCCGGCGCCCAGGTTGACCGCGCCCAGGGCCAGGAACTCCCGGTCGGGGTCGGGCGTCCGGGCCTCCGGGGGGTCGTCGCGGGCGAACGCCCGGCCGGTCAGGATCATGTCCGTGTACGCCACCACCAGCACCCCGAGGGCGGGCAGCGCCAGGTGCGGCAGCTCCCCGAGGGCGGGGAGCGCGAGCTCCGGAAGGCCGGTCGGCACCGCGCCGATCACCGCGACGCCGTACCGGGTGTCGAGGCCGAGGACGGCCACGGCGGCCGTCGCCAGCGCCACGGCGAGCAGCGGCCCCGGGAGGGCGGGCCGGAGGCGGGCGACCGCGAGGAGGAAGGCGAGGGCGGCAGCGGACAGGAGCACGGTCGCCGTGTGGAGGTGGGAGAGCCCGGTGACGAAGGAGGCCGACTGCGGGAAGAAGGCCGTCCCTTCGACCGGGACTCCGGTCAGCCGGGTCAACTGGTCGGCCACCATGATCAGGGCGACTCCGGCGAGGTAGCCGATCAGCACCGGGCGGGAGAGCAGGTCCGCGAGGAAGCCGAGCCGCACCGCCCGCGCGGCCAGGCAGAGCAGCCCGACCGCAATCGCGAGAGCCGCCGCCAGCGGGGCGTAGCGGCCCGGCTCCCCGGCGGCCAGGGGGCCCACCACCGTGGCGGTCATCAGCGCGGTGGTGGACTCGGGGCCGACCGACAGCAGGCGGGCGGTGCCGATCAGCGCGTACAGGCCGAGCGCGGGCAGGACCGCCCACAACCCGGCGACAGGCGGGACCCCGGCGACCACCGCGTACGCCATGACCTGGGGCACGAGATAGGCGGCGACCGCCAGACCGGCCGGGAGGTCAGCGGCGAGCCGGTGCCGGATCCGGTGCCGGATCCCGGGCGGGTGCCGGAGCCGGAGCCGTCGCCACGCGCGGCCGTACGGGGCGCCGTGGCCGGCGTGCGGGGACCGCCGCCCAGGGCCCCGCCCGCCCGTGCCCTCCGCCATGCGCGCCGTCCCTCGCGTTCCGCTTCCCGCGACCGCTTCCCGCGACCGCCCGGTGCCGGACCGCGCCGGTTCCGGACCGCGTCCGGGGGCCGGTCGGCCCCGCCGGGGGACCTGTGGCCCCTGCCCCCGAAGGCACCGGCCCCTCAGGCTGGTAGGCGGATTCCTCGTTCCGGGAGGTGGCGGCCATGACCCGTACCATCACCGTAGGTCTCGACGGCTCGCCCGAAAGCCGGGCCGCCGCCGAATGGGCGGCCCGGGAGGCGCGGCTGCGCGGTCTGCCGCTCAGGGTTCTCTACGTCTTCGAGTCCTCCGCCCTGTTGTTGGGGCAGGCACCGCTGCTGGGCGCCGAGACCGTCCAGAAGTGGGCCGAGTGGGTGCCGTTCGAGACCGTGGAGGGGCTGCGCCTGCGCCACCCCGGTATCGAGATCTCCACCGAACGGGGCCGCGGCGACCCCGCCCGGGTGCTGGCGGAGGCCGCGGACGACGCGGAGCTGCTGGTGCTGGGCTCGCGCGGGTTCGGCGGGGCGCACGGGTTCTTCACGGGCTCGGTCAGTCTCTCCGTCGTCGCCCGCACCACCCGCCCCGTGGTGCTGGTGCGGGCCGGGGAAGAGGCCGTCGACGAACACCGGATGGACCCGGTGGGCATCCCGTCGACGGCGGCCCCCTTCCGGCCCGTCGTCGTCGGTCTGGACACCGGGGGCGGCGCGGACGGTGGGGGCGGGTCCGGGGGCGGGGACGCGGGCGAGGCGGTTCTGGAGTTCGCCTTCGACGCCGCCGCGCGGCGCGGCGCGCCGCTGCGCGTCGTCCACGCCTGGCCCGCGCCGCCCCTCGCCGTCCGGAGCTTCTACGGCGACGCGGAATCCTCCGCCCTCGCGCGGGAGCGGGCGGCGGCCCTGAGCGAGACGGTGCGCCCCTGGCGGCAGAAGTTCCCCCAGGTCGAGGCGGTCGAGGCGAGCCGCTGCGGCAGCGCGGCACGGGTGCTCGTCACCGCCGCCCGTGACGCTTCCCTCGTCGTCGTCGGCCGCCGGATCCGTACCGCTCCGTACGGGCCCCATGTCGGCCATGTCGCCCACGCCGCGCTGCACCATGTGGCGGCGCCCGTGGCCGTGCTCGCGCACTGCTGACCCCGGGGACCGAAGGGCCCGCCCGCGACCGGGGTGGGCCGGGTGGGCCCTTCGGTCCCCCGATCGGCCCCGGTGGCCCTGCCCGGAGGGTCCCCGCCGCGTCAGGGTGGGGAGGACGGGCCCCACACCCCGGTGGCCGTCGTCGGTCGTCGTCAGCCGTCGTCAGGAGGCAATGTCATGGGCAGCGTCGCACAGGGAGCGTCCAGGCTCGGTCCGGTCGTCGTCGGTACCGACGGTTCCGAGGAGGCGACGAAGGGGGTGGAGTGGGCGGCCGGCGGGCGGCGCGCGGCGAACCGCTGACCATCGTCCACGCGATCGGCATCGAGCAGGCCGCCTACCTGGTCCACGACCCCGAACAGCGGATCCTCGGCACGGCGAGGAGCATGCTCGACGACGCGGCGGGGCTGGTGGCACGGACGCATCCGCGGGTGACCGTCTCGACGGTGCTGAGCCGGGCCGAGCCGGCCGAGAGCCTGCTGGAAGCGGCGGCCGGCGGCGGCACGATCGTGGTCGGCTCCCGGGGTCTCGGCGGTTTCGCCGCGCTGCTCGTGGGGTCGGTGGGGCTCCGTGTCGCCGCCCGCGCGCACGGGCCCGTCGTGGTCGTACGGGACGGGGCGTCGGCCCCGACGCAGGTCGTCCTGGTGGCGGTACGGGACGACGGCGACCGGGACACCCTGCGGTTCGCGGCCCGGACCGCCCTGGCGCGGGGCGCTTCGCTCTGGGTGATGAGTGTGTGGAGGTTCCTGGAGAACGTGGGCTCCATGGTGACCATGGTCGACGATGTGAGCGAGCTGGCGCGGGCGGAGGCCGACGCGACCACCGGCACGGTGACTCCGATCCGGGCGGAGTACCCAGAGCTGGCGATCAGCGAGGAGACCGTACGGGCCGTCTCCGTCGCCGGACAGTTGGCCGAGGCGTCCCGGCGGGCGGACCTCCTGGTGGTGGGCGCCCGCAGGCCCGCCCATACGATCGGCTCCCCGCTGGGGCGGGTCGCGCACGCTCTGCTGCAACACGCCCACTGCCCGGTGGCGGTGGTTCCCCGCTGAGGCCCGGCGCCGAGGCCGGGCGGCTGACCTGGCGCGGGCCCCGGCGCGGCCGGGGGCCTCGACCGCGTTGCTGAGGACTCGACTTTCCGCGTGCCGTCAGCGCGTCGGCGTGCCCGCGTCCGGAAGGCTCTCCTCCGTGACGCTCCCCGCCGGGACGACGGCGACCGGGCACGGCGCGTGGTGGAGCATCGCGTGGTTGACGCGGCCGAGTTGCATGCCGACGGCTCCGTGCCGGCGCTTGGCACCGACCACCAGCAGATCGGCTTCGGCCGTCTCCTCCAGCAGCGTCTGGTGGGTCGTTCCGTGTACGGTCTTCCGCTCCAGGCGGACCTCCGGGTACGTGGCCACGACGACGTCCACCACCCGGTCCAGGCACTCCTCCGCCCGCCGGCGGCAGGCCGCCTCCGCCTCGCCGCCCGGCTGGGGGTACGGCATGTTCTCGCGCGCCGGGCTCCGCCAGGCGCGTACGGCGAGGAGTTCGCACCCCCGGGCGCGCGCCGCGCGGAAGGCGAAGTGGGCGGCGGCGGTGGACCCGGTGGACTCCCCGACGCCCAGGACCACCCGCCCGTACTCGCCCCGCCGGCTGGGCTCCGCGCCACGGGCCACCACGACCGGGCAGGCGGCTCTGGCCGCGACGGCCAGGCCCACCGAACCGAGCAGCATGCCCGTGACCGTGCCGCGCCCCCGTGGCCCCACCACCAGCAGGGCCGCCCCCCGGCCCGCCGCGACCAGCGCCGCCACGGGGTCCTCCGGCTGTACGTCGGTGGAGACCCGTACGTCCGGGGCGAGCACATGGACCCGCTGCTCGGCGGAGCCGACGAGGTTCTCGGCGTAGATCTGCTCGGACGGGCGGTCCGTGGTGGACCGGGGGAGGATCCCCTCGTACCGCTCCCAGAGCGACGCGTGGATCAGCCGCAGCGGCAGGCCGCTCCGGTCCGCCTCGGCCGCCGCCCAGTCGACCGCCCACAGGCTGCCGTCCGATCCGTCCACCCCCACCACCACGGGATGTGCCATCGTTCCCGCCGCCTTTCCCGTCCGCTTTCTCGGTCCGCGTCCGCTTTCCCGGTCCGCCGCCTTTCCGGTCCGTCTCCCAGCGTGACGGCGGGGGCGGGGCGCCGACAGGGCCGGTGGGTCCCCGTCCGGAGACCTACCGGCCCGGGTGGGGGCCGGGTGGCTCATGCCGCGCGCCCTCGGTCGCGCGGATCCTGGAGAGGTGGCCATGGCACACGCGGTCCGCGGCAGGGCCGGGTTCCGTGGCGAGCCGGAGTCCATGGCAGGAAAGGGAGTGAGGGGACATGGAACACCGGAGAATCGGTGAACTCATGACCCACGATGTCGTGTGCGTACGACTCGGTACACCGTTCAAGGAGATCGCCCGAACACTGGCGGACCACGGTGTGAGCGCCGTACCGGTCCTCGACGAGTCCGGCCGGCCCGCCGGGCTCGTCTCCGAGGCCGACCTGCTGCGCAAGGCCGCCGGCCGGCCCGACCCGGCGGGTCTGACGCCGCTGCCCCCTCGTGAGGCGTGGGAGCGGGCCAGGGCCGAGGGGCGTACCGCCGGGGAGATCATGTCCGCTCCGGTGATCTGCGCGCGCCCCGAGTGGACCGTGGTGGAGGCCGCCCGTCTCATGGCGGTGCAGAACGTCAAACGGCTGCCCGTCGTGGACGAGGCGGACCGGCTGCTCGGCATCGTCAGCCGCAGCGATCTGCTCCGGGTCTTCCTCCGGCAGGACCGGGCCATCCAGGAGGAGATCTCGCAGGATGTCCTGCGGCGGACGCTGGGGCTGGCGCCCGGAGCCGTCGCCGTGGACGTCAAGGAGGGCCAGGTCATGCTCCGCGGCCGGGTGGCGGAGAAACGGCTGATCCCGGTGCTGGTACGGCTCTGCGCCGGCGTGGACGGCGTCGTGTCGGTCTCCCACGAGGTGACGTACGAGGTCGCACCGGAGGCGGCGCGCGAGATGGCGCACGGCATGGCGCACGGGATGGCGCACGGTACCGCGCGCACCGGCCCGGGCCCGTCGGCCGACGCGCCGGACGGAGCGCCGGGCACGGCGGCCACGGCCCCGGAAGCCCCGGAAGCCGCCTCCCCGGACACGTCAGGAGGCGCGTCATGAAGGCGCTGGTCTTCCACGGTCCCGGACACTCCTCGTGGGACGAGGTCCCGGACCCCGCGATCAAGGACCCGGCGGACGTGATCATCCGGGTCGACGCCGTCACCATCTGCGGCACCGACCTGCACATCCTCAAGGGGGACGTGCCCGAGGTCGCCCCCGGCACCGTGCTCGGGCACGAGGCCGTCGGCGAGGTCGTCGAGGCCGGGCGTGACGTGCACACCGTACGTCCCGGAGACCGGGTGCTGGCCTCCTGCATCTCGGCGTGCGGGCGCTGCCGGTACTGCCGTGAGAGCCGTTACGGGCAGTGCCTCGGCGGCGGGGGCTGGGTGCTGGGCCATCTGATCGACGGGACGCAGGCCGAGTACGTACGGCTGCCCTTCGCCGATCTCAGCGTCCACCCGCTGCCCGGCGCCCTGGCGAGCGAGGACGCCGTCCTCCTCGCCGACATCTTCCCCACCGCTTACGAGGTCGGGGTGTTGAACGGCCGGGTACGGCCGGGCGACACCGTCGTGGTGGTCGGCGCCGGCCCCATCGGTCTCGCCTCGGTCGCGGCGGCCGGGCTCTTCAGCGCGGGCCGGGTCGTCGCCGTCGACCTGGCGCCCTCCCGGCTGGAGGACGCGCGCCGGCTCGGCGCCGACGCCGTGGCGAACACCGCCGAGGACCCCGAGGGCCTGGTCGGTGAGTTGACCGGGGGCACGGGGGCCGATGTGACCATCGAGGCGGTGGGGGTCCCGGAGAGCTTCGAGATGTGCACACGCATGGTGCGCCCCGGCGGCCATGTCGCCAATATCGGGGTCCACGGCCGGCCGGCGATGCTCCATCTCGAAGACCTCTGGATCAAGGACCTCACGCTGACCACCGGGCTGGTGGACACCTTCTCCACCCCGACGCTGCTGCCCCTGGCGCAGGCCGGCCGGCTCCCCCTCTCCGAACTGGTCACGCACCGTTTCGCCCTGGACCGGATGGAGGAGGCGTACGGGGTCTTCGCGGACCCGGCCGGCAGCGGCGCCCTGAAGGTCGTCCTGGAGCCCGCCGCCGCGTGACGGAGGCGGGCCCGGCGCCCGAGAGGCCGGAACCCTGGAGGACCGGGAAACCCCGGGAAAGGCAGACAGACGGAAAGACGGACAGAGAGACCCGAGAAGGAAAAAGAACCGGAAAGAACCGAGAAGAGGCGGACACCATGCCCGAACAGCCAGGAGCATCCCCGGGCCGGGGCTCTCCGGGGGCCGTGCGCCACCGCTCCGACCTGGGCCGCCGGGTCGCGGCCCGGCGCGAGGAGCTGGGACTCACCCGGGAGGACGTGGCGGCCAGGGCGGGTTCCGCCCCGGGGTACCTCCAGTATCTGGAGGAACGGTCGGCGGCCCCCGGCATCGGCTTCCTGCTGCGCCTCGCGGACGCGCTGGAGACCACGGTCGCGGAGCTGATCGGCGGCACCGCCGATCTTCCCCCGGGCGTCGGTGAGGCCGCCCGCTGCCCGGCGTTCACCGCACTGAGCGAGGCGGAGTGCCGTGCGTTCCTGTCGACCCACGGGGTGGGCAGGGTCGCGGCGACCCTCGAAGGGGAGCCCGCCGTCTTTCCGGTCAACTACATGGTCGACGGCGACCTGGTGGCGTTCCGTACGGCGCCGGGGTCGGTCACCGCGACGGTGGCGGGCCGGACGGCCGCCTTCGAGGTGGACCACATCGACTGCGCGTTCAGCGAGGGATGGAGCGTCCTGATCACCGGCGAGGCCCGTGCGGTCACCGCCGGGGACCAGGTGGAGCGGCTGGAGCGGGCGGCGCACACCACGCCGTGGGCGGGCGGCGACCGTAACCTCTGGATCGTCATCACCCCGCACCGGATCACCGGCCGGCGCATCCTGGTCCCCGGCGGCCACGCCGGGCGTGACCGCACCGGTGACGGCCACGCCGGTGACGGCCGCACCGGCCGCGCCCCCTGACCGCATGACCGCACCGCCCCCGGTGCGGTCACGCCCGGCCGGGCGTTCCGGGCCGGCCTGGTCCGGCCGGGCGGTCCGGGCCGGCGCGTGGTGCCGGGTCGGCGTCGTCAGGGCACACGCCGTGGTCAGGGCACGCGCCGTGGTCAGGGCACCGTGGTCCGAGCCGGGCGGGATTCAGACCGGGCGGGATTCAGACCGGACGGGCCGGACCCGCCAGTTGGACGATGTCGTCGGAGGCGACATCGTGCATGCGGATGGCGAGGTCCTCCAGGGCGCGGCTGGCCGCGAGTTCGTCACCGATCTCCGGGACGGAGCGGTCGACCGGATTGCGTCTGGCGGACCCGTGTCCCGTGATGTGCGAGGTGTCCCGCGTCGTCAGTACCGCCCGGGCCCGGGTGTTGTCGTCGTCTTCCGTCAGGTAGATCTGTACGCTCCACCGCTTGGTCTGCACCGTCATCGCCTCCTTCGGGCTCTCCCCCGGCTTCGTTCCCTACCCGGCCAGTCTTCGCCTCCGGGCGCGGCGGCGGTAGGGCCGACCGGACCGGTACCGGCTCCGGGCGCCCGGCTCGGGATGCGCGGAGACCGGTGGTCGCTACCGTGAAGAGGGGGCCCCGGTGACGGGGCGGCCCCTCAGCAGGGCCGGGACCACGTCGCAGGGCCGGGGATCACGTCCGGGGGGCTCCTGGCGGAGGAACCGTGGCCGACGACGTGGCCGACAGCACGGCCGGCGGCGCGCGCCCCGACCGTGCCGCGAGCACGCCGCAGGGGACGGCCGCGCTCCCGCCCGAGCTGCGGGCCCGTCTGGACACCGTACGGCGGGAGGCGCCCGAGTCGGCGCGGGGTCTGCTGGAGGCCGTTCTCTCGATCGGGCGCGAACTCGATCTGACGCAGGTCCTGCGGCATATCGTCCGGGCGGCCGTGGTCCTGGTGGACGCCGAGTACGGCGCGCTGGGCGTCGTCGGGGAGGAAGGGAACGGGCTCTCCCGGTTCGTGCCGGTCGGACTCGCCGAGGAGCGGATCCGGGCCATCGGTCACTTCCCCGAGGGCCACGGGATCCTGGGCGAAGTGATCCGGCACCCGGAGCCGCTGCGGCTCGGGGAACTCGCCGACCACCCGTCGGCGCGCGGATTCCCCCCGCACCATCCCCCCCATGCACTCCTTCCTCGGCGTACCGGTCCGGGTACGGGACGAGGTCTTCGGCAACCTCTACCTCACCGAGAAACGCGGGGGCGCGGAGTTCGACAGCGCGGACGAGGCGGTGCTGTCCACGCTGGCCGAGGCGGCCGGGGTGGCCATCGGCAACGCCCGGCTGTACGAGCGCTCCCGCGAGCGGCAGCGCTGGCTGGAGGCGAACGCCGAGATCGTGGCGAGCCTGCTCTCCGGGGCGGACGAGACGCAGGTGGTGCCGGTGATCGTGGATCGCGCCCGCCGTATCGTCGCCGCCGACCTGGGGGTGCTGGCGCTGCCGGAACCGGCCGGTGACGCGCTGCGGGTGGCGCGGGCCGCCGGGGTCGACGCCGAGGCCCACGACGGTCTGGTGCTGCCGCGCGAGGGCTCCTTCGCCGGGGCCGCCCTCACCGCGGGGCACCCGCTGATCAGCCCCGACATCGAGCACGACCCCAGGGTCACCGCCGGGCCTCCGCGCTGGGCCGGGCTGGGGCCCGCGGTCGCGGTGCCCATGGCGGCGGGCGACGGGGTACGGGGGGTCCTGCTGCTGGCCCGGGTGCGCGGCGGGCCCCCGTTCACCGAGGCGGGGACGGCGCCGCTGCGCTCCTTCGCCGGGCAGGCCGCGCTGGCGATGGAACTCGCCCGCGCGCGGCGCTCCGCCGAGCAGCTCACCCTGCTGGAAGACCATGACCGGATCGCCCGTGACCTGCACGACCTCGCCATCCAGCGGCTGTTCGCCACCGGGATGACGCTCCAGAGCGCCGTACGGTTCGTGGACCATCCGGCGGCGCGGGAGCGGCTGCTGCGCGCGGTGGACGACCTGGACGAGACCATCAAGATCATCCGGTCCACCATCTTCGGTCTGCGCTCCCGCTCCACCGGCGCCACGCGGCAGGGGCTGCGGCTCCGTATCACCCTCCTGGTGGAGCAGGCCGTACGCGCCCTCGGCTTCACCCCCTCGCTGCGGATGGAGGGGCTCGTCGACACGGATGTGCCGCGCGAGGTCGCCGACCACGCCGTCGCCGTGGTCAACGAGGCGCTGAGCAATGTCGCCCGGCACGCACACGCCACGCGTGCGGAGGTGGCCGTGGTCGTACGGGACGGCCGGCTCACCCTGAGCGTCGCGGACAACGGCACGGGGCTCGCGCCCGGGGGCCACCGGGGCGGCCTGGAGAACCTCGCGGGCCGGGCGCGGAGCCTGGGCGGGGAGATGACGGTCGGCACGCGGGAGGACGGCGGCGGCGCGCGGCTGGTGTGGAGCGTTCCGATCGGCCCCCACCGAACCGGCTCCGTACCGTAGCGGGCCGTACGGCAGCGGTCCGTACAAGGCGCGGTCAGGGCGGGTGGTGGTCAGGGCGGGTGGTGGTCAGGGCGGCACAGGTCGGGCCGGCCGTGGTCGTACGGTGGGGTCCGGTGCTCAGTGTCCCGGTGCTCAGTGTCCCGGTGCTCAGTGGGCCGGTGCTCAGTGGGGGACGGGCCCGTGCTCCGGGGAGTGCTGTCCGGCCTGGGTGGCGAGGACGGCGGCCTGGATACGCCGTTCCACACCGAGCTTGGCGAGGAGCCGGGAGATGTGGTTCTTGACCGTCTTCTCCGACAGATAGAGACGGCGGCCGATCTGGCGGTTGGTCAGCCCCTCCCCGATCAGCCCGAGTATCTCGGCCTCCCGGGGGGACAGCCCGCTCAGCGCGTCGGGCTCTCGCGGCTCGTCGGCCTCCTCGCCGCGCAGGCTGCTCATCAGCCGCGCCGTCGTCGCCGGGTCCAGCATGGACCGGCCGGCGGCCACCACGCGTACCGCCGCCACCAGGTCCGTTCCCTTGATCTCCTTCAGTACGTATCCGGCCGCGCCCGCCATGATCGCGTCGAGCAGCGCCTCGTCGTCGTCGAACGAGGTGAGGACGAGACAGGCGAGCCCCGGCAGACGCGAGCGCAGCTCCCGGCAGACGGTGATGCCGTCGCCGTCCGGCAGCCGTACGTCCAGCACGGCGACGTCCGGCCGGAGCGCCGGCCCCCGGGCCAGCGCGCGCCCGGCCGACGCGGCCTCGCCCACCACCTCGATGTCCTCTTCGGCGTCGAGCAGGTCCCGTACGCCGCGCCTGACCACCTCGTGGTCGTCGACGAGGAAGACCCGGACCGGCCGCCCCGGTGAGCCCGCCGGTACCCGGTCCGGCGTCCCGCGCGGCCTCCCGCCCGGTGTCTCCTGCCTGGCGTGTGCCTCGTCCATGTCCCTGGCGTGTGCCTCGTCCATGGCCTGCCTCCGCGCTCTCCGGGTATGCCGCCGTAGCTCCCCGTGTGCCCCGGTGCCTGCCCCGGTGCCCGGACTCCTCTCCCCCATCGTGACCCGCGCCCCGGGGGTCCGCCAGGGCCGACCGGTCCCGCCCCGGCCCCCGGACGGCCCTGTCACCGGTCCGGACCGCTGCCCTGCGGCCCGTAGAGATCCAGCAGCCGGTGCCGGCTCGCCCGCAGCCGCTGGGCCACCACCTCGGCGACGCCCTGGTAGACGGCGCGCCCGAAGACCGGGTCCGCCTCGCAGAGCGCCCGTACCACCGTGGCGTCGAACTGCTCGGCCTCGACCCGGCGGACCGCCTCGGCGCCGAGGTGCCAGGTGTACGGGGGCAGGAGCCAGGACCAGCCGAGCAGATCGCCGGCGCCCAGGGTGCCGACCACGGCCGCGTGCCGGCCGGGAACGTGCAGGTCGAGCGCTACCTGGCCCTGGATGATGATCCAGAACCGGTCGGCCCATCTGCCCTCCTCGAAGATGCGCGCGCCGTCCGGGAAGGACACCCGCACGGCAAGTCGCCGCAGCCGCTCGCGCCCCTCGGCCGGCAACTGGTCGAAGACGTACCGCGTTGTGGTCATGGCCTGCACCTCGCCCTCTGCGGACCGCCCCATGGACCGGGCGTCGCCTCCAGGGTCCGGCGCGGGCGGCGGGCACCGCATGGGCCGACCGGGGTGGATCGCGGGACCGCCCCGCCCCATCCCACCCCGCACACCCGACGCATCCCCATATGCCCGATGCGCCCCTGTGTGCCCGGTGCGACGCTGGAGGTACGTCCACCCCGTGGTACGTCCACCCCCGTGGAGGCACGCATGCACGCGACCACACCAGCCGCATCCGCCTCGCACATCCCGCCCGTATCCACGCCCGTACCCACGCCTGTCGGTGACGAGGAGCTGGCGGCGCTGGTCGCCCACTGGCGGGCCGCCAACTATCTCGCGGCCGGGCAGATCTATCTGCTGGCCAATCCGCTGCTCACCGAAGCGCTCCGCCCCGAGCACATCAAACCCCGGCTGCTCGGCCACTGGGGCACCTCCCCGGGGCTGAACCTGGTGTACACCCACCTCAACCGGGTCATCAGGGCGCGCGGGCAGGACACGCTCTGTGTCTGGGGCCCCGGCCACGGCGGCCCCGCGGTGCTGGCGAACTCCTGGCTGGAGGGGAGTTACACCGAGGTCTACCCGGACGTCGGCCGGGACACGGAGGGCATGGCCCGGCTCTTCCGGCAGTTCTCCTTCCCGGGCGGGGTGCCCAGCCATGTCGCGCCGGAGACGCCCGGCTCGATCCACGAGGGCGGCGAGCTGGGGTACGCGCTCGCGCACGCCTACGGTGCCGCGTTCGACAACCCGGAGCTGCTGGTCGCGTGCGTGATCGGGGACGGGGAGGCGGAGACGGGACCGCTGGCGGCGTCCTGGCACTCCGACAAGTTCCTCGACCCGGTGCGCGACGGCGCGGTGCTGCCGATCCTGCACCTCAACGGCTACAAGATCGCCAACCCGGCCGTGCTCGCCCGCGTACCGGAGGCGGAGCTCGACGCGCTGCTGCGCGGCTACGGCCACGAGCCCCTGTACGTCACCGGTGACGACCCGGAGACCGTCCACCGCGCCCTGGCCGGCGCCATGGACACCGCGCTGGACCTGATCGCCGGAATCCAGCGCGCCGCCCGCGAGGAAGGCGTCACCGTACGCCCCCGCTGGCCCATGATCGTCCTGCGTACGCCCAAGGGCTGGACCGGACCTGTCACGGTGGACGGGCTGCCGGTCGAGGGGAGCTGGCGCGCCCATCAGGTGCCCCTGGCCGAGGTCCGCGAGAACCCCGTCCACCTGCGGCAGTTGGAGGCCTGGCTGCGCTCCTACCGTCCTGAGGAACTCTTCGACCACGACGGGCACCCGCTCCCCCGGGTCCTCGCCTGCGTACCCGGCGGGGCGCTGCGGCTGGGCGCCACCCCGCACGCCAACGGCGGGGTGCTGCTGCGGGAGCTCCCCGTACCGGCCCTGGAGCCGTACGCCGTGCCGGTGGCGCGGCCGGGGGCCACGGCGCACGAGCCGACCAGGGTCCTGGGCGAGATGCTGGAGGCGGTCATGGCGGCGACGCGCGAGCGCCGGGACTTCCGGGTCGTGGGCCCCGACGAGACGGCCTCCAACCGGCTCCAGGCGCTGTACGGGGCGACGGGAAAGGCGTGGCAGGCGGAGACGCTCCCCACCGACGAGGACCTGGACCCGCACGGCCGGGTGATGGAGTTCCTCTCCGAACACACCTGCCAGGGGTGGCTGGAGGGGTACCTGCTCACCGGCAGGCACGGGCTCTTCTCCTGCTACGAGGCCTTCGTCCATATCGTCGACTCGATGGTCAACCAGCACATCAAGTGGCTGAAGGTCTGCCGGAACCTGCCCTGGCGCCGCCCGGTCGCCTCGCTCAACTACCTGCTCACCTCGCATGTCTGGCGCCAGGACCACAACGGCTTCTCCCACCAGGACCCGGGCTTCGTCGATCACGTGCTCAACAAGGCTCCGGAGGTCGTCCGGGTCTATCTGCCGCCGGACACCAACACCCTGCTCTGCGTGGCCGAGCACGTCCTGCGCAGCCGCGACTACGTCAATGTCGTGGTCGCCGGGAAGCAGCCCTGCTTCGACTGGCTCACCCTCGACGAGGCGCGCTCGCACTGCGCGCGGGGAGCCGGGGTCTGGCCGTGGGCCGGGACGGAGCGGGAGGGCGAGGAGCCCGATGTGGTGCTCGCCTGCGCGGGGGACGTGCCCACCCAGGAGGTACTCGCCGCCGCGCTGCTGCTCCGCCGCCATCTGCCCCGGCTGGCGGTCCGCGTCGTCAACGTGGTCGACCTGGCCCGGCTGCTGCCCGCGTCGGATCATCCGCACGGGCTCTCCGACCGCCAGTACGAGGCGCTGTTCACCCGCGACAAGCCGGTGATCTTCGCGTATCACGGCTATCCGTGGCTGATCCACCGGCTCGCCTACCGCCACCCCGGCCATCCGAACCTGCACGTACGGGGATACAAGGAGTCCGGCACCACCACGACCCCCTTCGACATGGTGGTCCGCAACGACCTGGACCGCTACCGGCTGGTCATGGACGTCGTCGACCGTGTCCCCGGCCTCGCGGTACGGGCCACTCGGACCCGGCAGGCCATGGAGGACGCCCGTCTGCGCCACCACGCCTGGATCCGCGAACACGGCACCGACCTCCCCGAGGTGGCCGAGTGGAGGTGGCGGCCGGTGCCCGTGAACGGGGCCGGGTCCGGGTCCGGGTCCGGGTCCGGGTCCGGGTCCGGGTCCGGAGGGCCGTCCGCCGGGGCGCTGTGATGGACCGTCACCCGGGCGCTGTGCCGGCTCCGCGCTCCGTGCGCGCCGTCGGCTTCGACACCGACGGGGTCGTCACCGACTCCGCCGGAGCGCACGCGGCGGCGTGGAAGGGCGCGTTCGACGCCTGCCCGGTACCGGCCGGCCTGTCCCCCTTCGACCCGGTGGACGAGTACCGCCGCTCTGTGGACGGCAGGTCCCGCCGGGACGGGGCCGCGGCGTTCCGCGAACCGCTCCCGCCGGGCGGTGGGGAGGGATGACCGTACGGGCCTGGGAGTGGACGTACGAGGGGTACGACCCGGGGACCGAGCGGGTGCGCGAGGCGCTCTGCACCCTGGGCAACGGCTACCTCGCCACCCGGGGCGCGGTGTCCGAGTGCCCGGCGGGGCCGGTGCACTACCCGGGGACGTACGCGGCCGGCTGCTACGACCGGCTGGTCTCCACCGTCGCCGGACGCCGGGTCGAGAACGAGGACCTGGTCAACCTGCCGGACTGGCTGCCCCTGCGCTACCGGGTGCGCCCGGAGGGCGGGCCGCCGGGCCGCTGGCTCTCCCCCGACAGCCCCCACCTGGCCGCCCACCGCCGGACGCTCGACCTGCGCCACGGCACCCTCACCCTCCGCTCGCGCTACTCCGGTCCGGCGGGGCACCGGCTGACCGTGGAACAGCACCGCCTGGTCCACCGGGGAGATCCCCATCTGGCCGCGCACCGCACCTCGTTCACCGCCGACGGGTGGTCGGGCGCGGTGGAGGTGGAATCACGGCTGGACGGCGATGTGCGCAACGCGGGGGTGGAGCGGTACGAGGCCCTCGCGCAGCGGCATCTGACCGACTGGCGCACGGGCCGCGACGACAGCGGCGGCAGCGGTGATCACGGCGGCCGGGCGGGCGGGGCCGGTGACCGGGCGGGCGGGGCCGGTGACGGGGCAGGCACGGGCGGCGACACGGTGTGGCTGAGCTGCCGTACCGGCGACTCCGGCATCCGGATCGCGCTCGCCGCGCGCACCCGGGCCCCGGACCACCCCGGCCTCGGGATCCGCACCCGGCCGGCGGAGCGGCAGACCGTCCAGACCCTGCTGCTCCCCGTCACGAACGGCCGGAGCGTGGCCGTCGACAAGACCGTCGCGCTGTACACCTCCCGCGACCGGACGGTCGGCGGCCCCCGGCGGGCCGCCCTCGCCGCCGTACGGAACGCGCCGGACTTCCCGGAACTGCTCGCCTCCCACCACCGCGCCTGGGAGTCCGCCTGGCGGCAGGCCGTCCTGGAGGCCCCCGGCGAGGCGGGGCGGATTCTGCGGCTGCACCTCTTCCACCTCCTCCAGACGCTCTCCCCGCACACCGCCGAACTGGATGCCGGTGTGCCGGCCCGGGGGCTGCACGGCGAGGCGTACCGGGGGCATGTGTTCTGGGACGAGCTGTTCGTCCTGCCCTACCTGAACCTGCATTTCCCCGAGGTCTCCCGGGGGCTGCTCGGCTACCGGTACCACCGGCTCGGCGCGGCGTGCCGGGCGGCGGGCGCGACGGGCCGCGACGGCGCCATGTACCCGTGGCAGAGCGGCAGTGACGGCCGGGAGGAGACCCCCGCTCTCCATCTCAACCCGCGCTCGGGACGGTGGCTGCCGGACCACTCACGGTTGCAGCACCATGTCGGCTCCGCCGTGGCGTACAACGTGTGGCAGTACTGCCAGGCCAGCGGTGACACCACGTTCCTGTACACCCGGGGCGCCGAGATGGTGCTCCAGATCGCCCGCTTCTGGGCGAGCGCGGCGACCTGGGACCCCGTCCTCGGCGCGTACCACATCCCCGGGGTCATGGGCCCCGACGAGTACCACGACGCCTATCCGGGGGCGGCGGCACCCGGCGTCGACGACAACGCGTACACGAACGTCACCGCCGCCTGGGTGCTCGCCCGCGCCCTCGACATCAGCCGGGCACTGCCCGGCCCCCGGCGGCGGCGGCTCTTCGAGCGCCTGCGGATCGACCCGTCCGAACCGGAGCTCTGGGAGGAGACCGCCCACCGGCTCCATGTGCCCTACCACGACGGGGTGATCAGTCAGTTCGCCGGGTACGGGGAGCTGGCCGAACTCGACTGGGACGGGTACCGCGCGCGGTACGGGGACATCCGCCGGCTCGACCGGCTGCTGGAGGCCGAGGGCGACACCGTCAACCGCTACCAGGCGTCCAAGCAGGCGGATGTGCTGATGCTCGGCTGTCTCTTCTCCCCGGCGGAGCTCGCCGCCCTCTTCCGGCAGCTCGGCCACCGGCTCGACGACGACACCTGGCGGGCCACCGTCGACCATTACCTGCGCCGCACCAGCCACGGCTCGACCCTCAGCGCCCTGGTCCACGCGTGGGTGCTGGCCCGGGTCGACCGGGACGCGGCCTGGACATACGCCGAGGAGGCGCTGACCGGCGATGTGGCCGATGTCCAGGGGGGCACCACGGGAGAGGGCGTGCACCTCGGCGCGATGGCCGGGACCCTCGACTTCGTCCAGCGCGGTCTGACCGGTCTGGAGACCCGCGACGACGCGCTGTGGCTCGATCCGGCGCCGCTGCCCCAGTTGTCGAAGTTCCGGATCGCGGTCCGCTACCGCGACCACGGGGACATCGACCTCCGCTTCCGCGCCCAGCGGGTCCGGATCGCCGTCCCCGCCTCGGCCCAGGCCCCGGTCCGGGTCGTCCTCGCGGGCCGTGCGCACGCCGTCGCCCCGGGCACCGCCCGCTGGCTCGCCCTGCCCGGCGGGTGACGGGTGGTGTCCCGGGGCGGTGTCCCGGGGCACTGACGCGGGGCGCTGGCGCGGGGAGCGCCGGGGGTGCCGGGGTGCCACCGGCCACGGCTCAGAACCGAGGCTCCGGGCGGGGCGTCTCCAACGTGTCGGCGGGCCGCCGGACCAGGTCGCAGCGGACCTCCACGACGCCCTCGACCGCCCGCGCCAGCCGCGCGGCGACCGGGACGAGCGCCGTGTCACCGACCTGACCGCTCAGGGTGACCACGCCGTCGGTGACGGACACGTCCACGCTCTCCCGGGAGACCCGGAAGAGCCGCTCGACCACGTCCCGCCGTACCTCTTCCGCCAGCTCCGCGTCCGGCCGGAGAAACACCTTGAGGAGATCCGAACGGCTCACGATTCCCCGGAGCATTCCCTCCCCGTCGACGACGGGCAGCCGCTTCAGCGCGCCCCGCGCCATCGTCCGGGCGGCCTGTGCGAGGGTGGCGTCCTCCCGTACCGTGACGGCGGGGACGGTCATCAACTCCTCGGCGGTCACCGCGCCCGCCTTGCGCGACTCTCCGGGGTGCCGCGTCCGCTCCGTACGGTCGGGACCCGCGCGCTCCGCCTCCTTGGCCAGCAGATCGGCCTCCGAGACCACCCCGACCACCCTGCCGTCGCCTTCGAGGACCGGCACGGCACTGACCTTCCACCGCTTCAGGGTCTCCACGATCTCCTTGAACCCCGCCCGTGGCCCGACGGCGACCACCGGGTTCGTCATGACATCGCCCACCACACACGGTGTGTGCCGCATGGCCTCTCCTCTCACGAGCGCCGGGGAGACCGCCCGCACGGTCCCTTCGCCTCCCAGCGTGAACCGGCCGCGACCCCCGTGGCCGCTCTCCCCGGGCTGGATGCTCTCGCGGGGGCCAATCCGCTCGTCCTGGCGGCGGGCGTCAATCCTGCGGCGCTGCTCTCCGGAGGGTCCCCGCTCGGCGCCATCGGCGGCCACGGCGCGTCCCCGCTCGGCGCGCGGCCGGCGCCCCGCAGGACGCGGCCGCGCTGATGACGGGGCTGGCGGGCTGCCGCGGCAACTGGGCCAGCTCACCGAGGCGGTCACCAAGCTGATGACCCTGCTGGAGGGCCTGAAACTGCCGGCCGCCGCGCTGGCGGGCAAGAAAGCCGCTCAGCCCGCGTCGAGGAACTCGCCGTGTCCGTGCGACGCCGCCAGCGGCGCGCGACCCCCGCCGACGACCCCGCGGACGAGCGGCGCCGCGCCCGGGCGGTCCGCCAGGCGCTGGAACGGCTCGGCCCCTTCTACGTCAAGCTCGGACAACTCCTGTCCGCCCGTCCGGACATGGTGCCACCGGCGATGATCGCCGAACTGGAGAACCTCCACGACCAGGTGGAGGTCCTGCCGTTCACCCGGCTGGAGACGGTCCTCGAACAGGATCTGGGCCCCGGCTGGCGGCGCCGCTTCCAGGACATCGACACCGCGAAGCCCCTGGGATCCGCCTCCATCGCCCAGGCCCACCGCGCGACGCTGACCGGCGGCCGGCCCGTGGTCATCAAGATCCAGCGTCCACCTGGCGCGCGAATACTCCTCACCCCAGCAAATGGCCCGCAACTGGATGGAACTGCTCATCGGCACGACTTCCGGCCTGAAGCACCTGCGCGGTCTCGCCAAGGACGCGTCCAACCAGCCGCGGCGTGCCTCATGGACCTGCGCCGCAGAAACCGGTGAGCCAGGGGGCGAGTTATATAGTCCGCAGGGCACGCGTCCGTTGACGGCACAGGGCACTTCCGGTGTCTCTGAGCAGGGAGGTCTGCTGTGGAGAAATACCACTACATAGTGGTCGGAGCGGGCACGGCCGGGTCCGTTGTGGCGGCCAGACTCAGTGAAGACGCCTCGGTGAGGGTACTTCTGCTGGAGGCGGGGTCCAGTGAACGGCCCGGGGACGAAAAGGGCGTTGTCGATCTGTGGGGAAGCCGGTTCGACTGGGCTTTCAGCAGTGTGCCGCAGAAAGGTCTTGACGGCGTGACGGTGCCTGTCCCGCTCGGGCGGGCACTGGGCGGGTCGAGTTCCATCAATGGCCTTTACCATATACGCGGCCACCGTTCCAGTTACGATGCCTGGGCGGAATCCGGGGCTCAAGGGTGGGATTTCGAAGCCTTATTGGACTCCTTCCGGCGGAGTGAGCGGACCACCGGGATGGATCCTCAGTGGCGCGGGACCGATGGGCCCATCGTCATCGAGCCTCCGACACCGCTTTCCCATGACGCTTTTTACCGTGCAGTCCTGAACGCGGCGGAAGAAGCCGGGCACAAGAGTCTCGTCGACGGGAACGGTGCCGAGTCGGAGGGGGTGACGCCGACCGAGATCAACCTGGTGCGGGGGAAACGCCAGAGCGCGGCGGACGCGTATGTGCGGCCCGTCCAGCACCGCCCCAACCTGACCGTGACCACGGATGCCACCGTCCATCGGCTGGTCATGGAGGGCCGCCGTTGTGCCGGTGTCGAGTACGTCGTCGACGGCCGGAGCGTCCGGGCGGTGGCCGACCGCGACGTCGTGCTGTGCGCCGGGGCCGTCGGGTCGCCTCACCTCCTACAGCTCTCGGGGATCGGTCCTGGCGCTCATCTCCGCGGCGCGGGGGTCGAGGTCGTCCACGATCTCCCGGGGGTCGGCGGCAATCTCCAGGACCACACCTATGCGCATGTCGGGTTCGCCACGGCGGCCCCGGTTCCGGCGACCAGTCCGTACCCGCCGCGCGTTCTCACCCGCACTTCACCGACGGCCGAGCCCGATCTCCAACTCGTCGCCGTGCCGCTGCTTCTGCCGGTACGGGGCGCTGACGCGCGACGCGAACCCTGGGGCAGTGCCGCGTGGGCCCCCTCCGGTGTGCACGGCTACTCCATCGCCTTCTCCTCTATGCGCCCCGAGAGCCTGGGTTCGGTGCGGCCCGCCGGCCCGGACCCGGCCGCATCCCCCCTGATCGACCTGGGGCTCTACACCGAACCCCGTGACCTGGATCGCATGGTGGCCGGTCTCCGCGCCGCGCTGGCCATCGGCCGTGCCGATGCCCTGGCCCCATGGCGCCGGGGCGAGGAGGCTTTCGGCCATCCGCTGGAAACGGCGGATGATATGCGGGAGTACGTCAAACGCGCGACGGGCAGTTACTTCCACTTGGCCGGTACCTGCGCCATGGGAGCGGGACGGCAGGCTGTGGTCGGCTCGGACCTGAAGGTGCACGGCATTCAGGGAATCCGGGTGGCCGACGCGTCGGTCATGCCGTCACTTCCCTCGGCGAATACCAACGCCACTGTCCTCGCCGTCGCCGAACGAGCGGCTGAACTCATACGGACCTGAGGCCGCTCGCCCCGAGACGGATTGACATCGCTCTTCAAGACGGGCCATCGGATGGATCAGTTCCTGCCCTCTCTCCTCGCCCGCTGCCCCTTCGCCCGCTGCCCCTTCGCCCGCCGGCCGGTCACCCGCCGGCCGGTCGCCCGCTGTCGGCGTCCGGGTCGAGCAGGATTCCCTCGTAGGCGAGCCACTGGGCGAAGGCGTGCAGGCCGCGCGGTCGGGGCGTCGCGGGTGTCCAGCCCGGGGGGCGTGCGGCGTCGGGCGGGATGGGCCGGCCGGGGTGGGCGTGCGGGGCCGTCCGGATCGGTACGGGGCGCACGATGTCCCGTACGGACTGGGCCACTTCGGCTGCCGTGCACGGTTTCTCGGGCGCGACCGTGAGCGTGTGGTTCCGTGGGCGGGATCTCAGGACCGCCGCGATGGCGTCGGCAAGGTCATGGACGTATACGGGGTGCACCGGGGCGTCGGGGGCGCCTTCGACGGTGAGGGGGCGGCTGCGCAGCGCGTCCCACACCATGCGGCCGATCGGGGTCCGGTGCGAGCACCCCGGACCGTAGACCTCCCCGACACTCAGGGTGTACGGGACCGGATCTCCCGCCGGACGGATGGTCACCTCCGGCCGGGCGGAGCGGAGGCGGGTCAGGTCGACCACCGCCTCCGACCGCTCCCCCAGATCGGCCAGCCTGCGCGCCAGATGCTCACCCAGGGGGTTCTCCGCGCCCCGCCATACCAGGCCGCTCGGCCCGCGGGGGCGGCGGTGCCGCCCGGCGGCGGCTTCCGCGCCCGCTTCCCGGCCTGCCGCGAGTGCTCTCCGGGCCACCTCGGCGAGCGGTTCGCGGCGGCGCGCGAGGTGTTCCTCCGTGGAGGTGTTGCTGATGCCGCCCGGACCGATGGTCGCCAGGGCCTCGGCGTGCGCGTCCGTCTCCGGGGGCAGGTCCGGGGGCGGGGCGGCGAGGCCGGTGCGGGCGGCCTCGTACCCCAGGGCCAGCGCCGTCAGCCAGGTCCCCCGTACGTCCTCCGCGACCGGTCCCGCGCCGGGCGGGCGGAGCAGCGACGGCGGCACTCCGGCGCCTTCGAGATACTGCTCCGTGTCCAGGTGCAGCCAGTGCTCGGGGCCGGTCCCGGGGGCCCGTACGGCGCACCGCGCGACGCCGTACTTGAAGAAGGGCAGCACCGTCAGGCCGGTGAGGGCCCGGCTCTCCCGGGCCGGCCGGTCCTCCGGCAGGAAGCAGACGGAGCGGCGCGGGCCCCGGAAGGCGTTCCCGGAGAGGGAGCCCCGGTCCTCGTGCTCGGTGAGGTTGGGGACGGCGACGTAGCGGGGTACGCCCTGGTCGTACAGGTAGCGGTGCATGAGGATGTCGTCGGGCCAGCCGCCGAGCCGTTCCCTGCCGTACGCCGCGAAGCCCTCCGCGTACCGCCTCGGCAGCACGATGGCCACGCAGGGGAAGTACTCGTTGACGGCGCCGACCCACCGGGCGCCCGCCATCGCGCCGATCCGGACGGCGGCGCCGTTCCTGGAGTCCCAGAGGGCGAAGAGGGCCAGCGCCGCGTCGGGCCGTTCCTCGATCGCGGACCGGACCCGGTCGAAGAAGGATTCGGTCAACACCATGTCGTCCTGGATCACCAGTTGATGCGTGGCGCCGTCCTCGATGGCCGACCATGCGGCGAGCGCGGTGCGCAGCACCGAAGGGGTGCCGGTGGGATCCGGGTCCATGACCACTCTCAGGAGGCCGGACGGCGCGTTCAGGGCCAGTCGCTCGGCCGCTTCGCGGCGCCGGGGATGGGTCATGACCACCGCGCTGAGCCGTTGACGCATACGTCCTCCTCGCTCCGGGGCGGCCCCGGACCGCACCGGGTGGCCGCGGGCCCCCGGGTCCGTCGGCCGGTTCCGGACAGTACGGGCGGTGCCGGGAGCCCGCAAGAGTGCCGAAATGGCCCTCTGGCAGGGCGGCGAAGGTCCCGTGGATGCTAGGACCTGTCTTCAAAGTCCCGCCTGCCCAGCGGGCGGACGGCGCTACGTTGAAGACAGGCCCTGGGCCCTGTCGACCTAGGGTCCGGCACGCCGGGGCCCGTGGAACCGCGTGTCTCCCCGACGCCGGAAAGAGGCTTCCATGCCCGCGCTGCCCCACGCGACCGCCACCGCCGCCCAGGCCGGTGAGGAGACCATCCGATCACGGCTGGAGAAGCTCCATCACGCGCGTGTCGTCGTGACCGGTGGCGGCGGACTCGTCGGCAGCAGGCTGGTCGCGCTGCTCTGCGAGGCGGGCGCGGCCGTCACCGTCCTGGACCGGATGGACGCCTACCCCGAATCCGGTCACGAGACCTTCGGGGTGGCCCGCAGCGGCGCCCGGCTGGTCGTCGGTGACGTTTGCGACGCCGCCACCGTCGGGGCGCTGCTCCGCGACGCGGAGTTCGTGGTCCACGCCGCCGCCTACGCCGATGTCGCGGCCTGCGACCGGCGCCCGGACATCGCGTTCCGCGCCAATGTCGAGGGCACCCAGGTCGTCCTGGAGCAGGTGGCGCGCTTCCCCGTACGGCGTCTCGTGATGGTCTCCTCCGCCTCCGTGTACGGGGACGGGCTGCCGGGCGTCGAGGGGCCGCAGGTCTTCCACGAGGACCAGCCGCTCTTCCCGGTCTCCGTGTACGCGAACTCGAAGCTGTGGGCGGAGCACCAGACCCGGCTGATGCTGGGCGCGTCGAGCGGGACGGAGTACGCGGTGGTGCGCTACTTCTCCGTGTACGGCGAGCCGCAGCTTCCCAAGCCGGGCAGTCACTCGTGGATGGTGCCGTGGCTCTCCCAGCAGGCGCGCCTCGGCCGGCCCATGCGGCTCAACGGCGGCGGGATCCAGGTCCGTGACCTCGTGCACGTCGACGACATCGCCGAGGCGACGGCGCTCGCGCTGACGGAGGAGCGGATGGCCGGGCGGACGGTGAACATCGGCACCGGGCGGCCGACCTCGGTCCGTGCGGTGGCCGACCTCATCGCCGCGTACTTCCCGGGCGCGCGGCGGGTCTCCACCCCGCGCCCGGAGGGGGACCCGCTGGGCGGGTACGCCGCCACCGAGCGCTCCCGCGACCTGCTGCGCTGGCAGGCCCGGATCACGGTCGAGGAGGGCGTCGAACGGTACGTACGGTGGCTGCTCGCCACGCCGGACGCCACGCCGCGCTGGCTCGCGGAGGAGCTGCACGGGGCGTGACACGCTGCGCACCGACGGGCCCTGCGGGGCCGAGGCGCGAGGACGAGGGTGGGACGTACGCGATGGGTTACGCCGGTTCGTACATCTGGTCGCTGCGGCAGCGGGTCGGTTCCCGGAAGCTCCTCGTGCCCGGGGCGCAGGTACTGCTGCTCGACGGCGCGGGGCGCGGCCTCTTCCAGCAGCGGGCCGACACGGGCGTCTGGGAGCTGCCGGCCGGGGCCTGTGAGGAGGACGGCGACTTCGCCGACGCCGCCGCGCGGGAGCTGCTGGAGGAGACCGGGCTGCGGGTGGCGCGGGAGGACCTGGAGGCGTTCGCGTCGCTCTCCGATCCCCGGGTGCACACCTTGACGTATCCGAACGGGGACGTGACGCACTGCTTCGCGCTGTGCTTCGTCGCCCGGCGCTGGTCCGGAACGCTCGCCCCCGGTGCCGACGAGGTGCGGCAGGCGCGGTTCCTGCCGCTCGACGCCCCGCCCCGGCCGCTGCATCCGCCGACGGCTCTGGTGCTGTCACTGTTCGAGAGGTTCCGTACGGAGGGAAGGTTCCAGGCACGGTGAACGCCATACACCCGATACGCGCGGTGGTGCCCTGCCGGGCCTGTCTCTCCGGTGAGGACCTGGACTGGCTCGGCGGCGGCCGCTCGGTGAGCCTCGCGCTGGATCTGATGACGACCGTGGAGGTCGGCGCGGGACAGACCCCCGAGGGGCGGGCCGGGGCCGTCTGGGGCGGGGAGGTGTGGGCGTTCCTGCGCGCGCGGCTGCCGGGGCTCGCGGCGCGCCCGCCGGTGGTCACGGTGCGCAGCGAGGCGCCCGCGGCAAGCGGTCTGTCGTCGTCGACGGCGCGGATCGTGGCGCTGTTCCGGGCCTTCGCGGACGCCTCGGTACGGGGGCACCGCGTCCCGGACGCCACGCTCACCCGGTGGGCGTACGAATTCGAGTTCGCCGTGTTCAACGGTGGCGGCATGGACCATCTGGCGGTCGTGGAGGGCGGGGCGCTCCTCCTGGAGGGGCGCGAGCGCGGGCTGCCCGCCATACGGGAGCGGCTGGAGTTCCCGGCCGAGTGGCGGGTCATCGTGGTGGATTCCGGCACCCGCAAGGACACCCGGCACCATATCCGGGACGTACGGGCGCGGCTCGCGGCCGGGGACCCGGCGCTCACCGCCTACCGGGCCGCCGCCGACGAGGCGTCGGGGCGGGTGTGGGAGGCGCTGCGCGGCCGGGACCTGGCGGCGCTCGGGGCGGCGATGGCCGACGCCCACGCGGCCATGCGGGACCATCAGCGGATGTCGACGCGGGGCCTGGAGGAGCTGCGGGAGACCGCGCTGGCCTCGGTCGGGCTGCCGCTGAAGCTCAGCGGGGCCGGCGGGGGCGGGGCGCTGGTCGGGGTCTGTGCGGCGGAGGAGGTGACGGAGACCGTGGCGCGGCTCGCGCGGGCGCTGCGCGTACGTCATCCGGCGGCCGGGGTCATCCCCACGTCGGCGGTGCCCGGTGTCCGGCGGGAGCCGGTGCCGGGACGTCCGGGGGGTCAGAGGAAGGGGTCGTAGTCCTCCGTGAGCGGGGGTTCGCCGCTTCCGGTGGCGATGTGTTCGAGTTCCAGGTTGGAGCGGTGGCGGGCGCAGTGGAACCGGCAGTCCTGGCTCGGGACGACGATGCCCCGGTCGGACGTACGCCAGATGGAGGCGAGGTCGTCGGTGACGGCGTCGCCGATAAGGGCCAGCGGGTTGCCCCGGTGGTAGGAGCACACGTACACCCCGGACGGGGTGATGAGGGTACGGAGTTCGGCGACCCGGCAGCGGTCGTACTCCTTGGGCTGGACGGGGCCGACGTGGCCGCGCAGCGAGGTGAGGGTGGACGAGTTGATGAGCTGGAAGCGGTCGCTCTCCAGCCGGGACGCCTCGGCGAGCTGCCGGTCGACGGAGTCCAGCAGCGCGCGGGGCACCTGCACTATGTGGTGGTCGTCGTCGAACATCGCCTTGGTCTCGAAGTAGTCGCAGCCGATGTCGTGGGCGAGTTCGGCGGCGCGCAGGACCTCGTGGTGGTTGGTGACCGTGGTGCCGTCCGGTTCCTGACGGGACATCACGAGGAAGGAGTAGCCGAGGGCGCCCTTCTTCTCGGCGGCGAGCAGCCGCATGTTCCCGATCACCTTGTCGAAGACGCTGCGGCCCTTGCGGTCGGGGCGGAACCTGCCGTACGTCTCCGGGGAGCCGGCGTCGACGGAGACCCGGACCCAGGTGGCGTACTCCGCCAGTTCGGCGAGGTTCTGCCGGATCATCGTGCCGTTGGTGACGACGCCGACGGCGAGTCCCGCCGCGCCGAGGATGCGTAACACCCGGCGGGTGCCGCGGTGGGCGAGGGGTTCCCCGCCGCCGATGAGGACCACGGCCCGTACGGAGAGGGCGACCAGTTCCTCGGCGAGGGCGGCGAGCCGTTCCGGGGTGAACCGGCCCTGGTTGAGGAGCTTTCCGCTGATGCACTCGGGGCAGGCGAGGTCGCAGAAGGTGGTGGGGTCGAGGTCCACGACGAGCGGGGCGCCCGTGGGCGAGCCGGACGCCGCCTCCAGGATCCGGGGCCAGCCGGTGGGCTGGTAGAGCTTGGAGACGAGGTCGAGGCGATCGTGCGGCACGGGGCTCTCCTCTGGGTGGGGGACGTATGTCGTCGGCGGGCCGCGCTGTTCGGCCGGATGCTGGTCAGCCCTTGACCGCTCCGGTGGCGAGCCCTGCGGCGATCTTGCGGTGGACGGTCAGGAAGAAGACGACGACGGGCAGGGCGGTGAGCGTGGCGCCCGCCATCAGACCGCCGTAGTCGGTGCCGAAGCTGGTCTGGAAGGAGACCAGCCAGATGCTGAGGGTCTGTTTCTCCGGGGTGGAGAGCAGGACGTAGACGAGGACGTACTCGTTCCACGCCTGCACCATCGCGAAGACGGAGGTGGCGACGAGCCCGGGGGCGAGCAGCGGCAGGACGACGCGGGCGAAGGCGCCGAGCCGGCCGCAGCCGTCGACCATCGCCGCCTCTTCGAGTTCGACGGGGATCGCCGCGATGAAGCCGTGCAGCATCCACACGGTGAACGGCAGGGTGAAGACGAGGTAGACGAGGATGACACCGGCGATGCTGTCGGTGAGCCCGGCCTCGTTGAGGAGCAGGTAGACGGGGATGACGAGAGCGGCGAGCGGAATCATCTGGACGGTGAGGATCACGACGGTGAACGCCTTGCGCCCGGTGAAGCGGAAGCGGGCGAGGGCGAACGCGGCGAGGGCGCCGACCAGCAGGGAGACGAGTACGGTGCCCAGGCCGATGACGGCGCTGGAGCGGACGTTGGCCCAGAACGTGCCGGTGTGCAGGGCGCGGGTGAAGTTGGCGAGGGTGGGGTGGCTCGGCCAGAACTCGGGCGGGAGCTGGAGGATCTCGGTCGCGGGCCGGAACGCGGTGAGGACCATCCAGTAGACGGGGAAGCCGATGACGGCGGCGACGAGGAGACCGAGGACGTCATGGCGGCGCCGCGTCCCCGGGCGGCGCGCTCTCTCCGTACGACTCATTCGGCCTCCTCCCGCCTCAGCGTCTGCCGCAGGTACAGCGCGGCCCCGGCGAGCAGCATGGCGACGGTGACCAGGGCGATCGCCGCTCCGGTGCTGTAGCGGTTGACGGCGAACGACTCGATGAACGAGTAGACGCCGAGCAGGTAGTACTCACGCTCGGGCTGGCCTCCGCGCATCAGCCATATCTGGTTGAAGACGCCGAAGTCCCAGATCGCCATCAGCGTGGTGACCGTCACGAAGACGGGTCTGATGGCGGGGAAGGTGACGTACCGGAAGACCTGGGAGGGGCGGGCGCCGTCGATGAGCGCGGCCTCCGCCACGTCGGGCGGGGTCTGGGCGAGCGCCGCGTGGAGGCTGATCGCGGCGAACGGCAGGGCGCCCCAGACGACGACCAGGGTGATGACGGCGAAGCCCTGCCAGGGGTCGGTGAACCAGTTGTGGCGGGCGAGATCGACGCCGGGCAGGGTGGAGAGCAGCCAGTTGACGAGGCCGTAGTCGGTGTCGAAGAGCCAGCGGAAGACGGCCGCGGCGACCATCACCGGCATGGCCCAGACGGCGACGAGCACCCCGGCGACGGTCGCCCGGACCCAGGGCGAGGTCCGCCGCATCAGCAGCGCGACGAGCAGGCCGCAGGACATGGTGAGCGTCACGCAGACGACGGTGAACAGCGCCGTGCGGGCCACGACCGTCCAGAAGAACGCGTCGCCGAAGAGCGTACGGAACTGTCCGAGCCCGGCCCAGGGGGGCGCCGCGCCGCTGAAGAGTTCCTTGCGGGTCATGTCCTGAAAAGACAGCTCCACCATGTCGGCCAGCGGGTAGCCGAGGACGACCACGAGGGCGAGGAGGGACGGTGCGATCAGCAGGTAGGGCAGGAGGGGACGCGGCCGTCGCCCGGCCGGTTCAGCGCTCATTGATCACGGCGTCTGTCCTGCGGTCCGCCTCGCGGGCGGCGTCCTCGACGGACGCCTTGCCGGTGGCGATGCGTTCCAGGGCCTCGGGCAGGATGTTGGACTTCTCCACCGAGGCCCAGCCGGGGGCGAGCGGGGTGACCCAGCCCCGGGCGGCGGCCTGGGCGGCGGGTCCGTTGATGCCGCCCGCCGCGACATCGGCGAGTTGGACGGTGTTGTTGGGAAGGGTGTTGGCGGCGATGAGCCGCTTCTGCGACTCCCGGTCGGTGAAGATCCGGATCCACTCGGCCGCCAGCCGCTGGTTGCGCGACTTGGCGGGTACGGCCAGGGTCGACCCGCCCAGGAACGGCGGGAGCAGCTCTCCGGACGGCCCGGGGAAGGCGAAGGTGGCGAACTTGTCCTTGAGCCGCGGGTCACCGCCGGACCGGGCGTCGGCCGCGGCCTCCGCCTCCCAGGTGTTGCCGTAGAAGACGCCGACCTTGCCCTGCGCGACGACGGCCGGCTGGTCGCCGTTGTCCTTCGCCCGGTCGCCCACGTAGTAGGCGTCCATGAGTTTCTTCCAGGCGGTGAGCCCGGCGACGGACTTCGGCGAGGAGAGGGCGCCGTGCCAGCGGCCGTCCTTCTCGACCGCTATTTCGCCCCCGGCGTCCTTGACGAAGCCCATGGCGGCGGACCAGTAGCGGCCCGGCAGGTAGAGGGCGGAGAAGCCCGGGTCCTCGCCCCCGTAGTGGGCCTTGAGCCGGTCGAGGGCGGAGATCAGCTCCGGGTAGGTGCGCGGGGCCCGGGTGACACCGGCGCCCTGGAAGTAGTCCGTACGGTAGACACCGACGCGGGCCCCCGCGTAGTACGGCACGCAGTACGTCCGGCCGTCGAGGCGGCAGGCGTCGGCGAGGGCGGGCAGCCACTGCCCGGACCGGTCGAAGGTCTCCGGCTCCAGTGGTGCGAAGGCGTCGTTGACGATGTAGTTGGTCGTCTCGCTGTTGCCCATCTCGACCACGTCGGGCACGTTCTGCCCGGCGAGAACGGCGTCGAGTTTCTGGTTCTTCGTCGTCCACTGCTGGTACCGGACATCGACCCGCACACCGGGGTGGGTCTCCGCGAAGCGGCGGTTCGCGGCGGCGACCATGTCCGGCCAGCTCTCGCGGGCGTCGACTGTCAGCCACACCGTCAGCCGTCCGTCCCCATCCGCCGGTCTTCCCGGTGTGCCGCCGTCACCCGAACCGCATGCCGTCAGCGCGAGCAGCAGGGCTCCCAGGACCACGGAACGGCAGGGCAGACGCAGGGACATGGCTTCCCCCTCGCGGGACGCGTCGGGACGAACGGGGCTTCGGTGACGGTCTTGTCCCTACCCCGCCGGTCGCACACTTCGCCGTATCGCGGATTTTCGGCCGGAAGATGGCGGTAGGCGTATTTCGCAGAGCCGGCCTCCGCCCTGCTGCGCTGCGCCGTTGTCGCGGGGCGCGGTGGCGGCGGGGCCACGCTCAGGCCACGTTGGCGCGAAACGTACGGTGGGTGACGGGGTGATTCTTGACGGTGACGGCCCGTCGGCCGCACTTTGGCCCGTGCGGTACTCCACGTCCCCCAGCGAAGGATGCGTACGTGACCGAGCAGAGGACGACCTCCGCACAGGAACGCCCCGCTCCCGGCTCGCCCGCCTCGCCCGGCGCCTCCGAACGGCCCGTGCGGGTCAACGCGTGGAACGGCTGGGACCCGTTGCGGCATGTGATCGTCGGACGGGCCGAGGGCACCGTGGTGCAGGCGCCCGAGCACGCCGTACGCCGGGACTACCCCGACGACGGGTTCCCGCGGGGGACGTACGGTCCGATGCCGGCGGAGATGGTGGCCGAGGCCGATCAGCAGCTCGACGACTTCGCGGAGATGCTGCGGCGGCGCGGGGTCCGGGTGGACCGGCCGACGCCGCTCGACTTCACCCGGCGGGTGTCCACACCGGAGTGGGAGCACGAGTCGATGTTCGGGTGCATGCCGCCCCGGGATCTGCTGCTCACCGTCGGCAACGAGGTCCTGGAAGCGACCATGTCGTACCGCAGCCGCTGGTTCGAGTACCTCTGCTACCGGCCGGTGCTCCAGGGCCTGTTCGAAGCCGACCCCCGGATGCGGTGGGAGGCCGCGCCGAAGCCGAGGCTCACGGACGCCTCGTACCGGACCGGGTTCTGGGACACGTACAACGACCTGTCGGTGGCGGAGCAGCTCGCCCGCGTGCGTGACTACGATCTGGTGCTCACCGAGGCGGAGCCGCTGTTCGACGCGGCGGACGTGGCGCGGTTCGGCAAGGACCTGTTCGTGCAGCTCTCCTTCGTGACGAACCGTGGCGGGTACGACTGGCTGCGGCGCCACTTCCCCGACCACCGGGTGCACGCGGTGACCTCGACCAACACCCATCCGCTGCACATCGACGCCACCTGGGTGCCGCTCCGTCCGGGCCTGGTGCTGCACTGCGGGGAGCGGCTCGCCGACGCGGAGTTGATGGAGTTCTTCAAGCTGAACGACTGGGAGATCGTCGAGGCGGTGCAGCCGGCGAGCTGGGACCATCCGCCGAAGCTGTCGTTCTGTAGCCCGTGGCTGGCCGGGAACATGCTGAACCTCGACGCGAACACCCTGTGTATCGAGGAGAAGGAGGTGCGCCTCGCGGAGCAGCTCTCCTCGTACGGGTTCGAGATCGTGCCGGTGCCGTTCCGCGCGGTGGGGCCTTTCGGCGGCGGACTGCACTGCGCGACCGTGGACATCGAGCGGGACGGCGCTCTGGAGGACTACTTCCCCCGCAGGTACGGCCGGTTCTAGGAGGGCCCGTGGTGCTGCCGGCCGGCATCGGCGCGGTCGTTCTCGACTTCTACGGGACGCTGGTACGGATGGTGGAGCCGCTCCCTCCGGACCATCAGGGCATCTTCGCGCGCCGGGGTCTGGCGGAGCAGGGCGGAGCGTGGGGCGACCAGTGGTCGGTGGGCCCCGGTGAGGGCGAGGAACACACCGCGCACTCGGCCGACGAGCGGGCTTATGTGAGGTGGGAGCGTGACCGGCTACGGCGCAGGGCGCGCTCCTGCGGCGTACCGGAGGAGGCGCTCGACGGGCTGGTCGAGGAGCTCGACCGGGCGATGAAGGCGGTCCGTCTCGCGCTCTTCCCGGAGGTACGGGAGTCGCTCGCGGCGCTGCGCGGGCGGGGGCTGCTCGTCGGGGTCTGCTCCAACTGGTACTGGGACCTGGAGGAGCGCGTCGCGGAGGTGGGGCTGGACGGCGCGGTCGATGTGGTGGTGGGGTCGGCCCGGACGGGAGCGCGTAAACCGCATCCGCTGATCTACCGCGCGGTGCTCCGGCGGTGTGCCCTGCCGGCGGAACGGGTGCTGTTCGTCGGGGACATGTGGGTGCCCGATGTCCTCGGCCCGCTGGCGGCGGGGATGCGGGCGGTCCATCTGTGGCGGCCGGACCGGGCGGTGGAGGGGAGCGCGCCGCCCGTGCCGGCGGGGGCGGCGCGGATCGCGGGGCTGCGGGAGCTCATTCCGGCGGCGGCCCCGGCCGGCTCTCCGCGTGATCTCGGTGTACGGAGTGGTTCCGGTGGCCTGGGTGGCCTGGGTGGCCCGGGTGGCCCGGGTGGCCTGGGTGGCTCCGGTGGCGGAGGCGGTCGAGCAGGTTGCGTGTGACGCGGACGACGGCGGGGTCCTGTTCATGGCCGCAGACCACGGGCCAGTCGGTGGTGCCGGCGGTGAAGACGGTGCCGCCGGTGGGGCCCGGTGCGGTGTACAGGCCCATGGTGGCGGCACGGGGGCTGGAGACGGCCGGCTCGCGTACGACGGTGTTCCAGTGTCCCCACCGGAAGTGGTGGAAATCCTCGTGCACCGGTTCGAGGACATGCATTCCGAGGATGAGGAAGGAATCCGGAGTTCCGTCCTCGCCGGTGGCCCGGGCGATCCCGTCCGTACCATAGGTGTAGGCGGCGCCGTCGCATTCGTATCCGATGAGCGGGGTGCCGGCGCCGAGCCTGTCGGGGGTTCCGCCGTCGCTTCCGTCGCGTAATCCGGTTCCCTCGTATATCCAGTGGCCGGCGTGTTGCACGGTGTATCCGGCGCGGGGGCGGTCGCCGGGCCACTCTTCCGCCGCCCACATTCCCCCGTTGCGGAAACTGACGCCGGTGAGGGAATTCTCGGGGTTTCCCACGCCGTCGGGTTCGGGTGTCCACCATTGGTCGGTCGCGGGAAGATGCGGGTATTCCTCGCCGACATGGTGGTCGGTGTCGGAGACGAACGCGGTGTTGTCGTCGGTGAGATGGATACGCCACCAGCAGGTGTTGGCGCTGAGGAACATGATGTTCCCGCCGTCACGGACGAACGATTCCGCGTGGTCGCGCATCCGCTCGCTCCAGTATTCGTCGTGGCCGACGCTGAGGAGGAGGTCGTAGGAGGCGAGGAGGCCGGGGTCCTCGTGCAGGTCGAGGTCGGTGGCGTATTCGACGCCGTAACCGTGGCGCTCCAGCCAGCCGATGAAGGGGGCGTCCCAGTAGGCGAGGTCGATCACTCCGCCGGGGCGGTGGAGGCTGACCTTGTGACCTCGGGGTCGGCCGCTGTCTCCGGCCCGGTGGACGGGGTGGTCGTACAGGCTGACGGCCCGTTGGAGGCCGGGGCGGTCGGACCGGTTGTAGGCGTGGCGGGTGAAGGTGGACTTCTTGTAGAGGATGCGGGAGCGGCTGCCCGGGGAGCGGGGGCGCACGACGAAGAACTCCCGTGCGTGCCCTTCGAGATGCGCCAGATCGAGGAGCGGAGGGCTCTCCCTCCCGTCCGTCCCGCCGCTCCCGTCACTCTCGACGAATTCGACGAGATGGATTCCATCGGTCCATGTGCCGGGCACGGTGAGGGTGATGGGCGGCCACGTCCAGTCGTCGGCGGGAGAGGCGCGCCCGGGTAATCCGTCGGGATGGCCGGGGGCCGGATGCTCCCCTCCCTCGAATTCGCCGGATTCGCCGACGAAGGAGAGGGTTTCGCCGAGCCGGTAGAAGCGGAGACGGAATCGAGGGGCGTCCGTGGAGACATGCAAGGTCATTTCCCCGCCCAGGGCGACGCTTTCTCTGCCCAGATATCCTTCGATCATGCCGGCCATGCTAGGGAGACAGGAGTGCGACGGACAACAACGCCTCCAACAAGCCATCCGGAACGGCTTTTCGGCCATGCGAGAGAGAGCGGGAATTCCGGTCCGAACGGCTGGGTAGTGCGCAATCCGACAGAGATGGTTCGATCTCCGCCGATCGGTGAGGGTGGCTATGGCCGGTGAATTCCGCGTACGGGAACTGGTGCTGGGGATCGAGGGGCTCGCGCTGCTGCGCCACGCCGTGGACGGCGACGAGACCTTCCTCAAGGAGCGGTTGGCGGACATCCGCCGCTTCGCGCTCGCGGAGCCCGGCGCGGAGAGACTGCCCGACGGGGGCGCCACCGTCAGCGAACTCGGCGTGGCGGAGGGGTACGCGGCCTGGTCGGCGGCGTACGACTCGCTGCCCAGTTCGTATATCGAGGTGGAGGAGCCGGTCGTCGGGGCGATCCTCGACGGCCTCGCGCCGGGCGTCGCCCTCGACGCCGCCTGCGGCACCGGACGCCAGACCCGCACGCTCACCACGTACGGACACCGGGTCATCGGCGTGGACCAGTCGCCCGAGATGCTGGAGAAGGCCCGGGCACACTCCCCCGAGGCCGATCTCCGGGTGGGTGACCTCGAACGGCTGCCGCTCGACGACGGTTCCGTCGACCTCGCCGTCTGCTCGCTCGCCATGACCCATCTGCGGGACCCGGCGCCGGGCGTCGCCGAACTGGCGCGCGTGGTGCGGCCGGGCGGCCGGATCGTCGTCACGGATGTGCACCCGTTCGTGATCGCCCTGCAAGGGCAGTTCCTCTTCGTGAACGGCAGCCGGGAGCTGGCCTTCGTCCGCAACCACGTCCATCTGCCGGGCCGCTACCTGGAGGCGTTCGGGGCGGCGGGGCTGCGGGTGCGCGCCTGCCACGAGCCGTTGTTCAACGGGCGGCTCGCGCCCGGCGGTTACGAGGAGGCCATCGGGGAGGCGGCCCGGGCGGCCTGGGCCGGCCTGCCGATCGTGGTCGTCTGGGACCTGGAGGTCCTGGACCGCGCGGAGAACGCCTGATGTCCCTGGCCCTGGTCCGGTACGCGGAACGTCCCGAGCTGTGGGAGCGCATACCGGAGCGTTTCGCCGGTGTGGTGCCCGAGTACAACCTGCACGGCGACATCAACGGCGACTACTGGAACCGGCTGTTCACGGAGTTCCCTGAGTTCCAGTTCGTCCTGTACGACGGCGAGCGCGACGTGATCGCGGGCGCGGGCCGCTCGCTGCCCCGCTCGTGGGACGGTACGGCGCGGGATCTGGGCCCGGGGCTGGACGACTCGATCGCCCGGGCCTTCACGGACCGCGCTGCCGGCCGGGCGCCGGGCGCCCTGTGCGCGCTCGGGATCGAGGTGGCCGAGGAACACCAGGGCCGGGGTCTGTCGAAGCGGCTCCTGGAGGCGATGACGGAGACGGCCCGGCGCGCCGGGCTCGGAACGGTCCTGGTGCCGGTGCGGCCCACTTGGAAGGACCGGTATCCGCTGGCGCCCATCGAGCGGTACGCGGCGTGGACCCGGGACGACGGGAGCCCGTTCGACCCGTGGCTCCGGACCCAGGTGAACGCGGGCGGCACGATCGCGGCGGCCTCCGCGCGCTCCTCGCGTATCACCGGGACGGTCGCCGAGTGGGAGGCGTGGACGGGCCTCGCCCTCCCGGAGGACGGCGCGTATGTCTTCCCCGGCGGCCTCGCCCCGCTCCGGGTGGACCGGTCACAGAACCGTGGCGCGTACTGGGAACCGGCGGTGTGGGTCACCCACGGGACGCCCCTCCCGGCACGGCACTAGGGCCTGTTTCGAAAGTCCCGCCTGCCCGGACGGCGCTCCTGGCCAGGGCCGTCATCGCGCGGACCTCGTCCGGTCCCGCGTCGGGGCGGCGCTCGGGCGGGAGCCCGGCAGGGCCCGCGGTGGCCAGGGCGGAGCGCCGCATCCGGTCGAGCGCCCCGGCCGGTATGCCGTCCGGGGCCGGTCCGAGGCCACGGGCCACGTGGGCGGCCTGCCGGCCGAGCAGCAGGCAGTGGGTCCACAGCTCCTCGGCGAAGGGCATGCCGAAGGTGCGGGCCACCTCCCCGGCGACCGCTCGCGGCAGATGCGCTTTCCGGGCGGCGCGCACCGCTTCCTCCGTCAGGCCCGTGGCCGGCAGGGCGTCGCGCCAGCGGTGGTGGTGGCCGCGCCCCTCGTCGGGGCCGTGTTCCTGGCCGGCCAGCCGGATGTACCCCTCCCCGTACCGCATGTACGGGATCCACCCCGGCTCCTCCAGGACGCGGCCCCGGGCGAGCAGGGGTGCGGCGTCGGCGGCCGAGGTGGGGCACACGGCGAGGCGGATGCCCTGCGCGGCATGTCCGTTGATGCTGCTGGTGCCGGTGTGCTCGACGATGTTCGGCACGGCGAGCAGGCTCATCCTTCCGCGCCCCCGGAAGAAGACGGAGAGCACTTCGTCGTCGTGGCGTTCCGCGCTGTCGCGGGCGAAGGCGCGGAAGGCGGCGGCGGTCCCGGTGGGCAGGCAGACGGCGAGGGAGGGGGTGAACTCGTCGGGGACGGCCCGCACCCAGGACGCCCCGGCGAGGGCGGCAAGCCGGGCGGCGGCGCCGTTCCTGGCGTGCCAGTTGGTGTAGAAGACCAGCGCTTCTTCGGGGAACCGGGCGGCCGCCCTGGCGACGATCTCCAGGAGTTCGGCGGGCGCGTCCACGTCGTCCTGGACGACGAGGTGATGCCCGGCTCCCGGCACCGTGGCCCCCCACGCGACGAGGGCGGTGCGCAGGGCGGACGGCGGGCCGTCCGGATCGGGGTCGAGGGCGAGGCCGTCGAGGCACAGCCGGGCGACGAGGTCCCGCGCCTGGCCGAGGCGCACGGGGTGGGTCATGACGGCCGAACTCACCTGTGGCGTGGTCACACTGCGCTCCGCTCCTCGGCAGGGGTGATCGTCGGTCATCGTCGCAGAGACGGCCCGAACAGACCTTGCGGTAAAGGGAGTTTGGCCGGATCACCGGCCGTGGCGGCTCCAGTGGGAGCGGGCGACAGGATCGCTGTCGGTGGAGTACCGCACGGCGCTGTGCCGCCGGGGCCCCGGAACCTCGCCGCGTACCGCCTCCGGCTCCCCGACACAGTCGAGGAGAAGGACGGCGGCGACGAGCCAGCACACACCCACCACACCGTCGACGTACAAGGCGACGGGCAGGGGCAGCGAGGCGAGTGTGTGCACAGCGGTCACCACGAGGGCCGAGCAGGCGGCTCCGGCACCGAGCAGCGCGTAACGCCGAGTTCGCCGCATCAGGAGCACCTCTCTTCTGTTGTACGTCTCGTCTGTTGCCGGTCTTACGAAAAGTGAACGACCGGCCATCGCATGACGTGACGCCCCATTCCGGCCAGGGTCCGCCGGGCTACGGGGCGTACTCCGTGAACGGTTCCGTTCCCGGATGCCTCGGCGGCGCGGTCACCCGGGCGGCTGTCGTCAAGGACGAGGCGGATGTCGCGGTGCCGCTCACGGCCGGGGACCGGGGGGTCCTGGCGACTTGACAAAGCGGAGCGTTGTTCCGGATTTTAAATGGAGCGATGTTCCGCTTCAAGTCCAGAAGGGCCACCACCGCATCATGAGCACGCCCACCGCCACCACCCCCGCGACCGCCGACTTCCTCGGCTCCCCCGTCCCGGTCCTCTCCTACAGCCCGGTCACGCTCTCCGTCCCCGGGCGCCCCGTCGACCTCCAGGTGCGCGTCTCCGCACCCGAGACCGGGACCGGGCTTCCCGTGATCCTCCTCTCCCACGGGCAGGGGCCCTCGAACAACCTCTCCTCGCTCAACGGTTACGCCCCGCTGGTCAACTTCTGGGCCTCCCAAGGATTCGTCGTCATCCAGCCCACCCACCTCAGCTCCAGGACGCTGAGCCACCTGGTCGCCGACGCCCCCGGGGCCCCCTTCTTCTGGCAGTCGCGCTCCGAGGACATGAGCCACATCCTCGACCGGCTCGACGTGATCGAGAAGGCCGTACCGCTGCTCGCCGGGCGGATCGACCACACCAGAATCGCCGCCGCCGGGCACTCCTTCGGCGGCTTCACCTCCAGCCTCCTGCTCGGCGCCCGGGTCACCGACCCCGACACCGGGAAGGAAGTGGACCTCACCGAGCCCCGGATCACGGCGGGTGTACTGCTGGCCGCGCCCGGCAGGGGCGATGTCCTCAACGGACCCATGGCCGACGCGCTGCCGGTCCTGAGGACCATCGACTTCTCCACGATGACCGCGCCCGCGCTGGTCGTCGTCGGCGACGAGGACGACTCGCCGCACTTCACGGACATGGGGCCGGCGTGGCACGCCGACCCGTACACCCTCGGTCCCGGGCCCAAGTCGCTGCTCACCCTGTTCGGCGCGGGGCACGCGCTCGGCGGCATCCCCGGACACGACGTCGCCGAGACCACGGACGAGAGCCCCGAACGCGTCGCCGCCGTCGGCCGGCTCACCTCGGCCTACCTCAGCAGCCGGCTCCACCCCGGTGACCACGCCTGGCTGACGGCCCGCGAGGCGCTGGCGGCCGACGCCGACCCGGTCGGACGAGTCGAGACCAAGTAGGTACGGGTCGGCACCGGCCCCTGACCGGCCCGGTCCCGGCCAGGCACCGTTCGCCCCACGGTGTCGACGGCGCGTCACGGCGCGTCACAGTACGCCAGGGGTGCCACATCGCGTCAGGGGGTGCCGCTGAGGTGGTTCATCACCTCCACGACCTGCCCCTCCGTCAGGGGCCCCGCGGGCAGCGGCCGGGCGGCCTCGCTCCGCAGGCCGTCGAGCATGAAGGCGACGCCCCGGCGCCAGGCGTCCGGGGAGGTGTCCTTGGCGGCGCGGGAGAGCAGGGCGTTGGTGCCGAAGAGGAAGAGCAGGTCCTGGCGGGTGAAGTCGGGGCGCAGCGCGCCGGCGCGCTGGGCGCGTTCGATGACGCGGGTGGCGGCGTCGTGGGAACGGGCGCAGACGGCCATCAGGCGCGCGGCGTCCGGGTAGCGGCCGGTGACCACGTCGCTGATCGCCGGATCGGTGAACTGGAGTTCGCAGACCGTCTCGATGTAGTACGCGAACCCGTCCCAGGCGTCCGTACGGGCCAGCGCCTGCCGCGCCGCCTCCTCCAGCCGGTCCGCGGCCAGGTCGGCGATCACCTCGTCGATCAGGGCCTCACGGGAACCGTAGAGGTTGTAGAGGGTCCCGTGGCTGACCCCGGCGCGGCGGGCGATCTCCTTCAGCGAGACCTGGAGACCGCGCTCGCGGAAGAGTTCGGCCGCGGCCGTCCGCAGCCGCTCCGCGTTCCGCCGCGCGTCCGCTCGCATCCGGTGTCGCTCCTTCGCGTGTCGGGGGTTGTGGAGTGTCCGTCGTGGGGCGTCCATGGTCGCATTCGCCGACCGAAGTAAGTCGACCCATGGGTCAGGTTATATGTTACGGTCGGAATCGAACTTGACCCGTGGGTCACGATAGCCGCGGGGCGCCGCTGCCGGCGACGTGACGACGAAGGGACGCGACATGCCCGATCACCTGCTCCACGACGCCCCGACGGGCCGGCCGCCCGCCGCCGCGACCCCGATGACCGGCGCCCCCGCGTCCGTCGGCACCGCCCAGGACCCGGCGCCCGCCGAGGTCGCTCCGACGGAGGCAGCTCCGGCTCTCGTGGCCCTCGGCTCGCCGGACGCGGGCGTCTGCGTGGACGGGGTGTGCACCCTGTGAGCGCGCTCCGTATCGATGTCTGGTCGGACATCGTGTGCCCCTGGTGCTACATCGGCAAGCGGCGTCTGGAGTCGGCGCTCGGCCGGTTCGAGCACGCCGACGAGGTCGAGGTCCACTGGCACAGCTTCCAGCTCGACCCGAGCCACCCCCGGGGCGAGCGCCGTCCGGTCTTCGAGACCCTGGCGCGGAAGACCGGGGCGCCGCTCGCGCAGGTACGGGGGATGACGGCGCAGGTCACCGAGCTCGCCGCCGCCGAGGGGCTGACTTACCACCTGGAGCACGCCGTCTCCGTCAACACCATCGACGCCCACCGGCTGAACCATCTGGCCGAGACGCACGGGCTGGGGGCCGCGATGCACGAGCGACTGCTCCGCGCGCACCTCTGCGAGGGCGAAACCGTCGACGACGCCGACACGTTGGTACGGCTGGGCACCGAAGTCGGCGTCCCGGGGGAAGAGATCCGGCGGATGCTCGACGGAGACGACGGCGGCGACGGAGACGACGGCGGCGACACGTACGCGAAGGCCGTGCAGGCCGACTTCGACGAGGGCCGCCGCTACGGCGCCTCGGGCGTCCCGTACTTCGTCCTCGACCGCGCCTACGCCGTCTCCGGCGCCCAGCCCGCCGACACCTTCCTCTCCGCGCTGCGCACGGCACACGCGAACGGAGACCGGGCCGCCCGATAAACCGGACGCCCGCCCCCTGACGCGCCCGTCACCGGCGGCATGACGCGTCTCCGGGCCCCGTTCGGTGGGCGGGATCCCGCCCCGCCCACCGAGGTGGCCGCGAGGTTCTCCGGCCGAAACTTCCCCTGGTGGGTGACCCGGGGCCACGCGATCGAACGCGCGGTGGGCCACCCGTTCCGGAGCCACGGAGACATCGATGTCCAGGTGCTGCCGCCGCCGATCGCGGTGGCGATGAGGCGCCGGCGCCGGGCCTCGGTGCGGTCCGGGGGTTCGGTGGTGTGCCGGGCGCGGCTGAGGGCCACGGCGCCTTCGACGGCCGCGACGATCACCGTGGCGACCTGCGCGGCCTCTGGCCCCGGGCCCAGACCCGACACACGTCAACCGGTTGACCGGATCTCTCAGCTCCGGCCGAGGTTGGCCCGCAGCCGCGCCGTGGCCGAGGCCATATGGGCGTGCATCGCCGCCCGCGCGGCCTGGGGGTTCCGGGCGGTGACGGCCTGGAGCACGGCGTCGTGCTCGGCGAGCTTCCCCTCCCCCGGCCGGCGGATGTTCTGCTTGATCCAGACCGCGACCAGGGACTCCAGCCGGGCCTGGAACCCTGCCAGGGCGCTGTTGTGCGAGGCCTGGGCCAGGGCGCGGTGGAAGGCCAGGTCGGCCTCGACGTACCGGGCGGGGTCGTCGTGGGTGGCGCGCATACGGGCCAGATGGGACCCCAGGGCGGTGAGGTCGTTCTCCGTACGGCGGAGCGCGGCCAGTTCCGCCAAGTCCACCTCCACACAGGCGCGCGCCTCCAGGAGTTCGTCCATGGTCTGGTCGCCGATCATCAGGCCCCATTCCAGGACCTGCGGCAGGAGGTCCGACGTGGCGCCCCTCACATACGTCCCGTCGCCCTGTCTGATCTCAAACAGGCCCAGCAGCGAAAGGGACTTGAGCGCCTCCCGGACGGCCGAGCGGCCGACACCGAAGGTCTCCGCCAGCTCCCGTTCCGGCGGCAGCCCGTCACCGGCCCCGAGCCGGCGCGAGGTCAGCAGATGGTCGAGCAGGCGGCGCGCCACCTCCACCGCGGGAGCGGTCGGCTCCTCCCGCTCGATCCGCTTCAGCCCGGCCATGGGCACAGCCTCCCTGTAGTCGATGGTCGACGGTACGGCCGCGCCGTCGTGCACACCTCACACGGACGCGTCCCCCGGGACGGTGACGACGATCTTGCCGACCTGGCCGCCGGCCTCCAGGGCGCGGTGGGCGTCGGCGATGCGCTCCAGGGGGAAGACCGTGTCGATGGTGGGGGTCAGTTCGCCCGTGGCGAGGCCGTCACGGACATAGCCGACCGCCTCGGCGCGGCGCCGGTCGTCGGTGGTGATCTCGAAGAGTTCGAACCCCCGGATGGTGAGGTGCTTGAAGAGCACCGTGCCGACGTCGAGCGGCGTGGGGGTGCGGTCCAGGAGACCGTAGAGCACGATGGTCGCCTCGTGGGCGGCGGAGTCGATCAGATCGGCGAGGGCCGGGCCGCCGACGGGGTCGAAGACGATCCGGGCCCCCTCGCCCGAGGTCAACTCCCTTACCCGTGCGGCGACATCCTCCTCGGCGGTGGCGATGACCTCGTCGGCACCGGCGTCCAGGAGCCGCTGCCGCTTGGCGCCGGTACGGGTGAGGGCGACGGGCCGGGCGCCGGCGCGGCGGGCGATCTGGATGGCGGCGAGGCCGACGCTGCTCGACGCGGCGGAGATCAGGACCGTGTCGCCCGCGCGGACCCCCGCGAGGTCGACGAGGCCGCCGTAAGCGGTGATGAACTGCATCCACACCGAGGCCGCCTCCTCGAAGGAGAGCCGTTCCGGGTGGACGACGACCGCGTGCGCGGGGGCGAGGACCGCCTCGCCGTGCACGGGGTACTCGGTCATGGAGAAGGCCGGCACGACGCTGACCGCGTCACCCACGCCCACCCCGCTCACCCCGTCCCCCAGGGCCTCGACCACCCCGGCGGCCTCGTACCCGACGCCGGACGGGAAGACGGGGTCGGTGCCGTACTGCCCCAGCCGGAACATCGACTCCGCCCGGTTGAGGCCGAGCGCCCGGGTGCGGATCAGGACCTCGCCGGGCCCTGGCACGGGGAGGGGGACCTCCTCCAGGCGCAGGACCTCGGGTCCACCGGTCTGATGGAAACGGACGGCGCGGTTCATCAGGGGGCTCCTCGCTGCTCGTACGGACGGCCGTGGAGCGGTGCCCGGGGTGCCGGGAGCACCGGTCGGCCCTCTCTCCCTCCACCGTGCCTCAGAGTTCGACGTGCGTCAAATTACGAGCACCATCGAAGAAGCGCCCGAGGGGCCGGCCCGGTGGTCGGCGAGGTGTCAGCGCGTGTCAGGCGGTCGCCCGTCCGCCGCCGCTGCCGCTGCCGCCGCTTCCGCCACCGTCGGCGGAGGCAGCGGGGGCGGAGCCGGAGGCGGAGGCGGAGGCGGAGGCGGAGGCGGAGGCGGAGGCGGAGGCGGTGGCAGCGGCGATCACGGCCGTGAGCAGCCCGGGAAACCGCGCCTCCATCTCGTCGGAGCGCAGTGTGTTCAGCTTCGTCGTTCCCACGTAGTACTGCCGGATCACACCGGCCTCACGCAGGACGTTGAAGTGGTGTGTCAGTGTGGAGAGCGACACCGGCGCGTCGAAGGTGCCGCAGCTCAGGTCCTCCCCCGCCGCCGCCAACTGGCGGACGACACCCCGCCGTACGGGGTCCGTCAACGCCTCCATGACCTGTTGCAGCGAGACCGCCGCCGGATCGGGGTGGTCGACAGTCCGGGCGGCGGAACGGGGGCGGGCCACAACGGCTCCTAGGGACGGCGTCAGTACCATCCCATAATAACGATTGCCATCGAAATACGGCCCGCCCTCGCCCCCCGGCACCCGGCCCTCGCCCCCGGCGGCGGCGCTCCTCCGTCAGCGGGCGAGCAGGGGACCCGTCAGCGGGCGAGCAGGGGGACCCCGACGCGGGCGGCGAGTTCGTCGAACGACGGGCCGGTGAGGTCGTACACGTGCACAGGGCCGCCGTCCCGGGCAGCGGCCAGGTCGAAGGTGGCGATGTCGGTGTAGACCCGGTCGACACAGCCGAGGCCGGTCAGCGGGTAGGTGCAGGCGCCGACGAGCTTCGCGGCGCCGTCCCGGGTGAAGAGCGACATCATCACCCAGATCCGCTTGGCCCCGATCGCCAGGTCCATGGCGCCGCCGACGGCGGGTATCGCGTCCGGCTCGCCGGTGTGCCAGTTGGCCAGGTCCCCGTTGGCGGCGACCTGGAACGCGCCGAGCACACAGACGTCGAGGTGGCCGCCGCGCATCATGGCGAAGGAGTCGGCGTGGTGGAAGTAGGCGGCACCGGGCGGTTCGGTCACCGGGACCTTGCCCGCGTTGGTGAGATCGGGGTCGATCGCGTCGCCCCGCGCGGCCGGGCCCATGTTGAGCATGCCGTTCTCGGTGTGCAGCACGACGCCCGCGTCCGGCGGCAGATGGTCGGCGACCAGCGTCGGCTGCCCGATGCCCAGGTTCACATAGGCGCCGGGCGGGATGTCGGCGGCGACGGCCGCCGCGATGGCGTGCCGGTCGCGCGGGGCGCCGGGGGTGCTCGTGGTCATGCGCGCTCCTTCGGGACGACCCGGTCGATGTAGATGCCCGGGGTGACGACGGCCTCCGGGTCGAGCCCGCCGGCCGGGACGACCCGGTCGACCTGGGCGATGACGGTGCGCGCGGCGGTCGCCATCACCGGGCCGAAGTTACGGGCCGTCTTGCGGTAGACCAGGTTGCCCAGGGTGTCGGCGACATGGGCCCGGATGAGCGCCACGTCCCCCTTGATCGGGTATTCGAGGACATGGGTACGGCCGTCGATCTCCCGGGTCTCCTTGCCCTCGGCGAGCGGTGTGCCCGCGCCGGTCGGGCAGAAGAACGCGCCGATGCCCGCGCCGGCGGCCCGCATCCGCTCGGCGAGATTGCCCTGGGGCACGACCTCCAGTTCGATCTTCCCGGCCCGGTAGAGGCCGTCGAACACCCAGGAGTCGCTCTGCCGGGGGAACGAACAGACCACCTTGCGCACCCGCCCGGCGGCGAGGAGCGCGGCGAGCCCGGTGTCGCCGTTGCCCGCGTTGTTCGACACGATCGTCAGGTCGCCGGCGCCCTGCCGGATCAGCGCGTCGATCAGCTCCACCGGCATGCCGGCCATGCCGAAGCCGCCGACCAGCACCGTGGCGCCGTCCTCGACCCCGGCGACGGCGGCATCGTACGAGTCGAGGACGGTCACCGCGCTCATCGGGCACCCGCCACGTTCTCCGCGCCCGCCGTGTGCTTCGCGCCCGCCGTGTTCGCCGTGCGCGACACACCGTCCGTGCCCGACACACCGTCCGTGCCCGTCACGTTCTCCAGGACGACGGCGAGGGCCTGGCCCACGCCGATGCAGATCGCGGCGACGCCCCAGCGCTCCCCCGACGCGGCGAGCCGGGCGACGAGCGTGCCGATCAGCCGGCCGCCCGAAGCGCCCAGCGGATGGCCCAGGGCGAGCGCCCCGCCCCGGGCGTTGACGATCTCCGGGTCGATGCCCCAGGCGTCGACGCAGGCGAGCGACTGGACCGCGAACGCCTCGTTCAGTTCGACGGCGGCGACATCGTCCCAGGTGATGCCCGCCCGGCGCAGTGCGCGCCGGGCCGCCTCGACCGGCGCGAAGCCGAAGTCCCGCGGGTCGAGGGCGAAGGCGGCGCGGCCGGCGATCCGGGCCGCCGGGGCGATGCCCAGCCGGCCGGCCGCCGCCTCGCCGCCGACCAGTACGGCCGAGGCACCGTCGTTGAGGGGGCTGGCGTTGCCCGCGGTGATGGTGCCGCCCTGCTCCAGGGTGCGGAAGGAGGTCTTGAGCGCGGCGAGTTTCGCCAGGTCGGTACCGGGGCGGACGCTCTCGTCCCGTACCAGGTCCACGCCCTCGACCGGCACCACGAGCCCGTCGTAGAACCCGGCCTCCCACGCGGCGGCGGCCAGCCGGTGCGAGCGGACGGAGAACTCGTCCTGCCGCTCGCGGGAGATCCCGAAGCGCTCGCTCAGGTGCTCGTTGCACTCGCCGAGGGAGGCGGTCCACTCGGCCGGCATACGGGAGTTGACCAGCCGCCAGCCGAGCGTGGTCGAGGCGGCGGTGAGGTTGGCGGCGGGGTACGCCTTCTCGGGCTTGGGCAGCACCCAGGGCGCGCGGGTCATCGACTCGACCCCGCCGGCCACGACGATCCCGGCGTCGCCGGTCTCGACCGCCCGGGAGGCCTGGATGAGGGCGTCGAGGGAGGAGCCGCAGAGGCGGTTGACGGTGGTGGCCGGTACGGAGGTGGGCACTCCGGCCAGCAGCACCGCCATCCGGCCGACGTTGCGGTTGTCCTCCCCTGCCTGGTTGGCGCAGCCCCAGACGACATCGTCGATCTCCGCGGGATCGAGGCCCGGGGCCTTGGCGAGCACACCGGAGAGGGCGGTCGCCGCGAGATCGTCGGGACGGCTCCCGGCCAGCGCGCCGCCGAAGCGGCCGAACGGGGTCCGGGCGGTGGCGTAGACGAAGCTTGTGGTCATGTACGGCACGGTAGGCGCGGCGATTGATGCAGTCCAATACTCAGTAGCGCCGCACCCATAATCTCAGCCTTATAATAAAACGCATGGAAATCCGCCATCTGCGCGCCTTCCTGGTCCTGGCCGAGGAGCGTCACTTCAGCCGCGCGGCGGCCCGGCTCCATATCGCCCAGCCCGCGCTCTCCCAGCAGTTGAAGACATTGGAGCGGGAGGTCGGGACGGTGCTGCTGGACCGGTCCACGCGCCATGTCGACCTGACCGAGGCCGGGCGGCTGCTCCAGGAGCGGGCCGCGCGGATCGTCGCCGCGCTCGACCGCACCCGCGCCGATCTCGATCTGCTCGCGGCCGGTCTCGCCGGCAAGGTCCGGCTCGGCTTCGTGGGCACCGCGACGTACGACGTGCTGCCGCAGGCGGCCCGGCGGCTCCGTGCCGAGCTGCCCGAGGTCCACCTCGACCTGCGCGGCGAGCTGCTCGGCCCCGACCTGCTGGACTCCGTGCGCGAGGGGGTGCTCGACCTCGCCGTCCTGCGGACCGCCGCCGCGCAGGACGGCGACGGCCTGACGCTCCACCACCTCAGGGAGGAGCCGCTGGTGGCGGTCCTGCCCGCCGCCCACCCGCTGGCCGGCGCCCCGGCGGTGGAGCTGGCCGCGCTCGCGGGCGAGGCGTTCGTGACACATCCGGCCGGGCACCGCTCGACGATGCAGCCGCTCGTGCTCGACGCCTGCCGCCGGGCGGGGTTCGAACCGGCCGATGTGGTGGAGGTCGGCGAGACCGGCACACTGGTCGTCTTCGTCGCGGCGGGCATGGGCGTGGCCCTGGTCCCCGCTTCGGTACGCGCCCTGCGCCTGGACGGCGTCTCCTATGTCCCCCTGACCGGCCCGCCGCACCGCACCTCCCTGGTCCTCGCCGAGCGCCCGGACGCGCCCCGGGTGGTCCGGCGCGTGGCCGAGATCGTACGGTCGGTGACCTCGGCCTAGCGCGTCGGCATGGACGGCAGGGATACCTCCCCCGCATTCCTGAGCATGGAGCCGTCACCCCTCGGAGGGGCCGGCGGCCCCTCCGCGTGGCGCCCCGCTCGCCACCCCGCTCCCCGCCCCGCCAGCAGTCCCGCTCGCCGTTCCGCTCGCCGTTCCGCTAGCCGTTCCGCTCGCCGTTCCGCGCCGCGCTCCGGGACGGGACAGCAGGACCCCCGTCAGGACCAGGGCCACCCCGCACAGTTGCCGGGCGGTCAGCGCGTCCCCGGCGAGGCAGGTGCCGAGCAGGACGCCGGTGACCGGGTTGAGCAGGCCGATCAGTCCGACAGTCCCGGCCGGCAGGTGCCTCAGTCCGGTGAACCAGGCGGCGAAGGCGAGCGCGGTGGCCACCGTGGCGACGTACCCGAAGGCGAGCAGCGTCGGCGCGGGGAGCGCGGGCGGCGGGCCCTCCACGGCGGCGGCGACCGGCAGCAGGAGCAGCCCGCCCGCCGTGAGCTGCCAGGCGGTCGACGCCAGGACATCGGTGCCGGCGCCCCACCGTTTGGTGAGCAGGTGCCCGAAGGACGAGACCAGCAGGGCGGCGGCCGAGGCGAGGATCCCCGGGAGGCTCACCCCGTCCGTCCCGGTGAACACCATGAGGCAGACCCCGGCGATGGCGATCACGGCGCAGAGCAGATGGCGGGGGCGGGGGCGCTCGGCGACCAGGGGCCAGGCGATGAGCATCATCGTCAGCGGGGAGAGCGCCATGACGGTCGAGGCGATGCTCGTCGGGAGCAGTTGGGACGCGGCGTAGACGAGAACGAAAAACACGCCCATGTTGAGCACTCCGAGCACGGCGGAGCGCCACCACCACGCGCCGCGCGGGCGCCGCCGGCGCACCGCGAGCAGGATCAGCCCGGCGGGCAGCGCCCGCAGGGCCGCCCCGTAGAGCGGGCGGTCGGCGGGGAGAAACGCGTGGGTGACGAAGTAGTTGGTCCCCCACGCCACCGGTGCCACCGCCGTCAGGGCCATCCAGCGCATATTAGCTTCCATGGAAGCCAATATAACTTCCTGGGAAGCTATCATGGGCGCATGGAACACGGTGAACCGATGGACCGCGTGGCCCGCATCCAGGACGACTGGCGCCGTGAGCGCCCCGACCTCGACATCACCCCCCAGGGAGTGATCGGCCGGCTGCACCGCCTGGCCGACCGGCTCACCGAGGAACTCTGCCTCGTCTACGGCCGGTACGGCCTCAGCGAGGGCGAGTTCGACGTCCTGTGCGCGCTGCGCCGGGCCGGGGAGCCCTACGAGCGGGCGCCCGGCGAACTGGCCGCGCACACCATGGTCACCACTGGCGCGATGACGAAGCGGATCGACCGTCTGGAGCGCGCCGGGCTCGTCACCCGGCGCCGCTCCGACGACGACCAGCGCGGCCGGATCGTCGCCCTCACCCGGCCGGGACGGGAGCTGATCGACCGGGCGTTCACCGACCACATGCGGAACGAGCGCCGGATGCTGGATCTGCTGACGCCCGCCGAGGCCGCGTCACTGGAGCCGCTGCTCACCGCCTGGCTCTCCCGTGTGGAGCGCCCCGGCCCCGTGGCTCCTCCCGGTGGCGGTGAGTGATCCCTGGCCGGTCAGGGGCAGCCAGACCCGCATCGCGCCCGCGTCGCGGTTGGCCCAGGCGTAGTACGGCACCGCCGTGACACGGACGCGCTCCCCGGACGTACGGGTGGTGACGTACGGCCGTTCCCCGTACGGCCGTTCCCCGTACGGCCGCTCCCCCGCCCCGTACGGGGGCTCCCCCGCCCCGAGTGGCCGTTCCCCGGCCCCGAGCGGACGGTAGGGCCAGTCGGCGGCGAAGCCGTCCCCGTCCGGTTCCTCCTCCTCGGCCCTCCGCCGTCCCACCGCGCTCACCGTGCTGACACCACCGAGAAGGTCGGGCCGCCGCTCCACGGTCAGCGGGGCGTCCGGGTCCAGCGCGAAGTCGTCGGGGTCCAGGCCGCCGGGCTGGTCGGTCTGTTCGAGGCAGTACACCAGCGGCCCGCGTTCGATGGCGGCACACCCCCGGGCGGCGTCGACCCGCGGGCCGGCGACGGTGAGCCGGGGCTCCATGGCGAGGTCGAGCCGGACGGTGTCGCCGGGGGCGAAGGCGCGGGTGACCCGCAGCCAGCCGGACTCCGGCGCGCCGTCCAGCGCGGTGCCGTTCAGGGCGAGCGTGTACCGCGGACACCAGGCGGGCAGCCGGAGCGCGAGGGCGCGCGGCCGCTCCGGGGCGGCCTCGACGTTCACCGTCACGGTGCCGTCCCACGGATAGTCGGTCGTCACCCGTACGGTGAGGCCGTCGCTGCCGAAGACCCCGGTGGCGTACTGGTGCAGATACAGGCCGTCGCCGCCGGTGGTGGCGGCGTAGTGGGGCAGGGCGGCGAGCAGGCGCATCACGTTGGGCGGGCAGCAGGCGCAGCGGAACCACGGGGTGCGGTGCGCGCTCTGGTCGCCGGGGCGCTGGTGCGGACGGGCCCGGCGGTGCAGCGGGTTGACGTACAGCCAGGTCCGTCCGTCGAGTCCGGCGCCGGCGAGGAAGCCGTTGAAGAGGGTGCGTTCGACGAGGTCGGAGTAGCGGGCCTCGCCGGTGAGCAGGGCCATGCGCCAGGAGAAGTGGACCGAGGCGATGGCGGCGCAGGTCTCGGTGTAGGCGCGGTCGGCGGGGAGTTCGTACGCGTCGCCGAAGGCCTCCCCGTCGTGCCGGGAGCCGACGCCCCCGGTGAGATAGGTCTTGGTGGTCACCATGTCCCGCCAGAGCCGCTCGGCCGCCGCGCGCAGTCCGGGGTCGCCGGTCTCGGCGGCGCAGTCGGCGGCCCCGGCCAGCAGATAGAGCTGGCGTACGGCATGACCGGTGACCTCGTCGGCGGCGCGTACCGGGGTGTGGTCCTGCCAGTACTCGGGGCCCGGGTCGTGGCCGTGGCCCCGGTCGGCGCCGGCCGAGAGGCTTCCGTGGCCGCGCCGGTCGAGGAAGTAACGGGCCAGTTCCAGGTAGCGCCGCTCCGAGGTGGTCCGGTACAGCTCGATGAGCGCGGTCTCGGCCTCGGGGTGGCCGCAGACGGTGTCGACGTGCTTGCCGGGGCCGAAGACGGAGTCGATGTGGTCGGCGAACCGGCGGGCCACCGCCAGGAGCCGCCCGGAGCCGGTGGCGCGGTGGTGGGCGACGGCGGCCTGGATCAGATGGCCCGCGCAGTACAGTTCGTGGCCCCAGCGCGGTTCGGTCCAGGGCTCGCGGCCGCCGAGTTGGTAGTACGTCTGGAGGTAGCCGTCCTCGCGCTGGGCGGCGGCGATCACGTCGACGACGGCGTCCACGGCGGCGGCGAGGCGCCCGTCGTGCCCGTCGTGCCCGTCGGGAGTGTGCCCGTCGGAAGGGTCTCCATCGGAGGTGTCCGCCATCTGCCAGCAGGCGGCCTCCAGCCACTTGTAGACGTCGGAGTCCTGGAAGGGGAAGTCCCCGGCGAAGTCCGGGGGAACGGCTCCGCCGCCGGTGCGGGCGAGCGCGGCGGCGCGGAAGTTGGCGAGATTCCCGGCCGCTTCGAGCCGCTCCGGGCCCTCGGCGAGGGAGACCTCGGCGTTGACCCGACGTCGCTCGGCCCAGAAGCCGCCGTCGATACGGGCGAGTCCGGCGGGGCGCGCCGGGGAGACGGCACCGGGGGTGGGGCGCACCGGTCCGGAGAACATGGTGTTCAGGGGAGCCTCCGAGGGGACGCCAAGGGATTCCGGCAACGTGTTCCGCCCCCACGGTAGAAACCGATCCCACCCGGGTCAACGCCCCGACGTGACACGGCCGTACACCCGGAAGCCGGCCATCCCCTCCCCCTCCGCTCCCCCTCCGCTCCCCTCTCTCCCTCCCCTCGCCGCTGCACCCTTGTGGATCCGGTCGCTCCGGCCGTACGGTCCACGGCAAACGTTCCCTCCCCCATCGCACCCCACCCCATCGCACCCCGCCGCACCGCACCGGACGGTGATACGACACATGGACGTCCCCGGCCCGGAACGGATCCGGCTCTTCCACACCCTCCTCGGGCCCGCGGCGGGGCTCCCGCTCCTTCTGGTGCACGGCTGGGGCGGGGACGGCCGTGAGTGGGCCCCGCATGCCGAGGCGCTCGCCGGGCCGTTCCGGGTGGTCGTGCCCGATCTGCGCGGCCACGGCCGCTCCGAGGTGCCGGCGCGGGGCAACACCCCGGTGGAGATGGCCGATGACCTCGCCGCGCTGCTCGCCGGGCTGGGTACCGGGCCGGTGGTCGCCGTGGGCCATTCGATGGGCGGGCAGGTTGTCAACCTGCTCGCGGTACGGCATCCGGGCGCCGTCCGGTCCGTCGTCGCGCTCGACCCGGCGCACGGCGCGCACGGTGCCGAGGTGGCGGAGATCCCGGAGCGACTGGCGCGGTACCGGGCGGGCGGGGCCGGGGCGGCGGCGGCGTTCCTCTCCGGCGCGTTCTCGCCGGGCGCTCCGGTGGGGCTCCGTACGGCGCATGTCCGTACCCTGCTCGGCACCCCGGACCATGTCATCGCCCAGTCCTACGCGGGCATGTACACGGAACCGGGCGCGGTGGGCGTCCGGCCGTACAGCGAGGCGTATCTGCGGCGCCGGACCCGGCCCGCCCTGACCGTGTGGACCTCGGCGGAGGCCGCCGCGTGGGAGCGCTCCACCCTGCGGGTCCCCGGCTCCCGCGTGGACCACTGGCCCCGCACCGGCCACTACCTGCACGAGGAGCGACCCGAACGTACGGTCCGCCTCATCCGGGAATGGGCCGCCCCCGGGGGCCGGTGACAGCCCCCGGGGGCCGGTGACAGCCCCCGGGGGCCAGTGGCGACGGGAGGGTTGCCCGTACGGCCGCACGAGGGCGCCGTACAGTCGTACGAACGGCGTCGTACGGCCGTACGCGGACTCCGTACGGCCGGGGTCAGTCGCCGCTCGTCCGTACGAGCGCCCCGTGTTCGTTGCGCTCGTACGTGCGCAGCCGGTTCTTCTCGATCTTGCGGGCGACCTCCGCTTCGAGGTCCAGCCCGTTCATCTCCGCCACGGCGGTCAGATAGAGGAGGACGTCGGCCAACTCCTCGCCGAGGTCGGGGAGGCCCTTGCGCCAGGCCGTGAACGCCTCGCCGACCTCGGCGGTGAGAAGCCCGAACTCCACTGCCACATCGGTGGTGTTGAAGCCCTTCGCCAACTTGTTCTCCCAGGCGAGCCGCTGGGCGGTCGAGATGTCCACGAGGCCTCCAAGACGGTGCGGCGGGTGCTGCCGCAGGATAGCCGGGGGCGGCGGCCGAGGGGGCCGTACGGATCCGGAACCGGCCGTCGGGCGAGCGGCCCGGTCAGGGGGCGGTGTGGCAGACCGTCACATGCTTGACGCGGGTGTAGTCGTCGAACCCGTACCGGCTCAGATCGCGGCCGGTGCCCGACTGCTTGTAGCCGCCGTGCGGCAGCTCCGCCAGGATCACCTGGTGGCAGTTGAGCCAGACGACGCCGAAGTCCAGCTCCGCGCTGATCCGGGTGGCCCGGCCGAGGTCCGCGGTCCACACGCTGGAGGCGAGCCCGTACGCGACCCCGTTGGCGAGGGCGACGGCTTCCTCCTCGGTGTCGAAGGGCTGGACGGTGACGACCGGGCCGAAGGTCTCCCGCTGGACCACCGCGTCGTCCTGGCGCACCCCGGAGACGACCGTCGCGGGGAAGAAGAAGCCGGGCCGGTCGAGGCGGGTCCCACCGGTCTCCACGACGGCGTGCGGCGGCAGTCCGGCGATGACCGAGGCGACCTGTTGGGCGTGGGCCGCGCTGTTGAGCGGCCCGTAGAAGGCGTCCTCGCCGGGGGCGCCGGTGGGCGTGGCGCGGGCCGCGTCGGCCAGCGCGGCGAGCAGCGCGTCGTGGGCCTCGCGCTGGACGAGCACCCGGGTGACGGCCGTACAGTCCTGGCCGCCGTTGAAGAACGCCGCGTCGGCGAGGGCCCGCGCGGTGCGCACCGGGTCGACATCGGCGAAGACGACGGCCGGGGCCTTTCCGCCGAGTTCGAGGTGGATGTTCTTCAGGTCGGCCGCCGCGGCGGCCATGACCTGGGAGCCGGCCCGGGTGGACCCGGTGAGCGCGACCATGTCGACATCCGGGTGGGAGACCAGGGCGCGGCCGGTCTCCCGGTCGCCGCAGACGATGTTGACCACCCCGGGCGGGAACGCCCGCGCGGCCAGTTCGCCCAGCACCACCGTGGACCACGGTGTGGTGTCGGAGGGCTTCAGGACGACGGTGTTCCCGGCGGCGAGGGCGGGGCCGAGTTTCCACACCGCCATCATCAGCGGGTAGTTCCACGGGGTCACCTGGCCGATCACACCGACGGGTTCCCGCCGGACGTACGAGGTGTGTCCCGCCGCGTACTCGCCCGCGGCCACTCCCTCCAGCACCCGGGCCGCCCCGGCGAAGAAACGCAGTTGGTCCACGCAGCGGTCGAGCTCAGCGACCCGGGTGGTGGCCGGTGGTTTGCCGGTGCTCCGTACCTCCGCCGCGAGCAGCCGGCCGGCGTTCTCCGCGACGAGGTCGGCGAGGCGGAGCAGCGCCGCCTGGCGGGCGGCCGGGGTGGTGCGCCGCCAGGTGGTGAAGGCGCGGCGGGCGGCGGCGACCGCGGTGTCGACATCGGCCGCCGAGGAGCGGGGCGCGGTGCCGTAGATCTCACCGGTTGCGGGGTCGGTGAGGTCCATACGCGCCGTGACCTCGGCCGTCTCGCCGTCGACGAGGTTGTGCAGGGTCAGGTCGGACATGCGAGGGGTGCTCCTTGTGGATCGGGCGTCGTGGACGGTGCGTCGTGGACGGGTGGGTCATGCACGGGTGCGTTGTGCACGGGCGCGTCGTGCACGGGTGCGTCGTGCACGGTGCGTCGTGGATCGGTGGGTGTGCCGGGGGAAGCGGGTGGAGCGGTGTGTTCGGGGGCGCGGGTCAGGGGTGCCGCGCGGGGGCCGGTGTGGCGGCTCCGCCGGAGGGTGCCGGGTCTCCGGCGTACCGTCGCGGTTTCGCCGCGCGGGAGCCGCCGACCGTGCAGGCGGCCAGCGCGACGAGGAGCAGGGCGACGCCCCAGGAGGCGCCGTCGGCCGCGTCGACCAGCCAGGCCGAGACGAGCGGCAGGAACCCGGCGGCCACCCCGGCGATGTTGTAGGAGAGCGCGACCGCGCTGTACCGGAACGCCTCGGGGAAGAGACCGGAGATGACGGCGCCGATCGGCGCGTACGGGATGGAGACGGCGCCGACGCCGACGGCCACGCCGAGGATCACCCACCCGGTCTGCCGGGTGTCGATCAGCCAGAAGACCGGGAAGGCGAGCAGCATGGTGATCACCCCGCCGCCCGCGCACACCTTCCACGCGCCGATCCGGTCGGCCAGCCGCCCGGCCACCACCAGGACGGCGATCTCCACGACCGATCCGGCGACGGTGGCGCCCAGCATGACCGACCGGTCGATGCCGAGCCGCTCCGTACCGTACGAGATGACGAAGGTGCTCAGGACGAAGAAGCCGCCGATGCCGAGAAGTGCGGCGGCCACCGCGACGGCCATCCGCCCCCGGCTCCTGCGGAAGGCCTCCAGGAGCGGGGCCGGCGGCGGCCCGGTGCGCTCCGCCTCCTCGGCCATGGCGCGGAAGACCGGCGACTCCTCGATCCGCAGCCGGAGGTGGAGGGCGAAGGCGAGGAGGCCGAAGGCGGCGAGGAACGGCAGCCGCCAGCCCCAGGAGTGGAAGGCGTCGTCGGGCAGGAGACCGGCCAGGGCGAACGCCCCGCTGGAGAGCAGCGTGCCCACGGGCGAGCCGAGCTGGGGGATGGCGGAGTAGCTGCCGTGTTTCTCCTTCGGAGTGTGTTCCAGGGTGAGCAGCATGGCGCCGCTCCACTCGCCGCCCACCGACACCCCCTGGAGGAAGCGCAGGGTCACCAGGAGCAGAGGCGCCCAGACTCCGATCGCACCGTACGAGGGGAGCAGGCCGATGGTGCCCGTGGTGACCCCCATCAGGACGACGGTGAGGATGAGCGCGGCCTTCCGTCCGTACCGGTCGCCGATGTGGCCGAAGACCGCGGCGCCGACCGGGCGGGCGATGAAACCGACGGCGAAGGTGCCGAAGGAGGCGATGGTGCCGGTGACCGGGTCGAGGCCGGGGAAGAAGATCCGGTTGAAGACGAGGGCCGCCGCGGTGCCGTAGAGGAAGTAGTCGTACCACTCCAGCGCGGTGCCGATGAAGGAGGCCGTGAGCAGCCGCCGGATGTCGGCCGGGCTCGCGCGACGGGTCGGGTGCACAGCCGTAACCTCCAGATGGGTGGGGCGTCGGGTGGGGTTCGCCGGATTTCCTCAGCATTCCGGTACGGCGGAGGGCCGCCAACGTTGAAACATCGCCAAAGCCGGGGGCAGGATTGTGCACATGCACGATCACCTCCAGACCCTGCCCGCCCCGACGCCCCGGGTGGTCCAGGTCGCGAAAGAGTGTCTCGACGACATCGACCTGCTCACCGGGGAGTGGATCGATGTCGTCCGCCCGGTGCGCTCCGCCTACGCGGACCGGGTCCCCGACGAGGAGTTCCGAGGCGCCGCGCGGGACGCCTTCGAGCTGCTGCTCCGTACGGTCGCACAGCTCCGGGTCCCCGAGGATGTGGCGTCGGTCTCCGAGCGGGTCGGCGAGCGGCGGGCGCGCCAGGGGGTGCCGCTGGAATCGCTGCTGGACGCCGCCCGGCTGGACTTCCGGGTGGTGTGGGGGGCCATGGTGGGCCGGACGGACCCGGCGGACATGGCGCAGCTCGTCGCGTCCGCGTACCACGTCTGGGAGGCGGTGGAACGGCATGTGACCGGCATCATGCGGGCGTACCAGCGCACGGTGCTGGAGATGGGCCGACGGGCCGAGGACGAGCGGCGGATGTGGTTCTCGCGGCTGCTGGACGATGCGGGCCGTAACCCCACGGTGGTACGGGACGCGGGGCTGGCCCTCGGTTTCGACGGCGCCGGCCGCTTCCTCTGCGCGGCGGCGGCCGCCCCCGACGGGGCCCGGCTGCTGCGGGCGACGGCAGCGCTGCGGGGTGCCGGGGCGGTGCTCCAGCAGCAGCCCGTCGCCTCGGACGAGGTGCTGACCGTGCAGTTGGGGCCCCGGGTGACGGTGCGGAGTGTGCTGGCCCATCTGGGCGAGGTGCCGTGCGGGGTGTCGCCGGTGGTGACGGGGGTGGCCGCGGTGCCGCGCGCGGTGCGGCTGGCCACCGCGACGGCGCGGGTGCTCCCGGCCGGGGCCACGGGGCCGCGCCGGCTGGAGGAGAGCTGGCTCGACGTGGTGGCGCACCGTACGGAGGAGCTGAGCGCGGAGCTCGCCGAGGATGTGCTGGGCGGGCTGCGGGCGGAGGGGACGACCGAGGCGGAGACGGCGCGCCTGCTGGAGACGGTACGGGTCCATCTCGCCGGCAGCGGCTCCATCGTGGACACGGCCACGGCCCTGTACTGCCACCGCAACACGGTGCAGCAGCGCTTCAGCCGGTTCCATGAACTGACCGGGCGGGACGTACGCCGCCCCGAGGACGCCGCGCTGATCGCACTCGCGCTGCGCGTCTGGGGGCGGCGTCCCGGGGCGGTGTGAGGGGGGCGGTGTGACCGGGCGGGGCTGTGCGGCGGGGCCGCGGTGCGGCGGCTCGGCGGCACATCCCGGTCCCGGTACGGCGCCGGGGTCACCCCAGGTGGAGGAGGCCCTCCAGGGGCGACCCCGCCCTGATCCGGCGGAGCAGCTCCGGTTCCGCCGCGTCCGAGCGTTCGGCCCGGGGCAGCACCTCGGCCAGGGTCTCCGGCGCCAGCGCGACCACGCCGTTGGCGTCGCCGAGGACGATGTCGCCGGGCTCGATCCGTACCCCGCCGATCTCGACGGGGACCTGGTGGCGTGCCCGCGTCCCGTCGAGCCGCTTGGTGGTGCGGCAGCTCGTGCCCCGTGCGTGGACGGGGATCCCCGTCCCGGGGTCGCGGAGCGCGTCCACGTCGGTGACGGCTCCGTCGACGAGGATGCCCGCCGCCCCGCGGGCCCGTGCGGCGGCGGCCGTCACCGCGCCGACGACCGCGTGGGTGTGGTCGCCGCCGACGCCGATGACCAGCACCTCGCCGGGGCGCAGGGCGACGACGGCGCGGTTGACCGCGGTGGCGTCCGGGGCGCCGAGGACGAGGGTGGCGGCGGTTCCGGCCATCCGCCGCTCCTGGCCGGTCCTGCGGATCGCCGGATCGAGGAAGCCGTCCTCCAGGAAGTGCCCGAGGGTCGGGAAGTCGACACCGGCCGCGCGGGCCAGGAGCGCGGCGGGGGTGGACAGACCGGAGGGGGCGGTGCGCGCGGATGGGTCGGTACGGCCGGAGGGTCCGGGGGGCGGGGTCATCGGTCCGCTCCTCCTTCCCCGGCGGCGTCGGAGGCGCCGGCGGTGTCCGGGGCGCCGGCGACGACCGCGATGCAGTCGATCTCCATCGAGACCCCCCAGAGCCCCACGCACACGGTGGTGCGCGCGGGCCGGTGGCCGGCCATGAACCGGGCGTACTCCCGGTTGTAGACGTCGAGTTGGTCCGGGGAGCTGAGATAGGCGTTGACCTTCACGATGTGGTCCGGCCCCGATCCGGCCGCCGTCAGGACCGCGGCGAGATGGCCGAGGGTCGCCCGTACCTCGTCGGCGAAGGTGCCGATCCGCTCCCCCGGGGCCGCCGGGATCTGGCCCGTGGTGAAGACGAACCCGCCGGCCGAGGTGGCCTGTACGTACGGCCCGACGGCGGCCGGTACCCCGGGGGCCGAGGCGAAGCGTGCGATGCCGCTCATACGACGGCCTCCTTCGCCGGGCTCCCGGCCTCGGCCGGGTCGTCGTCCTCGCCCAGGGAGCCGAAGCGGGTCTCGGAGAGCAGGAAGAGCGCCGTCAGGGAGACCAGCGCCGCGCCGAGGATGTACCAGGCGATGGAGGCGCTGTCCCCGGTGAGGGAGAGGAGCCAGACGGTGATCGCCGGGGTCGCCGCGGAGCCGAGCAGGCCGGAGAGCATGTACGCGACCGAGAGGCCCGAGTAGCGGACCCGGGTGCCGAAGAGTTCGGCCAGGAAGGTCGCGATGGGGCCGTAGTTGGCGGAGAAGGCGACCGTCATCAGGCCGTACCCCAGAAAGAGGAGGGGCGCGGAACCGGAGTCGAGGAGCCGGAAGAACGGGAAGGCGAACAGGGCCTCCGCGGCGATCCCCGCGTAGATCACCGGCTTGCGGCCGAAGCGGTCGGAGAGATGGCCGAAGAAGGGGATGAGGACGAAGGCGAGGGCGCAGGAGGCCATGACCACCGAGAGCATCAGATTCTTCGGGTGACCCAGCTCCTGGGTGCCGTAGGAGACGCCGGAGGTGATCATCAGGGTGAAGGTCGACCCGGTGGAGAGGGTGGCGATGCCGCCCAGCAGGACCTGGCGCCAGTAGTGCCGCATCAGGACGTAGAACGGGATCTTGGCCTTCGTCCCCGTCTCCCGGACCGCCTGGAAGGTGGAGGTCTCCTCGATGTGCAGCCGGATGTAGATGCCGACGGCGACGAGGGCCGCCGAGACCAGGAACGGGATGCGCCAGCCCCAGGCGAGGAGTTGCCCGGTGTCGGTCACGGTGGCGACCAGCAGGAAGACCGCGTTGGCGAGCAGGGTGCCGATGGGCACCCCGATCTGGACCGTCGAGCCGAAGAAGCCCCGCCGGCCGTCCGGTGCGTGTTCGACCGTCATGAGGACGGCGCCGCCCCACTCGCCGCCCAGTGCGAGCCCCTGGACGACCCGGAGGGCGAGCAGCAGGAAGGGGGCGGCGACGCCGATGGTGGCGTAGTCCGGTACGAGACCGATGGCGAAGGTGGCGGCGCCCATCGTCATCAGGGAGATCAGCAGCATGGACTTGCGGCCGACCCGGTCGCCGAAGTGGCCGAAGAGGACGGCGCCGGCCATCCGCGCCAGATAGGCGGAGGCGAAGGTGAGGAAGGCCAGGATCGTGCCGACCGTGCCGTCCAGCTCGGGAAAGAAGATCTTGTCGAAGACGAGCGCGGAGGCGGTGCCGAAGACGAAGAGGTCGTACCACTCGACGGTGGTGCCGATCACGCTCGCCACGGCGATCCGGCGCATCTTCCGGGGCTCGGGCCGGCCCCCGGAGCCGGGCAGGGGCGGGGCGGGCTCGGGGAGAGCGGGGGCGGGGCTGGGGGTCGTCATGGGGCGCTCCGTTTCGGGCACGGGTCGTCGACGGCCGCTTGCGCGGAAGAGACGGGAAGACGGGGGCTGGGAAAGAAGAGGGGGACTGGGAAAGGGGGGTGGGAAAGGGGGGTGGGAAGGGATTGGTCAACTTTGTGGTGTGCCCGGGGCTGCCGCAAGGAGCATTCGTACAGGGCTGACGGCACGGCGGTGTGCATGTGCCCAGCACTGTGCATGTGCACAGTGCTTGGCCCCGGACCGGGATGAGTTGGTCCGCTGTCACACGGCCGGCGGGTTCCGAAGATGGAAGGGCAGTGTGGACCCGTCGAAGGAATGAGCAGCGATCGTGCGTGTCGAAACTCCCCCGCGGCCGGTGTCGGCCGGCCATCTGATCGTCCGGCAGTTGGAGCGCGAGGGCATCCGCCGGGTGTACGGCGTCCCCGGGGAGTCCTACCTCGATGTGCTCGACGGCCTGTACGGCGCGGACATCACGACGGTGGTGACCCGGCACGAGGGGGGTGCGGGGTTCATGGCGCTGGCCGAGGGCCGGCTGACGGGGCTGCCCGGGGTGGCCCTGGTCACCCGGGGCCCCGGCGCGGCCAACGCCTTCATCGCCGTGCACACCGCCCATCAGGACGCCACGCCCCTGCTCCTGTTCGTGGGGCTGATACCGGTGGCGGACCGGGGGCGGGAGGCGTTCCAGGAGTTCGAGCTCGCGGGGTGGTTCGGGAGTACGGCGAAGAAGGTCGTCACGCTGGACGATCCGGCCGCCGCGGCCCGGGTGGTCGCCGAGGCCGTGCACACCGCACGCAGCGGACGGCCGGGCCCGGTGGTGATCGGCCTCCCCGAGGACGTCCTCGCCCGTACGGCGGGCACGGCCACCACCGTCGCACCGCTCCAGGTGGCACGGCCGCGCGCGACCGGGGCCCAGTTGGCGGAGCTCACCGGCCGGGTCGGGCGGGCCCGCAGGCCGCTGGCGGTGGTCGGCGGCGAGGGGTGGAGTGCCGAGAGCGGCGCCGCCCTGGTCCGGTGGGCGGCGGCGCACTCGGTGCCCGTCGTCTCCGATTTCCGCGCGTACGACGCGGTGCCGCACCACCTCGACGGCGGCGACGCCTATGCGGGGAGCCTCGGGTACGGCCGCGCGGACCACGCCGCCGCGCTGCTGGACGACGCCGACCTCACCGTCTTCTTCGGCACCGCGCGCACCGATGTCCTCAGCGACGGCTACCGCCGGGGCGTGGACGCGGAGACGGTGCTGGTCCTGCCCGGTGAGGCGGTCGGCCACTGCGGCCGGATCGACCAGTTCATCACGGCGGACGCGCCGGGCCTGGCCCTCGATCTCGCGGAGCTGCCGGCGCCCGCGGAGCCCCTGGCTCCGGCGGCGGACCCGGGCCGGCTGGAAAAGGCCCGGGAGGCGTACCTCCGCTTCAGCACCCCGGCCCCGTACGACACGCGGCACAGTTATGTGGACCTGGACGGGGTGATGGAGGTGCTGCGCGCGGAGCTGGCCCCGGACGCCGTCATCACCTTCGGCGCCGGGAACCACGCCCTGTGGCCCGCGCGCTATCTGCCGCACCGCTCGCCGTCCTCCCTCGTGGCGCCCCGGAACGGCGCGATGGGGATGGGCGTCCCGGCCGCCGTGGCCGCCGCGCTCGCCTTCCCGGGGCGCGAGGTGGTCTCCGTGGCGGGCGACGGCTGCTTCCTGATGAACGGCCAGGAACTGGCGACGGCCGTGGGGTACGGTGCCGCCCCCATCGTGCTCGTGGTCGACAACGGCTGCTACGCGACGATCCGGGAGCACCAGGAGGGCACGTATCCGGGGCGTCCCTCCGGTACGCATCTGACCAATCCGGACTTCGCCGCCTGGGCCCGCTCCTTCGGTGCCTTCGGCGCGACCGTGCGCAGGACCGAGGAGTTCCGCGCGGCCTTCCTGGCGGCCCGCGCGAGCGGTCTGCCCGCCGTGCTCCACCTCTTCCAGGACCCGGCCGTGCGCGCCCCGTCCCCGGCGCTCTGAACACCGCCGCACGCCATCACACCCGCACGCCATCACACCCGTACGCCCCGAGAGGAAGCCACCATGACCCCGCCGACCGCCCCCGCCGACGCCGCCTCCCCCCGCCCCGGATTCACCCCCGCCGACGAGGCGTTCGTCCAGGACTTCGCCACGATGAGCGCCTTCGGTGCCACCCCGGCCGGCGGGGTGGACCGGCAGGCGGCGAGCCCGGACGACGTGCGCCAGCGGCGCTGGCTGGCCGGGGTGCTCGAAGCGCGCGGGCTCCGGGTCGTGTACGACAGGATCGGCAACCAGTTCGGGCTGCTGGAACGCGTTCCCGGGGCCCCGTACGTGCTCATCGGCTCGCACATGGACTCGCAGCCGACGGCGGGCCGGTTCGACGGCGCGTACGGGGTGCTGGCCGCGGCGCACGCCGTGTTCCGGCTCGCCGAGGAGTGGGAGCGCTCCGGCGGCGTACCGCGGTTCAACCTCGCCGTCGTCAACTGGTTCAACGAGGAGGGCTCCCGCTTCGTCCCGTCCATGATGGGCAGTTCGGTCTTCACCGGGAAGCTGCCGCTGGAGCAGGCCCTCGCGACCCGGGACCGGGACGGGGTGTCGGTACGGGAGGCCCTGGAGCCGACCGGGTTCCTGGGGGACGGCGCGGGCCCGGCGGCGGCGTTCTGCGCGGAGATCCATATCGAACAGGGCCGGGGCCTGGAGAACGCGGGCATCGCCATCGGTCTGGTGACGTCGAGCTGGGCGGCGAACAAGTACACGTTCATCGTCAACGGCGACCAGGCGCACTCCGGCGCGACGGTGATGGCGGACCGCAAGGACGCGCTGCTCGGCGCCTCCCTGCTGGTCGTCGCGGCCCGCGAGGTCGCCGACCGGTTCCCGGGCGTCCTGCACACCTCGGTGGGACAGCTCGACGTCTATCCCAACTCACCGGTGGTGGTCGCGTCCCGGGTCTCCCTCCTGCTCGACCTCCGCTCCCCCGACGAGGCGGTGCTCGAAGAGGCCGACGCGCTTCTGCACCGGAGGATCACGGAGATCGAGGAGAGCGCCCGGGTGACGGTCGAGCGCCACCACTCGCACAGCTGGGGCATCACGCCGTACCAGCCGGACGGCGTCGAGCTGGCGCGCCGCTGCGCGCGGCGCCTGGGGCTCTCGCACACCGACGTCATGACGGTCGCGGGCCATGACTCGATCAACATGAAGGACCTGGTGCCGACGGTCATGCTCTTCGTGCCGTCCTCGGAGGGGGTCTCCCACAACGAGCTGGAGTTCACCACCGACGCGGACATGGTCGCCGGGCTCCGGCTGCTGACCGAGGTCGTCCGGTCCCTCGCGAACGGCGAACTCGACGGCTGAACCCGGGGAGCGGCTAGGCTTCCGGGGTGACGCAGCACCCCACAACCTCCTCGGCGACCCGGCGGCGCCCCGCCAACAACGGACCGAAGGCGGCCCCCCGCAACCGGGCCGCGCTGGTCGCCGCCGCGCGGGAGATCTACGCGGAGCAGGGGATGGACGCGCCGCTCTCCGCGATCGCCCGCCGGGCCGGGGTGGGGCAGGGGGTGCTCTACCGGCACTTCCCCGACCGGGCCGCCGTGGCGGCCGCGGTGCTGGAGGAGAACGTACGGGAGGTCGAGCAGGCGGCCGGGGCCGACGCGTTCTCCTTCACGGCCGTGCTCGGCGTGCTGACCTGGCATCTCACCGAGTCGGCCGCGTTCATCGGGCTGCTGCACGCCGGTGAGGCCACCGGGCGCTCCGGGGTCCGCGCGTACGCCCTGATCCTCTCCCAGCGGGTCGAGCGCGCCCTGCGGAAGCGGCTGCCGGAGGACCATCCGCTGGCGGCGGGGGGCGATCTCATGCTGGCGATCGCCATGGTCTCCGGCGCCGTCTCCGGGCCCACCCGCGCGGAGCGGGAGCGCCGGGCGCTGGCGGCCTGGCGGCTGCTCGGGGTCGCCGCGGAACCGGTGCGGCCGTTCGGCGGGTGAGAGCCGGGGCGTACGGGCGGGGCGGGGTCAGCCGCCGTTGGACTGGCGGATGCCGTCCGCGAGGGCGTCGAAGGTGTACACGTACCCGCCGGCCGGGCCGCTGACCGTCATGTACGCCTTCCGTCCGCCCGGGGTGATCGCCACGTTGGTCGCCATCTCGACCCCCTTGGTGCGGGCCGGAACCTCGATGGTCGCCAGGCGCTCGCCGTACTTGCTGTAGACGAGCATCGCGGCCCGGCCGTGCAGCGCCTGGTAGAGGTTGCCGTCGGCGTCCACGGCGATCGAGTCGGTCTCGGCGAGCCCGCCGTCGACCTGGATCGCGGTGTGCCGGGCGGTGACCGCGCCCTCGGCGTCGAGCCGGAGGTAGGAGATCCGGTTCTGGGTGAGTTCGCTGATCCACAGCCCCCGGTACTCCACGTCGAACGAGATCCCGTTGGTCGCGGCCAGGTTCTCGGCGAGGACGGTGGTCTTCTTCCCGTCGCGTGAGATCCGTACCACCCGGCCCTGTTCCAGGCCCTGGGTCAGACCGCGCGAGTCGCTGATGTACAGGTTGCCCTCCTGGTCGAAGGCGAGGTCGTCGGGGTTCATCGGCGCCCCGTCGACCGGTCCCGCGAAGAAGGTGCGCCGGTCGCCGCCGCCCGGGGCGAGGCTGACGATCTCGCCGTGCGCGAAGTCGGTGAGGTAGAGCCGGCCGTCGTAGGGGCTGAACTGGGCGGACGTGTAGGCGCCCCGGTCGTCGGTGTGGACCGCGCGCGAGGTCTTCTTCCCGAGGTCGACCCGGATCACCTTCGGCTTGCCCGCCGGCGCGGTGACGTCGACCAGGAGGAGCGTGCCGTCCGTGTCCAGGACCGGGCCCTCCAGCAGGGTCATCCCGGTCTCCTCGTGCGGCTGGGTCACCCGCATGACCTGCTGCGCGGTGATGGTCCTGGGCGCTCCGGCGGTGGCGGAGGGCCGGCCGGCCGGGCCGCCGGGTTCCGTACCGCATCCGGTGAGCGTCAGGGCCCCGATCGCGGTGAGGGCGGCGAGGGTTCGGGTGGGGCGTCGTCGCATGGGGAGGGGTTCACTCTCTCCGTCCGCTCTGCGCGGAGGGCGTCGGCACGAGGCTCCCGGGCGCCGCCGCGCGGCCCCGGACTCCTACCGGACACTGTTGTCCGGTTGTTGCTACGGTAGCGGACGGCCGCCCGATCCGTGCGGCCGGTACGACCGCGGATCCATCCGACCGAGAGGCCCCCACATGACGACCCCTCACACCCCGGCCCCCGCCCCCGCCGCCGCCCCGACCTCCGACGATCTCGCCGCGCTGCGGCGGCGGTACCACGCCGAGCGCGAGCGGCGGGTACGGCCCGACGGCGCCGCCCAGTACCGCGCCACCGACGCCGAGTTCGGCTACTACGCCGCCGACCCGTACGCCGGGGAGACCGCCGAGCGGGAGCCGCTGCGCGACACCGTCGACGTGGCCGTCGTCGGCGGCGGCTTCGGCGGCATCCTCGCCGGGGCCCGGCTGCGGCAGCAGGGGGTGCGGCGGGTCCGGATCGTCGAGCAGGGCGGCGACTTCGGGGGCACCTGGTACTGGAACAGGTATCCGGGCATCCACTGCGACATCGAGTCGCACGTCTATCTGCCGCTGCTGGACGAGACCGGCTACGTACCGGAGTGGAAGTACTCCCCCGGCGAGGAGATCCGGCAGCACGCGGTGCGGGTGGCGCGGCAGTTCGATCTCTACGCCGACGCCCTGTTCTCCACCTCGGTCACCTCGCTGAGCTGGGCGGAGGAGACCGAGAGCTGGCTGGTGACGACCGACAGGGGCGACGCGTTCCGGGCCACGTACGTGGTCACCTCGACCGGCACCCTCTCGCAGCCGAAGCTCCCGGGGATCCCCGGCATCGAGACCTTCCGGGGCCACACCTTCCACACCTCGCGGTGGGACTACGCGTACACCGGGGGCACCCCGGAGGGCGGGCTCACCGGCCTGGAGGGGAAGCGGGTGGGGATCGTCGGCACCGGCGCCACCGGGATCCAGGTCATCCCGAAGGTGGCCGAGGACGCGGGGCATGTCTATGTCTTCCAGCGCACGCCCTCCACCGTGGACGTACGGGCCAACCGGCGCACCGCCCCGGACGATGTCGGCGCCGGCCGGGACGGCTGGGCGCGCGACCGCCGCGAGAACTATCTGCGGATCGTCTCCGGCGAGCCGGCCGAGGAGGATCTCGTGGCGGACCGCTGGACCGAGTCGGCGGGGCTGCTGGAGAAGCTGCTGCCGAGCTTCCGGCGCCCCGCGGACCGGGTGGCCTTCGAGGCGGCGTACGAGGTCGCCGACGCGGTGAAGATGGACGAGCTCCGTACCCGCGTCGAGCGTTCGGTCACCGACCCGGAGACGGCGGAGCGGCTCAAGCCCTGGTACCGGTACGGCTGCAAGCGGCCCGCCTTCTCGGACGCGTACTACCCGGCGTTCAACCGCCCCAATGTCACCCTGGTCGACACGGCGGACACCCATGGCATCGAGCGCGTCACCGAGGACGGTGTGGTGGTCGGCGACACCGCCTATCCGCTGGACTGCCTGATCTTCGCCACGGGCTTCTCGGTCGGCACCTCCGGCATCCTCTCCGGCAAGCTGCCCGTCCACGGCCGGGACGGCACCCCGCTGCTGGCGTCCTGGGGCCGGCAGGGGCCGCACACGCTGCACGGCTTCACCAGCAACGGCTTCCCGAACCTGATCATGATGGGGTCGCTCCAGAACGCCAGCAGCGTCAACTTCACGCACATCCTGGACGAGCAGGCCGTGCACGCCGCCGCGCTGGTCGCGGCGGCGGAGGCCAAGGGCGCGATCGTCGAACCGTCCCGGGAGTCCGAGCGGGAATGGCTCGCCGTGATGTCCGACGGGGCCCCTGATCACGAGTGGTTCCACGCGGAGTGCACCCCGGGCTACTACAACGCGGAGGGGCGCGGCCGGCCGAACGCGCCGCGTGCCTTCCCGCACGGGGCGGTCGCCTTCCACGCGCTCCTGGAGCGGTGGCGGGCCGAGTCCCTGGACGTGATCCTCCAGGCCAGGAGCGAGCCCACGGACTGAGCCGCCACCGGGAACTCCGGGGTGTCCGGGGCGCCGTACGGAGCGCGTGGGCCATGCCGGTTCTTCCGCGCTCCGTCGGCGCACCACCGCTCGCGCCGTCCCCCGCCAGGCCGTAGGACGGAGAGAGCGGCGGGCGCGGAGGAGGCCAGGATGCAGGTCGTTGTCGACCTCAATCGCTGCCAGGGATACGCGCAGTGCGCCTTCCTGGCCCCTGAGGTGTTCGAACTGCACGGCGAGGAGGCGCTGCTGTTCCGGTCGGCCGTCCCCGACGGGCAGCGCGAGCGGGTGCGCCGGGCGGTGGCGGCCTGTCCGGTGCAGGCGATTCTCGCCGGGGAGCAGGCCGGTCCCGGAGAGCAGACCGGCCCCGGAGAGCAGGCCGGTCCGGGGGAGCAGGCGGCGCCCGGAAAACAGGCGGGCCCCGGAGAGCAGGCGGCGCCCGGTGTCCAGTGAGCTGCGGGACGGCCGGATCGTCGTCGTCGGCGCCTCGCTGGCCGGGCTGCGGGCCGCCGAGGCGCTGCGCGAGGAGGGGTTCACCGGGTCGCTGACGGTGGTCGGGGAGGAGCCGGAGCCGCCGTACGACCGGCCGCCGCTCTCCAAGCAGGTGCTGCTCGGGCGGGCGGGCGCGCGGGACGCCGGGCTGCCGCGCCGCCGCCCGGTGGACGCGCGGTGGCGGCTCGGGGTACGGGCCGATGGGGTCGACCCGGCCGGCAAGCGGGTGCTCCTCTCCGACGGGGAGCGGCTGCCGTACGACCGGCTGCTGATCGCCACCGGGACCCGGGCCCGCCCCTGGCCGGACCCGGCGGAGGCCCGCCTCGACGGGGTACTGACGCTGCGGACCGCCGAGGACGCGGCGCGGCTGGTCGAGCTGCTGGACGCGGGGCCGCGCCGGGTGCTGGTGATCGGCGCCGGGTTCACCGGATCGGAGATCGCCTCGGTCTGCCGGGAGCGCGGTCTCGCGGTGACGGTCGCCGAGCGCGGCCCCTCCCCGCTGGTGGGGGCGGTGGGCGGGGTGCTCGGCGGGTTCGCCGCCCGGCTCCAGCGCGCGCACGGGGTCGATCTGCGGTGCGGGGTCACGGTCACCGCGCTGAAGGGCCGGCACGGCAGGCTCACCGGCGCCGAGTTCTCCGACGGCGGGCGGATCGAAGCGGATGTCGCGGTGGTCGCCCTGGGCGCGCTCCGCAACACGGAGTGGCTGGCGGGGTCGGGGCTCGCGGCGGGGGTACGGGGCCTGGCGTGCGACGCGGGGTGCCGCGCCTTCGACATGTACGGGATCGTCACGGACGATGTCTTCGTCGCCGGGGACGTGGCCCGGTTCCCGCATCCGCTCTTCGGCTACCAGATGCTGGCGCTGGAGCACTGGGGCAACGCGGTGGCACAGGCGGAGGTGGCCGCGCACAACATGGTGAGCAGGGGGCCCGACCGGCGTCCGCATCTGGCGGTGCCCGCCTTCTGGTCCAGCCAGTTCGGCCTCAACATCAAGTCCGTCGGGGTGCCGACCTACTCCGACCAGGTCGTCATCGCCCAGGGGTCGCTGCGGGAGGGCCGGCTGGTCGCGGTCTACGGCTACCGGGGGCGGGTGACGGCCGCGGTGAGTGTGAACCGGGCCAAGTGGCTGGAGCACTACCAGTACCTCATCGAGACAGCGGCCCGCTTCCCCCCGGAGGGCGCCGCCGACCGGCCGCCGTCGGCCCGGCCCGTCCCCTCCGACGTACCGGATCCCCAACTCCTGTCGCACGGACCGACGGTGGCCCTCACCGGCCATCTGCCGGACCGGCGTCTCGCCCTGGTGGGGACCGAACCCCCCACCGGGGCCGCCCCGTTCCCTCCGTAGTCCCGTGAGGAGCCCCACGCATGTCCGCGGACACCCTGTTCGAGCGCATCGCGGCGTACGAGAACCGCGCCGACCCCTATCCGCTCTACGCCGAACTCCGTGAGACCGGGGTGGCGCCGCAGCGTGACGGCAGCTATCTGGTGGGTACTTACCACGAGATCGTCACGCTCCTCCACGACCCGCGGGTCAGTTCCGACCTGCGCAACCGCAGCGATCCCCGGAGCATCCCGGAGTTCCGGCGGAAGGAGCGGCAGCCGTCCTTCATCGGCTACGACGACCCCGAGCACGACCGGCTGCGCCGGCTGGCGATGCGCCCCTTCGGCCCGCCCCACTCCCCCGGCCGGGTCGACGCGCTCCGTGCCGACATCACCCGGATCGCCGGTGAACTGGTCGACGGGTTCCGGGAGAAGGAACGGTTCGACGTGGTCGCCGACTTCGCCTACCCGCTCCCCGTCACGGTGATCTGCCGGCTGCTGGGCGTCCCGCACGCGGACATCCCCCGGGTGCGGGGATGGACGAACGAGATCATCGCCAGTATCGACCTGACCCCCGGGGAGAACTCCGGGCACACCCCGGAGTCGGGGCTGGAGGCCCGGCTGGCGATGGGCGAGTACATCGGGGACCTCGTCGATCTGCGCCGTACCGACCCGTCGGACGACCTGCTCTCCGCCCTCGTCCACGACACGGGGCCGGACGGCCGGCTCACCCGGGACGAGCTGATGGCGACCGGGACGCTGCTGCTGATCGCCGGGCACGAGACGACGGTCAACCTGATCGCCAACGGCGCGCTCACCCTGCTGCGCCTCCCCGACGCGTACCGGCTGCTGCGCGACCGGCCCGAGCTGCTCCCCGGCGCGGTGGAGGAGCTGCTGCGGTACGAGCCCCCGGTCCAGCTCCTCCCCCAGCGCACCCCGCTCGCCGACCTCGACATCGCCGATGTCACGGTCCCCCGGGGCGCCCCGCTGATCCTGGTCCTCGCCTCCGGCAACCGGGACCCCCGCCGCTTCACCGACCCCGACCGCTTCGACCCGCTGCGCGAGGACAACCAGCACCTGGGTTTCGGCAGCGGCGTCCACAACTGCTTCGGCGCCCCGCTCGCCCGGGTGGAGGCCCAGATCGCCCTGCACGCCCTGCTCCCCCGGCTGGCCACCCTCCACCCGGTCGAGGACCCGCCCCCGTACCGCCGCAGCCCCATCCTGCGCGGGCCCCGCTCCCTGCTGGTGGAACGGACGGGGTGACGGAGCCGGCCGTGCGCCCTTCCCTCCGGGCCGTCCGGGGAGGGAGAATCGCCGGCATGTCACCCACCGCGCCGTGGTGGCGCAGCGCTGTCATCTATCAGGTCTACATCCGCAGCTTCGCCGACGGGAACGGGGACGGCGTGGGCGACATCGCCGGGCTCCGGGACCGGCTGCCGTATCTCGCCTCGCTGGGGGTCGACGCCCTCTGGATCAACCCCTGGTACGCGTCGCCGATGGCCGATCACGGGTACGACGTGGCCGACTACCGCCGGATCGACCCGCTCTTCGGCACCGTGGCCGAGGCCGAGGAGCTCATCGAGGAGGCCCATCGGCACGGGCTCCGCATCATCCCGGACATCGTGCCCAACCACACCTCCGACCGGCATGTGTGGTTCCAGGAGGCGCTGGCGGCGGGGCCCGGGGGCGCGGCGCGGGAGCGGTACATCTTCCGGGCCGGGCGGGGGGCCGGCGGTGCCGAGCCGCCCAACGACTGGGTCTCCGCGTTCGGCGGCCCCGCCTGGACGCGGCTGCCGGACGGCGAGTGGTATCTGCATCTGTTCGCGCCCGAGCAGCCCGATCTCAACTGGGACCACCCCGAGGTCCACGAGGAGTTCGCCTCGGTGCTGCGGTTCTGGTTCGAGCGGGGCGTCGACGGGTTCCGTATCGATGTCGCCAACGGGCTGCGCAAACACCCGGATCTGCCGGATCTGGCGCGCCACCCTGATCCGGCCGGGGCCGACGGGACTGACAGGGCTGACGGGGCGGAGAGTGCGGACGGGGCGGACGGGGCGCGGGTGCGGCGCCATCGGGATCATCCGCACTGGGACCGCGACGAGGTGCACGCCATCTTCCGGGCCTGGCGCAAGGTGGCCGAGGAGTTCCCCGGTGACCGGTGCTTCGTCGCGGAGGCGTGGACGGACACGCCCGAACGGCTCGCGGCGTATGTCCGGGCGGACGGTCTGCACACGGCGTTCAACTTCGACTTCCTCATGTCCGCCTGGGACGCCGGGGAGCTGCGCACGGTCATCGACGACTCCCTGGCCTCGCTCGGCGCGGTGGGCGCGCCCGCGACCTGGGTGCTCTCCAACCATGACGTCATGCGCCACGCCAGCCGTCTCGGCCGGGGGGCCGCCCGCCGCTGGACGGTCGAGACGGGGTACGCGCCGGCCGGCCCCGTCGACCGGGAGCTGGGCGTCCGCCGGGCCCGCGCCGCGGCCCTGCTGATGCTCGCGCTGCCCGGCGGCGCCTATGTCTACCAGGGGGAGGAACTGGGCCTGCCCGAGGTCGAGGACCTGCCGGACGCCGTCCTCCAGGACCCGGTCTGGGAGCGCTCGGGCCACCGCGAGCGGGGGCGGGACGGCTGCCGGGTCCCCCTTCCCTGGTCGGGCGGGGCCGCCCCGTTCGGCTTCAGCCCGGAGGGCGCGTCGGCCGGGCCGTGGCTGCCGCAGCCGGCCGGCTGGGGGCGGTACGCGGTGGCGGCGCAGGACGGGGATCCGGCCGCCGTGCTGGAGCTGTACCGGTCGGCGCTGCGGCTGCGCCGTCGTCATCCCGCGCTCGGGGACGGCGGCCTGACCTGGCTCGACGCGCCCGCGGGGGTGCTCGCGCTCCGCCGCGACCCCGGTTTCGTCTGTGTGGTCAACCTCTCCGCCGAGCCCTGCCCGCTGCCGGAGCACACGGCGGTCCTGCTGGCGAGCGGGCGGGTCGAGGACGGCCTGCTCGGGCCGGACCAGGCGGTGTGGCTGGCGACGGAGGTACGGGCCTGACGTCACCCCGCGTCGGCGGGGCCGGGGTCAGGGGCGGCGCCGGGCGGGTCGGCGTCGGCGGGGTCCGTGCCGGGGGTGTCCGCGTCGGCGGGGAGGGCGTACAGCCGGGGCAGGTTGACGACGATCGCCTCCTGTGTGCTGCGGGCGATGACGACCACCGCCTCCTCCTCCGGGTCCGGGTTCTCCTCCCGGTGCGGTACGAACGGGGGGACGAAGACATAGTCGCCGGGCGAGGTCCGCAGCCGTACCTCCACGGGCTCCGCGCCGGAGTCGTCCAGGAAGACGAACTCGGGGTGGCCGCTCACCACATGGATGGCGGTCTCGGAGGCGCCGTGGTGGTGGTCGGAGGAGGAGGTCGCGGGGGCCACATGGGTCTGGCCCATCCACAGCTTCTCGGAGCCGACGGTCTTTCCGCTGATCGCGGCGAATCTGCGCATGCCGCCCGTCTGGGCGGTGCCGCCGTCCAGCGCGTCGGCGCGGATGTGGTGGAGACGGGTGTGGAGGGGCGCCGTCGAGGGGTCCGGGGTGGGGTGGAGATGGGGGTGAAAGCCTTCACCGGGGGTGGTCAGCGGCTCGCTCATGGCGTGGACGGTAGAGCGCCCCCGAAAAGGATGTCAAGAGGTGTCCATTGCGCTTCACCTGCGGCAATGTTCCCGCAACGTGGGGAGCGGGGCGGCTCGGGGCGGCCTCTTCCGACACATGCTCAGGCATGATGTGGGCATGCATATTTCCGCGAAAGCGGACTACGGCACACGGGCGCTGCTGGAGCTGGCCCGCGAACCCGCCCGTCCGCTCACCTGTGAGGCCATCGCCTCCTCGCAGGAGATCCCGTTCCGGTTCCTCAAGTCCGTGGTGGGCGAGTTGCGCAGAGCGGGGCTGGTCCGGAGCCAGCGCGGCTGCGAGGGCGGTTACTGGCTGGGCAGGCCCGCCGGTGAGATCACCCTGCTGGACATCGCGCGCGCCGTGGACGGCGAGCTGATCACCCTGCGCGGTACGGGTCTCGCCGGGCTCGCCTACCCGGGCCCGGCGGCGGGGCTGCCCGGGGTGTGGCGCGAGGTGGAGGCGGGCGCGGCGGCGGTGCTGGGCGGGGTGACACTGCTGTCGCTGCTGCCCGGCGCCGCCGCCGGTGCGCCGGCCGGTGCGCCGGCCGGTGCGCCGGCCGGTGGGCCGGCCAGGACGGGCGCCGCGTGACGGGCGGGGCCGGGGAGGTCGTGGAGAGCGTGCACGTCGGGGAGAGCGTGGACGTCGGGAAGGTCGTGGAGGTCGTGGAGTACACCGACCCGCTCTGTCCCTGGGCGTGGGGGTCGGAGCCGGTCTTCCGGGCGCTGCGCCGGGCGCTGGACGGGCGGGTGCGCTGGCGGCGGGCGTACGCGATCCTCTTCGACCACGACGACGACCCGGCGCCCGACCCGGCGGCGGAGACCGCCTGGTACGCGCGGTACGTCGAGGAGGTCAGCGCCCACACCCTGGCCCCTCGGGCGCCCCGGCTGAGCCGGATGCCGGCCGATTCCTGGCCCTCCTCGCTGGTCGCCAAGGCCGCCGGGCTCCAGGGCGAGGAGGTGGCGGCGCGGGCGCTGCGGCGGCTGCGCGAGACCGTCTTCGTCCTGGGTGAACCCGCGGACACGATGGCATCGGCGCTCGCGGCCGTACGCTCCGTACCGGGGCTGGATCCGGTACGGCTCGCCGCCGACGCGGGCTCCCCCGAGGTGTTGGCGGGGGTACGCGCGGACCATGCGGAGGCGCGCCGTCCGGTGGCCGGGGTGCGCACCGTACGGGGTGACTCGCCGCATCCCGGCGCGGCCAAGGAGACCCCCGGCGGCGGGTACCGGTACGCGCTGCCGACCCTGCTGGTCCGGGGGCCCGGGGGCGAACGGGCGGTGCCGGGGTGGCGGAGTCCCGGGGAGTACGCCGCCGCGGTGGCCGAGGTCTGTCCGGGGGCTCCGGTGACCCCGGTGGCGCTCTCGGCGGTGGCGGCGCTGGAGCGGTACCGGAGTCTGACGGATCCGGAGCGCGCGCTGCTGGCGGAGGGCGCGTGGCCGCCGCCGGGCGCCGTACGGGTGGAGACCGGCAACGGCCCCCTGTGGCTCCATCCCGAGGAGGCGTCCGCCCGCCCCGATACCGCCGGTTGACCCCCTCCGCGCTCCTTCGGGGCGCTGAGCTGCGGAGGGAGGCCGTTCCGCCGAATGAGACACCAATTGGTGTCCATTGACAGCCGGGCTCGGCTGCCTCCAGGATGTGCACCATGCTGACGACACACCCCGGTGTGGTGTGCCGCTACGTGGATCTGCGGCGCACCAGCAGCGCACTCTGTCGCTGACCGCCCGCCCCCGGCCGACCGCCGCCTGACCGCCCCGCGCGGTCGCGCCGCCCGTCGCCGGGCGCTCCCCGCCCCGCCGGGTGCCACCCCGGGGACCTCTTCTCCCGGGGCTTTCCGTCGCCGCCCGGTCCCGTCACCCTCCGGTCCCGTCACCGCCCGGCCCCGGCGCCGGTCTCTCGTCGCCCGGCCCGCCCGCGCCGCCGGGCAACCGTCAACTCCCGTACGCCTTACGCCCGTACGCCATCAGTCCGTACGCCCCGATGGTGCGCGCGGTGGCAGGCCAGGACCCGGCCCTGCCCGCGCCCCTCCCTCTTCTCCTCAGGAAGACCACGATGCCCGTATCCCTGCCCCATCGCCCCCGCCCTGAACGGCGGCCCCTCCCCCGGTTCCCCCGGCGCTCCGGCGCCCTGCGGACCGGCGCCCTCGCGACCGTGCTCGTGGCCCTGCTCACCACCACGCTCGGGGCCTGCGGCTCCGGCACCGGCGCCGCCTCCGCCGGTGGTGCCACGCTGCGGTGGACCTCCTCGTACTTCCCCGCGCACTGGGACCCGGTGGTCGGCGGCAGTGGCGCGCAGTTCCGTGAACTCGCCCTGACCTATGCCTCGTTGACCCGTACCGACGAGAACGGGAAGGCCGTTCCCGATCTCGCCGAGAGCTGGCGGTACAACGCGAAGGGCGACGAGATCACCTTCCGTCTCCGCCCGGGGCTGAAGTTCAGCGACGGCGAGCCGGTCGACGGAGCCGCCGTCAAGGCGGCGATCGAGCGGGCGCAGCGGCAGAAGAACTCGGCGCTCTTCGGCGATCTGACCTCGATCGGGCCGGTCGAAGCCCGGGGGCTGGACGTGGTCCTCCATCTTACTCAAGTCGACTACCAGATACCCCAGTTGCTCGGGGAGCGCGTGCTCCAGGTGGCCAGCCCCAAGGCGGCGCGGGACCCGGCGAAGCTGGACCAGAACCCGGTCGGCGCCGGGCCGTTCATCGTCACGCAGCTCGTCCCCGGCACCAAGGCGGTCCTCAGGAAGAACCCGGACTACTGGGACGCGAAGAACATCCACATCGACAGCGTCGAGCTGACCTCGGCGCCCGACGCCGCCACCGTCGTCTCCGGGCTGCGGACCGGCGTCTACAACTTCGCCGACCTGGAGCCGAGCCAGGCCGCCGCCGCGAAGAAGGCGGGCCTCGGCGTCTTCGTCCTGCCGGGCTTCAACGCCTCCAACATCAGCCTCAATGTCAACAAGGCGCCGTTCGACGACCCCAAGGTGGTCGACGCCGTCCGGTACGCGGTCGACCGCCAGGAGTTCGTCTCCAAGCTGACCTTCGGGTACGGGGAGGTGACCGACCAGCCGTTCCCCAAGGGGTACGTGGCCTACGACCCCGCGTCCGAGGGCGCCTACCCGTACGACCCGGCGAAGGCGCGGAAGCTGCTGGCCGAGGCGGGGCACCGGGCCGGTGACATCAAGCTCGACCTGGTCATCCCGTCGGAGGACCCGCAGGCCGAGATCGTCCAGTCGCAGTTGGCGAAGGCCGGGATCACCGTCACCATCAAGATCGACAAGAACTGGGCGACGCCGTTCTTCGCGAAGAACCTCACCTTCTCGCTCTACTCGACCACCGGCCGCGACTCCGCCGTACAGACCCTCACGGCACACTTCGGCCCGCACGGCCCGCTGAACCTCAGCTCCCCGTACGAGCCGGCCGGTTTCGAGGCGGCCGTCGCCAAGGTGCGGCGGACCCCGCTGGACGATCCGGAGTACGCCGAGGTGCTCCGGGCGGCGACCCGGGCGGGGCTGGAGAGCAGGGCGCTGGTCTTCACGTACTCGCAGCCCAATCTCTTCGCCAAGAGCCGCGCCATCTCCGGTCTGCCGAAGAACCCGGCCCATATCGACTGGACCGGTGTGACCGTCTCCGGGGCGACCCCATGACGACAACCGCCGTACGGGCGGCACCCGTTCGCCCGGCCGGGCCGGTGGCGCCCCGGGTCCGGCACGCGGTGGGCCGGGTACTGGCCGCCCTGGCCAGGTCGGTGGCGGTCTTCGTGCCGGTCTTCCTGGTGGCGACGTTCGTGACCTTCGCGCTGCGGTCGCTGAGCGGGCTCAGCCCGGCCCGGATCCAACTGGGCGAGGAGGCGACCCCGGAGGCGGTCCAGCGGGTCGAGGCGGAGTGGGGGCTCGACCGCCCCTTCCTGGTCCAGTACGGCGACTGGTTCGGCGGTGTCCTCCACGGCGAGCTGGGCACGAGCTGGAGCAACGGCGCGGACATCTCCACCCTGATCGGCCTCGGTCTGGGGGTGAGTCTGTCGGTCGCCACGTTCGCGCTGGTGATCGGGGTGCTCGTGGGGTTCGCGCTGGGGACGGTGGCGGCGCTGCGGCGCACCACCTGGATCGACCGGGCGGTCACCGGGTTCGTCACCCTGATCTCGGTGATGCCCGCGTTCGTCGTCGGGATCGTGCTGGTCACGGTCTTCGCGACCGGGCTCGGGCTCTTCCCCTCGGCCGGCTATGCGCCCCCGGAGCAGGGGATCGGGCCCTGGCTCACGCACATCACCCTCCCGGCGGTCGCGCTGAGCTTCGATGTCGTCGCCGATGTGGCCCGCCAGCTCCGGGGCGGCCTGGTGGCGGCGTACCGGGAGAACTATGTGACGGGTGCGGTGGTACGGGGGCTGAGCCCCCGCCGGATCTTCCTCGCCCATGTGCTGCGCAACGGGATGGGCCCGGCGCTCGCCACACTCGGGCTGAAGTTCCCGGCGCTGGTCGGCGCCTCCGTCGTCACCGAGTGGATCTTCGGGTTGCAGGGGTTCGGACGGTTCGCCAACGACTCCGCGCAGGCCGGTGACGTACCGGCGGTGCAGGGCGTCCTCGTGGTGTCGATCGTGCTGGTCGTGCTCTTCAACCTGATCGTCAATCTGGTGCTGGCACGGGTGACGCCCGCGGCACGGCGGGGGGTCTGACATGGTGCGCCGCGTGCTCTCCCTCCCGTCCGGCCGGATCGCCGTCGCCGTCCTCGCCGTGATCGCCCTGCTGGCGCTCCTCGGCCCGCTGCTCGCCCCCCAGGATCCGCTGGCCACCAGTGGGAACACCCTCGCGGATGCCTCGGGAGCGCACTGGCTCGGCACCGACCATCTGGGCCGTGACGTGTTCAGCCGGCTCCTCGCCGGCTCCCGGGTCAGTGTGCTCGGCTCCCTCGAAGTCGCCGTGATGGCGCTGTTCGTCGGCGCGCTTCCGGGTGTCCTCTCGGTCTATCTCGGCCGGGTCTTCGAATGGCTCACCCTGCGGCTGGCCGACACCCTGGTCGCGCTCCCGTTCCTGCTCTTCGCGGTGGCCGTCATCGCGCTGCTCGGCAACGGCATCGCCCAGGCGATGTTCGTGACGGGGGCGCTGGTCTCACCGCTCTTCTACCGGGTGGCGCGCGCGGCGACGCTCTCGGTGGCCCGCTCGCCGTATGTGGAGGCCGCGTTGGTCTCCGGGGCCTCGGTGGGGTGGGTGGTGCGCCGCCATGTCTGGGGCAAGGTACTGCCGCCGGTCGCGGTGGCGCTCGCCCAGACCATCGGCACGGGCTTCATCATCGTGTCGAGCCTGACGTTCCTGGGCATCGGTGTCCAGCCGCCGGCCCCCACCTGGGGCGGGCTGCTCGCCTCCGACCTGGGGTATCTCGACTACCAGCCGTGGGCGCCGCTCGCCCCGGCGCTCTTGATCATGGTGACCGTCTGGGCGAGCAATCTGCTGGCCGACGCGATCCGCGATGTCTCCGGCGAGGCGGGCCGCGCCTTCGTCGACCAGCGCCGGGCGCGGGCGAACCGCCGTGCCGGGGCCGACGCCGGCGCCGTATCCGCGGGAGGTGTGTGATGACGACCGTGTCCACGGAGGTACCCGGCGGCGGGTCCGCAGGAGGGTCACCCGAGGGGTTCGCCGAAGGGTCCGCCGACAAGTCCGCCCACAAGTCCGTCGACAGGTCCGGTGGCGGGGAACCAGTGCTCGCCGTACGGGAGTTGCGGGTCGGTGACCGGGCCCAGGAGCGTGAGATCGTCCACGGGGTGGGCTTCACGCTCACCCCCGGCAAGGCCGTCGGCATCGTCGGGGAGTCCGGCAGCGGCAAGACCCTCACCTGCCGGGCGGCGCTGGGTATCCTGCCGCCGCACTTCGAGATCGCGGGGACGGATGTCGCGGCGCTGACACCCCGGGAGTGGACGGCGCTGCGGGGCGCCACCATCAGCGCGGTCTTCCAGGACCCGGCGTCGTATCTCAATCCGTCGATCCGGGTGGGCGCGCAGATCGCCGAGGCCGTCCGGGCCAAGAAAGGGGTGCGGCGGCGCGCGGCCCGGGAGCGGGCGGTCGAGCTGCTGGCGGCGGTACGGCTGCGCGACCCGGAGCTGGTCTACGGCCAGTACCCGTACGAACTGTCGGGCGGCATGCTCCAGCGCGTCCTGATCGCCACCGCGATCGCCGCGGGACCGAGGATCCTCATCGCGGACGAGGCCACGACCGCCCTCGATGTCACGGTCCAGGCCGAGATCCTGGACCTCCTCGCGGAGCTGCGCGAGCGCACGGGGCTGGCCCTGGTGGTCGTCTCCCACGATCTGGCCGTCGTCGCCCAGCTCTGCGACGAGGTCCTGGTGATGCGCGCGGGCGAGGTGGTGGAGCAGGGGCCGACCCGGTCGGTCCTGCACGAGCCGCGCCATGAGTACACCAGGCTCCTCATCGCCGAGCACGAGCAGTACGGCCTGGAGAAGTTCCGCCCCGAGGAGGCGTCATGAGCGACGGTACGGAGTCGGAGAGCGGCGCTCCGGCGCCGGAGGGCAGCGGTCCCGTGGCGGAGGGCGGCGGTCCCGTGGCGGAGGGCAGCGGTCCCGTGGCGGAGGGCGGCGGCGCGATGGAGCGTGCCGTGCTCGATGTCAGCGGGCTGGAGGTGCACTACGGGGCGGGCCGGCGGCGGCGCCGGGCCCTGCACGGGGTCTCGCTCACGGTCGCGCCCGGCGAGACCCTCGGGGTCATCGGCGAGACGGGGTCGGGCAAGTCGACCTTCGCGCGGGCCGTGCTCGGACTGGTGCGGGCCTCGGCGGGCCGTATCGTCATCGACGGCGAGGACGTCCGTACGTACGGCACCCGCCAGTGGCGCGCGCTGCGCCGCCGTGGGGTGGTCCAGTACGTCTTCCAGGACCCGCTGCGCAGTCTCGACCCGGATCACACCATCGAGGAGTCGCTGGTCGAGCCGCTGCTCGTACGGGGGATGGCGCGCCGGGAGGCGGGCGGGCTGGCCCGTGCCTTCCTCGCCCGGGTCCACCTCGACGAGGAGTTGCTGGACCGGCTGCCCGGGGAGCTGTCGGGCGGCCAGCGGCAGCGGGTCGCGGTGGCGCGGGCCCTGGTCACCGAGCCACGGCTGATCCTTCTCGATGAGCCGGTGAGCGCGCTGGACTCGGCGAACCGGGTACGGGTCCTGGCGATCCTCAAGGAGCTGCGCGCCGCCGGGGTGGCGCTCGTCTTCATCTCGCACGACCTCGGATCGGTCGCGGGGATCGCCGACCGGGTCGCGGTGCTCTACCGGGGCGAGCTGGTCGAGACGGGCGCCGCCCGCGAGGTGATCACCGCCCCGCGCCATCCCTACACGCGGCTGCTCGTCGGCTCCGCGCCCACCCTGCGGACGGCCCCGGCCACCCGGGCCGAACGCGAGGCGCTGCGCGCGCTGTTGCACGCCTGAGCCTTTCTGTCCGCCTCCCTGGTTCCCTGCCCCCTGCCCCCTGCCTGTCGCCACCCGTCCAACGGAGAGGATCTTCCCGATGTCCCGCACCATCCATCTCGCCCTGCACCCTTACGGTGTCGGCGGCCCCGGCCAGCACGGCCTGTGGAAGGACCCACGGGTCGCGAAGAACGCCAGTATCGACATCAACTACTACATCGCACAGGCGAAGGCTGCCGAACACGCCCTGTTCGACGCCCTGTTCGTCGTGGACAGCCAGTTCATCAACGCCACCTACCCCTCGCACTACCTCAACCGGCTGGAGCCGCTCACCCTGCTGTCGGCGGTGGCCACCCACACCCGGCACATCGGTCTTGTGGGGACGGCGAGTTCGACGTACAACTCCCCGTTCAACCTGGCCCGCAGGTTCGCCTCGCTCGACCACATCAGCGGCGGGCGCGCCGGGTGGAACGTGGTGACCAGCTTCGACACCGGGACGTCCCGGAACTACGGGTTCGACGAACACCTCGACTACGCGACGCGGTACGGCAGGGCGCGGGAGTTCGTCGAGGTGGCCCGGGGGCTGTGGGACTCGTACGAGGACGACGCCTTCCCCGCCGACGTGGCCCGCAACGTCTTTCTCGACCCGGCGAAGCTGCACGAACTGGCCCATGAGGGCGAGCACTTCAAGGTCGCCGGGCCGCTCAACCTGTCGCGCTCCCCGCAGGGCCAGCCGGTGATCTTCCAGGCCGGGGTCTCCGAGGAGGGCCGCGATCTCGCCGCCCGGGTCGCCGAGGGCATCTACGCCCCGGGCGGCTCCCAGGAGCAGGCGCGGGAGTACTACGCGGACATCAAGCGGCGCACCGCCGCGTACGGGCGCGACCCCGATCACATCAAGATCTTCATCCATGGCGGTCCCGTGGTCGCCGCCACCGACGAGGCGGCGCTCCGGCGCGAGCGGGAGATCTTCGAGGAGGACCGGGACTTCGACCGGAGCCTCGCCCTGCTCGGCCGCTCGTTCGGGGCGTACGACTTCAGTGTGCACGACCTGGACGCGCCGTTCCCCGATGTCGCGCACCTGGCGGAGAAGGGCGGCCGGACCGGCGCCGGCAAGATCATCGAGCGGGCCCGGCGGGAGAATCTGACACTCCGTCAAGTCGCCGATTCGCTCGCGGAGTTCCGGCGTTCGCCGTTCGTGGGGGCGCCGGGGACGGTCGCCGACACCATCGAGGAGTGGTTCGCCGCCGGTACCTTCGACGGTATCAACCTCGCCTTCCGCAACAACGACGACCTGGAGGCGTTCGTCGACGGGGTGGTCCCGGTCCTCCAGCGGCGCGGGCTGTTCCGCACCGCGTACGAGGCCGACACCCTGCGCGGCAACCTCGGGCTGCCGGTCCCGGTCAACCGTCACACGCGCGAGCGGGCGGGGGCCTGAGATGAGCACACACACCGACACCGACACCGACACCACTGTCCACACCGACGACTTCCACGGGCCCTCGGGGCTGCGGACGCGGGGCACGGTCCTCGTGGTACCGGGACGGGGCGAGAGCCGGGCCGCCTACACCCGCCTCGGGCGGCGGCTCGCCGCCGACGCCTACCGGGTCCGGGTCCTCGACGCGCCCCGGATCGACGGCGACGACCTGGCGGGCTCGCTCGCCCGGTTCGGCGGTGGGCTCGCCGCCGCCCTCGACGGGGCCGCCGACCCCGCCGGGGGCTCCGGGGGCGGTGCGGCCGGGCCCGTCGTGGTCGTCGGCGCCGACACCGGCGCGGCGGCCGTCGCCGCGCTGCTCGCCGCCGGGACCGGATCCGGGACCGGCGCAGCGACCGGATCCGGGTCCGGATCCGTCGCCGGGCGGGTGGACGGGGTGGTCCTGGCGGGGCTTCCGGGGCGGGGCGCCGGGCCCGGCGGAGGGTGGGACGCCGAACTCGACGTCCGTACGGCCTGCCCGGCGCACCGGGGTGTGCTCGGCGCGGGGCCCGACGCGCTGCGGGGCGCGCTGGACACCGCCGTGCCGGGGGCGCTGCTCGATGCCGCGTACGGCGCGGAGCTCGCCGTCCCCGCCCTGTTCCTGGTCGGGGAAGCCGACCCGCTCGCGGACCGGGACGCCCTGGCCCGTACCGTCGCGGCACAGGCCGCCGCACGTCTCGCGGTGGTCAGGGAGGCCCACCACGATGTGCTCAACGACCTCCAGCACCGCTCGGTGGCGGCCGAGGTGGTCTCCTTCCTGGAGGCGCTGCGCGGTTCGCTCGTGCCCTCTGTGGTCGTGGAGTCCAGTACGTGGTGAGTCCCGTACGTGGTGAGTCCCGTACGTGGTGAACGGGGAGGGGGCGGAGGGGCGGCTCTCTCGGGTCTGCCGCCCCTCCGCGTTCAGGGTCCCGGGTGGTTCACGCCGCCAGCGCGTGTCCCGGGTGCAGGACGACCTTGGTGTACCCCTCGATCCTGCGGTCGAACTTCTCGTACGCCGAGGGCGCCTGGTCCAGCGGGAGTTCGTGGGAGACCACGAAGCTCGGGCGGGCGCGGCCCGCGATGATCAGGTCGCGGAGCTGCCGGTTGTACTGCTTGACGTTGCACTGCCCGGTGCCCATCTGCTGGCCCTTCTCGAACATCCGCCCGATGGAGACCAGGAGTTGGCCGTGCTGGGCGTTCGCGTCGGGGCCGCCCGGGTCGGACGGTACGTACAGGCCCGGTACGCCCAGCATGCCCGTGGGCCGTACCGTCTCGACGAGCGCGTTGAGGACGGTGGCCGGCTCCTCGTGACTGGCGTCGTGCGCCTGGGCCTGGTAGCCGACGGCGTCGACGCCCTTGTCGGTGCCCTCGCCGCCGGTCTCCTCCTTGATCTGGGCGGCCGGGTCGTCCCGGGTGAAGTCGACCGGGACGGCACCGATCTCGGCGGCCTTGGCGAGCCGTTCGGGCACCCGGTCCACGCAGAACACCTTCGAGGCGCCGCGCAGCAGCGCGGAGTAGGCGGCCATGAGTCCGACGGGGCCGGCGCCGAAGACGGCGACGCTCTCCCCTGGGGAGACCTTGGCCAGTTCACAGCCGTGGTAGCCGGTCGGGAAGATGTCGGCGAGCAGCACGAAGTCGCTCTCGAACTCCTGGCCCGGCGGCAGTTTCAGGCAGTTGAAATCGGCGAAGGGCACGCGCAGCAGCTCCGCCTGCCCGCCCTTGTAGGGGCCCATGGCGACATATCCGTAGGCTCCGCCGGCGAATCCCGGGTTGACCGTGAGACAGAAGGCGGTCTTTCCGGCGAGGCAGTTCTTGCAGAATCCGCAGGCGACGTTGAACGGCATGACGACCCGGTCCCCCGGGGACAGGGAGGTCACACCGGCGCCGACGTCCTCGACGATGCCCAGGTTCTCGTGGCCGAAGACGATGCCCGCCTCGGCGGCCGTACGGCCCTCGTACATGTGCAGGTCGGAGCCGCAGATGGCGGTCGACGTTACCCGTACCAGCACATCGTTCGGGTGCTGGATACGCGGGTCGTCGACGTCTCTCACCGCGACACTGAAGGGCTTCTCGTAGACAACGGCTTTCACCTGTATCACCTCCGCGTCCACGCCGGGTGACGACGGGACCGCCTTCACCGAGGCCCGTGCCGTTGTACACGTGACGCTGTGGAGGCCCTCGATCCGTCTCGTAGCCCCAGACGCTCTGGTTTCACCTCTCGTACCTCCAGGAAACTCCCGTCACCGTGCGGACGGCAACCGCACGGCGCCGCGGCTACGCTCCGTGGCGCGGGGGTTCCGGTGCGCCGGGCGCCCCTGCCGGCACCAGCCAGGGGGTCAGGGCGCGGGCGATCGTCGCCACGTGCTCGTCCCTGAGCAGTTCCGGGTGGGTGCAGGGGAGGTCGTGGTTGGTCAGGGTGCCGGTGAGGTGGGGGCGCCAGGCCTCGCGGGTGAGCCACTCCTCGGAGCGGGGGGCAGCCGCCGTGAAGAAGAGCAGGTCTCCGTCGAAGCGGCGGTGGATGTGCTCCCGCATCATGCGGGCGTGGTTCGGGACGATGTCGACGATCCGGGAGAGGGTGGCCTCCGAGAGCCCGGCGAGGGGGCTGCCCGCGGTGCGGAGGGTGGCGAGGACGTCGTCGCGGGTGCGCTCGGTGGTGCGGTCGAAGCCGGCCATCCGCAGGACCGCCGTGAGCGCGTCGCCCTCCTCCGGGGCCGGGCGCTCGCGCCACTGTTCGGCGGGGAACGCGTCGAGGAGCGCCAGCAGCCGGACGGCCTCGCCGGCCTCCTGGAGCAGCACCGCCACCGTATGGGCGAGGATGCCGCCGACGGACCAGCCGAGCAGGTGGTAGGGGCCGTGCGGCTGGATCGCGCGGATCGCGGTCACATAGTCGGCGGCCTGTTCCCACAGGGTGCCCGGCAGGGGCGCGTCCCCGGTGAGGCCGCGGGCCTGGAGGCCGTGGACCGGCTGGTCCTGGCCGAGGCGGGCGGTGAGCCCGGCGTAGCACCAGGAGAGGCCGCCCGCCGGGTGGACGGCGAAGAGCGGCGGCCGGGTGCCCTGGGCGCGCAGGGGCAGGGTGGGGCCCAGGGCGTCCGTGGCGACAGGGGCCACGTCCTCGATACGGGCGGCGAGCGCGGCCGGGGTGGGTGCCTGGAAGAGGGAGCCGATGGTCAGCTCGGCGCCGAGTTCCTCGCGGATACGGGCGACGAGGCGCACGGCGAGCAGGGAGGTGCCGCCCAGGTCGAAGAAGGCGTCGTCGGGGCCGGGGTGCCGGGCGTCCAGGATCTCCGCGAAGAGGCGGACGACGACGGCCTCGCGCGGGGAGAGCGGCCGGTCGCCGCCGCTCGCGGTGGTGGCGCCGGTGCCGGTAACTGCTCCCGTGCCGGTGCCGGAACTCGTGCCCGCGTCCGTGCCTCTGCCCGTGCCCGTGCCTCTGCCCGTGCCGGTGCCGGTGTCGGTGTCGGTGCCGGAACCCGCGCCCGTGCCGGTGAAGACGGGGGCGGGGAGTTCGCGGCGTTCCAGCTTGCCGCTGGGGCTGAGCGGGAACTCGGTGAGCGGCACGATCGCCGAGGGCACCATGTGGTCGGGGAGCTCGCGGGCGAGGGCCGCGCGGAGCGCCCCGGGGTCCGCCGCGCCGGTCACATAGCCGATGAGGCGGTCGTCGCGGACCAGGGCGCAGGCGCCGTCGACGCCGTCCTGGGCCTGCAACGCCGCCTCGATCTCGCCGAGTTCGATGCGCTGGCCGCGCAGCTTCACCTGGTGGTCGGTGCGGCCCAGATAGACGACCTCGCCGTCCTCGGTCCACCGGGCCAGGTCGCCGGTACGGTACATCCGGCCGCCGTGGAACGGGTCGGGGACGAAGCGCTCGTCGGTCAGCTCCGTGCGGTTCAGATAGCCGTCCGCCAACTGCCGTCCCGCCAGGTGAAGTTCACCGGTGACGCCGGGCGGGCAGGGCCGGCCAGCCGGGTCGAGGACGTACAGCCGGGTGTTCCAGACGGGGCGCCCGATCGGGACCGGGCCGGTCGCCTCCGGGTCGCAGGGGTGGTACGTGACATCGACGGCGGCCTCGGTCGGTCCGTACAGGTTGTGCAGGGCGACCCCGGGCAGGGTGCGCGCGAAGGCGCCCACCGTGTCGCGGGGCAGCGCCTCGCCGCTGCAGAAGACCTGGCGGAGCGCCCCGGCGCAGGAGGGGGCGTCCGGCCCGGCCAGGAACACCTGGAGCATCGAGGGGACGAAGTGGCAGGTGGTGACGGACTCCTCGCGGATCAGCCGGGCCAGATAGGCGGGGTCCTTGTGGCCGCCGGGCTCGGCGACGACGAGGGTGGCGCCCTCGCGCAGCGGCCAGAAGAACTCCCAGACGGAGACGTCGAACGACGACGGTGTCTTCTGGAGGATCCGGTCACCGGCTCCCACGGGGTAGGTGTGCTGCATCCAGCGGAGCCGGTTGTCGATCGCGGTGTGCGGGACGACAACACCCTTGGGGCGGCCGGTCGAGCCCGACGTGTAGATGACGTAGGCGGGGTGCGCGGGGGTGAGCGGGCGCTCCGGGGCGGTGGCGGGGTACGCGGAGAGGTCCGGTCCGTCGGGCCCGTCTCCCCCGCCGAGGGCGACGACCGGGGTGCCGCCGGTGTCGGGCAGCCGCCCGGCCCGGTCCGTGAGCGCGCAGACGGGGGCCGCGTCCTGGAGCATGAGGGCGAGCCGGGCCGCCGGGTAGTCGGGGTCCAGCGGCAGATAGGCGGCGCCGGACTTGAGGATCGCGAGGAGGGCCACGACCAGTTCGGCGGAGCGCGGCACGGAGAGCGCCACCAGGGCGCCGGGGCGGGCGCCGAGGGTGCGCAGATGGTGGGCCAACTGGTTGGCTCGGGCGTCGAGTTCGCCGTACGTCAGCGAGGTGCCCCGGTAGCGGAGGGCTTCCGCGGCCGGGGTGCGGGCGGCCTGTTCCTCGATCGGGCCGATGAGGGTGGTGGGCGGCAGGGCGCGCTCGGTGCGGTTGAACTCGTCCAGGACCAGGGAGAGTTCGGCGGGGGTGGCGATGGTGTGGGTGGCGAGTCCGTCGTCCGCGTCGGCCTCGGTGAGACGGCGCAGCAGATCCACGAAGCGGTCCTGGTGCGCGGCGAGTTCGGCGTCGCTGTAGAGGTCCGGGTTGGCGTCGTGGTCGATGTGCAGGCCCCGGCCGTCGCCGCGGTCGCGGATGTTCACCGTCAGGTCGTCGACCGGGCCGGCCGCCAGGTTGTGAACGGTGCCGGACGATCCGGCGAAGTCGGCGCCGTAGTCGAAGGGCAGGACGTTGACCAGCGGTCCGGCCAGCCCCCGGTGCTCGCCGAGGAGTCCGAGGTCGCGGCGGATGTCCTCGTAACGGTAGCGCTGGTGGCGCCGTGCCCGCCGGACGGCGAGGACGACCTGGCGGACCAGTCCGGCGAAGGTGGCCTCCGGGGTGACGGTGAGGCGCAGCGGCAGCACGTTCATGACCATGCCGGGGACGCGCAGGGCGACCGAGCCCATCCGGCCCGTCACCGGCAGGCCGAGGACGATGTCGGAGGTGCCGGCGGCCCGTGCGGTGTAGAGGGCCTGGGCGGCGATGAGGAGGTCGGGCCAGGTGGCGCGGGTCCGGGCGGCGAGGGCGCGCAGCCGCTCGGTGGTCTCCGGGGAGAGCCGGGCGGTACGGCGCCGGAAGGTACGGGCTGGGAGCGCGCCGCGCCCGGCGAGCCTGGGCGCCTCCGGGCGGTCCCGGAACGCCTCGGTCCAGTGGGCGCGGTCGGCGTCGAGGGCGTCGCTCGTACGGTACGCGGCGTCGAGGGCGATCAGTTCGGTGAGCGGCGCGAAGGGGCTCGGCCCCGGGTCCGTGCCGCGTACCAGCGCCGTGTAGATCTCGGCGGTGCGACGTACCAGGAGGGCGTGGCCGTAGCCGTCGATCACGAGGTGGTGGACGCGCTGGTACCAGAGCCAGCGCTCCCGGCCCACCGGGAAGAGGGCATGGGCGAAGAGGGGTCCCGCCGCGAGGTCGGGCGGGGTGGCGAGGTCCTCGCGCATCCATGCCAGGGCCTGGGCCTCGGTGGTGCCGTGGTGCACGGTCAGCGGCAACTCGACGTTCTCGCTGAGGAGTTGGCGGGGTCCTTCCGGAGTGTCCAGGACCCGTACCCGCAGGGTGTCGGCCTCGGCGGTGACCTGGCGCAGCGCCCGCGCGAACACGTCGGGGTCGAGGCCGCCGTCGATCTCCACGTACTCGGCGGTGTTCTGCGCGGGGCTGAGCGGGTCGAGCGCCTGGGCGAACCACATACCCGACTGGGCGGCGGTCAGCGGCAGTTCACACTCCCCCGCGCCGGGGAGGGCCGGGAGATCGGGTGCGGAGAGCGTCGTCGGCGCTGTGGGTGTCGTCGGTGTTGTGGGTGCTGTCGGTGTGGTGAGTGCTGTGGGTGTCGTCGGTGTCGTCGGTCCGGTTGCCGGGGTCATCGGGTGGCCGCTCCCAGGATCCGGGCCCATGCCTCGACGGCCGGCTGCTCGGCCAGGTCGGCGAAGGAGACCGTGACCCCGTGGTCGCGGCGCCAGCGCTCCAGGAGGGTCATGACGCGGACGGAGTCGAGGCCGTGGTCGACCAGGTTCTCGTCGACGGGGATGTCGGCGGGGTCCTCGCCGAGGCAGTCGGCGACCTCGGCGTGGATCTGCTCCAGGGTGAGGCTCATCCGGCCCGTACCTCCTCGATGAGGGCGTCGGTGGTGCGGACGGAGGCACAGCGGCCGGCGGCCCAGCGCAGCGCCATGTCGTGGTCCTCGCGGGTGAAGTCGGCGACGGCGTCGGCGACGACGAACGCCTGGATGTCCCGCATCCACGCGTCGGCGGCGCTGATCAGCACGCCGATATGGGCGTAGACCCCGGCGATCACCAGTTGGTCGCGGCCCGCCGCCCGCATCAGCTCTTCGAGTTCGGTGCGGACGAAAGCGCTGTACTTCCACTTGGTGAGGACGGTGTCCCCGTCCCGGGGCGCGACGGCCTCGGGCACGGCGAGCGCCGCCGGGTCGTCGGCGGCGCCGGGGCCCCAGAAGTCGAGCTGGAGCCCGCGTTCCCCGGGCGTCTGGCCGCCGCGCTGGGCCGAGTAGACGACGGGGACGGCGTGGCCGCGCGCCTCCGCCAGCAGGCGGGCGGTGTTGGCGAGCATCCCGGTCAACGGCTCTTCGCCCTGGGGGTACGGGGCGAGGAAGTGGTGCTGGAGGTCGTGGACGAGCAGGACGGCGCGCGCCGGGTCGACGGTCCACCGGACCCGGTTGGCGGGCACCTCATCGGGGAGCGGCAGCGGATAGGTGGAGATGGCGGGAAGCGCCATGGGACATCAGGGCCTTTCGGAGGTTTCGGTGGTACGCGGCGGCCGGGTCAGTGGTGCCCGGCGGCGGTCCGCTGCTGCTTCTTGCTGACTTTCCCGATGCCGGTCCGGGGGAAGGACTCGACGAATTCCACCAGGTCGGGCACCTTGTACGCGGCGATGCCCCGCTCGCGTACGAACCGCTTCACGGCGACGGAGGTCAGCGGCGCCGCGTCGGCGCGGAGGATCACATAGGCGAGGGAGCGCTCGCCGAGGTACGTGTCGGGGACGGCGACGACGGAGACATCGTGCACGGCGGGGTGGGCGAGGATGATGTTCTCGACCTCCTCCGGGGCGATCTTCTCGCCGCCCCGGTTGATCTGGTCCTTCGCCCTGCCCTCCACGACGAGATGGCCGGTGGGGGTACGGCGCACGATGTCGCCGGTGCGGTAGAAGCCGTCCTCGGTGAAGGAGCGGGCGTTGTGTCCGGGCGCCCGCCAGTAGCCCCGGATGGTGTACGGGCCGCGCGTGAGCAGATGCCCGAACGCGCCCTCGGGGACCTCCTCGTCGGCGTCGTCGACGATACGGACCTCGTCGTCCGGGGAGATCGGCCGGCCCTGGGTGGTGACGACCGTCTCCACGTCGTCGTCCAGCCGGGTGTAGTTGACCAGGCCCTCCGCCATCCCGAAGACCTGCGTCAGCCGGCAGCCGAGCGCGGGCTGGAGGCGGCGCGCGGCGGCCTCGCTGTATTTGGCGCCGCCGACCAGGATCAGCTCCAGGGTGGACAGGTCGTGACGGGTGCCGGGCCCGGCCTGGGTCCAGACGAGGGCGAGCGGCGGGACGAGCCCGGTCATGGTGATGCCCTCGCTCGCGATGAGCGGGAACGCCGTCTCCGGGTCGGTGCCCGGGGACATCACCACGGTGCCGCCCGCGTACAGCGCACCGAGCCAGCCGGGGGAACTCATGGGGAAGTTGTGGGCGGCGGGCAGGACGACGAGAAAGCGGGTGCGGCCGTCGACCCCGCAGATCTCGTTCGAGCCCCGCACCGAGTAGAGGTAGTCGTCGTGGGTGCGCGGGATGAGTTTCGGCTGTCCGGTGGTGCCGCCGGAGAGCTGGAGGAAGGCGAGCTCGTGCGGCTCGGGGCCGTCGAGGCCGACCGGTCCCGCCGGTCCGGCCGGTCCGCGTGCCACCTCGGTGAGCGGGGTGTGCTCCCCCGCCTCCGCTCCGGCGACGAAGACATGGCGCAGGCTCGGGGTGGCCGCCTTGACCCGGGTCGCCAGCGCCAGATGGTCGAAGCCCGCGTGCCGGTCCGGGACGACATAGGCGACGGCCTCGGCGAAGGAACAGAAGTAGCCGATCTCCTCGTCGCGGTGGGCGGGCAGCGCGTAGACCGGGAGCGCGCCGATCCGGAAGAGGGCGAAGACGACCTCGACGAACTCGCCGATGTTCGGGAGCTGGACGACGACCCGGTCGCCCTTGCCGATGCCGTACGCGAGGAATCCGGCGGCCAACTGATCGGCACGCTGGTCGAGTTGACGGTACGTCCAGGTACGGCGCGCCGGGGCCGGGTCGATGAGGGCGATCCGGTCGGGGTGCTCGTCGGCGCGCTCGCGCAGGACGGAGCCGAAGGTCTCGCCGCGCCAGTAGCCGGCCGCCCGGTACCGCTCGGCGAACTCGGCGGGCCAGGTGGGGGCGTCGGCGTCCGGTACGGTCGCGGGGCGCGGGGCGTCGGCGTGCGGGGCGTCGGTGTGCGGGTTGCCGGTGTGCGCGGCGTCGGTGTGCGCGGCGCTCCGCACAGTGTCGGTGTGCGCGGTGGTGGTGTGCGCGGTGGTGGTCGCGGGGTTCACAGGGCGGCTCCCACGGCGTTGAGGAAGGTACGGAACTTGGCGCCCGTCTCGGCGGTCTCGGCCTCGGGGCTGGAGCCGGCCACGACGCCCGCTCCGGCGAAGAGGCGGAGCAGCGGGCCCTCGGCCTCGGCGCAGCGGATGGTGACGACCCACTCGCCGTCGCCGTCCGCGTCCTGCCAGCCGACCATGCCGGTATAGGCGCCCCGGTCGAACGGCTCCGACTCCCCGATCACCGTCCTGGCCACCTCCGTCGGCGTGCCGCAGACGGCCGGGGTGGGGTGGAGGGCGGCGGCGAGATGGAGCGCGGTGGTGGCCGCCGGGTCGGCGAGTTCGCCGGCGACGGTGGTGGACAGGTGCCACATCGCCGCGGTCCGTATCAGGGTGGGGCGTTCGGGGACGTCCAGGCGGGTGCAGAAGGGGGCGAGCGCCTCCCGTACCGCCGCCACGACGACGGCGTGTTCGTGGAGGTCCTTCGGGGACGCGAGGAGGGCGGCGGCGCGCCGTACGTCCTCGGCGAGGTCGGTGCTGCGCGGCGCCGAGCCGGCCAGCGGGTTGGCGGTGAGCGCCGGCCCACGCCGGGCGACGAGGAGTTCGGGGCTCGCGCCGATCAGCGTCCGGCCGGGGCCGCTGGGCAGGGCGAAGGTGTATCCGGCCGGGTCCCGGTGGGCGAGGCGGCGGAGCATCGTGGCGAGGTCGGGGGCGTGGGGTGCGGTGAGTTCGAGGGTACGGGCGAGGACGACCTTGTCGAACTCGCCGGCCCGCATCCGGGCCACGGCCGAGGCCACGGCGGCCCCGTACACCTGCGGCTCGGGCACCTCCCGTACGCGCCAGCCCGCCGCGTCCGCCGCCTCCGGCACCGGCAGTGCGACGAGCGGGTCCTGGCGGAGCGGGGGCGCCCAGCGCACGGTGGCGGGGACGGCGAGGGCGGGCGGGGCGTCCGGGGCGAAGGGCAGGGCGCCCATGACGACCGGCGGGGCCGTCCCCTGGTCCCGCCTGCCGTCGAGGAGTTCGCGGACCCGGTCGGCCAACGGCCCTGTTCCGTGCGGGAGTTCGGCGGCGGTGCCATGGCCGAGGAGGGTGCGGGTCGGTGTGGCGAGGAAGCGGTCGCGGGAGGGCAGGTACGCGTGGAGGAGCGCGGTCGCGGCCCCGGGGGTGATGGCCTCCGGGGTCTCGGACGAGGTCTCGGGCGCCGCGGCTGTCCCGGGCGGTGGTGTGCGTGCGGTCGTGGCGGTGGGGGCGCCGGGTGCGGACAGGGACCTGGTGGTCATCGTGCCTCCGGTGGGGGGATGGCGGGTGGATCCGGGCGCGGCGGACCGCGCCGCGTCGGGACGGACGGGACGGGGGTACGGGGCGGCCCGGACGGCGCGGGTCGGGCGCTGCGCGCCGGGTGAGGTGGTGCGCGTACGGGCCGGGCGGTACGGGCGGGGTGGCGCGCGGCCGGGCGGCCGGGCGGCGCGGGTCAGGCGCGGAGGGTGGCACCGCCGTCCACGTAGAGGTCGTGGAGGGTGATGTGCCGGGCGCGGTCCGAGGCGAGGAAGGCGACGGACTCCGCGATGTCGGCCGGGTCGGCGATCCGGCCGAGCGGGATGCCGTTGCGGTACGCGGCGAGGTCGCCCGCCACGACGGACCGGGCGGCGGCCTCCGGATCGGCGGTGCCGGACGCCTCCCACATGCCGCGCTGCATGTCGGTGAGGGTGGAGCCGGGGCAGACGGTGTTGCACCGTACGCCGCGCGCGGCCACTTCGAGGCCGAGGCATTTGGTGAACATGACGGAGGCCGCCTTCGACGCGGCGTACGCCGCCATGCCCGTACGGGGCACACCGGCGGCGTTCGAGGCGACGGTGACGATGCTGCCGCCGCCGCGCTCCGCCATCCGGCGGGCGACGGAGCGGCAGACGTGGAAGACCCCGTTGGTGTTGACGGCGAAGGTGGCCGCCCAGTCGTCGTCCCCGAGCTCCGTCGCGGGCGACATACGGAGGACGCCCGCGACGTTGACCGCGATGTCGAGCGGGCCGAGGGTCTCCTCGGCCTCCGCGACCAGCCTTTCGACGGCCGTCGCGTCGCTGACGTCGAGCGGGCGGCCGACGACCCGCCCGCCCGGGTACGCCGCCGCGACCTCGGCGACGGCCCCGCCGTCCAGGTCGGTGGCGAGGACCCGGGCCCCGCGCCCGGCGAGCGCGCCGACCACCGCGGCGCCGATGCCCCGGCCCGCGCCGGTGACGAGGGCGAGCCGGCCGGACAGCTCGCCGGTGACGGCGGTGGCGTCCCCGAGGGCAGTGGCGTCCCCGAGGGCAGTGGCGTCCCCCACGGCGGTGGCCGTGGTGACCGTGGCGGTGTGGAGCGCGGCGGTGTGGAGCGGACCGGAACTCACTTGGCCAGCGCCCCCTTGATGTCGTCCAGGACGATCCGGGCGGAGAGCGGGCCGCCCGCGCTGTTCCACGCGGAGCCCTCGACGACCACGATGTGCCCGTCCTTCTCGACGGCCAGCCGGTCGAAGTTGGTGACCGCGCGCGCTTCGGTGTACGCCTTCTCGCCGTCGGCCCGGTCGCCGAGCGTCCCGAAGAACATCCAGTCGCCGTCGACGGTGTCGAGCTTCTCCAGGGAGACCGGTTCGCTGTGCCCGGTGCTCGCGCCCTGCTGCTCCTCGGGCCGGGTCAGGCCGAGCGCGCCGAGGGTGGAGCCCACGACACCGTCGCCCTTGCCGACGACGGAGGGCGCGCCGTCCTGCCACCGGATCACGGAGACGGAGGCACCGGCGTTGGCGCCGAGCGCGCTCTTCGTCGCGGCGACGTCGCCGTCGAATGTGTCCAGCCACTTCTCCGCTTCCGCCTTCCTGTCGAGGGCGTCGGCGGTGTCGGTGAAGGACTTCTTCCACTCCTCGTTGAGCTTCGCGGTGACGACGGTCGGGGCGATCCGCTGGAGTTTGTCGACGCTCTTCTTCGCGCCGGTCGTCTCGTCCAGCAGGATCAGGTCGGGGCGGAGGGCGGCCAGTTTCTCCATGTCGGCCTCGGCGACCGAGGCGACGACCTGGGCCTGGCCCGCCTTGGCCGCGAGATAGGTGGACACGCCCTTCTGGCCCCGGCCGGCGGTCGTTCCGACGGGCTGCACCCCGAGGGCGAGCACGGCGTCGAGGGTCGGCTCGCTCAGCGCGACGACTCTCTTCGGGGCGGCGGGCACGGTGACTTCACGGCCCTGGGCGTCGGTGATCTGCCGCGTCGTGGCGGTTTTCGCCTGCGCGCCGGCTCCGTCCGTACCACCGCCGCTGTCGGAGCCGCAGCCGCTCAGCAGGAGGGATCCGGCGAGGGCGGCGGCGGTGGTGAACAGCGTCGCGCGGCGGGCGGATCGCAGAGAGGACATGGGTGTGAAGCTCCTTGGGGCAGGGAGAGTTGAGCGGATATACATGGGGAGAAGCGGATACGTGGGGGGAAGCGGATACGCGTGGGGACATGGGAGGGCATGGACGCACCCACCAGGGCAACGTTAGGTTAGCCTAACCTAAGCGCATGTGCACAGAGACGACCCTTCCACGGGAAGGCGAACCGCGGCCCCCGGGCACCGTCCGCGGGGCCTGCCGCAGCCGCCCGTCCCCCGCCACCGGCCTCGCCCTGGGGGCGGTGCTGCTCCTCGCGGCCGCCGCGCTGTCGCTCGCGGTGGGGACCGAGCAGATCCCGCTCTCCGATGTGCGGTCGGCGCTCTTCTCCCCCACCGGGTCCCGGTTCGACGGCATCGTCCGGGAGTTGCGGCTGCCGCGCACCCTCATCGGCATCGCGGTCGGCGCGGCGCTCGGGGTCGCGGGCGGGCTGATGCAGACACTGACCCGCAATCCGCTCGCCGACCCCGGACTGCTCGGTGTGAACGCGGGGGCGGCGGGGGCGGTGGTCACGGCGATCAGTGTCTTCGGCATCACCTCGTTCACCGGCTACCTCTGGTTCGCGCTGGCGGGCGCGGCGCTCGCCGCCGTCGTGGTGAACGCGCTGGGCGGCACCCGGGCGGCCACCCCGGTACGGCTCGCGCTCGCCGGAACCGCCGTCAACGCGGCGCTCTTCGGCTATGTCAACGGGGTGCGGCTCCGGGACCTCGACACCCTGGATTCGATGCGGTACTGGTCGGTGGGCACCCTCGCCAAGCGCGACCCGGCCCTGCTCCTCACCGCCCTGCCGTTCCTGGTGGCCGGTGGCCTGCTGGCGTTCGCCCTGGCCCGCCCGCTCGGCGCGCTCACCCTGGGCGAGGACCACGCCCGCGCGCTCGGCACCTCCGTACGGCGCACCCGGGCCCTGTCGGTCGTGGCGATCACCCTGCTCTGCGGCGGGGCGACCGCGCTCTGCGGCCCCATCGGCTTCGTCGGCCTGATGATCCCGCACGCGGTGCGCGCGTTCACCGGCCCCGATCCACGCCGGCTGCTGCCCTACTGCGCCCTGTTCGCGCCCGCGCTGACGCTGGTCGCCGATGTGATCGGGCGGGTCGTGGCGGCGCCCTCCGAGATCGAGGTGGACATCGTGACCTCGTTCGTGGGCGGGCTGCTCTTCATCCATCTCGTACGGCAACGGAAGGTGGCCCAGCTGTGAGCCTCGCCACGGAGACCCGGCGGACCGGGGCCGCGGACACCGGGCGGCCGGGGGACAGACCGCGCACCGGCACCCGCCACGCCCTGCTGCGCGCGGGCCGCTACTCGCTCCGGTTCGGGCCGCGCGCCTTCCTGGTCTGTCTGGCCCTGAGCGCGGTCGGCGCGGCGGTGACGGTGGTCTCCCTCGGCACCGGTACGTATCCGCTCTCGCCCCTGGAGGTGGTGCGGACCCTCGCCGGAAACGGGCCGCCCGGCGCGGAGTTCGTGGTCCTGGGGCTCCGGCTGCCGCGCGCGCTGGTGGCGCTGCTGGTCGGCTTCGGCATGGGGCTGGCGGGCGCCGTTTTCCAGTCGCTGACCCGCAATCCGCTGGGCAGCCCGGACATCATCGGCTTCGGCAACGGCGCCTCGGCCGGGGCGCTCGTCGCCATCGTCGTCCTCGAAGCGGGCGCCCCGCAGACCGCCCTCGGCGCGGTCCTCGGCGGCTTCGCCACGGCGGCGGCGGTGTACGCGCTGGCGTGGCGCCGGGGTGTGCACGGCTACCGGCTGGTCCTCGTCGGCATCGGTACGTCGGCGGTGCTCGGGGCGGCGACCAGCTTCCTCTACGTACGGGCCGACATCGGCAAGGCGGCGCAGGCGGCGAGCTGGATGATCGGGTCGCTCAACGACCGGGGGTGGAGCGAGGTGCGGGTCGCCGCGTCCGGGTTGGCGGTGTGCGTGCCGCTGGTCCTCGGGTACGCGCGGCGGCTGACGGTGCTGGAGATGGGCGACGACTCGGCGGGCGCCCTGGGGGTGCCCCCGGAGCGGAGCCGGCTGGTGCTGCTCTGCGCGGGCACCGGGCTCACCGCGATGGCGGTGGCCGCCGCGGGCCCGATCCCGTTCCTGGCCATGGCGGCACCGCAGTTGGCGCGCCGGCTCACCCGCTCGCCGGGGCCGAACCTGCTGCCCGCCGCGTGGCTGGGGGCGGTTCTGGTCGCGGCGGCCGATCTGGTGACCCAGCGGGTGACCGGGTCGGCGCTGATGCCGGTCGGCATCGTGACGGGGGTGGGCGGCGGTCTGTATCTGGCGTGGCTGCTGCTGCGGGAGCGCCGGGCGCACCGCCTGTAAGGCGACCGAATGACAAATTAGGCTAGCCTTACCTTTCCAGGCCGAGCTCTCGCCTTCGAGTGCTCATGGACGACGGGAGTGCCTTGCGCGACATGGCGGCGGTCGAGACGGTGGACACGGTCGAGAGTCCTCGGCTGAGACGCCTCGTCGACGAGGTACGGGACGAGGCACGGAACGGGAGAGGGCCGGCCGGTCCCGGGGCGCTCGACCGCTTCTGGCGGGAGCTGGCCGCCGAGGGGGCGCCGCTGGTGGAGCCGGTCCCGTACGCCCCGGACGAACGCCTGGTGACGGTGGTATGGCGGGCGGACCGCCCCGCCCCCGGCGCGCCCGGCTCCCCCGTCGCCGGTGTCTATGTGATGGCGAACCGCGTCACCGACAAGGTCCACGCGCGCCGGGGCATGATGCGCCGTCTCGCCGGTACGGACCTCTGGTACGTCAGCCTCCGGCTCCCCCTGGGGCTGCGCTGCTCGTACCGTATCCACCCCTTCGGCCCCGACGACCCGCTGCTGGGCGCGGAAGGGCCGCGCTCCGGGTCCGCGCGCGGACTGCCCGACGACCGGACGGACCCCCTCAACCGCCATGCCGGGGGCCCGTTCGGCTCGCTGATCGAGGTGGGCGAGGTCCCCTCGCTGGCCGAGTGGTCCGCGCGGGCCCCGGAACCGTCCGCGGGCCGGACCGACACCTACGACGTCACCGCCGCCGACGGCACCGCGTACCGTCTCCACCGCCACCTCCCGGCCGGCCTGCCGGAGCGCGACGCCGGCCTGCTCGTACTCCTCGACGGAGAGCGGTGGTTCGGCGACTTCGGGGTCGTCGGCGCCATCACGGCCGCCGTCGCGGCGGGCCGGATCCCGCCGCCGGCGGTCCTCGGCGTGGAGGCGGGCGGCCCCGCCGCACGGATGCGCCAGCTCGGCGCCAACCCTGCGTTCATCGACACCCTCGCCGACGAACTCGTCCCCGCGGCGACCGCACACCTCCCGGCCCGCCCGGCGCCCCGGCGTACCATCCTCTGCGGACAGAGCCTGGGCGGCCTCACCGCGCTCACCGCCGCCCTGCGCCGCCCGGACGCCTTCGGTACGGTGCTCGCCCACTCGGCCTCCACGTGGTGGCGACCCGGGATGACCGCCCGGCCCCGGGCGGTCGCCGCCGACGCGGACACCTGGCTCTACGAGGAGGCCGCCCGGGCCCCGGTCGGCGATGTCACCGTCCGGATGGACGTCGGCGCCAACGAGGGCACGATGGTCGGCCATCTGCGCGCGCTGCACACCCTGATGACGGAGCGGGGGTTCGACGCCTCGCTCAACGTCTACACCGGCGGCCACGACCACTGCTGCTGGGCCGCCGCCCTGATGGACGGCCTCACGGAGGTCACCGGAGACCTGGTGTGACCGGAAAGCCGGTGTGACCGGACGGCTGGTGTGACCGGGCGGGCGCGTGGGATCATCGGCGGGCCCGTGACCGAAGGGATCCCGTGACCGATCCAGCTTCCGTTGCCAGCGAGGCGTCCTTCGCCGTCGCCCTGCCGCCGTCCGGTGTCCATCCCGCCTGGCTGCCCCCCGAAGCGTTCCGTGCCCTCGGCTCCCGTCGGGTCGCCGTCCACGCGGGCGGGGAGGTCGCCGGGCGGGTGGCCGCCGAAGTGGCCCGCGCCTGCGCGGCGTTCGGCGGGTCCGCCGTCTGCACGGCACGGACCCCGGCCGGCCCGGCCGGGTACGACCTGCTGTTCCGCCTCGGCGGTGCCGAGGAGGCACTGGGCGAGGAGGGGTTCACCCTGCTCCGCGAAGGCGGCCGGACGGTGGTGACGGCCGCCGGTGAACGCGGGCTGCTGTACGGGCTGTTCCATGTCGTACGGCTCGGGGAGGCCGCGTTCGGAGCCGGCCCGGCCCCCGAGACCCACCGCCCCGCACTCGCCTCCCGGATGCTCGACCACTGGGACAACGTGGCCGTGCACCCGGTGATGGGCCAGGTGGAGCGCGGCTACGCGGGCGGTTCGCTGTTCTGGCGGGACGGGGCGGCCCGCGGCGACCTGACCCGGGTACGGGCGTACGGGCGGCTCCTGGCGGCCTGCGGGATCAACGCGATCGCGGTCAACAACGTCAACGTGCACGACACCGAGGCACGGCTGCTCACCGACCGGATCGGCGAAGTCGCCCTGCTGGCCGACGCGTTGCGCCCGTACGGGATCACGACGCACCTTTCGGTCACCTTCGCGGCGCCGGTGCTCCTCGGCGGGCTGCCCACCGCCGATCCGCTGGACCCGGCGGTCCGCGCCTGGTGGGCCGGGGCGACCGAGCGGGTGTACGCGGCGATACCGGACTTCGGCGGGTACGTGGTGAAGGCGGACTCGGAGGGCAGGCCCGGGCCGTTCGCGTACGGCCGCAGCCACGCCGAGGGCGCGAACCTGCTGGCCGACGCCCTCGCCCCGTACGGCGGCACCGTGCACTGGCGGGCCTTCGTCTACGACCACCGGCAGGACTGGCGGGACCGCACGACGGACCGGGCGCGCGCCGCCCACGACCATTTCGTGCCGCTCGACGGGGAGTTCCGGGAGAACGCGGTCCTCCAGGTGAAACACGGGCCGATGGACTTCCAGGCGCGCGAGCCCGTCTCGCCGGTCCTCGGCGCCATGCCGCGCACCCGGCTGGCGGTGGAGGTGCAGGCAACCCAGGAGTACACCGGCCAGCAGCACCATGTCTGCGCCCTCGCCCCGATGTGGAGCGAGGTGCTGCGGTTCCGCCCCGGGGGCGGGGCCGGGCCGGCCGTGGGCGAGCTGGCGCGCGGCGGTCTGGTGGCGGTGTCGAACGCCGGGGACGACCCCTACTGGACCGGGCACCCGCTCGCCCAGGCCAACCTCTACACCGCGGGGCGGCTCGGCTGGCAGCCGGACGCCGACCCGCTCGCGCTCCTCGACGAGTGGATCGAGCTGACCTTCACCCCCGGACGCACCCCGGACCCGGAACGGCTGCGGGCCGGGGTGCGCGCCGTGCTGCGGGGCTCGTGGGCGACGTACGAGAAGTACACGGCGCCGCTCGGGGTGGGCTTCATGGTGCGGCCGGGGCACCACTACGGGCCCGCCGTGGACGGGTACGAGTACAGCCCCTGGGGCACCTACCACTTCGCCGACCGGGACGGTGTCGGGGTCGACCGGAGCGGTACCGGGACCGGCTACGCGGAACAGTACGGCGCGCACTGGGCCGCGGTGTACGGGTCCCCCGCGACCTGCCCGGACGAACTGCTGCTCTTCTTCCACCATGTGCCGTACGGGCATGTGCTGCACAGCGGGGTCACGGTGATCCAGCACATCTACGACACGCACTTCGCGGGCGTGGCGGAGGCCGAGGCGGCCCGGGAGGTGTGGGCGTCGCTCGCCGGGCTGGTGGAGCCGGCGCTGCACGGGCGGGTGGCGGAGCGGTACGGGGAGCAGGTGCGCTCCGCCCGCGAGTGGCGGGATCACATCAACAGCTACTTCTTCCGGAAGTCCGGGGTGCCGGACGCGCGGGGCCGCCGGATCCACTGAGCCCGGCGGGGTCCACCGGGGTCCGGCGGCCCGTACCGTACGGACCGGGTACCGGTCTACAGCCGCAGTACCGCCACCCCCAGCGGGTCGAGGGTGAGCGGTTCGCCGCGTTCCGTGCGCTTGCCGGTCAGCAGGTCGGTGGCGGTGGCGTGGGCGGTGAGCCGGGCGGGGGCGCGGCCGTGGTTGAGGAGGAAGAGCAGCCGGGTGCCGTCCGGGGCGACCCGGGTGGCGGTCTCCAGGTCCGGGTGGTCCGCGTACGGGCCGATCAGTCCGTGCCGGGCGAGGACGCGCCGTACCACCTGGTCCACCCCCGGCTGGTCCAGCGCGGTGGCCACGTACCAGCCCTCCCCCGCGCCGAAGCGGTGGCGGGTGACGGCGGGGGTCCCGGCGTAGAAGTCGGCGCCGTAGGTGCCCGCCGGTTCGGCGCCCCGGGGCAGGACGATCTCGAAGACCAGCCGCGCGTCCACCGGCCCGCCGGCGAGGTGCACCGGGTTGACGGTGTCGGCGGGTCGGGAGTCCCACTCGTCGACCCGGACACCCGTCAGGGGCGCCAGCGGTCCGGGTACGTCGGCGAGGAAGGCCCGGTCGTGTTCGTCGGCCCGGCCGGAGAGAAAGGTGGTCAGGACCGTGCCGCCGCGCGCGGCGACGGCTTCGAGGCGGGCGGCGAGATCGCCCTTGACGAGGTGGAGCAGCGGGGCGAGCACCACGTCGTACGCGGTGAGGTCGGCGGTCACCGGCACCACGTCGACATCGGCGCCCGCCGCCCGGGCCGCCCGGTAGTAGGCGTGCGCCTGCTCCTGGTAGCGGACCAGCCGGGACGGGCCGTCGGAGATCTCCAGGGCCCACCAGCTGTCCCAGTCGAAGAGCAGGGCGGTACGGGCCGGGGTGCGGGCGCCCAGGGTGGCACCCCCCAGCGCTTCCAGCTCCTCGCCGAGCGCGCTCACTTCGCGGAAGACCCGGGTGTCGTCGCGGCCCGCGTGGCCGATGACGGCGCCGTGGTACTTCTCGCAGGCGCCGCGCGAGGCGCGGAGCTGGAAGTAGAGCACGGCGTCCGCGCCATGGGCGACGGCCTGCCAGCTCGCCAGGCGGAGTTCGCCGGGGCGGCGGAGCGGGTTGACGTCCCGGCACGCGGTGGTGGCGGGGGTCTGCTCCATCAGCCAGAACGGGGCGCCGTCCTTGAGCCCGCGCATCAGGTCGTGGGCGAGGGCGGGCACGGTCGGCGGGGCGTCCAGCGGCGGGTAGTTGTCCCAGGAGGCGAAGTCCAGGTGGGGCGCCCAGCGGTGGTAGTCCAGCGGCCGGTACACGCCCATCATGTTGGTGGTGACGGGGGTGTCGGCGCTGTGTGCGCGGATCGCCTCCTTCTCGGCGAGGAAGCAGCCGAGCAGCGCGTCGGTGGTGAAGCGCAGATAGTCGAGGGTGATGCCCTGGAAGGCGGTGTGGTCGGGGCCCCGCCAGTGCTCGGTGAGGGCGCTGGGCGGCTCGATCTGGTCCCAGTCGGTGTAGCGGTGCGACCAGAAGGTGGTGCACCAGGCGTCGTTGAGGGCGTCGAGGGTGCCGTGGCGGCCGCGCAGCCAGCTCCGGAAGGCGTCCGCGCACCGGGCGCAGTAGCAGGCGCCGCCGTATTCGTTGCCGATGTGCCAGGCGAGCAGCGCCGGGTGGTCCGCGTACCGTTCGGCGATCCGTCCGGCCAGCGCGGCGGCGGCCTTGCGGTAGACGGGTGAGCTGGGGCAGAAGTTGTGCCGCTGGCCGTAGCCGTGGCGGCGGCCCTCGAAGTCCGTACGGTTGACCTCGGGGTGGGCGCGGGCCAGCCAGGGCGGGAGGGCGGCGGTGCCGGTGGCGAGGCAGACCCGGCGGCCCTCGGCCGCCGCGCGCTCCAGGGTCCGGTCGAGTTCGGTGAAGTCGTAGGTGTCCGCGTCCGGTTGGGTGAGCGACCAGGCGAAGACACCGACGGTGAGGGTGTCGATCCGGGCCCGGGTGAGGAGGCGGTGGTCCGCGTCCCGGATCTCCTCGGGCCACTGCTCGGGGTTGTAGTCGCCGCCGTGGAGGATCTTGCCGGTGCGGGGAAGCCCGCCGGTGCGGGGGGTCGTGGCGGTGCGGGAGGTCGTGCCGGTGCGGGAGGTCGTGCCGGTGCGGGAGGTCGTACCGGTGGGGAGGAGCTTCTCGGTGCGGGGCGCGGTCATACGGTGAAGTCCTTCTCGGTCTCGGTGATCACCGGGCGGCTGGTGTGCAGCAGCGACAGCAGCAGGAGCGGCGCGAGCAGGGCGGTCAGGGCCTCGGTGGCGAGCAGGGTGAGGGCGGCGGCGAGGATCAGCAGGGAGGCGGCGCCGAGGGTGGCCCGCCCGTGCCGGAGCAGGAAGTAGGCGGCGAGCCGGCAGGTGTCGGCGGTACGGAAGGCGAAGAGTGCGGTGAGGGTCAGGGCGTGCGCGCCCCACACCAGCGTGCCCATCGCGACGAGTACGAGCAACCCCGCCCACCAGCCGGGGAGTTGGGCGGCCCGGAAGTGGGTCAGGGTGAAGCCGATCACGGTGAGCCAGCCGAGCAGCGGGGCCCAGATCTTCAGCGCGGGCAGGGCGTTCAGCCGCCACCCCCGCCGGTAGTCGCGCGCCGGGTGCAGCTCGGTGAGGTCGCGGCCGCGGTGGTGCAGCGCGTACAGGGCGGCGGCGAGGGCGGGGCCCAGCGGCAGCCAGCAGGCGGCGGCGAGCGGGAGGTTGGCGGGGCCCGGGGCGAGGAGGAGGGAGACGAGGAGGCCGGGCGCGAGGGTGGCGAGCACCATCGCCTCCACGGTGAGCAGGGTGTGCACCAGCGCGGCGGCCCGGGAGAGCACGCCCTCGCCGAAGCCCCGGTGCGCGGGGCTCCAGGTCCCCGTGCCGGATCCGGCGCCGCCGTCGGCACCGGATCCGGTACCGGCGCCCGTGGGGAGGGCGGTCGTCACCCGTTCTCCTTCTTGAAGCGCTCGTAGGCCTTGTTGTGCAGATCGATGTACTGCCGCATGTTCTTGGCCTTGAGTTCGGCGAGATAGTCGCCCCACTCGCTCAACGGCCGCTTGCCCATGGCGAATCGCAGGGTGTTCTGGGTGACGTGGTCCTTGAGCGGGGTCTCCCAGAGCGTCGCCTGTTCCTGCTCCTCGGAGCGGAGCGGGTGGGCCGGTTCCACGGCGATGGGCCGGCGGGCGGTCATCGCCTCCTGGAACCGCGTCTCGTCCGGCGAGAAGGCGGAGGAGACCAGCGCCCACGAACCGCCGTACGCGAAGACGCCGTTGGAGAAGCCGTAGTCCTTCTGGAGGTCCTTGGGCGCGGCCGGATCCGAGCCCAGGTTGTTGATGCCGTCGGCGACGTGGTAGTCACCCGGTCCCGAGCTGGTGTACGTGGTGCCCTTCACCCCGTAACGGGCGAACTCCTGGCCCGCGTCGGAGTACCAGAGCCAGTCCACGAACTGCATCAGCGCGACGAAGTCGTCGCCCTTGAGCGCCTTGCTGGAGATCATCAGGCCGTTCTCCAGTCGGCTGCCCGCGACGACCGGTCCGGTGGGGCCGATGGGCACGGGCACCATGTCGATGGTGGCGCCCTTGAGCTGCCGCCCCAGGTTGTAGCGGTAGTTCTGGGTCAGTTCCTGGGGGTTGGCGCTGATCGCGAAGGACTTCCCGGCGAGGAGCTTCTTGATCGCCTCGTCGTCGGACTGGGTGAAGCTCTCCGGGTCCATCAGCTTCTCGTCGATGAGTCTGCGCAGATAGGCGACCATCTCGCGGTACTCGTCCATGGCCCCGGTGAAGACGTACTTCTCCGCCTTGGCGTCCCAGGTGGTGTTCGTGTAACTCCACCCCGCCTTGGTGCCGAACGCCGGGCCCAGGTACTGGAAGAGGGCGCCCCCGGGGGTGGGCTGCCCCCACCGGTCGGAGAAGGGATAGACGTCCGGATAGGCGGACTTGAGGGCCTTGAGGACGTCGTGGACCTCGTCCCAGGTGGCCGGCGCCGCCAGTCCCTCCTTCTCCAGGATGTCCGTACGGAAGGCGAGCGAGTAGCCGGTCCTGACCTTCTCGTGGAGCCCGGGCAGAAGATAGAAGTCGCCGTCGGCCTGGCGGATACTGTCCACATCCGCCGTCAGGCCCCACTTGCGCACCTTCTCCCGGAAGTTGGGCATCAGCTCGGTGTACCGGCTGACCGGCAGGACGGCCCCGGAGGAGACGAAGGGCGCCTCGGCGCCGGGGTAGGTCTTGGGGATCAGCAGGGGCGCGTCGCCCGCGCCGATGAGCAGGCTGCGCTTGCGCTCGTAGTCGCTGGCGGGGACGGTGGTGGGGTGGAGGGTGACGCCGGTGCGCCGGGTGAGTTCCCGCCAGAAGAGCCAGTCCTTCCGCAGCGGGTAGTTCGGCATGTTGTTGTGGAGGAGGGTGAAGCCGAGCGCCGTGGTGGCCTGGAACTGGTCCCCCGCCCGGTAGGTCTCCATCGCCCCGGTGCGCTTCTTGGTGAGGTCCTTGGTGTCCTCGGTGTCCCCCGCGCCGCACCCCGTCAGGGCGGCGAGCCCCGCGAACCCGGCGGCGGCGAGCAGGCTTCTGCGGGACAACTGTCCGCTGTTCTTCACGGAGACTCCTTTGTTCCGAGAGATGGGCGTGCGTGTGTGACCGCCGGCCGGTCAGCCCTTGACCGCGCCGAGCATCACTCCGGAGACGAAGTAGCGCTGGACGAAGGGGTAGACGAGAAGGATCGGCAGCGCGGTGAGCACGATCGTCACCGACTGGATGTTCGCGGCGACCTGGGTGAGCTGGTCCGTCTCGGCCCCGGCGCCCCGGCCGCCGGTCGCGCCCGCGATGAGGTTGCGCAGATAGACGGTGACCGGCAGCGCCTCGGCCCGGTCGAGATAGAGAAAGGCGGTGAACCAGGAGTTCCAGAACGACACCGAGTAGAAGAGCACCATCGTCGCGATGACCGCCTTGGAGAGCGGCAGCACGATCCGGAGCAGGATCCCGTACGTACTGAGCCCGTCGATCTGCGCGGCCTCCTCCAGCTCGGTCGGCAGACTCTCGAAGAACGCCTTCATCACCAGCAGGTTGAAGACGCTGATGGCGTTGGGGATCACCATCGCCCAGAGGGTGTTCTTCATGCCGAGGCTGGTGATCAGCACATAGTTGGGGATCAGCCCGCCGGAGAAGAACATGGTGAAGACGGCGATCCCGACCAGCGCGCCGCGCCCCTTGAGCCGCGGCTTCGCCAGCACATACGCGTAGCAGGTGGTGAGGACCATCGCGATGGCGGTGGCGACCACCGTGTAGAGCACGGTGTTCCCGTAGTTCCGCCAGAACATCGCGTCATGGAGGACGATCCGGTACGTGGTGAGGTTGAACCCCTCGGGGAGCAGCGTCACCCGCCCGGCCCTGATCCGGTCCTCGGCGCTGAAGGAGCGGGCGATGATGTTGAGGAACGGGAAGAGGGTGACGGCCACGACCCCGGTCAGGACGACCCCGTTGACCGCCTGGAAGATCCGGTGGCCGCGGGTCGGCCGGTGGACGGAGCGCCGTGGACGCGCGGGGCGCCGGGGCGGTGCGGGACGGTGGGGCGCGGGGTGTCCGGACGGTGCGGGGTGTTCGGCGGAGGTCACCACAGGCTCGTCCCCACGGTGCGGCGCGAGAAGAAGTTGGCGGAGCAGATCAGGACCAGCCCGATGACCGCCTCGAAGAGGCCGATGGCGGCGGCGTAGCTGAAGCTGTTGGACTCGATCCCGGCGCGGTAGAGGTACGTGGAGATCACATCGGCGGTCGGGTAGGTCAGCGGGTTGTAGAGCAGCAGGATCTTCTCGAAGCCGACGGCCATGAAGGTGCCGATGTTGAGGATCAGCAGGGTGATCATGGTCGGCCGGATGCCGGGCAGGGTGACATGCCAGATCTGCTGCCAGCGGTTGGCGCCGTCGATGCGGGCGGCCTCGTAGAGGTTGTCGTCGATGGTGGTGAGGGCGGCGAGGTAGAGGATGGTGCCCCACCCCGCGGTCTGCCAGATCTCCGAGCCGACATAGACCGTCCGGAACCACTCGGGCTCCTGGAGAAAGGGCACCGGTGTCCCGCCGAAGAACGTCAGGGCGTGGTTCACCGGGCCGTCGGAGGCGAGCATCTGCATGGTGATGCCCGCGACGATGACGACGGAGAGGAAGTGCGGGAGGTACGACACCGACTGGACGAATCGTTTCAGCGATCTGGTGCGCACCTCGTTCAGCAGCAGCGCCAGCACGATGGGCACCGGGAAGCAGAACAGCAGGGTCAGGGCGCCCAGCCAGAGCGTATTGGTGAAGACCTGCCAGAACGTGGGATCGGTCAGGAACATGCTCACATAGCGCAGTCCCACCCACTGGTCGCCCAGAATCGATCCGCCGGGCTCGAAACGGCGGAAGGCGATCACATTGCCGATCATCGGCAGGTAGCGGAAGACGAAGAAGAAGAGCAACGGCAGCACGACGAGCGAGTACAACTGCCAGTCACGGCGCAGCGCCTGCCGCCAGGGGCGGGGTGGCGCGGGCCGCCGGGCGGGCCGGGGGAGGCCGGCCTCCAGTGGTGAAGCACTCCGGGACATAGGGCTCCGATAGTTTCCGTAAAATTCCCGATAATGCAGCGGCAACCTAGGTGCGCCTCGCCCCGGTGTCAATGGTTTGAACAGGCGGGGCCCTGCCCTGGTGATTCCCTCAAATCCCGGTCAGCACAGAGGTCTGGACCGCGCGTAGGCCCACTGGCAGGTTCCGATAATTCTCGGTATACAAGCGCAACTATCGGTGAACCGACCGCCCCGACCCTCTGCGAGGTGCCGTGCCCGCCTTCGATCTGCCCCTGGACAAGCTGGTCGCCCACCGCCCCGTGCCCGACGAACCCGCCGACTTCGACGCCTTCTGGCAGGCCACCCTGGAGGGGTCGGACCACGCCGATCCGGTGGTCTCCGTACGGCCCCACGACAGCGGCCTGCGGCTGGTGGAGAGCTGGGACGTGACCTTCCGCGGCTTCGCCGGCGAGCCGGTACGCGCCTGGTACACCCGGCCGCGCGGGCTCCCCGGGCGGATTCCGGCGGTGGTCGAGTACGCGGGGTACGGACGCGGGCGCGGCCTCCCGCACGAGCGGCTGACCTGGCCCGCCGCCGGTTATGCGCATCTGCTGATGGACAACCGGGGCCAGGGCGACCGGTACGGGAGCGGCGGTGACACGCCCGACCCGTACGGGACAGCGCCGGGCGGCCCCTGGCCCGCCGCGCGCGGGCTGCTCGACCCGTACGCCTTCCACTACCGGCGCCTGATCACCGACGCGGTGCGGGCCGTCGCCGCGGTGCGCTCACTGCCGGGCGTGGACGGGGCCCGGGTCGCGGCCGTCGGCAACAGCCAGGGCGGCGGCCTCGCCCTCGCGGTCGCCGGGCTCACCTCCGCGCTGGCGGGGGTGCTGGTCACCGCGCCGTTCCTCTGCGGCATCCGGCGCGCCCTCGATCTCACCGACGCGGGCCCGTACGGCGAGATCGCCGCCTTTCTCGCCGTTCGGCGCGGCGCGCAGGACGCCGCGTACCGGACCCTCTCCTATGTCGAGGGCATCTCCTTCGCCCGCCGGGCGACCGCCCCCGCCCACTTCGGAACGGGGCTGCGCGACACGGTCTGCCCGCCCAGCGGCGCCTACGCCGCGTACAACCGCTACGGCGAACTCTCCGGCGGGGCGGGCCCGAAGGAGATCCACGCCTATCCGTTCAACCAGCACGAGGGCGGGGACGCCGTCCATGTGCGCAGGCAACTCGCCTGGCTGGACGGCGTCCTGCGGCCGTGAGCGGCGCGTGCCGGATCCTCCGCCCCGTGACTCCGCCCGGTGACTCCGCCCGGTTTCAGCGGCGTTGCCACTCCTCGGCGAGGAGTTCGTAGGACCGTACCCGGTCGGCGTGGTCGTGGGTGATGGTGGTGACGATCAACTCATCGGCCCCGGTGGCCTCCTGGAGCTGTTCCAGGTGGTCGGCGACGCGCCCCGGGGAGCCGACGAACTGGGTGTCGACCCGGTCGGCGACCAGCTCGCGGTCGGCGTCGCTCCAGGGGTGGGCGCGCGCCTCGGCCGGGGTGGGGAACGGGATGGCGCCCTCGGCGGTACGGATGGAGCGCACCCAGAGCCCGTACCCGGTGGCGAGTTCGCGGGCGGTCGCCTCGTCCTCGGCGACCACCACATCGGCGGAGACCGCGACATACGGCTTGTCGAGCGTCGCCGAGGGCCGGAACGCGGCGCGGTAGCCCTCGGCGGCCTCCAGTACGGAGGCCGGGCTGACATGGTAATTGGCCGCGAACCGCAGGCCGTTGCGGCCCGCGACGGCGGCGCTGGTACCGCCGCTGCTGCCCAGGATCCAGATCTCCACGTCGGCGCCCTCGCCGGGCACGGCGTGTGCCTCGACGCCCTCGGCGGAGCGGTAGGTCCCGCGCAGCAGGGCGAGGATGTCGTCGATCTGGGCGCCGTACTCCTGCGGCTGGGCGCCGGCCTGGTGGAGCAGTTCCCGCTGGAGGGCGATCCGGGGCGAGCCGAGCAGCCGCTCGAAGGAGAACTTCGGCGGGATGAGCAGCCCGTTGGGGGCGCGCCCGTCCACCACCTCCACCGTGACCGGCGGCGGCCCGCCCGCGCCGGGCCCGGTGGGCCGGCCGGGCGAGCGGCCGAGCCCCAGGTCGAGCCGGCCCGGGTGGAGCGCGTCGATCAGGCCGAACTCCTCCACGGTGGAGAGCGCGGTGCGGTGGCCGAGCTGCACGGCACCGGAGCCGATCCGGATGGTGGAGGTCGCGGAGGCGGTCAGGGCGAGCAGCACCGCCGGGGAGGTGCCGGCCACCCCGGGGTTGAGGTGGTGCTCGGCGAACCAGTAGCGGGCGTATCCGAACCGTTCGGCGCTCCTGGCCAGGTCGAGGGTGTTGCGCAGGGCGTCGGCGGCGGTGGCGCCGGACGGGACGGGGACGAGGTCGAGGACCCCGAGGGGGATACGGGACACGGTGGGCCTCTCCTCAGCGGGGGACGGACGGGACGCGGGGGTGGTGCGCCGGGGTGCCGGAGCGGTACGTCATGACGCGGCGGTGGTACGTCATGACGCCACCCGCCGGGCGGTCCGCACGGTGTCGGGATGGGCCAGGCCGAGGTGGTCGCGGAGGGTCGGCCCGGTGTACTCGGTGCGGAACACACCGCGCTCCTGGAGGAGGGGGACCACGGTGTCGGCGAAGTGGTCGAGGCCGCCGGGGGTGAGGTGCGGGACGAGGATGAAGCCGTCGGCGGCGTCGGCCTGCACGAAGGCGTCGAGGGCGGTGGCGACGGTGGCCGGGGAGCCGATGAACGCCTGCCGGTTGCCGGTCTCGATGACCAGGTCGCGGATGGACCAGCCGTTGGCCCGCGCGCGCTCCCGCCACTCCCGGGCGACGGCCAACGGGTCGCGGTACATACGGACTTGGGCGCGGCCCCGGGCCACGGTGTGTTCGCCGGGGTCGGGGTCGATCTCGGGGAGCGGGCCGTCCGGGTCGTATCCGGAGAGGTCCCGGTTCCAGACGAACTCCAGGTGCTTGATGGCGGTGGCCCCGCTGACCTGCCGTCGGCGCACCTCCCGGGCGGTCTCCCGGGCCTCCTCGTCGGTGTCACCGAGGACGAAGGTGGCGGCGGGCAGGATCAGCAGTTCGTCCGGCGTGCGGCCGTAACGGCCCAGCCGGCCCTTGACGTCCGTGTAGAACTCCTGGCCCTCGCGGAGGGTGCTGTATCTGCTGAAGATCGCGTCGGCGTCCGAAGCGGCGAACTCGCGCCCCTCGTCGGAGTCGCCCGCCTGGAAGATCACCGGGCGGCCCTGGGGACCGCGCGGAACGTTGAACCGCCCCTCGATGTCGAAATGCCGCCCGTGATGGGCGAAGGCGCCGGCCCGCGCGTCGCGGAGGAACGCCCCGGTCGCCGGGTCGGCGGCGAGCGCGTCCCCGGGCCAGGAGTCGAAGAGTTCATGGGCGGTGCTCAGGAACTCCTTGGCCCGGGAGTACCGCTCCTCCTGCGGGAGGAAGCCGCCGCGGCGGAAGTTCTCGCCGGTGAAGGCGTCCCAGGAGGTGACGACGTTCCACGCGGCGCGCCCGCCGGAGAGGTGGTCGAGGGTGGCGAACTGCCGGGCCACCTCGTAGGGCTCGTTGAAGGTGGAGTTGATGGTGCCGGTGAGCCCGAGGTGGGTGGTGACAGCGGCGAGAGCGGAGAGCACGGTGAAGGTGTCGGGGCGGCCCACAACATCCAAGTCGTAGATTTTCCCGCCCTGTTCACGGAGGCGCAGCCCCTCGGCGAGGAACAGGAAGTCGAATTTGGCGCGTTCGGCGGTCCGCGCGAAGTGGGCGAAGGAGCCGAACTCGATATGGCTGCCCGCCTCGGGGTCGCTCCACACGGTGGTGTTGTTGACGCCGGGGAAGTGGGCCGCGAGATGGATCTGCTTGAGCGGCTTGCTCATGATCGGTGGTCCCTCCGGGCGGGGTGGGCGGCGGCGTAACGGTTGGCGGGGCGGGCCAGACCGAGCAGCCCGCGCAGGGTGGTGGCCTCGTAGGCGCTCCGGAACACACCACGGCGGCGCAGTTCGGGCACGAGCCCCCGGGTGATCGCCGGCAGGTCGTGGCCGACGGCGGCGGGGCGCAGCCGGAACCCGGTCAGCCCGGCCCCCCGCCACTCCAGAAGCAGGTCGGCCAGACCGGCCGGGGTACCCGTGAAGACCTTGGCGTCGCTGGTGTACGGGGCCCCCGCGAGCCCGTCGAGCCGGTCCCGCCGGGCGGCCGCGGCCCCGGGTTCGTCGTCCAGGAAGACCACCAGGTCACCGAAGAGGTGCAGGGGTTCGTCCCGCCTCCCGGCGGCGTCCTGTTCGGCGCGGATCTCCTCGACGGTGGCGCGGGCCTGGCCGGTGTCGTGCGGGGTGACATAGCCGATGTCGGCGGAGCGCGCGATGAGCCGGTACGCGAGGCCGCCGTGCCCGAGCGCGCTGACGACCGGCTGCCCCTGGGGTGGCCGGGGTGTGATGGAGGGCCCCTTGACCCGGAAGTACCGGCCCTGGAAGTCGATGTAGTGCAGTTTGTCGCGGTCGATGAAGCGGCCGGTGGCGACATCCCGGATCTCCGCGTCGTCCTCCCAGCTGTCCCAGAGCCGGCGCACCACCTCGACATGGTCGGCGGCCTCGTCGAAGAGTCCGGTGAGCACGTCCAGTTCCTCGGGCGGATGGGGCCCGCCCGGACGGATACGCGGCACCGTACGCCGGCCGAAGTGCGCCGCCTGGTCGCTCCGGGCCGACACCTGGACCCGGAGGCCCGCACGCCCCGAGCTGACATAGTCCAGGGTCGCGATCGCCTTGGAGATGTGGAACGGCTCGGTATGGGTGGCGACGACGGTCGGCACGACCCCGATATGCCGGGTCAGCGGGGCGACCCGCGCGGCGACGAGCACCGCGTCCAGCCGCCCCCGCACCTGGTCCGTACGGTCGTCGGGTTCGGTGGGGTGCGAGGACTGGGGCCCGAGACCGTCCTCGATGGTCACGAAGTCGAGAAGTCCCCGCTCGGCCTCCTGGACGAGGTCGGCCCAGTACCCGGCGGAGAACAGCTCCCCGGCCCTGGCCCCCGGCTCACGCCAGGCGGCGGGGTGCCATCCGGCGCCGTCGAGCGCGACGGCGAGGTGCAGCTCCCCGGAGGAAGACGGAGAAGACGACGGAGAAGACGGAGAAGGAGACGAGGAAAAGGGCGGAATAGCGGAAGAAGATGACACGAGAGGGTGCCTTCCTGATCGACCGTGTGTGCTCCGCGGCCCCTCATCGGGAGGGCGCGGCGGCAGGGAAACGGGTCAGGAGGGACAGAGCGCGCCGGCCACGCGCTGGAGGTCGATATGCGTCCGCGAATAGAGGTGGAGCCGGGGCATGGGCCCGTGCGGAACGCGGACGGGCGGGCGGGAAGGGACCCGGGCGGGCCACACCGACGACACGACCGTCACCTCCACTCCACCCGTACGACGCGGGGGTCCCCGGCGGACCCTCACCAGCTTCCCGAGGCTACGCGGGCCCCCTGCCCCGCGCAATGCCCGCCGCCCGTGGACACATCTGGCTCCCACCAGGGCGGTGTGCTACAAACTCTCCCGTGACCAGCGACCGGTATCTGGTGAGGCGCCTGAGCGTCGATCTCTGCCGTGTGACCAGCTCCTCCTGTTGAGTTGAGCCCGCACCGGCGGCGCTGACCCCTGCCTCGCCCACTCCCCGGCCTCACCCACTCCCCGGCCTATCTTGCCCCCCTGGGCGGGTCCCGCACGCCTGCGGGCCACAGGCACGGCAGAGGGGCGCACCCCCGTGCGTACCTCTTCTCCTCCCCTCCCGCTCCCCCTCCCGCTGTCCGTCCCGGCGGGCTTCCGCCTGTCCGTACCCCCGACGGAGTCCGCCATGACCACGTCCACCGCCCCCTCCACCGTCACCACCCCCACCGCCGACGCCGACGCCCCGGGGAAACGGCCGCCCCGCCCGGAGCGTGCCGCACGGCTGCGCAGGGTGGGGCTGCGCCTGCTCGCCCTGGTGGTCCTGCTCGCCCTCTGGCAGCTCGTGACCTCGCTGCGGCTCTGGTCCCCGGTGCTGGTGCCGCCGCCTTCGGCCGTCTGGGACGCGTTCGTCCAGACATCGGGAACCCATGACGGGGTACGCGGCTACCAGGGCCACACGCTGATCGAGCATCTGGCCGTCAGCCTGCGCAGGATCGCGATCGGGGCGGGCGCCGGCATCCTGGCCGGTCTGGTCGCCGGGGTGCTGATGGGGACGCTGCCCTGGGTACGGGTGGTGTGCGAACCGGTGGTCGCCTTCCTCCGTACGCTGCCGCCGCTCGCCTACTTCAGCCTGCTGATCATCTGGTTCGGCATCGACGAGGCGCCCAAGCTCTGGCTGCTGGCGATCGCCGCCATGCCGCCGGTCGCCGTGGCCACCACGGCCGCCGTCGCCTCCGCGCCCACCTCGCTGGTGGAGGCGGCGCGGGCGATCGGGGCGCGCCGCTCCCAGGTGGTGACCACCGTCGTACTGCCCGCCGCGCTCCCGGAGATCCTGGTCGGCGCGCGGCTGGCGTTCGGTATCGCGTATTCCTCGGTCGTCGCGGCGGAGACCGTCAACGGCCTCCCCGGCATCGGCGGCATGATCCGCGACGCCCAGCGCTACAACCAGTCGGCCGTGGTGATCCTCGGGCTCTTCGCGATCGGCCTCTCCGGCCTGCTGATCGACGCGCTGCTCCGCACCGCCGAGAACCGGCTCGCCCCCTGGCGCCGGCACTCCTGACCGGCCCCCGGCGCCCTCCCTTCATCTTCCTTCATCTCCCTTCGACTTCCTCATCTCCTTCGTCTCCTTCATCGGAAAAGGACCCCGTCATGCCCGCACCCCACGGTTCGCGCCGTATATCCACGCTTGTCGCGGCTCTAGGAGCACTGATCGCCGTCACCGCCTGCTCCGCCGGCGGAGGCGGCACGGACGGCGCCGGCGCCGGGACGGACGGAAAGACGGTCCGGATCGCCTATCAGGCCTTCCCCAGCGGGGACTTGATCGTGAAGGAGAAGGGGTGGCTGGAGAAGGCGCTGCCCGGGTACACGATCAAGTGGATCAAGTTCGACTCGGGGGCGACCATCAACACCGCGTTCGTCGCGGGCTCGGTGGATCTGGCGGCGATCGGCTCCAGCCCGGTGGCCCGTGGTCTGTCCGAGCCGCTGCACATCCCGTACCAGGTCACCTGGGTCCTCGATGTGGCCGGGGACAATGAGGCGCTGGTGGCCCGTAAGGGGTCCGGGGTGAAGAGCGTCAAGGACCTGGTGGGCCGCAAGGTGGCGACACCGTTCAGTTCCACCTCGCACTACAGCCTGCTCGCCGCGCTCGACCAGGCGGGCGTGGACGCGTCGAAGGTCACCCTGCTGGATCTCGAACCGCAGGACATCGCGGCGGCCTGGGCGCGCGGGGACATCGACGCGGCGTATGTGTGGCTGCCCACGCTGGACGAGTTGAAGAAGAACGGGACGACCCTGCTCTCCAGCCGTGATCTGGCGAAGGCCGGCAAACCCACGCTCGACCTGGGGGTGGCGTCGACGCGGTTCATCGAGAAGCGGCCCGAGGTGATCGGCGCGTGGCGGAAGGCGCAGGCGCGGGCGCTCGATCTGATCCATGACGAGCCGCCGGCCGCCGCCGAGGCCGTGGGCAAGCAGCTCGGGATCGCCCCCGGGGAAGCTGCGGCCCAGCTCGAACAGGGCATCTTCCTCAAGCCGGCCGAACAGGCCGACGACAAGTGGCTGGGCCGTCCCGGCCGGGTCGGCGGCCTGGCCGGGAACCTGCGGAGCGCGGCGGAGTTCCTGGCCGGGCAGAAGCAGATCCCGGCCGCCCCGGGCCTGGCGGAGCTGGAGAAGGCCGTATACGTGGAGGGGCTCCCCGATGCCGTCGCCGAGTGACCTGCCGGCCAGCGGCGTCCCGCGCCCTTCCCGCCCTTCCCCGCTCCCCCGGCCGTCCCCGGGGCGCGAGGCGGTCTCGCTGCGGGAGGTGGCGCACCGGTACGGGCGGGACCGGGAGGCGGCTCCGGTGCTCGGCCCGCTCTCGCTCGCCATCCCGGCCGGGGAGTTCCTGGTCCTGGTGGGGCCTTCGGGGTGCGGGAAGAGCACGCTGCTGCGGCTGATCGCCGGTTTCGAGCGCCCTTCCTCCGGCGAGGTCACCGTCGGCGGGGGCACCCCGGAACCGGGGCGGCAGGCGGGCGTGGTCTTCCAGCAGCCCCGGCTCTTCCCGTGGCGTACCGTCGGGGAGAACATCGCGCTCGCCCTGCGCTTCGCCCAGGTCCCCCGGGCCGAACGTCCGGCCCGGGTCGAGGAGTTGCTGGAGCGGGTCGGGCTGGCGGGCACGGCGCGCCGCAGGACCTGGCAGTTGTCCGGCGGCCAGCGGCAGCGGGTGGCCATCGCCCGGGCCCTGGCCGGCGGCAAGGAACTGCTCCTGCTGGACGAACCGTTCGCCGCGCTGGACGCGCTCACGCGTGAGCGTCTTCAGGAGGATCTGCGGAGGGTGAGCGCCCTGACGGGGGTCACCGCGGTCTTCGTGACGCACAGTGTGGACGAGGCCGTCTTCCTCGGCACGCGCGCGGTGGTCCTGAGCGCCCGGCCCGGCAGGGTGGCGCTGGACCTCCCGCTCGCGCTGGACCGTACCGGGAACGAGGACCCCGACGCGCTGCGGGGAGCGCCGGAGTACGCGGCGCTCCGCGCCGAGCTGGGGGCGGCGGTACGCGACGCGGCGCGCTGACCGCCCCCGGGCCGCCGGCCGCCCCCGGGCGGTGGTTCAGGCGAGGCCGCCGTTGGTGAAGAGGACCTGGCCGTTGACCCAGCGGGCCGGGCCGGCGAGGAAGGCGACCGTCTCGGCGATGTCCGCCGGCTCCGCCAGCCGCTCCAGCGGGGCGGCCTTGGCGAGCGCGTCGACGGTCGCCTCGTCCTTGCCGTCCAGGAACATCGGGGTGGCGGTGGGGCCGGGGGCGACGGCGTTGACGGTGATGTCCTTGCCGCGCAGCTCGCGGGCGAGGATCAGCGTCATGCCCTCGACCGCCGCCTTGCTGGCCACGTACGCGCCGTAGGCCGGGAACCGGGTGCGGGTGACGGTGGTCGAGAAGTTGATGATCGCCCCGCCGCGCCGGACCCGGCGGGCGGCCTGCCGGGAGACCACGAAGGTGCCCCGGATGTTGGTGCGGTGCATGCGGTCGAGGTCGTCCAGGTCCAGTTCCGCGATCGGGCCGAGGACCATGACAGCGGCGGTGTGCACCACCACGTCGACCCCGCCGAACGCCTCCTCGACCGCGTCGAACGCCGCCGTCATCGCACCGTCGTCCGCGACATCGCCCCCGACGGCGATGGCCTGCCCGCCTGCCGCCACGACCTCGCGTACCACGGCCTCCGCCCGGTCCCTGTTCCCCGAGTAGTGCACGCCGAGCGCGAACCCGTCACGTGCCAGCCGCTCGGCGGCGGCCCGCCCGATACCGCCGGAGCCGCCGGTGACAAGCGCGACGCGAGGGCGAGGTGTGGTCATGACTGGCTGTTCCTTCCGAAGAACCGGTGCCGCTGCGGGCTTCCGCAGACGGCGGAATTCCGTTTGCCCGCATATCGCCACCCTTCGGCTCCGCATATGCCGGAAGGGAAACACGCGTGGCGAACGGAGTTTCACTGGGGTACTAGTTGAGCCATGATGCCACTGGGGGAAGCACGGGACGAACTCAAACCTGCGCGGCCGGTGTGAACGGTGGACGGGGTCGCGGGGTCAGGACACTCCTGCGGGTGAAGTTCGCGGGCAGCGCATGGGAGGAGATCGGCACGAATCCGGATCCGGCCGTCGTGGCCGCGTACGGAGCGCCGGACGGCAATCCTCTGGACCGCGAGCCCGAGCACGCCGACCGTCGTGTCGAGGCGATCGAACTGGTCGTGTCCGAGCCCCGTCTGCCGGTCTCGGCCGCCTGGGAGGCGGAGGCGGCCCACAGGGGCGCCGAGCACGGCAGCGTCCTGAAGCGGCTCAGCAACATCGTGGGAGCGGCCGTTGTCGCCGCCATCGCCGTCGCGAAGGTCACGGACATCGTCAAGGACCGCGAGTCCCGCGTCCGGAAGGCGCGCCAGGAGCGCAAGGCCATGATCGACGAACAGGCGCAACGGGCCCGCGCCGCGTTCGAGGAGGTGACGCGGGGCCAGGGACAGCTCCTGATCGACGCGGTGGAGAGCCACCACACGCACCACCGACTGCGCCTGAAGTCGACGCTGAACCAGATCATGGAGCGTATCAACGCGGAGGACACCGCCCGCAGCCGCGAGATCATCGCCCGGGTCTCCCCTGTCGACCAGGAGGGCCGGGCGCTCATCACCGCGTTGCAGGATCTCTGCGACGCCCTCGGCACCGCCCCTTATGAAGGAGGACGTCTCTCCTCCTTCTCCTGAGCCTCCTCCCCCGAGTCCCTGTCCCCCGAGCCTCCTTCTCCCGGGCCGTCGGGCCCGGCGACCGCCGGGCCGTCGGGCCCGGCGGTCGCCGCGGGGGCTCAGCCGGCGTCCGCCTCGCGGGCCACGCGTTCCAGGCGCTCGCGGTGGCTCTCCCACCAGGCCCGGTCGCCGTCCGGCATGCTGTCGTTGCCCAGGACCCAGCCGGTCGATCCGTCGATGAGTTCGCGGAGGATGTCGGCGTGCCCGGCATGGCGGCTGACATCGGCTGTCACCCGTACCAGCAGATGGTGCAGGGTGGTCTCGCACCGTTCCTCGGGCCACCAGGGGACCCGGCCGGTCGACTCCAGGGAGAGGTCGGCGACGGTACGGCCGGTGTGCTCCCAGGCGCTGCGGTAGAGGCCGACGATCTCCTCCTTCGACTCGTCGGCGAACGCCCACATGTCGTCGTTGTCCTCGGTGTTCTCCGTGTACCACCAGCGGGGCACCGGTCCGTCGAAGAACGGCCGGCCGAAGGTGTCGCCGAAGTAGCCCAGCTCCACCCCGGCACTGTGTTTGACCAGGCCCAGCAGGTTGGTGCCGGTGGGGGTCATCGGGCGGCGTATGTCGTACTCGGAGAGCCCTTCGAGCTTCCACAGCAGTGCGTCACGGCCGTCCTGGAGATAGCGGAGAAGGTCGTCCTTGAGGTTCTGTTCGTTCATGCGGAGAGTCTCGCACCCACCACTGACAACGGGACGGAAGGGAATTCCCGTCACCCGGGCGAGTCCGCCAGATACATCGACACCAGGACCGCGCAGACCGCGACCACCCATCCGTCGAACAGGAGGCGCAGCCCGCGCGGCGCCTCCGACAGCTCCATGAAGTGGCGTCCGACGAGGCGCACCTTGAGGAAGGCCACCACCAGGACGCCCACCGTCGCCGCCCGCCGGGCGCCGTGGCCGTCCCCGAGGTACCAGGAGAGCGCGGTGGCCGCCATCAGCACGAACCAGACGAGCACGGCCCGGCGCCTGGCGGAGCGGTGCGTGTCGGGGGCCACCGGGGTGGAAGGGGTGGCGGGGGTGGAAGGGGTGGCGGGGGTGGAAGGGGTGGCGGGCGTCGGCACGGAGGGGGTCACCTCATCAGGTACAGCAGCGCGAACAGGATGATCCAGAGCAGATCCACCAGGTGCCAGTAGCACCCCCCGGCTTCGAGGAGACGGATCTCCCGGGGGCCGGGGGACGGGGTGCGCGCGATCCGGTACATGAGGCCGAGTCCTGCCATGCCGATCAGCAGATGGACCAGATGGATGCCGGTGAGGACGAAGTAGTACATGAAGAAGGCGTTCGCGGACGGGGTGTGCCCGGCCTGGACCGCACCGGCGTACTCCAGGTACTTGTCGATGACGAAGCCCGCTCCGCAGACCAGCGTGACGAGCAACGCACGGGTCCCCGGCCGGGTGGCCCCCCGGCGCAGGGCGTGCAGGCCGAGGACGACGGAGAGGGAGCCGGTGAGCAGCAGCAGGGTGTTGAGCGTGCCGAAGGTGAGGTCGAGGGAGCGGCGGCCCAGCTCGAACGCCTCGGGGGCGCGGGCGCGTTCGTGGACGAACACACAGAAGAACACGGTGAAGACGAGCAGGTCGCCGAAGGCGAAGACCCAGATGCCGGTCTCCCCCGGGGTGCGGCCACCGCCCCGGGAGGGCCCGGCGGGCCCCCTCGGGGCGGCGCGCGCGACGAACGGGTCGGCGAAGGACTCCGGTGTCCGCGTCTCCCCGCTCACGACACGCCGGCCGGCTCTCGCCCGGGTGCCGCACCGGCCGTGTCCTGTTCATGGACGAAGCCGTTCTTCACGTTCCGCATGGACAGGTAGCTGAAGTACAGCACCCAGATGCCGAAGACCACGAAGGGGATCCAGAGGCAGACCACACCGGTCCAGCCGAACGGTCCTTCCTTGAAGAACCACACGGTGCCGCCCGGGATGAAGCCCACCCCGGCCCAGATGCTGAAGTAGCCGGTCCACCGCGGGTAGACGGGGTGGTCGGACTTGTCGAGGAGGAGGCTCAGCCCGAGGGCGACGGCCCAGACCGTGAACGGCGGCCAGGTGCCGAGCAGGATGATGTACGCGGCGTCGTTGAACGCCTGGGTGATCTCGGGGGAGACATCGCCGGCCCGGAAGGCGGCGGTGGCCCAGAGGCCGCAGTTGACGACGATCTGTGCGGTGCCCGCGGCCATGCAGGTCAGTTGGACGTAGGTGAGGGCCGGGAACATGCCCTCCTTGCGCCGGGTCTGGGTGGCCACGCAGACGCCCCACACCCCCATGAGCGCATAGGCCATGGTGGAGAGGACGAGTCCGATCCGGATGGGTGTCGCGTGGTCCTGGTAGTACCGCGCGACCTGTTCCGCCGAGTCGCCCGGATGGATGGCGGGCGGGAAGTAGCGCGCGAGCCAGACGCTGCCGAGGATGAAGAGCACGACCATCGCGGGGCCGCACCACGCGATCAGGAGCTGGGAGTTGCGGCTCATGCTCCGCCGGTCGCGTTCTCTCTGTTCGCTTGCGTTCGGGCCCTGGCCCGTGGTGGGGGCCACGGCGGTATCGGGGACGCTCATGAGGTGCCCTCCTTACCGTAAACAAACAACTGATTGTTTCCGACGGTAGCCAGGGCCCCGAGCGGTGTCAACGGGACTGACATGTCCGCGCCTTGTTGCAAACAACTATTTGTTCTAGCGTGAAAGGCCATCGCGGCGCCGATCCTCGGGTCCGGTCGCCGGGACGGGTTCCACCGATCGGAGGGAGCAGGTCATGGCCGTCGCAGGACAGCGAGCCGGCACATTGGAGGGGAAGACCGTCCTGATCACGGGGGCGGGTTCGGGGATCGGCCGGGCCACGGCGCGACTCGCCGCCGAGGCGGGGGCGTTCGTCGTCGCCGCGGACATCAAGGGGCAGGACGAGACCGTGGCGGGCATCGCCGCGGCCGGCGGGCAGGCCGAGGCGCGGCAGCTCGACATCACCGACGCGACCGCGTGGCAGAGCGTCGTGGACGAGGTGCTCGCCGCGCGCGGACGGATCGACGGTCTCGCCAACATCGCCGGGATCGTCTCCAGCACGGACACCCTGCTGACGCAGACCGAGGAGGGGTGGGACCGGCTCGTCGGCATCGACCTCAAGGGCCCCTGGCTGGGGATGCGCGCGGTGATCCGGCCGATGCTGGACGCCGGGGCCGGGAAGATCGTCAACATCGCGTCGACGGCGGGGCTGATCGGCATGCCCGACGTCCTGGCGTACTCGGCGGCCAAGGGCGGTGTCATCGCGCTCTCCCGGCAGGTCGCCGTGGAGTACGCGGCGGAGAACGTCCAGGTCAATGTGGTCGCGCCGGGCGTCATCAGGACCCCCATGCACGGCGATGTCACCCCCGCGCTGATGGCCCAGGTGAAGGCGGCGACCCCGGTCGGCCGGCTCGGTGAGCCCGAGGACATCGGCGCCATGGTCGTCTATCTGCTCGGCGCGGGCGGCGACTTCGTCACGGGCCAGGTGTTCACCGTGGACGGCGGCTGGACCGCGCGGTAGCGCGCGAGCGCGGAGGCACGGGTGGTCCGGGGCCGGTCGGGGCCCCGCACCACCACGACGGCGCCGCTCCCCCGGTGTTCCGGGGGGGGGCGGCGCCGTCCGTGTCATACGGTACGGGGCGGACGCGCGGCCGGCCGCGCACCCCGGCCGGGCGACCGGCCGGCCGGTCAGGGGCCGGTCACGGGCCGGTCAGCCGTCGAGTCCGATGGCGCGCTCCGGGCAACTGCGCGCCCCGCGCCGGGCCGACGCCTCCGCCCCGGGCGGGACCTCCACGGCGTCGTCGCGGAGCAGGTTGTACCCCTCGTCGTCGGGGCGGTAGAGCTCCGGTGCCACGGTGTAGCAGCGGCCGTGCCCGGTGCAGAGCGAGCCGTCGACGGTGTACTTCATCGCGCCGCGCCTCCCGCCGGCCGCGCGGGGAAGACCAGGTGCAGCGACTTCATCGTGCGCAGTATCCCCGTCTCGTACTCCTGCGTGGTGCCCTCCTTGACGGTGAACTCCGGTATCCGGCGCAGGAATTCCTCCAGGACGATCCGGACTTCGAGGCGGGCCAGATGCGAGCCGATGCACCGGTGGGGGCCCACGCCGAAGGCGGTGTGCAGGATGTCCTCGCGGCCGATGTCGAGGTGGCCGGGGTTGCTGACGGCCTGCGGATCGCGGGACGCCGAGGCGTAGTTGAGCAGGACGTAGTCGCCCTCCTTGAAGCGGTGCCCGCCGATCTCGGTCTCCTGGGTGACGGTACGGCCGAGGGCGACGACCGGCGGGTAGTAGCGGACGAACTCCTCCACCGCGTTCGGGATCCGCCCCGGGTCCCCGGCGAGGGTCGCGCGGTCCTCCGGGTGGGTGGCGAGATGGAGGATCGCGCCGGCCATGACGAAGGTGGTGGTGGCGATGCCGCCGAAGGTGAGGTCGGTGAGGATGCTGACCCGGTCCTCCCAGGGGCAGGGGGCTCCGTCGCGCGCCACGCCCGCGGCGATCACCCCGACGAGATCGTCGCGCGGGGGCTCCTCGCGCCGCTTGGCGAGGAACGCGCCGAGGTAGTCGATCGCCCGTCCGAACCCCGCGGCGCGCTCCTCGGCCGGTCCGTAGGTGCCCGTGTCCATCGCGTCGATCAGCATCGCCAGGTCCTCGACCGGGACGCCGACCAGGTTCTTGAAGAAGGCCCGGCCGGGGAGTTCGGCGGCGAAGTCGCCGATGAACTCGCACTCCCCCCGGTCGATGAAGCCGTCGATGAGCTCGATGGCGTCGGCCCGGATCTGCGCCTCGTACCCCTTCACCGCGTTCGGCGAGAAGAACGGGCTGAGCACCTTGCGCCAGTCGTCGTGGTACGGCGGGTCGCACTCCTCCGGGTAGAGGTACGGCAGCCCTTCCGGGCGGTTGGGCTGGAACCCCTTGGCGCTGCTGAAGGTCCGCCAGTCCTGGCCCGCCGTGCGCAGATCCTCGTACCGGTTGATCAGCGAGTATCCGGCCCCGACCGTGCTGTGGGCGACGGGGCACCGGCCGACGAGGGTGTCGAGCACATCGTAGAAGTGCTCGTTGAATGCCGGATCGTCGATGTCGAAGTCGTGCTCGATGTCTCGTCCGAACCGCTCTGTATCCACGTGAGATCCTCCACCGGGATCGAGAGTGCGCCGCGTTCGTGACACACAAACAAACGGTCGTTCGCAAGCTAGGACGCCCCTCGGGCACTGTCAACAGCCCGCACGGGCAAGGCTGTTCCGGCGATCACCGGGGCGGAGTCGGCCGCCCGCCCACCGCCGGCCCCCTGCCGGCGGTCCGGGGTCCAGAGCACCGTCCGGGACACGGTGACCTCCACGGCGCGCACCCCGGGGAGGGCGAGGAGCACATCGGTGATGTAGCGGCGCATTCCGTCGAAGTGGACACAGGAGGGGTCGGTCAGCACCAGGGTGACCCGGACCCGGCCCGCCTCCTCGTGGACCTCCTCGACCAGCCCCATCTCGCAGATGTCCAACGGCGTGCGCATGAGCAGGCCGCACGGTTCGGGCACGGTGCGCAGCGCGGCGCGGATCCGCTCCGGCGAGGCGGCCGGCGCATCCGGCCCCTCGCCGGTCATCCGCGCTCCCCCACCGGGCGCCGGGCGCGGATCCGCCCCCAGGGGCGCCCGTCGCCGAGCGCCCTGGCCCGGTCGAAGGCGTCGCCCGCGACCCGCCGGGCCGCCTCGGCGCCGTCCACTCCGTGCACTTGGAGCGCGGTGCCGCCGAGGATCAGCCGCCGCTCGACCGCGGTGATCTGGCGGAGCCCGTACGCCTCGATCGCGTCCTGCGGGAAGCGGTAGCCGCGGAAGGCGTTGAGCAGCGGTGCCGGATGGCTCAGGTTGGCGCCGCTGCCGTACATCAACTGCCCGGCGCCGCAGGCCCCGAGCAGGGTGCCGAGGACCTTGGCGAAGACGCGGGGGCGGACGACGGCGTAGGCGAAGACCGACTCCAGGGTGGCGTAGAGGTTGCGGTGCCGGGCGAGCAGGGCCGCGGTCTGCTCCAGGAACGCGGCTCCGGCGTGCACGATATGGAAGTTCAGCTCGGGGAAGCGCTCCAGCGGGGCTGCCAGGTCGTCGACGGAGAAGGCGCCGCGCGGCGCGGGCGGCAGCCAGAGCGCCTTGTGCACGGCGACATTGCGGATGCCGAGATCGCGGGCGGCCTCCAGCAGCGGGGTGGCGTAGTCGGTGCCGTCGAGACGCCACCCCTCGCCCCGGCCGCCGTAGAAGAACGCGGGGTAGAGCTTGAGCCCGTCCACCGGGAACTCCTCTACCTGCCGGACGAGTTGCGCGATGGCCGCGTCGGTGACGGGGGTGTCGACCGTCGCGTAGAGCAGGAACCGGTCCGGGTGGCGCGCGCGGAAGGCGGCGGCGCGCCGGGGGTCGGTGACATAGTCGCGGGCGAAGCCGAGGTTGGGCAGGGCGTGGATGACGGCCAGGTCGACCTGGCTCTCCACGAAGAGGGAGTCCGCGACCGCCTCGAAGGGGAAGTCGGAGAAGAATTCGTCGCGGCTCAGCCGGTACTCCGGGTGCTCCTCCCCGGTCGCGAGGAGATGGGCGGCGTAGACCGCCTCCAACTGCTCCTCCGCGCGCGGATTCCGGTTCCGGGGAGAGAGGTTGTACGGGTGGACCACCGCGTCCACCACCACAGTGTCACCGATCACGGGTACCTCCAGCGCGTCGCCCGGTGTGTGCGTCACCTTCCATACAAACAGTTGTTTGTTATCGTCGCCAGAGGGCACGTCCGCCCGCGCGACTCCCCGCACCGCTCCCCCGTACCGGGACTTCCCCCGAGGTGACGAAGATGAGTGAGCCGACACCGTCCCCGCACACCGCGACCACGGCGGCCGGGACCCTCTGGGCCGCGGCCCGCAGCCACCCCGACCGGATCTGCCTCGCCGAACCCGGCCGCCCGGAAGGCTCGCTCGGCTACGCCGCCACCCGCGACCGGGTGGCGGCGACCGCCGCCGGGCTGCGCGCGCTCGGGGCCGAACCCGGCGACCGGGTGGCCCTGTTGCTGCCCAACGGGGTCGCGTACGTCGAAGCCTTCCTCGGCGCGCTCGCCGCCGGGCTGATCGCCGTGCCGCTCAACATCCGGCTGCTGCGCGCGGATTACGCCCACATGCTCACCGACTCGGGCAGCCGTGTCCTGGTCACCACGGGCGACTTCCTCGACCGGCTGCCCGCGCGGGAGAGCCTGCCGGGGCTGACGGTGGTCCGCGCCGACACCGAAGGCCCCGGGTCCCTCTCCGCACTGCGCGCCACCACCGCACCGCTCCCCGAGCCGTTCCCCGCGCGCTCCACCGACCCGGCCTCCCTGATGTACACCTCCGGCACCACGGGGCTGCCCAAGGCGGTGGTCCTCACCCACGGCTCCTGGCGCAGCGTGGCCGAGACCGCCCTGCGGGTACTGGGGTTCGGCCCGGGGGAGGTGATCCTGCACGCGGCCCCGCTCACCCACGGCTCCGGGTTCCTGCTGCTGCCCACCCTGATGACCGGTGGCCGCACTCTGCTGGCGCGCTCCTTCGACGCCCGGCGCACCGCCGCGCTCCTCGCGGAGGAGGGCGTGACGGGGGTGTTCATGGTGCCGTCGATGATCCGGATGCTCCTGGACGCGCTGCCCGCCGGCTATGTACCGCCGGCCGCCCTCCGGCGGGTCTACTACGCCGGGTCCCCCATCGACCCCGAGACGCTGCGCGAGGCCACCGGGGTCCTCGACGGCCGGCTGGTGCAGTCCTTCGCCCAGATGGAGTCGCCGATGTTCTTCACCGCCCTGGACCAGGAGGACCACCGCAGGGCGGCCCGCGACCCCGGGCTGCCGCTGGTCCGCTCGGCCGGGCGGGTGCTCCCCGGCGTACATCTGACGGTCGCCGACGGGACGGGCGCACCGCTGCCGCCCGGCCGGGCCGGGGAGATCCTGGCCCGGGCGCCGCAGACCATGGCCGGGTACTGGAACCGCCCCGAGGAGTCGGCGGCGGCGCTCGCCGGCGGTGTGCTGCACACCGGGGACATCGGCTACCTCGACGAGGACGGCTATCTCTTCCTGGTCGACCGGAAGAAGGACATGATCGTCACCGGCGGCTCCAACGTGTACGCCCGCGAGGTGGAGGAGGTCCTGCTCCGGCTCGACGGGGTGCGGGAGGCCGCCGTGGTCGGCACGGTCCACCGGGTCTGGGGCGAGGCCGTCACCGCCGTCCTCGTCCCGGACGGCGCGCCGCGCGCGGAGGAGGAGATCGTGCGCGCCTGCCGGGCCTCGCTGGCCGGCTACCGGGTGCCCAAACGGGTCGTCTGGGTGGACGAACTCCCGCGGAACGCCTACGGGAAGGTGCTCAAGCGGCAGCTCCGCGAGCGGCTGTCGGCCGAGATACGGGCGGAGTGACCGCCCCTCGACCGCCCCTCGACCGCCCCTCGACCGCCCCTCGACCGCCCCTCGTCCGCCCCTCGTCCGCCCCCCGACCGTCCTCGCCCACTCCCCCTCCGGTCCCGACCGTCCGCCGTACGGCGGACGTTGACAGCCCGGGAAGCCCGTGACTACCGTTTAAAACAAATGGTTGTTTGTTAGTTGGGCAACCGTGGGCCACCCACCACGACGGGAAGTGCGGACACCGTGACGCAGACATCACCGAAGAGCGGCCTCACGGCGGCGGAGCGGCAGTACCCCCTCCCCCCGACCACCTGGGACGCGTCCGTCTACACCGACCCGGACCGCTTCAGCGCCGAGATCGCCGCGGTCTTCCACCACGCCTGGTTCCCGGTCCACCCCTCCGCCGACCTGCCCGGGCCCCGGTCCTTCCTCACCTGGGACCGGCTCGGGCAGTCGGTGGTGCTCACCCGGCTGGACGACGGCTCCGTACGCGCCTGGCACAACGTCTGCCAGCACCGGGGCGCACGGCTGGTCGACGGCTCGGGGGCGTGCGGCCGGGCCCGGTTCACCTGCCCCTGGCACGGCTTCGTCTACGACCTGGAGGGCGCGGTCACCGCCGTACCGCTGCGCGAGAGCTTCGACGAGGCGGCCCTGCGCGGGCTGCGCGCCCCCGCCGTCCGGGTCGCCGAGTGGGCCGGCTGGATCTGGCTCGCGCTCTCCGGCGACGTACCGCCGCTGCGGGAGTATCTCGGCACCATCGGGGACGAGTTGGCGGGATACGGCCTGGAGGGGTTCACCACGCGGTTCCGCACCTCGGTGCGGCTGAAGGTGAACTGGAAGATCGCGGTGGACGGCTTCAACGAGACCTGGCATGTGCCGTTCACCCACCCCGACACCCTCGGCGGGCTCGTCCTGTGGCGGGACGCCGTGCTGCGGATCAGCCCCCCGCACTCATGGATGACCCTGCCGATCCGCGGCTACACCGAGCGGGCGCGGGCGACGGACGGACGCGGGACGGACGACCACCGCGCCTCCCATCTCTGCCACTACCTGGCCTTCCCCAACACCATCTTCAGCTGCTTCCCCACCCATCTCCAGATGTGGAGCGCCTGGCCGGTGTCGGTGGACGAGACGGAGCTGTGCGCGTACGAGGTGGTCGGCCCGCCCCCACCGGGAAAGTCCGCCGAGCAGTGGGACCGGCACAACCGGCGGGACTGGCAGCAGTTCCTGGCCGTCCTCGGCGAGGACGCCGAGGTCATCAACGGCCTGGCGACGGTGCGTGGTTCGCTCGGGCTGAAGAGCGTCATGTTCAACACGGCGGAGAGCAGACTGACCGCTTTCCACCGCGAGATCGCCCGGCGTCTCGGCGAGGGGGAGCCCGCGTGATCAGGATCAGCGTCGACCGCGAGCGGTGCCAGGGGTACGGCAACTGTGTGCTGGCGCTGGCCGGCGCATTCGACCTGGACGCCGAGGGGCTGGTGGTGCTCACCCGCCGTACGGTGGACGAGGGCGACCTGGGCGCGGTGCGGCGGGCCGCGTACGACTGCCCCACCGAGGCCATCGCGTTCACCACCGACACCGCGCCCGCCGACACCGCGCCCACCGACGCCGCACCCGACGCCACCGGGCCCGACGTCCCGGACGGCGCGCCTCACCCCTCCGGGCGGGGGCCGGCCACGTAGTCGCGCCGGACGACCCGCCCGGCCGGCACCTGCCGCCCCGGCTCCGGCGGGGTCACAGGCCCATCTCCTTGGCGATGATGGAGCGCTGGATCTCGCTGGTGCCGCCGCCGACCATGGCGTGTTTGGCCTCGCGGAAGTAGCGCTCCATGTCGTACTCGGGGAGCTGCGCGTAGCCGCCGAGCGCCTGCATGCCGTTGAACGAGGTCCTGAAGGCCACGTCGGCGGCGAACACCTTGGCCATGGAGACCTCCTTGACCGCCCGTTCGCGGCGCGCCATCTTCGCCGCCGCGCTGTAGACGAGCAGCCGGGCCGCCTCGACCTCGCACGCGTTCTCGGCCATCCGGTGCTTGAGCACCTGGAACGAGGAGAGAGGCCGGCCGAACTGGGTCCGGCCCGTCGTATAGGCGACGGTGTCGTCGAGGGCGGTGCGCGCGTTGCCCACGTAACTGGCGGCGAGGCCGAGGCGTTCGTACTCCAGGTGCTCCCCGATGAACCGCCAGCCGTCACCGGCCTCGCCGAGCAGGTTCCCACGCGGCACCCGCACGTCGGTGAGGAAGATCTCGGTGGTGCCCAGGCTCCTGCGGACGGCGGTGTTGAGCTTGCGGACATCCACTCCGGGATGGTCGTTGGGGACGAGGACCAGGCTCAGCCCGCCGTGCCGGTCGGGGCCGCTGCGGGCCAGTACGGTGATCACGGTGCCGGGGAGGTGGGCGCCGGAGCAGAACACCTTGTTGCCGTTGAGGACGTAGTCGTCGCCGTCGGCCACCATGCTGGTGCGCAGTCCCGCCGCGTCCGAGCCCGCGCCGGGTTCGGTGATGGAGACGCTGAACTTGACGTCCCCGCGCAGGAATCCGGGGAGATAGCGCTCGCGCTGTGCGGCGGTGCCGTGGTGGGCGATGTTGGTCGCGGTGAACATGGAGGTCATCACGGCGGCGGCGAAGTCGAGGCTGTGCTTGGCGATCGCCTCGCAGAAGATCGCGTACATCACCGGGTCCGCCTCAAGGCCGCCGTGCTCCTCGGGGACGAGCAGCCCCAGCCACCCCCGGTCCGCGATCTTCCGGTAGGCCTCCTCGGGGAACTCGCGCGACTCGTCGTGCTGACGGATGTACGCGCGGCCGACCTCGCGCTCCATGAAGGTGTGGAGCGTCTCGCTCCACAGCCGCTGCTCGTCGGTGAACCGGAAATCCATGTCAGACCTCTCGCCGTCGGATCATCAGCCTGTCGCGGCAGGGTTGTTGACCACGGTAGTGCTCGCTGCTAGTACTAACAAGTGTTTGTTTCCTGCCCATGCCGATGCGGCCGAGTGCGGAGGAAGCGAGTTCATTGAGTCTCGAACGCACCTATCACGGCGTGCGCGTGGTGGACCTGAGCGAGAACATCGCGGGACCGCTCGCCTGTCTGATCCTCGCCGACCTCGGCGCCGACGTGGTGAAGGTCGAACCCCCGGGGACCGGTGAGGCCACCCGCCGGCTGCCGCCGCGCTGGGGCGACGACAGCACCGTCTTCCTGGCCCTCAACCGCAACAAGCGCAGCGCCGCCGTCGATCTGCGCACCCCGGCGGGGCGGGCCGCCGTGGCCCGGATCGCCCGGGGCGCCGATGTCGTCGTCCAGTCCTTCCGGCCGGGTGTCGCGGAGCGGCTGGGGGTCGGCTTCGAGCGGATCGCGGAGGTCTCCCCGCAGGTCGTCTACTGCTCGGTCAGCGCCTTCGGCGAGGGCGCGCTCGGGCGCCGGCTCTCCGGCTACGACGCCCTGATCCAGGCGTTCACCGGCATCATGGAGATGACCGGCGACCCCGAGGGGCGTCCGGCGCGGGCCGCGCCCTCGGCGGTGGACCTCTCCACCGGCCTGTGGGCGGCCGTCGGCATCATGGCGGCGCTGGCGGGACGCCCGTACGCACCCGGCGCGCAGCGGGTGGAGGCCGCCCTGGTCGACAGCGGCTTCTTCCTGCTGGCCCACCAGATCATGGGGTACCTGGGCACCGGGAGCCACCCGCACCGCCTCGGCTCGGCGGCGCCCAGCACGGCCCCGTACGAGGAGTTCAGGACCGCCGACGGCGCCGTCATGGTCGCGGCGGCCACGGACCGGCTCTTCGGCCGGCTCTGTACGGTCCTGGAGCTGCCCGGGCTGGCCGGGGACCCCCGGTTCCGGCGGGTGGCCGACCGGGTGGCGCACCGGGCCGAGCTGGCCGCGCTGATCGAACAGCGGCTGCGCGGCGCCCCGTCCGCGTGGTGGCTGGAGCGGATCGCGGCGGCGGGCGTGCCGGTGGCCCCGGTGCAGAGCCTCGCGGCGGCGCTGGCCCATCCGGTGACGGCGGAGCGGGGCATCGTACGGGACGCGGCCGAGGGGCGGATCCCGGGGCTGCGCCAGCTCCGGCTGCCCTTCGACACCGGCGCCGCCTGCGCGGTGCGCCAGCCGCCCGCGCTGGGCGAGCACACCGAGGAGATCCTCACCGAGGCCGGGCTCTCCCCACGGGAGATCGACCGGCTTCGTCCGTCAACGGCGAGGGAAGGGACGGCACGACCGCGATGAAGACTCTCCCCCCTTTCATGGCACGGCGGGCCGCCCTGGAGGCGCGCCACCCGGTCTGGACACCGCGCACCACCGCCCAGCAACTCGACGTGGCGGTGGCGGAGTTCGCCGACCGGCCGCTGATCCTGGACGACGAGAACACCTTCACGTACGCGGAGGTACGGCGGCGCTCGCTCCGGCTGGCGGCCGGGCTGATGGCGCTGGGGGTGCGGGCGGGCGAGCATGTCGCCGTCGACCTGGCGAACTTTCCGGACATCATCGCCCTCAAGTACGCGGTCGCCCGGATCGGCGCGGTCTCCGTCTCCGTCAACTTCCAGCTCAGACACGAGGAACTGCGGTATGTACTGCGCCGGTCCGACGCCGTCGCCCTCATCACCATGGACACCTTCCGGGGGCTCGACTACCTCGACGCCCTCGACCGGATCGCGCCCGGCTGGGAGGGACACGCGGGCGGTTCCGCGCTCCCCCGGTTACGCGGGATCTTCGTACGGGGCACGGAGGGGCCGCCGGAGCGGGGGCGCCCGCTCGACGACCTCGTGCGGCTCGGCGCGGGGATCGGCGACGCGGAGGTGCTGGCCCGCACCGCCGCCGTCGACCCGCGCTCCCCCTCCGACCTGCTCTACACCTCCGGCACCACGGGCCGCGCCAAAGGGGCGCTGCTCCACCACGACGCGGTGGTGCGGACGGCGTACGCGAGCGCCTACACCCGCGCGTTCCAGGACGGGCGGCGCATCCTGTTCGCGCTGCCGATCCACCATGTCTTCGGGTACGTGGAGGCCGTGCTCCCCGTCCTCTTCGTCGGCGGGGCCGTCTGCCCGCAGACGGCCTTCGACGCGGCGCGGACGCTGCGGGCGGTCGGCGCGCACCGGATCGACGAGCTCATCTGCGTACCGGCGATGACCGCGCTGGTGCTCGCCGAGGCGCGCCGGGAGCGGTACGACCTGTCGTCGCTGACCACGATGTTCTCCTCGGGCGCGGCCCATCCCCCCGCCCTGTGGGCGCAGATGAGGAATGTGCTCCAGGTGGCGGAGATCTTCACCGCGTACGGGCAGACGGAGACCACCGCCTCCACGCTCTGCACCCGGCCCGGCGACCCGGTCGAGCGGCTCAGGACGACGAACGGCTGTCCGAAGCCGGCCGGGGCCGCCGGGGACCCCGCGCTGGGCGGGGTGCTGGCGGTGTACCGGGCCGTCGATCCGGTCACCCGCCGGGAGGTGGCCGCCGGGGAGACCGGCGAGCTGGAGGTACGGGGACCGGCGGTGACCTCCGGGTACTACGCCCAGCCGGAGGAGACCGCCGCCGTCCTGGGCGCGGACGGCTGGCTGCGCACCGGGGACCTGGGGCGCTTCGACGAGCAGGGCTATCTGACGCTCACCGGGCGGCGCAAGGAGTCGTACCGGTGCGGCTCGGAGCTGGTGGTGCCGGGGGAGGTCGAGGAGGTGCTGCGGGGGCATCCGGGGGTGCGGGCGGCGTATGTGGTGGGGGTGCCGCACGAGCGGATGGGCGAGGTGGGGTGTGCCTGGGTGGTACCGGAGGAGGGCGGGGCGCCGCCGGATCCGGAGGCGCTGACCGGCTACTGCGCGGAGCGGCTGGCCCGGTTCAAGGTCCCCGCCGAGGTGCGGTTCATCGAGGAGGCGGAGGTGCCGGTCACGGCGACGGGGCGGGTACGGAAGTTCCGGCTCGCGGAGTGGGCGGCGCTCTCCCCGGCTCCCCCCGGCGCGCCGCCCCGGTCGTCGGCCGGTGCGTCGGCCGGTGCGACGGCGGGTGCGTCGGCCGCCACGGGCGCCACGGGTGCCACGGCCGACGACGGTGCGGCGGCCCCGGCATGAGCGGCGGGGGGCGCGGTGTGGTGATCGCCGGGGCGGGTCCGGCCGGGGTGCGCACCGCGCAGACGCTGCGCGATCTGGGGTACGGGGGCCGGCTGCGGCTCTTCTCCGAGGAGGACGAACTCCCCTACGACCGGCCGCCGTTGTCCAAGGAGTATCTGACGGGGAGGCGCGGGGACGGGGCGATCCGGCTCCAGGAGGCGGCGGAGTACGCGGAGCGGGGGATCGAGCTGGTGCTCGGGCGGCGGGTCGTCGCGGCGGATCTCGCCGCGCGGACCGTGGGGCTCTCGGACGGTTCGGAGGCCGGGTTCGACCGGCTGGTGGTGGCCACGGGCGCCCGGCCCCGGGTGCTGCCGGTCCTGCCGCCCGCACCCGCCGTGCACCACCTGCGGACGGCCGCCGACGCCCGGAGGCTGGCGGCGGCGCTCCGCCCCGGGCGCCGGGTGGTGCTGGTCGGGGGCGGGTTCATCGGGCTCGAAGTGGCGTGCGCGGCACGGGCAGCGGGGTGCGCGGTCACCGTCGTGGAGGCCGCCGCGCTGCCGCTGGCCTCGGCCGTCGGTCCAGAGCCGGCCCGGGCACTGCTGGCCTGGCACACCGCGCGCGGCGTCGCGTTCCGCCTCGGTGTGACGGTGGCGGCGGCCCCGCTCGCGGACGCCGAGGCCCCGGAGGGCGCGCGGGCGCTGCGGCTCGACGACGGGTCGCGGCTCACCGCCGATGTGGTGGTCGTGGGGGTCGGCGTGGTCCGCGAGACCGGCTGGCTCCGCGCGGCCGGGCTCACCGTCCACCACGGCCTGGTCTGCGACGACGAGGGGCGCACCGGCCACCCGGCGGTATTCGGCGCGGGCGACGTGGTCTGCCGCCACGATCCTGGGTACGCCCCGGGCCCCGATGGCGGCCCGGGAACCGGCGGCAGCCCGGGACCCGGAGGCGGCCCGGGAACCGGAGGCGGCCCGGGAGTCGGCGGGGGCCGTGGACACCATGGCGGCCCGGGAGTCGGCGGGGGCCGTGGACACCATGGCGGCCCGGGACCCGATGGCGTGGGCGTGGAGTGCCTGCCCGGTGGGCACTGGACGGGTGCTGTCGATGGGGGTGCCCGGGTGGCCGGGGTGATCGTCGGGGGTGTTCGGGAGCCGGTGGCGGATGACGGGTTCTTCTGGTCGGACCAGGGCGGTCTGCGGCTCCAGTTCGCCGGGCGCCACCGGCCGGGCGCCCAGCTCACGGTGGTCTCGGGCTCGCTCGATACGGACGCCTTCGTCGTGGAGTACACCGAGCTCGGCCGGCTGACCGGGGTCTTCGCCGCGAACAGCCCGCGCGCCTTCCTCCGGAGCCGCCGCGCGCTCCGTACCGCAGCCGCCGGCCCGGAACCGGCCCGCACGGCGGGAGGGAGCCGAACATGACCGGCCCGGAGCGCAGTTGGGGCGAGGACGACCGTCAGGAGGTCACCGCTCTGTACGCGCGCTACACCTACGCGTACGACGAGGGCCGCCCCGAGGAGCTGGCGGCGCTCTTCACCGAGGACGGCGCCTTCGAAGCGGCCGGGGCCGACCCGGTCCGGGGCACGGACGCGCTGGCCCGGATGGTCCGGGCCGCGGCGCTCCGCCCGTACGGCACCCGGCATCTCGTCTCCGGCGTGCTGGTGAGCGGCGCCGGGGACGCGGCGAGCGGCACCGCCTATGTCGTCGCCCTGCGGATCGGGCCCGGGGCCGTGACGCCCCTGGCGCTCGGCCGGTACGACGACACGTTCGCCCGCACCGCCCGGGGGTGGCGGATCCGACGGCGCCGGTTCGCCCCGTTCCTCCCCCCGGCACCGTAACCCGGCTCACCCAACTGCCCGTTCAGAAGCCTCTGTCCAGGAGGGCGACCCATGACCATCGGCCCGGTGCTCGACGACTACGCACAGCGTTACGAACACATCCGCCTCGACCGCGACGACGACGGGGTGCTGCTGGTCACCGTGCACACCGGCGGCGACAGCCTCGTCTGGACCGCGCGGGCGCACGACGAACTCGCCTACTGCTTCGCCGACATCGCCTGCGACCCGGCCAACAAGGCCGTCGTCCTGACCGGCGCGGGCGACGCGTTCTGCGCCGACATCGACTTCACCAGCTTCTCGCTGGGGACGCCCGCCGAGTGGTCCCACATCATGTTCGAGGGCAAGCGGCTGCTCACCAATCTGATGTCCATCGAGGTGCCGGTGATCGCGGCGGTCAACGGCCCCGCACTGATCCACCCGGAGATCGCGGTGCTCAGCGATCTCGTCCTCGCCGCCGAGACCACCGTCTTCCAGGACGGTCCGCACTTCCCCGCCGGCATCGTGCCGGGCGACGGCGCCCATGTGGTGTGGACCCATGTGCTCGGCCCGGCGCGGGGCCGCTACTTCCTCCTCACCGGGCAGCGGCTCGACGCCCGCCAGGCCCTGGAGTTCGGTGTCGTCAACGAGGTCCTGCCGCCCGGGAAGGTGCTGCCCCGGGCCAGGGAACTGGCCGCCGGGATCGCCGCCAAACCGGCGCTCGCCCGCAGGTTCTCCCGGGTGGTGCTCACCCACGAGATCCGGCGCCTCCTCCACGAGCAGCTCGGACTCGGCCTGGCCCATGAGGCGCTGGCCGCCCTCGACCGGTGAACGGCCGGGACGGAAGCGGCGAGCGTGCCGGGAGCGGTGTGTTCGACCGGCGGCGCCGGCACTTCGAGGACTTCGCCGTCGGGGACACGGTGCTCTCCCCCGGGCGGACGGTCGACATCGGGGACATCTCCGCGTTCGCCGGGCTCACCGGGGACCACTATCCGCTCCATGTGAACGAGGAGTACGGCCGGTCCACCCGGTTCGGCGGCCGGATCGCCCACGCTCCGCTGACCTTCGCGCTCGCCGTCGGGGAGATCGCCCTGACCGGCTTCCTCGGCGACGCGGTCATCGCGTTCCTGGAATGCCAGGGGCTGCGCGCACTGGCCCCGGTGCGCCCTGGCGACACCGTCCGGGTACGGGCCGAGGTGGCCGCCGCCGAACCGGGCGGGAGGCCCACGCACGGGACGGTGCGCCTCGACTACACCGTCCTCAACCAGAAGGACGAGGAGGTCATGACGTTCCGCATGGTGCTGCTCGCCCGCCGCCGCCCGGAGCGATGACCGTTCCGTACCCGCCGTTCCATACCCGCCGTTCCGTACCCCCGATCCGTACCCCCGACCTCCGAGGAGGAGAACACCCGGTGCCCATCCCCGTATCCGTGCCCGGGCCGGCCGCCCCGGCCCCGGCCCCCGCGCCCCAACCATCCCTGGACGAGGCCGCGTTCGTCGGTGTCGGTGAGCTGCCGTCCGGGCGCTACCCCGAACGGTCGTTCATGGGCGGCCTCGTCGAGGTCGCCGTCGCCGCCGTGCGCGACGCCGCCCTCGACCTCTCCGACGTCGACACCCTGCTGCTCATCCCCTGTCTGCACTCCCCCGCCGACCAGGCCGATCTGGTCTTCTCGCGGGTGGTCGAGGAGCTGGGGCTCAACGGGCGGGTCAAGAGCAGTGCGATGCTCCACTCCGGCGGCTCGACCAGCGACAACGCCATACGGACCGCCGCCTCGCTGATCGCCGCCGGGCACGCCCGCACCGTCCTGGTCCTCCAGGCCGAGAAGTGGGGCTCGGCGCCGGTCGGCGAGATGATCGACATGCTGACCGCCAACGGCATCCCGCGCGAGTGGGAGAAGGCGAGCGGGCTCTCCTTCAACGCGGTGGGCGCGCTCATCGCCCGCCGGTACATGGCGGTCAGCGGTTCCACGGCGCGGGACATGGCGTCGGTGTGTGTCGCGCTCCGGGCGTGGGCGCGGCTCAATCCGCACGCCATGTACCGGGACCGGGATCTCACCGTCGAGCAGGTGCTCGGCTCCCGGATGGTCGCCGACCCGCTGCACGCCTTCGAGTGCCCGATGATGGCCGACGGCGCGGTCGGCCTGGTCCTCACCGGCGCCGCGCGGGCCCGCGCCGGCGGGCGGCCGTGGGTACGGGTCGCCGGATCCGGCGGGTGCGTCTCGCACTACAGCATCGGCCAGGAGGAGGACCTCGCGGTGCTCGGCTGGCCGGTCGCCGCCGGGCAGGCGTACGAGCAGGCCGGGTGGGGCCCCGAGGACGCCGATCTCGCCGAGGTCTACGACTCGTACGCGGCGGTGCTCACCGTGGCCCTGGAGGGTCTGGGGCTCGCCCCGGCCGGCGAGGCGGGCCGGCTCTTCGCCGCCGGGGCGTTCTCGCCCGGGGGCCGGCTGCCGGTCAACACCAACGGCGGGCTGCTGTCGGCCGGGCACACCGGGGTGGGCGGCGGAACGGCGCTGCTCGCCGAGGCCGTACGGCAGTTGCTCGGCCGGGCCGGGTCCGGCCGGCAGGTGACCGGGGCGCGGCGGGCGGTCTGCGGGGGTTCCGGCGGCACGTACATGGACAGTCAGGTCCTTCTCCTGGAGCGGGTGACCCGATGAGCGGAGCGACGGCGGACCCGGGCATGGCCGCACTCACCGGCCCCTACTACGCGGCCCTGGCACGCGGCGAGTTGCCGCTCCAGCACTGCGCGGCCTGCGACCGGGCGGTGCTCTATCCCCGCCACCGCTGCCCGTACTGCCGGGCGGACTCCCTCGGCTGGACGGCCGCCTCCGGCCGGGGGGTGCTGCACAGCTTCACCGTCCAACGCCTCGGTGAGCCCAGCGGGTTCGGGCGGGAGGTGCCGTACGCGCTCGGGGTGGTGAAGCTGGTGGAGGGGGTGCAACTGCTGGGCCGGCTCTGGCCGGAGGCGGACGGCGGCTGGGACGGGTACGTCTGCGACGGCGAGGTGGTCTTCCGCCCGGCGGACGCCGAGGAGAGTACGCGGCGCCCGGTGGCCTGGTTCGCACGGGCCGGGCGATGACGGGAAGCGGGACGGGAAGGGTGCGTGGTGTGATGGACGAGGTGCGGATCGCCGGGGTCGGGATGACCCGGTTCGGCAGGGAGTTGCGGCGTGGCGAGCGGGCCATGGCGGCGGCCGTCACCGGCCGGGCGCTCGCCGACGCGGGGGTGCCGGCCTCCGCCGTCCAGCGGGTCTTCGCGGCCAACGCGGCGGCCGGGCTGGTGTCGGGGCAGGAGATGATACGGGGCCAGGTGGCGCTGCGGGGCACTCCGCTGGCGGGCGTACCGCTGGTCAATGTGGAGAACGCCTGCGCTTCGGGGAGTTCGGCGGTGCTCCTGGCGTACGAGGCGATCCTGGCCGGGCGGTGCGAGGTGGCGGTGGCCGTGGGCGTCGAGAAGATGTCGCACGAGGACAAGGCACGCACCTTCGACGCGCTGCGCGGCGCCACCGATGTGGCGGCGGACGCGCGAGGCACCGACACCGGGCCCGCGAAGAACTCGGTCTTCGTGGAGGTGTACGCCCGGGAGGCCAGGCGGTACCTGGACACGTACGGCGGCACATTCGGCGCCACGGTGGAGGACTTCGCGGCGGTGGCGGTGAAGAACCGGTTCCACGCCTCGCTCAACCCGCTGGCGCAGTACCGGAAGCCGCAGACGGTGGCGGAGGTGCTGGCGGGGCGGACGGTGGTGGATCCGCTGACCCTGCCGATGTGTTCGCCCACCACGGACGGCGCGGCGGCCGTGGTGCTCTGCTCGGCCGCGTACGCCCGGCGGCACTCCACGGGCCGGTGCGGGATCCGGGCGGCGCGGCTCGCGGCGGGCGGTGGTCAGGAGGCCCGGCCGGTCGCGGCGGCGGCGGGCGCGGCCTTCGAGGACGCCGGGCTCGGCCCCGGCGATCTGGATCTGGTGGAGGTGCACGACGCGGCGGCGCCCGCCGAGGTGGCGCAGTACGCGGAGATCGGCCTCTGCCCGCCCGGCGAGGGCCATCTGCTGGTCAGGGAGGGGGTCACGGCGCTGGGCGGCAGGACCCCGGTCAACACCGACGGGGGGCTGATGAGCCGGGGGCATCCGATCGGTGCCACGGGGTGCGCGCAACTCGTTGAGCTGTACGACCAGTTGCTCGGCCGGGCCGGGGAGCGCCAGGTGGCGCGGGCCCGGGTCGGCCTGGCGGTCAACGCGGGCGGCTGGCTGGCGGGTTCCTACGCGGCCGCCGTGGCCACGATCCTGGTGAAGGCCGGGTGAGCGGATGTCCTCCCTGGTCACCCCCACCGGTCTGGTCGAGCGCGAGACGCTCTTCCACGCGCGGGTCGGGGACGGTGTCGTGCTGCTCACCCTCAACCGGCCCGACCGGGGCAACGGGGTGGTCCCTGAGCTGGCGCGCGATCTGCTCGCGGCCCTCACCGAGCTGGAGGCCGACCGTTCGGTGCGGTGTCTGGTGCTCACCGGCGCCGGGCGGCACTTCTCGGCGGGCGCGGACCTCAAGGCGATGCGCCGCTACCTGGACGAGGAACTCGCCGTCGAGGGGGAGCCGTACAACGCCCGGGTGCTCTTCCCGGTCACCCAGCGGATCGCCGCATCCCGGCTGCCGGTGGTGGCGGCGGTCAACGGCGGGGCGACGGCCGGCGGGCTCGATCTGGCGCTCGCCTGCGATCTGCGGATCTGCTCGACGGCGGCCCGGCTCGGCGAGACGTACATCAATCTGGGGCTGCCGCCGGGCAACGGCGGCTCCTGGTTCCTGCCCCGGCTGGTGGGCTCCGGCCTGGCGGCCGAGCTGGCGCTCACCGGTGATCTCGTGGACGCGGAGCGGGCGTTGGCGATCGGGCTGGTCAACCGGGTCGTGGCACCGGACGAGTTGATCCCGGCGGCGGTGGAACTGGCGGGCCGTATCGCGGCGAAGGCGTGGCGGGCGGTGGAGGCGACGAAGCAGGCGCTGCGCTCGGGGTGGCAGGTGGATCTGGCGACCGCGATGAACTCCGGGTACTGGGCGGTGGCCGCGCTGCATCACACCGGCGACCTCTCCGAGGGCGTCGACGCCTTCCTGGAGCGGCGGCCCCCGGTCTTCAACCGTACGGCGGCCCGGGACGGCGGCGCGGCGCAGGACGCTCCCCCGCCCCCGTGAGGCGGTCCCCGAGGCGGTCTCCGAGGCGACTGATCACCTTCCCTGTACAATCACTTGTTAGGAGACTCACGGGGAGGTCGATCTCTTGGCAGCGCCGTCCGCATCGCGTCGTAAGGCAGGACCCCGGCAGCAGCCGGTCTCGGTGGAGCGTATCGAGGCCGCCGCCATCGAACTGTTCGGCGAGAAGACCTATCCCGTCGTCGGCATGCGGGACATCAGCGACGCGGTGGGGATCCTTCCCGGCAGCCTGTATGTGCACATCCGCAAGAAGGAGGACATACTGCTGCGGATCGTCGAGCGCGGCATCGAGAACTATCTGGAGGCCATCGAGGCCGCGGTCAAGCCGGGCACGAGCGGCCCGGACCGGATGCGGCGGGCGATCGTCGCGCACATGTGCGTCCTCGCCGGCACCTTGCAGCAGACGCGGGTGACGTTCCACCAGTGGACGTATCTCAGCCCGCCGCAGCAGGAGCGGGTGGTGGAGCTGCGCGGCCGGTACGAGGAGATCTTCACCCGCATCCTGCGCACGGGCATCCGCAAGAAGGAGTTCCGCCGGGTGAAGCACCCCCGGATCGCGGTGCTGGCCATCATCGGCATGCTCAACTCCGCGACGGAGTGGTACTCCCCGGACGGCGAACTCTCCCCCGAGGCGGTCGGCCATCTGCTGGCGGACAGCGCGCTGGGCGGGCTCGTCAGACAGCCGGCCGCCTGACGAGCAGCAGGCCGCCTGACGAGCGCCCGCCCTCAGCAGAACGTGGAGCGGATGGAGTAGATGATGGCGTCGGCCTGGGCGCCGTCCACCGCGAAGCGCGTGATCGTGCCGCCCCGTACCGTCTCCTCGGGCTCCTCGCTCCGGATATCGAGACAGACGTACCGGGCGTTCTTGATGGCCTCGGTGTCGTCCATCTCCAGCAGGGGCGCGATGCGCCGGAGGTCTTCGAGGAAGAGGTCCCCCTGACCGGCCTCCGGCGACGGCACGGCCTCCGGCTGCGGGGCCTCCACGAGCCGGGACCTCCGCTCCCCGGTGTCCTCCCCGTCCTCCCCGCACCCTGCCAGCAGGGCGATGCCCAGCACCGCCGCTATGAGCGCGGCCGCTCTTCGCCCCATGTCGGCTCCCCCTCTGTTCATGTCAACCCCCCTCGGCTCCCCTCCGCCGGTCAGTCGTTGGCCGGGTTGCCGGCGGTGAGGGCGGGGTCGCCGACCGCCACCGGGGCCAGGATCTCGTCCATGGCGGTGAGCAGGGCGGCGTCGAGTCGTACGCCCGCCGCCTTGACGTTCTCGGTGACCTGGTCGGGGCGGGAGGCGCCGATGATCGCGGCCGAGACGTTCTGGTTCCGGAGGACCCAGGCGACGGCGAGCTGGGCCAGGGAGAGGCCGGCCTCGTCGGCGAGCGGCCGCAACCGCTGGACGCGTTCGAGTACGTCGTCGCGGAGCCAGCGGGCCACGAAACCGGCGCCGCCCTTGGTGTCGGTGGCGCGGGAGCCCTCCGGGAGCGGGGAGCCCGGCGCGTACTTGCCGGTGAGCACGCCCTGGGCGATCGGGGACCAGACGATCTGGCCGATGCCCAGTTCCTCGGAGGCGGGGACGACCTCGCCCTCGATGACCCGCCACAGCGCCGAGTACTGCGGCTGGTTGGAGATGAACGGCACATGGAGTTCGCGGGCGAGCGCGTGGCCGGCCCGGAGCTGGTCGGCCGTCCACTCCGAGACGCCGATGTAGCGGGCCTTCCCGGAGCGGACCACGTCGGCGAAGGCCTCCATGGTCTCCTCCAGCGGTACGGAGTGGTCGTACCGGTGGGCCTGGTAGAGGTCGACGTACTCGGTGCCCAGTCTGCGCAGGGAGTTGTCGATGGCCTCCAGGATGTGCTTGCGGCCGAGGCCCCGGTCGTTGCGGCCGGGGCCGACCGGGAAGAAGACCTTGGTGAAGAGTTCGATGCCCTCGCGGCGCTCCCCCTTCAACGCCCGGCCCAGAACGGATTCCGCCCGGCCCTCCGCGTAGACGTCGGCGGTGTCGAAGGTGGTGATGCCGGCGTCGAGGGCGGCGCGGATGCAGGCGGCGGCCTGCTCCTCCGCGACCTGCGAGCCGTGGGTGAGCCAGTTGCCGTAGGCGATCTCGCTGATGGTCAGGCCGCTGCGGCCCAGTCGACGGAATTCCACAGTGGGGCTTCCCTCACTCCGGTCGGGACCGCCTCGTCGCCGGGACGGCCCCCGCGCCGACGGTCGCTTCACTGTTGTCCGTGGACACGATAAGGGGCCGGTCGGCGGTACGGTGGTCAGGCGCCGCCGTACCGCCGTACCGCTGTCACCAGCGCGGAATGGTGGAGCGGTAGGTCGGGTGGATGGTGCGCATGTAGCCGGTGTCGTCCCGGTTGCGCAGACCGCACTTCAGATACTGCTCGTGCAGGGTGCCGAGGGCGTCGCGGTCGAGGGTGACCCCGAGGCCGGGCGTGGTGGGCACCGCCACCGAGCCGTTCTCGAAGGCCAGTACACCGGGTTCGATGACATCCTCGGTCTTCCACGGCCAGTGGGTGTCACACGCGTAGGTGAGGTTCGGGGTGGCCGCGGCGAGGTGGGTCATGGCCGCGAGGCTGATGCCCAGATGCGAGTTGGAGTGCATGGACAGGCCCATGCCGAAGGTGTCGCAGATGCCGGAGAGCAGCTTGGAGCGGCGGAGTCCGCCCCAGTAGTGGTGGTCGGAGAGGATGACCTGGACGGCGTCGACCGCCACCGAGGGGTGGAGTTCGTCGAAGGCCACCACACACATGTTGGTGGCGAGCGGCATCGACACCTGGCGGGCGACGGCGGCCATGGACTCGATGCCCGGGGTGGGGTCCTCCAGGTACTCCAGCACCCCGTCGAGTTCCCGGCCGACTTTCACCGAGGTCTCCACCGTCCAGGCGGCGTTCGGGTCGAGCCGCAGCGGGTGGCCGGGGAAGGCGGCGCGCAGCGCCCGGATCGCCTCGATCTCCTCCTCGGGGGGCAGGACGCCGCCCTTGAGCTTGATCGCGCTGAAGCCGTACGTGTCGATCATGCGCCGGGCCTGGGCCACCACCCCGTCGGGGTCGAGCGCCGCGCCCCACTCGTCGGGCTCGGCGTCGGGGTGGGCGGCCCACTTGTAGAAGAGGTACGCGCTGTAGGGGACCTCGCTCCGTACGGCGCCGCCGAGGAGGTCGCTGACGGGCCGGCCGCACGCCTGGCCCTGGATGTCGAGGAGGGCGACCTCGAACGGGGAGTAGACCCGGTCGACGGTGCTGCTGGTGGTGACCATCCCGGTCAGTCCCGTGCCGCCGACGGAGCCCACCTGGTCGATGATCCCGGCGACCCGGCGGTGGAGTTCCTCGGTGGCGTAGACGTCGAGTCCGACGATCCGGTCGGCCACCGCTTGCAGCCGCTCCAGGTGGCGGGCGTCGGCGTAGGTCTCGCCGAGTCCGGTGAGGCCGCCGTCGGTGTGCACCTCGACGACCGCGCGCAGTGCGTACGGTTCGTGGACGCCGACCGAGTTGAGCAGTGGCGGGTCGCGGAAGGCGACGGGGGTGAGGGTGACGGCGGAGATCCGCAGCTTCTCGGCGGTCATGGTCAGGCGCTCCTCACCAGGTCGAGTCCGCGCTCCAGGAGTGCGGAGAGTGCGTCGAGGTCCTCGGGGGTGGGGTCGCTGAGGGGTGCGCGGACCGGCCCCGCGTCCAGGCCCCGGAGCCGTACCCCGGCCTTGACCAGGGCGACCGCGTACCCGGGTACCTTGTCGCGGAGGGCGACCAGCGGGTGGAAGAAGCCGGTGAGGAGGGCGTCGACGGTCTTCTCGTCGCCCTCGGTGACCGCGCGGTGGAAGGCGAGGGAGATCTCGGGGGCGAAGCAGAAGACGGCGGAGGAGTAGAGGGGGACGCCGATGGCCCGGTAGGCGGGGACGGTGGCCTCCGCGGTGGGCAGCCCGTTGAAGAACTGGAAGGGCTTGCCGCTCCCGGCGAGGGCGGTACGGATGGCGGCGACGGTACGGGCCAGGGTCTCCAGGTCGCCGACGCCGTCCTTGAAGCCGACGACGTTCTCGATCAGGGCCGCCTCGGCGGCTGCGGCCGGGCCGAAGCGGGCGTTGGCCCGGTTGTAGACGATCAGGGGGAGCCCGGCGGCCTCGGCGACCAGTCGTACGTACCGGACCAGGCCGGCCTGGTCCGCGTTGACCAGGTACGGGGGGAGCAGGAGCAGCCCGTCGGCGCCGCTCTCGCGGGCCTCGTGGGCGAGGGCGACGGCGGTGGGGAGGGCGCCGCCGACGCCCGCGTAGACGGGGACGGCCCCGTCGGCGGCGGCGACCGCGGTCCGGATGACCTCGGTGTGTTCGGCGGGCGAGAGGGCGTGGAACTCGCCGGTGCCGCAGGCGGCGAAGACCGCGCCCGCGCCGGCGGTCACCCCGGCCCGTACATGCGCTGCGAGGGCCTCTGGGTCGAGAGTGCCATCGGGCGCGAAGGGCGTGACCGGAAAGAACAGCACTCCGTCAAGCATAAGTCTCCCGTTCCTACAGACTGTTCATGTATCTGACTCATATCCACGTTCATGTACGTGCTCCACGCAACCTAGGTCGCCGCGCGGGAACCGTCAAGGGAGCACGGGACCGGCGCGCCCGCCCTGACGTGGCACGACGCTCCCCCGCCGAGCCGACCGGGCCCCCGGGGCGCCCCGCGGAGTTTCCCCGCCGAAGTCATTGACCCGATGGGCACCCGTACGTAACGTGTCCACACGCATGACAGAGGTTCACATACATATACGGCTGAGCCGACTGTCACCCCGCTCGGGATCCGGTGCGACCCCCGTACACACGAGCGGGATCCGGCCGTGCGGTCACCAGCCGCGGCCACCGACCCCGCCCCCGGGCACCTCTGTCATGCCGTCACGCCAATCGAAGTGGGAGACAACGATGGTCCCGCAGCCCCTTGCGAAGAGTCCGGACGGCGAAGCCGACGCGGAGAGCCGTGCGGTCGGCAAATTCCTCCGCCGCGTGCTTCCCCTTCTGGTGCTGATGCTGCTGATCAACCAGATGGACCGGACGAACGTGGGCTTCGTCCAGGATGAGCTGAGGGCCGATGTCGGGGTGAGCGCCACCGCGTACGGGCTCGGCGCCGGCCTGTTCTTCATCGGGTACGCGCTCTTCGAGGTCCCCAGCAACATGCTGATGGAGCGCTTCGGCGCCCGGGTCTGGCTGACCCGCATCATGATCACCTGGGGGGCGGTGATCCTGGCGATGTGTCTCATCCACAACGTGACCACCTTCTATGTGCTGCGGTTCCTGCTCGGCGTGACGGAGGCCGGGTTCTTCCCCGGTGTGCTCCTCTACTTCACGCAGTGGCTGCCGGACTCCAGCCGGGGCCGGGCCAGCGCCATCTTCCTGGGCGGCTCGGCCACCGCGTACATCGTGACAGGGCCGATCACCGGCGCGCTGCTGGAACTCCACGGCCTGGCCGGTTTCGCGGGGTGGCGCTGGATGTTCGCGCTCGAAGGCATCTTCTCGATCGTGGTGGGCATCATCGCCGGGTTCTTCCTCGTCTCCCGGATCCAGGACGCGAAGTGGCTGACGGACGAGGAGAAGCAAGCGCTCAGCTCGGCGGTCGCCCGTGACCAGGAGTCGCGGAGCAGGGCGCCCAAGGTCTCGCGGCTGAAGCTGCTGGTCCACCCGCAGGTCGCGCTCCTGACGGCGGTCTTCTTCGCGATGGCGCTGACCGGGTACGCGATCACGTTCTGGCTGCCGAGCCTGGTGGCGGAGATCGGCGGGCTCTCGCCCTTCCAGATCGGGCTGCTGTCGGCGATCCCGTGGATCTGCGCGGTCATCGCGATGTACACGATGAGCCACTTCACCGACCGGGCCCCCGACCGCCGCCCGTATCTCGCGATCGCCCTGCTCGTCTCGGCGGCGGGCTCCTTCCTCGCCACCCAGGGCACCCCGTGGTTCGGTCTCGCCGCGATCACCCTGGCGGCGGTCGGCGGCAAGTGCGCGGCCACGCTCTTCTGGCCGATGGCGCAGTCCGGGCTCGATCTGAAGATCGCGGCGGCCGGGCTCGCGGTGGTCAACTCGCTGGGCAACCTGGGCGGTTTCGTCTCCCCCACGCTCTTCGGCTACCTCAAGGACACCACGGGCAGCACCAACGGGGGCCTCTACTCGCTCGCGGTGGCCTCTGTCCTGGCGGCCCTGGGCGTCGCCTTCGTACGCCGACAGAACCGCCCGGAGGCCGGGGAGGACGGGGCGGTGACGGCGGAGCCCCCGGTGGTGACCGGCGAGGCCCGCTGAGTACGGCGCGAGCCGCGGAACACACCGTTCCGCGGCTCGCCGCACCGGCCGGGCGGGCGGGACCGCGCCGGCAGCCCCTGGCGGGGACAGGCCCTAGAACAGGGCGACGGCGCGCCCCGCGACGGTGCCGTCGGCGAGCCGGCCGAGGTACTCGGGGATCTCGTCGAACGAGATCGGGACGGTGTTCGAGCGGAGCGCGCCGGTGGCGATGAGCCCGAGGACGGCCTCCGCCTCGGACTTCTCCCCGTTGGACGCCCCGACGAGGGTGATCTCCTTCATCGTGATCTTCTGCATGGAGAGGGTGGCCGTCTCGCGGGCGAGGCCGATCTGCACCACCCGGCCGCCGTGCCGGACGGCGTCGACGGCGGAGGCGGTGGTCGTACCGAACCCGGCGAAGTCGACGATGACATCGAGTCCGGCGGACTCGAAGTCGCGGATGTCGGCGGAGACCCCGCCGACGCCCATCTCCCTGGCCAGCGCCTGGACGCTCTCGTTGACCTCCGCGACATACACGGTGGCCCCGGCGGCGCGGGCGATCTGCGCGCCGAGCGAGCCGAGTCCGCCGAAGCCGATGACACCGACGTTCATCCCGGCCCCGACCTGGCCGACCGTGCGGACGGCGCGGTAGGCGGTACGGGCCGCGTCCATGGCCGGGGCGGCCTGTTCGAACGCGACACCGTCCGGCACCCGGACGGCGAGCCGGGCCTCGACGGCGGTGTACTCCGCGAACCCGCCGTCGACGGCGGTACCGGGCCCGTCGGTGGTGGCCGGGATGCCGACCCGGTCGCCGACGGCGAAGCCGGTGACGCCCGCGCCGACGGCGGTGACCACCCCGGCGGTCTCATGGCCGAGCACGATGGGGACATGGCCGAGCAGCGAGGTGATCGTGCCGTCGGCGAAGCTGACGTCGCTGTGGCAGATCCCCGCCGCCTTGACGGCGAGCACGATCTCCCCGGCGGCCGGCACCGGCTCGGGCAGCTCGGCACGGCGCAGGGGCTGGTTCACACCGGTGAACTGCCAGGCCTTCATGGGTGTTCCTCTTTCTCTGGTGGTACGGGTTGCTCCGGTGGTACGGAAGGACCGGCCGCCGGTACGGCGGTGAGCCCGGCCGGGGGTGTCAGCGGACGCTGGTGAGACCGCCGTCGACGGGCAGGAGCTGCCCGGTGATGAAGTGCGAGGCGTCGCTCGCGAGGAAGACCAGGACGGGCGCGAGGTCGGTGTCGGCGTTGCCGAACTTTCCGCCGAGCGGGATCGACTTGGCGATCTCGGCGTCGTAGGCGGCCAGTTCCGCCGGGGTGAGCGAGCTCCGGTACGTGTCGAACATCGGTGTGTTGACGTACGGGAGCACCGCGTTCACCCGTATCCCGTCGGGTCCCCACTCGCGGGCGACGGTACGGGTCCAGGTGTGGACGGCGGCCTTGGACGCGCCGTAGGTGGCGTTGGTGAGTTCCCCGGTGAACCCGGACATGGAGCCGAAGTTGACGATCGCGCCGGTGCGTGCGGGCCGCATGGCGCGGTAGGCCGCCTGGTTGGTGTGGATGGTCCCCAGGACGTTGACGCGGAAGACCGTCTCCCACACGTCGTCGGTGATCTCCGCCGCGAGCGCGCTGCGCTGGAGGCCGGCGACGTTGACCAGCACGTCGAGGCCGCCGAGGGCGCCGACCGCCTCGTCGAAGGCGGTGTCGACCGCATCCTTGTCGGCGATGTCGACCCGGCGGAAGGCCGCCGTGCCGGGGCCCTGCGCGGTGGCCTCGGCCGCGACCCGTTCGCCCGCGTCCTGGGTGAGGTCGAAGGACCACACCCGCGCGCCCTCGCGGGTGAAGGCGCGGACGGTGGACTCGCCGATGCCCTGGGCGCCGCCGGTGACGATGACGCGTTTGCTGTCGAGTTGCATGGTCGCGGCTCTCTCTGTTCGTTGCGCGGGGCGCGGGAGCCCGTGCGTCCGGGCCGGCGGCCGGCGACGTGGCGAGGCGGGATCTCCGTTGAGTACGGTCCCCTCAGCCCTCCGCAGCGGGTGGGCCCCTTTTGATTAAGGTACTGGGTATCACAATGTACTCGCCCCTGTCCCGGGGCGGGGGACAGGACTTTCATGCATCCGACTCCACCGCCCGCGCGGCGGTCGCCCGGCCGCCCCTCGGTGTCGTCCCGGGCGGATATCGAGCGGGTCGCGATCCGGCTCTTCCTCGATCTCGGATACACGGCGACCACGATCCCGATGATCGCCGAGGCGAGCGGGGTGAGCCGGACGAGTGTGTTCCGCTACTGGGGGTCGAAGTCCGAGATCGTCTGGGGCACCTTCGACCTGCACACCCGGCGGCTCGGCACACTGCTCGACGCCCCGGAGGCCCTGGAGAGCCCGGAGCCGACGATGCGGGTGCTCCGGGAGCGGGTCGTCCGGAATCTCGCGCTCTCCATGGAGGACTCCGGCCAGTGGATGGAGCGGTTCACGCTCCTCGACTCCTCCCCCGAGCTACGGGCCGAGGAGGCCGCGCACTGGCTGAGCTGGGCGGGGGTGGTGAGCACCTTCGTGGCCCGCCGGCACGGAGTACCGCCGGACGGGGTGACGGCCCAGAGCGCCGGCGGCGCCGTCCAGGCCGCGTTCCTCGCCGTACTGCGGAGCTGGCTCACGGAACCCGCCCCGTCGGCCGCCCTCCTCCCGGACCTCGACCGGGCGCTCACCCCGCTCTGCGACGTCCTCCAGCGGTGGCTCGACACCCCCGGGTGACACCCCGGGTGACACCGCCGGGCGCCGCGGCTACTCCCAGACGGCGATGTTGCGCCGTACCGGAGCCGTGCCCGGGTCGGTGGCGAACAGCTCCGGGGAGCGGGCGCGGATCCGTTCGATGTCGTCGAAGACCGCCCGCAGGTGGGCGCGCATGGCGGTACGGGCGGCGGTGACATCGCCCGTCAGGACCGCCTCGAAGATCTCGACATGCTGGGCGGCGAAGCCGGCCGGGGAGGCGGTGTCGTAGAGGCCGAGCCGGCGGGCGCGGTCGAGGTGCCCCTTGGCCGAGACCACCGTCGCCCACGCGCTGCCATGGCCGCTCAGCAGCAGAAGGGCCTGGTGGAACGCCTCGTCCAGCTCGAAGAACTCCTCCAGGGCGAGCCCGGGCCGGCGCTGCTCGGCCAGATTGGCGCGGAGTTCGTCGACGAGGCCCGGGTCCAGCTCGGCCGGGAGGTCCTCCAGGGAGGCCAGCTCCACGGCCTCGCGGAGGAACTGGGCGTCGGCCACCCTGGCCGGGTCGACCCGCGAGACGAACGAGCCCACCTGCGGGAAGACCTGGACCAGCCCCTCGTGCGAGAGAAGGATCAGGCTCTCCCTGACCGGGGTGCGGCTGACCCCGAGGGACGCCGCCAGCTCGTTCTCGGAGAGGGCCGCGCCCGGGGGGAGTTCAAGGGTCAGCACCTTGTGTCGCAGCGTCTCGTAGACAGCGCGGCGGCTGGTCCGCTGACGGTTCGATCGGGCCATGGGCTCATCGTATCGGGCGGCCGACACGGCCCGTGCTCGGACGATGGCGCTGTGCCGCGCCCGCCGCGCCCCCTGCCGCGCCGCGCCGTCACCGGGTCCGCTCCGCGCCGTACCGGCGCCTTCTTCCGCCACGTCCCGAGTATTGCATCACTGGCCGACCAGTGCTTGTATACCAGCCATGTCGATCAGTTGTCCGGGATGTGAACCGGCCGGCCGGTCGCCTCTGTTCCGCCCACTCTCCCCGGCGGCGTTTCCCCGAACAACGGAGTTCCCATGACGGACACCACGCGCACGGAGCCCACCGGGCCCGTGACCAGAACCACGCGTGATCTCACCAAGGCGGCCGTCTCCGGCTGGCTGGGCACGGCGATGGAGTTCATGGACTTCCAGCTCTACTCGCTGGCGGCGGCCATCGTCTTCAACAAGATCTTCTTCCCGGACGTCAGCCCGGCGATCGGCCTGATCGCCGCCATGGCGACCTACGGGGTCGGATACGTCGCCCGGCTCGCCGGGGCCGTCTACTTCGGGCGGATGGGCGACCGCATCGGCCGCAAGCGGGTGCTCTTCCTGACCATTCTGCTGATGGGCGCCTCGACCACCCTGATCGGCGCGCTGCCGACGTACGCGACGATCGGCATCCTCGCGCCGATCCTGCTGGTCGCCCTCCGGCTCGTCCAGGGCTTCGGCGCGGGCGCCGAGATCGCCGGGGCCACCGTCATGCTCGCCGAGTACGCCCCCGCCAAGCGGCGCGGCCTGGTCTCCTCGCTGGTGTCGCTCGGCACCAACTCCGGCACCCTCGCCGCCTCGGGGCTCTGGGCGATCCTGCTCGCCGTGCTCAGCGAGGAGCAGTTGCTGTCGTGGGGCTGGCGGCTGCCGTTCCTGCTGAGCTTCCTGCTGATGATCTTCGCGGTCTGGCTGCGCGGCAGCCTCAAGGAGAGCCCGGTCTTCGAGGAGCGCCCGGACGTGGTGGACGGCGTCGCGATGACCCGCGACGAGGTCGAGTCCGTCGTGGCCGGGGCCGACGGCACGGACGGCGCGTCCCGCGAGGCCGGGGCCGGGGCGGACACCGGAGCCGGGAGGCCGGCGAGCGTCGGTGTCCTGGAGTCGGGGATCCGGCAGCGCAAGGGCCGGGCGTTCTTCCTCGCCCTCGGCCTCCGGTTCGGCCAGGCCGGCAACTCCGGGCTGATCCAGACCTTCCTGGTCGGCTACATCGCCACCACCCTCCACGCGGAGCGCTCGGTGCCGACCGACGCCATCGTGTACGGCTCGCTGCTCGGCTTCGTCACCGTGCCGCTGGTCGGATTGCTCGGCGACCGCTTCGGACGCCGCCCGATGTATCTCGCCCTCACCGTGCTGACCATGGTCCTCGCCTTCCCGGTGATGCTGCTCGTGACCTCGGGCAGCACGGCCGCGCTGATGCTCGGCATGGTGGTCGGGCTCAATGTCGGGGTGCTCGGCCTGTTCTCGCTGGAGAGCGTGACGATGGCCGAACTCTTCGGCTCCCGGACCCGGTTCACCCAGCTCGCCCTCGCCAAGGAGATCGGCGGCATCCTCGCCACCGCGATCGGCCCGGTCGTCGCCGCCACCCTCACCGCCGTCACCGGCAGTTGGTGGCCGATCGCCGCGATGCTCGTCGTCTACTCGCTGATCACCCTGGTCTCCGCGTATCTCGCCCCCGAGACCCGCGGGCGCGACCTGGTCCGGATGGAGGACGCCGTATGAGGGCCGTCGTCGTCCATGGCGCGGGCGACCTCCGGATCGACGAACGCCCGGACCCGGTACCGGGCGAGGGAGAGGTGCTGCTCGCCCTGGAGTGGGGCGGGATCTGCGGCTCCGACGTCGCGTACTGGAAGCACGGCGCCTCCGGCACCGCCTCGCTCGCCCATCCGCTGGTCCTCGGCCACGAGGTCGCGGGCCGGATCGCCGCCACCGGTCCCGGGGTCACGGAATGGGCGGCCGGTCTGCCGGTCACCGTCCACCCGGCGGAACCGGTCGGAGACGAACCGCTGCCGGAGCGGATCGCCGGACGCACCAACCTCCACCCGCGCGTCCGTTACTTCGGTTCGGCGGCCTTCGACCCGCACACCGACGGCGGGTTCAGCGAGTACCGGGTGGTGCGCGCGGACCGGATACGGCCGCTGCCCGAGGGGGTGAGCACCGAACACGGGGCGCTCGCCGAGCCGCTCGCCGTGGCGCTCCACGCGGTGCACAGGGCCGGGGACATCCGGGGAAGGACCGTGCTGGTCAACGGGTGCGGCCCGATCGGCGCGCTGGTCGTGGCGGCGGCGATCCACCGGGGCGCCGGGGCGGTGCTCGCCGCGGACCTCTCCGCCGCCTCGCTCGCCGTGGCCCGTGCCATGGGCGCGGACGGGACCCACGACCTGGCCGCCGGTGAATCCCTTCCCTCCGATGCCGAGGTGGTCTTCGAGGCGTCCGGCGCCCCGGCGGCGCTCGGCCCGGTGCTGCGGGCGACGGCGCGCGGCGGCACCCTGGTCCAGGTCGGCAATCTGCCGGGCGCCCCCGCCCCGGCGGCCCTCGGTGATCTGGTGACCAGGGAGATCAGCTGGATCGGCTCGTACCGCTTTGTCGAGGAGATCGACGACGCGCTGCTGGCGATGCGGGACGGCCTCGACGTCTCCCCGGTGATCACCCACCGTTTCGGCCTGGAGCGCGCCGGGGAGGCGCTGGCCGTCGCCGCCGACCGGTCGACCGGCAGCGGCAAGGTGATGCTCAGGCTCGGCTGACGCCCGGTGCCCGGCGGACGGGCGGGGTGGTCTCCGTCCGTTCGCCGGGCACCGGCCCGTCCGGACGCGCAGAATGGGGGGCGTGGCGCGGCGCAACCCCGGTGCAACGTCGCGGCGCGTTGACTGGGCGGATCCCCGAGGCGATGGCGGCGCAGATGACGGACGACGAGACTTCCCCCGAGGCCCTTGAGGCCCCTGAGACCCCGGGGACTCACGAGGTCCCCGGGGCTCCCCTGCCCCCGGTGGTCCAGGTGACCGAGGCGGCGGCCGAGCTGATCCGGCGGCTGCGGGCGGACCACGGTCCGCTGATGTTCCATCAGTCCGGCGGCTGTTGCGACGGCAGCGCGCCGATGTGCTATCCGGCCGGCGAGTTCCGTACCGGCGGCTCCGATGTGCTGCTCCACTCCCTGGAGATCGAGGGGGTCGCGGAACCGGTGCCGTTCTGGATGTCGGTGAGCCAGTACGAGGTGTGGCGCCACACCCGGCTGATCGTCGATGTGGTGGCGGGGCGCGGCAGCGGCTTCTCGCTGGAGGCCCCCGAGGGGGTGCGCTTCCTCATCCGCTCACGACTGGTCGGAACGTGATCCGAACGTCATACCGGGTGCGTCACGGGTTGAAGCTGCTGACCACCCCGGCCGTGGTGGAGATTCCGTTGGCGATGGTCGGCGCCATGCTGGTGCCCGCGAGGAGGAATCCGAGCAGGGCGCAGACGAGCGCGTGCGAGAACTTGAGCCCGCCGTTGCGCAGGAAGACCACCGCAAGAATCGTCAGAAGCAGCACCACGGAAATCGAAATGGCCATCGCCGAACCTCCTCCGCCGCACCGGATCGCGGCATTCGGCCGCCAGTGTGGCGGAGGAGGCGAGCGTGACGGCCGACTGGCGTGTCCGCCGTACGGGTGGTTCGTCGCGCGGAGGGTTACGGGCGCGGGCGGGGCCCCGGGGAGGCGGTGTTACGAGCGGGTGGCGCGCAGGAAGGCTTCGAGCCCCGCGAGGTCGTCGGTGTTGAGGTGGTCGACCCCGGCGGCGAGCAGTTCGCCCCAGAGCGCGTCCCGCTCGGGCCCCGGGGTGTCGGGGGTGGCCCAGAAGCGCACCCGCTGCCCGTTGGCGTGCGCGGTGTCGACGATACGGAGCAGTTCGGCGCGCTCGGCGGCGGGGAACTCGCCGGTGCCCTGCCAGGTGAAGTTCTGCGTCCAGTTGTCGCTGATCAGCGGTACGAACGAGGCGGGCGCCGCCGTCCCGAGGTCGGCGAGCCGGCCGTCGTAGAAGGCGTACCGCACGCGCTGCGCCTCCATCGGGGCGCGGGCCGCCCGGTCGCCGGAGACGACCGGGGTGATCGCGCCGGGGCGTACCGAGCCGTGCGCGTAGGTGGTCAGCATGGCGCGGTAGCGGGTGAGTTGGCGGTGGAGTTCGCGGTAGGTGGCGGCGCCGTCCGTCTTGATGTCGATGAGGAGCTGGACGGGGCGCCGGTAACCCCGGTACACGGAGCCGTGGTTGGCGTGTACCAGCTCGCTGAGCGGGTCGAGGTAGAGGGAGGCGAGGGTGCGGGCGGGGTCGAGGTCGGTGGCCTCGTGGGCGACGAGCAGTTCGCCGTCGACGAGGAAGATGTCCGCCTCGACGCTGGTGAAGCCGTGTGCGAGGGCGTCGAAGAGAGGGCGCTGGTGCAGATAGTCGTTGTGGGCGTGGGCCTGGCGGAGCGGCCGGGAGGCCGGGCCGCCCCCGGTGCGGGAGGCGGCCCGGGCGTATGCGGGCGCCGCGACGACGCCCGCGAGCGCGGCGGTGATCGTGGTGAGGGCTCGGCGGCGGGTGGTGAGGGCCATGGATGCCTCCGGGTTGGGCACGTGGGGACGCGAAGGGCACGGTCGTGCCGAGTATTGCCCGCTCCCGCCCGGGGTCACGCCGGTTCCGGAGAGTGTTCGTCCGCCCGCCACCCGCGATTCAGCCGCCTCCGTACGGTGCGTGCCGGGCCGCCGCCGGGGTCATCCGGGGGCGGGCAGGCCGGCGAGGACGGCCAGCCGGTCCCGGTGGGCGCCCGGTGAACCGAGCGCGCTCTCGGCGGACTTGGCGCGTTTGAGGTAGAGGTGCGCGGGGTGCTCCCAGGTCATCCCGATGCCGCCGTGGAGCTGGACGCACTCCTCGGCGGCGTGGACGGCGACGCGGGCGCAGTAGGCCTGGGCGACGGCCACGGCGAGGGGGGCGCCGGGGTCGCCGGTGGCGAGGGCGTCGGCGGCGTTGCGGGCGGCGGCGCGGGCCGAGACGGTCTCCAGCCAGAGCTGGGCCATCCGGTGCTTGAGCGCCTGGAAGGAGCCGACGGGCCGGTTGAACTGGTGGCGTTCCCGGGTGTGCTGGACGGTCAGCTCCAGACACCGTTCGGCGAGGCCGAGTTGTTCGGAGGCGAGCAGCCCGGCCCCGGCGAGCAGTCCGCGCCGTACCGCCGCGTCCCCGGTCGCCGCGTCGGCGATCAGGACGCCGCTGCCGGCCGCGACGGTGACGGTGGCGAGCGGGCGGGTGAGGTCGAGCGGGGTCAGCGGGGTGACGGTGACCCCGGGGTCGGTGGTGTCGACCGCGTAGAGCCCGTCGGCCCGGGGGACGAGGAGCGCGTCGGCCCGTACCGCGTCGGCGACCGCCCGTACGGTGACCTCCCCGGCGCCCTCCGGGTTCTCCGGGCCCGCCGCGCCGCCGAACGGCAGCCGGGCGTCGGGGGCGGTGGTGAACGGCAGGGCGAGGACGGCGGTACGGTGGCCGCTCGCCAGCGCGGTGAGCAGCCCCGCGACATCGGTGGACTCGGTGGAGCGGCCGTCGCAGCCGAGCAGGGTCTCGGTCGCCAGCACCGCACTGGTCAGATACGGCGCGGCGGTGACGGCCCGCCCCAGCTCCTCCAGGACGACGGCGGCCTCGCGGTGGCTCGCGCCCTGGCCGCCGAGCGTCTCGGGGACGAGCAGCCCGGCGGCGCCGATCCCGGTGGTGAGGGCGGTCCAGAGCGCGGGGTCGTACGGGTCACCGGACTCGGCGCGGTCGAGGGCGGCCGGCCGGGCGGCGGCGTCGGCCCGGCCGGTGAGCAGCGACCGTACGGCGGCGCGCAGATCGTCCTCGGCCTCCGAGTAGAGCAGGTCGGGGGTGGTCTCGGGCGGTACGGGGCGGGTGGTCACCGGGTCAGGTCCTTCCAGGGGACGTCCTTGTCGTCGCGCGGCTCCGGGGGCAGGCCCAGCACGCGTTCGGCGATGATGTTGAGGAGGATCTCGCTGGTGCCGCCCTCGATGGAGTTGCCCTTGGCGCGCAGATAGCGGTATCCGGCGTCGCGTCCGGTGAAGTCGACGAGGTCGGGCCTGCGGAGCGTCCAGTCGGAGTACAACAGGCCGTCCTCGCCGAGGAGTTCCACCTCCAGGCCGCTGATCTCCTGGTTGAGCCGGGCGAAGGTGAGCTTCATCGCGCTGCCCTCGGGTCCTGGCTGGCCCGCCGCGAGGGTCTGGCGCAGCCGTTCGCCGGTGACCCTGGCCACCTCGGCCTCGGTCCAGAGGGCGAGCAGCCGCTGGTGGAGGCCGTGGGTGCGGAGTTCGGGGCGGTCCCGCCAGGCGGCGGCGACCTGGCCGATCATGCCGCCCTCGCGGGCCACCCGGGCGCCGCCGATGGAGACCCGCTCGTTCATCAGCGTGGTCCTGGCGACCTGCCAGCCCTCCCCGACGGCGCCGAGCCGGTGGCTGTCGGGGATGCGTACGTCGGTGAGGAAGACCTCGTTGAACTCGGCCTCGCCGGTGAGCTGGCGCAGTGGCCGCACCTCGACGCCCGGTGCGGTCATGTCGCAGAGGAAGTAGGTGAGGCCCTGGTGTTTGGGGAGTTCGGGGTCGGTACGGGCGAGGAGGATGGCCCAGCGGGCGAGATGGGCGCTGGAGGTCCACACCTTCTGCCCGTTGACGGTCCACTCCCCGGCCCCGGCGGTGGAGCCGGGGGCGTCCGCGCGGACCGCGCGGGTGGCGAGCGCCGCGAGGTCGGAGCCGGCGCCGGGTTCGCTGAAGAGCTGGCACCACACCTCCTCGCCGAGCCAGAGGGGGCGCAGGAAGCGCTCCCGCTGCTCGGGGGTGCCGTACCGCAGGATGGTCGGCGCGGCCATGCCGAGGCCGATGCCGATCCGCCTCGGGTCGTTGTCGGGGGCGTGGGCGGCGGCGAGTTCGGCGTCCACGACGGCCTGGAGGGCGCGGGGTGCTTCGAGTCCGCCGAGTCCGGCGGGGTAGTGCACCCAGGCGAGTCCCGCGTCGAAGCGGGCCCGGAGGAAGTCGGCGGGCGCGGTGGTGGCCGGCGGGTGGCCGGCCAGCAAGGTCCTGGTACGGGCGCGGAGTCCGGCGGCGTCGAGGGTCATCGGTCCGCCCCGTGCGGGAGGACCACGACCCGTCCCGTGGTGGCGCCGTCGGCCACCCGCTGGACGGCTTCGGCGCCGTCGCGGAGCGGGACCCGCTCGCTGACCAGCGGTTTGATCACGCCCCGGGCGGCGAGGGCGGTCAGTTCCTCGTGGCAACGCGCCACCGCCGCCGGGTCCTTGGTGCGGTAGAGCCCCCAATGGAGCCCGAGGAGGGTGTAGTTCTTCACCAGGGCGTGGCTGAGCGCGGGGCTGGGGATCACACCGCTCGCGAAGCCCACGACGACGATCCGGCCCTCGAAGGCGACGCTCCGGGCGGAGGCGGTGTACGCGTCGCCGCCCACCGGGTCGTAGACGACATCGGCGCCCCGGCCGCCGGTGGCCTCCTTGACGGCGGTGACGATGTCGTCCGTATGCCGGTCGATCACCACGTCGCATCCCGACGCGCGGGCCACGGAGGCCTTTTCGGCTCCGCCGACGACGCCGATGACGGTGGCTCCGGCCGCCTTGCCGAGCTGGACGGCGGCGCTGCCGACCCCGCCCGCCGCCGCGTGCACGAGCAGGGTCTCGCCGGGCTGGATCGCGGCCCGCCGGTGCAGGGCGAACCACCCGGTCTGGTAGCCGACATGGAAGGCGGCGGCCTCCGCGTCGTCGAGGGTGTCGGGGGCGGGGAGCAGCGCCGCCTCCTCGGCCACCACATACTCGGCGAGGCCCCCGTGCGGCAGGACGGGGGCGGCGATCACCCGCCGCCCGTCCTCGGTCTCGCCGCAGATCTCCACGCCCGGGGTGAACGGCAGCGGCGGCCGTACCTGGTACTGGCCCCGGCAGAGCAGCGCGTCCGGGAAGTTGATGTTGGCGGCCCTCACCTTGAGCAGGAGCTGACCGGCGGCGGGCACCGGGGTCTCGGTCTCCGCCAGCCGCATCACCTCCGCGGGCTCGCCGTTCCTGTGCACGCGCCATGCCAGCATTCGGGCCTCCACCCAGGGGGTCGGTACCACGTCCTGGGGCATACTAAGCGGTCGCTTGCCCGCCGGGGAACCGGCCGCTCAGGAGCTCTTCGGCCGGGCCCGTACATGCATCCGCTCCCCCTGGGGCCCGAAGAGGCTCAGGAACTCGACCGGCTGGTCGTTCGCCGGGCCGAACCAGTGCGGGACCCGGGTGTCGAACTCGGCCGCCTCCCCCGGGCCCATCACCACATCGTGCTCGGCGAGCCGGAGCCGCAGCCGCCCGGAGAGGACGTAGAACCACTCGTACCCCTCGTGGGTGCGCTGTTCCTGCTCGCACTGGTCCGGCGTGGGCCGCACCACGATCTTGTACGCCATGAGCCCGCCCGGCCGGCTGGTGAGCGGCAGCAGGGTCCGTCCTTCGCGGACGATCGGCTTGGCACGGATCCGCGGGTCTCCCACGGGTGGCGCGCCGACCAGCTCGTCCAGGGGCACCTGGTGGGCCCTGGCGAGCGGCAGCAGCAGTTCGAGGCTGGGTCTGCGGTGGCCCGACTCCAGCCGGGAGAGGGTGCTCACCGAGATGCCGGTGGCCTTGGAGAGCGCGCTCAGGGTGGCCCCCCGGTCGCGCCGGATCCGGCGCAGCCGGGCGCCCACCTGGTTCAGTACGTCGTCGAGCCCGGGTCCTTCGTCCATCCGTCCATTGCAGAAACGGCACGGCCATTTGTCAATCCGGCACGCGCGATCCGCATGCTCGACCCGGCACACCAGATCGGGCGAGCGTGACGGGCACGCTCGATCCGGCGCGCGTGATGCGCACGCTGGATCCGGCGCGCGCCCTTCCGCGCGCTCAGTTCGGCTGCTCCCTCCTCGGGCCGCCCTCCGGCCGCGCGCCGTCCGAGCGCGTGCCGTCCGGGAGGACCGGTACCGGCCTGGGCCGGCGCAGCAGCGCCTCCGCCTGCCAGATCGCCTCGCGGGCGGTGCGCTCTCCCATGAGCACACAGAGCGTGTACGCCACGTCCTCGAACCGGCCGCGGGTGGTCTCGTCCAGCGGATCGGCGAGCACCAGCCGCTCCCAGGCCCGGTAGCGGGCGAGGAGCTCGGCGACGAGATGTCGGTCCGGCAGCAGCATGTCCACCACCTCCGCTTTCCGCGGGGCGGGCCGCGCGTACGGCGCCCTGCGCGCACAGCGTGACCCAGGCCCCTGCCGACCATTCTCCCTCCGGCGGGGCGGGTCCGCGCGGCGAGCCGCCGCGCGGGCCCCGGGGGCCCGGCGCGCGGGGTCAGAGCTCGCCGCGCGCCAGCGCCAGCAGCCGGTCCAGGACCCGGGGCCCGCCGGCCCGTACCCCGTCGTGCTCGAACTCGTCGGTGACCCAGGTGCGCAGCCCCCGGATGGCGCGGGCGGTGCGCAGCGCGTGCTCGGTGTCGACATACATGTCGTCGTGGTAGACGGCCGCCGCCACGGGGACCTCGTTGGCGGCGAGCCGCGCCGGGTCGTACAGGGCGGGCCAGTCGGTACGGGCCGCGAGCAGGTCGGCGGTCTCGCGCAGCGGGCGGAGCGCCGGGTCGTTCTCGAAGTGCCAGGGGTGGATGGTCTCGCCGGTGAAGAAGAGCGGGCCCTGCCCGGCCAGGGTGGTGGCGGCGTCGAACCGGGCGAACTCGCCCCGTACCCGCTCCGCCGCCCAGTCGGTGGGCTGCCCGCCCTGGGCGTAGATCGCCTCGTGGACCAGGGCGTACAGCGGATGTCCGGCGAAGGAGAGGGCGGCGGCCACGTTCTCCTGGAAGGCGTCGGAGAGGGCCGGTCCCGTGGCGGTGCGGACGAAGGCGTTCTCCAGCAGGTAGTGGAGCTGGTGGCTGCCGTCCCCGGAGCCGAGGAGGATGCCGAGCGACTGGAACGCCTCGGGGGTGAGGGTGTAGCCGCTGGGCAGGGTGGTGGGGTGGTCGGCGAGATGGCGGGCGATGGCGCGGGCGCGTTCGATGTCCTGCGGGTAGCGCGCGTAGTGCGCCTCCACCTTGCGGGCGATGCGGGGGTACGCGGCGCGGTAGACCTCGTCGGCGGTGGCGTCCAGGGAGGGCAGCCCGCCGGTGATCAGTACGGTGCTCAGCCCTTCGGGGGCGGCGCTCAGGTAGTGGGTGGCGCAGAAGCCGCCGAAGCTCTGGCCGAGGACGGTCCAGGGGGCGCCGCCGGTGAGCAGCGGGCGGATGGTCTCGCAGTCGCGGACGATGGAATCGGCCCGGAAGTGGGTGAGATGGTCGGCCTGCTGCCGGGGGCCGCCGTGGAGCGGCAGGGTCTGCCGGTTGACGGGGGTGGAGAGCCCGGTGCCGCGCTGGTCGAGGAGGAGGACCCGGTACTCCTGGAGGGCGCGGCCGAGCCAGGCCTGACGTCCGGTGAAGCGGCGCGCGCCGAAGCCGGGGCCGCCCTCCAGATAGAGCAGCCAGGGCAGGTCGGCGCCGGCGCGGTCGCTCGCCACGGCCTCGCGGGCGAAGATCTCGATCCGTTCGCCGCGCGGGTCCGTGTGGTCCAGCGGGACCGTGAAGCGGTGGTCGGCGAGGACGACGCCGGGCTGGCGGTAGCTGGTCAAGAAAGGCTCCTGTTCTGGACCGCCCCGGTGGCGGTCACGCACCGCCGGGGCGGCCACGCCGGACATTTCAGCACACGGTCCTGAGGCCCGGACGGGCGCGTCCGGGCCGCCGGTTGATACGGAACGGACACGGGGCGTGTTCACTCCGGAACGCCTTCTGTCCGGACCCGGCCGATCCACGGCCGGCCCCGGACAGTCCTGGCCCGTGTGCGGTCGGAAGCGGTCGCTCCTACCGTGGGGCCATGATCCGGTTCGAGCAGGTCGGCAAGGTCTTCCCGGACGGTACGACCGCCGTGCACGACCTCTCCTTCGAGGTGCGCGAGGGCGAACTGGTGACGCTGGTGGGGCCGTCGGGGTGCGGCAAGACGACCACCATGATGATGGTGAACCGGCTGATCGAGCCGACCTCGGGGCGGATTCTGCTGGCGGGCCGGGACATCTCCGGGGAGGACCCGGTGGCGCTGCGCCGCCGGATCGGGTACGTGATCCAGCAGGTGGGGCTCTTTCCGCACCGTACGGTCCTGGACAACACGGCGACCGTGCCCGCGCTGCTCGGCTGGCGGCGGGCGCGGGCCAGGGCCCGGGCGGCGGAGCTGCTCGACCTGGTGGGGCTCGACCCGGCGACGTACGGTCCGCGCTACCCCGCGCAGCTCTCGGGCGGGCAGCGGCAGCGGGTGGGGGTGGCGCGGGCGCTGGCCGCCGATCCGCCGGTGCTGCTGATGGACGAGCCGTTCGGCGCGGTGGACCCGGTGGTGCGGGAGAAGTTGCAGAACGAGTTCCTGCGGCTCCAGGCGTCGGTGCGGAAGACGGTGCTGCTGGTGACCCATGACATCGAGGAGGCGGTGCGGATGGGCGACCGGATCGCGGTGTACGGGCAGGGGCGCGTCGAGCAGTTCGACACCCCGGGCGCGGTGCTCGGCACCCCGGCGACGCCGTATGTGGCCGGGTTCGTCGGCGCCGACCGGGGGCTGAAGCGGCTCTCGGTGACGGCGGTCGAGCCGGCCGATCTGGAGCAGCCGCCGGTGGCCAGGGCCGACGAGCCGGCCGGGGACGCGGTGGCGCGGATGCGGGCGGAGGGGGCGCGTTGGGCGGTGGTGCTGGGCGACGCGGGCGCACTGCGCGGCTGGATCGCGGCGGACGGCGCGGAGTCCGGCTCGGTGGGGGATCACACGCGGCGGATGGAGGCGTGGGTGCCGCTCGGCTCGCCGCTGAAGCAGGCGTTCAGCGAGATGCTCCAGCATGACGCGGGGTGGGTGGCGGTGCTGGAGGGGACGCGCTTCGTGGGGGTGCTGACCCCGGCCAAACTCCATGAGGCGCTGCGGCGTTCGGTGGACGCGGAGGCGCAGGGCATCGGCCGGGGCGAGGTCGACTTCGACTCGGTGGCGGACGCGTAGCCCCGGTACGGCCCCGCACCGGACCGGGGTCGTACACGGACGGCGTGGTGGGGCGCCACGGGTCCGGCCCACGGCGGGATCGCGCTCTTCTGCGGCGCCTTTCCCGGTCGTACGGTGTGATCATCCGTAGCCCGTGCCGGTGTCCGACGCACCCGTGCACCCGACCGAGGTGGTCCCGCATGCCCCAGTCCGATCTCCCCCTCGACCAGCTCCGCACCTACCGGAGCGCGGCCGAGGAGCCCGAGGACTTCGACCAGTTCTGGGCGAAGACCCTCGCCGAGACCCGTGGCCACGCCCTCGGCGCCCGGTTCACCCCGGTCCCGACCGCGCTGTCCACGCTGGAGGTCTTCGATGTGACCTTCGCGGGGTTCGGCGGCCATCCGGTCAAGGGGTGGCTCGTCCTGCCCGCCGGGACGGCGGAGCCGCTGCCGGTGGTGGTGGAGTATCTGGGGTACGGCGGCGGGCGGGGGCTGCCGCACGCGCATCTGCTCTGGGGCTCCGCCGGGTTCGCGCACTTCGTGATGGACACCCGGGGCCAGGGCGCCGCCTGGAACGGGGGTGACACCCCCGACCCCGTGGGCAGCGCCTCCGCTTTCCCCGGCTTCATGACCCGGGGCATCGAGGACCCCTACGCGTACTACTACCGGCGGCTGTTCGGCGACGCGGTGCGCGCCGTGGAGGCCGCCAGGGCGCATCCGCTGGTCGACGCGGCGCGTACGGCGGTGGCCGGCGCCAGCCAGGGCGGCGGGATCGCCCTGGCGGTGGCGGGGCTCGTCCCCGACCTGGTGGCGGTGGCGCCGGATGTGCCGTTCCTCTGCGACTTCCCCCGGGCGACGGTGATCACCGCGCGCCAGCCGTACCGGGAGATCGGCCTGTACCTGCGGACGTACCGGGACCGTGCGGAGGATGTACGGCGGACGCTCGGCTACTTCGACGGGGTGCACTTCGCGGCCCGCGCCAGCGCGCCCGCGCTCTTCTCGGTGGCGCTGGAGGACGAGACCTGCCCGCCGTCGACGGTGTTCGCCGCGTTCAACGCGTACGCGCCCGAGGAGAAGGCCATCGAGGTCTACGACTTCAACGACCATGAGGGCGGCGGGGATTACCAGAAAGCCGCCCAGCTCTCCTGGCTGCCGGGGAAGTTGACGGCCTAGCCGGCCGGGCGGGTACGGGCCGGCGCCTCCTCGGGCCGGTCAGTCCCCGTCGGACGGCAGGAGGTTCTTCGAGCGCAGGTAGTCGCGGGCGACATCCTCGGGGAGCCGCCGCCAGACGTCCACACGCTGGTTGAGGCCGGTCAGGTCGGCGGTGGTCAGGACGGTGTTGAGGCGGTCCAGGGCCTCGGTGACGCGGTGGGCGCCGGCCCGGGAGCGGTTGACGACGGGCACGATGTTGTCGGCGTTCTGGAGGTGCCGGTCGTCGGCGAGGACCACCAGGCCGAAGCGGGCGAGGGTGGCGTCGGTGGTCGTGGTGAGCACCATCTGGTCCTGGCCGCGCCGTACCGCCTCCTTGGCGGGGGTGGTGCCGACGCCCTTGGGATCGATCCCGGTGAGGTGGATCCCGTACACCCGGCGGAGCCCGGGCGCGCAGTACGGGCGCCGTACGCACTCGTCGCCCGCCGCGAGCCGGACCGGGAGGCGCGAGCGGCCCAGGTCGCTCAGGGTGGTGAGGCGGTGCTTCCTGGCGTACGCGGCGGAGGCGGCGAAGGCGTTGCTGTCGGCGGCGCGGCCGGGGGCGAGGACGAGGAGGCCGCGCGGGGCGGCGAGGGCCCGGAGCGCCGTCATGGTGGTGGCCAGGTCGGGGGAGCCGACGGAGCGGGCGCCGGGGCCGTGGGTCCGGGCGTTCAGCCAGTCGGCGAAGGTCGCCGCGTACTCGGGTACGACATCGATCCGGCCGCTCTCCAGGGCCGGTTCGTACAGTTCCCGGTTGGTGACGGAGAGGATCCGGGTGTGGTATCCGGCCCGGTCCAGGAGGAGCGCGTACATCTGGGCCAGCAGGTCGCTCTCGGTGAATCCGGCGGTACCGATGGTGAGATGGCGGCTGTCGCCGGGCGGGGCGGTGACCGCGCCCCGGTGTTCCAGGGAGGGCCCCGTGGCGCAGGCGGCGGCCACCACCAGCAGCGCCCCGCCGACGGCGACCGCGGCGGTGGCGGTACGCGGCCGCCTCATCCGCCCCGGCCCGCGCGCCGGGCGCGGAGCGCACCGAGCCGCAGCGCCGTCTCGAAGGCGCCCTCGACGAGCAGGGCGAGGGCGGCGACGAGGACGGCGCCGGCGACCACCTGCGGGGTGTCGGCGAGGTTGAATCCGGCGGTGATGATCCGGCCGAGTCCGCCGCCGCCGATCAGGGCGGCCAGGGTCGCGGTGGCGACCAGTTGGACGGCGGCGATCCGTACCCCGGTGAGGACCAGCGGCAGCGCGAGCGGGAGCTCGACCCGGCGCACCGTCTGCCGGGCGGTCATCCCCATGCCGCGCGCGGCCCGTACGACATCGCGGTCGACGCCCCGCATGCCGACATAGGCGTTGGTGAGCAGCGGCGGGACGGCGAAGAGGACCAGGGCGACGATGGTGGGCCACTGCCCGTATCCGCCCAGCGGGGTGAGGAGCAGCAGGACGAGGACGGCGAAGGTGGGGACGGCGCGGCCGGCGTTGGCGAGGTTGACGGCGAGCGCGCCGCCCCGGCCGAGGTGGCCGAGGACCAGGGCGACCGGGAGGGCGAGCGCGCAGCTCAGGGCGAGGCAGACGACGGTGAGGAAGAGGTGTTCGGCGAGCCGGTTCGGGATGCCGTCGGCACCGGTCCAGTGGGCGGGGGCGGTGAGCCAGGCCCAGGCGGCGGCGAGGGTGGTCACGCGGGGGCCTCCCGGGTCCAGGGGGTGAGGCGGTGCTGGACCAGCAGGAGCAGGAGGTCGGCGGCGACGGCGATCAGGACACAGAGCACGGAGGCGGTGAGGACCTGGGCCTTGAAGTAGGTGTTCATCCCGGCGTAGATGAGGTTGCCGAGGCCGCCGTAGCCGACGATGGCGCCGATGGTGACGAGGGAGACCGCGGAGACGGTGGCGATACGGAGCCCGGCGAGGGCGGCGGGCAGCGCGAGCGGCAGCTCGACGGTGAGGAGGAGCCGGAGCGGCCCGTATCCGAGCCCGCGGGCGGCCTGCCGGGTCTCCTCGGGGACGCCGCGCAGCCCGGCGAGGAGGTTGCGGACGAGCAGGGTCAGCGAGTAGAGCACGAGCCCGGCGACGACGAGCGAGGCGGAGAGCCCGTAGTAGGGCAGGAGCAGCGAGAACATGGCGAGCGACGGGATGGTGTAGAGGACCGTCGTGACGCCGAGCACGGGGGCAGCGGCTCCCCGCCAGCGGCGTGCGGCGAGGGCGAGGGGTACGGCGATCACCAGGCCGGTCAGGACGGCGGTGAAGGTCAGCCCGAGGTGCTGGAGCACCGCGTCCCACAGGATCGTGCGGCGGCTGGAGAGGTAGGCGCCGCAGATCCACTCGTTGCGCGTGAGGCAGTCGTCCGGGGGCGCGGTCATCTGTTCATTGCAGCGCCGGGGCGCACCGGGCGCGCGCCGGGCTGGACCGTACGGGGGACGCTTCGCGCCGGGGTACGGAGGGGGCGCGGAGGCGTGGGGCGGGGTGTGCGGGGCGCGCCAATTCGGCGGAAAGGTATCCGTGTTGCACGAGATAACAGGTAAATAGCTCTTACGGGTGAACTGAACGGAATTATTTAGGTGCGCCACGGATCGTCATGGCATGCTCCGAACAATCAGGAGTGCTCAGCATCTGTCCCAGCACCTGAGGAAGTGCCCACCATGACTCCACCCGATGCCGTACGGACCTGCCCGGTCCGGCACGACAACGCCCTGGAACCGGATCCGTTCCTCTCCCGGATGCGGACCGAGGCCCCGGTCACCCGGGTCCGTATGCCCTATGGGGAGGGCGACTGCTGGCTGGTGACCCGGTACGCGGATGTCCAGACCGTCACCTCGGACCGGCGGTTCAGCCGGGCCGCGCTGATCGGCACCGACTTCCCCCGGATCACCCCGGCCCCCATCGCCCAGTCCGAGGCGATCAACCTCATGGACCCGCCCACCCTCAACCGGGTCCGCAAACTGATCCTCAAGGCGTTCACCACCCGCAAGGTCGAGGAGGTGCGCCCCTGGACCCGGCGGACGGTGGACGGGCTTCTCGACGCGATGGCCGAGCGCGGGCGCCCCGGCGACATCGTCGCCGACCTCGCCGACCGGCTGCCGCTGATGTCCATCTGCGAACTGCTCGCCATACCCGGCGACGACCGGCTCCGGCTCCGCGGCTGGGCCATGACGATGATGTCCATGAACGCCGCCGACCGCGCATCCGCCGTCGCGGCGAAGGCCTCGCTGCGGGCGTACTTCACCGAGCTGACGGCCGAGCGCCGGCGCGCCCCGGGGGACGACCTCATCAGCGCGCTGGCCACCGCCCGGGTCGGCGACGAGATGCTGGAAGAGGCCGAACTCGCCGTGCTGGCGATGCTGTTGCTCGTCACCGGCCACGACACCACCACGTACGAGATCAGCAACATCGTCTTCACGCTGCTCACCCGCCCGGCGCATCTGGAGCGGTTGCGCGCCGACCCCGCGCTGCTCCCCCGGGCCGTCGAGGAGCTGCTGCGGCACATCCCCTTCCGCCAGGGCGTCGGTATCCCCCGGGTGGCGCTGGAGGACGTCGACTTCGACGGCGTGACCATCAGGGCGGGCGATGTCGTCCATGTCTCGTATCTGACCGCCAACCGGGACGACGAGGTCTTCGACCGCCCCGACGAGCTGGACTTCGGACGGGAGGACCCGGCGGGACATATGACCTTCGGGTACGGCAGCCACCACTGCCTCGGCTCCCATCTCGCCCGGATGACGCTCCAGGTCGCCGTGGGCACCCTGATCGCCCGCTTCCCCGGGCTGCGGCTGGCCGTGCCCGAGCACGAGGTGCGGTGGAACACCGAATCCATCTGGCGCTACCCGCGGGCGCTCCCGGTCACCTGGTGAGGAACTGACATGGCCACTCTGTGCAGACCCGCGGTCGCCGTGCCCGAGCACGTGATCACCCGGGAACAGACCCTGGAGCTGGCGCGCACCCTGCACGCCGGACACCCGCAACTCCCCCTGGCCCTGCGGCTGATCGGCAATACGGGGGTGCGCACCCGGCATCTCGTCCAGCCGATCGAGGAGACGCTCGCCCACCCCGGCTTCACCCGGCGCAACGCGCGCTACGAGTCCGAGGCCAAGGCGCGGCTCCCCGAGGTCATCCACCGGGCGCTGGGATACGCGGAGTTGACGCCCGCCGACATCGACATGATCGTGTACGTCTCGTGCACGGGGTTCATGATGCCGTCGATGACCGCGTGGCTCATCAACACCATGGGGTTCAGAACCGCCACCCGCCAACTGCCCATCGCCCAGCTCGGCTGCGCGGCCGGCGGCACCGCGATCAACCGCGCGCACGACTTCTGTCTCGCCTATCCGCAGGGGAACGTCCTCATCGTCTCCTGCGAGTTCTGCTCCCTCTGCTACCAGCCGGACGACCTGGGCGTCGGCAACCTGCTCTCCAACGGGCTCTTCGGGGACGCGGTCGCCTCGGCCGTGGTACGCGGGGAGGGCGGGGCGGGGGTACGGCTGGAACGGAACGGCTCGCATCTGGTGCCCGGCACCGAGGAGTGGATCTCGTACGACGTACGGGACACCGGCTTCCACTTCATGCTCGACAAGCGGGTCCCCGGCACCATGTCCATGCTCGCCCCCGCCATGCGGGACATGGCGGAGCCGTTCGGCTGGGACGTCTCCGACCTGGACTTCTACATCGTCCACGCGGGCGGGCCGAGGATCCTGGACGATCTCAGCAAATATCTGATGCTGCCGTCGGAGACCTTCCGCCACAGCAGGGCCACCCTCGCCGAGCGCGGGAACATCGCCAGCGCGGTCATCTTCGACGCGCTGGACCGGCTCTTCGAGGACGGCGGCGCCGCGCGCGGCGCGCGCGGGGTGATCGCGGGGTTCGGGCCCGGGATCACGGCGGAGATCTCCCTGGGCCACTGGACCGGCCCGACCCGGTCCCACGCCCCGCTCCCGCACCACTGCAACGGCGTCTCCAGGGCCGCGACGGTGCTGTAGGCGCGGACGAGGGCGCCACGGTGCTCGTGGGCGCCACGGTGCCTGTGGGCGCCACGGTGCCTGCGGGCGCCACGGTGCCTGTGGGGCTTCACGGTTCCTGTGGGCGCGACCGTACGGCGGCAAGGTGTCCCGCAGTCCAGGTCTCCCGCCCCGCCGGCGGGAGACCTGGGCGCGGGTCAACCGCCCCTGGTCAGTGGGAGAACCGGGGCAGCCACTTCACCTGGTACTCGGCGTGATGGGCGTGTTCCGCGGCCATCTGACGGACGACGAAACCCAGCCCCACCGCCCGCCCGGAGGCGAAGCCGTCCCCGGGGCGGTCCACGTCCAGGGCCGCGACCTCCGCGTACTCGTCGAGGAGCACCCGGCTGGTCTCGATCCGGCGCAGGGTGTACGCCGGGTCCTGCCGGGCGATATGGCGGTCGTAACCCCGGGTGCGCAGGGCGAACGCGATGCTGCCGCCCCGGTCGTGGATCTCCCCGGGCTGCTCCGGCGGGCACCGCCAGGTGTCACCACCGGCCTCGCGCGCGAGCGCCTCCTCCTCGTCGAGGCGGGCCCGCACGAAGGCCATCAGCGCGGCATTGTGGTCTGTCATCTGCTTCCGGTCCTTCTGGCCATGACGGATCCACGCGGGCACCGCCCGCGCCGGATCCGTTCCGTCTACCCGCACGAGCATGCCGCACGCGGCACACCGGCCGCCGCACCGACCAGGCACCGGACACCGGGCAGGGACCGGGCGGTCCGTCAGGGGCGGGTCCTCGCCAGCAGTTCGATGATCTCGGCGGCGGTGCCGCGCTCGCCGAGGCGGGGGAAGATCCGCTCGACGCTGTTGCGGTGGGCCTCCGCGTCGAGGTCCGTCATGGCGTCGGTGGCCAGGGTGACGTGGTAGTCGTGCTCGTGGGCGGCGCGGGCGGTGGACTCCACACCGATGCTGGTGGCGACCCCGGTCACCACGATCTGGGTGATGCCCCGGCGGCGCAGGAGGAGATCGAGGTCAGTGCCGTGGAAGGCGCCCCAGGTGCGCTTGGTGACGGTGATGTCCTCGGGGTGGCCGGCCAGTTCGGGGACGACCTGGTCCCACCCCTCCGGACGGGCGCGGGAGGCCGACGGGGTCTCGTTACGGCCCGGGGTGGCGTCCCAGCCGTCGGGCGCGCCGGTCACCCGGACCAGAAAGACCGGGGCGCCGTGGGCGCGGAAGGCGTCGGCCAGTTCCGCCGTACGGGTGATCACCTCGGGGACGGGGTACGGGGCGGTCGGCGCGTGGCGGAGGCCGTTCTGGAGGTCGATGACGACGAGGGCGGTACCCGCGTCCAGGGTGGTGAGTGCCATGGTCGAGTCCTGTTCTGTGCTTCTGCTCTGCGCTTCTGCTCTGGGCTTCTGCTCTGGGCTTCTGTACTGGGCTGAGGCGCTGGGCCGGGTTGTCGGGCTGGACTGGGTTGTCGGGCTGGACTGGGTTGTCGGGCTGGACTGGGTTGCTGGGCTTCGTGCTCTTCTGTGGGGCGGCGGTCGGGTCCGTGGGGTGCCGGTCAGGCGGGCGGCTCCGGGGCGGCGACGCGACGGAGCGAACGGTCCGGCGGGATGGTCATCAGGAGGAGCAGGGCGACCACCAGCATGCCCACGGCCAGGTGGTGCAGGCCCGCCGTGTCGGCGCGGTGCGGGAAGACCGCGGCGCCGGCGGCCGCGGCGACGATCGCGCCGAGGTAGGTGAAGGTGCGCAGCAGCCCCGCCGAGGAGCCGATGCGGGCGGGTTCCGCCTGGTGGTAGACGGCGTTCTGGAGGGCGAGACTGGTGAGCCCCTGAGGGACGCCGACGAGCAGGGAGACCGCGACCAGCAGCCAGACCGGGCTCCCCGCGCCGAGCGTGAACAGCAGCGCGCAGGCGACGGCCTGCACGGCGGCGCCGACGAGGAGTTTGCCCCGTATCCCGGGGCGCCGCCCGGTGGCCGCCGAGACCCCGATCGCCGTGAGGAAGAGCGGCAGCAGGATCAGCCCGGCCTGGGATGCGGAGAGCCCCCGGCCCTGCTCCAGCCACTGGGTGTAGCCGTACAGGAAGCAGTAGCTGATGGTCGTCGCCAGCACGGTACGGCCGTACGTGGCGAGCAGCGGCAGATTGCCCCCGAGCACCCTGAGGTCGAGGAAGGGCTCCGGGGTACGCAGCTCCCTCGCCGTCAGCGCGGTCGCGGCGACGGCCGCGAGGAGGGGCAGGTACCAGTGGGCGGCCCTGAGGTCCATCAGGAAGAGCAGCAGGGTGACGAGGGCCGCGGCGAAGAGCGCCATCCCGGCGGGGTCGAGCCGCCGCGCCCCGGAGGCGGGCCCGGACGAGGACGGGGGCCCGGACATGCGGGGCGCCTTCGGGAGGCGGAGGGCCCCGAGGACCAGGCAGGCGGCGGCCAGCGGAATGTTGACGGCGAAGGTGGTACGCCAGCCGCCGAGGCCGATCAGGAGCCCGCCCAGCGTGGGGCCGACGGCCGCGGTGGTCTGGCCGGCGACGGCGAGGACGGTCAGCACCCCGGCCGGACGGTCCTGCCCGGTCCGGATGGCCTCGCCGCGCAGCAGATGCATCGCGGCGGGGTACCCGGCGCAGGTCCCGAAGCCGAGCAGGACCCGCGCGGCGATCAGCACGCCCAGATCCGGGGCGAGCGTACCGAGAACGCCCGCGACCCCCGCGAGGCCGGTTCCGGCGAGGTAGAGCCTGCGCGGGCCGTACAGGTCGACCAGGCGCCCGACGACCGGCTGGCCGACCGCCGTGGCGAGGTAGAGCGCGGAGACCAGCCAGGCGGTACGGGCGGGCGGCGCCCCGAACGCCACCCCGATCGGCACCAGCGACACCGCGATGATCGACGAGTTGACGGGATTGAGCACGGCGCCCAGGACCATCGGGGCGATCAGCCGCCGGTCGAAGCCTCCGTCCGGGGCGGGGCGCGGCCGGACGTGCCGGGTTGTCTCCGTCATGCTCCCCACGGTAATTCCATCAGTCCAAACTGTCCAGTTTGATCTGATGATCTGGCCACGCCACCCCGGCCGGATCGTTGGCCGGACTTCACCGCAACCATCACGCCGGCATCACGCCACCGCCCCCGTACCGCACCCTCCGCCCCCACCGCCACACCGCACCCCGTCACCTCCCCCACCTCGCCACACCGCCGCTGACCAGGCACGATGACGGAATAGTGGGTTCCGTTCCGGTCGGGGGTACGGCGGTGGCACGGCGCCCGGATGCTCCGGCCGCGACCCTGACGGAAGGTCATATTCCGGCCGTTGCCGCAGGTTGACAGGGGTGTGGCCGTCCCAGCAGCATGCGTGGTGCCACCGAGGCGGCACTGCCCGGTGTGCGACCCACCACTTCAGTCCGGCCCTGTTTCGGGCTGCCCGCTCCCCCGCGCGGCGGCCCCCTCCGTGTGGTGCGCGACGTGCGCGCGGCACGACGGGCGAGGCCGGATCACGCGCGGCACAAGATGGAGAAACGTATGGCCAAATCGAGACGTGTCACCGCGCTGCGCCTGCTCGGCACCGGCGCCGCCGCTCTGGCCCTCACCACGATGGCGGCGGGCTCCGCGTGGGCGACCGACTGCCCGGGCGGCAAGGGCTGGGACAGGGGCAACCACGGCGGTTACAAGCCGGGCAAGGGCGCGGGCACGCCGGTCACCGTCCCCACCACCGACAAGTGCGAGTTCTCGCTCGACGGCCGCGACTGGGTCTCCCAGATCAAGGTCGACGACATCAGCCTCAAGCCGGCCGACGACGGCAAGGTCCACGTCAAGGTGCGCCCCGCCTCGGACGCCACGAACTGCACGGTCTCGCTGGCGTCGTACCGTACCCACGGCCCCACCTGGGAGACCTCCGGTGAGCAGGTCTTCCACGACTTCGACACCGTCGACGTCAAGCGCGGCGGCGAGGACACCCTGGACGTGGCCTTCCCCGACGCGGGGTGCTTCGCGCAGGTGGACCTCTACCGGGGCAAGGCCAAGTACGACGGCCTCAAGGACGCGAAGGACGGCTTCGAACACGGCGACCTGCCGATCGGGCCCAGCCGCGCGGTCATCAAGGACAAGCTGATCGCGGCCTGGAACGGCGGCACGAAGAACTGCACCGCGCAGGAGATCCCGCCGGCGCCGGAGCCGTCCACCGAGGAGTCCACCCCGGCGGAGCCGCCGGCCTCCACGCCCGGTACGGAGACCCCGGAGGAGCCGTCCACGCCCGGCTCGGACACCCCGACGCCCGGGGCGAGCGAGCCCGGCACGGACGAGCCGGCGACGCCCACGCCGAGCGCCTCCGAGCCCACCTCGGACGCCTCCACCCCGTCCAGCGCGCCGAGCGCGGCGACCACCGGGGGCGGCGGCGACCTGGCCGAGACCGGTGGCGGCAATGTCGTCCCGCTCGCCGCGGGCGCGGCCCTGCTGCTCGCCGCGGGCGGCGCGGTCGTGATCGTGACCCGTCGCCGTAAGGGTGTCACGGCCAACTGACCTTGCCCCACGGCTGGTTCACCGGCCCTGGTGTCCTCCGCCACCCCGGTCCACCGGGGCGGCGGAGGACACTGTCGTGTACGGCCCCGGGCGGCCGGGGGCGGTGTCACGTACGGGCCGGGGTCGCGGAGGGCGGGCAGCGATGTGTCACGTACGGTCCCGGGGCGCGGCCGTGGTCGAACGGACGACCAGGCGCGGGGCCACCACGGTCTCCCGGCCGTCCGGAACCGACGCACCGCCCGGAGCCTCCGCACCGCCCGGCGCCTCCGGGCCCCCCGCCTCGGCCTCCAGTCGCCGTACGGCGCGGGCCACCGCCTCCCGGGCCAGGCTCGGCACATCCTGGCCGACGGTGGTGAGGTCGACATGGGCCAGCCGGGCGAGCCGGCTGTCGTCGAAGCCGACGACGGAGACCTCCCCGGGAACCGGCACCCCGGAGCGCAGCAGGGTGTCCAGGACACCGGTGGCGCACTGGTCGTTGAAGGCGAGTACGGCGGTGGGGCGCGCCCCGCCGTCGAGCAGCGCCCGGGTGGCCGCCGCGCCCGCCTCCTCGTTCGGGCCGCCCGGCACCACCCGGGTATGGCCGGCGAGGCCGTGCCGCTTCATGGCGGTGCGGTACCCCCGGCGCCGGTCGGCCGCGCCGGGCGCCCGGCCCCCGTCGACATGGACGATGGCGCGGTGGCCCAGCCCGGCCAGGTGGTCGACGGCCTGCCGGGCGCCCTCGTCGTCGGCGGTCCTGACCACCTCGACGGCCCCGGCGGGCCCCCGGAGCCCCCGGGCCACCGAGACGACCGGCACCTGCTCGGCGAGCTCCGTCAGCCGGGCCGCCGGGAGTTCGGGGCCGAGCAGGATCAACGCCTCGCAGCGGTCGGCCAACAGGGCTTCCAGGGCCTGCTGTTCACTCCGGCTGGGCGCCACGCCGCTCAGCGCGACCTGGTACCCGGCGGACTCGGCGGCACCGTAGACGGCCTCCACCAGATCGGCGTGGAAGGGGTGGCGGAGCCCGAACTGCACCCCGAGCAGCCGGCTGCGGCTGCTGCGCAGCAGCCGCGCCCGGGTGTCGGGCCGGTAGCCGATCTCGCGCGCCGCCGCGAGCACCCGCTCGCGCGTGGCGGCGCCGGCCCCCTTCGCGCCGCGCATCACGACGGAGACCAGCGCCGTGGAGACCCCCGCGCGTGCCGCGACATCGGCGAGGGTGGGCCGCTTGCGCTCCTGGGGCACGGGGTTCGACGGCACGGCCGGCCTCCTCGGTAGACGCGTCCGGGCGGCTCTCCGCCCGGCGGACGATCGTAGACCAGCCGGTACCGGTCGGTACCGGCCCGCCCCGCTCGCTCGCTCACTTGCTTGTTTGCTTGCTTGCTTGCTGACTTGCTTGCTGACACTCGCCCGACTGCAACGTTCTAGTTCTTTCCCGCCCCCCACCCTTGACAGCCGGGGTGGCGGGCTGGCGTACTGCAACCCGCTGGAGAACTAGAACGTTATAGAAGCGAGGCGGCGGATGTACACACTGGCGGTCTGCGCGGAGATGGTCTTCCGGGACCTTCCGGTCGAGGAACGGGTCCTGCGCATCCACGACGCCGGGTTCGAGGCGGAGATCTGGGACTGGAGCCGGCACGACCTGGCCGCGCTGGCCCGTACCCCGGCCGTCATCTCCTCGATGACCGGCTACCTCCGGGGCACCCTGACCGACCCGGAGGGCGCGGCCGAACTCCTGCGTACGGCCGAGGAGTCGGTCCGCGCGGCCGAGCGGATCGGCTGCCGCCGGCTCAATCTGCACGGCACCGGGCTGGACGCCGAGGGGCTGCCGGTCGCGCCGGTCACCGGTGAGGCGCCGGGGCCGCTCTGGCCGGCCGCCGTGCGCACGCTCGACCGGATCGCCGCGCTGGGCGAGAGCGCCGGGGTGGTCTTCACCCTGGAGAACCTCAACACGGCGGTCGACCACCCGGGCGTGCCGTTCGCCCGGGCCGCGGACACGCTGGCCCTGGTCGCCGCGGTGGGCCGGCCGGGGCTGCGGATGAATCTGGACCTGTACCACGCGCAGATCGGCGAGGGGAACCTCATCGAGCTGGTACGGCGCGCGCACGGCCTCGGGCTGATCGGCGAGATCCAGGTCGCGGACGTCCCGGGCCGCCGCGAGCCGGGCACCGGCGAGATCAACTACCCGGCCGTGGCCCGTGCGCTGACGGAGCTCGGGTACGAGGGCACCGTGGCGATGGAGGCGTGGGCCTCCGCCGACAGTGAACTCGCCCTGGAGCGCTTCCGTACGGCGTTCACCCCGGCCTGAGCGCACGACGGCCCGGAACACGACTGGGCACCACGGCCCGGAACACGACCTGGGCACCGCGGCCACGGCCCGGAAACGCCCCCCTTCCGACTCTGTCCCTTCCGACTCCGCACGGAGACCCCCATGACCTCATCGTCCTCGCCCTCCTCCCCCGCGCTCGGCGTCGGCCTGATCGGCGCCGGCCGGATGGGCTCCTTCCATGCCGCGACGCTCGCCCATCGCCTCCCGGGCGTCCGGCTCGCCGCGGTGGCCGACCCGGTGCCCGGCGCGGCGCGGGGCCTCGTGGACCGGCTGGGCGCCCCGGCCGCCGCGTACACCGACATCGCCGCGTTCCTCGCCGACCCGGAGGTCGAGGCCGTGGTCATCGCCACCCCGGCCCGTACCCATGCCGAGCTCGTGGTGGCGGCGGCGGGCGCGGGCAAGGCCGTCTACTGCGAGAAGCCGATGGCCGTCACCCTCGCCGAGGCCGACCGGGCGATCGGCGCCGCCCGCGCGGCGGGGGTGGTCCTCCAGGTGGGCTTCAACCGCCGTTACGACGCCGGGTTCCGCGCCGCCCACGAGAAGATCGTCCGGGGCGACATCGGCACCCCGCATCTGCTGCGCTCGCTCACCCGGGACCCGAAGCTCGCCGACCCCGCGCCGATCCCGCCGTGGACGGTCTTCCTGGAGACCCTGATCCACGACTTCGACACCCTGCGCCATCTCAATCCGGGCGCCACGGTGGTGGAGGTCTTCGCCCTGGCCGACGCCCTGGTCCGGCCGGACTTCAAGGAGCGCGGGCTGCTCGACACCGCGCTGGTCACCCTCCGCTTCGACAACGGCGCCCTCGCCACGGCCGAGGCCAGCTTCCAGGCGGTGTACGGGTACGACGTACGCGGGGAGGTCTTCGGGTCGGCCGGCATGCTCACCATGGGCGAGGTGCGCCGCACGCATCTCACCTCGTACGGCCCCGAGGGCGTCGGCGCGGAGTGTGTCGGCTACGACCAGGACCTGTTCCGGGACGCGTATGTCGCGGAGCTCGCGGACTTCGCCGACAGCGTCCGCACCGGCCGGGCCCCCTCGGTCACCGGGGAGGACGCCCGCGCGGCGCTCGCCATCGCGCTGGCCGCGATCGAGTCCGTACGGACCGGTGGCCCGGTCCGACCGGCCCCGGCGGCGGAGACAGCGGCGGAGACGGCGGCGGGCGGGCACGGGTAACCGCCCCGGAGGCGCGCGGGGCCGGGCGGGACCAGGCTGGGAGGAACCCGCCCGGGGCCGACCGGCCCGAGCCGGTCCCGAGCCGATACGGAGGCGCCATGGACCCCACGGACCCCACAGACCCCAAGGACTCCGAGGACTCCACGGACACGCCGGATCCCGCACACACCACGGATTCCACAGGCCCCATGGATCCCGGAGCGGCCGGGGGCGGGACCAGGGGCGGCGCCGAGGCCGGGGACGGGCTGCGCTGTCTGGTGACGGGGGCGACCGGGTACATCGGGGGCCGGCTCGTTCCTGAGCTGCTGGCGGCGGGGCACACGGTGCGCTGTCTGGTCCGTACCCCCGCGAAGGTGCGGGACCATCCGTGGGCGGGGCGGGTGGAGACCGTCCAGGGGGATGTCACCGACCCGGAGTCGGTCGGCGCGGCCCTGACGGGGATCGACGTCGCCTACTACCTGGTCCACGGGCTGGCGGGCGGCCCGGACTTCGAGGAGACGGACCGGGCGGCGGCCCGGACCTTCGCCGAGCGGGCCCGGGCGGCGGGGGTACGGCGCATCGTCTACCTGGGCGGTCTGACCCCGTACGGCGTACCCGTAAGGGAGCTCTCCCCGCATCTGCGCTCCCGCGCCGAGGTGGGCGGGATCCTCCTCGGCTCCGGTGTGCCGACGACGGCGCTCCGCGCGGCGGTCATCATCGGGTCGGGGTCGGCCTCCTTCGAGATGCTGCGCCATCTCACCGAGCGGCTGCCGGTGATGGTCACACCGAAGTGGGTGTCGACGCGGATCCAGCCCATCGCCGTCCGGGATGTGCTGCGCCTCCTGGTGGGCAGTGCGCGGATGCCCCGGGAGGTGAACCGGGCCTTCGACATCGGCGGCCCGGACGTCGTCACGTACCGCGAGATGATGCGGCGGTACGCGCGGGTCGCCGGGCTGCCGCGACGGCTGATCCTGCCGGTGCCGGTACTGACGCCGGGGCTGTCGAGTCACTGGATCGGCCTCGTCACCCCCGTACCGGCGTCGATCGCCCGGCCGCTCACGGAGTCGCTGCGGTACGAGGTGGTGTGCCGGGAGCACGACATCACGCGGTATGTGCCCGATCCGGCGGGCGGGCCCATCGGCCTCGACGCGGCGCTCGCGCTGGCGCTGCGGAGGGTGCGGGAGGCGCGGGTCGCCACCCGGTGGTCGTCGGCTTCGGTGCCAGGCGCGCCGAGCGATCCGCTGCCGACCGACCCCGACTGGGCCGGCGGCACCCTCTACACGGATGTACGGGAGCGGAACGTGGACGCCCCGGCGCGGGAGCTGTGGCGGGTGGTGGAGGGGATCGGCGGCGAGCACGGCTGGTACTCGTTCCCCGTCGCCTGGGCCGTACGGGGCGGGCTGGACCGGCTGATCGGCGGGGTGGGCCTGCGCCGGGGCCGCCGGGACGCCGCGCGGCTCCGCGTCGGCGACTCGCTGGACTTCTGGCGGGTCGAGGAGATCGAACCGGGCCGGCTGCTGAGACTCCGCGCCGAGATGCGGCTGCCGGGCCCCGCGTGGCTGGAGATGTCCACGGAGCCGAGGCGGGACGGCGGTTCCCGCTACCGCCAGCGGGCGGTGTTCCACCCGCGCGGGCTGCTCGGGCACGCGTACTGGTGGGCGCTCTCCCCGTGCCACGCGGTGGTCTTCGGCGGAATGGCCCGCAACATCGCCCGCGCGGCAGAACGGAAGGCCCCCCGGGAGCCCACCCGCGAGCCCCACCCCACCAGGCCCGGGCCGCCCCCCTCGGAGTGACCGCGGAACCCGTTCGGGCCCCGCACCTGGCCCGGCCTGGCCGGCGTCTTCGGGGTGACCGCGAGATCGGCCCGCCGTGCCACCCCACCGGCCCCACGCCCGCGCCCTCGCGGTGACCGCCGGCCCGGGCCGGCCCGCCCGGAGCCGGATCCGTGCCCCCGGATGGGCGGCGCGCCGGGGTCAGTGCGGGGTGAGCAGGCGTCGTACCGCCTCCTCCGCGACCTGGGCGCAGTGGTCCTCGGAGCGGGGGTCGGGGCCGGAGGCCCGGGCCCAGTAGGTGGCGGTGGCGAGGATCAACTGGAGGAGTTCGCCGGGGTCCCAGGCGGGGTCGACCGTGCCGGCCGCCTGGGCCCGGCGTACGGCCGCGAGCTTCCGCTCGGCGTTCGCGCGGACGCTGCCCGTCCGCAGGGCCCGTTCGCACTCCTCCTCCAGCCGCATCCAGGCCATCATCCGCAGGTCGTCCGGGTGGTGGAAGAAGTGCCGGGTGAGCCGGCCCGCGTAGGCCACGAGGTCGTCGTCCTCGATCCCCACCGCCGTCTGGCTGCGCGCCACCGCGCCCCGGACGGCCTCGTCGAAGAGGCCCCGCTTGTCGCCGAAGTACGCGTAGAGGCGCTCCTTGCTCGCGCCCGCGTTCCGCGCGATCCGGTCGATACGGGCTCCGCCCACGCCGTGGCCGATGAACTCGTCGATGGCCGCCTCAAGGATCCGCTGTCTGGCTTCCGCGCCTGTTCTCCGCATCGGCGAAGCGTACAAGGTACATACAAACAAGTTTGTTTGACTCGGCCCTGCGGGCGGGCGCAGACTGCCTCCTGCCGCTGCTCCCCCGCTCGGCCGACCCCTGAGAGGCCCCCATGACCGGCACCCACGGCTCCTCCGTCGACATCACCACCCCGGACGGAACCGCCGACGCCTATCTCACCCACCCCGACGACGGCGCCCCGCACCCCGCCGTCCTCTTCTACATGGACGGCTTCGGGCTCCGCCCGCATCTGCGCTCCATGGCCGACCGGCTCGCCACCGCCGGATACACCGTCCTGGTGCCCAATGTCTTCTACCGGTACGGCCGTGCGCCCGTGGTGGAGCTCCCCGATTTCATCGACCCCGCCGAACGTCCGGAGATCTTCCAGCGCATCGGCCCCGCCGCGCGCACCCTCACGCCCGAGGGGGCCGTGCGGGACGCGGGCGTCTACCTCGACTGGCTGGCCGCGCACCCGCTGACCACGGGCGGCGCGGCGGGTGTCACGGGGTACTGCATGGGTGCGGGGCTGGCCATGCGCACCGCCGGGGGCCACCCGGAGCGGGTCGCGGCGGCGGCCGGCTTCCACGGGGCGTATCTCGCCACCGACGCCCCGGACAGCCCCCACCTGGTGGCCGGCCGGATCACCGCCGAGCTCTGCTTCGGCCACGCCGACCAGGATCACACCAACCCGGCGGAGCAGATCGACCGGCTCGGCGCGGCGCTCGACGCGGCCGGCGTCCGCTACCGCTCCGAGGTCTACCCGGGGGCCCACCACGGCTTCACCCAGGCCGATACGTCGATGTACAGCGCGGAGGCGACCGAACGTCACTGGGCCGCGCTGCTCGACCTGTTCGGCCGCGCTCTCTGACACCACCTGGGCCCCCGGGACGCCACCCGGTCTCCGGGCGGCTGTCCTTCGGGCGGCCGTACGATCCTCTGCGGGCCCGTGTCCGGGAGGCGCCGGCGGGCGTTGAGCCCCGGGGCCGTGCGGGACCGTACGGGTCCGGCGTCCGAGTCCGAGAGCGGGAGCAGTGCCATGAGCAACGCCATGAGCGGCGCCGGAAGCGTCGCCGTCGTCCTCTTCACCTCCGATCTGCGGCTGCACGACCAGCCGGTGCTGCGCGCCGGGCTCGACGCGGCGGACGCGGTGGTGCCGCTCTTCGTACAGGACAAGGGGGTGGCGGACGCCGGGTTCGCGACGCCCAACCGGCGGGCGTTCCTCGCCGACTGCCTGCGGGACCTGGACGCGGGGCTCCGGGAGCGCGGCGGCCGGCTGGTGGTCAGGTCGGGCGAGGTCGTCGAGGAGGTCTGCCGGGTCGCCGCCGGGGCGGGGGCCCGGGAGGTCTTCGTGGCCGGGGGCGTCAGCGGATACGCGGTGCGCAGGGAGGCGCGGCTCCGTACCGCGCTGGCGGCCCAGGGGTGCGCGCTGCGGGTGTACGACGGGGTGGTGACCGCCGTGGCGCCGGGCGCGGTGGTCCCGGCGGGGCCGGGCAGGGACCACTTCGCGGTCTTCACTCCGTACTTCCGGCGCTGGTCGGCGCTGTCGCTCAGGGAGCCGCTGCGCGCGCCGCGCACCGTATCCGTACCACCGGGGACCGGGTCGGAGCCGCTGCCGTCCCGCGCCGGGATCGGCGGGGTCTCGGCGGGGCTCGCCGAGGGCGGGGAGCGGGCGGCGCGGAGCCGTCTCACGGCGTGGCGGCGTACCGGACTCGCCGGGTACACGGAGGGGCACGACGATCTGGCGGGCGACGCCACCTCGCGGCTCTCGCCCCATCTCCACTTCGGCACCCTCTCCGCCGCCGAAGTGGTGCACCGGGCCAGGGCGGCGGGCGGCCCCGGCGCGGACGCCTTCGTACGGCAGGTGTGCTGGCGGGACTTCCACCACCAGGTCCTGGCGGCGCGCCCGGCGGCGGCGCACGCCGACTACCGGACGCGGCACGACCGGTGGCGTACCGAGGAGACGGCGGCCGAGGAGATCGCGGCGTGGCGGGCCGGGCGTACCGGCTATCCGGTGGTCGACGCGGCGATGCGGCAACTGCGCCACGAGGGGTGGCTGCACAACCGGGGGCGGCTGCTCGCCGCGAGTTTTCTCGCCAAGACCCTGTACGTGGACTGGCGGATCGGGGCGCGGCACTTCCTGGCGCTGCTGGTGGACGGCGATATGGCGGACAATCAGCTCAACTGGCAGTGGGTGGCGGGCACCGGGACGGACAGCCGGCCCAACCGGGTGCTCAACCCGGTGGTCCAGGGGAAGCGGTACGACCCGGAGGGCGTGTATGTGCGCCGCTGGGTGCCGGAGCTGCGGGGCATCGAGGGCGGGGCGGTCCATGAACCGTGGCGGGTACGGGGGCGGAGCCGGGGGCCGGGGCAGGGAGCGGGGCCGGGGGGCGTACGGCTCGACTATCCGGAGCCGCTGGTGGGGCTGCCGGAGGCGCTGGCCCGGTTCCGGGAGGGCCGGGGGCTGGGGTGAGCGGACGGTCCCGGCGGGTCGCCTCCGGGGGCGCCGGGCGGGCGGTTCACGTGGACGGCGGGGAGGCGTGGCCGGAGGCGGCGGGCGGGGCCGTCAGGAGGTGTCCGACGGCCTGCGGAGAGGGGCGGGGCGGCGGAGGTCCCGACCGTTTGACACGGTCGGGAGAGGTGGGAGGGTGGAAGAGCGGAGGCGGGAGAACGGAGCGTGACGTGAGCGGCGACGGTGACGGCGACGCGACCGTGGACGGCCCGGCCGCGGAGGACACCGCCATGGGCGACGAGGTCTACCAGCCGGACGGCTCCGAGGTCGGCGACGACCAGGGCATTCTCGACGCCGAGGACACCCTTCTCGACCGGGGCTCCGACCCGTTCGACGAGGGCTGGTCACCGCCGGAGCGCCCGCTGGGCGTGGAGCGCGACGGGACGACCGCGGCCGAGCAGCGTACGGGCCCGACGCTCGACCAGCGGCTCGCCGAGGAACTCCCCGAGTTGACGCCGCAGGACGGGGACGGCATCGGGGACCTGCCGTACGGGGAGGGCGAACGGCTCGACGACGAGGTGGGCCTGGACCGGTCGGGGCGGCTGGTCGCCCCCGACGAGGGTGCCCACGAGGACGCCGAGAAGGACATGATCGCCAGCGATGTCGGCATCGACGGCGCGGCCTCCTCGGCCGAGGAGGCCGCCGTCCATCTGATCCCCGACCCGGACGCCCTGGAGGGGTGGGAGCTGCCGCCGGAGGGGTGAGTCCGGCCTGCGGGGAGGGTTCGCGGAATAGTCCACACGGGTCGCGTCATCGTCCACAGGATCCGGCCTAGCCTCGGAACCGTGCCAGCCGCGCGGCACCGGCGCATCCGTACAGGCTCTCCAGAAACCCCACGGACGGAGAAACCCCATGCGCAGGACGAGCGCACGGCACACCCTCGCCATCGCCGCCGCGACCACCGCGGTCGCGCTGGCGGTCACCGGAGCGACCGCCGCCAACGGCGCCCCGGCCCCCCAGGACGGAGCCCGGATCGCCGCCGCGGGCCCGGTGGGATTCGGCGCGGCCACCACCGGTGGCGCCGGCGGCAGCACGGTCACGGTGACGAACGCGAGCCAGTTCACCGAGGCGGTGCAGCGCAGCGGCTCCCTCATCGTGAGGGTGAACGGCACCATCGCGCTGAGCAGTATGACCAAGGTGACGGCGAACAAGACCGTCGTCGGAGTGGGCACGGCGGGCCGGATCACGGGCAGCGGACTCAATGTCAGCAAGGTCAACAACGTGATCATCCAGAATCTGACGTTCACCGGCTCCAACGACGACGCGATCAACGTCGAGTACTCCACCAATGTGTGGATCGACCACAACGACATCTCCAACGCCTACGACGGCGGTGTGGACATCAAGCGGGCGTCCACCAACGTCACCGTGTCGTGGAACCGCACGCACAACCAGGACAAGAACATGCTGCTGGGCCACTCCGACAGCAACTCGTCCGAGGACAGCGGCAAGTTGAAGGTGACATACGACCACAACTGGTTCGAGGGCACGACACAGCGCAACCCGCGGGTCCGCTTCGGCAACCCGGTGCACGTCCTGAACAACTACTTCAGCAACATCGGTTCGTACGGCGTCGCCTCCACCCAGAACGCGGGTGTCCTGGTCGAGGGCAACTACTTCGAGAACGTCAAGGACACCTACCACCTCGGTGAGGCGGCGTCCCCGGCGGGTGCGCTGGCCGCGCGGAACAACACGTTCGTGAACTCCACGGCCGGGCAGACCGGTGGCAGCGTGGCGTCCGTCCCGTACAGCTACTCGGCCGAGTCCTCCTCGTCCGTCAAGGCGTCGGTGACCTCGGGCGCGGGCGTCGGCAAGATCTGACCGTACGGCGCTCCCGGGCCACGGGCCGGGGCAGGACCCGCGGGAACCACGCCGCCGGTCTTGCCCCGGCCCGTACCCTCGTCTACGTTTCCCGGGGCCCGCGAGGCGCGGGGAGGCGGACGGCGGACGGCACGCGCCGGTGAGCGAGGCATCCCCATGGCTGACGACCCACCCGGTGACCGGCGTCCGACCATCGGGCTGGTCACCGCCAACATCCATCTGGGGGTCGGCGCCACACTCTGGTCGGGCGCGCTCGCCGCCGCCGAGCGGAGCGATGTGAACCTGATCTGCTTCCCCGGCGGGCCGCTGCGCCACGGTGACGTGCCGCGCAGCGCGCTCTACGAACTGGTGGGGCCCGCACGGCTGGACGGCGTCGTGTGCTGGAGCTCCACCCTCGGTCTGCCCGCCCCGGGCGAGCGCGCCGAGCGCCTGGTACGGCAGTTGGCTCGGCTGCCCGTGGTCAGCCTCAACCAGCCGCTCAGCGGCGAGGAGGACACCCTCTCGGTGGACTCGTACGCGGGGATGCGGGAGGCGGTCGGGCATCTGGTCGTCCACCACGGCCGGCGCCGGCCGGCCTGTATCCGGGGGCCGTTGGCCAACCCGGTCTCCCAGGAGCGGTACCGCGCCTATGTCGCCGCGCTCCGCCGCCACCGGATTCCGCACGAACGGGCCCTGTCCTGCGCGGCGGTGGGGTTCACCGCGGGGGCGGGCGCGGCGGCGATGCGGGTGCTGATCGAGGCGCGGGGCCTGGTGCCGGGCGTCGACTTCGACGCGGTGGTGGCGTGCAGCGACGTGCTGGCGGCGGACGCGCTGCGGTTCCTGCGGGCGCGCGGGGTGCGGGTGCCGCAGGAGGTGGCGGTCGTCGGCTTCAACGACTCGCCCGAGGCCCGGCTCTCCGACCCGCCGCTGACCTCGGTGGCGCTGCCCTTCGCCGAGCTGGGCGCGCTGGCGGTGGAGACACTGGTGGCCCGGGTGCGCGGGACGCCGCCGCCCGCGCGTACGGCGGTGCCGGGGACGCTGGTGGTACGCCGCTCCTGCGGCTGCCGGTCGCCGCTGGCCGTGCCGGGCCGGGACGGGCCGGGGGCCGGGGCGGCGGTGCCGTCGCGTCCGGCCGTCGGCGCCCGGTCGCTCGCGGGGCTGTTGGCGGCCCTGTTCGCGCCGCTGCCCCGGGCCGCTCCGGGGCTGGCCACGGCGTTCCACACCGACACACTGCCGGCCCGCTCCGCGCCGCCGGGCGGCGACGCGGTCGACGGGGGCGACACGGGCGACGGCGGCGAGGTGTTCCTGCCGCTGCTGGAGCGGCTGGTGTCCACGGATGTCCGTACGCCCGAGGATGTCGCGGCCTGGGACGGGGCGCTGGCGCGGATCCGGGGCCCGGTCGTCGCGGCACTGCCCGCCGCCCACCGGGCCCGGGGCGAACTCCTCCTGGGGCAGGCCCGGTTGATGGTGGCCGAGCAGGCACACCGGCTGCTGGAGTACGAACGGTGGACCCAGGCCCAGCGGGAACAGCGGCTGCGGGAGCTGGGGACGGAGCTGACGACCGTGGTGGAGGTGGAGGCGCTCACCGAGATACTGGAGCGCCACACCGCGGGCGCGGGCATGCCGAGGTGCCGGCTGGTCCTCCACGACGAGTCCTGGCGCCGCGCGGAACGGCCGGTACGCGGACTGGCCCGGGTGCTGCTGCCCCGGGGCGACCGTCTCGTGCCGGAGGAGCCGGCCGCGCGGGCCAGGGGTGAGCGGCCCGCGCCGGAGGGAGCGCCCGCGCGGGGCCGGGGGGCGGCGTTCGCCGACGCGGTGTTTCCGGCGGCGTTGCTGCTGCCCGATCCGCTGCTGCCGGACGGGGGGCGCTTCACCCTCGTACTGGAGCCGCTCCATGTCGGTGACGACCACCTCGGCTTCGCGGTCTTCGACGCGGGCGGCGCCCGGGAGGCGGGGCGGGCGGGGTCGTTGTACCGGGCGCTCGGTGATCAGATCAGCGCGGCGCTGAAGGGGATACGCCTCTTCGACGAGGTCCGCAGGGCGCGGGACGCGGCGGAGCAGGCGAGCCGTTTCAAGACCCGCCTCCTGGACCAGGTCACCGACGAGCTGCGTACCCCGGTGGAGACCATGCTGAGGCACACGGGAACGGCCCCGGGCGCCGCGCCGGCCCGGGTCCGCACGGACGCGGCACATCTGCTCCGCCTGATCGACAACCTCCTGGCCCTCTCCCGCGCCGAGACGGACGGCCCCCATCTGGCCCCCCGTCTCCACGATCCGGCGCCGCTGCTGACGCGGGCGTTCGAGGCGTTCCTGGCACGGGGCGCGGATACGGCAGGACCGGCGGCGCCGTCACCGTCCGGCCCGGCGGCGCCGTCGCCCTCCGGCGCGGCGGGCCGGGGGCGCCGGACGGCGGCGGTGCCGGGGCGGCTCCCCGCGATCCCGGTGGACGCGGACCGGTTCGGCCAGCTCGTCGCCCATCTCCTGGCGGCGGCGGACACCTACGCGGGGGCGGACGGACGCGTCACGCTGGCGGCCCGGCCGGGGCCCGCGACGGTCCGGATCACGGTGACTGTCGCGGAGTCGGAGGCGGGCGAGGCTCAGGGGGCAGGGCCCGGGGCCCGGGCAGGGTCCGCCGCGGCCTCCCTTGAGGACCGGGAAGCCGGCGCGGGGCGGGGCCGGGCGGGGGCCGGGGTGCGGGCCGCGGAGATCGGGGTGGCGGCGGCGCGGCGGTTGGCCATGGTGCACGGCGGTTCGCTGCTCGTCGAGGAGGCGGGGGCCCGGCCCCGGTTCGTACTCGACCTGCCGCTGCCCACGCCCGGGGGCCACCCGCCGGTGGCCACCGCGGAGCCGGGCGCCACGGTGCTGGTGGTCACCCCGGGGGAGCCGGGTCCCGAGGTGCGGGGGCTGGCCGCCCGGCACGGCCTGCGGCTCCGTCCGCTCGCCCCGGACGACGACCTCGACGCCCTGATCGACGCCCTGGTGGAGGAGGCCGCGCCGGCCGCCGTCGCCTGGGACACCGCCGCCCCCGGCCCCGGCGGCTGGCCGGCCGCCCAGCACCTCCACGACCATCCCCGGCTCCGCCGCACCCCGTTCCTGCTGCTGGGCGCCGAGGGCCAGGATCTCTCCCGTACGCTCAGGGCGCTGCGCCCCGCCGGGCTGCGCCAGCCGGTGATCGCCGTCGCCGCCTCGGAGCACTCCCGCAAGGAGTGCGGGCGGCTGGTGGGCGCGGCGCTCCCCGACCACCCGCTGCGGATGGCGCCGGACGGTACGACGGTGCTGGCGCTGGTCGCCGAGGAGCCGCCCGCGCTGCTCCTGCTGGAGCGGACCCTGCCGGACATGCACGCGCTCGACGTGGTGGACCATCTGCACCACGACAGCGCGGGCGCGCCCTGCCCCGTCGTCGTCCTCAGCGACCAGGGCTTCACCTCGGCCGACGCCCGCCGGGCCGGGCCGCACCGGGCGCTGCTCCTGCTGGACCACGCGGTGCTCGGCCCGGCGGGGGCCGCCGCCCTGCTGGCCCGTACGGCCCGGGAGCGCCCGCCGGGGCCGGCCCGCTCCGGGGCGCCGGTCAACGCGGCGCTGGTCTTCCTGTACGAGCACTACCGGCACCGGATCTCGCGCTGGCAGATCGCGGAGGCCGCCGGGGTGAGCGCGGACCATCTGGGGCGGCTCTTCCACGAGCACTACGGGGTGACGGTGTGGGAGTACCTGACCCGGCTGCGGATCCAGCGCGCCGGGATCCGGCTGCGCCACACCGACGACCCCATCAACAGCGTCGCCCGCTCGGTGGGGTTCCGGGACCGCGCGTACTTCAGCCGGGTCTTCCGCCGCGTCACCGGCGAGACCCCGCACGCCTTCCGCAGCCGCCGCCCGGCTTTTGATAATGAGAATAATTGACAATATTGGGAGGGTTCCCTCTTTGGGGTCAATGATTTTCCAGCTATGGCCTCCGGCATTTCTCCGGCGTATGGTCGTTTGTGAGCGAAAGATCGATCTCGACGAGAGGGGTGATTTTTATGGAGAACACGTCCGAGGTGTACGAGGTTCCCACGGTGGTGGAGGTCGGCGAGTACGCCGAATTGACGCTGGGTGAGACCATCGGCTACTTCCCGGACGGCGGGACCCCGCCGTTCAACCGCTTCGCTCCGTGAGCTGTGGGCGGACAGCGAAGCACCGGGGTGGGGCCAGTTGCGGCAAGGACCTTCAGCCGCGCGGTGACTGGTGACTATTGTCGACCGGTTCGGTCTTGTTTCCGTATTTCCCGGTTCTGGTATAGGAGCGGTACGGCGGCCTGTGCCGCCGTACCGCTTATTTTTCCACCGGACAGGACCTTTTTCATTGGGGCGGGCGGAATGTGGTTCGTTGTGTTCCCGGACGCCGATGCGGCCGCGGGCGCCGCACGGATGCTGAGGCCCCCGGCGTCGCGGGTGATCGATCACGCCTCGGGGCGTCCATGGCTGATGGGCGAGTGGGCCGATCACGAGGTGGCTTTCGGGCGCGCGGGGGCGGCCCGGGCCGTGCTGATCGGGCGGCACACTGCCGACGGCCAGGAGGTGTCCAGGCGACTGGCGGAGGCAGGGGGCGATCCCGGGCGGGTCGAACGGCTCGCCGCCGGTGTGGCGGGCAGTTTCCACCTGGTGACGTCGGTCGACGGACGCGTGCGGGTGCGGGGCACCGCCTCGGGCAACCGCCGCGTTTTCCGCGCCCGTCTGGCGGGGGTGGCGGTGGCCGCCGACCGGGCGGGCGTACTTGCCTCGGCCACACAGGCTGATGTCGACGACGAGGCCGTCGCGCTGCGCATGGCGATGCCGCTGGTCAATTATCCGCTGGAGGAACAGGGGATGTGGCGGGGGGTGTCCGGCGTGCGGCCCGACGACTGCCTGATCCTGGAATCCGACGGCACCGACCGCACCGCGCGGTGGTGGACGCCTCCCGAGCCGGCCGCGTCCCTTGCCGAGGGTGCCCCGCTGGTGGGCGCCGCGCTGGCCGCCGCGGTGGGGGCGTGCACGGCGGGCGGCGGGACGGTCAGCGCGGACCTGTCCGGCGGGCTGGATTCCACGAGTCTGTGCTTCCTGGCCGCGCGGGGCCCGGCCCGACTGGTCACCTACACCTGGCAGTCAATGGACCCGGCCAATGACGACGAGGTGTGGGCGCGCCGGGCAGCGCGAGCTCTGTCGCCCTCGGAGCAGGTGAGCCTCGGTTGTGACGAGGTGCCGGCCTGGTTCGACGGCGTGTGCGACACGGCGGGGTGGGCCACCGAGGAGCCAGGGGGGTGGGTGCGCGACCGGGCCCGGCTGGTGGACGGGCTGACCCGGATGGCGGCGCGGGGGTCGCGACTGCATCTGTGCGGTGGCGGGGGTGACGAACTGTTCACGCCGGTGCCGTCGTTTCTGCACGATCTCGTGCGCTCGCGCCCGGGGGCGGCGCTGGGCGTGGTACGGCGTCGCCGTACCTTCCGGCGCCAGCCACTGTGGCCGTTGCTGCGGGCCCTGGGCGACCGTACGCCCTTCGCCGCGGAACTGGCCGCGAGCGCGCAGTGCCTGACCCGGGCGGCGCCCGGGCCCGGCACACCGCAGAGGGGATGGGAGGCAGCGCTGCGCATGCCGCCCTGGGCGACCCCCGCCGCGGTGGAGACGGTGGCCTCCCGTCTGCGTGAGGCCGCAGCGCACGCCCCCACCGCGCTGTCCCCGTACCGGTCGCTGCATCAGGTGCTGCAATACCTGCGCTACGGAGGGAATGCGATGCGGCAGATGGACCAGATGACGACCGACCGTCTGGGCATCGGCTACGCCACTCCGTTCCACGACGACGCGGTCATCGAGGCCGCGCTGTCGGTCCGGCTGGACGAGCGCATGGTGCTGACCGGCTACAAGCCGCTGCTGACCGAGGCGATGCGCGGCACCGTGCCCGCGGAACTGCTGGCCCGTACCACCAAGGGCGAGGCCGGTGTGGACTTCTACGGCGCGATCCGCCGCCACCGCGGTGAGCTGCTGGAACTGTTCGACACCCCGGCACTGGCGGACGCCGGACTGATCGACGCCGGCCGACTGCGCGCCGCGCTGCGCGGCTACCCCGACGACACCTTGCACACCCAGCTCCTGCCGACGCTGGGGTGCGAGATGTGGCTGCGCGCGCAGCACGACCGCAAAGCCCTTCCCCTGACCGTGGCCGCCGGAGGACCGCGATGAGTTTCGCCTTCCACTCCTATGTCAGTTGCGCCGACACCGACGGCGGCATGGCGCTGCTCGACGAACGCCGCGGCAAGTACTTCAACCTCAACCCCACCGCAGCCCTGATCGTGCGCTCCCTGCTGCGAGGATCGGCCCCGGAGGACGCCGCGGCCGAACTCGCAGCCCGCTACCCGGAGCTGTCCGCGCAGCAGGCCGAAGCCGACGTCCAGGCCGTGCTGGCGTCCCTGGCCACGGCCCGGCTGGTGGCATCGTGAGTATTCCCTTCGCCCCCGAGTCACGGGTACGTCTTCCGCTGCGGCAGCGCACGCTGCCGTTGATCGCCGTCGTCCTGGCCTTCGGCATCGCCCGGCTGCCGCCCCGGCGCATCCGTACGCTGCTGCACTTGGCCCGCCGGGGCGCCCGGTCCGCCACTGCCGAGCAGGCGCTCGCCGCCCGCCGGGCGGTCGTCGCGGTCAGCGCCCGCTGCGCCGGAGAAGGCTGTCTGCCCCGCTCCCTCGCCACCGCCCTGCTCTGCCGGGCACGCGGCGTGTGGCCCACCTGGTGCACCGGTGTCCGTACCGACCCCTTCCGGGCCCACGCCTGGGTGGAAGCGGAGGGCAGGCCCGTCGGCGAACCCCCCACGGCCGACCACTACCACCCCATCATGACCGTCCCGGTCCGGGCAGAGCAGCCATGACCGACACCGCGCCCCCGGCCGTTCTGGCCCGGGGCCTGCGCAAGACGTACGCCGGGGTGGCGGCCGTCCGGGGCATCGACCTGACGGTCCCGCCCGGTGAGACCTTCGCCTTCCTCGGCCCCAACGGCGCCGGCAAGTCCACCACCATCGCCATACTGACCACACTGGCCCGGCCCACCGCCGGCCGGGCGGAGATCGCCGGCCTCGACGTCACCCGCCATCCCGCCCAGGTCCGCCGCCGTATCGGCCTGGTCTTCCAGGACCTCACCGTGGACCCCGAGCTGACCGCCGAGGAGAACCTTCTCTTCCACGCCCACCTCTACGGCGTCCCCCACCGCCAGGCCCGCACCCGCGCCGCCGAACTCCTCGGCCTCATCGGCCTGGCCGACCGGCGCCGCAGCCTGGTGCGGACCTTCTCCGGCGGGATGAAACGCCGCCTGGAGATCGCCCGTGGCCTGCTCCACACCCCCCACCTGCTCTTCCTCGACGAACCCACCATCGGACTCGATCCCCAGACCCGCATCCACCTGTGGGACCACCTGCACCAGGTACGCCGCGAAGCCCGCACCACGCTGTTCCTGACCACCCACTATCTGGACGAAGCCGAGCAGTGTGACCGCATCGCCATCATCGACCACGGCCGTATCGTCGCCCAGGGCACACCCGCCGCGCTCAAAGCCGCTGTCGGCGACGACACCATCCACCTGCACACCGCCGACGACCACGCCGCCCGCCGCGCCCTGGAGGAACGGTTCGGCCTCCACGCCGGCCCCGCACCGGGTGGCCTGCGCGTCCACGTGAGCGACGGAGCAGCCACCGTGCCCTGGCTCTGCACCGAACTGGGAGTGCCCGTCATCTCCGTGACCGTCACCCGCCCCAGCCTGGACGACGTCTTCCTGCACCACACCGGCCGCAGTATGCGCGACACCGGCAACGACACCGAGGCATGACCGCACGCGCGACGCAACAGGGAACCGGACACATGACGGCCACCATCCCCGCCCACACCACCGCACCCGCTGCGCCCGCCGGCCGGCGGCTCGCCCACGAAGCACGCGCGGTCCGCGTCGTCTGGCAGCGCGAGATGCTCCACCTGTGGCGCAGTCCGAGCCGTATCGCCGTCGCCCTCGTCCAGCCCGTCGTGTACCTGCTGGTCCTGGGCACCGGACTGGGCACAGTCCTGCACGGCACCGCCATCGGCACCAGCTACCGCACCTACCTCTTCCCCGGCATCCTCCTGATGACCGTCCAGGGACCGGCCATCGCCGCCGGCGTATCGATCGTCTGGGACCGCGAAGTCGGCTTCCTGCGGGAGATGCTCGTCGCCCCCGTGCACCGCGCCAGCCTCCTGCTCGGCAAATGCCTCGGCGGCGCCGCCGTCGCCACCTGCCAGGGTGCCCTTGTCCTCGCCCTGGCCGGGACCGCCGGCATCCCCTACGACCTCCGCCTGTTCACCGTCCTCACCGCGGAACTGGCCCTGACCGCACTCGCCCTCACCGCGGCGGGCGCGGTCGCCGCCGTGACCATCCGCCGGGTCCAGGCATTCCAGGCGATCCTCAGCTTCGCCCTGATGCCCATGCTCTTTCTGTCCGGCGCGATGTTCCCGCTCACCGCACTGCCCCCCTGGCTGGCCACCGTCACGCTCCTCAACCCCCTCACCTACTCGGTCGACCTCCTCCGCCAGGCCGTCGCCGCCGCCCTCCCCACACACTCCCCGGCCACCGGACCGCACTGGGCCGGCTGGCCCGTTTCCCCCCTCGCCGAGCTCGGCATCACCGCCACGCTCTGCGCCACCGCTCTGGCCGTCGCCGCTCACCGGTTCTCCCGGTCTTCCTGAGCGCGCGCCTACGGACAGCCGGGGCGATCACGAACGACGCCGACGCCGATCAGGCCCGAGCCGACGGCGGTGAGCGCGGAGGTGGGCGGCGCGGTGACGGCAGTGTGCCCGCTAGGTTTCCCCGGGCCCGGCCGACTCCGGGGCCGCCTCCCCGGGTTCCGTGGCGAGCACCAGCGTGACCTCGACCGGCGCGCCGGACGGCAGGCTCGCCACGCCGACGGCGGTACGGGCCGGGGGCGGGCCCGGCAGCAGGGCGCGGAGGCGGGCGCCCGCGCCGTCGGCGACCCGGCTGTGCCCGGTGAAGCCGGGCGTGGCGGCGAGATGGACCGTCAGGGAGAGCGCGGGCCCGAGCCGTACCCCCGCTTCGGCCGCCGCCTCCCGCGCCGCGGTGACGGCTCGCTCGGCCGCGAGCGCGGCGAGGGGCCGCGCGTCCTCGACGGAGAGCCCCGCGCCGAGGATCCCGGCGGCGAGCACGGCCCCGCCGGCGCGCGGGGTGAACCCGGCGGTGAAGACCAGCCCGCCGGCCACCCGCGCGGCGGCGTACTCCCCCGCCGGAACGGGCGCGTCCGGCAGGAGGGTGCCCTCCGGCAGGGGAACGCCGCCCGGCAAAGGGGTGCCCGCCCCTGGCGCGCCCGGCACGGGAACGCCGTCCGACAAAGAGGCGCCCTGCTCCGGCGCGGGTGCACCCTGCACCGGCACGCCCGGCACCGGGGCACCGTCCGCGGGCACGCCCGGCACCGGGGCGCCGTGCGCGGGGACGTCCGGCGCGCTCCCCTCGGTCGTCGGCCCGGTCGTCGGCCCGGTCACCGGGCCGGTCACCGGGCCGGCCCCGTGGCGCAGGCCGTGAGGACCTCGTGGCCGGTGTCGGTGATCAGGACGGTCGCCGAGAAGCCGATCCCCGCGGTGTCCCGCAGCCGGAGCGTCGGGACGACGTGGACCACCATGCCGGGGGCGAACAGGCGCTGTTCGTTCTCGCCCAGGGAGAGCAGGTGGCCCTCGCCCCAGTCCGGTGCGAAGGCGATTCCGACCGAGTAGCCGCTGCGCTTGCGGTACGTGTGGGCGAGGCCCGCGTCCGCGATGGCCGCCTTGCACGCGGCGTGCGCGGCCGCCGGGGAGCCGCCCGGCACCACCTCGGCGAGGGCGGCGTCCCGCGCGGCGGCGCAGGCGGCGGCCATCGCGGCGGCCTCGCCGGTCAGCTCGCCGGTCCAGACGGTGTGCATGAGGGGGGCGTTGTACCGTCCGGTGGTCGCGGACATCTCCAGCAGGACGGCCTCGTCCGCGCCGATGACCCGGTCGGTCCAGCTCGCGTGGATGGTGCCGGCGCGCGGCCCGGAGGCGACGAACGGCTCCATGCCGAAGTACTCGGAGCCGGCGGCGACGAGCCCGCCGAACGCGGCGGCGGCCACATCGCGTTCGGACGCGCCGGGAACGGCGGCGTCGGCCGCCGCGGCCATGCCCGCGTTCGTGGCCCGCCCCGCGGCCCTGATCTGCTCGATCTCCAGCGGCGACTTGATCAGCCGGGCCGCCGCCAGCGCGTCGTCGACGGGGGTCACCCGGGCGCCCGCCCCGGCCAGCAGCGCGCCGAGCCGCGCGTAGGGCTCGGGCGGCAGGAACCAGGAGCGCGCCTCGACGCCGACCGCCCGTGCGCCGGGGGCGACTTCGGCGAGCAGCTCGGTGGTCGCCAGGACCGGGTCCGCGCTGTCCGGGAAGCCGGTGATCCGTTCGAAGTAGGTGGTCTCGGCGGCGTTGACGGTCTCGGTCTCCCGCATGAGCAGGGCCGCCTCTCCGTCGGCGGTGACGATCAGGCACTGGTACGTGTAGTAGCCGGGGGTGGCGTGGCCGGAGAGGTAGCAGACGTTCTCCGGGGTGTGCACGACGACGGCGTCCAGCTCCTTCTCCTTGAGCGTGGCGCGCAGGGCGGTGAGCCGCCGGTCGTACTCAGTCGCGGGGAAGACAGGGGGCATGGAGGGCTCCTGGGGTCGGGACGGAGAGACGGGTGTACGGGGGCATGGGGGCGTGGCCCAGCAGATCGGTGCGGAGGTCGGTGAGGTACGGCAGGGCGCGCCGCGCCTCGGCGCACGCCCCGGCGGAGACGGTGACGAGGCGCAGTTCGGCGATGTCGTCGGCGCAGCGGGCGAGCGGCCGGCCGTCCGGGCCCCACGCGCCGCTGCGGCCGAAGTAGTGCTCCCCCGCGAGGTCGCCGACCGCGTTGACGGCGAGGACGGTGAGGGTGTTCTCGACCGCGCGGGCCGGGTGGTAGACGCCGTAGCGGTACGCGGTCGGGCCGGTGGCGAACGCCGAGCCGAAGAGGACGGCGTGGGCGCCCGCCCGGGCGTAGGCGCGGGTCAGTTCGGGGAACCCGGCGTCGTAACAGATGCCGAGCCCGAGGACGACGCCGCTCTCCTCGATCAGGACGAGCCCGGTGCCGGGGTCGAAGGCGGCGCGCTCGTCCTGCCAGAGGTGGGCCTTGCCGTAGTGGCCGCGTACGGCGCCATCCGGGTCGAGCACGAGGAGGGCGTTGTGCGGCCGTCCCCCGGTGGCCACGGCGGCGCCGAGGAGGACCCAGACCCCGGCGGCGGCCGCCGCCCCGGCCAGCGGCGCGAGCGGCGAGCCGGGGGCGGGGCGGGTGCCGTCGGGCGGCGGGGTCAGGCAGTGGCCGCCGGGGTCGGCCCGGACCGCCGCCGGGTCGTATCCGCAGGCGAAGAGCTCGGGCAGCGCGAGCACCCGCGCCCCGCGCCGCCCCGCCTCGGCGGCCAGCCGCGCGGCGAGGCCGAGGTTGGCCGTGAGGTCCCCGGGGACGCTGGGCGCCTGGCCGAGGGCGATGGTCAGCCCCATAGCGGCCCCGCGCCGTCGGCCGTACCGGGGGCGGTCCGCTCCCCCGGCACGCCCGCGAGCGCCGCCAGGAGGATCGCCCGGTAGAGGTCGACGGAGCCGGTCAGTTCGTCGACGGCGATGTGTTCGTCGACGGCGTGCATGACCTCAAGCCGGCCGGGGCCGCAGACCAGGGCCGGGACGCCGGCCGCCCGGAAGTGCGTCATGTCGCAGTTGACGGTGAGTCCGCCCAGGGTGTCGTCGGCGCCCGCGTCCGCCAGTACCCGGCGGCAGAGCGCGACGAAGGGGTGGTCGCCCGGGGTCTCGGAGGGGCCTCCGGTGCTGGGGGCGCACGCCACGACGGAGGCGTACGCGCCGTGCCCGTCCCCTACGCCCGCCGCACTCGCATCCGCATTCGCACTCGCACTCGCACTCGCGTTGAACTCCGCCAGGACCGCGTCGACTTCCGCGATGACGGACTCCGGGGTCTCCCCGGGCAGCAGCCGCCGGTCCAGGGTGATCCGGCACCGTTCGGGGACCGCGTTGGGCGCCTCGCCGCCCTCGATCAGTACGGGGGTGCAGGTGGGCGCGGAGAGCAGCGGGTGGCCCCGGTCGGCGAGCCCGGCCGCGTACCGCTCCAGGAGGACGAGCAGCGGTGCGGCGGCGGTCACGGCGTTGACGCCCTCGCCGGGGTTGGCGGCGTGCGCGGCCCGTCCGACGACCTCGACGACCGGGCGGACCGAGCCCTTGTGCGCGGTGAGCAGCCGCATCCCGGTGGGCTCCCCGACGATCACGGCGTCGGGCAGCCGGCCCTCCCCCGCCAGCAGCGGTACGAGGGTACGGGCGCCCAGCGAGTCGCCCTCCTCCTGGGAGACGGCGGAGAAGACGAGTTCCCCGCGTACGGGCCCGGTGCCCGCTTCGGCGGCCCGGGCCACCTCGATCGCGGCACACGCCATGGCGGCGAGCGGCCCCTTGGCGTCGGCGGTGCCCCGGCCGTACAGCCGGCCGTCGCGCAGGGTGGGGGTGAACGGCGGGGTGGTCCAGCCGCCGCCGGCCGGGACCACGTCCAGGTGGGAGTTGAGCATGAGGACGGGCCCGCCGGGCCCGAACCGGCGGCGCGCGGTCAGATTGACCCGGCCGGGCGCGAGCCGGTTGGTCTCCACGGCGAAACCCGCGCCGGAGAGCGCGGCGCCGAGGAGCGCGGCGGTGGACTCCTCCTCGCCGGTCGGGGTGGTCGAGTCGCAGGAGACCAGGGCGGTGAGCAGGGCGAGCACGTCGACGGGCGCGGAGACGGCGTCGGTCCCGGAGACAACGGAGGCCGCCGGGCCGGAGGAGGCGCCGGTCCCGGAGACGAGGGAGGCCGCCGGGCCGGGGACGGTGCCGGTCCCGGAGGCAGGGGCGGCGGTCGGGCCGGAGGAGGCGTCGGGGGTCGCGTCGGGGGTGGGGGTGTCCGTGGTGGTCATGGGGAGGGTGTCCTTGCTGGGGTCGGGGAAGGTGGTGCGGGGGCGCCGGCCACCGGGGTCAGGGTGCGGGGGTCCACGTCGACCCGTACACCGAGGCCCGGCGCTGCGGGGAGGTGGACGGCGCCCCGGTGCAGGGCGATGCCCTCGGTGACGTCGCGGGCGAGGTGGGCGCAGCCCCAGAGTTCGGCGGTCTCGATGCCGAGCCCCGCGGCGAGATGCGCGGTGGTGGCGCAGCCGAGCCGGCCGCAGTCCATCTGGCCGAGGCCGACGGCGAGTCCACGGGCGCGGGCCGCGCCGACGGCCTCGGCCAGCGCCGCCACGGTGCCCGCCTTCTCCAGTTTGAGGTGGACGCCGTCGGCGGCGCCCGCGTCCGCGACGGCGTGCACGGAGGCCGCGTCGCGCACCGATTCGTCGGCCCAGACGGGCACGGGCGAGTCCGCGCGTACGGCGGCCAGCGCCGCCAGGTCGCCCGGGGGCACGGGCTGTTCCAGCCAGGCGGTGCCGAGACCGGCGAGCCACCGGGCGGCGGCCCGGGCGGTGGGCACGTCCCAGCCGCCGTTGGCGTCGGCGGCGAGGACGACGGCCCCGGGGCCCGCGGCCCGGTCGACGGCGTCGCGGATGGCGCGCACCCGGGCCCGGTCGCGCTCCGGGTCTCCCCCGACCCGTATCTTCACCCGCCGGAACCCGGCCGCCACGGCCTCGGCGGCCAGCGCGGCGCCCTCCTCGGGGGTGCCGAACCCGACCGGGGCGTGCGTCGGCAGCGGCGGAGGCGGGACGAGCGGGGGTACGAGGGGAGGTACGAGGGGGACGGGGACGGCCCCGGCACCCTGGCCGGGCGCGGGCCCGGAGCCCCCCGCCTCGCGGAGCGTCGCCCAGAGCGGCAGGCCCCGGGCGCGGGCCCGGGCGTCGCGGCAGGCGATGTCCAGGAGGGCGGCGGCGGGCGGGCAGTGGGTGGCCAGGGTGGCGGCGAGGGCGAGCGGGTCGGCCCAGGACGGGGCGGTGAGCGGCGGGAGGGCGGTGAGAGCGGCGGTGATGGAGGACGCCGTGTGGTGGGTGGCGTAGGCGCCGTTGCCCCGGGTCTCGGCCCAGCCGGTCGTACCGTCGGCGAGCCGTACCCGGAGGAACACCTCCGTCAGTTCCGTGGTGTCCACCGCGTGGTGGCGGAGCGGGGTGCGCAGGGGGAGGCCGAGGACGCCGTACCGTACCTCGGCCACCGGTCCGGGAACCGCCCCGGTGGCCACCCCGCCGAGCGGCCCGCTCACGCCGGGTCCAGTGCGCCCAGGACCTCGATCATCCGGTCGAGCGCGGCGTCCCAGACGGTCTCCTCCTGGGCGAAGCAGAGCCGCATCCGGCCGCTCCCCGCGAGGCCGAACTGGTAGCCGGGGTTGACGACGACCCCGGCGTGTTCCTTGAGCGCGAGGGCCACCGCCTGGTCGCTCGCGCCGGTCAGGACCTCGGGGAAGAGATAGGCCGTGCCGTAGCTCGCGTTGACCCGCATCACGGACGAGGCGTTGATCTTCTTCACGGTGGTGTCGCGCAGCGCCTGGTACTCCACGAGCCGCCGGTCGAGGAAGTCGCCGTCGTCGGCTATCCAGCGGGCCAGCAGATGCTGGGCGTAGGCGGGGGCGCGCAGCGCGGTGCAGGACTGGACGTCCTCCATCGCGTCGACCAGGGCGCGGGGCGCGACCGCCACGCCGAGCCGGTACCCGGAGAGGGACTCGGTCTTGGAGGGGCCGAGCAGGGTGACGGTACGGTCGGCCATGCCGTCGAGGGCGGCGAGGTGGTGGAAGGTCTCGCCCTCGTAGACGAGCCGGCAGTACAGCTCGTCGGCTATGACGGTGAAGTCGTGGCGGCGGGCGAGGCCGGCGATGGCTTCGACGGTCTCCGCCCCGTAGATCGCGCCGGTGGGGTTGTTGGGGTGCGAGAAGACCATCAGCCGGGGCCCTTCGGCGGCGGCGTCTGCGAGTGCCTGGAGGTCGAGGGTGGGCCGGGTCCTCGCCCCGTCGCCGGACTCGTGCGGCCAGACCATCGGGATACGCCGGACCCGGGCGCCGAAGTAGCGGAGCATCCGCTCGGTGGAGAGGTAGTCGGGGTCGGGCAGCAGGACCAGGTCGCCGGGGGAGAGGATCGCGGCGAGCGCGGTGAACAGGGCGCCCTGGGTGCCGGGCGTGAGGATCACATCGGCCGGCCCGGAGGCGGGGATGCCGAGCCCGGTGGAGACATTGTGCGCGACGGCCTCGCGTACGGCGTGGTCGCCCCGGTAGGGCGTGTATGTCATGCCGTCACCGCCGGCGGCGGCGGTGAAGGTGGGCAGCGCCCAGTCGGGGGCCGGGAAGCGGTGGGTGTCGGCGTAGGTGGCGTCGAGGAGGGCGGCGGGCCCCGGGCCGTTCTCCAGTTGGCGTTCGGCGTCGCGCACGGACATGCCGAGCCGTTCGGTGTGTTCCGGCAGGGCGAGTCGGGCGATGGCCTCGGGCTGGGGGTGCACGGTGGTCACGGTGGGGTACCTCACTGGGATACGGGGCGGTCGGAGGGGGCCGGGTGGCCGGCCGGGCCGGGCGGGTTCAAGGGGGCGGAGGGGTCCAGGGGGGCGGAGAGATCCAAGGGGCCGGAGAGAGCGGCGGGTTGGCGTCCTGCGGGGTCCCGGTCGATGGAGCCGGTCAGGGTGGTGAGCCCGCCCAGGACATGGGCGCGGGTGAGCGCGGCCGAGCGGGTGCCGTCGCCGTCGAGGACGGCGTCGAGGATGGCGGTGTGTTCGTCCACCGAGACCTGCGCGCGGTGGGCGTCGGCCAGATAGAGCGCGACATAGCGGTCGCTCTTCGCGCGGAGCTGGTCGAGCGCGGCGAGGGTGGCGGGCATGGCCGCCAGGGCGTAGACGGCGTCGTGGAACCGCCGGTCGAGCAGGCGTACCTGCGCGGTGTCACCGAGCGAGACGGCGATCCGCTGGCGCTCCAGCAGCAGCCCGAAGTCGGCGGCCAGGGCGCCGCGTTCGCCGCTGGAGGCCTGGGCGGCGGCCGCCGCGAGGACGCTCTCCAGGGCGGCGCGCCCGTTGTAGATGTCGCGGGCGTCGGTGGCGGAGACCTCCGCGACGACGGACTTCTGGTGCGGGCGGTCCACGACCAGGTGCTCGGCGACCAGCCGGGAGAGGGCGTCGCGCAACGGGCCCCGGCTGATGCCGAGTTCGGTGGCGAGGGCCTCCTGGCTGAGCTGTTCGCCGGGGGCCAGGGCGCCGGTGAGGATGCGTTCGCGGAGTTGCTGGTAGGCCCAGTCCTGTTTGCGCAGGCTCCCGGGGGCGTTCCGGCGGGGGGCGCCCACACGTCCCGTGGGGGGTGGGATGGTCATGTCCTAGGCTCCGAGGGTCTGCTCGAAAAAGGCGCGGGTGCGCTCCTGCCGGGGCGCCTGGAAGAGGGTTTCGGCGGGTCCGTCCTCGACGATCCGGCCGTCGGCCATGAACACCACCCGGTCGGCGCTCTGCCGGGCGAACCCCATCTCGTGGGTGACGACGACGATGGTCATCCCGCTTCCGGCCAGGTCCCGCATGACGGCGAGGACCTCGCGGGTGAACTCGGGGTCGAGCGCCGAGGTGGGCTCGTCGAAGAGCATCAGCTCCGGGCTCATGGCGAGGGCGCGGGCGATGGCGACGCGCTGCTGCTGGCCGCCGGAGAGTTCGTACGGATAGTGGTGCGCGCGCTCGGCGAGTCCGACCCGCTCCAGCAGGGCGTGCGCCTCCTGCCGGGCCCGCTGCCGGGACATGCCGCGCACCCGGACGGGGGCGAGTGCGATGTTCTCGGCGGCGGTGAGATGGGGGAAGAGGTTGAACTGCTGGAAGACCATGCCGATCCGGCCGCCGACCGAGCGGGGTCTGGCGCCCGCCTTCGAGAGCAGCTCGCCCTGGAAGCCGACGCTGCCGGTCTCCAGGGGTTCGAGCCCGGCGAGACACCGCAGCATGGTGGACTTGCCGGCGCCGGAGGGGCCGAGGACGGCGACGGTCTGGCCGGCCGGAATGGTCAGGTCCACCCCGCTGACCACGGGGTTCCCGTGGTAGCTGCGGCCCAGGTTCTCGGCCACGAGGACGGTCCTGCCCTTGGGGGTCACGGCGGTACCCGGTGCGGTGGTGCTCATGGCGGTGCCCTTTCCGGTACGGTCTCCGGCCTCGGTGGCGGTGGTCGTCCCCGCGTTCGTCGCGTTCGTCGCGTTCACCGCGTTCGTCGAGTTCATCGCGTTCCTCGGGCCGGTCATCGGGCCACCGGGTCGACGGCCGCCGTACCGGTGGAGGCGGCGGCGGGGAGAGCGGCGGCGCGGCGGGCCGAGGCGCGCCGTCCGACGTCGAGGCGTCGCTCCACCTGCCGCAGCGCGAGCGTGAACACCGTGGTGAGGACGAGGTAGTGGACGGCGGCGGCGCCGAGGGAGCCGACGTAGTCGAAGTCGGCTGCGGCCTGCCGCTGGGCGGTGAGCATCAGGTCCTGGACGCTGACGACGGAGGCGAGTGCCGAGGTCTTGAGCATGCCGATGAACTGGTTGCCGGTGGGCGGCAGGATCAGCCGGGTCGCCTGCGGGAGGACCACCCAGCGCAGGATGCCGGTCTCGGAGAGTCCGAGCATATGGGCGGCGGTGCGCTGACCCTTGTCGACGCCGAGGAGTCCGCCCCGGACGATCTCCGCCATGTACGCGACCTCGTTGAGGCTGAGGGCGATGACGGCGCAGGTGAACGGGGAGAGGCTGAGCCCCCAGAGCGGCAGCACGTTGAAGACGAAGATGAGCTGGAGCAGGACCGGGGTGCCCCGGAAGAACCAGATGTAGGTGTCCGCGCCCCACCTCAGCGGTGCGAACCCGGCCCCCTTGGCGAGGGCGAGCAGGACTCCTCCGGCGATGCCCAGGGCCATCGACAGGACCGTGAGTCCGAAGGTGAGCAGGGAGGCGGTGAGGAAGTCGGCGGAGACCGTCTTGTCGAGGAACCCCATCAGGACCCACTGCGGGGAGAGGCGGCGGGGGACGTGGGGGACCCGGGGGCGGTCGTCGGGGTCTTCGCGAAGTAGTCGGAGGAGGCGGGCAGTTGGTACTTGGCCAGCAGCTCGGCATAGCCGCCGCCGCGCACGAACCGGTCCAGCGCCTTCTTCACGGCGGTCGCGGTCGCCGTGTCCCCCTTGCGGACGGCTATGCCGATCTCCGTCTCGTTCTTGAAGGTGGCGGCGAGGGTGAAGGTGCCCTTGGTCCCGGCGAGGGTGGCGGCGGCGCCGGGGGTGGAGGTGTCGAAGGCGTCGGCCCGGCCGCTCCGTACGGCGAGCATCGCGTCCTGGTTGTTGGGCAGCGACATGATCTTCATCTCCGGGCGGCCCTGCCGCTTGAGTTCCTTGTTGAACTCGGTCATGTACGTCTCGCCGATGGCGCCCCGGGTGACGGCGACCGTCCGGCCGGAGAGGTCCTCGGGCACCCGGGAGATCTTCTTCGGGTTGCCGGCCGGGGTGAGCAGCCCCTCCCCGATGATCATGTACGGGACGAAGTCGACCTTCTTCTCCCGCTCGGGCGTGATGTACATGGCCGAGTTGATGACGTCGGTCCGCCGGCCGTCGAGCGCCGGGATGAGCCCGTCGAAGTCGATGTCGAGGGGTTCGGCCGTCAGCCCCATCGACTTCGAGAGGGCGTTGATCATGTCGATGTCGAAGCCCTGGAGGCCGCCGTCGGCCGCCTTGGACTCGAAGGGCGGGAAGGTGGCCGCCGTGCCATAGGTGAGGGTGCCCGACGAGACGAGCTTCCCGGGCGGGGCGACCTCGGCGGGACCGGTCGGGGCGGCCGTTCCCGAACCGCCACAGGCGGTCAGGACGGCGGTCAGGGCAGCAGTGGTGCACACCGCGGCCGTTCGCGTGGTTCCAACTCTCACCGGACTGCTCCCTACGGGCGTTCTCCCTGCTAAGGAAGGTCTGTCAACAGTTGCCAGTACTGTCGCGGGGCTCCGGGTCCGGCCGGTTGCGCGTCCGTTAAACCCACGTTTCCGCTCGTCCGGCTCCGCCGAACGGGTTGTCGGGGGGTGCGGGTGTGTGTCGCGGGCGGCAGCCGGGGTGGTGGGCGCGGCCCGGCGAAGAGACTCGTCCGCGTGACAGACACAGGGACGTCCGCGCGGGACGACGAGACGCTGCGGCTGATCGGGCAGGAGTGGGGGCGGGCCTCGGCGGCGCCGGAGGCGTGGCGGAGTGCCCTGCCGGTCGATCCGGACCTGGGCAGCTATCCGCCGCCGGAGCAGATCGTGCCGCCCCGCTTCGGCAGGTTCGTACGGGTCACCACGCTCGGCGGGCCGCCCCGTACGGCGGAGGCGGCCGCGGGGGCCGAGGCGGCCCCTCCCGAGCCGTACCCGGCGGGGTTCTGGCCCCGGGCGCGGCGGGCCGTGCTGGGGGCGCCGCTGCGGTCGACGGCGATCGTGCGGGAGCGGATGCGGAAGCTCGTGGCGCTGCCCGTGCTCTCGGCGGACGCGCTCTCCTCCGTGGCGTACGGTCCCGAGGCGCTGCTCGCGGTGCTGGTGCTGGCCGGTACGGCGGGGCTGGCGTACTCGGTGCCGGTGTCGGCGGCGATCGTCTTCCTGATGCTGGCGGTGGGGCTGTCGTACCGTCAGACCATTCGCGCGTACCCGCACGGCGGCGGCTCGTACATCGTCGCGACCGACAATCTGGGCCGGATCCCCGGACTGGTGGCGGCGGCGGGGCTGATGACGGATTACGTGCTCACCGTCGCCGTCTCCGTGTCGTCGGGGATGGCGGCCGTGACCTCGGCGGTGCCCTCGCTCGCCGGGGACGTGGTGGTGATCGGGGTGCTGGTCATCGCCGTCCTGCTGGCGGGGAACCTGCGCGGGGTCCGGCAGGCGGGCGCGCTCTTCGCCGCGCCCACCTACGCGTTCGTCGTGGCGATCTTCGCGCTGGTGGGGTTCGGGCTGTACCACGCGGCGGGGCGCGGCTTCGAGCCCGTACCGCATCCGCCGCTGCACGCGGTGGAGGGGGTGGGGCTGCTGCTGGTGATGCGGGCATTCGCGTCCGGGTCGACGGCGATGACCGGCATCGAGGCGATCTCCAACGCGGTACCCGCCTTCAAGACGATCTCCTGGCGGAACGCGCGTACGACGCTCTCCTGGATGATCGGGCTGCTGATCGCGCTCTTCGCGGGGACGGTCGCGATGGTCCATCTGGAGGGGGTGGTGCCCCGGCCGGGCGAGACGGTGCTCTCCCAGCTCGCGCACCGCAGTTTCGGCTCCAACGGGATGTACGTGTTCACCCAGGCGGCGACCGCGCTGATCCTGCTGCTCGCCGCGAACACGGCGTTCAACGACTTCCCCCGGGTGCTCTCGCTGCTGGCCCGGGACAACCACGCGCCCCGTGTCTTCCTGCGGCTGGGCGACCGGCTGGCGTTCTCCAACGGGATCATCCTGCTCTCCGTGGCGGCGGCGCTGGTCTATGTGGCGTTCGACGGGAACACGGCCTCCCTGATCCCGCTCTACGCGGTGGGGGTCTTCCTCGCCTTCACCCTGTCCCAGAGCGGGATGGTGGTCCACTGGTGGCGGGGGCGGGAGCGGCACTGGCGCAAGAGCCTCTGCTTCAACGCCACCGGCGCGGTGCTCTCCGCGCTCGTCTTCATCACGGCGGGGATCACCAAGTTCACCGAGGGCGCCTGGCTGGCGATCCTCGCCGTCGGGGCGTTCCTGCTGGTGACGACCCGGATCCACCGGCACTACGCGCGGGTCGCCGAGGCGCTGCGGCTGGGGCCCCGGCATGTCGAGATCCCCAGCCGGACGATCGCGCCGCGGCCCTGCGCGGACCCGGCGGCGGGGCCCGCGCCGGACGCGGAGCCGGAGGAGTCCCCCGAGGAGATCCGGCATCTCTCCGTCGTACCGCTGGACGCGCTGCACCGGGCGAGCATGCGCGCGCTGGCCTACGCCGCCTCGCTCCAGCAGCCCGTGCTCGCGCTCCATGTGAGCCCGGACGACGAGGACGCCGAGCGGTTCCGGGCGGCGTGGCAGATGTGGGGCGACCATCTGCCGCTGCGCATCGTGGTCTCCCCGTACCGGGCGATCGTCACCCCTCTGATCAGTTATGTGGAGTCGTTGCACCGTCAGCGACCCGATCTGACCATCACGGTCATCATTCCGGAGATCGTTGTCCGCCATTGGTGGCAGCGCGTGCTGCACAGCCCGCTGGCGGGGCGGCTGCGCCGGGCGCTGCGCCCGCTGCCGAAGATCGTGGTGACGACGGTGCCGTTCCACATCGCTGACGGACGGTCGGACCGGAGAGCGGAGAAGGGGAACAGGAGGGAGGAGGGGAACAGACATACGGGATGAACTATCGAACTATCATCTCAACTGGTTGATTTGTCGACGTATCCCTAAAATCGGTTCTGGCGTTGCTCATCCTGGGCGACGGCATCTACATGAGGAGCCCACCATGCTTTCTCAGACCATGAATCCGACCGAAATCACCCTGGACCTCGACGCGTTGACCACGGCGATGGCCGAGCCGGAGTCGCCCTTCAGCGACGCGCCGGTCTACGCGCCGGAGGCGGGCGGAGCCCTCCTCCTGCTGGCTCTCCTCTCCCCCAAGGAGCCCAAGGAGCCGAAGGGACGATGAGCCCTGACCGGTCGCGGACCTCCTATGAAGAATCGGCGGCCGGCCTGGCACGACGTGCCCTCGGTGCCCTTCGGGGCGCCGGGGGCACGGCCATGGTCGCCGAACACGTCGAGAGCGCACCGGATCCCGGCGCCGCGCTCGCCGCCGTCCGGATCCTCGGGGCGGACGCCCTCGCCCCCGCGCTGCTCTCCGGGCGTGCCGTGCACCCCGACGACGCGGCGGCGTTCGTACGGGCGTTCACCGCGCTGCCGCCCGCCCGGGATGTCCAGGCTCCGCCCGACGGACCGCCGGGACCCTGGCTGATGGCCTGGCGCGACTGGGGCACCGTCACCCTGCTGGCCGTGCTCTCCGCGGGCACCTGGCCGGGCATCGGCCCGGACCCGGCGCCGCCGGCCGTGACCCAGCCCCCGCCCCCGCCGCCGGGCGGTTCCGCCACGGGCGACGACGACGCCTGGGCCGCCTGGTCCGTGACGATGGGCCGGCTCTCCCCTCTCGCGCTGCCCGGTCTCGACGGGCCGGTGCACGACGCGGCGCGCAGCTCCCCGCTGGGCCTGGCGCGCGGGGCCACCCGCGCCGTCCTGCGCCGGGACCACCCGACCGCCGCCCGGATCGTCCGCTGGCTCGTCTGGCTGCACTGCGACGGGGTACGGACCCCCCTCGACCCGGCGCCGCTCGTGGACCACATCGCGCTGCTGGCGGGCGGGGACCGGCTGGCGCTGGACACCGCGATCGCCCGCCGGATGCTCGCGCTCTGACCCGGCGGCGCCTCCCCCGAGGCCCGTACGCCCGTAGCGGTACGCCCGAGGCCGTACACCCATAGCGGTACGCCCGCATCCGTACGCCCGCACCCCCCGCCGAACCACCCGGATCGGACCGACAGCCCATGCACAGCTCCGACAGCTCTCCCCCTTCCGACGGCTCCCTCCCTTCCGACGGCTCCCTCCCCTCCGACTGCTCCGCCGACTCCCTCGTCCGGACCGCCCACCGCGTCGGCCTCCAGGCGCTGCGCTGGCTCCACGCCCACCGGGAGCACGGCGCGCTGCCGCCCGACACCACCGCCGAACTCGCCGAACCGGACACCGTCTACAAACCGCTGGGCGAGACCGCGCTCGCCGCCTCGCTGGTGATCCGGGAGGGGGTGGCCGGCGCCGCCGAGCTGAAGCTCGCCCACGAGCTGCTGGACTTCACCTGGAAGCAGCTCGGCGGCGGGGACATGCTCCACGAACGGCTGCTGCGGTACCCGCTGATGAGCGACCCGCTGGAGACGTACGCGCACTTCGCCCGGAGCGGCTACCGCCACGAGGCGCTGGACCGGCTGCTCGACCACACCACCTCGCTGCGCTCGGCGCGCGCCATGGAGATGGTGCCCAACCGGCGCCTCGCCGTCGCCAACGCGGCCCGGATCAGCGGCTTCGACGGTGGCGACCGCGCCCCGGAGTGGGAGCGGCTGGCCCGCGCCACCTGGCTGGGCGCCCGCCCCGAGCCCTGGCTCATCGACTGGATGACGGCGTACCACATGACGCACACCGTCTTCCATCTCACCGACTGGGGGCGGCTGCCCGCCGGGCTCCCCGCCGACCTCGCCGGCTATCTGGGCCGCTGGCTCCCCGTCTGGCTCGACATCTGGGCCGAGATCGGCGAATGGGACCTGGTGGCGGAGTTGCTGATCGTCAGCGCCTGCCTCCCCGAGCCGGCCCGCACCGCCGCCGACTGGACCCGGCTCGCCGCCGTCCAGCACGAGGACGGGCTGCTGCCCCGGGACGGCACGCCGGTCGAGGGCGAAGCCGCCGAGCGCTTCGTGACGCACCACCACACCACGGTGGTGGCGGCCGTCGCCGGGACGCTGACGGTCGCGCGCGCCCTGGGGCGCGAGCGGTGACCGGGACGGCGCCGCTCGCCCGGTCGGTGGACGGCGGCCGGGAGCGGGAGCCCGTGCCCGCGTGGGCGCGCGCCCCGGCCGACGCCCTGGCCCGCGCGGCGCGCGGCGCCTGCGGGGTGGTGGTCGCGCTGCGCCGGGGCGACGAGCGTGCCGTCGTCCCGTACGGCACCACCGCGTACGGCGGTCCCGAGCCGGTCACGGCCGCCACCCGGTTCGAGATCGGGTCGCTCACCAAGTGCTTCACCGCGCTGCTCCTGGCCGAAGAGGCCGTCAGGGGCGAGATCGGGTACGGCGATCCGCTGGGCCGCTTCCTGCCGCCCGGGATCCTCCCCGCCGAGCGCGGCGGGCCCATCACCCTGCTCCATCTCGCCACCCACACCTCGGGGCTGCCCCGGCTGCCGCCCGGTCTGCTCGCCGAGGCGGCGGGTGTCTGGTTCGCCAACCCGTACGCCCGGTTCTCCGGCGACGATCTGCTCCGCTCCCTGGCGCGGACCCGGCCGGGCAGCGCCCCCGGCGAGCGGGTGCGGTACTCCAACTTCGGGGTCGGGCTGCTCGGACACCTCCTCACCCGGGCGGTACCGGGCGGACCCGCGTACGGTGCGCTCCTGGCCGAGCGGGTGCTCGGCCCGCTCGGGCTCCGCTCCACCGGCGACGACCCGCTGCTGCCGCAGGCCACCGGCTACTGGCACGGCCGCCCGCGCCCGCCCTGGCGGATCCCGGGCCTGCCCGGCGCGGGGTCGCTCCGCTCCACCGGACCCGATCTGCTCGCCCTCCTCGACGCCCTGGCCGACGCGGCGGCGGAGGCCGATCCCGGGAACGATCCCGACGGGCGCCGCTCCGGGGTGCGCGGCTCCGACGGGCGCGGCTCCGGGGTGCTCGGGGCGGCGCTCGCCGATACGGTACGGCCCCGGCTCGCCCTGCGCGGCGGGACCCGGCGGCTCGCCCTGGTGTGGAACATCCGGGTCCGCCCCGAGGGCCCGGTCTACCACCACTCGGGCGGCACCCGGGGCTTCACCGCCTTCGCGGGGTTCGCGCCCCGGCACCGTACGGCCGTGGTCGCCCTGGCCAACACCACCCCGGCGGCCGACCAGCGGTTCCTGCAAGGGGCGTACAACACTCTGATCACCCTTCACCGGGGCTGACGGCCGCCCCGGCCCGGCGGTTCACCCCGTCGGCTCCGGCAGGTCCGGCCCCACCGTCAGGGTCAGGGTGCCGGGCGGCGCGGCCGGGTCCGGGTCCGGGGCCGGGGTCAGGCCGGGGAGGCGGGTGGCGAGGGTCCTGGCCTGGGCGGCCTGGCCCTCGGGGTAGGTGAGGGCGGAGGCGGTGACCGGGGCCGGGGCGTTGGCGACGGCGGCGATACGGAAGCCGAGCTCCCGGAGCCGGTCGGCGGTCTCGCGGGCCCTGCCGGGACGGCCGGTGCCGTTGAGGACGGTGACCGTCACGGTGGCGGCGGCCGGGGGGAGCGGCGAGGTGGCCGCAGCGAGCCGGGCGCGGGTCACCTCCCGGTCCTGGCCGATCGCGGTGAAGAGGGTCCGGGCGGCCTCCGGGTGCCAGAGGACGTTCGCCGTGTCGTCCGGGACCTCGCGCCGGCGCGGATAGTTGGGCACCGTCAGGAACGAGATCCGGTCGGCGGGCAGGGCGTTGAGGCGGGTGGCGAGCCGGGAGAGCGGCCCGAGGCCGGCCAGCCCCGGGTCGGTGGTGAGCGCCCCGGTGGCGGAGTCGAGGAAGCGGTAGAGGGCCGTCGGCCGGTGCAGGGCCGTCCGCGCCTTGGCGGCGAGGGCGCGCAGGAACTCCTGCTGGCGGCCGATCCGGCCGAGGTCCGTACCGTCGCCGAGGCCGTACCGGGCCCGTACGTACGCCAGTGCCTGTTCGTTCCTGACCGTATGGCACCCCGCCGCCAGGTCGAGCCCGGCCTTCCGGTCGTGGAGCGGTGCGGTGGGGCAGACCTCGACCCCGTCGAGGGCGTCGACCATGCCGGTGAAGCCCCGGAAGTCGACGATCGCAAAGTGGTCGACGCGGACCCCGGTGTTCTGTTCGACCGCGCGGATCGCGCAGGCGGCGGCGCGGCCGGTGTCGCCCCGGGAGCCGCCGATCGCGAACGCGGCGTTGATCTTGAAGTGGTGGGGCGGGGAGACGACACCGTCGCCCTGGTCGCAGGAGGGGATCGCGACCCAGGAGTCCCGGGGGATGGAGACCACCGTGGCCCACCGGCCGTCGCCGCCGACATGGAGCAGCATCAGCGTGTCGGACTGCATGGAGGTGAAGCCCCTGCCGTAGGCGCCATCGGTTCCCGCACGGCTGTCCGAGCCGATGACCAGGATGTTCTCGCCGCTCCTGGGGGCGCGCGGCCGGTTGTCGCCGAGCGCGCCGGAGAGGGCGGGGGCGCCGAGCCGGCTGTCCAGCCAGCCGCCCGTGGCGGCCGTGGCCAGCACCAGGAGGGCGGCGGCCAGGCCGAACCAGCGGCCGATCCGGCGGCGCGGGCGCGGCGCCGGCAGGTTCCAGGGGTTCCGGTCGCTGGGGTTCACGGGTCGGGCTCCTCACTGCCGCACTGCGGTCGCCGTACCGGCGCCTCGCCGGCCGGCCACCGGTTCAACCCCGGACGGGGGCCGCTGGGCACGGCCACGGCGTGAGGACGCCGAACTCGTGCCCAGTGGCCCCGTACCGAGGTCGGCGCCCCCGTACAGCGGTGTGGGTCAGCCGGTGAAGTGGTGGGTCCCCGGGCCCGCTTCATAGACCGCGCACCCCTCGGCGGTGCGCAGCGGCCGGGCCGTGCCGTGGGTGGCGCGCCGGGGGTCCTCGGTGGGGACCCAGACCTCCGCCGTGGTGTTGGCGGGGACCCCGACCGTGAGCCGGAAGCCGTCGGGGCCGGTACGCCACCGGGTGGTGACGGGGCCGTAGAGGGTGGTGAGGCGTCCGCTCGCCTCGGTCACCCCGCCGCCGGGACGCGGCCGGACGATGATCTTCCGGAATCCCGGGGCGCCGGGGGCGATGCCCGCGATGTGCGCGTACATCCACTCCCCCACCGAGCCGTAGGCGTAGTGGTTGAAGGAGTTCATGCCGGGGTCCTGGAAGGTGCCGTCGGGGCGGATGGAGTCCCACCGCTCCCACATGGTGGTGGCGCCCCGGTCGATCTGGTAGCCCCAGCTCGGGAAGGTGCGCCGGGTGAGCAGCCGGTAGGCGAGGTCGACATGGCCGGTGTCGGTGAGGACGGGCAGGAGCCGGGGGGTGCCGAGGAAGCCGGTGGACAGATGCCCGTCCCTGGCCTCGATGAGCTCGACCAGCCGGCCGGCGGCGGGCCCGCGCTCCTCGGCGGTCAGCAGCTCCATGGAGAGGGCGAGGACGTACGCGGTCTGGGTGTCCCCCTTGATCCTGCCGCCGCCCGCCGTGACATACGCGGCGCGGAAGGCGTCCCGTACCGCGCCGGAGAGGGTCCGGTACGGCGCCGGGTCCTTGCCGAGGACCTCGGCGGTCCGGGCGACGAGGTCGGCGCTGTGGGCGAAGTAGGCGGTGCCGATGACGTCCTTGGGGGTCTCGTCGGCGATGTTGAGCCAGTCCCCGTACCCCTCGGCGGGGCGGAGGTATCCGCTGCTGTGGGCCGTCAGATAGCCGAGCCAGGCGACCATCGAATCCCAGGACTCGGCGAGGACGCGGGTGTCCCCGTACGCGGTGTGGAGCGCCCAGGGCACGGTGACCCCGGCGTCGCCCCAGCCGGCCGCGCCCTGGCCGATGACCGCCTCACCGGCGATGGGCGCGACATCGGGGAAGGCGCCGTCGGCGCGCTGGCCGTCGCGGAGGTCGCCCAGCCACTTGGTGAGGAAGCGCGCCGACTCCATGACATAGGCGGCGGTGGGGGCGAAGACGTTGATGTCGCCGGTCCAGCCGAGCCGTTCGTCACGGGCGGGGGTGTCGGTGGGGACGGAGAGGAAGTTGCCGCGCTGGCCCCAGGTGATGTTGGCGTGGAGCTGGTTGAGCAGGGGGTTGTCGGTGGTGAACGCCATGGTGAAGGGGGCGTCGGTGTGGATGACCCGGCCCACGACCTCCTCGGGCGCGGGCGGTTCCCGCACCCCGGTCACCTCGACGTAGCGGAAGCCGTGGAAGGTGAAGCGGGGCTCGTAGGTCTGCCGGCCGCCGCTCCTGAGGGTGTAGGTGTCGGTGGCGCGGGCGGTGCGCAGGTTGGTGGTGTAGAGGGTGCCGTCGGGGTTGAGGACCTCGGCGTGGCGGAGCCGTACGGTGGTGCCCTCGGCGCCGGTGACGGTGAGCCGGACGGTGCCGACCATGTTCTGGCCGAGGTCGTAGACATGGACGCCGGGGGCGGGTTCGGTCACCGTACGGGCGGGGAGTTCGGCGGCGGCCCGGGAGGGGGCGTCGATCTGGGCGACGAGTCGGGCGGTGACCCGGTCGGAGGTGTCGGCGGGGAGCCAGCCGCTCGCGTCGAATCCGGCGCGGGTCCAGCCTTCGGTCTCCCTGCGGGCGTCGTACTCCTCCCCCATCAGCAGATCGGCGTGGGTGACCGGGCCCGTGGCGGCGTGCCAGTCGGGGTCCGAGACGATCCGGTCGGTGCTGCCGTCGCTGTAGACGATCTCCAACTGGGCGAGCAGCGCCGGGCGTTCGCCGTAGTTGTGGGTGCCGAACCAGGCGATGTTCCCGGCGTACCAGCCGGCCGCGAGGGTGACGCCGAGGGCGTTGGCGCCGGGGGTGAGCAGGGCGGTGACGTCGTAGGTGCGGTACTGGACGCGCCGGTCGTAGTCGGTCCAGCCGGGTGCGAGCCGGTCCTCGCCGACGGGGCGGCCGTTGAGGTGGGCCTCGTAGAGGCCGAGGGCGGTGGCGTAGAGCCGGGCCCGCGCGATCTTCCGGCGGGGCAGCCGGAATTCCCGGCGGAGCTGGGCGGCGGGCGCGTACGCGGCGGTGACCTTGCCCCAGGGGCCCGCGCCCCAGGGGGCGAGCGACCGGGCGGCGGGCCAGGCGGTGTCGTCGTAGCCGGGGGCGCTCCACTCCCCGGCGGGCGGCCGGTCGGTGGTGCGCCAGGTGGCGTCGGTGGGCAGGACGGTGACGCCGCCGCCGTCGGTGGTGAGTTCGAGGAGACCGAGCAGGCCGGCGGGGCTCTCGGTGGCGTTGACGGCCTCGACGGCGAGGGTGTTGGCGCCGGGGCGCAGGGCGCCGGTGATGTCGGCGAGGGCAGGGCGGCGCCAGTTCTCGGCGGGTCCTTCGGCGTCGGTGTGCAGCACCTGGACGCCGTTGACCCGGGCGGTGAAGCCGTCGTCGGCGGTGAGGACGAGCCGGGCGCGGGTGACGCCCGCCGGGATGTCGACGGTGGTACGGAACCACCGTGTCCCGGCGGGGGCGCTGCTCGCCGGGTCGCCCTCGGGGTACCAGATCCAGGAGGCGGCTTCGAGGGAGGGCGCGGAGACCAGGGCGGCGGGGGCGCCGATCCACCGGGCGGTCCAGTCGCCGGGGGCGGTGAGCCCGGTCTCCCACCAGGTCGGGGCGGACCAGGCGGAGGCGGTCCCGGTGTCGTCCCAGACCCGTACGGACCAGTGGTAGCGGGTACGGGAGTTGAGCGGCGGGCCCGCGTACGGGACCAGGACGGAGTCGGCCGAGGCGACCTTGCCGCTGTCCCAGACGTCGGGCCTGGCGAGGCGTTCCGGGGTGGTGGCGACGCGGATCCGGTAGGCGGTCTGGCGGGCGCCGGGGCGGGGCGAGACGAAGGGCCAACTCAGCCGGGGGCGGGGGGTGTCGAGGCCGAGTGGCCGGCGGACGTATTCGGCGGTGGGCGCGGTGACATGGGCGGCCGGGGCCGTTTCCGGGGCCGGGGCCGCCGCGGGGAGGGCGGCGGCTCGGGCGGCCGGCAGGGGACCCGTGGCCAGGGTGGTGCCCAGAACGGTTGCGGTGGTACCGAGCACTCGTCTTCTGCTGATCACCATGCGGCTCCGATGCGAGGCGGGGGCGAGCGCGGATAATGAAACGTTTCACTTCGTGCCTCCGTGAAGGTAGGGAGCCCCGGAGGGAGTGTCAAGGGCCTTGGCTCATGGGGCCCGTACGTCGTGAAAGGGGTCCGTAGCGGGTAGGAGAGAAGTGGATGCCACGGGGGTGTGTGCAAAGGGCACTACAATGCCGGTCGGCACCCGGCCGCGCCGCGTTCCGCGCGTGTTCCGCGCGTGCCCTGTGGTTGTTCTGCGGGTGTTCTGTGGTGTGTTCGACGACTGGGGGGAGTCGTGATGTCCGAGGACGAACGGCGGGTGACCGGCGGATCCGGCGGATCCGACGGAGCGAGCAGATCCGGTGGGTCCGGTGGGTCCGACGCGTTCGGTCCGGCTGAAGTGGCCGGCGGGTTCGAAGGGGCCCGCGAGCGCGGCGCGTTCGGCGGATTCGGCGGGCACGGCGAGTTCGGCGGACCCGGCGGCTTCGGCGCGTACGGCGGCGCGGGCGGAGTCGGCCCGGGCTCCGGTGGCGGCTCCGGTTTCGGCTCCGGTGGCTTCCCGGCGCCGCCGCCCGTACCGCCCGCCGCGCCGCAGGGCCCTGCCGAGCCGGTACGGGCCGTGGCGGTGGCACTGCTCAACCTCAGTGGTCTGGGGCTGGGTTACGCACTGCTGCGGCGGTGGGTGGCCGCGGCCGTCTGCTGGGCGGTGACCGGGCTCTTCCTGCTGCTCGCCCTGCCCGCCGACGCGGACGGGGTGCCCCGGGGAGCGGTCACCGGCTATGCCCTCTTCCTGCTGGCCACGGCGGCGCACGGGGCGGTGCGCGGGCTGCGCTCCCCGCTCGCCTGGCCGCCCCGGGCGCCGATCGCCGCGCTGCTCGGGCTCGTTCTGCTGGCGGTGCCGGCGGGCGGGGTCGTCTTCTACCAGCAGGCGCGCGAGGAGGCCGTACAGCAGGCGCTGCTGGAGCGGCTGGCCGAGGCCGACAAGCTGGTCGCCTGGGGGCGGGACGAGCCGTCCTTCGACGCGGCCAAGCCCGCCTTCACCCAGGCGCTGGAGGCCTACCAGAACCTCCAGGACGACCATCCGGACTCCCGGGCCGCCGCCAAGGTGCCGGACCGGATGGCAGGTTACTACCGGGCGGTCGCCGCCCCGTACGACGACAAGAAGTACTGCGACGCGATCGAGCGGCTGAAGTACCTGCGCTCACTGCCCTCCACGGTCGGCGAGAAGCGCCTCGGCACGCTCGCCGCCTGGCCCGACGAGCGGCTGGCCGCCTCGCTCTACGCGTGCGGTGCGGCGGACATCGGCAAGGACGCCGCCGTCGCCCAGGGCGGCGGCAACCTCGCCGAACTCTTCGCCCTCTTCCCCGCCTCCGACCAGACCGCGAAGGTCGAGCCGGCCCTGCGCACCGCGATCGGCACCGCGGCCCGGGACATCAGGGGCCCGGGCCCCTGCGCGGCCACCGACACCCTCATCACCCTGCGGACGCAGGCGAGTTCACTGCTGGGCAAGGAGGCGGGGGTGGCCGGGGCGCTGAAGAAGGACGCCGCCACGGCGGGCGGGCACATCGCGTCGGGTACGTACGCCTGCGGCGTCGACGAGTACCGGAACGGCGACTTCGACAAGGCGCTGACCACGATGAACGACTTCGTCCTCAAGTACAGGGGCGACAAGAACCGGCCGCGCGCCCAGAAGATCGCCATCGCGGCGGAGATCGCGAAGAGCGTTCCGGCGGCGGGCAAGCGGCTGCCCACGACGGCCTCCGGCGGCTCCATCTCGGTGACCATCCGGAACGACAGCCCCGACGAGGTCGAGGTCCTGTACACGGGCCCCGTCACCGGGAAGGTCACCCTCAAGGGGTGCTCGGGGTGTACGCGGTACAGCAGCGCGGCGAGCGCGGCGGTGAGCGCCTGCAAGGGGAGCCGGAACTACCCGGAGAAGACCATCAGCCTGCCCGCCGGTACCACGTACTTCCTGCACAAGTCCGCCGGGCCGGCGAACACCTCCGCGGGCTCCGACACCGCCAGTCTCCAGCCGGGGTACATCTACACGGAGTGCGCGTATGTCGTGGAGGGGGGCTTCGGCACCTCGCCCCTGCTGTAGCCCCCTCGGCCCGCTCGCGGTAGCACCACGTACCGGAGTCGCGACGCGCCGTATGGTGCGGTTGCGTTCCAACCCCTACAGTGCTCGGGTATGGGACTCCAACTGCGCATCCCTCGCGTCGAGTTGGCCATCGTCGCGCTGGTCCTCGCCCTCCTGACGACGGGGTGCGGGGGCGGCGGGTCCGGCTCCGGGGGCTCCCCCTCGGCGTCGGGCGGGGCGAGCGGGCCCGAAAAGACCTCGCTCACCGTGGCCGGGCTGCCGCTGGCCGACGCAGCGGCCCTCCATATCGCCGTGGAACGGGGGCTCTTCGCCGACCAGGGGCTTGAGGTACGGGTCCAGCCGGTCCAGCAGAGCGTCCAGGCGCTGCCCGCGCTCGCCAACGGCCAGGTGGACATCATCGCGGGCGCCAACTTCGTGACCTTCCTCCAGGCCAAGGAGAAGGGCACCCTCGACACCCGGGTGCTGGCGGAGGCGGCCAGGAACGCGCCCCGGATGATGCGGGTGCTGGTGCTGCCCGGCTCGAAGATCACCACTCCGGAGGATCTGGCCGGCAAGCGGGTCGGGGTGAACATCCTCCACAACATCCAGTCGCTCACCCTCGACGCGGCGCTCCGCGAGCGCGGCGCCGGGCTGCCCGACTACCGCCAGGTGCCGTTCCCGCAGATGGGCGCGTTGCTGGAGCGGGGCCAGGTGGACGCCGTACACGCCGCTGAGCCGTTCGCCTCGGCCATCGCCGGTGACCTGGACGCCCGCACGGTCATCGACGGCGCCGCCTCGCCCGTCGACGGGCTGCCGCTGAGCGGCTATGTGACGACACGGAAGTTCGTCGACGCCAACCCGAGGACCGCCGCCGCCTTCCAGCGCGCCATCGCGGCGGCCCAGAAGATCGCGGACGACGACCCGGGGGCCGTGGCGAAGGTGCTCCCCGGCTATACGAAGATCAAGGCGGCCGAGGCGGCCACCATCGGGCTGCCGGGTTTCCCGCCCGAGTCGAGCGCCGCCGAACTGAACCGGCTGATCGCGCTGATGCGCGAACAGAAGCTGCTCGCCCAGGACCTGGACGCCGCCGATGTGCTGTACCGGCCGGGCGGGTGAGCGGGGCCGGTGCGCTGGCCGGGGGTGCGCGAGGCGGCGGTACGGGAGCGACCGCGCGGCGCGGGGGCCCGCCGGGCGGTCGCGCGGGAGCGGCTGCTCGGGGCGGCCGGGGTGCTGGTCGCCCTCGGGATCAGTGAGGCGGCGGGCCGCTCCGGGCTGGTGAGCGGCACCTATCTGCCGCCCGCCTCCGAGGTGCTGGCCCGCGCCTTCCGGCTGGCCGGGGACGCCGCGTTTCTGCGCGGGGTGGCGGCCACTCTGGAGGCGTGGGCCGCCGGTCTCGCGCTGGCCTGCGCGATCGCGATCCCGGTGGGGCTGCTGCTGGGGAGCGTCCCGGCGGTGAACGAGGCGGTACGGGTGCTGGTCGAGGTGGTGCGCCCGGTGCCGTCCGTGGCGCTGATCCCGCTGGTGTCGCTGCTGCTCGGCGCGGGTCTGGGCACGACGGTGGCGCTGGTGGCCTTCGCCTCCGTGTGGCCGGTGCTCTTCAACACGGTGTACGGGGTGGGCGAGACGGACCCGCTCGCCGAGGAGACGCTGCGGGCCTTCGGTTTCGGGCGGCTCGCCGTGCTGCTGCGGGCCTCGCTGCCGTCGGCCGCGCCGTTCATCGCTGCGGGGGTGCGGATCTCGGCGGCGACCGCGCTGATCCTGGCGGTGGCGACGGAGATCCTGGCCGGGTTCGGCGAGGGGCTCGGCATCTTCATCGCCCAGGCGAGCACGGCCACGGACGGCACCCGGGATGTGCTGGCCGGGGTGGTCTGGGCGGGCACGCTGGGGCTGCTGGTCAACGGCGGGCTGCTCGCCGCCGAGCGCCGGCTCTTCCCGTGGACACCGGAGCACCGGGCCCCGGGGAGCGACTGATGGCCTCCCCGGGGGCGGGCCAGACGCGGGCCGGACCGTCGGACCGTACGGTACGGCCGCCTCGTACCGTACGGTCCGCCCGTACCGTACGGCCGTCCCGCGCGGCCCCGGCGCGTGCGGCGTCCGGGCTCCGGCGGGTGGCGCTGCGGCTCGGGGTGCCGGTGGGGGCGGTGCTGGTCTGGCAGTGGGCGGCGTGGGCGGGCGGCAGTGTCTTCTTCCCCACGCCCGCGCGGATCCTGGCGCACGCCCACACGCTCTGGTTCTCCGGTCCCGCCGGGCGGCTCTTCCTCTCCGACAACGCGTTCGCCCATCTGCTGCCGAGTCTGGGCCGGGTGCTCGGCGGGTTCTGCGCCGCCGCGCTCTGCGGTGTTCTGCTCGGGCTGGTGGTGGGCCGCTCGCGGACGGTGTACGCGCTCTGCGATCCGGTGCTCCAGTTCGCGCGCGCCGTGCCGCCGCCCGCCCTGGTGCCGGTCTTCGTCGTCCTGTTCGACCCGGGCACCCGGATGCAGCTCGCCTCGATCGTCTTCAGCGCGGTCTGGCCCGTCCTGGTCAACACGGCGGACGGGGTCAGGGGCGTGGACCCGCTGCGGCTGGAGGTCGCCGCCGTGCTGCGGATGCCGCTCGCCGAGCGGGTGCTGCTGCTCCATCTGCCCGCCGCGCTGCCCCGGATCTTCGCCGGGCTGCGGATCTCGCTCTCCCTGTCGCTGATCCTGATGGTCTTCTCCGAGCTGCTGCCGGGCACCTCGAACGGGATCGGCTACCAGCTCGTGGACGCCCAGAGCCGCTCCGACCTGCTGACGGTCTGGGCGGTGATCGTGCTGCTCGGGGTGGCCGGGCAGGTGCTCAACAGCGGGCTGCTCGCCTGCGAACGGCTGCTGCTCGGCGGCCGGCGCGAGGAGCGCGCGCGTCCGGACCCACACCGTACGAGACCCCAGAGAGGCGGCGTTGGATGAGTACGACCGTCCGTCAGGCCGTGGTGGAGTTCTGCCGGGCCACCGGTATGACGACCGTCTTCGGCAATCCGGGCTCCACCGAACTGCGGATGCTCCGCGACTGGCCCGACGACTTCCGGTATCTGCTGGGGCTCCAGGAGTCCACGGCCGTCGCCATGGCGGCCGGGCACGCGCTGGGCACCGGGCGGGCCGCGCTGGTCGGGCTCCACTCGGCCGGGGGTGTGGGCCATGCGCTGGGCGCGGTGTTCAACGCCTTCCGGGACCGGGTGCCGCTGGTGATCGTCGCCGGCCAGCAGTCCCGCGCGCTGCTGCCGCTGCGCCCCTTCCTCGGCGCCGACGAACCGGCCCAGTTCCCGCGCCCGTATGTGAAGTTCAGCCGCCAGCCGGAGCGGGGCGCCGATGTGCCCGCCGCCTTCGCGGAGGCGCACCGGGTCGCCATGACCCACCCCAGGGGCCCGGTCTTCCTCTCCGTCCCCGAGGACGACTGGGACCAGGAGGCCGAACCTGTCGCGCCCCGTACCGTGCACGGAGAGTTCGGCGCGGCCCCGGAGGCGCTGGCCGGGCTGGCCGCCGCGCTCGACGCGGCGCGGCGCCCCGCGCTGGTGGTGGGTCCCGCCGTGGACGACGAGCGGGCCGGGCCCGGGGTGGCTGAGCTGGCGGAGCGGACCAGGGCGGCCGTCTGGATCAGCCCGCTCTCCGGGCGCTCCGGGTTCGACGAGCGGCATCCGTACTTCCAGGGCTTCCTGCCCCCGGTGGCCGACCAGTTGGCGGCGCGGCTCGCCCCGTACGACGTGGTGGTGGCGCTGGGCGCGCCCGTGTTCACGTACCACGTACGGGTGAGCGCGCCCCCGCTCGCGCCGGGCACCGCGCTCTACCACCTGGACTGCGACCCGGGCCAGGCCGCCTGGCTGCCGGTGGGCACCAGCATCGTGACCACGCTCCGTCCTGCCGTACGGGCGCTCGCGGGCCTGGTGCGGAAGGCCGACGGCAGGCCGGAGCCGGTGCCGCGGGCGGCGCCGGCGCCCGCCGGGGCGGGTCCCGGGATCTCCCCCGAGCTGGTGCTCGATCTGCTCCGGGAGCGGCTCTCGCCGGGGACGGTGCTGGTGGAGGAGGCGCCGAGCCACCGGGACGCGCTCCACGCCCGGCTGCCGGTCGGCGCCGAGGGCGGTTTCCTCACCACGGGCAGCGGGGCGCTCGGGTGGGGGCTGCCGCTGGCGGTGGGGCGGGCGCTCGCGGGCGGCGGGAGGGTGGTGTGTGTGCTGGGCGACGGCTCGGCGCTCTACTCGGTGCAGGCGCTGTGGACGGCGGCACGGCACCGCGCGCCGGTCAGCTATGTGCTGCTGGACAACGGCGGGTACGGCGCGGTGCGGGCGCTCGGGCGGCGGATCGGGATGGACGCGGTGCCGGGCACGGATATCGCCGGGATCGACTTCGCCGCGCTGGCCGGTGCGTTCGGCTGCCCCGGCGCCTCGGTCGAGACGCCGGAGGAGCTGCCCGGGGCGCTCGACCGGGTGCTCGCGCTCAGCCCCGACGAGGGGCCCGCGCTGCTCCGGGTCCGCCTGCCGGCCGACGACTCGCCGCTCTACGAGCCCTGGGCGCGGTGAGCGGCCGGATGCTGCGGATCGAGGGACTCGGCCACCGCTACGGCGCGACGGAAGCCCTCCGGGACATTGAACTCACCGTCCCCGAGGGCCAGTTGCTCACCCTGGTCGGTCCTTCCGGGTGCGGCAAGTCGACGCTGCTGCGGTGTGTGGCCGGGCTGATCGGGCCGTCCTCGGGGCGGGTCACTCTGGACGGTGTCCCGGTGGCGGGGGTGCCGGAGCGGCTGGGGGTGGTCTTCCAGGACTACAGCCGCTCGCTCTTCCCGTGGCTGACGGTACGGGACAATGTCGCCCTGCCGCTGCGCCGCCATGGCCTGGGCCGGGCGGAGCGGCACGCGGCGGCGGCCCGGATGCTGGCGCAGGTGGGTCTGGAGGGGGCGGAGCGGCGCCGTCCGTGGCAGTTGTCCGGCGGGATGCAGCAGCGGGTCGCGCTGGCCAGGGCGCTGGTCGCCCGTCCTTCGCTGCTGCTGATGGACGAGCCGTTCGGGGCGCTGGACGCGCGGACCCGGGAGGATCTGGAGGATCTGCTGCTGGGGCTGCACCGGGCGGAGGGGATGACGGTGCTGCTGGTCACCCATGACATCGACGAGAGCGTGTATGTGGCCGACCGGGTCGTGGTGCTGGCACCGGGCCCGGGGCGGGTCCGCGCCGATCTCCCGGTGCGCCTGCCGGCGGAGCGCGACCAGATCGCGACCCGGGGGCTCCCGGAGTTCACCGAGCTGCGCGCGGCGGTGGGCCGGGCGGTACGGGAGGGGCCGGAACCCGGGGCGGGGCCGGGGGTGGCGGCTCCGCCCCGGGCGGGCGTGGAACCGTAACCCCCAACTCCCCTGCCTGCACAGGACGTTCAGCCGTCGCCCTCCCCCGCGAGGGTGAGGGTGTAGCGGCCGGGGACGCGTCCGGTGATACGGACCCGGGTGCCGGGTACGGAGTCGTGCGCGCCCAGGTAGGTGAAGCGCTCGCCGGGGTCGGGGTGGGCGGGCTGTGCGGGCCCCGTGCCGTTGCCGGGGCCGAAGCGGACGATGTCGCCGCCGACGCGGTAGGCGCCGGTGCCCTCGACCAGTTCGTGGACATCCGGGCCGTACTCGCTCTCCGGCAGCGGGCGGGTCCCGGCCAGAACTCCCCCGGCACGGAAGGTGAGTTCGAGGACGAAGGAGGTCGGGACGCCGGTCAGGTCGAACTGGGCCGTCACTCCGGACCAGGTCGGGACGATCTCGGCGTCGATCCGGAGCCGGTGGGTGTCGGTGGGCCGGTGCGGGAAGTCCATGGCGGCGAAGAACCGTCCCTCGCCGCCGAGTTGGTACGCGCCGTCGGCCCGGGTGCGGTCGCCGGGCAGCGGCTGGTAGAAGTGCGCCTCGCGGGTGCGGGTGAGGGTGCAGCGGCCGTCGTCGGCGACGCTCAGCCCGTCGGGGCGGAACGGGCCGAGGCCGAAGAAGTTCACCGAGAGCCGGACGGCTTCGAGCACGGCGGCGCCCTGGCGGAAGCGGAGGAAGGTCGGGTTGGTGGCGAGCCCGGAGGCGATGTCGGGGAAGCGGGCGTTGTCGCCGCCGCCGTACACGGTGACGGTGCGCCGTCCGGTACGCCACCGGGTGAGCCCGGAGTCGGCGAGCACGGTCCGCCGGACGGCGGCCGGCTTCCGCGCCTCCTGGGGTGCCGGCTCCGGGGCGGGGAGCGGGCGGGCGAGCGTGGGGTCGAGGTGGGTCTCGGCGAGGAGGTCGGCGGCGAGCCCCGCGGGCAGCGGGCGGGCGAGGAGGGCGGTGACGACCGCCGCGTAGCCGGCGCGCCCCTCCCGCACCGCGAACCGCCGGTACGGGAGGAGGAACCCGGCCCCGTCGAAGGCGAACCGCTGGTCCTGGCGGCGGGAGTGCACGGACTCCATGGTGCCGTCCTCGTCGAGGAGTCCGGCGAAGGCGTCGAGGTTCCGCCTTACGGGGGTGAGGAGTTCGGGCCTGTCGAGGGCGTCGGCGATGGCGAGCAGCGAGGGGTTGGTGACATGCGCGGCGTAGAGCGGGCTGCGCTCGGAGTACATGCCGTCCGGCTGGAGGTCGACGCCCTCCGCGAGCCACTGGTCGACCCGGGCGGGCAGCCGGGGGTCGGGGTCGAGCCGGTGGAGCCGGGCCAGGGCGGCGCTCAACTCCCAGCGGTGGTTGGGGGTGTGGACGCCGCCGGTGAGCAGGGCGGGGGTCACGGCGCGGCGGATCCCGGCGAGCCCCGTGCGGAGTTCCGCCATCCCTGCGGTGTCGCGGAGTTCGGGGTGGGCCTCGATCAACTCGCCGCTGATACACACGTCGTTGACGGTGAACGCCGAGTCGGGCGGGGAGGCGAGGTTGTCGCCCCCGGCGAAGAGTCCGTCGGCCCCCTGGAGCGCGGCGAGCCGGGCCGTGAGCCCGGCCGCGTCGGCGAGGAGCCCGGGGTCGCGGTGGTGGCGGGAGCGGGGGGTCAGGAAGGCGGTGAGGAGCGCCTTGGCGGCGGAGGCGAGGGTGCGGTGCTGTGCGGTGGCGTACCCGCCGTCGGCGAGCTCCGCCCGTATCTCAGGGACATGGCGGTCGAGCGGGGCCACCAGCCGCTCCACGAAGGGCAGGTCGGTCGTCCCGGGCGCCGGGTGGGCCTCGGTGGGGTGCGCGGTCATGGTGCGGTCGACGCTCCTCGGGTTCGGATACGGAAGGGGGGTGGCCCGGGGCCGGGTCAGTCCTTGAGGCCCGCGTTGATGTCGGCGTTCATGACGTACCGCTGGAAGACCAGGAACATCACGAGCAGCGGCAGCAGTGAGATGACGGACGCGGCGATCAGCACCGGCCAGTCGATGTTCTGGGCGCCGATGAGGTTGCGCAGGGCGACCTGGAGGGTGAAGCGCTTCTCGTCGCCGAGCACGATCAGCGGCCAGATGTAGTCGTTCCACCGCCACTGGAAGGAGAAGATCGCCAGGGTGACGACGATGGGCCGGGCGATGGGCAGCATGATCCTGACGAAGATGCCGATCTCGCCCGCGCCGTCGATCCGGGCGGCCTCCAGGATCTCGTCGGGGACGGTCAGGAAGAACTGGCGGAACATGAAGATGCCGGTCGCGGTGATGACCGACGGCACGATGATCCCGGCGAGGGAGTCGTAGAGCCCCAGCTCCCGTACGACGGCGAAGGACGGGGTCAGGATGACCTCGGTGGGGAGCATCGTCGTCGCGAGGACGCAGACGAAGAAGACCCGGATCCACACCGCCGAGTACTTCGCGAGGGCGTACCCGGTGCCCGCGCTGGCGAGGACGGTGAGCACGGTGGTGACGGTCGCGACGACCAGGGTGTTGCCGAAGTAGCGGGCGAACCGGATGCGTTCCCAGGCGTCCGCGAACCCCTGGACCGTCCAGTCGCGGGGCAGGATGGAGAGCGGATAGCTGAAGAGTTCGCTGCCCGGTTTGAAGGCGCTGAGGACGAACCACAGGACCGGGAAGGCGAAGAGGGCGGCGAGCCCCCACAGGGCGAGGGTGACGGCGGTGACCCGGACCCGGTCGCCGGTGGCGGGGCTCCGTACCGCGTCCCCGCGCCCCGCCTTCTCCGGGCGCTCCACCGTGTCGGTGTGCTGCTTCATGAGGCTCCCCGCCCTCGGCCGAGACGTATCTGCACCAGCGCGATGGCGAGCAGGATGACCATCAGCACCATGGAGACGGCGCTGGCGTAGCCGACCTCGGCCTTCTTGAAGCCGGTCTCGTAGATGTACTGGACGATCAGGCGGTTCTCGGTGCCGGGGCCGCCGCCGTTGAGCGCCTGGACCATCGCGAATTCCTTGGTGGCGTTGATGGTCGCGAGCAGGATCACCATGAAGGAGGTGGGGGCGATGGCGGGCAGGGTGATGTGCCGGAACCTCTCCCACCCGTTGGCTCCGTCGAGTTCGGCGGCCTCGTAGTACGACTTCGGCACGTTCTTCAGGGCGGCGATGAACAGCAGCATGTTGAAGGCGGTGCCGCCCCACGCGGTGGCGAGGACCACCACGGCGAGCGCGAGATCGCCGTCCGAGGACCAGCGGACCTCGGAGAGGCCGAGGGTGGTGAGGACGAAGTTGACGAAGCCGAAGTTCTCGCCGAAGAGCCACCGCCAGATGACCCCGGTGACGATCGGTGAGATCAGCCACGGGAAGAAGAAGACCACCTTGGCGACGGTCGTGCCGCGGGCGAAGCGGCTGACCAGCAGCACCGCGACCAGGAGCGAGAGGGCGTAGGTGAGCGGCACGGAGAGCAGTACGTAGAGCGCCGTGCGGCCCAGGGCCCCGTAGAAGTCGGCGTCCTCGAAGAGCGTGCGGTAGTTGTCGAGTCCGACGAAGTCCGGCTGACCGAAGCCCCGGTAATCGGTGAAGGAGTAGATCAGTCCGAGGGCGCCCGGCCAGACGAAGAAGAGCAGGAACATCACCACGTTGACCGAGGCGAGGACCAGCGGAGCGGTGGTGCGACGGCCGCGCCGCCGCCGGGCGGCGGGCCCCCGGCCGGCCGGGGCCGGGGGCGCGTCGGGCGAGCGGCGGGCGTCCGCCGTCAGGGTGGTCGGCTGCTTCATGTCACCGGCCGGACTGCTCGGCGAAGTTCTTCTCGATGGCGGCGACCGTCTTGCGTACGTCCTGCTCGCCGTTGAGGTACTTGACGGTCTCGTCCCGGATCGGGTCGTCGGTGGAGGAGCCCTCGCCCCGGTAGGAGGCGGCCAGTTCGCTCCGCATCTGGAGCGAGTCGATCGGGTCGGAGTGGGCGATCTCGTCGTTGTAGACGTCGAACGCCTCCTTGTCGGCGGCGTATTTCACGTCGATGCCGTCCTCGACCGGGAGGAAGCCGGAGATCTCGCAGAGCTTGCGGTAGTTCTCCGGGGTGTAGAGCCAGTCGATGAACTTCGCGGTCTTCTCGGCGGCCGGACCGTCGTATCCGACCAGGTAGTTGGTGCCGAGGTTGGTGGCGCGCACCGGCTGCTTCGGCATCAGTACGGACGTCCACTGGAAGTCCTTGATGTTCTGCGAGAAGTCGGTGATCTGCCAGACGCCCGAGTAGTACGCGGCGACCCGGCCGCTCTTGAAGAGGGCGTTGGGGTCGTCCCCGGAGAGCCAGACCGAACGGGGCATCAGCTTGTCGTCGTTCATCGCCTTGAAGCGTTCCAGGGCGGCGGTGGTCGGCGGGTCGGCGGCGTAGGTGCCCTGGGCGTCGGGGCCGAAGGCGTTGCTGCCGTTCTGGAAGAGGAAGGAGCGCAGCCGGTGGCTCGACTTGTCCATCACCAGGCCGTACTTGGCATCCGTGGCCTGCTGGACCTTCTTCACGGCGGCGGTGAACTCGTCCCAGGTCCACTGGTCGGCGGCGGAGGTCGGGTAGGGGACCTTCGCCTTCTCGAAGAGGCTCTTGTTGAGGAAGAGCCCGACGGCGGTCAGGTCGGTCGGGATCGCGTTGATCTCGCCTTTGGACGACTTGGCGAGCAGGTTGGCCTTGACCTTGTGCTTCTCGGCGGTGTCGGTGAGGTCGATCAGGGAGCCGGCCCAGAGCGGGTCGACGGAGGGCACCCGGGCGAGCGCGGGGAGGTCGCCGGCCTGGGCGGCGTTGCGCAGCTTGGTGCGGAGGTCGTCGTAGGGGATGTCGACGACGTCGATCTTGACCCCGGTCTCCTTCGTGTACTCCTTGGCCATCGCGGCGAAGCCGCCGCCCTGGTTCCCGTCGCCGGAGAGCCAGAACTTCAGGGTGCCGGAGTCCGATCCGGAGCCGCTCTCCCCGCCGAAGGCGCACCCGGTGAGGGCGAGCGACAGGACCGTCGCTATCGGGATGAGTTTCTTGACCATGGCAGTCCCACTCTCTTCGCGCTCGGGGAGCACGGTGTACGCCCGGGCTCGGGCATCGGTACGGACGGGGTGAGGTGAGGGGGGTGGGGTGGTGCTGGGTGAACGGCGGTGCAAGAACGTTCCGGCAGGGGGGCGGGCCCCGGCCGAGGCGCCCCTCAGGGCGTCAGGGACTCAGGACCTCAGGGCCTCAGGGCCCCGGTCCCGGCGCCTCGCGGGCCGCGATCAGCGCGCCGGTGAGGGCGGCGTCGTCGTACGTACGGGAGCGGAGCAGCTCCGGCGGGAAGGGGACGTACCGTTCGAGCGCGGCGGTGAGCGCCGTGAACACCTCGTCGTGGCGGGCCATTCCGCCGCCGACGACGATGCGCGCCGGGTCGAAGGCGATCGCGAGGTTGGCGACGGCGAGGGCGAACCGTTCCATCCGTTCGCCGACCTCTTTGCCGAACGCGCCGTCGGTGGCCGCCCGTTCGAACGCCGTCCCCGCCGTGGCCCCCTCCCCCGCGCCCGCGTCCTCGCCTGTTCCCTCCCCCTTCCCCTCCTCCTCCGCCGCCGCTCGGGCGAGGGCAGTGAGCGCGGCGCCGGAGAAGGTCTCCTCCAGGGGTGCCCGGTCCTCCCGTACGCCCGGCTCCGCCGGATGAGCCGCCTGGTAGCCGATCTCCCCCGCGGCCCCGTTGGCGCCGGTCAGCACGGTGCCGTCGACGACCAGGGCGCAGGAGAGGCCGGTGCCCACATTGAGGTAGATGCCGTGGCCGGCCCCGGCCAGCAGCCCCTGGCGGGCCTCGGCGAGCGCGGCGGCCTTGACGTCGTTCATGACGGCGACCCGGGCGCCGGGGAAGAGCGCGCCCGTCACCTCGCGTACCCGCAACTCCTCCCAGCCGGGGGTGTGCGGCGCGTACAGCACCCCGGTCTCGGTGGCGATCCCCGGGCAGACCAGCCCGACCCCGGTCACGTCGGCGCGGTCCGCCTCGGGGCCGAGCAGGGTGTCGACCGCCTCCGCGATCCGCGCGAAGAGCGGGATCGGGCCCTCGTCGGGGAGGGTGGGGATGCGGTCGGTGCGGGGCGCGGCGCCGTCCGTCCCGTCGGCGACGAGCAGCGCGGTCTTGGTCCCGCCGATGTCGACGGCCACGACGGGCCCGGGTATGGCAAGCGCTTTCATGAGCGATGATTGTAAGGGAGCCTCCTAAATAAACAAGGGTTCACGCGATGTTCATGGGTGCCCGCGAAGGATCGGACACGGATGCCCGGAAAGTCTCGGAAAGGAGGGCTCGTTGCCGAAGTCGTCCCCGGTAGCGACCAGTACGACCTACATGCGCCGGCTCAACGAACGGTCCGTCTTCCACCACGTCTACGCGGCGGGTTCGATCTCCATCCCCCAACTCGTCACCGCCTGCGGCCTGTCGAAGCCCACGGTGGCCGCGGCGGTGGCCGCGCTGGTCGAGAGCGGGCTGCTGCGGAGCCTCGGGGTGCGGACCGGGCGGGCCGGGCGGGCGCCGCAGCTCTACGGTCCCGAGCCCACCGCCGGGTGGGTGCTGGTGCTGGACATCGGACGCCGCTGGGTCCGGCTGGCGCTGGCCGATCTCGCCGGTGACCTCGTGCACCAGGTGCGGGTGGCGTCCGCGCGGGACGCGCACGGACTGGTCGGTGTCATCGAGGAGTTGGTCTCCGTGACGCTGGCCGAGCGGTCGCTCGCCATGGCGGACCTCCTCCAGATCGTCGTCGGCTCCCCCGGGGTCTACGACCCCGCCGAGGAGTCCTTCAGGCTCGCCTCGAACCTGCCGGGGTGGGAGTACGCGCTCCATGTGCGCAGGCTCCGGGACTTCTTCGCGGAGGCGGGCGCGGTGCGCTTCGAGAACGACGTCAACCTGGGCGCGCTCGGCGAACGTACGAAGGGGCTCGGCCGGGGCGTGGACAACTTCGTCCATCTGCACGTCGGTTCGGGGGTCGGCGCCGGGGTCGTCCTGGGCGGCAGACCGCTCCGCGGCACCCGGGGCAGGGCGGGGGAAATCGCTTTCCTCCCGGTGGCCCCGCTGCCCCCCGGCGGGCTGCCGGAGGCGGTGCGCGAGCGGGGCATGCTGGAGACGGCGGCGGCGGCCGACGCGATCGTCGCGGCGGCGCGGCGGAGCGGGGTGCGGGGGGCGCGCACCGCCGAGGACGTGGTGTCGGCGGCGGCGGCCGGCGACCCGCGGGCCCACGAGGTGCTCACGGCGGAGGCCCGGCTGCTGGCCCGCGCCCTCGCCTCGGTGATCACCGTCGTCGACCCGGAGCTGGTCGTCCTCGGCGGCGGCGTGGGATGCCGGCTGGGCCCGTACCTCCCGGCCGTCGAGTCGGAGCTGTCCCTGCTCCTGCCCTTCGCACCACCCCGGCTCGCGGTCTCCGCCCTGGACGACCGGGGGATCCTGTACGGCGGGATCGCGGCCGGGGTCGAACTGGCCCGGGAGATCGCCCTGGACCGGCGCTCCACCGACACCTGAGGCGGGGCCGCCCAGGGAGCTGCCACACCGTACGGCAGCGGGCCCCCGGCCCCGTACGGGCTGCCGGGAGCCTCCGCCCCGTACGGAAGCGGGCACCCCGTACGAACGCGGGCGCTTCACCCGTACGGGAGGAGACGTCACCCCTACGGGAGAGCGCGGCCCCGTACGGGAAGAGGCGCCACCTGTACGGGAAGGCGTCGCCCCTACGGGGAGGCTCGGCCCCGTACGGGAAAGGGCGCCACCCCTACGGGAAGACTCGGCGCCGTACGGGAAGACCCGGCCCGTACGGGAAGACCCGGCCCCTACGGGAAGACTCAGCCCCCTACGGGAAGACTCGGCCCCCTACGGGGAGGGTTCGCCCCCGTACGGGAAGGCTCGCTCCCGTGCCGTCAGTACGGGCGGGCGCGTTTGGCGAAGGCGGGGGCCAGGTTCTCCTGGTCGGTGCGGGGGAAGGCGATCGTGTTCGGGTCGCCGTCGGAGACGTACCAGCTCTTGTTCTCGGCCAGCTTGTCCAGCCAGCGGGAGGAGCCGAACTCGGCGTCCTGGTCCTTGGGGCCCGCCGAGCGGATGCGGGGGATCGCGGTCGGGGTGAAGTTCTTGGCGAACGGTGAGACCGAGGGGTTGGCGCCCACCAGGTACACCCCGTCGTACCGGTATCCGGTGCCGCGCGCGGCGACCCCGGCGGGCTCGGGCATGGCGCCGAAGGGGAGGGCGAGGGAGGTGACCCGGGTCCCGGGGGTGGCCTTCTCGATGGCCTGCTGGCCGCCCGCGATGGCCCGGACGGCCGAGGGCTGGTCCAGCGAGCGCAGGTTCTGGTGCCGGTCGGTGTGGTTGCCCACCTCGTACCCGTGCTTCCGCAGCCAGGTCAGCGCCTTGGCGGGGCCGGTGGCCGAGAAGGCGTCCGCGTTGACGAAGAAGGTGGCCGCCGGCTTGAACCCGGGGTGCTTCTTCGCCGTCTCGGCCAGGATGGCGATCGCCGTGTCCGGTGCCGGATTGCCGCGCTCGTCCAGCCGCACCTGGCTGTTGGTCGAGTCGTCGAAGGTGAGGACCACCGGATGGGTGCCGGCCGGGATGTCGATATGGCCGGTCTGGAAGTCCCGGGCGGTGACCGGGACGTACTTCTCCCGGGCGAGGCGTTCCAGCTCGGCCCGGAAGTCGGCCGGGGTGCGGTCGTAGACGCTGGCCGGCTTCGCGGTGAGCTGGTGGTACATGAGCACCGGCACCTGGCCGAGTTCATTGGCGCCGACCTCCGCCGGGTTCACGGCGGCCTGGCGGGCGGCGGCCGCCGAGGCGGGCTTCTGCCGCTCTCCGGCGGCCGGGGACGAGCCGGCGGAGCACCCCGAGGCGAGCAGGGCGGCTCCGGTCAGGACGGAGATCGGGACGGCGAGCGGATGGCGCATGAGGAACCTCCAAGGCGAATCTGTCGCGCCATCTCTACCGGCGGCGGGGGCCCTTCTACCGCATCACCCCTGGATGGCGCAGTCACCACGCGGAGCCCCGGTAAGTCCATTCGCATGAAAATCGCAGAGATAGGGAGGTTTAGGGCGCTGTGGGGCAATCAATGGAGGCACATCCGGCCAGAGCGCGAAGGGCGTCATGATGGTCTTCTCCCGCATATCCCGTTCTCCTGAGTCTTCCTATCGATCCGACCGGCCGACCCGCCGGCGCGCCCTCACCGCGACGGCCGTGGCGCTCGCGGTGGCCGGCGCGGGTGTCGGCGCCTGGACCTTCCTCGCCCCGGGACCGGGGGTGCGGGGTCTCGCCGACGGCGCGGTCCTGGGCGGCCAGAAGGCCGCGCAGCTCAACGCCTACCTGGACGCCGCTTCGGCGGGCGACCGGAAGAAGGTGCGCGCCACCCTCGACGGCAAGACGGTCCCCCTCACGGCGGACGGCACCCGGCTGAAGCTCGGTCTGCCCCGGCTGGCCGACGGCGAGCACAACCTGGTGGTGGAGGGCGACAGCAGCCTCCCCTTCCTCTCGTACCGCGAGTCCGTGAACTTCACGGTCGACCGCACCCCGCCCCGGCTGAAGGTGGCGGAGCCCAAGATCAAGGACGCGGCGCACCCCGTGACCGTCACCGGTACGGCCTCCAAGGACGCCCAGGTGACCGTCGACGGCAAGAAGGTGCCGACCGACAAGAAGGGCGCCTTCTCGGTGCGGGTGCCGAAGGGCACCCCGCTCGTGACGATCACCGCGGTGGACCGCGCCGGGAACAAGACCACCACATCGGTCTCCACCCGGGGCCGCCGCCCGATGATCCGGGCCGCGCACATCACCGCCATCGGCTGGGGCGACAAGACGCTGCGCGGCAACATCCTCTCCCTGGTCCGCAGCGGCAAGCTGAACGCCGTGGAACTGGACGTCAAGGACGAGGACGGCGAGGTCGGGTACGCCTCCCAGGTGCCGCTGGCCCGGCAGATCGGCGCGGCCAAGGGGTACTACGACGCCCGCAAGGCGGTGGCCGAGATCCACGCGGCCGGGGCCCAGGTCATCGGCCGTATCGTCGCCTTCCGCGACCCCAAGCTCGCCACGTCGGCCTGGCAGGCCGGCAACCGTGACCAGGTGGTGCGGACGCCCTCCGGGGAGGCGTACAACGGCGGCAACTACGGGACGCTCTCCTTCACCAACTTCGCCAACCCGACGGTCCGCAAGTACAACCAGGACCTCGCGGTCGAGGCGGCCAAGCTCGGTTTCGACGACATCCTCTACGACTACGTGCGCCGCCCCGACGGCCCGCTGTCGCGGATGGCCTTCCCGGGCATCGGGAAGAACACCCCCGAGCAGTCGATCACCTCGTTCGTCGGCGACACCCGGACGGCGCTGCGCCCGCACGGGAAGTACCTCGGCGTCTCGGTCTTCGGCATAGCGGCCACCCGGCCCACCGAGATCGCCCAGGACATCCCGGGGCTGGTCAAGGTGAGCGACTACATCGCGCCGATGGTCTACCCGTCCCACTGGGGGCCCGGTGAGTACGGCGTCGCCAACCCCGACACCTCCCCGTACGCGATCGTGCAGCGCTCGCTCGCCGACTTCGCCCGCCAGGCGAAGGGCACCCAGACCGAGATCATCCCGTGGCTCCAGGACTTCTCGATGGGGAGCAGGTACGGGCCCGCGCAGGTGGCCGAGCAGATCAAGGCCGCGGCGGACAACAAGATGAACTCGTTCATCCTCTGGAACGCCGGTGCCCGCTACCAGGGCGCGGCGCTCCAGCAGATCGCCGCTCACTGACCGCGCTCCGGTCCGGTCCGGTCTGATCCGGTCCGGTCCGGTACGACCGTCCGATGCCCTCTGTGCCCTCCCGGGCGCAGGGGGCATCGGCGTGCCCGGGTACGGAGTCCCCATGGGCGGGCCCGCTCCATTGCCTCCTGCCATACAAGGCTTGTATGGTAGCTTCCCTGAGATCGAGGACGCCGCGACCGAGGAGCCGCCCGCGTGACCGTGCCACCGCACCGGACCCCCCGCCCGAGCACGCCGCCGCTCTCCCGCGCCCGCCTGCCCGTCCCCGGTCTGGCCCGGCCCCGTTCCGCGCCGGAGCGTGGCATCGTCCATCTGGGGCTCGGCAACTTCCACCGGGCCCACCAGGCCGTGTACACCGCCGAGGCGCTCCGGCACACCGAGGGTCCGTGGGGCATCACGGGGGTCGTCACCGGGCCGACGCAGCGCTCGCGGACGATCGTCGAGGGCATGTCCGCACAGGACGAGCTCTACACCGTGCTCACCCTGGGCCGGGACGGTTCGGTACGCGCCGAGGTCCCCGGGGTGCACCACCCGGGGCTGCTCGGCGGGGACCAGGCGGAGGCCGTGGTGGCGGCCATCGGCGAGGCCACCACCCGGATCGTCACCCTCTCCGTCACCGAGAAGGGGTACACGTTCACCCCCTCCGGCGGTCTCGATCTGGACGACCCCCGGGTCGCCGCCGACCTCGCCGGTACGGGCGCCCCGCGCTCCCCGCTCGGTCTGCTGCTCCGCGGGCTCCAGCGCCGGGCGCGCGGCCACGCCGCCCCGCTGACCGTGCTCTCCTGCGACAACCTGACGGACAACGGCAGCAAGGTACGGCGGCTGCTGGAGGAGTTCGCGGCGGCCCTGCCGGCCGGTGAGCGCGAGGAGCTGACCGGCTATCTCGCCTCCTCCGTCACGACCCCCAGCAGCATGGTCGACCGGATCGCCCCCGCCACCACCGACGAGCACCGCGCTCTGGTCACCCGCCACTTCGGGGTGCGCGACGCGGTGCCGGTACCGGCCGAGCCGTACCGGCTCTGGGTCCTTCAGGACGACTTCGCGGCCGGGCGCCCCGCCTGGGAGCGGGCGGGCGCGGTCTTCACCTCCGAGGTGGCCTCGTACGAGACGATGAAGCTGCGGCTCCTCAACGGCGCCCACTCCCTCCTCGCCTACCTCGGGCTGCTCCTCGGCCACGCCTCCATCGACGGCGCGGTCGCCGACCCGGAGCTCGGCCCGGCGGTGCGGCACGCCATGACCGGGGAGATCCTGCCCGGCCTCGACCTCCCGGCGGGGGTGAACGGGCCCGCGTACATCGGGGAGTTGCTGGAGCGCTTCGCCAATCCGGCGCTCGGCCACCGCACCGCGCAGGTCGCCTCGGACGGCTCGCTGAAACTCCCGGTGCGCTGGGCGGGCCCGCTGGACCACCAGCTCGCCGCCGGGACGGTCCCCGAGGTGCTGGCGCTCGGCGTGGCCGCGTACATCCGGGTCGTCACCCGGGGCGAGGAGGCGTACGACGTACCGGCCCTCGGCGCGGTACGGGACGACGCCACCGCCCGGCTGCGGGCGCTCGCCGAGCGCGCCGGGGAGCCCGGGGAGGCGGCTCTGCGGGTGGTGGAGGCGGGCGGCATCCTGCCCGAACCGGTCGCGGGACGCCGGGAGTTCACCGACCGGGTCGCCGCGTACGCCAGGGACCTGGAACGCCATGGTGCCCGGGCCACCCTCGCCTCCGTACCGCTGGACGCCCCGGCGTCCGCACCGTGAGCCCCGCTCGCCCCCATCCCCGCTCCCCCGATATCTCCCCCACCCCTCTCACAGCGAAAGGCGGGCCGTCCGCATGGCCACCATTGTCGATGCCAAGGTGTTCGTCACCAGCCCGGGACGCAACTACGTCACGCTCCGGCTGACCACCTCCGACGGCGTCACGGGGATCGGCGACGCCACCCTCAACGGCCGCGAGCTGTCGGTGGCCTCGTACCTGGAGGACCATGTCTGCCCCCTGCTGATCGGCCGTGACGCGGACCGGATCGAGCAGATCTGGCAGTACCTCTACAAGGGCGCGTACTGGCGGCGCGGCCCGGTCACCATGACCGCGATCGCCGCCGTCGACGTGGCGCTCTGGGACATCAAGGGCAAGGTCGCCGGGCTCCCCGTCTACCAGCTCCTGGGCGGCGCCGCCCGCGAGGGCGTCACCGTCTACGGCCACGCCAGCGGCAACGACATCCCCCAGCTCCTCGACGACGTCGACCGTTTCCTCGGGCTCGGCTACCGCGCGGTGCGCGCCCAGGCGGCGGTGCCGGGGCTGGAGCGGGTGTACGGGATGCGCAAGGGCGAGGGGGTCACCTACGAGCCGGCGGACGGCGGACTGCCGACCGAGGAGGTCTGGGACACCGGCGCCTACCTCGACTTCGTGCCCACCTACATGGCCGCCGTCCGGGAGCGCTTCGGCTACGGCTTCCATCTCCTGCACGACGTGCACCACCGGCTCTCCCCCATCGAGGCGGGCCGGCTCGGCAAGTCCCTTGAGCCGTACCGGATGTTCTGGATCGAGGACCCCACGCCCGCCGAGGACCAGAACGCCTTCCGGCTGATCCGGCAGCACACCACCACCCCGCTGGCGGTCGGCGAGATCTTCAACTCCGCCTGGGACTGCCAGCACCTCATCACGGAGCGGCTGATCGACTACATCCGCACCTCGGTGTCGCACGCGGGCGGGATCAGCCATCTGCGCAAGATCTTCTCGCTGGCGGAACTGTACGGGGTGCGTACCGGATCGCACGGCGCGGGCGACCTCTCCCCCGTCTCGTTCGCGGCGGCGCTCCATGTCGACCTGTCCGTGTCCAACTTCGGCATGCAGGAGTACATGAGCCACCTCAGCCCGTACGAGGAGGTGTTCCGGACGTCGTGGCGGTTCGCGGACGGTCTGATGCACCCGGGCGACGAGCCGGGCATCGGCGTCGAGTTCGACGAGGAGGCCGCCGCGCGCTTCCCGTACGACCGGAAGTACCTGCCGGTGAACCGGCTGCGCGACGGCTCCGTCCACGACTGGTGACGGTGTCCGGGCGGCGCGGGGAACTCCCCCGCGCCGCCCGCGCTCGGATACGGAGCCTCGGGTACGGCACCTCACGTACGGAGCCGGGAGCGGTACTCGCCCGGCGGCTGATGGAGGTCGGGTCCGGACGCGCCGGACCGCCGGATCAGTCGTGCGGGGTGTCGGCCGGAGGTGCGGTCGGGGCGGGGGCGGTCCGCCAGGAGCTGAGGATCCGCAGCGCGTGGTCCTCAGGGGTACCGGGTTCGGCGGTGAGGACCATGAACGTGACGTCGGGGTCGTCCGGACTGGTCCAGGTGTCGCAGGAGAGGGTGAGGGGGCCGACGAGGGGGTGCCGGTAGCGTTTGAGGCCGTAGGTGGTGTCGGAGACGATCCGTCCGTTCCACCACGCGCGGAATTCGGGGCTGCGTACCGACAACTCGCCGACCAGTGCGGCCAGGCGCGGGTCGCCGGAGTTGCCGGCCGTCTCCATCCGCAGCAGTGCCGCGCTGAGCCGGGCCGCGTCCTCCCAGTCGGTGAAGAGGCCGCGCATGGCCGGGTCGAGGAAGAGCAGTCTGGTGTAGTTGCGCTCGGATGGCGTCAGCTTGCCGAAGTCCTGGTAGAGGGCGGCCGCGGCCGTGTTCCAGGCGAGGATGTCGTTGTAGCGGCCCAGCACCATCGCCGGCGAGTGGCCGAGGGCGTCGAGCATCCACCGCACCGACGGCCGCACCCGATGCCCGGCGCGGCGGCGCGGGGCGGGGGCCTTGCCCGCCAGCTCGTACAGGTAGGCCTGCTGTGCCTCGTCGAGCCGCAGCGCCCGCACCAGGGAGGCGAGGACGGTCGCGGAGGCCCGCACGCGCCCCTGCTCGATGCGGGTGTAGTAATCGGTGCTCATCGTGGCACGGCGGGCTACCTCGTCGCGGCGCAGCCCCGGGACACGCCGCCGGGTCCCGTCATCGGCGAGACCCACCTGCGCGGGCGTCAGCTCGGCCCGGCGAGCCCTGAGGAACGCACCGAACTCGGACCGGGACGAACGCGCATCGGACATGACACCACTATGCGTCCACTGTGCCGAGGACTCGGGCCGTCAAGGGGGGAAAGTATCTTCCCCGGCACGCCTTTCCCCCGGCAGGAACCTTCCTCTCCCGCGCACGGGGCACAGCGGGGCACGGTGAGGTCATGCGAACCGATGTGACCTTCGCCGGCGCCGGGATCACCCTCGCCGGCCACCTGTACACCCCCGACACCGCAGCCGGCGGCCCGCTCGCCGCCGTGGTCGTCGCTCACCCCGGCGCCGGCGTCAAGGAGCAGACCGCCGGCGCCTACGCCCGGCGGCTTGCCGACGCCGGATTCGCCGCACTCGCCTACGACGCCGCCTACCAGGGCGAGAGCGGCGGCACCCCCCGCGGCACCGAGGACCCCGCCCAGCGTGTCGAGGACATCAAGAACGCCGTCTCGTACCTCACCACCCGCCCGGAGATCGACTCCGACCGGATCGGCGCCCTGGGCATCTGCGCCTCCGGCGGCTACGTCGTTCCCGCCGCGGTCACCGACCACCGCATCCGCGCGGTCGCGACGGCCAGCGCCGTCGACCTCGGACGGTACTTCCGGGTCGGCCCCGACGGCACCCAGGACCCCGCCGTCGTCCAGGCGCTGCTCGACGCGGCGGCCGCGGCACGCACCACCGAGGCGGCCGGCGGGCCGCTCCCGACGGTGTCCGTGCGCCCGACCGAGGAGGAGGCACGCGCCGGCGGCCGCTACTCGTACGAGGCCTGGGAGTACTACAGCACCGACCGGGGCCGGCACCCGCGCCAGGCCGACGAGTTCACCTTCCCCAGCATCGACAAGATCGTGAACTTCGACGCCTTCCACCTCGTCGGCCTGCTCGCCCCGCGACCGCTGCTGATGGTCGCCGGCAACGAGGCGGCCACCGCCTGGATGTCCGAGGACGCGGTCGAGAAGGCGAACGAGCCCAAGCGGCTGCACTGGATCGAAGGGGCCGGTCACGTCGACCTCTACGACCGCTGCGTACCCCAGGTCACCGCCGAACTCCTCCCGTTCTTCACCCGGAACCTCGCGGCGCGGACCTGACCTGCTTGTCACAGCCGGCAGGCGTGCACGGTGGTGGTCAGGCCGTCGAAGTCCGCGATCTCCCGCGCGGTGCCCGGCCGGGCCGCGTACCGGAAGGCCGAGCGGGCGAAGGCGATGCGCAGCACGGGCCGGTCTCTTTCACATGAAAGACGACGAACGAGGGACAACAGGGACGGGGCACGGGTTGAGCTGTCCGCCGAGGGTCAGTACCGCCGACGACTCCGCGCCGCTCGACGCGTTGATCGCCGACCCGGGCCGCACCGGGGCCTGGCGCAGGAAGACGCCGGCGAAACGGCCGCCGAACACCAGCGGTGCCAGCACCACTTCACGCCCGCCGGACGGCCTGACGCCCGGCACACCGACCACGGACGGCCGCACTCGCTCCTGGAGCACATGGCGCTCGCGCGGGTCCGCGAGCCGTTCCCGCAGCTCCGCCGCCCAGGACCGGTCGTCCTCGAACAGGAAACCGAAGGCCAGGTCCTTGCCGCCGTAGGCCGAGGCGGGCTTGCAGAGCAGCCGTCGGCGTCCCTCGGCCGCGCGGTCGAGGGTCTCCGGCCGCAGCCGGAAGGTCACCGGCACATGCGCCCGGACGAGGGCCCGTTCCTCGTCGGTCAGCAGGCCCTGGAACTCGGGGTCGTGGAGCAGGGCCAGGTTCGCCTTGTTGTCGTGGAGCGCGGCGGCGGGCGAGCCGATGAAGTCCAGCTTGCCGGCCGTGTCGAGCTCCATCAGCGCACGGGTCAGCGCGGGCGGCACGAAGTTCTTCGTCTCGTGCCAGGTGTACGCGGTGAAAACGGCGTCCACCCGCCTGCCCCGGAAATGGGCGCCGTCGTCGGTGAGGTCCAGCTCGCCGATGAGCCCGCAGCTGATGTCGTGGCCCGCGGAGCGGATCATGTCGACGAAGAACCGGCGGCCGCCGTCGAGGTCGGCCGGGTTGGCGGTGGCCTCGAAGACGTGCAGCGGCCCGTCGCCGCGCGCCCGGGTGAGCCCGGCGAAGACGTCCAGCCACACCCGCGCCGTGTCGGGGCCCTCCAGCCGCAGCCGGCGCCTGGCCAGGAAGGCGGCGTACCGCGAATCGCGGGTCGCGCCGATGTACGGGGCAAGCGTGCTGAGTCCGCCCAGCGAGGCGGCCACGTTCAGCTCGACGAGCTTCAGTCCCGTGTCGGTGACGACCAGATCGGGCCGCATGAAGGCGGTGGCGGCCTTGCGCAGCCGGGGCCGGTCCAGGGCCTCGGTCATCAGGGCCGCGTCCTCCTCCGGCAGGCCGAGGTAGCCGGCCCACGCCGCCAGGTCGTTCCCGAAGACGCGGCGCGGGAAGCCCGAGACCAGTTCGGCGAGCCGCATCCCGACCGTCTCGACCGTGCGTGCCGCTTCGGCGGTGAAGGCGTGCGGCGGATACTGGTGCCGCCAGCCGGGTCGGCGCAGCCGCTCGGTGAACCGCTCCCGGTCGGTCTCGGCGGCGGGCGTCGCCGCGAACTCGTCCCAGGCCGCGAGGGCGTGCGGCTCCAGCCAGGACCACGCGCCGGGCCCGGCCGGCCGGCCCGCGAGAGCCCCGGCCCGCGTGACGACCCCGCTCATGACAGCTTCCCCGCGGTCCGCAGCGCCGCGAGCACGGTGTTGACGGCCTCCGAGGATCTGTCCTCACCGGTCGCCCGGTAGTGATAGCTCAGCCCGCCCGGGTTCACCATGTTGACCTCGATGACGTAAGGGAACGCCAGGTCGATGCCCGAGTAGAAGATCCCGAGGTCCATCATCCGCTTGCCCAGGGCGCGGACGAACTCATCCTCCTCCGGGGTGAGTTGGAGTGCGGCGAAGCCCGCGCCCAGGGTGGCGTTGGACCGGTGGTCGTTCTCCGGGTGGAAGCGCAGGAACCCGGAGACGGGGGCGTCGCCCGCGAGGATGACCCGCTTCTCGTTGGTACGGATGTTGGGGATGTACTCCTGGACCGCGGCGTGCCGCTTGGCCATGCCGATGACATCACGGCCGTAACGCCCGTAGCGGGACGCCGCGTTGCCGGTGGCGTTGGCGAGCAGGGCCGAACGGTTGCGGTCGCGCTTGTTGACGACGAACACGTCCGCCCCGCAGCCGCCGTTGGTCGGCTTCACGACCCAGGAACGGTCGCCGTCGGCCTCGACGAGCCCGTTGAGCTGGTCGAAGTCGTTCGAGACATACGAGACCGGGAGGTGCTCGGCGGGGACTACGGCACCCAAGTTGATCTTGGTGTTCAGGTAGAACAGCGCGGACGCGTCGTTGACGAACGGCACCCGCTGGTTGAGCAGCCAGAGCAACTGGAAGGAGTCGGTCCCCGACTCCGGATGTGTACCGGCCAGTACCCACACGAGGTCGAACTCCTCGGCGGACGCGTACGGCAGGCTCAGCTCGGGGAAGCTGCCGCCGCTGGTGAACTCCTCGCTCAGCCGCACCCGGTCGCAGACGACGACGGAGTCGTGCACGCACAGGGTGTCGATGTCACCGATGTGCACGTCGTGGCCCTCACGGTGGAGGGCACTGGGAATGATCGAGTGGTTGTTCAGCTCGAAGGTGGTCGCCCCGGAGACCAGGACCAGGATCTTGTACGGCAACGGATGCACCTTGTTCTGTGAGTCGTGGGTCGGGCGGGCCGCGTACGGTGTGCGGACGGTCACGCGGGCTTCGACCCCGCCGTGAGGGTGCGAACCGCACGGGCGAGGTTGTTCTCCAGCTCCTCGCGGGTGTCTCCGGTGCCGACCACGAACGCGTGCCGGTCGCCCGACCTGCGGACCTCCGGCGGGGTCGTGCCGGCGGGCACGCTGATGTGCACCTCCGCGACGCCGGGCAGCGAGGCGACGAGCGCGGTGCTGATGCCGTGCGACGGGACCATGCGCCCGAAGGTGACGTACCGGATGCCGGCGACCCGCCTGCGGGGACCGGCCGGGAGCGGTTCGAGGCCGAGGACCGCGGCGATCATCTGGGCGAAGACGTCCTCGCCGAGAGCCAGGTCCAGCATGTCGCTGATGCGGTCACCGCCGGGCCGCCCGTGCGACTCGATGAGCCGGGGTCCTGCGGCGGTCAGCATGACCTCGGTGTGCGAGGGCCCGTAGCGGTAGTCCACGGCGTCCAGCACGGCTGTGACCAGCCCGGCGATCGACTCCTCGGCCGCGGGGCCGAGCGTCACGGGCAGGGTGTGCCCGGTCTCCACGAAGTGCGGGGCGCCCGTGGTCGTTTTCTCGGTGACGGCCAGGATGCGGTGGCCCTCGGGCGAGGTGACCGCCTCGACGGAGTACTCCGTGCCGGCCAGGAACTCCTCCACCAGGTGGGGCGTGGTGAACTCCGCCGAGCCGGCGACGAAGGCCTCGGCCTCCGCGCGGTCCGCCAGATACCGCACCCCCGAACTGCCCGTACCGTCCACCGGCTTGATCACGCAGGGGAAGCCGATCCGTTCGGTCGCGGGCAGGACCTGGTCCCTGCCGGTACACCGGGCGTGGGCGACCGCCGCCCCGGCCCGGTCGCCGACCACGGCCCGCAGCCGCGCCTTGTCCTTGAAGGCGGCCAGCGCACCGGGGGGGTTGCCGGGCCAGCCCAGCCGCTCGTTGACCACCGCGGCTGCCGCGCAGCCGAGTTCACCGAAGCCGAAACAGCTGACCGGCGCGGGCAGATCCATCGCCCGCAGCAGTTCGACGAGTTCACCGGGGTCCTCGGTCCAGGCAGCGCGCAAGGGCTCGCCGGGCACGTTGTCCGGCAGGGGTGCGGTGGGGTCGCCGACGACGACCATCGCGCAGCCGAGCTTCTGGGCCGCGTCGATGACCCGGTCCCGGGGATTGAGCAGTACCGCCGTCGCGGTGCGGAGGTCGGTGTCCGGTGCGTCAGCCATGCTGGGCCCGCGCTTTCGGTAGAAGGAAACTGGTCAGCGCCGCGCAGAGGGAGAGGGAGACGAGCACCAGCCAGATGCCGCTGGCGCCGCTGAGGGACTGGAGCAGATAGCCGCCCACGCTGGAACCGATGAGGCTGCCGACCGCGCCGACGGCGCTCATGGTGCCGAGGGCGAGTCCGGTACGGAGCGGCGAACTCGCCCTGACCGCCTGTTCGTCCAGGCTGGGGGAGATCAGCATTTCCGCGAAGGTGACCGGCAGGACGAACACGAGCAGCGAGAACCAGCCGGTGAGCGGGATGAACACCGCGTAGGCGAGCGCGAAGGCCAGGAATCCGACGAGCAGGAGGGTCCGGGCATCGGCTCGGCGGAACACATGGCGCAGCAGGGTGTACTGACACAGCACCACCAGTACGCCGTTGACGACGAAGACGACCGAGATAGCGGCCGTGCTCCCGGTCGTCCGCTCGGCGGTGATGGGTATGACGACGTTGAGCTGGCTGTAGATCGCCCAGTACGCCATGCCGAGCAGACACAGCGGCAGCCACTGCCGGAGTCCCCAGCCGTCACCGGCCGCGCGCGCCGCCGCGTCCTTCCCCGGGTTCCGCGGTCCGCGCGCCGCCCGCCGCACCGGGCGCACCGTCAGCCGTATGCCGAGCAGCAGGTGGGAGAGCACGCAGGCGCCCAGGATCCAGCCGAAGCCCAGCGGGTACACGAGCGCGCCCAGCGCGGGGCCGGCCACCACGCCGATGTTCACGAAGGTCGAACGCAGCGCGAGCATCTCGCGGGGTTCGACGCCGTCCTCGGTGACCAGCAGGGTCTTGACGGACAGGCCGAGCAGCGAGCCGCCGACGCCGATCGCCGCGATACCGGCGACGAGCGGCGGGAGCCGGGTCCCGTCCGGGTCACCCAGGCCGAGACCGACGCCGAGCAGCAGATATCCCCCGATCCGCAGGGCGAAGCCCGCCGTCAGCACGGACCGGGTGCCGAACCGGTCCACGATCAGCCCGGACACCAGCGAGAACCCCTGGCCGCAGAAGGCGAGCAGTCCGACGAGGAATCCCGTCCGGGCGGCCGGCACGCCCTGTGCGGTGAACTCCAGTGCCAGGAGCGGCAGGAACATGAACGTGGTCAGACCGGTGAGCAGCACCGTCGCGAGCAGGACACGTCCGGTCGGCGACATCCGGCGCCAGGTGTTCATGACGCCGCGTCACCCGGGCCGCCGTCGTCCAGGTACTCAAGGTTGGCCATCAGCCAGGCCTCGGTCTCCAGCAGCCGCTCCTCCACCTGCTCCGCGTCGGCGCCGGCGACGATCACAAAGCACAGGTGCGAGGTGCTGTTCTGGGCCACGGCGCCGGGCGTGAGCCCCTCGTTGACCTGGTACTCCCGCACCCACGCGAAGGGCGGCCGGCCCGGAGCGCGGACCGGTCGGCCCGGTGGCAGCACGGAGACCGAGCCGTGCACCTCGGCGGGCGGGCCGGCGGGCGGCGCCTCGACGGGCAGTCCGACCGAGTGGCGCAGCCAGGCGGAGTGGAGGTCGACGCCGTAGGTGGCGCGGGTGAGCGCGGGAATGCGGTTGCCGCCGACCCGGGAGGCGATCTCGCAGAGCACCAGCTCGTCGTCCGGGGTGTGGAACACCTCAAGGTGGTACGCGCCGACCTCCGGTGCGTCGAAGGCCGCCAGCACCCGGTCGAGGAACTCCTCAAGACGCCGGGCGAGCGGATCACCGGGGCGCAACTGCACCGAACCGTTGTTGTGGCCGGAGAAGACCCCGAGACAGCTGCGCAGATAGCGGGAGGCGGCCACGAACCGGTAGCCGGGGGCCAGCACCGCGTCGACGTGGCACATCCGGCCCTCGACGAACTCCTCGGCCAGCAGGTCGTCGCGCCAGTGCCGACGGCTGAACGCGGTCAGGTCGTCCTCGTCCCGCAGGACGACGATGTCGCGGGAGCCCCCCTGTTTCACCGGCTTGACGACCACGGGATAGCCGTCCTCCTCGATGAACCCGGTGAGGTCGGTGAACGTCTCCAGGCGGGCGAAGCGCGGGACGCGCACGGCCGCGCGGGCGACCCGCTTCATCACCGCCTTGTCCCGGAAGGACAGGGCGCTCGCCGCCGACTGGCCCGGGATGCCCAGGTCCGCACGGATACGGGCGGCGCGCTCCAGGTCGTACTCGTTGTCCGTGACGAGGTGGGTGAACGGCTGCTCCGCGGCGAGCCGGCGGATCGTCAGTTCCGGGTACGGGACGAACTCGCAGTCGGGTACGTACTCGTAACGCGCGAAGCCCTCGGTGTTCTTCAGCTCGTTGTGGCTGAACACGTGAAGCCGGTCGGCCACTTCGGGAAGCATGGCGGCGTAGTCGTGCTGGGGGCCGTAGTTGATGACGGCTATCCGGCTCATGCGGCGTTCCTCGGGGAGCTCAGGCCGGCCGGGACGACCGGCAGATCATCCTGGACATCGTACGGCCTGCGTTCCCAGCGCATCGTGGACCAGGGGCCCGTCATCCGGGACAGGTCGGAAATGGTCCGCGGCCGGTACTCGGGGTCCTCGACGAGCGGGCCGTCGGGCGGGAAGACCCGGTCGACATAGCGGTGTCCGGGGTCGGCCGCGAGGAAGACGACGGGGCCGCCGTCCGGCTCCTGTCGGCGGATGTGACGGGAGACCTGCCATCCGGCGCCCGCGGAGAGCCCGGCGAAGACACCGGTGGTGGACAGCAGATGGCGGCAACCGGCCGCGGAGACTTCGAAGTTGATCCAGTGGATGTCGTCGTAGGCGGTGTAGTCGATGTTGCCGAAGCGGATTCCGCTGCCGATGCCTGCGATGATGAAGCCGTCCAGCGGTATGGCCTCCGAGCCGAAGGAGCGGCTGCCGAAGGGCTGGATCCCGGCCACCCGGACGTCGCTGCACGACGCCCGCAGATAGCGGCTCATCGCACTGGTCGACGCTCCGGTGCCGACCCCGCCGACCAGTGTGATCCCCGACGACCCCAACTCCTTGACCAGGCTGTTCGCGACGCTCTCGTAGCCGATGTAGTGGACGTCGTCGTGGTACTGCTGCATCCAGTACGCGTCCGGGTTCTCCTTCAGATAAGCGTGGACCAGCCGGACTCGGGTCTCCTGGTCGTGCTGGAGGCCGTCCTCACCGGAGGAGGGCACCTGGGTGTAGGTGGCCCCGAGGTACTTGAGCTGGGTACGGATGGCCGCGTCGACCGCCACGGAGGCGAAGATGTGGCACTTCAGGCCGAACTCACGGCAGACGAGTGCGAGCGCGTGCCCGTAGATACCGCTGGAGCTGTCCACCACGGTCTGCCCCGGGCGGACGACCCCACGGTCCAGCAGGTCCCTGACCGCGGCGCGGACCGAGGTGACCTTCATGACCTCGAACCGCAGCACATGGACGCCGTTCCCCAGGTCGATGAGGTCGGGTTCCGCCAGTTTCTCGGCGAATGATCTGTACAACGCGCTCTCCTGCCCTTCTGCTGCCCCCGCGTCGACACCGTGCGGACGACGACACATACGAAGAGGTCTAGAGCAGGCGGATCCCGGTGGCCTACCGGCCTGGTCCCGTCACGTTCCCGCTCGGATCCCGGAGCGGTCCGGGACCGGGCCGGGAGGGTTCCCGGAACGGCCCTGCCGAGGATCTCCGGCATGACGACATCCGAATCCGGCGTGATATCAGGACCCCGCCTGCCCGCATCCGTGCCGCTTGTCTCCGAGGCGGTGCTGGAACACGCCCGCCGCCATCCCGGGCGCACAGCGGTGATCTGTGGCGAAGAGCGCGTCACCTACGGCGAACTGGCGGCCGGGGCCGCCGCCGTCGCGCACGCGATCGCCGCGGACGAGAAGTGCGCGGCCTCCCGCAGAATCGGGGTCGTCTCGCACCGGACGGTGGGAGCCGTCGGCCTTGCCCTGGGCATCTGGCTGTCCGGACGCGCGTTCGTCTTCCTCGATCCGGCGGCGCCGCACAGCGCCGCCGAGCACATCCGGCGCACCGCCGGGCTGTCGGTGGTCGTCGACCCGCGCGAGTGGCGGGCCGAGCCAGCGGGGCCCGCCACGGCCGCGGCCGCTTCGCACCCGCCCGACGCGGAGGCGTACGTCCTGTTCACCTCCGGCAGCAGCGGCCGGCCGAAGGGCGTTTCCGTCTCCCTGCGGAACCTGGCGCACTCCAACGCCGCCCGGCTCGCACTGTACGACGGCTTCGGCACCCCGGTTTTCCTCCTGCTGTCCCCGTTCCACTTCGACTCCTCGATGGCCGGGCTCTGGGGCACCCTCTCGGCCGGCGGCACCCTCGTCATCGCCGACGAGGACGAACGGCGCATCCCCCAGGCCGTCCTCGGCCTGATCGCCCAGCACCGGGTCACCCACACCCTGGCCGTCCCCGGCTTCCACACGGAGCTGCTGCACACGCTGCACGAGGACGAGCGGCACTCGGCCTGCGCGGCCTCGCTGCGGCTGGTGACCAGCGCCGGCGAGGCGCTGCCGCAGAGCGTCGTCGACCGGCACTTCGCGCTGCTGCCCGGTGTGGCCCTCAGCAACGAGTACGGCCCCACCGAGTGCACCGTCTGGTCCACCGCCCTGATCTACGAGAAGCCCGGGCCGACCGGCATCGGCTTCCCGATCCCCGGCACCTCGCTGCGGTTGCTCGACAGCCGGCTGCGGCCGGTACCGGCCGGCGCGGTGGGGCAGATCGCCGTCTCCGGCCCAGGGGTAGCCCGGGGTTACGTCGGCGACGAACGGCAGACGGCGGCGAAGTTCGTCGAACTGCCCGCCGAGTCCACGGCCGGTCCGCCCGTACGCGCCTACCTCACCGGGGATCTCGGCCGGTGGTCGGACGAGGACGGCCTTGAGTTCGTCGGGCGGCTGGACAACGAGGTGAAGATCCGCGGCGTGCGCGTGCATCTGGAGACGCTGGAGGAGGCACTGGCAGCGCACCCCGATGTCCGGGCCGCCGCGGTGGTGTACGACGCTGAGAACGCCGTCTGCCACGCCTTCGTGGTCGCGGAACCCGGCGCCGAACCGGCCGCCGCCCCGATCCGCGGCTTTCTGGAGAGGGAACTCGGCGCCGCCGTGGTCCCCGACCGGATCGTCTTCACCACGGCCTTGCCGCGCACCGCCCACGACAAGACCGACCGGGCCGCCCTGCTGGCTTCCACGGCCGCGCCCGCGGAACGGGAACGGGAACGGGAGGGGATACCGGAGCCGGCCGCCCGGCCACCGCGGGACGGCGCCCTCGCCGACCGCATCGCCCGCGTCTGGGAGAAAGTCCTCGGCATACCGGTGGCCCCTTCCGAACAGGACACGTTCTTCTCGCTCGGCGGCAACTCGCTGACCGTGATCAGGCTCTCCCGGGCCCTGGGCGAACTGGCCGGCCGCCCGGTCGGGGTCAAGAACGTCTACCGCTGCGGCACGATCCCCCAGCAGGTGGATCTGTTGTCGCGGCTCTGAGCGGCGGGGTTCCCATGTCTGCGTACATCAGACCCATCAGACCCACCAGACCCATGGCCAGCGGCGCCACCCCTTCCGGGGCCGGCTCCGGCTCCGTGCTCTGCTTCCCGCACGCGGGCGGCTGCGCCTCGTTCTTCCGGTCCTGGCAGCCGCTGCTGCCCACGGCCCGGGTGCACGCCGTGCAGTACCCCGGGCGCGAGGACCGGTTCGCGGAGCCCGCGCCGGAGAGCCTGTGCGCCCTCGCCCGCGCGGTGACGGAGGAGATCCTGGCCCTCGACGAACGGTACTCCCTGCTGTTCGGGCACAGCATGGGCGCGTACGTCGCCTTCGAGGTGGACCGTCTGCTGCGCGAGGCCGGTGTGCCGACGCCCACCCTGGTGCTCTCCTCGGCGGCGTCCCCCGCCCTCCGGCCACCGGTCCCCTACGAGGAGGACGCCGACGTACTGGCGTACCTCGAACGGTACGAACCGCTGAGCGCGGAACTCCGGCAGAACGAGGAACTGCTCGGGCTCCTCCTGGAGTACGTCAAGGACGACCTCAGGCTCGTGTCCGGGTACCGGGAACACAGCGGGAAGCGCACCGGCGCCCGGCTGGTCAGCGTGGTCGGTGAGCACGACATCCCCGAGATCCGGACGCGGGCCGGGCAGTGGCGGGACCACGCGGGCGCCGAGTTCGTCCAGGTGGTGAAGGCGGGCGGGCACTTCTACCTGCGTGCGGATCCGCCCGTCGGGCTGATCGCCGCCGAGCTGGCCCGCGCCGGGAGTCTCGACTCCCTTTCCAGAAAGACTTCCTGAGGGGGAATGGAGCATGTCGCACACACACCCTGGCCCGACCGGGCACTCGGGGGACCTACCGGACCTCGCCGGACTGCGGCGCGAGGCCGCCCGACTCGTCGACGGGCGGACCTACCGGCACGGCAACCCCTTCGCACTCTGGCGGCGGATGCGCCGGGCAGCCCCCGTCCTGTGGCACGAGCCCGGCGACTTCCCCGGCTTCTGGTCGCTGACCCGCCACGACGAGATCAAGGAGGTGCTCAGGAACGTCGATGCGTTCAGTTCCTCGTCCGGCATCCTGTTGCGCCCCCTGTCCCAGGGCGAGGACCCCGGCGGCAACCGCACCCTGGCGCTGTCCGACCCACCGCGCCACCACGTGCTGCGCTCGGCCGTCGCCGGCTGGTTCGCGCCCAGGAACCTGCGGCTGCTGCGGTCCGCCCTGGACGCATCGGCGCAGCGGATCGTCGAGGCAGCCGTACGGAAGGGCCGGTTCGACTTCGTGACCGAGGTGGCCGCGCAGTTGCCGGTGGAGGTCGTCTGCGCGTTCCTCGGGATTCCGGACGAGGACCGGCCGCTGATCATCGAGTGGTCGACGGACGCCTTCTGCGCCGCCACGGCCGAGGACCGCAGCCTGGCCCACCTGGAGATCCTGGACTACTTCGGCGACCTGGTGGAGCGCCGCCGGGCCGATCCGGGCGAGGACCTGGTCAGTGCGGTGGCCGGGGTGCGCTACGAGGGCGAACCGCTCCCGCTCGACGAGCTGGTGCTCAACTGCGACAACCTGCTGGTGGGCGGTACGGAGAACGTCCGGATCGCCATGTCGGGCGGGATGCTGGCGCTCCTGGACCATCCGGACCAGTGGGAGCTGCTGCGCCGGGACTTCGACGGCCTGGTGGAGTCCGCGATCGACGAGATCCTGCGCTGGACGTCGAGCGCCACCCACATCGTGCGGCGGGCGACCCGGGACGTGGAGCTCGCCGGCGAGCGGATCCGCCGGGGCGATCTCGTCGTGTGCTGGCTGACGGCGGGCAACCGCGACCCGGCGCACTTCCCCGACCCCGACCGTTTCGACATCCGGAGGTCCCCGAACCGGCATCTGGCGCTGGGCGCGGGCCCGCACTACTGCGTGGGCACCCAGCTGGCACGGCTGGAGATCCGGGCCGTTCTGCGGGAGTTCTTCACCCGGGTGGACCGGGCGGTGCCGGACGGCCCGGCCGAACGGCTGGAGTCCATCGTGGTCAACGGCTTGCGGACCCTTCCCATCCGGTTGGCCTCGGCATATGACGTGCCCGCCGGTACCGGTCCGGGAACGGGGCGGGAACGGTTGCGGTGAGCATTCCGACTACGCGAGGCAGGGCGGCGCCGGCGCACTTCGCCCGGACCGCGCCCGTCCTCGCCCCCGCACACACACCGAGCGGACTCGCAGAAACGAAGGTGCACGGAATGCGCAGCAAACTGACCGTACCGGCCGGAATCCTCGCCATCGCCCTCGCCCTGGGGATCGGAGCTCTCACGCACGAGGCGTCCGCCCCGGCCGCCGTCCAATCCGTCCTGGCCAACGGCACCGGTCCGGGCAACACCCCCCAGTGACCCGGCCGCCGGCGGGCCCGCTCACCGGCGTACGCCCGTCATCCCGGCATGGAGCTCCTTCGCGCTGAGCCGGTGCTCGGCCGCCTCCCGTACGTCACCCATGCCGTCGAGGGCCTCGGCCATCCCCTCGACGGCATGGGCCACCTCGATCCGGTACTCGATGGCTCCGGCGTGGAATCGCGCGCTGCGATGCAGTTCCAGGGCCTGCTCGAACTCGCCTCTCCGGCAGTGCACCCGCCCGAGAATGTTCTGGACGGTCGCCTGCCGGGTCGCGGTCCCCTTGGAGCGGATGAGATGCAGGGCCCGTTCCGCGTACCCGACCGACTCCTCGGCGGCTCCGAGCCACTGGCTCACGTCCGCGGCGAGCGCCAGCGCGTGCGCGTACTCCTCCGGCATCCGGAACTCGTCGCCGAGTTCCAGAGCGCGTTCCACCACGGCGAGCGCGGCCGAGTGCTCCCCGGAGCCGAGCAGGGCCGCCGTCAGATCGGTCAGGGCCGTGATCTCCTCGGCGCGGGCGCCGAGTTCCCGGCTGAGCCGCACCGCGTGCTCGGCGGCCACCACGGCTTCCCGGTACCGGCCGAGCCAGGTGTACACCGTGCTCAGGCTGCACCAGGCGTACGCGCCTTGTCTGCCGTCGGCCATGTCGTGGCGCCGTTCGACCGCCTGCTCCAGATAGCCCTGTGCCTCGGGGAAATGACCGAGGCAGCTGTGCAGCAGGCCCAGCAGGCTGAGGCAGACGGCCTCGCCGTTGCGGTCCCCGTGGTCCTTCGCGACGCCCAACGCCTCTTCCGCCACCGGGATCCCGTCCCGGAACCGGCCCAGCCGCCACCAGGCGGAGCCCAGATTCGACAGGCTCAACCGGAGCAGTACGGGATCCCCGAGCCGGCGGGCGGCGGCCACCGCGATCGTCGCCGCCTGCCGGTACTCCTCCAGACAACTGCGCGAGTTCAGATGGAAGACCAGATTCCGGGAGAGGTGCACGGCCTGTTCGAGGAAGCCCAGCCGCTCGGCGCGGGCGACGGCCGAGAGCAGCGCGCCGTGTTCCTGTTCGAAGAGCGACTCCGCGGCGGCGACCTGGCCGCTCGACGGCGGCTCGGCCGCCGCCGTACCGTGCGCGTCGCCGGTGCTCCCGTGCGCGGCGGCACCGACGGGAACACGCCCCGGATAGAGGATCCCGCACGCCTGGTCCGTCACCGCCAGGAAGTGGTCGAGCAGTCTCCCGAAGGCTGCCCGCTCCTGTCCGGTGTCCGCCCCCTCCTTCTCGCGGAGCCGCTGCGCGAAGCTGCGCACCAGGTCGTGGAAGGCGTACCGGCCGATCTCGTGCTGCTCGACCAGGTGCATGTCCAGCAGATGCTCCAGCACCTCCTCGGCCTCGGGCGACCCGGTGTCGAGCAGGGCGGCCGCCGAGTGGGTGTCGGTCTCGGCGCCCGGGTGCAGCCCGAGCAGCCGGAACGCCTCGCGATGCCTCGCGTCCAGTCCGTGGTACGACATCCTGAGGGTGGCCTCGACGCTGCGGTCACCGGACTTCAGCTCGTCGAGCCGGCGGGTCTCGTCCCCGAGCCGGCCCACGAGATGGCTCAAAGTCCACAGCCGCCGGTTGCGCAGCCGGGCCGTGGCGATCCGCAGGGCGAGCGGCAGGTTCCCGCACAGGGCCGCCAGTTCCGCCGCCGCCTCCGGCTCACCGAGCACCCGCTCCTCGCCCAGCGCGCCGGTGATCAGTGCGAGGCTGTCCGAGGGCGACATGGTCCCGATGGACATCCACTCGGCCCCGTCCAGTCCGACCATGCGGATACGGCTGGTGAGCAGGCCCAGGGAACCCGGGTGCGAGGGCAGCAACGGGCGGATCTGCGCGGCGTCGGCCACGTTGTCCAGCACCAGGAGCACCCGCCGGTTCGCCAGTGTGGCCCGCCACAGGGCGACCCGGCCGTCGAGGTCGTCGGGGATCCGCTCCCCCGGCACGCCCAGGGTGCGCAGCAGTGTGCCGATCACCGTGCCGGGCCGCACCGGCTGCTCGCCCGGGGTGAATCCGCGCAGGTCGACGAAGAGCTGACCGTCCGGGTACCGGTCGGCCAGCCGGTGTGCGCCCCGGACGACGAGCGCGGTCTTGCCGCTGCCTCCCATCCCGTCGACGGCCACGATCCGCACCGCCCCGTCCTGCGGCGGCGCGGCGTACTCCAGCAGCCGGGTCAGCTCCCGGTCGCGCCCGGCGAAGTCCGTCAGGTCGTGCGGCAGGGTGCACGGGCCCTTTGCCGCCTCGGGCGCGGTTTCACCGGTCGCCGCAGGTGCCGGCGCGACCAAGGGTTCCGCGGGCACCGCGTCCGGCACGGCCAGTTCGGGACTGTCCCGCAGAATGGCCTCGTGCAGTCGGGTCAGTTGGGGACCGGGGTCGATCCCCAGTTCCTCGACGAGCAGTTCTCTGGCCTTGGCGTACTCGGCCAGTGCCTCGGCCTGCCGTCCCGAGCGGTACAGCGCGAGCATCAATTGCCGACGAAACGATTCTCCCAGCGGATGTTCGGCGACGAGTTCGCGGAGATCGCCGATGAGTTCCCGGCTCTCGCCCAACGTCAGCCGCAGCTCCATCAACTGCTCCACGGCGGCCAGCCGACGCTCCTCCAGCACGACGGAGGCCGCGGCGATCACCGACCCGGCGCCTCCGGGCATCACGGGGCCGCGCCACAGCACGAGTGCGTTGCGCAGCAGCTCGGCGGCGTCGGCGGGGTGGCCCGCCTCCAGCGCGTCCCGCGCCTCGCACAGCCGGTCGGAGAACAGGCTCAGATCGAGTTGATCCCGTGCGACGTCCACCCGGTATCCCGGACCGTCGGTGACGATCATCGAGGGCCCGTCCGGGATGCGCTGCCGCAGATCCGCGATCGCCTTGCGCACCTGGTGCACCGCGGTCGCCGGCGGCTCGTCGTCCCACGCCGCCTGCACCAGCCGCGACACCGGGACCATCCGGCACGGGTCGAGCAGCAGGGTGATCAGCACCCGCACCTGGATGGGCCCGCCGAGCCGCAGCCGGACCCCTCCGGCTCTGACTTCCAGCGGCCCCAGTACCGCGAATCTCGCCTCTCCGCACACACCGTCGTCCACTCCGCGCCCCCCGGCTCCGCTTTCCGCATGACCGTGTCCGTGTCCGTGATCATGGAAATCCACGCATGGTGATTCTAAGCTATCGGCTGCTCACGGAACGTCCGGCCACCCTCGCCGTGAGGACGCGGTACGGCGGCGGAGCGCGGGCCCGAGAGGCGTGCTCCGCCGCCTGCTGCCATCTGTGTCACTCTTCCCGGGTGTACGGGAGGACGGCGGGCCGCAGCCGGTAGGCGTAGGTGTAGTCGCGGCCCGCGTGGAGCTGGTACGCGGGGAGCGGGGCGGCGCCCCAGGAGTTGATGCCGCCGACGCCGGTCTGGCGGTGGTTGACGCCGAGGACGGTCTCGGGGCGGCGGGTCAGGTCGTGGGGGTGGCGGGGGCCTTCCAGGTCGGTGGGGGCGTAGTGGAGGGCGCTGGTCTCCAGGAGGGGTTCGCCGTCGGCGGGGTCGGCGACCACGAGGAGGCCGTCGCCGGTTCGGTCGGTGAGGGCGAGCCTGCGGACGTCGGTCATGTTGCCCGTCTGCTGGGGGCGGGTGTACGCGGCCGGCTGTTCGTCCACCGTGGAGCGGTAACGGCCCACGAACGCCGAGGAGTTGCGGTCCCAGTAGTTCTCGTGCGGGCCGCGCCCGTACCAGTCGAGCCGCTCGAACCCGGCGGGCACGGTCAACAGGGTTCCCACCAGGGGGAGATCGGGGAGGCCGGACGGGGCGCGCAGGGTGTGCCGGATCCGTATCTCCGCGTCGCCGCGCACGGTGAGCACGGTGTGCCAGGTGCTCGCCGCCGGCGCGGTGGGCAGGGTGGCGGCGATCTCGACGGTGATCTCCCCCGGCCCGGTCCGCTCGGCGGTCACCGAGGTCACGGTGCGCCGGGTGCCCGCGTCCCGCCAGGTGCGCGCGGTGTTCTGGAAGTTGCGCCCGTTGTCGTTGTCGATAGGCGCGCGCCAGAAGTTGGGCACGGGCCCGGCGGCGAGGAGCAGCCTGCCCCGGAAGCGGTACGCGGAGAGGGTGCCCGCCGCCTTGTCGACGACGGCCTCGACCTCCCGTCCGGTGATCCGGATCTCCCCGTCCGTCTCGCGGAGTTGGAGTGGGGGCAGCGCCTTCGGGGCGGCGGGCGGCCGGGACGCCGCGGTGGCCCCCGTACCGGAGGAGAGCCCCAACTGGCCTTCCGCCACCGGGTGTCCGGCCGGGGCCCAGCTCGTCGCCGAGCGGAGGACGAAGGTGAGGTTCAGCCAGTGCTCGGTGCCGGGGGCGGCCGGGGCGAGGGCGCGGACCGGGATCCGTACGGTGCCGGTGGTGCCGGGGGCGACCTCGGGGGCGGGGAGGGTGCCGTGCTGGATCCGCTCGCCGTCCCGGGTGACGGTCCAGCGCAGCTCGTACCCGTCGAGCCCGCTGAAGAGATGCTTGTTGCGGATCCGGACGGCGACACCGCCCGCGCCGACCGGGAGCCCGCCTGAAGAGTCGGCGGAGGAGTCGGCGGAATCACCGGTGGGCTCGGCCGAGATGGAGACCGGCTGGTACATCTGCTTGATCTCCAGCAGCGCGGGGTGCACGGTGCGGTCCGAGTCGACCAGTCCGTTGCTGGAGAAGATGCCGTCGGTCGGGTAGTCGACGGGGTCCCAGTCGCCGCCGTAGGAGAGGTAGGTGCGCCGGGGGTCGTCGGGGCGCGGGAGCCGGATGGTCTGGTCGACCCAGTCCCAGACGAACGCGCCGTGCAGGTTGGGGTAGCGCTCCAGGATCTCCCAGTACTCGCGGACGTTGCCGCCGCTGTTGCCCATGCAGTGGTTGTACTCGCAGAGCATGTACGGCTTCGGGTTGCCCGACTTGCCGTAGTTCTCGACGCCCGCCGGGCTGGTGTACATCTCGCTGTGCAGGTCGGCGACGGAGTTCATGCCCTCGTAGTGGACGGGGCGCGAGGGGTCCCGGCCGTGGGTCCACTCGGCCATGGCGGCGAAGTTGGAGCCCTGGCCCGCCTCGTTGCCCAGCGACCAGACGACGACGCACGGGTGGTTCTTGTCGCGTTCGACGACGGCGTGCATCCGGTCGAGGCAGGCGCCGGTCCACTCGGGGAGCGAGGTGGGCACCCGGTCGCGCACCCCGTGGGTCTCCAGGTTGGCCTCGTCGATCACGTACAGGCCGTACTCGTCGCAGAGTTCGAGCCAGCGCGGGTGGTTGGGGTAGTGGGAGGTGCGGACGGCGTTGATGTTGTGCCGCTTCATCAGGACGATGTCCTGGACCATCCGCTCCTCGCGGACCGCCTGCCCGTGGTCCGGGTCGCTCTCATGGCGGTTGGTGCCGTGGAACATGACGGGTGCGCCGTTGACGGTGAACCGGCCGGGGCCGAACTCGACCTGGCGGAAGCCGATCCGGGTGCGCTGGATGTCGACGGTGCGCCCGGCCCGGTCGGTGAGGGTGACCACGAGCGTGTAGAGATATGGCTGTTCGGCGGACCAGAGCGCGGGGGCGGGGATGTCGGCGCGCAGCGTGACGGACGTATCGGCCTGCCCCGCCTCGAAGTCGGCACCGCCCTTGAGCGAACCGCCGCGCGCGGGGCGCCCCTTGGCGTCGTACAGGGTGGCCGCGATCCGGTGCCCTGCGGGGCGCTCTTCGCCCGAGAGGTTACGGAGCGCAATGTCGAGGGTGAGGACGGCATCACGGTACTCCGCGTCGAGCGCGGTGTGCGCGAAGAGGTCCTGGATCCGGACGGCCGGGGTGGCGTAGAGATAGACGTCGCGGAAGATCCCGGACAGGTCGATCATGTCCTGGTCCTCCAGCCAGGTGCCGTCGGACCACCGGTAGACCTCGACGGCGAGGGTGTTGCGGCCGGGCCGCAGATGGCCGGTGATGTCGAACTCGGCGGGGGTGTAGCTGTCCTCGCTGTAGCCGACGCGCTCCCCGTTGACCCAGACGAAGAACGCGGACTTCACCCCCTGGAAGGAGAGCAGGGTGCGCCGCCCGTCCCAGCCGCGCGGCACGGTGAACTCCCGGCGGTAGGAGCCGACAGGGTTGAACTCGTGCGGAACGTGCGGGGGTTCGGGGGTCTCGTAGCCGATCCACGGGTATTTGATGTTGAGGTAGATCGGCGCCGGGTACCCCTCCATCTCCCAGTTGGACGGGACGGGGATCCGGTCCCAGCCGCTGTCGTCGAAGTCGGCGGCGTGGAAGCCGACCGGGCGCTGGTCCGGGTTCTTCGACCAGTGGAAGCGCCAACGGCCGTTGAGGGAACGGTGGTACGGGGATCTCGCGAGGTCCCCGCGCAGGGCGTCGGCGGTACTGGCGTACGGGACGAGCCGTACCCGGTGGTCCTCCCGGTTGACCTGGAAGACCCGGGGATCGGCGTCCCACTCCGTACCGTCGAAGCCCGCGCCGGACGGACCGGAAGCGCCGGACGCGCCGGTGACACCGGCCCCGGCGGGTCCGGCCGTCTGGGGCATCCCGGCGGCGAAGGCGCTCTTCTGCGCGGCGAAGGCGGCCCACCCCGCGAGGGTGGCGGCGGCCCCGGCTGCGAGGACGGCGCGGCGGCGCGGTCCCGCGCCGTCCTGGGAGGTCGATGAGGAGGTCAGGGAGGAGGTCAGGGAGGAGTTCGGCGAGGAGAGGGAGAGGTCGTGGGGTCGGTCTGCACTCATCCGGCGGCTCCGAACGGAAGGCAACAAGAACCACCAGCTTCCAACCGAACCACCCACCACACAAGGCCCGGTGAGGCACCGCCTCACCGGGCCCGCCCGCGCCCCCGCCCCGGTCTCACCCCTCCCGGACGGACTCGTCCCGGTACGTCTCCAGCAGCCGCAGCCAGATCTCGCTGATCGTCGGGTACGAGGGGACGGCGTGCCAGAGCCGGCCGATCTCCACCTCCCCGACCACCGCGACCGTCGCGGAGTGCAGCAGCTCCCCGACGCCGGGCCCGGCGAAGGTGACCCCGCGCAGGATCTCCCGGTCCAGGTCGACCACCATCCGGGCGCGCCCCCGGTAGCCGTCGGCGTAGAGGGCGGCGCCCGCGACCCCGCCGAGGTCGTAGTCGACCGCGCGGACCCGATGGCCCGCCTTCTCGGCCTCCGCGAGGGTGAGCCCGACGGCGGCGATCTCCGGTTCCGTGAAGACCACTTGGGGGACGGCGGCGTGGTCGGCGGTGGCGGTGTGCGGGCTCCAGGCGTCGGAGGCGGAGACGGCGGCGCCCCGGGCGCGGGCGGCGATGGCGGCGGCTGCCATACGGGCCTGGTACTTGCCCTGGTGGGTGAGGAGCGCACGGTGGTTGACGTCCCCGACCGCGTAGAGCCAGTCGGTCCCCGTCACCAGACAGGTGTCGTCGACACCCAGCCAGGAGCCCGGGGCCAGACCGACGGTCGGGAGGCCGAGGTCGTCGGTGCGCGGGGCGCGCCCGGTCGCGAAGAGGACCTCGTCCGCCTCGATCCGCTCCCCGTCGTCCACGACGACGGTGACGGGGCCGCGCCCGGCGGGGCGCTCGACCGCCGTGACGGAGACCCCGGTACGGACGGTGGCGCCCGCCGCGCGCAGCGCGTCGGCGACCAGCTCGCCCGCGAACGGCTCCATCCTCGGCAGCGGCCCCTCGCCCCGGATCAGCACGGTGACCTCGGAGCCCAGCGCCCGCCACGCGGTGGCCATCTCCACCCCGACCACCCCGCCGCCGACCACCACGAGCCGGCCGGGGACCGCCGGGGAGCTGGTGGCCTCCCTGCTGGTCCAGGGCCGGGCCCCGGCGAGCCCGGGCAGTTCGGGCAGGACGGCCCGGCTGCCGGTGCAGACGGCGACGGCATGGCGCGCGGTGAGCGTCCGCACGGTGGCATCGTCTCCGGTGCCGTCGACGCCGTCAGCGGTGCCGGTCACGGTCACCCGCCGGGGGCCGTCGAGCCGGCCATGGCCCCGGTAGAGGGTGGCGCCGGTCCCCTCCAGCCAGCGGACCTGCCCGTCGTCCTTCCAGTGCGAGGTGAAGGCGTCGCGGTGCGCGAGGACCGCAGGGGCGTCCAGCGGGCCGCGCGCGGAGTCGCTCAGGCCGGGCACCGCGCGTGCCTCCGCGCGGGTGATCGCCGGGCGGAGCAGCGCCTTGCTCGGCATGCACGCCCAGTACGAGCACTCGCCGCCGACGAGTTCGCTCTCCACCACCGCCACGCTCAGCCCGGCCGCCCGCACCCGGTCCGCCACGTTCTCCCCGACCGGGCCGGCCCCCAGGACCACCACGTCGTACTCCACCGCTTCCGTCATGGGGTCAGTCTGACCGGGGGCGGGAGGCATGGCCACCCGGTCTCCGGGCAGGGGCTCCGGGGCGCCAGGAATACGGAGCGGGCGCCACGGGTTGTCGCGGACGCCGTCACCCGGACAGAAAGCCCGAAGAGAAGAGGGATCAGGTCATGGCCACAGTGGAACTCACCAAGGAGAACTTCGACCGGACGGTGTCGGAGAACGACTTCATTCTGATCGACTTCTGGGCCTCCTGGTGCGGTCCGTGCCGTCAGTTCGCGCCGGTCTTCGAGAAGGCGTCGGAGCGCCATGACGATCTGGTCTTCGCCAAGGTCGACACGGAGGCGCAGCAGGAGCTGGCGGCGGCCTTCGAGATCCGTTCCATCCCGACCCTGATGATCGTCCGGGACCGGGTCGCGGTCTTCGCCCAGCCGGGCGCGCTGCCCGAGGCGGCCCTGGAGGACGTGATCGGGCAGGCGCGGGCGCTCGACATGGAGAAGGTACGGGAGTCGGTGGCGCAGGCCGAGGCGGGGAACGCCACGGCCGGGAACGCGGAAGCGAACTGACCCCCGGCCGGGATCAGAACCGGGATCAGAAGGGGTGGCCGGCCGGTTCGCGCCGTACGGTCGTCCAGCGCAGATCGGTGAACGCGTCCAGATTGGCCTCGCCGCCGAAGCGCGCCCCGGTACCCGAGGCGGCGACGCCGCCGAAGGGCGCGACCGCCTCGTCGTTGACGGTCTGGTCGTTGATGTGGACGATCCCGGTGGGGATCCGGTCCGCCAGCTCCAGACCGAGCGCGGCGTCCCGGGTGACGATGCCCAGGGAGAGCCCGTAGGGGCCGGCCGCCGCCAGCGCGGCGGCCTCGTCCAGCCCGGTGAAGGCGCGGACCGGGGCGACCGGTCCGAAGACCTCCTCGGCGTAGGCGGGGGTGTGGTCGTCGGCGTCGGCGAGGACCGTGGGGCGGTAGAAGAGGTCGCGGTGGGTGCCGCCGGCGGCGACCCGGGCCCCGCCCGCCGCGCTCGCCTCCACCAGCGCGTCGATCTTGGCGAGCTGGCCGGTGTCGATGATGGGGCCGAGGTGGACCTCCTCGCGGTACGGGTCCCCCACGGCCAGTGACTCCGCCTGGGCGGCCAGCCGTTCCACGTACTCCTCGTAGAGCGAGGCGTGGACCAGATGGCGGCCGGTGGTCATGCAGATCTGGCCCTGGTGGAAGAAGGAGCCCCAGGACGCCTGGGCGACGGCGGCCTCGATATCGGCGTCGGCGAGCACGACGAGGGCGGAGTTCCCGCCGAGTTCGAGGTGGGCGCGTTTGAGCGCGCGGCCCGCCGCCTCGCCGACCGCGCGGCCCGCCGCCGTGGAGCCGGTGAACGAGATGACCGGCACCCGTGGCTCCGCGACCAGCGCCCGTCCGGTCCCGGCGCCGCCGGGCAGCACATGCAGCACCCCGTCCGGAAGCCCGGCCTCCGCGAAGACGGCGGCGAGCGCGAGCCCGCCCGAGACGGCGGTGCGCGGGTCCGGCTTGAGGAGCACCGCGTTGCCGAGCGCCAGCGCCGGGGCGACCGACCGGATGGCGAGGATCAGCGGGACGTTGAAGGGGGCGATGACCCCGACCGGGCCGGCCGGGACCCGCCGGGTGTAGGAGAGCCGGGGCTCCTCGCTGGGCAGCACCTGGCCGACCGGGCGGGAGGCGAGCGCGGCGGCCTCGTAGCACTCCTGGGCGGCGACATGGAGTTCGAACCCCGCCTTGCCGGGGACGGACCCCGACTCCCGGATCACCCAGTCGCGTATCTCGTCCGCGTGTGCGGTGAAGAGATCGCCCGCCCGCCGCAGCACCCCGGCCCGTACCAGGTGCGGGGTGGCCGCCCAGGCGCGCTGCGCCGCGACGGCGGCCTCCGAGGCGGCGGCGACATCCTCCGGGGAGGCCAGGACGACCGTGCCGAGCCGGTCGCCGGTGGCGGGCTCCACGACCGCGGACTCACCTCCCGACAAGCTGACGGGCTGCCAGGTCTTCGGGTCCAGCAGGGACATGAAGGCTCTCCAGTCGCTCGGGTGATCCGGTACGGTACAGCGGTTCGACCGCGTACGCGATGGACCGGGCACGACGGATGCGACGTGCGCGCCGGGGCGCGGAGACCGGGCGGGCGTCAGGCCGGAGGCGGGTCCTCCGGTACGGGGAGCACGCGGACCGAGAGCCCGTAGTCCAGTTCGTCCCCGTCGATCAGCAGCGCCTCCACGGTGCGGGTCGCCGGGTCGATGTCGGCCTCCATCCCGCCGCCCGTGTACCGCGGATACCCCGAGGCCCCGGTCTCGCCCGTCGCCTCCACCACGGCGGAGCGCAGGGCGTTCTCCGGGTCGGGCGGCCCCTCGTGCCCCTCGGTGAACCCGGCGACCACCAGCAGCTCGAAGCGGCGCGGAACAGTTCTCCTCATACCGACGACGCTAGCCACCCGGCCGGAGCGCCGCATGTCAGGCCGTACCGCGCCGTCCGGAGCCCCCCGCCCCCGTACGCTCCCGCGCGCGATACCGACCCCCCTGGCGGTCGCCGCAGGTCAGGCTCTACGGTCGTACGATGATCACTTCTTCCCCTGACTCCCCGGGCCGCAGCGGCCCCGCCGCCACCACCGAGGCCGACCCGCGCGCCGTCGGCCGGGTCCGCACCTCCTACGCGCCCGAACGCGACGGCGACCCCGACCCCGGCGAGATCGTCTGGACCTGGGTGCCGTTCGAGGAGAACGACGGGCGCGGCAAGGACCGTCCGGTGCTGGTGGTGGCGCGCGAGGCGGCGGGCACGGTGCTCGCCGTCCAGCTCTCCAGCAAGCGCCATGACCAGGACCACGAGTGGGTGCCGATCGGCGTCGGGCCCTGGGACCGCGAGGGCCGCGAGTCATGGGTGGACGTGGACCGGGTGCTGCGGCTGCACGACGCGGGGATGCGGCGCGAGGCGTGCGCGCTGGACCGGGGGCGGTTCAACCTGGTCGTCAACCGGCTCAAGGAGTTGTACGGCTGGACGTGACCCCGTGGCCGGGCGCGGCCCCGCAGCGGGGCGTCACGCCCCCCGGGGCCGCCGGGGGCGCGGTGTCCGAGGTGTCCGCGACCTCCGCGAGGACCCGGCGGAAGGCGCCGAGCACCGGGCCCTCGCCGGTCCGGTCGAGCACCGCGAAGACCGTCTCGTCGAAGGCCCCGGCGAACCGGCCCGCCCCGGTCAGCAGCGCCCGGAAGGACTCCGCGACGACCGCCGGGTCGTTGCGGAAGACTCCGCACCCCCAGGCGCCCAGCACCAGCCGCCGGTAGCCGTGGGCCACGGCCGTCTCCAGCACCCGCTCGGCACGGGCGGCGAGGACGGCCGGGATCCGGTGGGCCTCCTCGGGGGTGCGCCGGATGATCACCCCGGCGTTCGGCGCTGGCGAGGTGAGGAACCCCACCGCGTACGCGGTGCCGAGAAGCCGGCCCCGGTCGTCGCGGAAGACCGGCACGGCCGGCGAGTGGATCACCCGGTCGGTGTAGAACGGGTCCCGTTCCTCCCGGTGGTGGGCGTAGAACTCGGGCACGGCCCGCAGCGTCGCGTAGAGCGCGGAGGCCCGGCAGAGCGCCTCCTCCTGCGCCTGCGCGCCGTTGAGGTAACCGCCGCCCGGGTTGCGCGCCGACGCGAAGCTCAGAACGGCCACCGGCGCCGCCGGGTCCGCCCCGGTGAGCCGGCGGGCCGCCTCCAGGCTGGACTCGCCCGTCACCGTGATGTACGGAACACCCCGTTCCGTACGAATGGAACCGGCCATCTCCGCCGCGCCCGGAGCCGCCCCGTCCGGTGATGACCCCGGGGGCCCCGGGGGCACCTTCACTCCCAGGGGTCCCGGTCCGTACATCCGGGTGCCCGCCACCGCCGCGTCCAGCGCACCGCGAAGCACCACCTCACGGCCGTCCGGTGCACGGTAGGCCCCCGTTCGGACGATCTCCTCGGTCTCCTTCGCGATCCCCCGCAGCCGTGCGCTCATAAGACGATCGTGCGGGAGCTCATCCACAGAGGGCAACCGCTTTTCTGACGGAAAAGCGACCCGTCGGACGCTCTTGTGCGAAGCGGCGCGAAGGGCTTTAGGTTGGACGAAGCGCCCGCTCCGGCCCCGGGGCGGGATGTCCGACGCGGTCTTCGACAGGAGGACCCGCACATGCCACCCGACCGTACGTCCATTGACGAGGGGGCCCCGCTCGGCGAGCACGACGCCGAGGCGCTCCTGCGCGGCATCTGTTTCAAGACGGGCCCGCCCCGCACCGTAGGGGTCGAACTCGAATGGCTCGTCCACGATCTGGACACCCCCCACACCCCCGTCCCGCCCGACCGCCTCCGAGCGGCGTTCGCGGGGCTGCGGGAGCTGAAGCTCCACTCCGCACTCACCTTCGAACCCGGCGGCCAGCTCGAACTCAGCTCGGCGCCCGCCGCCTCGCTGACGGAGTGCGTCACCACCACCGCCGCCGATCTGGCGGCCGTACGCCCGGTGCTCCGCCGGGCCGGGCTCGTCCTCGCTGGTCTGGGGCAGGACCCCTGGAACGCGCCGCAGCGGATGCTGCGGGAGCCCCGCTACGACGCCATGGAGACCTATCTCGACCGGATCGGTCCGGCCGGCCGCGCCATGATGCGGTCGACGGCCTCCGTCCAGGTCTGTCTGGACGCGGGCCACGAGGAGCCGGGGCCGCTCGGCCACGGACGCCGCTGGCACCTGGCCCATCTGCTGGGCGCGGTGCTCGTCGCCGCGTTCGCCAACTCCCCGATGCGGGAGGGCGGTCCGACCGGCTGGCGCTCCACCCGGCAGGCGATGTGGGCGCGGCTCGACCCGCCCCGTACCACCGCGCCGCCGGCCGCGACCGCCCCGCGCGCCGCGTGGGCCGCGCACGCGCTGGACGCCCCGGTGATGTGCGTACGGGCGGACGAGGGGCCCTGGGCGGTCCCGGAGGGGCTGACCTTCCGGGAGTGGATCCGCTCCGGGGTGCCGCGCCCGCCGGTCCGCGCCGACCTCGACTACCACCTCACCACGCTCTTCCCGCCGGTGAGACCGCGCGGCCATCTCGAACTGCGGATGATCGACGCGCAGCCCGGCGAGGACGGCTGGCAGGTGCCGCTCGCGGTCACCACCGCGCTCTTCGACGACCCGGAGGCGGCGGAGACCGTGTACCGGACCGTCAAACCCCTCGCCGAGACGGCGGGCACACTGCCCGCCCCGGTCAATCCGCTCTGGGTCAACGCCGCGCGCTACGGCCTCGCCGACCCGGAACTCCACGCGGCGGCCGTCGCCTGCTTCGCCATCGCGCGGGAGGCGCTGCCCCGTATCGGCGCGACACCCGCCGTTCAGCGGGCCGTCGCCCGCTTCACCGACCGTTATGTCGTGCCGGGCCGCTGTCCGGCCGACGATCTGCGCGCCGGCGCGCCGGAGCGGCCCCCCGCGCCGGCGCCGGACCCGCCAGGGACGACCTCCGGGTCGGGGCAGGCCCCCGGATCAGGGAAGGACCTCCGCACATGACCGACCTCGCAGGACCCGCCGCCCAGCAGCCCTCCGCCGAGGAGCCGTTCACCGAGGAGCCGTTCTCCGAGGACGGGCTCAAGGAGCGTGCCGTCGCCTCCCTGACGGCCGCCCGGGCCCGTACCGCCCTGCTCACCTCCTGCGTCGACGACCAGGACCTCACCGCCCAGCACTCGCCGCTGATGTCCCCGCTGGTCTGGGACCTCGCGCACATCGGCAACCAGGAGGAGCAGTGGCTCCTGCGGACCGTCGGGGGCGGCCCGGCGCTCCGGCCCGAGATCGACTCCGTCTACGACGCGTTCGAGCATCCCCGGGCCACCCGGCCCACCCTGCCGCTGCTGCCGCCCGCCGAGGCGCGGGCGTACGCGGCGGAGGTACGCGGCCGGGTGCTGGACATCATCGACCGCACCCCGCTGCGCGGCGGGCCGCTGCTGGACGCCGGGTTCGCCTTCGGGATGATCGCCCAGCACGAGCAGCAGCACGACGAGACCATGCTCATCACCCACCAGTTGCGCACCGGGCCGACCGCGCTCACCGCGCCCCCGCCGCCCGCCGGGGACACCACCGGGCTGCCCGCCGAGGTCCTGGTGGCGGGCGGGCCCTTCACCATGGGCACCTCCACCGAGCCGTGGGCGCTGGACAACGAGCGCCCGGCGCACCAGAGAATCGTTCCGGCGTTCTGGATCGACACCGTCCCGGTCACCAACGGCGACTACCAGCGGTTCATCGAGGACGGCGGGTACACCGAGGAGCGCTGGTGGGCGCCGGAGGGGTGGGCACAGATCAGGGCGCACTCCATCGGCGCGCCGCTGTTCTGGCGGCGCGAGGGCGGGCAGTGGCTGCGCCGCCGGTTCTCGGTGACGGAGCCGGTCCCCGCCGACGAGCCGGTGCTCCATGTGAGCTGGTACGAGGCGGACGCCTACGCCCGGTGGGCGGGGCGGCGGCTGCCGACCGAGGAGGAGTGGGAGAAGGCGGCGCGCCACGACCCGGTCACCGGCCGCTCGCTCCGTCACCCCTGGGGGGACGGCGAGGCCACCGAGGACCGCGCCAACCTGGGCCAGCGCCATCTGGGCCCGGCCCCGGCGGGCAGCTATCCGGCGGGCGCCTCGCCGCTGGGCGTACGGCAGTTGATCGGGGATGTCTGGGAGTGGACGGCGAGCGACTTCCTGCCGTACCCGGGGTTCCGGGCCTTCCCGTACCGCGAGTACTCGGAGGTGTTCTTCGGCCCGGCGCACAAGGTGCTGCGGGGCGGCTCCTTCGCGGTGGACCCGGTGGCCTGCCGGGGCACGTTCCGCAACTGGGACCTGCCGGTGCGCCGGCAGATCTTCTCGGGGTTCCGTACGGCGCGCACCGCCTCCTCCGTCGAGGGGGGCGCCTGATGTGCCGGCATGTGGCGGCGCTGGGCGGCCCGGTGACGCTCGGCGAGGTGCTGATCGCGCCGGAGCACGGGCTGTACCGGCAGTCCTGGGCGCCGCGCAGGCAGCTCCACGGGACGGTCAACGCGGACGGTTTCGGGGTGGGGTGGTACGCCGAGGGCGACCCGGTGCCCGCCCGCTACCGGCGCGCGGGCCCGGTCTGGGCCGATGTCGGCTTCACCGATCTGGCCCGGGTGGTCCGTACCGGCGCGCTGCTCGCCGCCGTACGGGACGCGACGGTGCCCGGGGCGGACGGGGAGGCCGCCGCGGCGCCGTTCGCCGCCGGGCCCTGGCTCTTCAGCCACAACGGTTCGGTGGCGGGGTGGCCGGGGTCGCTGGCGGGCCTGGCGGCGGCGCTCCCCGCCGAGGAGCTGCTCTCCCTCGCGGCGCGCACCGACTCGGCGCTGGTGTGGGCGCTCGTGCTGCACCGGCTGCGGGCGGGCGACGACCCGGGGCAGGCGCTCGCCGACACGGTGCCGGAGGTGGCCCGTGCGGCGCCCGCGTCGCGGCTCAACCTGCTGCTCACCGACGGGGTGCGGATCGCGGCGACGGCCTGGGGCGACACGCTCTGGTACCGCGCCGGGTCCGGTGCGGCGCCCACCCTGGTGGCCTCGGAGCCCTCGGACGACGCTCCGGGGTGGCGCGAGGTCCCCGACCGTACGCTGCTCGTGGCGAGCCGCGGCGACATCCTGCTCTCCCCCCTCAAGGAGCTTCCCGCGTGAGCCCGTTCCTGCTGACCCGCACCCTGCCCGAGGACGCCACCGGCGCCGCGCTGCGCGCCGATGTGCTGCACGGGCTGACCCGCACCCCCAAGACGCTGCCGCCCAAGTGGTTCTACGACGCCCGGGGCAGCGAGCTGTTCGAGGAGATCACCGCCCTGCCCGAGTACTACCCGACCCGCGCCGAGCGGGAGATCCTGCGCGCCCGCGCGCCGGAGATCGCCTCGGCCACCGGGGCCCGCACCCTGGTCGAACTGGGCTCCGGTTCCTCGGAGAAGACCCATCTGCTGCTGGCCGCGCTGCCGGAGCTGGCGAGCTATGTACCGGTGGACGTGAGCGAGAGCGCGCTGCGCGGGGCCGGGGAGTCGCTGGCGGCGGAGCGGCCGGGACTCGATGTGCACGCGATGGTCGCCGACTTCACCGGGGGCCTGACGCTGCCGGAGACGCCGGGGCCCCGGCTGGTCGCCTTCCTCGGCGGCACGATCGGCAATCTGCTGCCCGCCGAGCGCTCCGTGTTCCTCGCCTCCGTACGGGGGCTGCTCGCCCCCGGCGACGCGCTGCTGCTCGGCACGGACCTGGTCAAGGAGGAGGCGGTCCTCGTCCGGGCGTACGACGACGCGGCCGGGGTGACGGCGGCGTTCAACAAGAACGTGCTCGCCGTCGTCAACCGCGAACTCGGTGCCGACTTCGACCCGGACTCCTTCGACCATGTCGCGCTCTGGGACGCGGAGAACGAGTGGATCGAGATGCGGCTGCGGGCCCGCTCCCCGCTCACCGTGAAGATCCCCGAGCTGGATCTCGTGGTGCGCTTCGCCGCCGGTGAGGAGGTACGGACGGAGGTGTCCGCCAAGTTCCGTCAGGGCCGGGTGCGCTCCGAACTGTCGGCGGCCCGGCTGGAGCTGACGCACTGGTGGACGGATACGGCGGGCCGCTTCGCGCTCTCGCTGGCGACCGCCGTCTGACGGACGGAACCAGGGGCCCTCGGGGACGGCACGACGCCGTACCCGGGGGTTCCGTGCGCTCCGTGGGCGGCGTGGTGCGTTGTGTGCGCTCCGTGGGCGGCGTCGTGTGTTCCGTGGATTCCGGGGGCCGCGTCGGTGAGCGGGGTGCCGCTGCCGGCGACGGCGTTCCTGGCGGTACGGGAGAGGGCGCGGCGTTCGGTGTGGGAGCGGGCCGGGACCGGGGCGAGGAGGGTGATCTCCGCGGTGAGCCCGCCCGCCGTGACGACCCGCCAGAGCGAGGCGGGCAGGGTGTCGGCTCCGACGAAGGCGGGCGCGCCGGACGTGGTGCCGTCCGGGGCGCGGTAGGCGAGCCGTACGGGGAGCACGGCGGCGCCCGCGTCCAGCGCGGCCTGGAAGACGGCCGAGGTGAACGGGCCCCGCTCCTGGCCGCACCAGGTGCACGCCTCGGGGAAGACGATCACCCGGGAGCCTTCGCTGAGGGCGCCGGCGAGGGTCCGTACGGCCCCGGGGAGCGCGCGCAGCCGCTCGCGCTCCACGAAGAGGGTGCCGCCCCGGGCGGCGAGCGCGCCCATCAGCGGCCAGCGGCGGATCTCGCTCTTGGCGAGCATCCGTCCGGGCAGGGCGGCGGCGAGCAGCGGGATGTCCAGCCAGGAGATGTGGTTGGCGACGACCAGCACCCCGGCGCCGCGCGGCGCGAGCAGGTCGGCCGCGCCCGCGATGTCCGTGACGGTGGCGTCTCCGGTACGGGTGTCCCCGGCCCCCGGCGCTCCGGCGGCGTGCTCGTCGCGCCCGTCCCGTTCGGCGCGTTCGGCGCGTTCGACGCGCACGGTGAGCCGCAGGCCGAAGGCGCGGAGCACGGCGCGCGACCAGCGGCGGGTGAGCCTGTCCCGTACCGCCCCGTCGAGCGCGGCGAGGAGCGGGGCGAGCAGCGCGCCGCAGAGCACGAGAGGGATCCCCGCCAGCAGCCGGGCGGCGCCGACGGCCGCGCCGGCCGCCGGGCCCCGGTGGCGGGCGCAGTCGTGCGGGGTGCAGGGCGCGGTGGGCAGCCAGGCGCTCATGCGACCGGGGCGGGGGCGAGCGAGAGGAAGTGCCGCAGGTAGCGCGGGTTGGTGCGGCGCATCGACAGCAGCACATAGAGGTCGGCGACGTCGAACTCCGGGTCGTGCGCGGGCGCTCCGCAGACCCAGGCGCCGAGCCGGAGGTACCCCCGGAGCAGCGGCGGCAGTTCGGCGGGGGCGGCGGCCCCGGCGGCGGCGTCCGGGGTCCAGAGGCGGTGCGGGGTGACCCAGTACTCCTCGGGGGCGAGGTGCTTGTCCTTGACGCGGTTCCAGGTGGAGGCGGCGAGTGCGCCGCCGTCCGCGAGCGGCACCGAGCAGCAGCCGGCCAGCCAGTTGTGCCCCGTGGTGGTCATGTACCGGGCGAGCCCGGCCCAGATGAGGGCGATGACGCCGCCGGTGCGGTGCAGCGGGTGGACGCAGGAGCGGCCCACCTCGACCAGGTCGTGGCGGATGGGGGCGAGCCGGGCGAGGTCGAACTCGCCGTCGGAGTAGATCCGTCCGGCGGCGGCGGCCCGGTCGGGCGGGAGCAGCCGGTAGGTGCCGACGACCTCGCCGGTGGACTCCTCGCGGACCAGCAGGTGGTCGCAGTACGCGTCGAACTCGTCGGAGTCGAGGCCGGGCTCGGGCCCGTCGATGCGGGCGCCCATCTCACCGGCGAAGACGAGGTGGCGCAGGCGCTGGGCGGCCCGTACGTCCTCCTGGGTGCGGGCGAGCCCGACGAGGTAGCGCGGCTCGCCGCCGCCGGCGGGGGCCGCGAGGGCGGGGGCCGGGAGCGGGGCTGCGGCCGGGGAGAGCACGGAGGCGGGGGCGTGAGCGGGGGCTGACATGGCGGACTCCTGTGCCGTAGGGAGGGCAGGCCGCCGGGTCCGTCGCGGGGGCGTGGACCCGGCACCTCGTTTCTTCCGTGACCGGCTGGATTTGACATGACCACACGGCGGAGAACGGATGTGGGGCGGCTGAATGGCGGGCACCACGGTGTGGCCTCGCGGGGAGCGCCGGGGTGGGGCACGGTGGAGTGGTGACGGCGCGGCCCCCGCGACATGTGCGGGACGAGAACGTGCGACCGCGACGTGACGGTGAACGTGAGACCCCAGAGGAGAACGATCCCATGTCGCACCACACCTACCGGGTCACCGAGATCGTCGGTACCTCGCACGAGGGCGTCGACGACGCCATCCGCAACGGAGTCGGCCGGGCGGCCAGGACGCTGCGCGGGATGGACTGGTTCGAGGTCACGGAGGTACGCGGCCATATCGTCGACGGCGACATCGAGCACTACCAGGTGGGCCTGAAGGTCGGGTTCCGGCTGGAGGACGGGGAGTGACCGGAGGGTGACCTGGTTCGGGCGTACACCCGAACCCGGCTGTACGTCCGCCCCCGGCCGTACGCCCGTTCAGGCGGTGAATCCCGCGTGGACATGGTCGTGGTGGGTGGCGTCGGTGAAGAACTGGTTCCCGGCGCCACCGGGGATCCGGAGGGGTCCGCCCACGTTGTACGAGCCGGCCGCCGCCGCGTCCCGCATGAAGGTCTCCACGAGCCGGCGGGAGGTCGCCGGGTCGACGACCCGGTGTCCGTCGATCCGCCAGACGTCGAAGGCCCGGCCGCGCGGGTGGTCGCTGGGCCGGTCGGTGCCGAAGACGTCGAGGGGGTGGCCCGAGCGGATCACGCTCACGTCCATCCGGTAGGCGGACGCCAGCCGGAGCAGCGCCCGGAGCACGCTCTCGTGGATCTGCCCGCTGCGGATGTCGGCCTCGGCGGCGGGCGGCAGGGTGATCCGGGAGTGGGCGAGCACCCGGTGGGCGGCGGTGGGCAGGCTCCGTGCGGCCGCGCCGGGCTCGGCCGGGTGGAGCGCGGTCACCTCCCAGTGGGGCCGCGCCCGGCGCAGCCTTACATCGACGGTGGTGCCGGTGGTGCCGCCCGCGTGGCCCGGGGTCCACTGGCGGCAGACCACGAGGACGCTGGCCGTTTCGGTGAGGATCCCGCCGTACTGGGCGTCGATCACCTGGAGCGCCGCCTCGTCGGCGGCGGGCAGCAGCGGGCCCGCCTCGGCCACCAGCGAGGGTGCCGCGCCGAGCGCCGCCACCCGCCGCCGCGCCGCCGCCGGGCCGCCCTGGCCGGGGCGCCAGGCGCCGATGGCCTCGACGACCTGGACGGCGCGGAGCTTGACGGCGGGGTCGATGTCGGCCCGGTCGGGGCGCCAGGGGGTGGTCTTCGGCAGCGGTCCCGACGGGCGGGCGACCGGTGTGGCGGGGGCCGCCCCGGTACTGGTACGGAAGGCTCCGGCCCCGCACCCGGTGGCGGCGGCCACCAGCGCCCCGCCCGCGCCGTACAGCACTGCCCGCCGCCCGATCCCCATACCGCCACCTCGTTCCCGGCCGCTTCTGGTCACTCCTGGCCGCTCCTGTGCTCCAGGGTGCGGGAGACCGGGCCCGCCCGCAGCCGGGGGCCGGGGCGGGCGGACCCGTACGGCCCCGTACGGAACGCCCCCGTCAGCGCGGCGCCTTGCGGGCGGCCCGCAGCCACTCCCGGTTCATCGCCGCGATGGACGGCAGCGGGATCCCCTTGGGGCAGGCCGTGGCGCACTCCCCCGCGAGGGTGCAGCCGCCGAAGCCCTCCTCGTCCATGGCGGCGACCATGTCGAGGACGCGGGTCTCCCGCTCGGGCGCGCCCTGCGGCAGCACATTGAGGTGGTTGACCTTGGCGGAGGTGAAGAGCATCGCCGAGCCGTTGGGGCAGGCCGCGACGCAGGCTCCGCAGCCGATGCACTCGGCGTGTTCGAAGGCGGAGTCGGCGGCGGGCTTGGGCACCGGGGTGGCGTGGGCCTCGGGGGCGGAGCCGGTGGGTGCGGTGATGTAGCCGCCCGAGCCGATGATCCGGTCGAAGGCGGAGCGGTCCACGACGAGGTCCTTGACGACCGGGAAGGCGCCGGCCCGCCAGGGCTCGACGTCGATGGTGTCGCCGTCCGCGAAGTGGCGCATGTGGAGCTGGCAGGTGGTGGTGCGTTCGGGGCCGTGGGCGTCGCCGTTGATGACGACGCCGCAGGCTCCGCAGATGCCCTCGCGGCAGTCGTGGTCGAAGGCGACCGGCTCCTCGCCCTTGAGGATCAGCTCCTCGTTGAGGGTGTCGAGCATCTCCAGGAACGACATCTCCTCGGAGATGCCGTCGAGGTGGTAGGTGACCATGGCGCCGGGTGCGGCGGCGTCGGACTGGCGCCAGACGCGCAGGGTGAGCCTCATGCGTAGCTCCGCTGGGTGGGGTGGACGTACTCGAAGACCAGGTCTTCCTTGTGCAGGACGGGCGGCCGGCCGGACCCCCGGAACTCCCAGGCGGCGGCGTACGAGAACGCCTCGTCCTTACGGGCCGCCTCGCCGCCCTCCGTCCGGGACTCCTCGCGGAAGTGGCCGCCGCAGGACTCGGATCGGTGGAGGGCGTCCAGGCACATCAGCTCGGCGAGTTCGAGGTAGTCGACGATCCGGTTGGCCTTCTCCAGCGCCTGGTTGAGCTGTTCGCCGGTGCCGGGCACCTTGATCCGGCGCCAGAACTCGTCGCGGATCTGCGGGATCCGGTCGAGCGCCTTGCGCAGCCCGCTCTCGGTGCGGGCCATGCCGCAGTGTTCCCAGAGGAGTTCGCCGATCTCCTTGTGGAACGAGTCGGGCGTACGGTCGCCGTCGACGGCGAGCAGCAGCCGCAGCCGGTCCTCGGTGTCGGCGACCACCTCGGCCACCGCCGGGTGGGCGGCGTCCGGGGTGTCGTGGTGCGGGTGGCGGGCGAGGTAGTCGTTGATGGTGGAGGGCAGGACGAAGTAGCCGTCGGCGAGCCCCTGCATCAGGGCGGAGGCGCCGAGCCGGTTGGCGCCGTGGTCGGAGAAGTTGGCCTCGCCGATCGCGAAGAGCCCCGGCACGGTGGTCTGGAGGTCGTAGTCGACCCAGAGTCCGCCCATCGTGTAGTGGATCGCCGGGTAGATCCGCATCGGGACCTCGTAGGGGTTCTCGGCGGTGATCCGCTCGTACATCTCGAAGAGGTTGCCGTACTTCGCCTCGACGGCGGCGCGGCCGAGCCGGGCGATGGCGTCCGCGAAGTCGAGGTAGACGCCCTGGCCGCCGGGGCCGACGCCGCGCCCCTCGTCGCAGACGTTCTTCGCGGCGCGGGAGGCGATGTCGCGGGGGACGAGGTTGCCGAAGGACGGGTAGATCCGCTCCAGGTAGTAGTCGCGCTCGTCCTCGGGGATCTCGGCGGCGGGACGGGTGTCGCCGCGCGCCACGGGCACCCAGATCCGGCCGTCGTTGCGGAGCGACTCGCTCATCAGGGTGAGCTTGGACTGGTGGTCGCCGGAGCGCGGGATGCAGGTGGGGTGGATCTGGGTGAAGCAGGGGTTGGCGAAGTGGGCGCCGCGCCGGTGGGCCCGCCAGATCGCGGTGGCGTTGCTGTTCTTCGCGTTGGTCGACAGGTAGAAGACATTGCCGTACCCGCCGGAGGCGAGGACCACCGCGTCGGCGAAGTACGGGGTGATCTCGCCGGTGATCAGGTCGCGGGCGACGATGCCCCGGGCCCGTCCGTCGATGACGAGCAGGTCGAGCATCTCGGTGCGGGGGTGCATCTCGACGGTGCCGGCGGCGATCTGCCGGGAGAGCGCCTGGTAGGCGCCGAGGAGGAGTTGCTGTCCCGTCTGGCCCCGGGCGTAGAACGTACGGGAGACCTGGACGCCGCCGAAGGAGCGGGTGTCGAGGAGCCCGCCGTACTCCCGGGCGAACGGGACGCCCTGGGCGACGCACTGGTCGATGATCTCGACGGAGACCTCGGCGAGCCGGTGGACATTGGACTCGCGGGCGCGGAAGTCGCCGCCCTTGACGGTGTCGTAGAAGAGCCGCTGGACGGAGTCGCCGTCGTTGCGGTAGTTCTTCGCGGCGTTGATGCCGCCCTGGGCGGCGATGGAGTGGGCCCGGCGCGGGGAGTCCTGGTAGCAGAACTGGACGACGTGGTAGCCCTGTTCGGCGAGGGTGGCGCCGGCGGCGCCGCCCGCGAGGCCGGTGCCGACGACGATCACGGTGTGTTTGCGGCGGTTGGCGGGGTTGACGAGCTTCGCCTCGAAGCGGCGCCGCTTCCACCGTTCGGCGACGGGTCCGTCCGGCGCCTTGGTGTCGGTGAGCGGTTCCCCGGTGGTGTATTCGGTGTAGCGGGTGGGTTCGGTCATCTCAGCTCACCACTCCGGTCATGACGGCGACGGGTACGGCGACGAAGCCCGCGGTCAGCACGAGCGCCAGGGTGTTGGCGGCGGTCTTCAGCAAGCGTTCGCGGGTGGCGTTGCCCACGCCGAGGGTCTGCGCGGCGCTCCAGAAGCCGTGCCGGATGTGGAGGCCGAGGGCGGCCATGGCGACGAGGTAGATGGTGTTGCCGTACCAGGTGGAGAAGGTCTCCAGGACGTTCTGGTACGGGTGGCCCGGCTGGAAGCCGGGGTGGACGGTGCCGGTGGTCAGGTCGAGGAGGTGCCAGACGATGAAGAGGCCGAGGATGACCCCGCCCCACCGCATGGTGCGGGTCGCGTAGCTGGTGCGGGCCCGCCGGTGGACATAGCGGCTGGGGCGGGCGGCGAGGTCCCGGCGGCTGAGCTGGTACGCGCAGACGCCGTGCAGCACGACGGCGGCGACCAGGACGACCCGGACCAGCCAGAGCGCCCACGCGTAGTGGAGTACGGGCTCGCCCATGGTGCGCAGCCAGTGGGCGTAGCCGTTGAACTCGGACGGGCCGAAGAAGATCTTGAGGTTGCCGAGCATATGGGCGACGAGGTAGCCGAGCATGATCAGGCCGCTCACGGCCATGACCGTCTTCTTCCCGATCGTGGATCGCCAGAGGGTGCGGGTGAGGGACGGCCGTCCGTCCGTCCGCGTTGCCAGAGCCATGTTCCCGACGCTAGGTCGGCATGGGCGAGAGGTCCAAGACATGGTCCGGCTGATGTCCATAGGCGGTGGCTATCGTGGCCGTATGCTGGGCGGATGCAGCTCCAGCAGTTGGTGTATTTCGTGGCGGTCGCGGAGACCCGGCACTTCACCCGGGCCGCCGAACGGGTCCATGTCTCGCAGCCCTCGCTCTCCCAGCAGATCAGGGCGCTGGAGAAGGAGCTGGGCGCCGAGCTGCTGAGCCGCGCCCGGGGCAATGTGGCGCTCACCGACGCGGGCGAGGCGCTGCTGCCGCTGGCCCGGCGGATCCTCGCGGACGCGGAGACGGCCCGGGTCGAGGTCCAGGAGGTGGCGCAGCTACGGCGCGGGCGGGTCCGGCTGGGGGCGCCGCCGAGTCTCTGTACGGGGCTTCTGCCCGAGGTGCTGCGCGCCTTCCACGACCGGCATCCGGGGATCGAGCTGCTGATCGAGGAGAGCGGTTCGCACGATCTGGTGCGGGAGCTGGCCCGCGGGGCGCTCGATCTGGCGCTGGTGGTGATGCCGCTGCCGGCCGCTTCGCCCGCGCTGACCACGGTCGAGCTGATCCACGAGGACCTGGTGGTGGTCTCCTCGCCCGATGTGCCGGCCCCGCGCCACCCGCTGCGGATCGCCGAGCTGGCGGGCCGGCCGCTGGTGATGTTCCGGCACGGCTACGACCTGCGGGAGCTGACGGTGGGCGCCTGCCGGGCCGCCGGGTTCGAGCCGGTGTTCACCGTGGAGGGCGGCGAGATGGACGCCGTGCTCGGTTTCGTACGGGCCGGCCTGGGTTTCGCGGTGGTGCCGAGCATGGTGGCGGCGCGGGCGCACGACCTGCGGGTCACCGCGCTGGCCAGGCCGGGTCTGAGCCGTACGATCGCGCTCGCCCACCGCAGCGACGTGGCCCCGCCGCGCGCCGCCCGCGAGTTGCAGCGGATGCTGCTCTCGACGCGGGGCGCGGCGCGGGCGGCGGCCGGTGCGGCGGGGGTACGGCGGACACCGTCCCCCTGAGCCGCCGCCTCCGGCCGGGTCCGTTCGGGGCCGCTCGGGTCCGCCCCGCCCGGAAGCCGCGCCCCGGCCGGGGCCGCTCAGACCGCGTCCGCCAGCGAGAGCGTGTGGAGCCGCTCGGGCGGGCCGGGACGGGCGTAGTACCAGCCCTGTGCCGTGTCGCAGCCGATCTTGCGGAGCTGCTCCGCCTGCGCTCCGGTCTCCACGCCCTCGACCGTGACCGCCAGCTCCAGGCTGTGGGCGAGCGAGACGATCCCCTCGACGATCTTCAGGTCGACCGGGTCGGCCGGGTGCTGCTGCATGCCCTGGGTGAAGGAACGATCCAGCTTGAGGACGCTCACCGGCAGTCTGCGGAGATTGGCCAGGTTCGAGTAGCCGGTGCCGAAGTCGTCCAGCGCGATGTCCACGCCCATCTCGGCGAGCTGGCGGAGCGGTTTGAGCAGGTCCTCGTCGGCGCCGATGAGCGCCGATTCGGTGACCTCCAGGCAGAGCGAGCCCGGCGGCAGCCCGATCCGCTCCAGCACCTCGACGGTGTCGGCGACGAGCCCGGGGTGGTGGAGCTGGGTCGGCGAGAGGTTGACGTTGATCCGCAGCGGTCCGCCGAACGCGCCCTCGGGGAGCTCCTGCTGCCAGAACCGGGCCTGCCGTACGGACTGCTCCAGCACCCAGCGGCCGAGCGGCACGATCAGCCCGGTGTGTTCGGCGAGCGGGATGAACCGGTCGGGGCCGAGCACCCCGTGCTGCGGATGGGCCCAGCGCACCAGCGCCTCGGCGCCGTGCACGGTGCCGTCGTCGAGGTCCACCAGCGGCTGGTACTCGATGAAGAACTCGCCGCGCTCCAGGGCGGTCGGCAGCGAGGTGGTGAGCCCGTGCCGGGTGATGGCGCGCGCGTCGGCCTCCGGGTCGGCGACCTCGAAGCGGTTGCCGCCGGCGGCCTTGGCCCGGTACATGGTGATGTCCGCGCTGCGCAGCACCTCGGCGGCGCTCCGCCCGGCGGCCGGGCCCTCCACGATGCCGATGGAGCCGCGTACGGTGAACTCGCGTCCCTCCAGCCGGATCGGGGCGGCCAGCGCGCCCAGGATCCGGGAGGCCAGCTCGCTCACCCCGCTCGCGGTGGCGGGCCCGGTGGTGAGCGCGACGAACTCGTCGCCGCCGAGCCGGGCGACCATCTCGCCGGGGGCGGTGGCGCAGGACTGGAGCCGGTCGGCGACCTCGACCAGGAGCCGGTCGCCGGAGGAGTGGCCGAGGCTGTCGTTGATCGCCTTGAAGCCGTCGAGGTCGAGGTAGCAGAGGCCGAAGCGGGTGTCGTCGCCCGCCGAGAGGGTCTTCTCCAGGCGTTCGAAGAACAGCGTCCGGTTGGGCAGCCCGGTGAGGGCGTCGTGGGTGGCCTCGTACCGCAGCCGCAGATTGAGCAGCCGCCGCTCGGTGGTGTCCTCCATGAGGGCGAGCTGGTACTGCGGGGCGCCCTCGTGGTCGCGGAGGAGCGAGAGGGTCAGATTGGTCCACAGGACGGTGCCGTCGTTGCGGTAGAACGCCTTCTCGACCCGGAAGTGCTCGCGCTCGCCGCGCACCAGTTCGTCGTAGAGCCGCCAGACCCGGGGGGTGTCCTCGGGGTGGACCCACTCGCTCACGTTCCGGCTGCGGACATGGTGTTCGAGCCCGCCGAACATCTCGGTGAGGGTGTCGTTGACCTCCAGGACATTGCCGTCGAGGTCGGCGATGCCGATCCCGATGGCGGCGCCCTCGAACACCGCGTGGAAGCGGGCCTGGGTGGCGTGGAGCGCCTCGGCTGCTGCGCCGCGCGCGGCGAGCGCGGCACGGGCGACGGCCTCCTGCTCGGCGAGGGTGCGCTCGCGGAGCGCGTGGGCGTACCCGGCGGCCAGGGCGTGCTGGAGGCGGGCGCAGCGGGCGCGGCTCTCCTCGGCGGACTGCTCGGTGCAGCGGGCGGCGGGCTCCGTACCGCAGTAGAGGACGAGGTACGCGTCGATGACGCCGAGCGTGCGGCTCAGCGCCTCGGGGTCGGTGCAGTCGGCGGCGACCAGGGCGTGCCCGGCCTCGGTGGCGGGCGCGGTGTCGAACGGGCGGGCGTGCAGGGCTCCGCTCAGCAGGCGGGCCAGCGGCAGCAGGCGCTCCTCGAACTCGACGCGGGTGAGCGGGGCGGCCGTCGCCGGGAAGACCGCCCGGCTCCAGATCGTGGCGAACCGTCTGAGCCGGTCCTCGGGTCCGTCCGGGTCCACCGGCGCCTCGGTCCGCCCCGTCTGCCCCGGCTGCTCGCTCACGCCTTCCGTCCCACGCCGCAGAAGCCCGCATAGGCGTACGGATCCTCCTGCTCGGCGGGGGTGTCGGGGCGCCAGTCGGGCATGGAGACCACGCCGGGCTCGACCAGCTCGAAGCCGTCGAAGAAGCGGGTGATCTGTTCGCGGGTGCGCATCACCATGGGGCTGCTGGTCTCCGCGTAGACCTCGACGGAGCCCTCGGAGTCCTCAAGGGGGACGGGGAGGCCGTCGTGGGCGGCGTGGGTGATGGTGATGAGGGAGCCGGGGGCGAGCGCGTCGCGCAGCTCGGCGACGGCCCGGTAGGGCTGGTCCCGGTCGGTGAGGAAGTGCAGCACGAAGTGGAGGAGGAGCGCCACGGGCCGCTCCAGATCGAGCAGGGCGGCCGCCTCGGGGCTCTGGAGGATCTTGCGGGGGTCGCGGAGATCGGCGTTCACGACCTCGGCGCGGTCATTGCCTTCGAGAACGGCCCGGCTGTGGGCGACGGCGACGGCGTCGTGATCGACATAGAGGACCCGGGCCTCCGGGTCGAGCGCGGTGGCGACTTCGTGCACATTGCCGGAGGCCGGAATTCCGGAACCGATGTCGAGGAACTGCCGGATGCCCTGCGCGGAGGCGAATTCCACGGTACGGCGCATGAAGGCGCGGTTGGCTTTCATGATCTTGGGAAGTCCCGGTATGAACCCCATGGCGCGGCGGGCGGCCTCCCGGTCCACCTCGAAATTGTGCGAACCGCCCAGATAGTAGTCATACATGCGGGAAACGCTCGGCACCGAAATGTCGATGCCCTGCGGGGCCCAGGCGGGACGCTCCATCGATGTCTCCAACAAGTCGCCACGGTGTGCGGCCTGATAGCGGCCGGTTGTTCGAGCCGAGGCTACTGATCGACCGCCAAGAGAGCGAGCCCAAAGGGAAATTAGCGATCCGTTCTTGGTCACATTCAGTCGGCACGTGCATGTGGTCCGCCGCCGCACCGAGGAGTGCGACGGCGGACCAGGCCCTGTCCGGCCGATCTTCGCGGATCGGTCCGCGGAGATCGACCGGACAGGGCCTGGGGGCCGGAGGCGCGGCGTTGGGGACTACTCGGACGCTCCGACCAGCTTGTTGTCGGGCGAGACGGCGTACCAGGTGCCGCCCACGCCCTGCCCGTTGGTGTCACCGGGCTTCTTGTCGCCCGCGAAGGTGTAGATCGGCGAGCAGTTGAGGGTCTGCTGCTTGATGCCGTCGGGGCGGTCGAAGGTGACGAAGCCCTTGGTGGTGACGCCGTCCACGTCGTTCTTGTCGACGGGGGCGACGACCGGCCACTTGTCGAGGCACTCACCGGTGCACGCGGTCTTCATCGGCCACGCGGTGTCCTTGGTGAACCGGTAGACGGTCATGCCCTTCGCGTCGACGACGATGTCGCCGAGCTTCGGGTCCTTGCGGACGGAGAGGCCCGCCAGGTCGCCCGAGGGCTCCTTGGCCTCCTCGCCGCCGCCGGCGGCCGTCGGGGACGCCTTCTTGCCGTCGGGGGCGGAGGCGAACCAGGTGCCGCCCACGCCCTGGCCGTTGGCGTCGCCGGGGCTGGTGTCCTTGGCGTACCGGTACATCGGCCAGCCGTCGATGGTGAGCTGCTTGGTGCCGTCGGCGCGGGTGATCTCACCGAGCAGCGAGGCCTCCGTACCGGCGGCGGCCTTGGCGTCGCCCGCCGCCACGACGGGCCATGTGGTGGCGCAGTCGCCCTCGCAGTTGGACTTCGGCGGGGTGGGCGTGTCCTTGTCGAAACGGTAGAGGGTGAAGCCCTCGCTGTCGGTGAGCACCTTCCCGAGCTTCTTGCTGTCCCAGACGGCGAGCTGCCCCGCGGGCTTGGCGGCGGCGGCCGTGCCGGCCCCGGCCGCGGGGGCCCCGGCACCGGTGCCCGCGCCGTAGCCGCTGTCGGCGGCACCGGCCGGGTTGGCCGCGCCGACGGACTGTCCGTTGGTGTTCGTTCCCTGCTCCTGACCGCACGCCGTCGTCAGGGCCAGTACGGCCGCCGCGGTGGCCGCGAGCGAGGCGTTCCGCCAGGTGTTCATGTCAACTCCTGTTATCCATGGGCCGGTTGAGGCGCTTGGGTGCGCTGCTCATGGTCCTAAGTACGGAGCGGGGGTGGCGGATTGTTCAACGCGACCGGAAAAAACTTGCGAGGCGTGTTCCCACCGGTTCCAAATACCCCCTATCCGGGGGAATCCGCTCAACTTCCGGAGTGCCGGGGCCGGATGGGGAACAAGATCCTGGCCGTGCATGGATCGCTCGATGGATCACTCGTCGGACGGCTGGTCACGGCCGCCGCCCTTGTCTCGCTGTCGGCCGGCGTCCCGACGCCCGCCGCCGCGCACAGCTGCGCCTACGCCTCGGTCGGTACGGACGGTACGGGGTGGGTGGTGGCGGTGGCGGGCGGCGGCCACTGCCGGCCGACCCCGGCGCCGCCCCCACCCCCCGAGCCCCCGCCGAAGCCCCCACCGCCCCCGACTCCCCCACCGCCGCCTCCCCCGCCACCGACGCCGCCCGCTCCGCCCACACCCCCTGCCCCGCCGACACCTCCTGCTCCCCCCACCCCTCCCGCTCCCCCCGCTCCTCCGAAGCCGCCGGCTCCCCCGGCCCCGCCGAAGCCGCCGGTGGCCGCCCCGGAGCAGCCGCCCGCCGCGCCGCCCCGGCCCCGGCCGGTGGCCGTCGCCCCGGCGCCCGTGCGTCCCGTACCGCCGCCACCCGGGCCCCCGGCGCCCGCTCCGGCGCCGAGCCCTGCTCCCCGCCCGTCCCCGACCCCGTCCGCCACCCCCTCGCCGTCCCCCGTGGCGCGGCCCGCCTACCGCGCCGCGACCGCGGAGCCGCCGGGCTCCACCACCCCGCCGGTGATGCGGATGCTGCTGATCACGGCGCCCGCCGTGCTCGCCGTGGCCGCGCTCCGCCCCCGTACCCGTTCCCGCTCTTCCCGCTGATTCCCGGAGGTCCCATGTCGGACTGGCTCGTCCTAGGCATCGCGATGGCCGCGGCCTGCGCGGTCGTCCTCGCCATCGTCATCTTCCACAACCGGGGCGTCGACAAGGACGACGACGACCCCAACGAGATCCCCGGTGTCATGGACTACATGACGATGATGGTCGGCGTGGTCTACGCGATCGTCCTCGGTCTCGCGATCGCCGGCGTCTGGGAGGCCAGGGGCTCCGCCCAGGAGTCCGTACGCCAGGAGGCGCAGGCCCTCCACGAGATCCAGCAGCGGGTGCAGGTCTACCCCACGGAGGTACGGGAGCGGATCCGGGGCGACGTGGACACGTATGTCTCGTACGTCGTGCACACCGAGTGGCCGTACATGGCGCGCAACGAGACGCTCAGCGCGAAGGGCACCCAGCTCCTCGACAAGCTGCGCGCCGACGTCACCCGGTACGCGCCCCGCACCGACCTGGAGGGGCAGGCGTACCAGCCGCTCGTCGACCAGGTGGGGGTCGTCGACGATGCCCGGGGGGCGCGCGGGCAGAACGCGGGGGCGGTGATGCCGGGGATCGTCTGGTTCGGCCTCATCGTCGGGGCGGTGGTCACCGTGGGGCTGATCTTCCTGATGCGGATCCGGCGCACCCCGCGCGAGTTGCTGCTGGCCGGGGTGTTCAGTGTGCTGATCGCCTTCCTCCTCTTCCTCATCTGGGATCTCGACGCCCCGTACGGCCGGGGCATCGGCGCGACCACGGCGCCCTTCCTCGATCTCTTCCCGGGGATCGGCCACTGACCGGTGGTCAGATGCTCCGCCGCCCGGGGGACACCCGTGCCCCGTTCGCCCGTCAGCGATCGCGGCTGTGGTAGGGCGCTCCTAGCGTGACCGGTGTCGAGGCGCATGTACCGGTTCGGGCGGAAACAGGTTCCCCCGCTGCTCCTCGGGGACCCGGAGGCTTCACCATGCGCGCGATATGTGCCACGGCCGCCGCTCTGCTGGGAGTGGCCTCGCTCGCCCTGACGGCGCCCACGGCGACGGCGGCGGTGGACGGCGGCACCACGCCGTTCGGCTTCACCGTCACCCCCCGTACCGTCGGCCCGGGCGGGCGGGTGACGCTGGGCGTCACCAACTGCGCGACCTCCGCGACCGCCTCGTCCCCGGTCTTCGACACGGTGACGATCCCCTCGGGGCGTACCGCCGCCGCCACGGTGGACTGGGACGCCAAGCGGGGCGCGGTCTACCAGGTCTCGTTCTCCTGCAACGGGGCGACCGGACGGACCACCCTCACCATCGCCTCCGCGGCGGCCACCCCGGCGGCGTCCCGGGCGCCCACCGCCTCCCGTGCCCCGGCCACCTCCCGTGCCCCGGTGGTGGCGGCGACCACCGCCACGCCCGCCGGGGTACGGGGCGGTCTCGGCGGCAGCGTCGGGGGCGTCTCCACGGGCGAGCTGACGGCGGGCGCCGCGCTCGTGGCGGCGGCCGTGGCCGGCACGGTGTGGACCGTACGCCGGACGGTGCCGGGGGGCTCGCCCCGGGGCCACTGACCCGTCCCTGCCCCGTTGACCCGTTCCTCCGCCCACCACCGCGATCCCGCCGGAATCCACCATCGAAGTCCGTAGTCCGTCACCGAAGTCCGTCACCATCAGGACGCCCGTCGCCCCGAGCCGCACACCGGCTCGGGGCGACGGGCGTCCTGACCGTTCCCGGGGCGCCGTCCGGTCAGACGGTCGCGCCGCCCAGACGGCGGCGGCGGGTGAGGAAGAAGGCCCCGCCCACGGCCGACGTGGCGACCAGGCCGCCGCCGACCGCCATCTCGGTGGAGCTGGGACCCACCGAGCCGCCGAGCCCGCCGAGCGCGCCCCGCCCCTCCACCACCCGGAACTGGTGGGTGACGGTCCGCGGGTCGTCGCTGCACCGGACGGCCAGGTTGTAATGGCCCGGCGTGGTGAAGTCGTGGATCCGGGCCCGGGCCACCGAGTGGCCCGAGGAGTTGACGGACAGCTCGACCCGGGAGAAGGCGTTGGAGGTGACGGTGCCTCCGTGGCCGCAGCCGTCCACCCGGATGTGGAGCGTGCCGCCCCGGTGGACCTCGTAAGGGTTGACGGAGACATCGCGGGGGCCATTGGTGGCGCCGGCCAGCGGAGCGGAGAGCGCCACGGCCGCGCAGGCGGTCGCGGTCACCGCGAGAGCGCGTGAAGCACGCATCGTTGAACCTCCAGCGGAAGACGCCCCAAAGCGGCGCTCCGGGAAATTCGACGAGAACGCCTTCCATGACGAACCCTCACCGCGCAAGGCGGAATGCGCATGTCGACCCGGTGTGCACCGATACGCGACACGCCGTCAGATCGCCGCTCCGGCAGGGCGGAGCCGCAGGTCACGGAGTGTCAGAAGGTTTGTCGGCCGGATTACTCGGTTGGGGCGGCGGGCTCACTCGTCCGGCCGCGTCGGGACGTTCGGCGCGCACCCGGCGCCACCCGTTCGCCCCACTCCGATCGCCGCTCCACCGCTCCGCCCTTACCGTGCCCTGCAAGACGCCACGAAGGGAGAACTATGGGCCAGGACCGCTACGCCCCGGAGTCGAGGAAGCGCTCGCCCTGGGGCGTACTGGCTCTCGTCATGCTCACCGGGATCGCCCTGATGCGCAACGGTCTCGACACCCCGCTGGGCCCGCCGCAGCCGGCCTCCGCCGCCGCCCCGGTCAGCAGGCCCGACCCGGCCGCGCTGGCCACCTCGGCGCTGCCGGACGTCAAACCGCTGCCGTACGCCCCGATGTCCCGGATCCGCATCCCGGCGATCAAGGTGGACGCGCCGGTGATGGACGTGGGGCTCGACCCGGACGGCTGGATCGCCGCCCCGCCCCCGCAGGACCCCAATCTGGCCGGGTGGTACCAGAACGGGGTCTCCCCGGGGCAGCGCGGCACCGCCGTGGTCGTCGGCCATGTCGACAACCAGGCCGGGCCCACCGTCTTCTTCGGTCTGGGCGCGCTGGCGAAGGGGCGGCAGGTGGAGGTCGAGCGGTACGACGGGACGACGGCGCTCTTCGAGGTCTACGGGGTCGAGGTCTTCGCCAAGAACGACTTCCCCGGCTCCCGGGTCTACGGCGACACGGGCCATGCCGAGCTGCGGGTGATCACCTGCGGCGGCGGCTACTCCCGGAAGGGCGGGTACGACGGCAACGTCGTCGTCTTCGCCCGGCTGGTCGGCACCCGCTGACGGCAGGGGTACGGGGCCGGTCCCGGGGTGGGACCGGCCCCGTACTCATGGCGCCGTACGCGGGGCGCCACGCGTACGGTTCAGCGGTGCGGCACGGAGATCCGGTACCCCTCGTCGAGGAGCCGGGGCAGATAGCGGGGCAGCGCCGCCACGCTCTGGGAGCGGTCGCCGCCCGCGTCGTGGGAGAGGACGACGGTGCCGGGGGCCGCGCCGTCCAGGACCCGGCGGACGATGGTGGTGGTGCCGGGCTCGGTCCAGTCGAGGGTGTCGACGGTCCAGGCGAGCGGCTCCATGCCGAGTTCGGCGCCGAGTTCGAAGGTGTGCCGGTTCCAGGCGCCGTAGGGGGCACGGAACCAGAGCGGCGCGGCGCCGACGGTCTCCTCCACCACCTCGCTGGTCCGCTCCATCTCCCTGCGGGCGCGGGAGCGGGTGAGCTTGGTCATCTGGGGGTGGGTCCAGGTGTGGTTGCCGATGACATGGCCGTCGTCGGCGATCCGCCGCAGCAGGTCGCCGTTGTCCTGGACCATCTCGCCGCAGACGAAGAACATCGCGCGGACGTCGTGGGCGCGCAGGGTGCGCAGGATACCGGGGGTGTACCGGGGGTCGGGTCCGTCGTCGAAGGTGAGCACCATGGTGTGGCCCAGTTCCGGCAGTTCGAGGAAGGGCCGGTGGCGTACGGGGGGCAGGGCCCTGCCGAGGCCGGGGCGCACCCCTTCGGTGAGCGGCTGGATCCGGTAGGCGGCGGGGCGGCGGCCGAGTCCGGCGGGGGCTCCCGCGACACCGCGCCCCGGGACGCCGGGGCCGGGACCGGCGAGCGCCTGGATGTCGGGGTCGGGGGGTGCGGGCGGCCCGCCGGGGCGGCCGGGGGTGCCGGCCTCTCCCGCGGTCAGCAGCCGGGCGGAGACCGCGACACCGAGACAGGCGGCGATCCGCAGTACCCCGCGGCGCCCCAGAATCATCTGATCCTTTTTCATGACCAATGGTTCGTACGGCGGACGCTCCGCGCCGTAGACCAACACTGTTCGCGCCCGGGAAAACACCCGATGGGATGAGGCGAACGCGGGCGGGTCGACGCGGGTCCCACCCTAGTGCCCCTCCCGGCAAGCTTTGCCGATCGCGACACTAGCCCGCGTCCGCGCTTCTCCTTACGATCGACGCCGGCCGCGCGACGGCGCGTGGCTCCCGTACCTCCAGAGCCGAGGAGAGCACCCATGGACGACAGGCGCGGCAGAGCGCGGCGGAGCATCCGTCACCGGCGGGCCGGCCGGCCGCGCCGGTACGCGGCCCTGGCCACCGGTGCGGTGGGGGTGCTGGCCGCGACACTCCTCGGCCCGCAGGTCCCCGCCGCCACGGCCGCCGCCTCCTCCGCGACCGCGCCGATCGCCACCGCCTGCCCGGCGGAGCTGACGGCGGAGGCGACGTGTTACGCGGGGCGGGACGCCAACGGCGCCGGGTACACGATCGCCCTGCCCCGGAAGTGGAACGGCTCCCTGGTCGTCCACGCCCACGGCGGCCCCGACCTCGGCGCGGGCTCCGACCCCGCGCGGAGCGCCGGCGACCTGGCGCGGTGGTCGGTGATGGTCGAGGAGGGGTACGCGTGGGCCGGTTCCTCGTACCGGCGGGGCGGTTACGGCACCCGGATGGCGGCCGAGGACACCGAGAACGTACGCCGCGTCTTCGTGGCCCGGTTCGGCAGGCCCGCCGCCACCTTCGTCCACGGCCAGTCGTGGGGCGGCGATGTCGCCGCCAAGGTGGCCGAGATCTACGGTGCGGGACGGCGCGGGCCCTACGCGGGGGCGCTGCTCACCAACGGGGTGCTGGCGGGCGGTTCGCGCGGGTACGACTACCGGGTGGACCTGCGGGTGGTCTACCAGTACTACTGCCGGAACCTGCCGCGCCCCACCGAGCCCTCCTACCCGCTCTGGCAGGGGCTGCGCGCGGACTCGACGCTGACCACGGCGGGGCTGCGGTCGCGGCTGCGGGAGTGCACGGGGTACGACCTGTCCCCGGCCGAGCGCACCGCGCTCCAGCAGCGGAACCTGGACGACATCCTCGCCGTCACCCGGGTCCCGGAGCGGGCGCTGGAGTCGCATCTGCGGTTCTCCGTCTTCACCTTCCGGGACATCGTCCACCAACGGCTCGGCGGGCGTAACCCGTTCGGCAACCAGGGCGTCGTCTACTCCGGCTCGCACGACGACGCGGCGCTCAACGCGGGCGTCGAACGGTTCCGCCCCGACCCGACCGCGCTCCGCGACCTGTCCTGGGACAGCGATCTCACCGGCGCGGTCTCCATCCCCGTACTGACCCTGCACGCCATCGACGACCCGACGGCTTTCGTGGCCCATGAGGCCGCCTACCGGGCCACGCTGCGCGGCGCCCGCCGGGACGGGTACCTGGTGCAGAGCTTCACCGCCGAGAGCGAGCACAGCGGGCTGAGCGACGCGGAGTACGCCACCTCGATCCGCGCGCTGGACACCTGGGTCCGTACCGGCCGGAAACCCACGCCCGGCTCGCTCGCGGCCGACTGTCCCGCCCATGACCGCCGGTACGGCACCGGCTGCTTCTACCGGCCCGGGTATGTCCCCGCCCCGTACGCCACCCGGGTCAACCCACGCCCCGGCGGCCTCTCCTGGCCCGTGTTGACCGCCGCCCAGGAGCGGGCGCTGAGCCGGATCGAGGGGGTGGGCATCGCTCCCTGAGGGCGCCCTGAGCACGCCCTGAGAGCGCCCTGACGCACGCCTGGGGCGCACGCGGGGCGTGCGCCAGACGTGTGCCAGGCGTGCGTCGGGCGTGCGTGGGGCGCGCGGGCGGCACGGGGCCGGTCGACGCCCCGGCGGGACCCGCGCCGACCTGCGCCTCCGGAGCCGATACCCTGCGTGCCGTGACGCAGCAGCCAACCACATTCGAACGCGGTACCGACGGCCCGAAAGTGATCGTCGCCGGTATGGACGGTTCGCAGTCCTCCTTCCGCGCCGCGGCGTACGCCAGCGGTCTCGCCCGGCGCCAGAACGCGCTGCTGGCGATCGTCTATGTGCAGCCCGTGCTGGCCGCGGGCGCCTCGCTCGGTGCCCCGGTCGCCGAGACGACCGGGGAGATCGCCGAGGGGCTGGTGGCGGAGATCCGTGAGTCGGTGGAGCGGGTGAAGGACACCTGGAACGTGCGCTGGGAGTTCCACACCTTCCACGGGGACCCGTACAACGGGCTGGTCACGGCGGCCGACGAGCTCAAGGCGGACGCGGTGGTGGTCGGCGCATCGGAGTCGGCGGGGCACCGGTTCGTCGGCTCGGTGGCGGTACGGCTGGTGAAGGCGGGCCGCTGGCCGGTGACGGTCGTCCCGTAACCCCGGAGGGGCCCGCGCACGCCGCCCCAGGCCCCGCCGTCGGGCTCCCTTCTCAGCCGGCGGCCTCGGTCAGTCCGTCCTCGGCCGCGCCGCGCCCGAGCACCGCCTCGGTGATGGACTCCCTGGCCTCCCGGTAGTCGGCGCGGTCGGGGTCCTCGCGCAGAGCGCGCGGCAGACTGACCACCCGCCCGGAGGTGAGGTCCATGAGCTGCGGGACGAACTCGGCCTTCGTGACCCGCCAGCGCTGCCCGGGCGCGGCGGGCGGCGCGAAGGTGAAGCGGCCGATGGAGCCCTGGTTGCCCCGGCCGTCCTGGTCGCCCTCGTCGTTGGCCATGGTCCCGGCGATCTGGTCGCCCATCCCGTAGACGACCCAGGTTCCGTTGACCTTCTCGTACGCCTGCGGGACATGGGCGTGGGTGCCGAGGATCAGATCGATGTCGGGGCGGCCCCCGGTGCGGGCGGCGGTGAGCTTCTTGGCGAGCGTGAGCTGGTCCTCGTCGGGTTCGGTCTGCCACTCGGTGCCCCAGTGCAGGCTGACCACGACGACATCGGCGCCGGCCGCGCGGGCGGCGCGCGCGTCGGCGAGGATGCGGCGCTCGTCGATGAGGTTGACGGCCCAGGGCTGCCCGTCCGGCATCGGCTGGTCGTTGGTGCCGTAGGTGTACGAGAGCTGGGCGACCCGGGCGCCCCCGGCGGTCAGCAGGGCGGGGCGGCGCCCCTCGGCGGCGGTGCGGGCCGAGCCGGTGTGCTTCAGCCCGGCCTTGTCGAAGGCGTCGAGGGTGCGGCGCACGCCGTCGGCGCCGTCGTCCAGGGCGTGGTTGGAGGCGGTGGAGCAGGAGGCGTAGCCGGTGGCGCGGAGCCCGGCGGCGAGCTGGGGCGGGGAGACGAAGGCGGGGTAGCCGGAGAAGGGGCCGTCCGGTTCGCCGTACACCGTCTCGGTGTGGCAGATCGCCAGGTCGGCGGCGGAGACGAAGGGTTTCACCCCGGCGAGCATGGGGCGGAAGTCGTAGCCGCCCTCGTCGCCGTTCTCCTCGGCGGACTCGCCGGCCCAGTCGATGACGGAGTCGTGCGGCAGGACGTCGCCGGAGGCGACCAGGGTGAAGGCGCGCCGGGGGTCGGGGCCGTGGGCGCCGGAGGGGTGCGGCCCCGGGCGGTCCGCGGGGCCGGTGCAGGCCGCGGTGGTGGCGGCGAGGAGCAGCGCGGCGGCGGCCACGGCTCCCTGTCGGGTGCGCTGGGGCATCGAGCGGGCTCCGATTCCATGTGGTTCCTGCGGTTTTGATCAGATTCCAACCCCATGAATCCATATAGTCATATAAATAGATGTCAAGGAGCCGGGCCGACCGGGCGCGCGAATGGGGCCGAACGCCACCGTCCGACCGTTCACCGCACCGCTCGCCGCAGTGAGCGACCGCTCGTCGCAGATCTCGGTGCGCTCCCTGTCCCCCACGGGCCGCGATGGGTTCGGATACGGCAGGCGGCAGCGACCACCGCGACAGCGCACCCGACCGGAGAGGACGTCCACGATGACCACCGCCACGGCCCCCGAGACCACCGACGAGCAGGCCCTGACGGAGCTCCAGCGCGACCACGGACCCGCCCTGCTGACCTTTCTGCTGGGGCTGACCTACGGCGACCGGCAGCGCGCCGAGGACCTGCTCCAGGAGACCCTGGTACGGGCCTGGCTCCACCCGGAGGCGTTCGCCGCGCCCTTCGAGTCGATGCGGCCCTGGCTCTTCACCGTCGCCCGCCGGCTCGCCATCGACGCGCGCAGATCCCGGCTGGCCCGTCCCCCGGAGGTCAGCGACGGGGTCCTCGCCGCCACCGCCGACCCCGAGGACCGCACCGAGGGCACGGTCGCCGCGCTGGACGTACGCCAGGCGGTCCGGACGCTGAGCCATGAGCACCGCGCGGTGCTGGGCGAGATCTACTTCCGGGGGCTGAGCGTCAACGAGGCGGCCCGGTCGCTGGGCATCCCGCCCGGCACGGTCAAGTCCCGCTCGTACTACGCCCTGCGGGCTCTCTCCCGCGAGCTGCCAGGGTACAGCCGCGCCTCCCGCGCCTGAGGACGGAGCGCTCCGGGTACCCGTACAGGCGAACCGGAATCGGCCGTTCCATCGCCGGGTCCGCCCCACACGGACTCACCCGTCACAATCCGCCGCCGAGGGGCGCCGGATCCTGTCCTTCTGCCCCCGCGCGGCCGTCTCCGCCGGTTCAATGCTCCCTTAGGCCCTGTCGGAGCCAGACAGGCAGCGGGGCAGAAAGGCAGGCGGAAGAGCAATGCGTCCGGAACGTACCGAAGGAGCAGGCAGCGGCGGCCTTCTGGTGCCCATGGCTTGGATGTACGCCGAGTACATCGCCGACGAGTTGCTGCGCACCGGGGATCTCATGCCCCCGACGACACTGGAGTACCGGGCGGGGCGGGACGCGCTCGCCCTGACCATCTTTCTCTCCGACGGCGAGCCGGACGACCCGCGCGCCGTCGCCAGGCGGGAGGAGTGGCGCGCCCTGACGGCGTACGGCACCTCCTGGCGGGAGTGGGTCTGCGCGCGTCTCGATCTGCTGGAGGCGGCCGACTTCGAGTCGGACACCCGGGTCCGCGACCCCGATCTGGCGCTCGCCGGGGACGCCTGGCGGTGGCTGGAGGAGACGGAACTGCTCGCCCCGGACCTCGACGCGGCGGGCCCGCCCCCGGGGTGCGCGTTCCGTGCGGAGGGGCCGCAGGACGGGCCCCCGAGCGGCGGGACCGGCCGGCCCGGCCCTCCCGGGGAGTTCTCGGTCGAGTACGGCGGAGAGTTCGGGTACGGCGGAGAGGAGGAGGGGCCCCAGGTGTGGACGCCCGCCTGGCAGCTCGGGCTGCCGCTGGGCCATCTCTCGATCCACCTCTACTGACCACCACGGGCCGGCCGGGCCCCGCCCCCATCACCCCTGCACCGGCCCCGCTCAGGTGCCGTGCACCCCCGCGCGGTACTTGGGGACCCGTACCGTGATCTTCGTGCCGGCGCCGATCCCGGTCTCGATGACCAGGCCGTACGCGTCGCCGTAGACCTGGCGCAGCCGCTCGTCCACATTGAGCAGCCCGATGCCGGTGGAGGCGTCGCCCTCGCCGCGCAGGATCCGGCGGAGCCGCTCCGGGTCCATCCCGACCCCGTCGTCCTCGATCACCACCTCCGCCTCGGCGCCCGCGTCGAGCGCGCTGATGGTGATCCGGCTGGTGGTGACGGCGCCTTCGAGACCGTGTTTGACGGCGTTCTCCACGAGCGGCTGGAGACAGAGGAACGGCAGGGCGACGGGGAGGACTTCGGGGGCGATCTGGAGGGTGACGGAGAGCCGCTGGCCGAACCGGGCCCGTACCAGGGCCAGATACTGGTCGATGGAGTGCAGCTCGTCGGCGAGAGTGGTGAACTCGCCGTGCCTGCGGAACGAGTAGCGGGTGAAGTCCGCGAACTCCAGGAGGAGTTCGCGGGCCCGCTCCGGGTCGGTTCGGACGAACGAGGCGATCGCGGCGAGCGAGTTGAAGATGAAGTGCGGGGAGATCTGGGCCCGCAGCGCCTTGATCTCCGCCTCGATCAGCCGGGTGCGGGAGCGGTCCAGCTCGGCGAGTTCGAGCTGGACGGAGACCCAGCGGGCCACCTCCCCGGCCGCCCTGGCGAGTACGGCGGACTCGCGCGGCGCGTAGGCGATCAGGGTGCCGAGCACCCGGTGGTCGACGGTGAGCGGGGCGGCCACCGCCCAGCGCAGCGGGCAGTCGAGGTCGTCGCAGGTGGCGCGGAAGGCCGTACCGCGCCCGCTGGCGAGCAGCCCCTCGACGCGCTCCCTCGCGTGCGCGGCGTGGTGCTCGCCGCGCCCGTCCCAGGCGAGCACCCCGTCCCGGTCGGTGAGACAGAGCGCGTCGGTGCCGAGCAGGGAGCGGAGCCGGGGCGCGGCCCTGCGGGCGGACTCCTCGGTGAGGCCGGCCCGGAGCGGGGGCGCGGCGAGCGAGGCGGTGTGCAGGGTCTCGAAGGTGGCGTGCTCGACCGGGGTGCCGACATCGCTGGTCCGCTCGGGGCGGGCGGTCCGGCGGCCGAGGACGAAGCCGCCCGCGAGGAGCAGCGGGCCGAGGACGATCAGCACGGCGAGGGCGGCGGGGCTCATCGGGGACCTCCGGAGGTCTCCCGGCCGCCCGGCATCAGGGTCTCCGGGAGGTGGAAGCGGGTCATGGCGGCGTTGGTGCCGGACGGTATCCGGCCCTGGGTGGCGAGCGAGACCAGGATCATCGCGAGGAAGCCGACCGGTACCGACCAGACGGCGGGCCAGGCGAGCAGCGCGTGCGGCCAGCCGGAGCGGACCGCCCCGGTCACGGTGATCACGGTGGCGGCGAAGGCGAGCCCGCCGCCGAGCAGCAGTCCGGCGATGGCGCCGGGCGGGGTGAGCCGCCGCCACCAGATGCCGAGCACGAGCAGCGGGCAGAAGGAGGAGGCGGAGACCGCGAAGGCCATGCCGACGGAGTCCGCCACCGGGATGCCGCTGACCACCAGGGAGCCGCCGAGCGGGACGGCGACCGCGAGGGGGGTCGCCAGCCGGAAGTTCCGTACCCCCCGGGAGGGCAGCACATCCTGGGTGAGCACCCCGGCGACGGCCGTGGTCAGCCCGGAGGCGGTGGAGAGGAACGCGGCGAACGCCCCGCCCGCCACCAAAGCGCCCAGCAGTTGCCCGCCGAGCCCGCCGACCGCGCGCTCCGGGAGGAGCAGGACGGCCGCGTCGGCATGGGCGCCGTACGGGAGTTCGGGCACGTAGAGCCGGCCCAGCGCGCCGTAGACGGGGGGCAGCAGATAGAAGGCGCCGATCAGCGCCAGGACGACGACGGTGGTGCGGCGGGCGGCCCGGCCGTTGGGGCTGGTGTAGAAGCGGACGACGACATGGGGCAGCCCCATCGTGCCGAGGAAGGTCGCCACGATCAGCCCGTATGTCGCGTAGAGCGGGTGGTCGGCGCGGCCCGCGAGGTCGCCCGCCATGTCGAGCTCCACGGCGGGCCGGCCGTCGCCCTGCCAGGCCAGCAGCAGGAAGCAGGCGGGCACGAGCAGCGCGGTCAGCTTCAGCCAGTACTGGAACGCCTGGACGAAGGTGATGGAGCGCATCCCGCCCGCCGCTACGGCCACCACCACGACCAGCGAGACGAGCACCCCGCCGAACCAGTCGGGCGCGCCGGTGAGGATCTTCAGGGTGAGCCCGGCGCCCTGGAGCTGGGGGACGAGGTAGAGCCACCCGGCGCCGACCACGAAGACGCTGACCAGCCGCCGTACCGCCCGCGACTCCAGCCGCCCCTCCGCGAAGTCCGGCAGGGTGTAGGCGCCGGAGCGGCGGAGCGGGGCGGCGACGAAGACCAGCAGGACCAGATAGCCGGCGGTGTAGCCGACCGGGTACCAGAGCATGTCGGGGCCGTGCAGGAGCACCAGCCCGGCGACGCCGAGGAAGGAGGCGGCGGAGAGGTACTCACCGCTGATCGCGGCGGCGTTGAGGGCGGGCCCGACGGTGCGGGAGGCGACGTAGAAGTCCGAGGTGGTACGGGAGATACGGAGCCCGAAGCCGCCGACGAGGACGGTGGCGAGGACGACGAAGGCGATCGCCGCCGCCGGATAGCTCAGGGTCACGGAACGGGCCGGTCCTTCACCAGCCGGGCGAAGTCGCGCTCGTTCCGCTCGGCGCGCCGCACGTACCACCAGGCGAGCAGGGTGAGCAGCGGGTAGGCGGCGAAGCCCAGCACGACCCAGACGGCGGTGGCGTCCCGGAGCGTCGCGAAGGCGAGCGGCAGGGTGCCGGCGACGACCGCGAGGAGGGCGAAAGCGGTGAGCCCGGCCCGGAGCTGGCTCCGCATCAGGGAGCGGACATACGCGTCGCCGAGCGCGGTCTGCTCGGCGATCTCGGCCTGGGCCCGGTAGCGCGGCAGCGGCCGGACCCGCCGGGGCTCCCCGGTGACGACCTCGCGGCGCGGCGGCGCCGGCTCTCCCGCCATCGTCCCCGCCTCTCCGCCGTACCGCAGCTCGCGCCCGGAGTGTACGCAGCCGGGTGATCCGAGCGGAAGGCCCTGGTCAGCGACGGGTCTGTCGCATCAGCAGATCGCGGAGGGCGCGGGCGTGGCGGCGGCTGACGGCCAGCTCGGCCGCGCCGACCCGGACGCTCATGGCGCCCGCGTCGAGCCGCATCTCGTCGATGCGGGCCAGGGCGACGAGATGGCGGCGGTGGATCCGGACGAACCCGCGCGCCCGCCACCGCTCCTCCAGGGTGGTGAGCGGGATCCGGACGAGATGGCTGCCGGTGGCGGTGTGCAGCCGGGCGTAGTCGCCCTGCGCCTCCGCGTAGGTGATGTCGTCGACGGCGACGAAGCGGATCACACCGCCGAGTTCGACGGCTATCTGGTCGGCGGGCGGGGCGGCGTGCGGGGTGCGCTCCCCCACCAGTTCGGCGACCCGGCGGACCGCCTCGGCCAGCCGCTCCCTGCGGACCGGCTTGAGGACGTAGTCGACGGCCTTCAGGTCGAACGCCTGGACGGCGAAGCCCTCGTGGGCGGTGACGAAGACGATCAGGGGCGGCTCGGCGAACCCGGCGAGGAGCCGGGCGACATCGAGTCCGCTCAGCCCGGCCATGTGGATGTCGAGGAAGACGACATCGACGGCGGACCGGTCGTCGGGGCCCGCGTCGAGGGCGGCGCCGATCGCGCGCAGCGCCTCCGTCGCGCTGGTGGCGCCGTCGGCCCGCAGGATCCGCGGATCGGCCCTGAGCAGGTAGAGCAGCTCCTCCAGGGCCGGTTCTTCGTCGTCCACAGCGAGTACGCGCAGCATGACGCCGGAGTGTAAGGGGCGGAGTGTAAAGGGTCGAACGGGGTTGTACGGGGTTGTCTTGAGTGATTCGCCGCTCCCCTGCGTACCAGACACCATGCGGACCTTGGACCTCCATCGCGATGTCGGCGCCTATGCACTGGGCGTGCTCGACGCCGCGGACGCCTTTCGCTTCGAGGATCACCTCATGGAGTGCCCGCAGTGCACCCTCTCCCTGGGTGACTTCGGCGGGGTGAAGAAACAGCTCGACCTGTACGCACGGCAGACCCCGGCCGGGGTGGCGCCGGTCGTCGTCGCCGGGCCCGAGATGCTCTCCCGGCTGCTCGGGCGCACGGCGGAGGGCCGCCGACGCAGCCGCAGGCGGCGGCTGGCGCTGGTCGCGGTGGCGGCGGCGCTGGTGCTGGGCGGCCCGCTCACCGTCCTCGGGGTGGCGCGGACGACGGCCGTGCCGGCGCCCCCGGCGGGCACCACCCAGCAGTGGAGCGCGTCGGACGGCACCACGGGGATGGCGGCGACGGTGACGATGACGGAGACCGACTGGGGCGCGAACATCCGCCTGGAGATGGTGCGGCCCGCCGTCGACGGGGTCTGTTCGCTGCTCGCGATGGGCGTGGACGGCTCGGAGGAGACGGTGACGACGTGGGCCTGCCACGCGCGGGACGACGGGCCGATGGCCACCCGGGGCGGCGCTTCGATGTTCCCCGACCGGATCCACCACTTCGAGGTACGGGCGAACGGGCAGGTCCTGGCCCGGATCGGCGGGAGCTGACGCCCGCGCCCGTACCGTGCCCCTCCTGTCCCGGCTACTTGAGCAGCCGGGACATTCTGCGGTCGGCGAGCGGTTTCCCGCCGGTCTGGCAGGTGGGGCAGTACTGGAGCGAGGAGTCGCTGAACGAGACCTCCCTGATGGTGTCCCCGCAGACCGGGCACGCCTCGCCGGTGCGGCCGTGCACCCGCAGACCGGCCCGCTTCTCGGCCTTGAGGCGGCCGGCCGCTGTGCCGCGCGAGCGCTCGACGGCCTCGCCGAGGGTGGTGCGCAGCGCCTCGTAGAGCCCGGTGATCTCGTCGTCGGTGAGGTTCGGCACCGGCTTGTACGGGGACATCCGCGCGGCGTGCAGGATCTCGTCGCTGTACGCGTTGCCGATGCCCGCGATGATCCGCTGGTCCCGCAGGACGCCCTTGATCCGGCCGCGCTCCCCGCCGAGGAGCGCGGCGAACGCGGCCCGGTCGAAGGCGGGGTCGAGCGGGTCGGGGCCGAGCCGGGCGATGCCGGGGACTTCGGCGGGGTCGCGGACCACATGGACGGCGAGGCGCTTGGTGGTGCCCGCCTCGGTCAGGTCGAAGCCGTCGCCCTCGGCGAGGACGGTCCGCCAGGCGAGCGGCCCCTTGCCGGGGCGGGGCGGGGCGCCGGAGAAGGCGTCGTGCCAGCGCAGCCATCCGGCGCGGGCGAGGTGGACGGCGAGATGGAGCCGCGCCTCCCCGGCCTCCCCGGCGTCCCTGGCCTTCCGGGTGCCGGACGCGGGCCGCGTGACGATGTCGAGGTACTTGCCGTGGCGGGCGACGGCGGTGACCGTGGCGCCTTCGAGCGCGGTGGCGGGCGGGTCGTACGTCTTGAGGACGTTGACCGTCAGGGGCAGGACACGGACGATCTCCTTGCCGACCAGATGGCCGTCGAGGAAGGCGCGCAACGCTTCGACTTCGGGTACTTCCGGCATCTTTCCAGCGTGCCGCAGCGCCGCCGGGAACGCCCGGTGAGGTTCCCTCCGTTGTACGGGTGATCCACGGCACACCGGGGATCCGGAGGCATCCGGAGCCGCCGCGGCTCCGAATGGTCCGGGAAGGGGCGTCCGTGACCGGGTTCCCCGCCCGCCCGCAGGAAGGAAGGCCCACGTGCCCGTACGCGAACGGCGAGCCGCCGTCCGGCCCGCCCTTGTCCTCGACCGGACCGCCGCGCGCCCCCGCGCCGTGGTCCTGCTGCTGCACGGCGGCCGTTCGGAGAGCGAGCGCCCGCCCACCCGGCTCAATCTGCCGGGGGTACGGATGCGGCCGTTCACCCGCGCGGTGCTCCGCGCCACGGAGGGGCAGGACGTGGTGGTGGGCCGGGTCCGCTACCGGTACCGGGGGTGGAACGGGGGGCGCGCCGACGCCGCCAGGGACGCCCGGCGGGCCCTGGACGAGCTGGAGCAGTTGGTGGGGCCGGTGCCGGTGGTGCTGGTGGGGCACTCGATGGGCGGCAGGGCGGCGCTGGCCGCCGCCGCCAACGAGCAGGTCACCGGGGTGGTGGGGCTCGCCCCGTGGTGTCCGCCGGAGGATCCGGTGGACCATCTCGCGGGCCGCCGGGTGGTGCTGCTCCACAGCGACCACGACCGGGTGACGGACCCCCGGGAGAGCGTGGCGCTGGCCGCGCGGGCGCGGGCGGCGGGGGCCGAGGCGTGCGCCGTGCTCCTCCCCGGCGGCGACCACGCGATGGTGCGCCGCGCGGGCGTCTGGCACCGGCTGGCGACCGCCTCGGTCACCGCGCTCCTCGGCCTGGGCCCGTTCCCCCCGGAGGTGGCGGACGCCTTCCGCCGTACGGCCGGCGAGGGCTCCACGGGCGAGACCACGGACCCGGCCCGGCACGTCTGACCGTCGGCCCGGACGGGACCGGGCCCGCCCGGCGATCCCGGAGACCCGTCCTGTCGTACGCGGGCGTCGGTGGCGTCCGGTGACGCCTCGGGCGCCCCGGCTCGCGCGGCCGCGCGGGTGGTCCGTCGCTCGGCGACGGACCGCGCCCGGGGACAGCCCTCCCTCAGAGCCGGTAGACGCGGCGCGCCGTGGTGCCCAGGACGGCGGCGCGTTCGGCGGGCGCGAGGCCGTCGGTGACCGTGCGCGCGGCGGCCAGGACCTCGCCGTATGTGGCGGCCAGCCGGCAGACCGGCCAGTCGGAGCCGAACATCAGCCGCTCGGGCCCGAAGGCGTCGAGCGCGGTCCCGGCGTACGGGCGCAGGTCCTCGGCGCTCCAGGAGTCCCAGGCGGCCTCGGTGACCAGCCCGGAGAGCTTGGCGGCCGTGTTCGGCAGGGCGGCCAGCGCCCGCAGCCGGTCCGCCCAGGGGGCGGTGCGCCGCTCGGCGACGGGCGGTTTGCCGAGGTGGTCGAGGACGAAGGTGAGCTCCGGCAGCCGCCGGGCCGCCTCGACCGCCGAGGGGAGCTGGTGCGGGCGTACCAGCAGGTCGTACGTGAGCCCCGCAGCCGCGACGGCGGCCAGGCCGCGCACCACCTCGGGGCGGAGCAGCCAGGCGGGGTCGGCCTCGCCCTCCACGGGGTGGCGGATACCGACGAGCTTGTGGCCGCCGGGCAGGGCCTTCAGCTCGGCGAGGGTGTCGGCGACGCCGGGCGCGGTGAGGTCGGTCCAGCCGACGACCCCGGCGACGAGGCCGCTCCCGTCGGCGAGGGCGAGGAACTCGGGGGTCTCCTCGGCGACCGGCACGGTCTGGACGAGGACCGTGGCCCCGACCCCGGCGCTCCGCGCCTCCTCGGCGAGTTCGGCCAGGGCGAAGTCGCGGCGGATGGGGTCCATCGCGGCCCCGGCCATCCACTCCTGGGGGCGTACGGAGAGGTCCCAGACATGGTGGTGGGCGTCGACGACGGTGGCGGGGAGCATCGGCCTCACAGCTCCCAGACCACGGGGAGCCCGGCGTCCGCGCCGCCCTCGGAGTAGTCGTGGACGACGTCGAGGAGCTCGGCCATCCGGGCCTGCCAGGCGATGTTGACGGGCAGTCGGTCCAGGGCGGCGAGCAGGGCCGCGTAGTCGGCGCACTCCAGCAGGTGGAAGAGGTCGGTGCCGCTGCGCCAGATGGTCCAGGAGGTGGCGCCCGCTTCCCGGATCGCGGCGGTGAGTTCGGCGGGCACCTCGCGGTGGGCCTCCTCGTACGCCTCGATCCGGTCGGCGCGGACCTTGGTGTGCAGGGCGACTCTCATGCGGGGGCTCCGTTCTCGGTGAGCAGTCCCTCTGCGCGCAGTTCGGCCCAGAGGTCGTCGGGGAGGGGCTGTGCGGCGAGCGCGGCGGCGTCCCGTACCTCGTCGGCGGAGCGGGTACCGACGAGCACACTGGCGACGGCGGGATGGCGCAGCGGGTAGTGGAGGGCGGCGGCGCGCAGCGGGACCCCGTACCGCCGGGTGACGGCGTCCATCCGCAGCGCGCGGTCGACCAGGGCGGGCGGCGCGGCGGCGTAGTCGTACGGGGCGCCCGGGCGCGGGTCGGCGAGCAGCCCGGAGTTGAAGACCCCGCCGACGACGACGCTCCGGCCGCGCGCGGCGGCCTCGGGGAGGAGTTCGGCGAGCGCGGAGTGGTCGAGGAGGGTGAAGCGTCCCGCGCAGAGCACGACATCGGTGTCGGTCTCCCGCAGGAAGCGGGTGAGCAGCGCGGTCTGGTTCATGCCCGCGCCGATGGCGCCGACGGTCCCTTCGGCGCGCAGCCGCTCCAGCGCGGGGTACGCCTGGGTGAGGGCCTCTTCGGCGTGGTCGTCGGGGTCGTGTACGTAGACGATGTCGATCCGGTCGAGGCCGAGCCGGGTCAGGCTCTCCTCGATGCTCCGGTACACGCCGTCGGCGCTGAAGTCCCAGACCCTGTGGTGGGTGGCGGGGACGGCGAAGCCGTGGCCGAGGTCGTCGGGGAGGGGGCCGGGCGCGGTACCGGCGCCGGGGACGGGGGCGAGGAGCCGGCCGACCTTGGTGGAGAGGGTGTACGTGTCCCTGGGGCGTTCGCGCAGCGCCGCGCCGAGCCGCCGTTCGGAGAGGCCGAGGCCGTAGTGGGGCGCGGTGTCGAAGTACCGGATCCCGGCGTCCCAGGCGGCGTCGACGGCCGCGCGGGCGGCCTCGTCGGTGACGGGGGTGTAGAGATTGCCGATCCCGGCCGCCCCGAAGGAGAGTCCGGTGACCGTGACGGTGCCCCCGGTCCCGAGCGTGGTGTGCCGCATACCCTGCCGCCTCCTCTGTGCCGACGTGTGGACGTCGTCGATCACCGATGAATATTCATCGGATGACTGAGGACGTCAACACCCTTATGCCCGCCACAGAGGAATTTTTCGGTCCGATCTGTCCGACCTATCGGCTTCCCGGACGCTCCGTACGCTCCGTACGCTCCGGTACGACGAATTCGCACCACACGCACTTGCCGCTGCCCCGGGACTCCACGCCCCAGTCGTCGGCGAGCTCGTCCACCAGGAGCAGTCCGCGCCCCGAGACCCCGGACTCGCCCGCCTCGCGGCGGTGCGGCAGGGCGCTCGACCCGTCCTCGACCTCCACCCGCAGCCGCCGGCCGGCCTCCCGCGGCCCCGGCGGCTCCGTACGGGGGACGACGCGGACCACCACGCCCGCGCCGCCGCCGGTGTGCACCAGGGCGTTGGTGATCAGCTCGTCGGCGGTGAGTTCGATCGCGTCGGAGCGCTCCCCGGCGCCCCAGGCGGTGACCGCCGCCCGGATCATATGGCGGGCGGTGGCCAGCCCCTCGGCGTCGCCCGGGGCGACCTGCCGGTAGAGCCGGCCGCCGGAGCGCGGGGCGCGGGTGCCGTCGCGGCGCAGCAGCAGGACGGCGACATCGTCCTCGCCGCCCCGCGCGTCCACCACCTCGCAGAGCCGGTCGGCGAGGTGCTGGAGCTCCCGGGGACCGTCCCTGACCAGGGTGGCGAGGAGCAGCATCCCGTCGTCGAGGTCGGCGCCCGGCTGCTCCACGAGGCCGTCGGTGTAGAGCAGCAGGGTCTGCCCCGGGTCGAGTTCGACGGTCTCGACCGGGTAGTCGAGCCGGCCGAAGGCGGCGGAGAGGCCGAGCGGCATCCCGCCGGGGAGCGGCACCCGGCGGCAGCTTCCGTCGGTGTCCCTGAGCAGCGGGTCGACATGGCCGGCCCGGACGAGCTGGACGACCCCGGTGGTCAGGTCGGCCTCCGCGTAGGTGCAGGTCGCGAAGCGGTCGGTGTCCAGTTCATGGAGGAAGACCGAGGCGCGGGCCATGACGGTGGCGGGCTCGTGGCCCTCGGCGGCGTACGCCCTGAGCACGATCCGGAGCTGCCCCATCACGGCCGCGGCGTGGGTGTCATGGCCCTGGACGTCCCCGATGACGGTGCCGACCCGGCCGCCGGGGAGCGGGATCACGTCGTACCAGTCGCCGCCGATCTCCCGGCCGAGCCGCGCGGAGCGGTACCGTACGGCGATCTCGGCGCCCGGTACGGCGGGGATCCGGCGCGGCAGCATCGCCTGCTGGAGCCCTTCGGCGAGGTCGTGGTCCTGTTCGAAGAGGACGGCGCGCTGGAGGCTCTGGGCGATGCCGCTGCTGAGGGCGACGAGGAGGTTGCGGTCCTCGGCGGTGAAGCCGTTCTTGTCGTGGTAGAGCAGCCCCAGCGCCCCGATGGGCCGCGACTGGGCGATCAGCGGCAGATAGGCGGCGGCGTTGATGCCGAGGCCGTCGATATGGGGCCAGAGGGTCGGGTAGCTCTCCGCGAACTCCTGGGCCGACTCGATGAAGCGGGGGGTGAGGGTGCGGACCACGTCGCTCATCGGGTACGCCTCGTCGGTGCGGGTGACCCGGGTGCCGGGCACGTAGGAGCCCTCGGGGCCCTCGGCGACGAGGTGGATACGGCCCGCGTCGACCAGCCCCATGACCAGGCTGCTGGCGCCGAGGTGGGCGAGGCCGTGGGAGTGCTTGAGCACGTCGATGACGTCCTGGACGGTCCTGGCGTGGGCGAGCGCGGCGGTGGTGGACTCGACGACCCCGGCGCCGATCCGGCGGGCCGCGCCCAGCTCCTGGCGGGCGGCGGAGTCGGCGAGTTCCCTGGCCGCGTCGCGGACCACCCCGATCACCCGGTGCGGGCGCCCGGTGGCGTCGCGGCGGATGACGCCCTGGGTGTGGGTCCACCGCAGGGTGCCGTCGCGGTGCCGGATCCGGAAGTACGCGCCGAACCCCTCGCTGCCGTCCCGCAGCGCCCGGGCGACCAGGTCGTCCAGCCGGATCGACTCGACGGGCGGGACCCGGGGCGCCAACTGCTCGGGGCGCTCGTCGTACGCGTCGGGGTCCAGGTCGAAGACGCTCAGCGCCAGGGCGTCGAGATGGAGCCGTCCGCTGTCCAGGTCCCAGTCGAAGGTGCCCATCCGGTTGAGGGACAGGCTGGTGCCGGCGTGGGCGGGCCAGTCGTCGGGGAGCGACAGGGGACCCGCTGCCCGTTCAGCCATGTGGACACTCTGTCATCATTTGTCGGATTCTTCGAGCCGTCCCGGGCGGGGCCGTACGGGTGTGACCGATGGGTGCGGGGCGTGTGTACGGGGCGCCGCGCGCCCTGGTCAGCTCGGGTGGGCGCGGTCGTCGGGGAGGGCGGCCCCGTCCGGTCCCGGCGGCGGGAGGGCGCCGTCGTCCGGGAGCGGCCCGAGGTCGTCGGCCGGGGCGTCGGGCAGGGGGCCGGTATCGGGGGCGAGGCCGGCACCGTCCCCGCCGTCGGGTCCGCCGTCCGGTACGGGGGCCGGCTCGTCCGGCGGGGGCTCCGGTGCGGCGGGGGCGGTGGAGCGGCCCCCGCGCGGCGGGGCACCGGAGGGCGGGACGCCGCCGCCGGGCGGGGTGGACGGGGTCGGCCCCGTGATGGTGCCGGTGGAGCCGATCTCGCCCGGCAGCCGGACCGCCTCGGGGTCGGTGATGTCGGCCTCGGGGCCGTACGGGGGCGGGTCCTGCGGGGGGCGGTCCTCGCCCCCGTCGGTGCCGATCCGCCGCTCGACCCAGGCGTGGTCGACCAGGTCCACGATGATCAGGGCGTCGACGGGGCGCGGGGCGCGGTTGACGACGACGACACGCTCGGGGGCGTACCCCTTCCACGGGGTGCCCCGGTAGTCCATGGAGCCCTGGGCGGCGACCGGGGCGCCGACGGGGCTGCCGCCCGCGCAGCGCACCCGGGGCATGCCGTACTCGTCGACCAGGACGGCGGTGCCCGCCTGGAGCACGGACTGGAAGGAGGTGGCGGCCCCGTCACGGTAGCCGTGGGCGGTGACCCGGACATCGGCCCGCACCACCACGGGGGTCAGCCCGCGGAGGAAGTCGGCGACGGGCTGCTGCCCGAGGGAGGCCCCCTGGGCGAAGGCGCGGGACTTCGCCGGGTCCCCGGCGAGCAGGTCGGCCTGTCGCTTCACATCGCAACTGGCCGACGGGGAGCCGCCGTAGAGGCCGGGGGTGGAGCCGGGCAGGGCACGGGGCGCCCGCGCGGCGGTGGCCGCGCTCCGGGCGCCCGCCCGGCCGCGCCCGGGGCCGCGCGCGTCGTCCGTACCGCCGGAGACACGCGCGTCCGCGGCATCCGGGGCCAGGGCGGTACCGGGGTCGGGGAGGGCATCCGGGGCGGGGGCGGCACCGGGGTCCGGGGCGGAACCCGCGTCAGGGGCGGCACCCCTGTCAGAGACGGCACCCGGGTCCGGGGCGGCACCCCCGTCAGGGGCGGGACCCCCGTCAGGGGAGCCGATATCCGGGGAGGCGTCCCCGTCAGGGGCCACCGGGACCGGGGCGGCGTCCGGGGCAGGGGCGTCCCCCGGGGCCCGGGAGGCACCCGGGTCGGGGGCCGTCCCCGGGGTCCGGGAGACGGCCGGGGCGCGCCCGGCCGGGGCCACGGGGCCGGGGAGCGGGGCCGCCGTCGAGGCGGTGAAGGGGTCGGGGCCCGGCGCCGCGACGGGCTGGAAGTGCAGCTCCTTGCCGGTCGGCGCGGGCGTGCCACCGCCACCGCCGCCCCATCCGCAGCCCGTGGTGATCAGGACGCTCGCGGAGAGCGCGGCAAGCGCCGCGCTCCGTCGGCCGATGGGTGGGCACACCAGAATCTCCCGCCTTTTCCTCCGGAAATGTCCCCCTATCTCTGCCTGACCATTCGTCACCTCGCAAGCCGGGCGCACCCCGACACGCCCGGGGTGCGCCCGTATGCTCCCCGCAACCCGGGTTCCGGGAAGGGGTTCCGGCCCGCCCGCCGCCGCTAGGCCAGCGGTGCCGATGCCGCTCTCAGCCGGCTGTCACTCCCGGCCGGCTGTCGCCCTCAGTCGACGCCGGGGAGGATATGCGGCTCGGCGAGGTCGTCCTCGTACCCCGCGAGCCGGATCGGGGCCGATCTGGCCCACACCTCCAGGTTGCCGATCCGCTCGGGCTTCCGGCCGCGTTCGGCGGGGTCCGGCGGGTTCTCTTCCCGCTGGGTCACTTCTGGGGTCACCGCGCACTCCTCTGTGTCGGGTAACTCTGGGACAGGGCTGTTCCGTCGCGGTGGCGCCGTTGTTCGGACGGGACCGCGGCCGTGATCGAGGGCCTGTCCCGGCACGGCCGTGGGGATGGTGTGTCCCCTCCGTGGCCGTGCATGCGTATCAGAGTAACCAGATGAGCGGTGGTCCGCTCGATAGGGCTGGCTTTCGGGTGAACTTCCGGCCAACCAGCCCAGTTCCGTTGGCCCCGGACGTCACCAGTTGGCGGGCGCGTAGTCCTTCAGGAAGCAGCCGTACAGGTCCGCGCCGCTCTCGCCGCGCACGATCGGGTCGTACACCCGGGCCGCGCCGTCGATCAGGTCGAGGGGGGCGTGAAAGCCCTCGTCGGCGAGGCGCATCTTGTCCGGATGCGGGCGCTCGTCGGTGATCCAGCCGGTGTCGACGGCCGTCATCAGGATGGCGTCGGTCTCGAACATCTCCTGGGCGCTGGTGCGGGTCAGCATGTTCAGCGCGGCCTTCGCCATATTGGTGTGCGGGTGCCCGGCGCCCTTGTAGCCCCGGCTGAACACCCCCTCCATCGCGGAGACGTTGACGACGTACTTACGGTCGGCGGCGGCCCGCGCCATCGCCGGGCGGAGCCGGCTGATGAGGATGAACGGCGCGGTGGAGTTGCAGAGCTGGACTTCGAGGAGTTCGACCGCGTCGACCTCGGAGACCGTCTGCACCCAGCTGTTGGTGTCGTGCAGGTCGGGCACGAGGCCGCCCGCGTCGATCGCGGTGCCCGCCTCGATCCTGGCGAGCGTGGCGGAGCCGCCGACCAGGGCGAGCCCGGTGACGTCGGAGGCGCTCAGCGCCTCGGCGCCGCCCGCCGTCAGCACGGCCTGGGAACCGCTGCCGAAGGCGCCGATGACCTGGGAGGCGGGCAGCTCTCCGGCCGGGAGCGGCGCGGACTCGGCGGCGAGCAGTTCGCTGTAGGCCCCCGGGGAGCGGCGTACGGTCTGCGCGGCGTTGTTGATCAGGATGTCCAGCGGGCCCTCGGCGGCGACGGAGTCGGCGAGCGCGACCACCTGGCCCGGGTCGCGCAGGTCGATGCCGACGATCTTCAGCCGGTGGATCCACTCGTCGCTGTCCGGCATGGCCTTGAAGCGGCGGATCGCGTCGGCGGGGAAGCGGGTGGTGATGGTGGTGTGGGCACCGTCGCGCAGCAGCCGCAGCGCGATGTACATGCCGATCTTCGCCCGGCCGCCGGTGAGCAGCGCGCGGCGTCCGGTGAGATCCGTACGGGCGTCGCGGCGGGCCCGGTTCTCGGCGGCGCAGGTGCGGCAGAGCTGGTGGTAGAAGGCGTCGACCTCGGTGTAGCGGGCCTTGCAGATGTAGCAGGAGCGGGGGCGGCGCAGGATGCCCGCGATCTCGCCGACGGTGGAGGAGGAGGGCAGCAGGCCCTGGGTCTCGTCGTCGATGCGCTCGGCGGAGCCGGTGGCGGTGGCCTCGGTGACGGCCTTGTCGTGGGCGGTCTTGGCGGCCCTGCGCTCCTGGCGGCGGCGCTGCTTGACCGTACGGTAGATCCCCGCGGTGGCGCGCCGGACGGTGATGGCGTCGGGGTGGTCGACGTCGAGCTGGTCGAGTTCGTCCAGTACGGAGAGGCAGACGGCCATCCGCTCGGGGTCGATGCCGGGACCGAACCCCTGCCCCCCGGCCGGCTCCTGGGCCGCCTGGCTCCCGCCGTACGCCGGGCTGTCCTCTGTCACCGTCATCGTCGCTGCCATTCGTCGGAACGCTGTTCACTGATCGCTGGGCCGGCGAATCGCCGGGGCCGGTGCCGGGGCACCGGGGGTGCTGTCCGGCGCCCGCGCCGTCACCGCTGGTCAGGAGGGTACCGACGGGCGCGGGGGCCGACAAAATCCCATCATCTTATCCGGCGGTGACCACGGCCCCCGCCGGTACCCGGACGCCCAGGAAGGAGGTGTGCCGCCGGACCCGGAAGCCGAGCGTCTCGTAGAGCCGTACGGCACCGGTGTTCTCCGCCGCGGCGTGCAGGAACGGGGTGTCGCCCCGCTCCCTGATGCCGTGCGCGACGGCGAGTATCAGCCGGGCGGCGAGGCCCTGGCCACGGAATTCCGGCGCGGTGCAGACGGCGCTGATCTCGGTCCACCCCGGCGGGCGCATCCGCTCCCCCGCCATCGCGACGAGGGCGCCGTCCCGGCGGATGCCGAGGTAGCTGCCGAGTTCGATGGTGCGGGTGAGGAAGGGGCCGGGGCGGGTGCGCTCGACCAGGTCGAGGATCTCCGGTACGTCGGCGGGGCCGAGGCGTACGGCCTCCTCGTCCGGGGCGGCGGCGAGTCCGGCGTCGACCATCTGGACACCGTCGGCGTGGAAGGTGACCTCCCAGCCGGCCGGTGGTTCCCCGGCGTAGCCGGCCAGCGAGAGGGCGCCGCCGGGTCCGGTGAAGGCCGCCACGTCCGCCCAGTCGACCGGACCGGACCCGTCGGGCAGGGCGAACCAGGGGGCCACGTCGGCCGGGTACCGCAGCAGGCTGCCGTACCGCTCGGCGAAGGGCGCGTGGGGGCCGGTGAGCGCGGCGCGGACGGGGTTGTCGAGCGGGTGCGGGGTGCCCTCCTGGTCGGGGGCGGGGCGTGGCACGTCGTACGGCATGGTCAGAGGTCCTCCGGCGGTCCTGCGGGGTCGGTCGCGGCGCGGACGGCGGTGTCCTGGGCGACATCAGTCTGCAATGCCGGACGGGTCGCGGAGTATTCCGGGTGTGCCGAGGACCGCTCTCCCGGCAGGTGCTCCCCCGGGCGGGCGGGCGCCCGGCGCGCCACGGCCCCGGGCCGTCCCTGGCGGGGACGGTCCGGGGCCGGGTGGACCTCGTTTCCTCAGGGGGCCGTCAGGAGGTGGCGCACTTCATGGTGGCCGGGTCGGCGGCGTCCCGGATCAGCGCCTCGTGGGCCGCCTTGAGCTTGGCCGCGTCGGGCTTGAGCACCTTGCGGTCGTAGGTGAGCAGCCCGTTCAGCTCGCCCTCCACATCGGCGATCTGGGTGTAGACGGCGCCGTTGCTCCCCCGGCAGGCGAGGGCGCGCACCTTGGCGAGTTCGGCCAGGTAGGCATCGGTGTACGCGGCCTGGTCGACCCCTACATAGGTGTGCTGCACGGGCCAGGCGTGGCCGGGGACGGCGAGGCCGAGGCCGCCGTACTCGCCGCTGACCAGCGCCCGGCTGCCGTCGGGTGCGGGCAGTTGGGCGCTCGGATAGCCGTGGGCGTCGGCGATGTCGCCGTTGCCGCCGTCGACGGCCCCGCAGCAGTTGACCCCGCTCATGTTGTTGATCAGCCGGGTCGGGTCCCAGGACTTCGCCTGGTCGGCGATGCGGGCCTGGTCGTACTGGCCCCACCCCTCGTTGAAGGTGACCCACATGATCACCGAGGGGCTGCTGCTGTGCTGGTCGATCATGCGCTTCATCTCGTGCTCGTACTGGGCCCGGGAGGCGGCGTTCGGGTTGACGGTGTTCATCGCGGGCATGTCCTGCCAGACCAGCAGCCCGAGCCGGTCCGCCCAGTAGAACCACCGGTCGGGCTCGACCTTGATGTGTTTGCGCACCGAGTTGTAGCCGAGCTTCTTGTGCGCCTTCAGGTCGGAGGCGAGCGCCTCGTCGGTGGGCGCCGTGTGCAGCCCGTCGGGCCAGAAGCCCTGGTCGAGGGTGGCCATCAGGAAGGTGGGGGTGCCGTTGAGGACCGTTCTCGGGGTGCCGTCGACCTTCTCGACGGTCAGCGAGCGCATCCCGAAGTAGCTGCCGACGCGGTCCTTGCCGGCCGTGACCTCCAGCCGGTAGAGGTGCGGGTCGTCCGGCGACCAGAGGTGCGGGTCGCGGACGGGGAGGGTGAGCGCGGAGCCGCTCCGTCCGGTGACGGTGGCGACCTTGCGCCGGCCGTCGTACGCGGTGGCCGTGACCGGGACGCCGGCGCGGAGGCCGCGTACCTCGACGGCGAGCTTCTCGCCCGGGACGTCGGGGGTGAGCTTCAGGGAGCCGATGTGGTCGGCGGCGACCGGCTCCATCCAGACGGTTTGCCAGATCCCGGAGGACGGGGTGTACCAGATACCGCTGGGGTCGAGGCGCTGTTTGCCGATCGGCGGGTTCTCGCCGTCCCGGGAGTCGGTCGGGTCGTAGACGCCGACGATCAGCTCCTGGGTGCGGCCGGGCTTCAGCGCGTCGGTGACATCGGCGGTGAACCGGTCGTAACCACCCTTGTGCTCGGTGACCTTGACGCCGTTGACATAGACCTCGGCCTGCCAGTCGACGGCGTCGAAGTTGAGGTTGAGCCGCTTGCCCTGGCCGACCTGCCAGGTGGGCGGGACGGTGAAGGTGCGGCGGTACCACATCCGCTCCTCGTGCCGCTCGACACCGGAGAGCTGGGACTCCACCGGGTACGGGACGACGATCTTCTCGCCGAGGGTCCGGCCGACCGGCGGCCGCTCGCCCTTGGCCGCGGCGGCGAACTGCCACTGCCCGTTGAGGTTCTGCCACGCGTCCCGGGTCAACTGGGGCCGGGGGTACTCGGGGTGGGCGTTGCGCGGCCCGACCTCCTTGGCCCAGGGGGTGGAGAGCTGGTACGTGGAGGTGTTGCGGCCGCTGCTCCAGAAGGCGTCGACGGGCTTGCCGGACGCGGCGGCGAGGCCGCCCTCCCCGTCGTACCGGACATCGGCCATGCCGCCCTTGCCGACGACGGGTTCCTTCAGGGTGACCAGGAGCCGCCGGGCGTCCTTCGGGTCCTTCCGCACGGTGCCGAGCGGCCAGGGGGCACCGCCGATGACCGCGTCGAGGTGGCCGGTGAGGCCGGCGGGCGGGGCGGCGATCTTCTGGGCGAAGTCCAGGGCCAGGGTGCGGCCGTCGGGGAGCACGGTGGCGGTGAGGGCCCCGTCGTAGCTGAAGCCGTCGGGCAGCCGGAAGGCCGAGGAGGGTACGGGCACCTTGGTGGAGCCCGGCTCGGTCCAGCGGAGGTGGAGGTTGGAGCCGCCGTAGTGCTCGAAGTACTCGACCTTGATGTCGTACGCCTGCCCCTTGGTCAGCTCGACGGGGTCGGCGGTCTGCTCGACGTCCCAGGTGTCGACCCAGTTGTCGATGAGGAGGCGGCCGTCGACCCAGAGCCGGAAGCCGTTGTCGCCGATCATCGAGAAGGTGTGGGCGCCGGAGACGGCGGGGACGACCTTGCCGGTCCAGCGGACGGAGACGTCGTCGGACTGTCCGGTGGTGGCGGCCAGCCGTGGTTCCAGGTTGTCGAAGTCGATCTGCGGGTCGAAGACGGTGGCCTTCAGCTCGTGGAAGTCGAAGGTGCCGGAGGCCGAGTGAGTGTAGTACTCGCCCTTGAGCCCGTGCGCCTCGACCGGGTCGTCCGCGGCCGAGGCGGCGGGGGCCGCGGTGAGTCCTGCGATGCCGAGGATCACGGCGAGCAGGAGGGCCAGTTTTCTTCGGATGCGCACGAATCCTCCTTGCGAAGAGAGGGTGGCGGCTCGTTGCGTCAGTCTGTACAACGTTGGAAGGAACGGCAGTTGGCATGAGAACACGCCGTTACGGCACTGTCCAGAGCCTGGGAGAGCATGGGTGACCGTCAGCCTCAAGGACGTCGCGGAACGCGCGGGCGTCTCCATCAAGACCGTGTCGAACGTGGTCAACCACTATCCGCATGTCACCCCGGCCATGCGGGCCCGGGTGCAGCGGGCCATCGACGAGCTGGGGTACGTGCCGAACATGACCGCCCGTCATCTGCGCAAGGGGCGGACCGGGATCCTCGCGCTGGCCGTGCCCGAGCTGGGCAACCCGTACTTCGCGGAGCTGGCGGGCGCGGTCATCGACGTGGCGGCCGAGCACGAGTACACGGTGCTGCTCGACCACACCGGGGGCGGCCGGGAGCGGGAGATCCTGGTGAGCCAGGGGTTCCGGGCCCGGGTCATCGACGGGCTGATCCTGAGCCCGATCGAGCTGGCGGCGGAGGATCTGCGCGGCCGGGACCAGGACGCGCCGCTGGTGCTGCTCGGGGAGCGGGAGTACGACCTGCCGTACGACCACATCGCGATCGACAACGTGGCGGCGGCCCGCGCCGCGGTGCGCCATCTGCTCGCGCTGGGCCGCTCCCGGATCGCGTTCCTGGGGGCGCGCACCGACCGGGTCAACGAGCCCTCGCAACTGCGGCTGCGGGGCTGGCGCGAGGAGCTGACGCTGGCGGGGGTGGCGGCGCCGGAGTCGCTGATCGCCCCGACGGGCGGCTGGGCGCACGCGGACGGGGCGGCGGCGATGGCCCGGCTGCTGGACTCGGGGGCGCGGCCCGACGCGGTCTTCGCGTACAACGACCCGATCGCCATCGGCGCCATGCGGGTGCTCGCGGAGCGGGGGCTGCGGGTGCCCGGGGACGTGGCGGTGGTGGGGTTCGACGACATCACCGAGGGCCGGTACGGGTCGGTCACCCTGACCACCGTCTCGCCCGCGAAGCAGACCATCGCGCGGCTCGCCGTGGAGTCGCTGGTGAGCCGGCTCGACGGGGCCCGGGGGCGGTCCGGGGCGCCGGTGCCGGGACCCGGCAGGCGCGAACTCCGGGCGGAATGGCGGCTGGTGGAGCGGGAGTCCACGCTGGGGCGGGGGTGAGACGTCCGGGCGGGGCGGCCCCGCGGGCCGGGCGGGCGCTTCCCGTACGCGGGAGGGCGCGTTTCTCGTCACCGCGGGCGCGTTTCTCGTACATGGGAGGGCGCGTTTCTCGTACGAAGGGTTTACACCGCCCCGTACAACGATGTAAAAACCCTTCCGAAGCAGCGCAGCAGGACCGTGCACCGTGCAGCCCAGCAGACCGTACGAGCCATGTCCCGGGCGGTGTTCCGCGTCCCGGGGCCGTGCCGAGATGGGGTTCCGCCATGAAGCCTTCCGCTGTCCGCACCACCACCACGACCGCTCTCGCCGCGAGCCTGGTCGCCGTCCTCGCTCTGGCCGGATGTGCCAAGGGCGAGGTGGAGGCTTCCAGCGACACCGCGACGGCCGGGGGCCGCGACCAGGTGGTGGCCTCCCCCACCGCCGGGAGCGGGGAGACCTGCACCGTCGAGGAGTTCGGCGGGAAGAAGCTCGACCTGGCCGGTGCCACCGTCGGCTTCTCCCAGTCCGAGAAGGAGGCCAACCCGTTCCGGATCGCGGAGACCGCCTCGATCAAGGCGGAGGCCGCCGACCGGGGTGTCGAGCTCCTCACCGCCAACGCCCAGTCGCAGTTCTCCAAGCAGATCAGCGATGTCCAGGACCTCATCACCAAGGGCGCGGACCTGCTGGTCATCGCCCCGCTCAACTCGGACGGCTGGGGCCCGGTGCTGCGCTCGGCGGCGGCGAAGAAGATCCCGATCGTCACCATCGACCGGAAGATCAACGCGACGGCCTGCAAGGACTATGTGAGCTTCATCGGCTCGGACTTCGTCCAGCAGGGCGAGCGCGCCGCCGATCAGATGATCGAGGCGACCGGTGGGAAGGGCAAGGTCGCCATCCTGCTCGGCTCGGCCGGCAACAATGTCACCACCGAGCGCACCAAGGGGTTCAAGGACCGGGTCGCGGCGAAGGCCCCCGGCCTCCAGGTGGTGTTCGAGCAGACCGGCGACTTCGCCCGGGAGAAGGGCCAGCAGGTCACCGAGCAGCTCATCCAGTCCAACCCGGACATCACCGGGATCTACGCCGAGAACGACGAGATGGGGCTCGGCGCGGTGGGCGCCCTCAAGGGCGCGGGCAAGAAGCCGGGCGATGTCAAGATCGTGACGGTCGACGGGACGCGCAACGCGGTGCAGGGCATCGTGGACGGCTGGATCTCCGGGGTCATCGAGTCCAATCCGCGCTTCGGGCCGCTGGCCTTCGCGACGCTGGACGCCTTCACCCGGGGCGAGAAGGTCTCCCAGGACATCGTGATCGAGGACAGCGCCTACACCCCGGAGAACGCCAAGGCCGATCTGGGCAAGGCCTTCTGACGTGCCGTCGGATTCCGAGGCCGCCCGGTCCTCCGGCCCCGGGCGGGCTCCGGGCGGGCAGGCTCCGGGCGGGCCGGGTCCTGGCGGGCCGGGGCTGCTCTCCGTCACCGGGCTGACCAAGTCCTTCCCCGGCGCGCGGGCGCTCGACGGGGTGGACCTCGCCGTCGGCCCCGGCGAGGTCCATGCCCTGATCGGCGAGAACGGGGCGGGCAAGTCCACCCTCATCAAGGTGCTCACCGGGGTGTACCGGCCGGACGGCGGCGAGATCGTCCTCGACGGTGCGCCGGTACGGTTCGCCACCCCGCTGGAGGCCCAGCACGCCGGGATCTCCACCATCTACCAGGAGGTCAACCTCGTCCCCCTGATGAGCGTGGCCCGCAACCTCTTCCTGGGGCGCGAGCCGCGCGGCCGGCTCGGGCTGATCGACTTCGGGCGGATGCACCGCGCCGCCGACGAGGCGCTGCGCTCCCTCGGCCTGCGGGTGGACGTCCGCCGGCCGCTCCGCTCGCTGGGCGTCGGCGCCCAGCAGATGGTGGCGCTGGCGCGGGCGGTCTCGGTGGACGCGCGCGTCGTGGTGATGGACGAGCCCACCTCCTCGCTCGAACCGCGCGAGGTGCGCACCCTGTTCGGGGTGATCCGGATGCTCAGGGAGCGCGGGATCGCGGTGATCTACGTCAGCCACCGGCTCGACGAACTGTACGAGATCTGCGACACCGTCACCGTGCTGCGCGACGGCCGCCGGGTGCACGGCGGCCCCATCGCCGGTCTGGAGCGGCTGCGGCTGGTCTCACTGATGCTGGGGCGCGAGATGGGCCAGGTGCGCGGCGAGGGGCGCACCAAGTTTTCCCACCAGCACGGCTCCCACCAGCACGGCGCCGGCGGGCCCGGTGGCGCCGGAGCGTCCGGTACACACCGCGAACCGGTCCTGGAGGCGAGCGGCCTGACACTCCGTCAGGTTCTGCACGGGGTGTCGGTCCGGGTGCGGCCCGGCGAGGTGGTCGGGCTCGGCGGGCTGCTCGGCTCCGGCCGTACCGAGACCGCGAAGGCCGTGGCGGGCGCGCTCGCCCCGGAGAGCGGGCGGGTGGTGGTGGCGGGGGCGCCGGTACGGACGGGGTCCACGCCCGCCGCGATCCGGGCCGGGATCAGCCTGCTCCCCGAGGACCGCAAGGCGGAGGGGATCGTGCCGGGGCTCTCGGTACGGGAGAACATCGCGCTGGCCGCGCTGCCGGGGCTGGCCCGCTTCGGGCTGGTGGACGACGCGCGGATCGACCGGCTGGTGGAGACGTTCATGAAGCGGCTGCGCATCAAGGCGGCGGGGCCGCACCAGAAAGTCGGCGAACTCTCCGGCGGCAACCAGCAGAAGGTGCTGCTCGCCCGCTGGCTGGCGATGCGCCCCAAGGTGCTGCTGCTGGACGAGCCGACGCGCGGTATCGATGTCGGCGCCAAGGCCGAGGTGCAGACGCTGATCGACGAACTCGCGGGCGAGGGGCTCGGGGTGGTGCTGATCTCCTCGGACATGGAGGAGCTGATCGAGGGCTCGGACCGGGTCGTGGTCCTCAAGGACGGTGCGGTGGTGGCGGAGCTGGCCGGGGCCGAGGTGACGGAGGACCGGCTGCTGGCGGCCATCGCGACCGGCGGCGCGGCCCCGCCTCCACCGGACGGAAACACGGGCGGGAACACGGACGGAATCGACGGGGCCGCGGACGGGACCGCGAGCGCGAATACGGTCGGGGACGGGGGCGGCCATGACTGAACTCGCGGCGGCGCGCCGCGTACCGCTGGACCGGGCCCGGCTGACGGCGCTCCTCCAGGGGTACGGGGTCTACGCGGGCGTGGCCGTCCTCCTCCTCGCCAACACCCTGTTCACCCCGCACTTCCTCTCCGCCGAGAACTTCCGCACCCAGGCCGTGCAGGTGGCGCCCGTCGTCATCGTGGCGCTGGGCATGGCGCTCGCCATCGGCAGCGAGGGCGTAGACCTCTCCGTCGGCGCGGTGATGGCGCTCGCCACCTCTCTGCTCTCCCTCTACCTCGGGTACGGGCCATGGGTGGCGCTGCTCGTCGCGCTGGCGGGCGGGGCCGCCGTCGGGGTGGCGAACGGGGCGCTGATCGCGTTCATCGGGGTGCAGCCCATCGTGGCGACGCTCGCGCTGATGGTCGCCGGGCGCGGTCTCGCGCTGGTGCTCCTCCCCCAGCTCAAGGATGTCCGGGACCCGGGGCTCGCCGCGCTGGGCTCCGGGGATCTGCTGGGGGTGCCGTATCCGGTGGTGATCGCGGTGGCGCTGGCGCTCGCCGTGGGGTTCACCGTACGGCGGACGACCTTCGGCAGGCAGTTGCTGGCGATCGGCGACAGCAGGCCCGCCGCCCGGCTCGCGGGGCTCCCCGTCCGCCGGGTGCTGATCCTGGTCTATGTCGGCTCGGGTGTGCTGGCCGCCGTCGCCGGGGTGGTGGCCACCGCCCGGCTCCAGGCGAGCGACCCGACCTCGCTGGGCACGCTGATGGAGCTCTCCGCCATCACGGCGGTCGTGGTGGGCGGTACGCCGCTGAGCGGCGGCCGGATCCGGATCGGCGGGACGGTGGCGGGCGCCGTCCTCATCCAGCTCCTGACCGCCACGCTCATCAAACACGACCTGCCGCCGTCCTGGACCCAGATCGCCCAGGCCGTGGTCATCGTGGCCGCCGTCTACGCGGCCCGGGAACGGGGGAAGCCGTGACCACGGTGGAGACACGGGAGACCAGGGCCCCGGGCCGGGGCGGAACCGGGGGCGAGGAGGGCGGCGCGGGCCGCTCCGAGCGGCTGAGCGCCTTCGCCCAGCGGCACGGCGCGCTCGTCACGCTCGTCGTGGTGGCCGCCGTGGCGTCGGCGGGCTTCGACACCTTCGCGACCGGCGACAACCTGGCGAACATGGCGGTCTCCTCGGCGTTCCTCGCCGTCGTCGCCCTCGGTATGACCTTTGTGATCATCACCGGCGGGATCGATCTCTCGGTGGGTTCGCTCTTCGCGCTCGGCGGGGTGCTGGCGGCCTGGGGCTCGCGGTACGGCACGGCTGTGGCGCTGCTGCTGCCGCTCGCGGTCTGCGGGGTGATCGGGCTGGTCAACGGTCTGCTGATCGCGCGGGCCCGGCTGGCCCCCTTCATCGTCACGCTGGCGGCGATGCTGCTGGCGCGCGGGGTGCTGCTGGCGGTGACCGACGAGGGCGCGACCACCTATCTGGTGGACGACGGTTCGCTCTTCGCCCGGCTGGGCCAGGACACCCTCCTCGGGATCGGGCTGCCGGTGTGGATCACGGCGGCGCTCTTCGTGGCGGGCGGGGTGGTGCTGCGCCGGGCCCGCTTCGGGCAGTACGTGTACGCGGTCGGCGGCAACGAGGACGCGGCGGCGCTGATGGGCGCCCCGGTGGCCGGCACGAAGATCGCGGTCTACACCCTCTCGGGACTCTGCGCGGGGCTCGCCGGGGCGCTCAACGCGGCGTGGCTGGTCTCCGGGGTGACCATTCTCGGCACCGGGATGGAGCTGGAGGCGATCTCTGCGGTGGTGATCGGGGGGACTCTGCTGACCGGCGGCTTCGGCTTTCTCAGCGGCTCGCTCGTGGGGGTGCTGCTGCTGAAGGTCATCCAGAACGTCATCAACCAGATCGGCTCGCTGGACTCGGCGTACCAGCAGGTCGTCAGCGGCGCCTTCCTGGCCCTGGTGGTGATCGCCCAGACCTGGCTGGGGCGGCGGCGCGGCATGCTCTGAGCCGGGCCGGCGGGGCCGGTCGCCTCGGAGGGGATACCCCCCCGTCCGGATGGGGGGTGTCCCCCGCTGGTAGGTCGGGACTACGGGATTGACCTGGGGGACAGCGTCCAGGGGTGGAAGTGCGCCACCTGGAGTACAACCACGGCAGTACCGCCGAATGACCTCCGCCGGACGACGCGCGAAGCGGGGCGGAGAGAGATCGTGGAGACATGAGCGCACTCTCCCTGTCCGTCCTGCTCTCCCTGGTCTCCGCGGTCGCCTACGCGGCCGGGGCCATCCTCCAGGAGCGTGTCGCCACGGACACCCCCGCCCGTCCCTACGCGCCGCTCCACCACGGGGTGTGGTGGGCCGCCGTGGCGCTCAACGGGGCCGGGGCGGCGCTCCATGTCGTGGCGCTGGCGTACGGGCCGCTGAGCGTCGTCCAGCCGCTGGGGGCGCTCACCATCGTCTTCGCGCTGCCCATGGCGGCGCTCTTCGTGGGGCGCAGGGCCGGGCGGACCGCGTGGCGGGGCGCGCTGCTGGCCTCGGTGGGGCTGGCGGGGCTGCTGGCGCTCACCGACGGCAGGGACACCCACGGGCTGGGCGGCGGGGAGCGGCTGGTGCTGGGCGCGGCGACGTTCGGCGCGGTGGGGGTGGTCTTCCTGGCCGCGCAGTTCGTGGGGCGGCCCGTGGTGCGGAGCGTGCTGCTCGCCGCGTCGGCGGGGGTCGCGTTCGGGATCGCCTCGGTCTTCACGAAGACCGTGGCGGTGGACCGCTCGGGCGGGGTGGCCGTGCTGGTGCCGACCCTGGCGGTGATCGCGGTGCTCGCGGCGGGCGGGCTGCTGCTGTCGCAGGCGTCCTACCGGGGCGCGGGGCTGGCCGCGCCGCTCGCCACGGTCACGGTGGTGAACCCGGTGGTGGCGGCGGCCGTGGGGCTGACGCTCTTCGGCGAGGAGTTCCGGTACGGGACGCTCGGCACGGTTCTGGCGCTGACCTCGGGACTGGTCGCGGCGGGCGGTCTGGTGCTGCTCACGGCGGAGCGGACGGCCGCCGCGGCGGCCCGTGAGCGGGCGCGGGCGGCGCGGGCCGCGCGCCAGGGCGAGGCGGGGTCATCGGCACCGGCCGCAGGGCCCGGCCGCGCGCCGGACCGGTCCGTGGACGGCACGGCCGGCCCGGGTGACTCGTACGGCCCGGGCGACTCGTACGGTCCAGACGGTGCCCCGGGCGGCTCAGAGGCGGACGCCGCCGGCCCGCAGATAGGCGAGGGGGTCGATGTCGGAGCCGTAACCGGGCCCCGTGCGCATCTCGAAGTGGAGGTGCGGTCCCGTGCTGTTGCCGGTGGATCCTGAGCGGGCGATGCGCTGACCGCCGCTGACGCTCTGGCCCTCGCGGACGGTGAGCGCGGAGAGGTGCGCGTACTGGCTGTACTTGCCGTCCGCGTGCCGGATGACCACCTGGTAGCCGTAGGCGCCGCCCCACCCGGCGGAGACCACCTGGCCGGCCGCGACCGCCTTGACCGAGGTGCCGGTGGGGACCGGGAAGTCGACGCCGGTGTGGTAGCCGCTGGCCCAGGAGCCCGACTGGTGGTAGGGGGTGCCGGTGGAGGCGTTGACCGGGGCGGTCAGACCGCCGGTCTTCGGCTTGGCGGGGGCCGGGGCCTCCGCCGTGGCCTGCCGCTTCTCCTCCGGCTTCGGCTTGGCCTGCTGGGTGCGCTCCGGCTGGGGCTTCGCCGTCTCCTTGGGCTTGGCGGTCTGCTTCTGCGCCTGCTTCTGGCCGGGGACGGGCTTCGCCGTCTCCTTCGCCTTCGGCGGGGTCGCGGTGGACGTGCCGCTCTTGGCGGGCGCCTGGAGGACCAGTTTCTGCCCGGGGAAGATCAGGTCCGGGTCGTCGCCGACGACCTGGCGGTTCTGCTCGTACAGCCGCTGCCAGCCGCCCTTGACGGACTCCTCGACGGCGATCCGGGAGAGCGTGTCGCCCCGGGCGACGGTGTATCCCTCGCGCCGGGTCGGTACGGAGGTGGGCGAGGCCGCCCTGGTCCGCTCGGCCCGTACCGCCTTGGCGAGCTTCTCGGTCCTGGCGGCCTGTTCCGCCTCGGTGAGGCCGGTCTTGGCGGCGGCCTTGGCGGTGGAGGCGGCGGGGGCGGAGGCCGGGGTGATCTGCGGGGCGTCGCCGCCCCGGGTCAGTCCGGCCCGTACCGAGCAGGCGGGCCAGGCGCCGGGGCCCTGGCCCTTGAGCACCTTCTCGGCGATGGCGATCTGCTGGTCCTTGGTGGCCAGGTCGGCGCGGGCCGCGTAGCGGGTGCCGCCGTACGCCTCCCAGGTGGACTGGGTGAACTGGAGCCCGCCGTAGTAGCCGTTGCCGGTGTTGATCTGCCAGTTGTTCGTCGACTCGCAGGCGGCGACCTTCTCCCAGACGTCCACCGGCGCGGCGTGCGCGGTCGCGGCGCTCAGCAGCGGCAGCGCCATGCCGGCGCCGCCGGCCGTGACGGTGAGCGAGGCGCGGTTGAGGCGGTTCGGCTGGTGTCGGCGGTGCCGTCCGGTCGCGGCCATGATGGGCTCCCCCACGGGCTGGTTAGGACATATCGCAGCGGCCAACGTAAAGCCAGGGCAATGATCGTGACAAGGGCTCACCGGCCCCGCCCCGGTCACCGGTCGGCCGCGTATCGGCACACAGCGTGCCATCCCGGACCCCGCCGTGTCCGCCGGTCCCGGAAATTCGCCCGCCGTTCACGGAAAGGTGCCCCGGGGACCTGCCCCCGGGGGCCTGAAGGGGCGGGACGGCGGGGCGGGGACGACGGGCGGGGACGACAGGCGGGGACGACAGGCGGGGGGGGCGGCCGGGCACATACCGAGGGGGCGGGTACGGGGCGGTGCGATCCGCTCCGTACCCGCCCCCTCGCCGTGGCGTGGGCCCGGCCGTGGCCGTACCGGCCGGTCCGTCAGGTGCCGGGCGGCCGGGTCGGCTCGGTGCCGGTCCGGGCGCAGACCGAGGCGGCCACGCGGGCGGCGAAGCCCAGCATCCGGGTCACCTGCTCCCGGGGGAGCGCGGCGACGCCGACGCCGGTGTCCGCGCCGTGGGTGGTCAGCCAGTTGAGGACGCCGGCCATGAACGCGTCCCCGGCGCCGATGGTGTTGACCACCTCGACGGGGACGGCGGGCACGGAGACCGGCTCGCGCTCCCCGGCGTACGCGGTGGCGCCCCGGGCGCCCCGGGTGAGCACCACGAGGCGCCCCTCCCGGGCAAGGCGGCGGGCGCTCTCGTCGGGGTCCGTGCCGGGCCAGAGCCGGGCCAGGTCCTCGTCGCTGGCCTTGACGACCTGGGCGGCCCCGCAGAGTTCGCGGAGCAGCCGGCCGGCCCGTACGGGGTCGATGGTGCGGTCCTCGCGGACGTTGGGGTCGACCACGAGGAGCGAGGCGGCGGCGCCCGCGCGGGCGGTGGCGGCGACCGCGTCGGCGGCCGGGTCGACGACGGCGGCGACCCCGCCCACGTACACGGCGGCGAACCGGTCCACCCGCGCGGAGAGGTCGGGCAGCCGGAAGGTCGCCGTGTCCCCGAGGTGGAAGTGGTACGTGGTGCCGTCCGGGCCCGGGTCGGCGACCGCGAGCGTGGTGGGCAGCTCCGAGCGTGCGCAGAGGCCGAGTTCGGTCCCCGCCGAGCGCAGCCGGTCCTCGATCATCCGGGCGAACCCGTCGCCGCCGAGCGCCCCGGCGAACCAGCTCGGCGTACCGAGCCGGGCGAGCCCCGCCGCGACATTGGCGGGCGCGCCGCCGGGCTCGGCCCGGTAGCCCGCCGGTTCCTCCGGTACGGGGACGAGGTCGATCAGGGCCTCCCCCATCACCAGGACGGCGCCGGGCCCGGGGGCGGGATCGGGGGCGGGTTCCGTGCCTGCCCCCGGGGTGGTCGGGTCGGTCACGGCTCGACCACGATCTTCCGTCCCTGGCCCGCCTTGAACTTCTCGATGGCCTGCGGGTACTGCTCCAGCGGCAGCCGGTCGCTGATGAAGACGGCCGGGTCGAGCACACCGGAGGCGAAGAGCGCGGCGGCCCGCTCGTAGCTGTGCAGCACCGCCATGGAGCCGGTGATGGTGATCTCCTGGTTGTAGATGCGGTACGGCTCGATCACGGCGGTGGTCGCGTAGTCGGCGACCCCGAACTGGAGGAAGGTACCGCCCTTGGCGACCCGGCCGAGGCCGTCCTGGATGGCGCGGGCGTTGCCGGTGGCGTCGATGACGAGGTCCCAGCCGGTGGGCCGGTCGAACTCGTCGGCCGAGGCGGCGGAGCGCGAGCAGCCGAGCCGTCCGGCGGTCGCCAGCCGCTCCGGGTTGACGTCGAGCATGTCGACGGAGGCGGCGCCGGTCCGCTTGGCCAGTTCCAGCATCATCAGGCCCATGGTGCCGGAGCCGTAGATCAGCACCTCGGCGCCGAGCGTCGACTTCAGTACGTCGTAGCCGCGGACCGCGCAGGAGAGCGGCTCGATGAGCGCGGCGTCCTTGACGTCGATGTGGTCGGGGAGCTTGACGCAGTTGGCGACGGGCGCGACGGCGAACTCGGCGGCGCCGCCGGGCTTGCTGACGCCGATCGCGTTCCACCGGTCGCAGAGGTTGCCCCGGCCGGTCCGGCAGTAGCGGCACTCGTTGCAGTACAGGGAGGGGTCGACGGCGACCTTGTCCCCGATGCTCAGCTCGGTGACGTCGCTGCCGAGTCCGACGATCTCCCCGGCGAACTCGTGGCCCGGGACGATCGGCAGGGTGGGCGCGAACTCCCCCTGGAGGATGTGGAGATCCGTACCGCAGAGTCCGCAGGAGGCGACGGAGACCACCACATCCCGAGGGCCGGGGGTCGGGTCGGGAACCGTCGTGACGGAGACCTTGCCGACGGCTTCGACGATCGCAGCCCTCATTACTTCACAGCTCCAAGAGAAAGGCCCTGGACCAGCTTGTCCTGGGCGGCGAAGCCGGCGGCGAGCACCGGCAGGGAGACGACGACGGACGCCGCGCAGAGTTGGGCGAGGAAGAGGCCCTGGCTGGTGACGAAGCCCGTCAGGAAGACCGGGGCGGTCTGCGCGGTCACGCCGGTGAGGACCCGGGCGAAGAGCAGCTCGTTCCAACTGAAGATGAAGCAGATCAGGGAGGTCGCCGCGATGCCCGGCATGGCGACCGGCGCCACCACCCGGGTGAGCACGGTCGGCAGCCTGGCGCCGTCCACCTGGGCGGCCTCGATGATGGAGACCGGTACGTCGGCGAGGAACGACTGCATCATCCAGACCGCGATCGGCAGGTTCATCGACGTGTAGAGGATGACGAGCAGCCAGATGTTGTCGAGCATCCCGGCGTTCTTCGCGAACAGGTAGATGGGCAGCAGCCCGGCGACCACCGGCAGCATCTTCGTGGAGAGGAAGAAGAACATGACGTCCGTCCACTTCTCCACCCGCTTGATGGAGAGCGCGTACGCCGCCGGCAGCGCGAGCAGGAGCACGAAGACCGTGGAGAAGACCGACGCCATCACCGAGTTGATCAGCGGCGGCCAGGGGCTGGCGCCGCCGCCCTCGCCGAAGAAGACCCGGTAGCTGTCGAGGGTGAGCCCGGCGGTGAGCGAGGGCGGGTTGGTCGCCGCGTCGGCCTCCGTGTGGAAGGAGGTGAGCAGCATCCACAGGGCCGGCATGCAGAAGACGATGCCGACGATCCAGGCGAGCAGGCCGAGACCGGCGGAGCGCCGCCTCGCCCGCCGGGCCGCCGGGGCGTACTTGTTGATCTTGTCGGCCTGCGGCCGGACCGCCGCGGCGGTGCCGGGCACGGAGAGGGCACTCATGCGCGGGACGCCTCCTCGCTGAAGAGGGACGAGACCACCCGCAGGGCGAAGGTCGCGATCACGATGGTGCCGATCACGACGACGACCCCGGCCGCGGAGGCGAGTCCGTACTCGTGAGCCTGGTAGAAGGTCTGGTAGATGGTGTACGGCAGGTTGGCGGTGCCGAGCCCGCCGGAGGTGAGGGTGAACACGGCGTCGAAGTTCTGCACGATGTAGATCGAGCCGAGCAGGATGCCGAGTTCGAGGTAGCGGCGGAGATGGGGCAGGGTCAGATAGCCGAACATCTGCCATCCGGTGGCGCCGTCCAGCTTGGCCGCCTCCATGATCTCGGCCGGCCTGCTCTGGAGGCCGGCGAGGAGGATGAGCATCATGAACGGCGTCCACTGCCAGATCAGCGCGGTCTCGACGGCGAGCAGCGGCATGTCGGAGACCCAGTCGGGCTGTGCGGGGTTCTCCACCCCGAAGAGTCCGGTGAACCAGGCCCAGCCGCCGTTGAGGAGCCCGTACTCGGGGTTGTAGAGGACGTGCTTCCACATGAGCGCGGCGGAGACCGGGACCAGCAGGAACGGTGTGATCAGCAGCGTACGGACGAAGCCCCGGCCGAGGAACTTCCGGTCGAGCAGGAGCGCGAGGAGCAGTCCGAGGATGACGCTGGCGATCACGACGGTGGCCGTGAGCAGCACGGTGGTGATGACCGAGTCGCGCAGGGACGCGTCGGTGAACACCTCGCCGTAGTTGCCGAGTCCGGCGAAGGAGCGCTGGTCGGGGGCGAGCGAGTTCCAGTCGAAGAGCGAGATCACCAGCGTGGCCACGAAGGGGAGCTGGGTGACCGCGATCAGGAAGATCAGGGCGGGCAGCAGGGGCGCCCGGGTGGCCCACGCGCGGGCCCGGGAGCCGCCCCCGGCCTGGTGCGCCGCCTTGCGGGGCGCACCGGCCGGGGCGAGGGGGGTGGTGCTGACGGGGGTACTCACTTCTGGTCCTTGCCCACCTTTTCGGCCAGCGCCTGCGAGTTCTTCAGCGCCTCGGCGACGGTCTTCTTGCCGGCGATGGCGGCGCTGATCTCCTGCGAGACCTTGGTGCCGAGGTCGGTGAACTCGGGGATGTCGACGAACTGGATGCCGACGGTGGGCCGGGGCTGGGTGCCCGGGTCGGTCGGGTTGGCGCTGGCGATGGCGTCCTTGGTGACCTGGGCGAAGGCGGAGGCTTCCTTCAGGTACTCGGGGTTCTCGTAGGTGGAGGCGCGCTTGCCGGCCGGGACGTTCGACCAGCCGACCTTCTCACCGGCGAGGGTCTCGTACTTCTTGCTGGACGCCCAGGAGATGAACTTCCAGGCGCTGTCGGTCTTCTTGGACGCCTTCTGCATGCCCCAGGCCCAGGTGTAGAGCCAGCCGGAGCTCTCCGTCTTGTCGACCGGGGCCGGCACATAGCCGATCTTGCCCTTGACCGGGGAGCCCTTGGCCTCCAGCGAGCCGGCGCCGGCGGTGGCGTCGTACCACATGGCGGACCTGCCCTGGGTCATGTTGTTCAGGCACTCGGCGTAGCCGGCCTGCGGGGCGCCCGCCTCGCCGTGGTCGCGGACGAGGTCGACGTAGAACTGGGTGGCCTTGGTGAACTCGGGCGAGGTGAGCTGCGCCTCCCAGTCCTTGGTGAACCAGGTGCCGCCCATGGTGTTGACGACGGTGGTCAGCGGCGCGATGACCTCGCCCCAGCCGGGCAGACCGCGCAGGCAGATGCCGCGCATGCCCTTCTCGGCGCCGTCCGCCTTGGCGGCGAGGTCGGCGACCTGCTGCCAGGTGGGCTTCTCGGGCATGGTCAGCTTCTTCGCCTCGAAGACGTCCTTGCGGTACATCAGGAAGGACGACTCGCCGTAGAAGGGCTGGCCGTAGAGCTTGCCGTCCTCGGCGGTGAGGGAGTCGGAGAGGGGCTTGAGGATGTCCCCCTGGTCGAACTCCTTGTCCTTGTCGGTGTATTCGTCGAGCGAGTGGAGCCAGCCGTTCTTCGCGTAGAACGGCACCTCGAAGTTGCTGATGGTGGCCACGTCGTACTGGCCGGCCTGGTTGGAGAAGTCCTGGGTGATCTTGTCGCGGACGTCGTTCTCCGGCAGGACGGTGAAGTTCACCTTGATGCCGGTTTCCTTGGTGAAGTTCTCCGCGGTCAGCTTCTGGAGGTCGACCATCTGCGGGTTGTTCACCATGAGCACGTTGAGCGTGTCACTCCCGCCGGCGGAGGAGCCACCACCCGCGCCGCTGCATCCCGCGAGCAGCGCCATGAGGGCCGCGCTCGCGCCCACGCGGAGACGGATCGCGCGACGTCGTTGTTGGAGTGGCATGTGAGATCTCCTGATCATTCGGGTAGGGAGTGGGAGTGGTGAGGAAGGGGGGCGGCGAGGCCGTGTGGCCGGTGCGCACCGTGGGGCGGGTGTTTCCCGTGGTGTTCGGGTGGGTCCAAGGGGGTTCGGGTGGGTCCAAGCTCTGGAGAAGTCGAGTGGGGTGGATCTCGTACGGACGGATCCGGCGGGGACGGTGCGGCGCGGGTGACCGGCGTACGGGAGCGGCCGGTGCGGGCGCCGGGCGGCCGTCAGACGCGGATGACCTGTGGCCCGAGCAGTGAGTAGCGCTGGGCCTCGGCCGAGGGCAGTCCGGAGTCCGTGACGATGGACTCGAAGTCACCGACCTCGGCGAAGCGGCAGAAGCTCACGGCGCCGAACTTGGTGTGGATCCCGGCGAAGACCCGGCGGCGGGCGCTCCGCATCGCCTGCGCCTTGACCTCGCTGACGGCGGGGTCGGGGGTGGTCAGACCGTACTCGCGCGAGATGCCGTTGGCCCCGACGTACGCCAGGTCGATGACGAACTCGGAGAGCATCCGGGTGGTCCAGTGGTCGACGGTGGCCATGGTGGAGCCGCGCACCCGCCCGCCGAGGAGGAGTACGGCGATCTTCTCGGCGTCCGCGAGGGCGGTCGCCACGGCGAGCGAGGCGGTCACCACGGTCAGCGGCCGGTCGCGCGGGAGCGCCTCGGCGACGAGCTGGGGGGTGAAGCCCTCGTCGACGAAGACCGTCTCGGCGTCCCCCAGCAGATCGGCCGCCGCCGCCGCGATCCGTGACTTCTGCGGGACGAGCCGGGTGGTCCGTACCGCGAGGGTGGTCTCGAACCCGGCGCTCTCGACCGGATAGGCGCCCCCGTGGGTGCGCCGGACCAGTCCGTGTCCCTCCAGGGCGTGCAGGTCCCGCCGTACGGTCTCCTTGGCCACTTGGAGCCGGCCGGCCAGTGCGGTGACCTCCACTGACCCGTCGCTCCGGGCGATTTCCAGGATCTCTCGTCGGCGCTCGTCGGTGTCCACGACCACACACTTCCCTGCTCTGACGCTGTTCAGCACCCGTTCGGGCTCATGCGTAGTTTTTACAAGCAGGCAACCTGTCACGACCAGGCCCTTCACAGCACTGAGTGGGTCCGAGTCTGCCCGTTATGTTTTCGATTCCTTCCCAGGCCAGACCCCTCGCAGGGGCGGGTGTTGCGCGGATCACTGCCCGATCGGTGCCCGGATCGTGCCCGATCGGTGCCCGATGCGTCCGTGTCATCACCGGAAACGGAACGGGCATACGGGCACGATCGGGCGGCCTCCGATGCCCCTGCCGGCGGGCCCGGCGCGGGCTCCCGGCGGCGGCGTCGCCGGGGCGTCGCGGGGTGAACGGCGGTGTCCGGCGGTACGTATCCCTCCCCGGCGCCCTCGTGAGGCCGTCCCCGTACGGACCGGGTCTTTCTTGGCGCGTCCGGGGGCGGGGGTCTTTACTGGCGGGGCACGGCAGAATTCGACGGAATACCCAGGAGCACACGCATGAGTGGTACAGCCCAGATCGGTGTCACCGGACTCGCGGTGATGGGCCGCAACCTCGCCCGTAACTTCGCCCGCAACGGATTCACCGTCGCCCTGCACAACCGCACCGCGTCGAAGACCCGTGCCCTGGTGGAGGAGTTCGGCGACGAGGGCACGTTCGTCGCCGCGGAGTCGGCCGAGGAGTTCGTGGCGGCGCTGGAGCGTCCGCGCCGGCTGGTGATCATGGTGAAGGCGGGCGCGGCGACCGACGCGGTGATCGAGGAGTTCGCCCCGCTGCTGGAGGAGGGCGACGTCATCATCGACGGCGGCAACGCCCACTTCGCGGACACCCGGCGGCGCGAGCAGGCCCTGCGCGAGCGCGGGATCCACTTCGTCGGCGTCGGTATCTCCGGCGGCGAGGAGGGCGCGCTGCACGGGCCGAGCATCATGCCCGGCGGCTCGACCGAGTCGTACGAGTCCCTCGGCCCGCTGCTGGAGAAGATCGCCGGGAAGGCGAAGGACGGCACGCCCTGCTCGACGCATATCGGCCCGGACGGCGCGGGCCACTTCGTCAAGATGGTGCACAACGGCATCGAGTACGCGGACATGCAGCTCATCGCCGAGGCGTACCACCTGCTGCGGTCGGTCGCCGGGTACTCCCCCGCGAAGATCGCGGAGACCTTCAAGGAGTGGAACACCGGCCGTCTCGACTCGTATCTGATCGAGATCACGGCCGAGGTCCTCGCCCATACGGATGAGGCGACCGGCAAGCCGTTCGTGGACGTGGTGACCGACCAGGCCGAGCAGAAGGGCACCGGCCGCTGGACCGTGCAGATCGCCCTCGACCTGGGTGTTCCGGTCTCCGGTATCGCCGAGGCGGTCTTCGCCCGCTCGCTCTCCGGCCACGCCGGGCTGCGCGAGGCGTCCCGGTCGCTGCCGGGCCCGACGGCGGTGCCGCTGGGCGAGGAGGAGGCGGCCCGGTTCGCGGCCCAGGTCGAGCAGGCGCTCTACGCGTCGAAGATCGTCTCGTACACGCAGGGCTTCCACCAGCTCCAGGCGGGCAGCGCGGAGTACGGCTGGGACCTGGACCTCGGTTCGATCGCCGCGATCTGGCGGGCGGGGTGCATCATCCGGGCCGCGTTCCTCGACCGGATCCGCGCGGCGTACGACGCCCAGCGCGACCTGCCGAGCCTCCTCTCCGACAAGCAGTTCGCCGAGGAGATCGGCGCGGCGCAGGAGGACTGGCGCGCGGTGGTCGCCTCCGGTGTCCACCAGGGCGTTCCGACGCCGGGCTTCGCGGCGGCGCTGGCGTACTACGACGCGCTGCGCGCCGAGCGGCTGCCGGCCGCGCTGACCCAGGGCCAGCGCGACTTCTTCGGGGCGCACACCTACCGGCGTACGGACCGTGACGGCTCGTACCACACGCTGTGGGGCGGCGACCGCTCCGAGGTCAAGACCGGCTGAGACGGTTCCGTATCACCGTCACCCCAAGGGCCCCGGCGCGGGCTGCGGCTCCGGCTGCGGCACCGGGCCGGGGTCCGGCGGTCCCGGGACCGGGTCGGGCCCCGGGATGGGCGCCGGACCCGGCGGGGTGGGCACCGGGGACGGCGCGGGGCCCGGGGGGACCGGGTCGGGGCCCGGGCCGGGTCCCGGCGGTCCGGGCGGCGGGGTCGGCGCGGGCGGCGGTACCGGGTCGGGGTACGGGCTGGTCATGCCGGGCCTCCAGAGGTGCGGGGGCGTGTGTTTCCAATGTCTCCCGGGGCGCGTGCCCCCGCGCGCCGGATCCATACGTACGCCGGTGATCGCACCCTCCGGCCGCCCTCAGGCCGCTCCGCCGGCCGCCGGTGACCGCGCCGGCCCGCCCCGCCGGTCACTCGGAGCGGGCCTGCGCCTTGGCCGCCTCGACCGTCTCCGCCGGGGCCTCGGGCGCCGCCTCGGGGTGACGGTGGGCCCAGCGGGCCGCGTACGGGCAGAGCGGGACGACATAGGCGCCCTCGCGCCCGGCCATCGCGTAGAACTCGCGGACCAGGGTGCCCGCGACGCCCTTCCCCTCGTACGCGGCCCCCACCTCGGTGTGGAGCAGGACCAGGGTCGCGGGGACGGCGGGGGCCTGCGGGGTCGCCGCCAGCAGGAAGTAGTCGAGGTAGCCGACGGCCTGCCCGTCCTCGTACGCCTCGAAGCGGCCCCGGGGCCGGTTGTCACGGATGTTCAGATCTGCCATGGGCCTGTCGTCTCCCTGCTGGTCGGCCGGATGGGTCGCACCGGCGTCGCCCGGACGGCGGACAGCCCCGCGAGGAATACCGCACGGCCCTGGATCCCGCCCGCCGTACCGTCCTCGAACGCGGGGAGCGCGCGCCGATTTCCGGGGGTTTCCTGCCCTTCCGTGCCCGCGCCGACGCCCTTTCCGGAATTCCTCACCCCAGCGCGGCGCGCGGAATCACCGGTCTGCCGTACTCCGTCGGGCGGAATACCCGGCGCCCTCCCCCGGCCGTCCGGACGCGGCGTTTCCGCGCCGCCCCTAGCGTCGGTCAGGTGTGGTGCGCGGTGGCGGGAGCCGCCCGGGAAAAGGAGAGCACATGGCTGTACGCAGTCCACGCCGAAGGGGATATCCGGAGGGCCTCGGCGGTGAATTGATCGCCGAGTTCCTGGGCACGTTCGTGCTGCTCCTGCTGGGCGCCGGATCCGTGGCCGTCGCCGTGGTGGGGCTGCCCGGATCCGGCCGCCAGGCCGAGCCGTTCGGCCCCGGGAACTGGCTCATCATCTCGTGGGGGTGGGGCCTCGCCGTGGTCTTCGGGGTCTATGTGGCCGGCGGGATCAGCGGCGCGCACCTCAACCCGGCGGTGACCCTCGCGTTCGCGGTCCGGCGGACGCTCGCCTGGCGGAAGGTGCTGCCGTACTGGGGCGCCCAGTTGCTCGGGGCGTTCACCGGGGCGGCGCTCGTCTATGCCTCGTACCACTGGGCGATCGACGCGTTCAATGCCAAGGCGAGGCTCCCCCGGGACCAGTCCCTCGCCACGTACTCCATCTTCGCCACCTTCCCTGCCGAGTATTTCGGGAATTCCTGGTGGGGGCCGCTGCTCGACCAGATCGTGGGCACCGCGATTCTGCTGCTGCTGATCTGCGCGCTCATCGACACGAAGAATCTGGCGCCGGGCTCCAATCTCGGCCCGTTCCTCACCGGTCTGGTGGTCTTCGCGATCGGACTCACCTTCGGGACGAACGCCGGTTACGCCATCAACCCCGCCCGCGACCTGGGGCCCCGGCTCTTCACCTGGTTCGAGGGGTGGGGCTCGATCGCCGTGCCGGGCACCTATCAGTGGTACAGCCATTACATGTGGATCCCGATCGTCGGTCCGCTCATCGGCGGCATCATCGGTTCGCAGGTGTACGAGCGGCTGATCGCCCCGGTGCTCAAGGCGCGGATCGGACCGAATGTGGCCGGCCGGGTCCCGGCCGAGGAGGTCCCCACCAGGGAGGCCCCGAGGGAGACCCCGGCCACCCGCGAGCCGCTCACCGGCGGCTCCCCCACCGAATTCCCCACCGAGGAGCGGCCGTCCGACGGCACCCCGCCCCCGCCGGCGGAGCGCTAGCGCGGGGGGGGTCGCCGCGCCGGGTTCGCGGCGGGCACGTACGAGGGGTGGGCCGCCGTTGCCGGTGGCCCACCCCTCGTCCGTGCGGTCTTCGTCCGTACCCGTACGGCCGTCAGGCGCCCTCGGCCGGGGCGGCGTCCGCGCCGCCCGCGTCCTTCCGGGCCGCGAGCCCCTGGTTGCGCTTGCCGATCACCACGACCGCGGCGGCGGCGCTGGCCGCGAAGGCCACCGGGACCATCCAGTGCTGGTCGAAGACATGGCAGGTGGCGTGGTCGAGGGAGTAGCGGCCCGCCCCCATCAGCCCGATGCAGGCCGCCGTCCAGCCGAGGACGGCGGGGTACTCGAAGCCGCCCGACTGGATGAAGAAGCCGCTGGGCGCGTGGACCGCCACCGCGCCCGCCATCCCGCCGGCCGCCGCGGCGCCGGCCGCCGGGGCGGCGAGACCGAGCGCCAGCAGCACCCCGCCGCCGGTCTCGGCGAGCCCGGAGGCGAGCGCGCTCTCCCGTCCCGGGCGGAACCCCATGGCCTCCATGGCCTGGGCGGTGCCGTCGAGGCCGCCCCCGCCGAACCAGCCGAAGAGTTTCTGGGTGCCGTGCGCGGCGAGCACCGCACCGGTGCCCAGCCGCAGGGCGAGCAGGCCGAGATCGCGTCGGACAGAACAGGTCATGGCGGGCTCCGGGGGTCGGTGCGGAGGGGGCGGTGTCCGCGTCCCGGAGAGGTTCCGGGCCGCCTCTCCACTCTCGGCCGGGCGGGGTGCGAGCGGGATCCGTTGCTAAGCCGTACGGGTGGACGAGTGAACGGGTGTACGGATGCACGGGTCGCGGGTGACCACAGGGAGCCTCCCGCCGCTACCGGTCGCAGCGGAGCGCGGCCGGGTCGACGGTGCCGGCCATGCGCTCCATCCCCGCGTCGTTCGGGTGCAGATGGTCCCCGCTGTCGTACGCGGGCAGCATCTTCGCCGGGGCGGCCGGATCGGCGATCGCCGCGTCGAGGTCGACGAAGGCGTCGAACTCCCCGCTCTCCCGGACGAAGGCGTTGACCTCCTGCCGGACCGCCTCGCCGCTCTCCTTCCACTCCGGCCAGCCCTGGTACGGCAGGACGGTCGCCCCGACCGCGCAGAGACCGGCGGCGTGGGAGCGCGCGATGATGTCGCGGTACGCGGCGATCAGTTGGGCCGCGGTGGGCGCCGGGGTGGCCTTGATGTCGTTGACGCCTTCGAGCAGCACCACCGTCCGCACCCCGCGCTGGGAGAGCACATCCCGGTCCAGCCGCTTCACCGCGCTCTCCCCCGCGCCGTCGGTGAGCACCTTGTTGGCGGAGATCCCCTCGTTGGCGACGCCCTTGATCCGGGAGCCCGGCTCCGCGCCGAGCCGCCGCGCGAGGAAGTCGGGCCAGCGGCGGTTGGTGTCGGCGGTGGATCCCACGCCGTCGGTGATCGAGTCGCCGAGTGTGGCGACGGCCCCGGTGCCGCGCGGCGCGTCGGTCACCACGGCGTCGAGGTAGTAGCGGAACCGGGTCGTCTGGGTGTACGCGGTGGCCGCGTCCTCCGCCGCGTGGTCACCGGCGGGCGCGATGTACGAGGTCTGATGGCCCAGCACATGGCCGGTGGCGGTGCCGGACGCCGCCGCCACGTACAGACTGACGGCCAGGTCGGAGAAGGGCCGTACGGTGCCGGGCAGCGGGTCGCTGTAGACGGAGCCGCCCGCCGGTACGGTGACCGAAGCGGCGCCCCGGAAGGTGAGCGCGCGGTTGGTGCCGGGCACCACGGCCGCGCCGGAGTCCGCCGTACCGACGTACGCGCCGCCGAAGGTCACCGGCTGGTCGCCGAAGGCGTTGGAGAGCCGGATCCGCAGCGCGCTGCCGCCCGCGCTGACCCGGAGGACGAGGCGGTGGGTGCGGTCGGCGGCCGCGGTGTCCAGCCGGTCGGCGCTGGCGGCCCAGGTGACGACCTGGGTGGTACGCGGGGCGGGCGCGGCGGAGACCGTCTGCGGCAGGGCGGCGGTCACCGCGACGGCGCAGGCGAGGACGGCGGCGGCGTGCCGGGCGGTGCGGTAGGGGGTGCGGCGGGGGGCGGGGCGGAGAACGCTGCTTCCACTCATGACGGGTTGATGCCTCTCGTAGGGACCATCGTGCCCATGACATGAAGCGAGGCCACCTCCAGGCGTGACCTCCCTTTCCCTCACGGGCCCGGGGCGCATCCGGTTCAGCGGAGGTACGGACTTCATCGGGGGGTACGGGCTTCAGCGGGGGTACGGGGCCGGCTCCGGCGTCTCGGTGGCCGGCCGGGGCAGGATCCGGTCCAGCCACCGGGGTGTCCACCAGGCGGCCGGGCCGAGGAGGGTCAGTACGGCGGGGACGAGCAGCAGCCGGACGACGGTGGCGTCGATCAGCACGCTGACCGCCAGCCCCAGGCCGACCATCTTCACCACGACGTTGTCGCTGATGACGAAGGCGGCGAAGACGCTGACCATGATGAGCGCCGCGCAGGTGATCACCCGTGCCGTGATCTCCAGACCGTGCGCCACGCTGCCGCCGCTCTCCCCGGTGCGCCGCCATGCCTCGTGGACCCGGGCGAGCAGGAAGACCTCGTAGTCCATGCTCAGTCCGAAGACGATGGCGAACATCATCATCGGCACATAGCTCTCGATGGGCACGGTCCCCGAGACGCCGAGCGCGGGTCCGCCCCACCCCCACTGGAAGACGGCGACGACGATCCCGTACGAGGCGGCGATCGAGAGGAGGTTGAGGACGGCGGCCTTGAGCGCGACGAGCAGGCCGCGGAAGACGAGCAGGATGATGAGGAAGGAGAGCGCGACGACCACCCCGATGATGAGGGGCAGCCGGGCCGCGAGCAGGGCGAGGAAGTCCTGCTCGGCGGCGGTCGTTCCGGTGACATAGGCGCGGGCGGCGGTGCCGGCCACGGCGCGTGGCAGGGCGTCGTCGGTGAGCCGGTGGAAGAGCGCGGTGGTCCCGGCGGACTGCGGGGAGGTGCGGGAGAGCACCGTGGCCGTGAGCACCTCGCCGTCGGGGGTGGGGGTGAGCGGGGTGATCCGGGCGGCGCCGGGGAGGCCGGTGAGCGACTTCGCCACCCGGGCGCGGAGCGCGGGGCGGTCGGCGGCGGGGACGTGGCTCGCGTCGACGACGAGGGTGAACGGGCCGTTGGCGCCCGGGCCGAACCCCTCGGCGATCAGGTCGTAGGCGCGCCGGTCGGTGAAGCTCGTGGGATCGGCGCCGTCGTCGATATGGCCGAGCCGGAGGGAGAGCAGCGGGACGGCGAGCACGCCGACGGTCACCACCCCGGCGAGCAGGAACCACCAGGGGCGGCGCGCCACCCGGTGGGCGTACCGGTGCCAGCCGCCGGTGCCGGCCGGGACCCGGGTGGCGCCGGGGCGGCGTACGGCACGGACGACCGCCGGGTCGGCGACGCCCTCGGCGACGGGGTGGCGGAGCCGGTAGCGGTCGATCCGGCGGCCCGCGAGCCCGAGCAGGGCGGGGACCAGGGTGAGGGCGCCCAGGACGGCGGTGACGACGGTGACGGCCGCGGCGACGCCGAGCTTGCCGATGAACTCGATCCGGGAGACGTACAGTCCGGCCAGCGCGACGATGACGGTGCACCCGGAGACGAGGACCGCCCGCCCGCTGGTGGCGGTCGCCCGGCCGGCCGCCGCCACCGGGTCCGCGCCGTCCTGGAGGAGCTGGCGGTGACGGGTGATCAGGAAGAGCGCGTAGTCGATGCCGACGCCGAGGCCGACCATCGTGGCCAGGGTGGGCGAGACGCTCGCGAAGGTGAAGACGGCGGCGAGCAGCCCCAGACAGCCCAGCCCGACGATGACCGCGAGCACGGCGGTGAGCAGCGGGATCGCGGCGGCGACGACGCTGCCGAAGCCGGCCAGCAGGACGACGACCGCGACGGCGAAGCCGATGGCCTCGCTGGTGAGGTCGCCGGGGACCGGGCGGGCCAGCTCGCCGAGCGGGCCGCCGTACTCGACCTGGACCCCGGCGGTGCGCAGCGGCCGTACCGCCGCGTCGACGCCGTCGAGGTAGGAGCGGGGCAGGGCGGTGGGCAGCAGGTCGAAGGAGACGGTGATGTACCCGGTGTGCCCGTCGGGGGTGAGCGCCCCGGCGCCCGGGGCCGGTGGCCGGCCGGCGGGCGGGGCGGGGAGCGGTCCCGCGGCGGAGCGGATGTGCGGGAGCCGGCGGAGCGCCGTGACGGCCCGGCCGACCTGGTCCCGTACGGCGGTGAGCGGCCGGTCCGGGTCGTGCAGGACGATCTGGGCGTCGATCCCGCCGGCGCCGGGCACATGGGCGGCGAGCACGCGGGCGCCGGTGTCGGACGGGGTGCCGGGGAGGGTGAAGTCGTCGGAGTACGTGCCGCCGAACGTGGCCTGGAGCGCGTGCACCCCGCCGAGGGCGAGCAGCCAGCCGACGACGACCAGGACGGAGTGGCGCGCACACCAGGCCCCGAGGCGCCGGAGCACCCCGGGGCCGGGGAGCCGGGGTGCTCCGGGGCGGCGCGGGTCCTGGATCCGGTCCCGGCCATGATCCGGGCCTCGGTCCAGACCCCGGCCCTGGTCCAGGCCCCGGTCCCGGCTCCAGTACCGGTCCCTGTCCATGCCCCGGCTCCTGTCCCGGTCCCGGTCCAGGCCCGGCGCCGGTGGTCCCGGGGGCGCGCCGTCCCGTGGTGCCCCGCCGTCCGGTGCCGGGCCTCCGTCCGTACCGCCGCGTGCGGCCACACGTACCCCCAGAGGGTGCGAACCTCAGCCAACCGTCACAAATGCGGCCATGCTGCCACATTCATGGAGGGCGCCGGGTCACCCGCCGGGGGCGTGTGGCCGATACGGCCGTACCTCAGCTCAGCCGGACCACCAGCCGGGGCGTGCCGGCCGGGGCGGAGTGGAGCGCGCCGGGCGGGTCGTCAACGGCGCCGACGGCGCTGCCTGTGTCGCCGGTGGGGGCGGCGCCGGTCAGGAGGAGGCGCCAGGGCAGGGGGCTGTCGGTCTCGACGGTCAGTTCGGCGCCGCGCCGCCGGGTGGTGAAGACGGCGGCGGCGCCCGAGCCGTCGGGGGCGGGGACGGTGGTGACGGTCTCCGCGCCGTCGGCCGGGGTGTGCACCCGCAGCGTCACCCCGTCCGCCCAGTCGGAGACGGGCCCCTCGTCGTCGGCGCCGAACGGGATCACCGAGCCGGGCCTGGCGAGCAGCGGCAGGGTGCCGAAGCCGTGGGTCTCGCGCCGCCAGCCGGGCCCGGTGACCTGGGCGCCGGTGAGGATGTTGGTCCAGACGCCCTCGGGCACGTAGTAGTCGACGGTGCCGTCCTCGGTGAAGACCGGGGCGACCAGCAGGTCGTCGCCGAGGAGATACTGCCGGTCGAGCGGGTGGCAGGCCGGATCGTCGGGGAACTCCAGCACCATGGCGCGCATGACGGGGGTGCCGGCGTCCCTGGCCTGGAGCGCGGCGCGGTAGAGGTACGGCATCAGCCGGTGCTTGAGCCGGGTGAAGGCGCGGGTGACCTCGACGGCCTCGTCCCCGTAGTCCCACGGGACCCGGTAGGACTTGGAGCCGTGGAGCCTGCTGTGCGAGGAGAGCAGGCCGAACTGGACCCAGCGTTTGAAGACCGCCGGGCTCGGGGTGCCCTCGAAGCCGCCGATGTCATGGCTCCAGAAGCCGAAGCCGGAGAGGCCCAGCGAGAGTCCGCCGCGCAGCGATTCGGCCATCGCCTCGAAGGTGGACTCGCAGTCGCCGCCCCAGTGGACGGGGAGCCGCTGGCCGCCGGCGGTCGCGGAGCGGGCGAAGACGATGGCCTCGCCCTCGCCGCGTACCTCGCGCAGGAGGGCGAAGACGGTCTCGTTGTAGAGCTGGGTGTAGTAGTTGTGCATGCGCTCCGGGTCGGAGCCGTCGTGCCAGGCCACGTCGAGGGGGACGCGCTCGCCGAAGTCGGTCTTGAAGCAGTCGACGCCCTGGTCGAGCAGGACCCGCAGCTTCTCGGCGTACCAGGTGCGGGCGGCCGGGTTGGTGAAGTCGACGAGCGCCATGCCGGGCTGCCAGCGGTCCCACTGCCAGATGTCGCCGTCGGGCCGCTTCAGCAGATATCCGGCGGCCATGCCCTCGGCGAAGAGGGCGGACTTCTGCGCGATGTACGGGTTGATCCAGGCGCAGACCCGCAGCCCGCGCTCATGGAGCCGGGCGAGCATGCCCTCGGGGTCGGGGAAGACGTCCGGGTCCCAGGTGAAGTCGCTCCACTGGTACTCGCGCATCCAGAAGCAGTCGAAGTGGAAGACGCTGAGAGGGATCTCGGCGTCGGCCATGCCCTGCACGAACCGGTTGACGGTGGCCTCGTCGTACGAGGTGGTGAAGGAGGTCGAGAGCCACAGCCCGAACGACCAGGCGGGCGGCAGCGCGGGGCGGCCGGTGAGGGCGGTGTACCGGGCGAGGATCTCGCGGGGTCCCGGGCCGTGGATGACGTAGAACTCCAGGCTCTGGTCCTCGACACTGAACTGGACCCGGCCGACGGCCTCGGAGCCGACCTCGTAGGAGACCTGGCCCGGGTGGTTGACGAAGACGCCGTACCCCCGGGTGGTGAGGTGGAACGGGACGTTCTTGTACGCCTGTTCGCTGCTGGTGCCGCCGTCCGCCTGCCAGATGTCCACGGTCTGCCCGTTCTTGACGAACGGGGTGAACCGCTCGCCGAGACCGTAGACGCTCTCCCCGACGGCGAGGGCGTGCTGGGCGACCATGAAGTGCCGGCCGTCCCCGTCGGTGGCGAAGCCGGCGCCGCGGGCCCCGATGGAGGTGAGGCTCCGGCCGCCGGCGGTGAAGTCGAGCCGCCAGGGCTCGTCGGGGCCGGTGCCGGTACGCAACGAGAGCTCGCCCGAGACGAGTTCGACGGTGGTCCCCTCCCGGACCACCTTGCCGGACCCGCCTCGGCCATCGCCCCCTTCACCGGTACGGAGCGCGAACCGCGGTGTCCTGGGCGCCCGTCCGCCGTGGTGGGTGACGCGGACCCCGATGACGCCTTCGGCGGGCGACCAGCAATCCACCGTCAGGAGCGGGGCGTTGAGCGTGTCACCCCGGTGGGTGACCTTGCCCACCGGCGCGTAGAGGGTGACCCGGTCGTCGGTGATGTCGGTGTCGGCGACGGAGACCGCGTACCGCGCGGTCACACCGGGGCGCATCTGCCAGTACCCGTCGGTGAACTTCATGAGTGCTCCTGCTCTGTGTGAGGGGCTGCTGCTGCGAGATGGCGTCTGCTCAAGGGAGCGTCCGGGCGACGGCCGTTCGCGTGGGGCGGGTCACTTCACTTCACCGACCCGCCGGTGATCCCCGCGGACACGTACTTCTGGGCCACGACCAGCAGGATCGCCGCGGGCACCGCGGAGACGACGGCGGTCGCCATCACCGCGCCCCAGTCGCTGACATGGGCGCCGATGTACTCGTACATGGAGAGCGTGATGGGTTTGATGTCGTCGGTGGTGTTGAGGGTCAGCGCGAACATGAAGTCGGACCAGGCGAAGAGGAAACTGAACAGGCCCGCCGTGATGAGGGCGTTGCGGCTCATCGGCAGGACGATGCGGACGAAGGCGGTGAACCGGTTGGCGCCGTCGACCAGGGCCGCCTCCACCACCTCGCGCGGGATCGAGACCATGAAGGCGCGCAGCAGGACGATGGAGAACGGCACCCCGAGCGAGGCATCGGCGAGGATCAGCCCCAACGGGGAGTTGATCAGGCGGAGTTCGACATAGGCGCTGTAGAGGGCGTTGGCGATGACGATGCCGGGGACCAGTTGGGTGACCAGGGTGGCGAAGACCATCGTACGGCCGCCGCGCAGCCCGAGCTGGGCCAGGCCGTACGCGGCGGGCGCGGCCAGGGCGAGACAGACCACCACGGCGCCGAGGGCGACGAAGAGGCTGGTCGCGAGGGAGCCGCCCTGGCTGCTCAGCGCCCGCTGGAAGTTGTCCCAGCCGGGGCTGGTGGGCAGCCAGTCGGTGGCGGCCAGGCTCTCGCCGGGCTGGAGGGCGATGTTGACCATCCAGTAGAGCGGGAAGAGCAGGACGGCCAGGATGACCAGCGCGGCGGCGGTCTCCCCCCAGGAACGACGGGAGCGACGGGAGCGACGGCGGGCGGTGGCCGCCGCGGTGACTCCTGTGGTGACGGTGCTGGACATGGCGGTCACTTCCCCTGGCCGAAGTCGGAGCGGTTGGCGCGGAGATAGAGCACGGCGAAGACCGCGCTGGTCAGCAGGAGGACATTGCCGACCACGGCGCCCTGCCCGAAGTTGAGCTGCTGGAAGGAGAGTTGATAGGTGACGGTGCCGAGCGTCTGGGTGGCGTCGGCGGGGCCGCCGCCGGTGAGCGCGAGGATCAGATCGAGGATCTTCACGGTGGACATGAAGCCGAGGATGAGCACCACGGTGACGACCGGCCGCAGCAGCGGCAGGGTGAGGTCGCGGAACGTACGCCAGGCTCCGGCGCCGTCGAGCGCGGCGGCCTCGTACAGGTCGCGGGGTATCTCCTGGAGCCCGCCGTGCAGGATCACCATGTTGAACGGGACGCCGATCCAGATGTTGACGAGGATCGCGGAGAACAGGGCCACGTGGGGGCTGCTGAGCCAGGGCACGGCGGAGGAGGTGAGGTGCAGGTCCATCAGAAGGGTGTTGAGGACACCGGTCTCCTGATCGAGGAGTTTGCGCCAGACGACGGCCGAGACGACCATCGGGACGAGCCAGGGCAGCAGCAGGACGGCACGGACGGTTCCGGAGAGCCGGAACCGGCGCGAGAAGAAGACCGCGAGCGCGAGGCCGATGGTGAACTGGCCGAGCAGGGAGCCCACGGTGAAGACCAGGGTGTGCCAGAGGGAGCCGGTGAAGAGCGGATCGCTCAGCACGGCGCGCCAGTTGGCGAGCCCGTTGAAGGGCGACTCGCCGGTGAAGAAGGTGTGCGGGGTGTAGTGCTGGAAGCTCATGACGACATTGCGCACGAGCGGATACCCGAAGAAGGCGAGCAGATAGAGAACGGCGGGCAGCACGAAGAGCCAGCGGAGCAGGGCGGTACGGCGGACGGCGGCGCCGGCGCCGCCCGATGGCCCGCCGGCCGGCGTACCGGCCGTACCGGCCGTACCGCCGGCGGACTCGTTCAGGCCGGAGGCGTCGGACGCACCGGATGCGCCAGGGGCGTCGGACGGCGGTACGGCGGCAGGGGTCGTATGGGTCATGACAGGGCCTCCTCGGCTCACTCGCCGGCCGTGGCCCGTGCCTGGGCCTGCTTCAGGGCGGCTTCGGGGGTGGCCCGGCCGGTCAGCACGGACTGGAAGGCGCCCGCGAGGGCGTCGGAGACGACGGGCCAGCGGGCTCCGACCCGGTCGGTGCGGGAGCGTGCGGTGGCGACCTCGTCGGCGAAGGCCGCCAGCTTGGGGTTCTGCTCCTTGTAGGCCGCCGCGGCGGCGGTGCGGGTGGGCACGTTGTAGACGGACTCGCCCCAGTCGATCTGGTTGCGCTGCTCGTTGAGGCAGTTGAGGATCTTGGCGGCGGTCCGCTGGCGCGCGGTGTCACCCGTGCGGGGCAGCGTCATGACCGTCCCGCCGATGGGCGGCACGGGGGGCCGTCCCGCGACCGGGACGGGGATGGTGGCGACGGCCCAGTTCACGTCCTTGTGCTCGCTCAGCACCGGTACCTGCCAGGGGCCGTTGACCATCATCGCGGCGTGGCCGGCGATGAACTGGTCGTTGACGTCCTGCTGGTTCCAGGTGACGACGGCGCTGGAGGCGGACCGGTCGTCGATCAGCTCCTTCCACAACCGCAGGGCAGGGGCCCCCTTCCCGTCGTCGAGATGGGCCTCGTCGCCGCCGGCCGACCAGAAGAACGGCAGGAACTGGTAGACCCCGTCGGCGTCCGGGGTGGCGCTGAAGGCCATCCCGAAGGTGCGCCCCTGGGTGAGCTTCTTCGCGGCGACCTTCAACTCGTCCCAGGTGGTGGGCGGTTCGACGCCCGCCTTGCGGAGCAGGTCGACGTTGTAGATCAGGGCGAGGGAGTTGACGGAGCGCGCGATGCCGTACTGCTCCCCCTGGAAGGAGCCCATGGAGACGGCGCCCGGCGACATCCCGGCCACGTCCACCCCGGCCTCCTTGAGCGGCACGAGACCGCCGGTGTCGGCGAACTGCGGCAGCTCGGAGCCGTCGAGTTCCAGGATGTCGGTCAACGAATGCGACGAGGCCATCCGCAGCGCCTTGGCGGCCACTTGGGGCGCGGGAACGCTGGTCTGCCGCACCTTCACGCCGAGCGGCTCGGCGCAGCGGTCGAAGAACTCCTGCTGCGCGTCGTGCTCGTGGGTGTCGGTGGCCGAGTTGAGGACCGTGAAGGTCCCGGGGTCGGGCAGCCGCGCGCACCCGGCGAGCGGGGCGAGCGCGACCAGCGCGGTGAGGACCACGGCGGGCGGCCGGAGTCGGCGGATCGGGTGCATGGGAAGGGTGCTCCGTTCGGTCTACGACGCTGTATGGAGACGGAGGCGTGGGGGGTTGGGCAGGGCGGAGCGGCGAGCGGCTGGGGCAGGAGAGGACCGGCGTCGAATCGATTCGATCGAACGCTGCGGAGATGCTAGGCGCTCCCCGAAACGGCGACAAGAGGCGGGACGGGGTCTGCGGGTGGGGTCCTGCCGGTGGGATCCTGCCGGCGGGGTCCAGCCCGATGGGCCAACGCGCCTGGACGGCGGCACAGGCGTCACGGGCGACACAGGCGTCACCGGCGATGCAGGCGATGCAGGCGATGCAGGCGATGCAGGCGATGCAGGCGATGCAGGCGATGCAGGCGATGCAGGCGATGCAGGCGATGCGACGGTGAGCCGGTACAGCGACGGACCGTCAAGCGGTACGGAGCGGGCCGCTGTCCGCCGGGCTCACTCCGGGGGCGGGCCGAGGGGCGTCGCGCCCGGGAGCAGCACCGGAGGTATCAGCAGGTGGCCGACGGAGTCGGCGAGCAGACGTGCCCCCGGCCCGGCGTCCCGTCCCGCTCCCCGCCCCGGTTCCTCGCGCAGGGCCGCGGCGGCGGCGACCGCGAGCCGGGTGACCTCGGTGGCCAGCGTCCGGGCCGGCAGCTCGATCCGGGGCAGCCGGGTGCTCGACGGGTCGCCCGGCAGCGTACCGATGACGACGACGGTGACGTCCTCGGGGACCCGGAGCCCGGCGGCCGTCACGGAGGCCAGGATGTGGTGGTGCGCGGAGGGGTGCTGGACGACCAGCGCGGTCGGCGGCGGCTCCGCGCTGCGCCCGCTCCCCGGCAGCCGGGTGCCGTCCGCCGCCCGCTCCCCCAGCAGCCCCCGCAGCCGGTGGGCGAGTTGGGCGGGGTCGCCGACCGCGTGGACGACCTGGACGGCGGCTCCGGTGGTACGGGCGCCCCGGCGCGCTCCGGCGATCCCGCGCAGCGCGTAGGAGCGCCGGCCGCGCACCTCCGGCTCGCCGGGCGCCAGATAGACCAGCTCGCGGTGGCCCGCGGCGGCGAGCTCACGGACCGCGAGCGCCGCCGCCTCCTCCCAGTCGAGGTCGGTCCAGGGCAGGGCGTCCTCGTCGGCGGGGCGCCCGATCAGGGCCGCGGGGAACACCAGCTCCCGTACGACGTCGATCCGGGCGTCCTCCATGTCGACGGCCATCAGGACGGCGGCGTCCGCGAGCCCGCTGAGCGCCACCCGCCGCAGCCCCTCCGCCTTGTCCTGGGAGGTGGTCAACAGGAGGTCGTAGCCGAGGGAGTTGGCCGCGTCGCTGACCTCGATGGCGAACCGCCCGTCCACGGCGTGCCGTTCACCGGCGGCGCGCGGCAGGGCGAGGGCGATCACGTGGGTACGGCTGGAGCGCAGGGTCCTGGCGCTGGCGCGGGGGTGGTAGCCGAGGGCGTCCACGGCCTCCTGGACGCGTCTGCGGGTCTCCTCGGATATCGAACGCGACCCGTTGAAGACATAACTGACGGTGCTGGGCGCGACTCCGGCGCGCTGGGCGACGTCCCTGATGGTAGCCATCTCGACCCCTTCGATGGTGCGGGAACGACGCCCAGGGACGTACGGCGGCGTACGGCACCCCTGGCCGGCCATCGTAGCGAACGGGCCGTCCGCACTCGCCCCGGGCAGGCCTCGGCGGGCCCGGGCACCGCCGCCCGCGTACCGGGCATCGCCCGGCGCCCTCAGCCGGCGCCCTCAGGAGCCGGGGCGCAGGCGCGCGCCAGATCCAGGGCGAGCGAACGAGCGCCCCGGGCCGCCACGACGCGCACTCCCCCGACTACCGGACCCTCCGGCCCCTCCGGCCCCTCTGGCCCCTCCGGACTCCCTGGATCCCGCTGGGTTACGGTCACCGCCGCACCCTCCCCGCCCTCCGCGCCCGCGCGGACCAGTGACCAGCCCGCCGCGTGGACAGTGAGCGGACCCGGGGGCGGCCCCGCGTGGAGTGCCGCCGCCGTCCAGACGACCACGGCGTGCGGATCGGGCGCTGAGGGCTCGGGCAGGCTCCACTCCGTGGTGGTGTCACCGAGGTCGGGGGTGATCACCGGCCCGTACAGGGCGCGTACGGCGGTGAAGAGCGCGTCGAGCCCGTCGCAGTGGCGCCAGCGGCCCGCCCGGTCGGCGAGTTGCCAGCCGCCGGGCCAGGGCCGGGCGGTGAGCCGGGTCCCGGCCAGCAGCCGCCGTACCGTACGGTGCCGGGCGGCCGTACCGCCGGGCCCGAGCGGCGCCACGCGCTCCGTCCACCGGGTCGGGGTCCGCCCGCACGCCCCGCACACGCCCGCTCACCTCCGCCCGGCAGGGCCCGTGGGCGACGTTCCCGCTCCGGAGCCCCCGCAGCCTCCGTGGGCCCTGTGGGCCCCGTTAGCCCCACGGGCCCTGCGAGCCCCACGGACCCCGTTGGCCCCGTGGGCCATCTGGGCCCCGTACCACCCGGTCATGCCATCACGTCGCCGCTGTTGGGGCCGAGGGTCTGGCCCACGTACAGGTTGCCGCCGGGGTCGGAGGCGAGCAGCAGCACGGTCGGCGCGATCTCCTCGGGACGCCCGAATCTGCCGAGCGGCAGCTCCGCCTCCTTGGCGCGCTTCCACTCCGGGCTGAGCCCGTCGACGAGCGGGGTGTGCACGGGCCCGGGGGCGACCGCGTTGACCAGGACGCCGCGCGGCGCGGCCTCGCGGGCGAGCGCCTTGGTGAAGCCGATGACACCGGCCTTCGCTGCCGAGTAGTGGGTCAGCCCCTCGCCGCCCTTCTGACCGAGCTGCGAGGCGATGTTGACGATCCGGCCACCGCCCCGCGCGATCATGTGGGGCAGGGTGTAGCGGCAGCTCAGAAAGACGCCACGGAGGTCCACGTCGAGGGTCTGGTCCCAGACGGACGGCTCCATCTCGACCAGCGGGACCTCGGTGAGGATGCCCGCCGAGTTGACGAGGACGTCCACCCCGCCGTGGTCCCGTACGACGTCGTCGACGGTGGTACGGACCTGGTCGGCGTCGGCGACGTCGAGGGTGTGCAGGGTGACGGCGGCGGCGGTACGGGGCAGCCGCTCGCGCAGGGCCGCCAGCCGGGCACCGTCCCGGTCGGCGAGGGCGAGCCGGTCCCCCTCACGGGCGAACGCCTCGGCGACGGCGGCACCGATACCGCTGGCCGCGCCGGTGATCAGAACGGTACGCGGGGCTCGGGGCGGAGGCTGGGGCGGGGTGGTCATGGAGGCTCCCTGGGAGGCTGTGGCGGGTGTGGGCGGATGGGGTGAGGTGAGCGGCGGGTCCCGATGAGCCGGATGGGACGGAGGTCGGCCGAACGGGCCGGCGGGATGAAGCGTGCCGACCGGATCAGTCGAACCGACCGCGTCGGCCGGGCCGGTCGGGCCGGCTCCGCTGGTCGGTCAGTCGGGGAAGCGGACCGTCAGGCCGCCGTCCACGACGAGTTGCTGGCCGGTGATGTACGAGGCCTCGGGCGCGCAGAGGAAGCGGATGGCCGCGGCCACCTCCTCCGGGCGCCCGACCCGCCCCGCCGGAATGCCCGCACCCGCCGCCCGCAGCCCCTCGGGGCCGAGCGAGTTGCGCGCGTCCAGCGACTGCGGGGTTTCGATCAGCCCGGGGATGATCGAGTTGGCCCGGATCCCGCGCGGGGCGAGTTCCACCGCGAGGGAGCGGACCAGGCCGAGCACCCCGGCCTTGGCGGCGGCGTAATGGGCGTGCTCGCTCCACCCGTACACCCCGCCCGCGATGGACGAGACGGCGAGCAGCGCGCCCGGTCCGGTCATCCGCGCGGCGGCGGAGCGGAAGGTGCGCAGCACGCCGGTGAGGTCGACACCGAGCATGTCGTCCCACACCTCGTCGCTAAGGGCGGCGAGGGGCGCCCGGCGCAGGATGCCGGCGGCCGCGACGGCGATGTCGAGCCGCCCGTACGTGTCCACCGCGGCCTGCGCCAGCCGCTCCGGGCCCGCGGCGCTCGCGACATCCGCCTCGACGGCGAGACATCGCCCGCCGGCGGCGCGTACCGCCTCGACGGTCTCGGCCGGGTCGTGCGGATCGGCGGCATGGAAGCCGATCACGCTGTCGATACCCGCCTCGGCGAAGGCAACGGCCGTCGCCCGGCCGATACCGCTGGCGCCTCCGGTGATGAGGGCGGCGCCACGCGGGCGGTCGATGGTCTGCGCAGTCATGGGCTGGGTCTCCCTGTCGAAGAGTGGAAGGGCGAGGGGGAAATGGGGAAGGGGGCCGGAGGAAGGGGAAGGGGAAGGGGAAGAAAGCCGGGGACTTGTGGAAGGGGTCGGGGCAAAGCGCCGCCAGGACGGCCGGGGGCCGTCAGATGACCGGACGACTGAACGGCCGGGCCGGACGCCGGACGGCCGGCCCCCCAGCCGCGCTTGGGTGTCGGGGTGCCAGGTCGGGGCCGGTCGCTGCGTGGGGGGCCCGTCGCCCGCACACACGGCGTCCGGCCCCCGGGCGCGGTCGCGCGCTCACGCCGTCCCGGGCGCGTCCGGCGTCGGGTCGGTCCGCCGGTCGACGTCGCGCGCGCCGAACATCACCAGCGCCGAGCCGAGGATTCCGAGCGACCCCACCGTGAACGCGGCGACCGTCATCGACGCCCCGCCCGCGAGCAGCCCGCTGAGCAGTGCGGAGCCGACGATGGCGCCCACCGGGCCCATGGTGTGGGCGACGTTGGAGCCGAGCCCCCGGACGTTCTCGGGGAACGACTCGCTCATGTAGAAGAGCATCGCCGAGTACGGGCCGGTCAGGAAGAACAGCCCGAGCGCGTACAGGCCGATCACGGCCGGTGTCGCGGTGGGCCCGAAGAGCATCGCGGTCATGGCCGCGGCCCCGCATCCCCACCCGATGATGATGGTCGTACGGCGGCCCGCGCGGTCACCGAGCCAGCCGTGGAAGACGTAGCCGAAGAAACCGGCCAGGTTGGCGAGGACCAGCACCAGCAGCGCGCTGCTGAACGAGACGCCCTTCGCCTCGACCAGCACGGTCGTCCCGAGCACCGAGAAGATCTGGATGCCCATCCAGTTCAGCAGCCACGCCGCCGAGAGGCAGAGCGTGTGGCGGCGGAGCGCCGGGGTGAAGACCTCGCGCAGCCCCGCCTTGGTCTCGCCGGTGGCTATCCCGGCCGCCTTCTCGACGGCGGCGGCCTCGGCGGCACGCCCCTCGGCCCGCAGCGCACGGGCCTTCCTCAGGCCGAGGAAGACCGGGGACTCGGGCAGGGTCCGCATCAGCACCGCGATCACCAGCGCGGGGATCGCGGCGATCATGAAGCTGCCGCGCCAGCCGAAGGTGGGCAGGGTCAGCGCCGTCACCCCGGCCCCCACCAGCGCGCCGACCGGCCAGCCGCTCTGGACGAAGCTGAAGTACAGCCCGCGCCGGGGGTGCTTCCCGTAGATCTCGTTGAGGTAGACGGTGTTGACGACCTCCTCGGAGTAGCCGAACCCGGAGAAGGCCCGGATGCCCACCATGGAGAGCGGCCCGGCCGCCAGCGCGGTCGCCGCGGAGGTGAGCGCGGCACCGGCCGAGGTGATCATCAGGGCCGGACGGCGGCCGAAGCGGTCGAGGATCGGGCCGACGCAGAGCGAGACCACGAAGGTTCCCGCGGTGACCCCGGTGACGACATTGGCGGCGGTGGCGTTGGACCAGCCGAAGTCCTCGGCGATCTTCGGGAGCAGGGTCCCGAAGAGGGTGAAGTCGTAGACGCTGAAGACCCAGGCCAGAAAACAGATGACCGAGGCGCGGACGACGAGCTTACGGGACGGGGTCCCCGCCGCCGGGCCGACGCCGGGGGCACCGGCGGCGTCATCGGTTCTCCGGGCGGCGGGTGGAGGGGTCGACGAGGGGGACGCTGAAGGGGTCGCTGACGAGTGCACGGCGGAACTCCGATACGTACGAAGGCGAAGGCCAAAGCCATGGCCAAGGTGTGAAGGGGACGCGGAGGGGGACTCCGGTGCGCTGCCGCGCGGTGCGGCGCGCCGCTGTGGGTCCGGGGAAGGGAACACGGTCCGGAGAAACGAGGGACCGGGAGGAGGGGCCCCGGCCCGGCGCCGCCCCGGGGTGCCGGGGCGGCGCCACACCGTGGCCGGGGGTCGGGCCGAGGCGGGGTGCCGGGGCCGGGGCCGAGGCCGCTGCGAAGGCGGTGCGGGGAGCGGTGGTGCGATGGAGCGGTGGCGAAATGGTGCGGTGGTGCGGTGGTGCGGTGGTGCGGGAAAACGGTACGGCGGGGGTGGAGCGCCGGTGCGGCGCGCGGGGACCGGCCGGCCCGGCCCCTCAGCCCCGGGGGCGGCGGCGCACGAAGTCCTGGGCGATTTCGTCGAAGGTGACCCAGCGGACGCCCGGGTGGCGGTCGATGTGGTCGATCAGCCGCTCGTGCATCATCAGGTTCTGCGGGCGTCCCGACACGTCGGGGTGGACGGTCATGGTGAAGACGGCGTAGTCGTTCTCCCGGTACACCCAGTCGAACTGGTCGCGCCACATCTGTTCGAGGTCGCGCGGGCTGACGAAACCATGGCTGTTGGGGCTCGCCTTGACGAACATCATCGGGGGCAGGTCGTCGAGGTACCAGTTGGCCGGGATCTCCACCAGGTCGGTCTCCTCGCCGCGTTCCAGCGGCTTCATCCACTCCGCCGCAGGACGGTCGTAGTCGATCTTCGACCAGGTGTCGCCGACCCGTACGTAGTACGGCTCGAAGTCCCGGTGCATCAGCGAGTGGTCGTACGCGATGCCCCGCTCCAGCAGGAGTTCGTTCGTGACCGGGGAGAACTCCCACCAGGGCGCGACATAGCCGGTGGGCCGTCGCCCGGTGCGGGTGGTGATGAGGTCGATGCAGTGGTCGAGGATGTCGGACTCCTGGGTCCGGCTCATCGCGATCGGGTTCTCATGGCTGTAGCCGTGCACCCCGATCTCGTGTCCCGCGGCGGTACACGCCTCGAACTCCTCGGGGAAGGTCTCGATGGAGTGCCCCGGCCAGAACCAGGTGGTGGTCATCCCCCGGCGCCGGAACAGCTCCAGCATCCGGGGCACGCCCACCTCGCCCGCGAAGAGGCCGCGGGAGATGTCGCAGGGGGAGTCCTCTCCCCCGTACGAGCCGAGCCAACCGCCGACCGCGTCGACGTCGACGCCATAGGCAACCAGAATCTCTTTCGCCATGTCGGTACTCCTCGTGCGTGTGCGTTGGGATGTCGGTGTGTGTGGTGTGCGGTGTGTGTGGTCCACCGGTGTGTGCGGTGTCCGTACGTACGGTGCCGGTACGTGCGGTGTCATCCCGCCGGGGCGAAGTGCCCCGCGTCCGCCAGCCAGGACCGGATCACGGCGGCGGCCCCGGCGGGGCCCCGGTCCGCCGCCCGGTGCAGCGCGGCGCCCAGGAGCAGCCGCAGGTGCCACGGGGAGAGGTCCGAGGCGAAGACCGCGCCCGCCCTGAGCAGGTCGGCGCCGCCGCCCGCGCCGTACGCCGCCGAGGTGGCCCCGACCGGGACGCGGCTGGCGACGGCGACGGCGATCCCGTCGGCCACCAGCCGGGCGACCGCTTCGGTGATCTCCGGCGGCGCGTTCCCCGCGCCGAAGGCGCAGAGCACCACGCCGCGCGCGCCCGCCGCCACCGAGGCGTCCAGCAGCGCGGTGTCGCAGCCGACGTAGAGCGGGACGATGTCCACCCGCGGCAGCCGGCCGAGGTCGTCGGCGGCGAGCAGCGGGGCGGGACGGGGCGGGCGGCCGATCAGCCGGACCCGCCCGTCGTCCACCCGGGCGACCGGGCCCCGGCCGGGGGCGCCGAAGGCGGCGGGTGCCAGGGTGTCGGTCTTGCGCAGCCCGATGGCGGGCCAGACCGCGCCGTCGAAGACCGCGCCGACCCCGTGCCCCCGGGCCGCCGGGTGGGCGGCCCAGGTCAGGGCGGTGGCGAGGTTACGGGGCCCGTCCGCCGCCGGGTCGTCGGCGGGGCGCTGGGCGCCGGTGAGGACGACGGGGCGGTCGTCGGCGTGGACCAGGGAGAGCGCGAACGCGGTCTCCTCCAGGGAGTCCGTGCCGTGGGTGACGACCACGGCGTCGGCGCCTTCGCGCAGGGCCTCACCGACGGCTCCGGCGAGGGCCGCGAGGTCGGTCAGCCCCAGCGAGAAGCTGGCGCGCAGGCCCAGCTCCTCGCAGGTCACCTCGGCGTGCTCCGGTACGGGGAAGGCGCGGGCGGTGTCCAGCAGCTCCTTCACCGGGACGGAGGCGACGCGTCCGGCGGGCGTGGAGCGGCTGGCGATGGTGCCACCCGTGCCGATGAGACGAAGCTGCATACGAGGCTCCACAATCGATTGCGAGAACGATTGCGCAACCATGCGCCATCCTCCCCCCGGAGGGCAACCCCTGTGATCGGATCTTCATGGAAGATGATGGTTCCGGAAACGCGGGCACTCGCCCGGGGGAGGCGCCCGCCCCGCAGGACAGGAACGAGGACCACGGCCTTGAGACGACAGCCGGCAGCCGGCCGCGACGCCCGCGAGCCGGGCGAGAACGGTGTGACCCTGGCCGATGTGGCCGCCGACGCGGGGGTCCACCAGTCCACCGCGTCCCGGGCGCTGCGGGACGGCGCCGGGGTGGGCGCGGCCACGGCCGAGCGGGTGCGGGAGTCGGCGCGCCGGCTCGGCTATGTCGCGCACCCGGCCGCGTCCAGCCTGCGCACCGGGCGCTCCCGGCTGCTGGGGGTGCTGGTCCCCCGGCTCACCGACATCGTGCTGGCCACGGTGTACGAGGGGATCGAGGCGGGCGCGGCGGCGGCCGGATACCAGGCGGTGGTCGCCAACACCGGGGACGACCCGGCCGTGCAGCGCGCCAAGGTCGAGCGGCTGCTGGCGCTGCGGGTGGACGGGCTGCTGCTCGGGGACGCGCGCGGCGACACGACGCTCGCCGCCGAACTCGTGGCGCGCGGTGTGCCGGTGGCGCTGGTCTCCCGGCGGCTGCCCGGGGTCACCTCGTTCACCTGCGACGACATAGTCGGCGGCCGGCTGGTGGCGGAGCATCTGCTGGAGCTGGGGCATCGCAGGGTGGCGGTGGTGGCGGGCGAGCCGTACGCCTCCACCGGGGTGGAGCGGACGAAGGGGTTCACCGACGCGTTCGCGAAGGCGGGGGTGCCGGTGGATCCGGCGCTGGTGGTCAACGCGCCGTTCGACGTGCACGGCGGCGAACGCGCCGCCCACCGGCTGCTCGCCGCCGAGCCGCGCCCCACCGCGGTCTTCGCGGTCAACGACTTCGCCGCGATCGGGGTGATGGGCGCGCTGCGCGCCTCGGGTCTGGTGCCGGGCCGGGATGTCGCTGTGGCGGGCTTCAACGATGTACCGCTCTCGGCCCAACTGCCCATCCCGCTCACGTCGGTGCGCTCCCCCATGCGGGACATGGGCGAGCGGGCGGCGACCGCGCTGGTGGGGATGGTGGAGGGGCGTCCCGCCCGGTCGCGCCGGTTCACTCCGGAGCTGATGGTACGGGCGTCGACGGTCGCCCCGGAGTGAACGGCGCGGCGCCCACGAGGTGCCGGCGGGCCGCCGGGTGGGCGGCCCGCCGTGTTCACGGGGACGTCCGGTTCACACCTTGGTGATCACCCAGCGGGACGACGTTCCGGTGGTGGGCTGGAAGCCGACTTCGGAGCCCACCTTTCCGCTCGCGTGCAGGTACCTGCCGCTCTCGGTGTGCTTGATGTACTTCGGACTGCCGGACGTGGTGCTCCACTTCTGATACTTGCCGCCATTGCACTTGTGCGTGTAGACGTCCGCGCCGTTTCCGTCGAGGCAGTGGCCCGAAGCGGGGTTGCTGAAGACACCGCCGGCGATCCGCCAGACCTGCTTGGCGCTGCGGTCGCACGTACCGAGGACGATGTCCCCCTTGCCTCCCGAGGTGTTCGACACCTGGAGGCAGGCGTTGCGGTTGTTGCCGTTGGCCACCTGGTAGTTGACCGCCTGTGGTGCCCGCGCGGCCGGCGCCGCCTGCGCCGAGGCCGCGCCGCCGGCCAGCAGCGTCGCGCCGCACGCGATCGCCGCGCTCGCGCCGGCGAGCCGGGTGAAGGTTTCCTTGAGCCCCATGTTGATCTCCTCGATCGACCGATGGACCGCCCGGGAACGGGCGAGGACGGGATCACCGTCTCGCGCGCCGTCCTCACGGCGTCCTCACCTCGTCACCACCGGCCGTTGGGCAGGACATGGGGCGCGAACGCTATGCTTTCATCCAGTTACTTTCAGCGAGAGGAAAGTTCGGGGGATGGACTTTCGCGTACTCGGCGCACTTGAGGTCTGGACCGGATCCGAGCGGGTGGCGGTGCCCGGGGCGCGTCGTCAACGGGTGCTGGCCACCTTGCTGCTGGCGCCGAACTCGGTGGTGCCGCTCGCCAGGCTCGCCGAGCAGATCTGGGACGACGAGCCGCCCGTCACCGCCGTCAAGCAGGTACGGAACTCCGTCTCGGCACTGCGCGAACGCCTGGGCGACCCGGACCGGCGCCTCATCCGTACCGAGGAACCCGGCTACCGGATCTGCGTCGGCGAGGAGGACCTCGACTCCCTCCGGTTCGCCGCCGCCGTCGCGGAGGCCCGCCGCCACGCCGTCGAGGGCGCCCTCGACCGGGCGGTCGGAGCGATCAGGAGCGCGCTGGGCCTCTGGCGCGGTCCCGCGCTCGCCGGGCTCGGCACCGCGTCGCTGGCCAGGAGCGCCGCCCGGCTGGACGAGCAGCGGCTCGGCGCGCTGGAGCTCTGTGCCGGGTGGCGGCTGGAGATCGGCGAGCACCAGGAGGTCGTCGACGATCTCGTGGATCTGGTGCACGACCATCCGCTGCGCGAGGGGCTGCACGCGCGGCTGATGGCGGCGCTGGACCGGTGCGGCCGGCGCGCGGACGCCTCGCACGTCTTCCACCGCCTCAGAACGCGCCTCGCCGAGGAACTCGGCGTCGATCCCGGGGCCGAGGTGCAGCGGCTGCACGAACGGATCCTGCGCGGCACCCCCGAACCCCGCAGGACCCCGGGCCCCCGCCGGGGGTCCGGAGAAGGTCCCCCGGCGGACCGGGCCGTGCCCGTCCCACGGCTGCCCCGGGCCGCCGTGCCACAGCCGGTGCCCCGTCAGCTTCCGCAGGCCATCCGTGACTTCACCGGCCGCGCCGATCACCTGGCCACGCTCGACGCGCTGCTGCCTCCGGCCGGTGACCGGGCCGTGGTGATCTCCGCGCTCGACGGCTCGGGCGGGGTGGGGAAGACGACGCTCGCGGTGCACTGGGCCCATCGGGTCCAGAATCGTTTCCCTGACGGCACGCTCCACACCGATCTGCGCGGTTACGGTCCCGGCACCCCCGCGACCCCCGACGAGGTGCTCCACGACTTCCTGGTCGCGCTCGGTGTCCCGCCGGGCGCGGTGCCCGCAGGGACCGGCGCCCGCTCGGCGCTCTTCCGCACGACGGCGGCGGGACGGCGCCTGCTGATCCTGCTGGACAACGCCAACAGCGCCGAACAGGTGCGGCCCCTGCTGCCGGGCGCGCCCGGGTGCATGGTGGTGGTGACCAGCCGCGACAGCCTGACCGGTCTGGTCGTCACCGAAGCCGCCCACCGGCTCACCCTCGACGTGCTCTCCCCCGCCGAGGCGCTCAGCCTGGTCGTCGGCGTCATCGGCCCCGCCCGGGCCCACCGGGAACCGGTCGCGGTGGAGCACCTCGTCCGGCTCTGCGCGCGGCTGCCGCTGGCCCTGCGGATCGCCGCAGGACGCGCGGCGGCCCACGAGCACGCCCGGGTCGCGGACATCGTGGCAGAACTCACCGACGAGGGCTCCCGGCTCGACGCGCTGAGCTGGGGGCAGGACCCGTACGCCGCCGTACGCAACGTACTCGCGTGGTCGTACGACCAACTGCCCCCACCACAGGCGCGCCTGTTCCGGTGCCTGGGCCTGCACCCGGGCCCGGACATCCCGGTGCCCGCCGCGGCGGCCCTCGCGCGCCTTCCCCCGCGCGGGGCGCGGCAGTTGATCGACACGCTGGCCCACGCGCATCTCATCGAACCGTCCGGGCGCGACCGGTACCGCTTCCACGACCTGCTGCGCGCCTACGCCGACGAACTGGCCTGGAAACACGAGAGCGAGGAGGAGCGCGGCCACGCCCTCGACGCGCTCCTCACCTGGTACGCGCACACCGCCCACACCGCCGACCGCCGCCTCTACCCCACCTGCACCCGGCTGGTGACCGACCCCGCCGCACCCGCCCATCCTCATCCCGTCCCCGACCGTGACCGCGCCTGGGCCTGGTTCGCCGCCGAACGGGCCAACCTCGTGGCCGTCCTCCACCATGCCGCAGGCCGCGCCGCGACCCACCGCCACGCCCTGCACCTCGTCGACGCCCTCGGCTTCCTCGTGCTCATGGGCGGCTGGGAGGAGCGCATCGACACCGCCACCGCGGCCCTGCGCGCGGCGCTCCGCTCCGGCCTGGCCGAACACGAGGCCAACGTCCTGCTCGCGCGCGGGGAGGCGCTCGCCCATCTGCTGCGTCCCGACGCCGAGCCGGATCTCACCCGCGCGGTGGCGCTCGCCCGGGACGCCGGCAACACCCACATCCAGATCGCCGCGCTCACCGAACTCGGTCAACTGCTGCGCAGACAGAGCCGGTTCGCCGAGGCGCTGGGACATTTCGACACGGCGCACACGCTCAGCCGGGGCTTCGACACCGGACGGTGGGAGGCGGTCGCCGAGGGCAATATCGCCGCGCTCCACGCGGATCTCGGCAACCACCGGCAGGCGATCGACCACGCCGCCCGCAGCGCGCGGCTCCGCCACCGGCTCGGCGACACCGACGGCGAGGCGTGCGCGCTCTCGACCATCGCCCGGGGCCGGCAGGGCATCGGCGACCACGACACGGCGGTCGCGGAGTGCCGGCGCGCTATCGCGCTGGGCCGCGCCTCCCTCGGCAGCCACGAGGAGACCCTCGCCTGGCCCCTCGCCGTCCTCGCCACCTCGCTGCACCACCTCGGGCAGGTGGAGGAGGCCGTCGCCTGCTGGCGGGAGGCCGCCGCGATCTTCACCGACCGGGGCCTGGACGCCGACGCCGCCACGATGCGCCACCACATCCGCACGGCACACCACCCGCCCTCCGGGACCTGCCTCCCGGCCCGCTGAGCCGGGACCGTACGCCCGGCGTGTCCGCCGCACCGTCCGCCCGACGACGGGGCGGCGCCCGCCACCCGGTGCGACCGGCCGGCATGGAGCGGCGAAGATGGACCGGACAGAGTGACCGACCGATCTGGAGGAGTGGGCAGATGCCGCACGAGCGAGCGGGACAGCCGGCCCTGGCCGAGGACCTCGTGGACGTGGCCAGGCTGGTGACCGCGTACTACACGCTGCACCCGGACCCCCAGGAGCCGGGCCAGCGGGTGGCGTTCGGGACCTCGGGGCACCGCGGGTCCGCCCTGGCCACGGCGTTCAACGAGGACCACATCGCGGCGACGAGCCAGGCGATCTGCGAGTACCGGAGCCTGCGGGGCATCGACGGGCCGCTCTTCCTCGGCGCCGACACGCACGCGCTCTCCGAGCCCGCCCGGGTGACCGCCGTCGAGGTGTTCGCGGCCAACTCCGTGACCGTGCTGACCGACAGCGCCGACGGCTACACGCCCACCCCGGCCGTCTCGCACGCGATCCTGACGTACAACCGGGGCCGGAGCACGGGGCTCGCGGACGGTGTGGTGGTCACCCCGTCCCACAACCCGCCCGCCGACGGCGGCTTCAAGTACAACCCGCCGAGCGGCGGCCCGGCCGGCTCCGACGCGACCAACTGGATCCAGGACCGTGCCAACGACCTGATCGCGGGCGGCCTCAAGGACGTCCGCAGGATCCCGTACCGGCGCGCGCTGGCCGCCCCCACCACCGGGCGGTACGACTTCCTCGGGACGTACGTGGCCGATCTGCCGGCCGTGCTCGACCTGGACGCGGTGCGCGCGGCGGGGGTACGGATCGGGGCGGACCCGCTGGGCGGCGCTTCGGTCGCGTACTGGGGCCGGATCGCCGAGGAGCACCGGCTCGACCTGACCGTGGTCAACCCGCTCACCGATCCGACCTGGCGGTTCATGACGCTGGACTGGGACGGGAAGATCCGGATGGACTGCTCGTCGCCGTACGCGATGGCCTCGCTGATCGAGCGGCGCGACCGGTACCAGATCGCCACGGGCAATGACGCCGACGCGGACCGGCACGGCATCGTCACCCCGGACGGCGGGCTGATGAACCCCAACCACTATCTCGCGACGGCGATCTCCTACCTGTACACGCACCGCGACGGCTGGCCGGAGTCGGCCGGGATCGGCAAGACGCTGGTCTCCTCGGCGCTGATCGACCGGGTGGCGGCGGATCTGGGCCGGCCGCTGGTGGAGGTGCCGGTCGGCTTCAAGTGGTTCGTGGACGGGCTGGCGGACGGGTCGCTCGGCTTCGGCGGGGAGGAGTCGGCCGGGGCGTCGTTCCTGCGCCGGGACGGCTCGGTGTGGACCACCGACAAGGACGGCATCCTGCTGGCGCTGCTCGCCGCCGAGATCCTGGCGGTGACCGGCGACTCCCCGTCCCAGCGGTACGCGGCGCTCGCCGGGCGGTTCGGGGAGTCGGCGTACGCGCGGATCGACGCGCCGGCGACGCCGGAGCAGAAGGCGGTGCTCGCCCGGCTCTCGCCGGAGCAGGTCGGCGCGGAGACGCTCGCCGGGGAGCCGGTGACGGAGGTGCTGACCGAGGCGCCGGGGAACGGCGCGCCGATCGGCGGGATCAAGGTGGCGACGCGGAACGCCTGGTTCGCGGCCCGTCCCTCCGGCACCGAGGACGTCTACAAGATCTACGCGGAGTCCTTCCACGGCGCGGACCATCTCGGCCGGGTCCAGGAGGAGGCGAAGGCGGTGGTCTCGGCGGCCCTCGGGGACGTCTGAGCCGTCGCGCGCGAACGGCCCGGCACCCGCCGCCGGGTCGTTCGCCTGGAGCAGCCCGGGTTGTTGGCCGGGCCCGGGTGCACCAGGCTGGGGAACGGTTCCGTACGGCGTGGCGCCGAGCCGCGCGCGGGGGCAGTGCGGCGGACGTGGGACGGTCGACGATGACGCGCGAAGGCACCTCCCCTCCCGGTCCCGGTGACCGGCCGGGCCCCCCGCCGACCAGCACAGCCGCCACCGCCCGGGTCACCACGGACCTGCACGGCGTGGTGACCTCGTGGAACGAGGGGGCTCAGGAGCTGCTGGGGTACGCGCCGGCGGAGACGGTGGGGCGCCCGGCGGCGCTGCTGCTGGCGGACGGGGTGCCGGCCGGCGGGGTGCCCGAGGGGGTACGGCCCGACGGTGGGCAGGTGCGGTGGAACGGGCCGCTCCGGCTGCGTCACCGGGACGGCCGGGTGGTGGAGGTGCCGGTGCTGGCCCACCGGCAGGAGGGGCCGGGCGGTCCGGAGGGGCCGAGTGGCCCGGAGGAATCCGGTGGTCCGGAGGGCTCGGGGGGCTCGCGCGCCCGGTGGCTGCTGGTCACGGCGGTGCGCGGGACGGAGGCGGTGCCCGAGGACATCGAGCTGGCCCGTTACGCGTTCGACCAGTCCCCGACCGCCATCGCCGTCTACGACCTGACGTTCCGGCTGCGCCGGATCAACACGGCGATGCGCGGCGTCATCGGTCTGACGGAGGACGAGGTACGGGGGCTGCGGCTGCCCGAGATCGGCGGCAAGCCGCAGAGCCAGGAGCTGGAGGACCGGATGCGCGAGGCGGTCGCCACCGGCGCCGAGGTCGACGCCCGTACCGTGATGCGGACCGGGGGCGAGGCCGAGGAGCACGCCTGGTCGGCGAAGATGGCGCCGCTGCGGGACGCCGAGGGGCGGCTGCGCGGGGTCTGTCTGACCGCGAACGACGTCACCGAGGAGTCGCTGGCCCGGCAGCGGCTGCTGCTGCTCAACAACGCGAGCCTGCGGATCGGCACCACCCTGGATGTGCGCAGGACGGCCCGGGAGCTGACCGAGGTGTGTGTGCCGCACCTCGCCGACCTGGCCGTCGTCGATCTGCTGGAGCATCTGGACACCAACTCGGAGCCGCCGCCGGGCCCGGTCACCGGGCCCGTGCCGCTGCGCCGGGCGGCGCACCACTCACGGGCCGGGAAGGCGCCGCCGCAGCCCGGGGTGCCGGTGGGCGCCGTACGGATCTACCCGGACTACAGCCCCATGGCGGAGTCGCTCGCCACGGGGCGGTCGGTGGTGGTCGCGACGGACGACCCGGTCATGCTCCGCTGGGCCGTGGAGGACCCCCGGCGGACGGAGTTCATCGAACGTCAGGGGCTGCGCTGGATGATGGCGGTACCGGTGCTGGCGCGCGGGACGACGCTGGGGGCCGCGGTGCTCTGGCGGACCGCGCGGCTGGGGCCCTTCGTCCCTGACGACGTGCTGCTCGCCGAGGAGATCACCGCGCGGGCGGCGGTGTGCATCGACAACGCGCGGCGCTTCACCCGGGAGCAGAGCACGTCGCTGGCGCTCCAGCAGAGCCTGCTGCCGCACCATCTCCCCCGGGCGAACGCGGTGGAGATCGCCTCCCGCTATCTGCCGGCCTCGCCGCATCCGGGGGTGGGCGGCGACTGGTTCGACGTGATCCCGCTCTCCGGGGCGCGGGTGGCGCTGGTGGTGGGCGATGTGGTGGGGCACGGCATCCAGGCGTCGGCGACGATGGGGCGGCTCCGTACGGCGGTGCGCACGCTCGCCGATGTGGACCTGCCGCCGGACGAACTCCTCACCCACCTCGACGACCTGGTGATCCGGCTGTCGGCGGAGGCGGGCGCCGAGCACACCTCGGGCGAGGTGGGCGCCACCTGTCTGTACGCGGTGTACGACCCGATCTCGCGGCGCTGCACCCTGGCGGCGGCCGGCCATCCGGCGCCGGTGGTGGTCACCCCGGACGGCCGGACCTTCCCGGTGGAGCTGCCGGTGGGGCCGCCGCTGGGGGTGGGCGGGCTGCCCTTCGAGTCGGTCGAGTTCGAGCTGCCGGAGGGCACGGTGATCGCGCTCTACACCGATGGGCTGCTCGACGGCTGGGAGCGCGATCCGGACGAGGGGCGGCGGGTGCTCGGCGAGGTGCTGGCGCGCCCCGCCGCCTCGCTGGACGCGACGTGCGGGGCGGTGCTGAGCGCGCTGCCGCCGGGGCGGGGCGTGCCGGACGATGTGGCGCTGCTGCTGGCCCGTACGAAGGTGCTGGACACGGCGCGGGTGGCGACCTGGGATGTGCCCGCCGACCCGGCCGAGGTGGCCACGACCCGGGGATATGTCACGGCCCAGCTACGGGACTGGCGGCTGGAGGACGCGATCTTCGCCACCGAGCTGGTCACCAGCGAGCTGGTGACCAACGCGATCCGGCACGCCACGCCGCCGATCCAACTGCGGCTGATCCACGACATGTCGCTGATCTGCGAGGTCTCCGACTCCAGTACGACCGTGCCGCATCTGCGCCGGGCGCGCGCCTTCGACGAGGGCGGGCGGGGGCTGCTGCTGGTCGCGCAGCTCACGCAGCGGTGGGGCAGCCGGCACAACCCGACGGGGAAGACGATCTGGGCGGAGCAGATCCTCCAGGGGGAGGGTGACGGGGACGGGGCCGAGGGCGGGGCCGGGAACGGTGCCGAGGGCGGCGGCGTACGGCCGGTACCGCCGAGTGGTTCCTGAGTGCCCCGACGGTCCGCGACGGGCTCACTGAAAGGCCCCGACGGTCCGCCTGATGGACCGGCGGGCGCCCCACTCCCGGCCTCCGCCACTCCCACCGCCCCGCCCCGGCTCCGCTCAGTGGTCGGCGGCGCGCTGGGCGGCGAGCCGGATGGGGGCGTTGAGGGCGCCGTACCCCTGGTAGCCGCCGGTGCGCTGGACCACCTCGAAGAAGATCCGGCCGATGGACGCGGTGTAGAAGTGCCGGAACTCGCCGCCCTGTTCGTCCCGGTCGTAGAGGATGCCCAGTTCGCGGTAGGCCGCCAGTTCGGCGGGGGCGAGGCCGAAGCGGGCGTCGAGGTCGTCGTAGTAGTTGGCCGGGATCTCCAGCAGGGCCGCGCCCCGCCCCCGTACCAGCCGGGCGGTGGCCGTGATGTCGTCGGTGGCGAAGGCGAGGTGCTGGGCGCGGCCGGTGTCGCCGGTGGGTACGGGGGCGAGGTTGAGGACGAGGCGGGGCTCGCCGCCGGCGCCGGTGAGGGCGCGGCTGCGGAAGAGGCCGTACGGGTCGGCGATGTCGACGGTGTCGTGCGGGCTGAGTCCGAGCACGGTGCGGTGGAAGAGGACGGCCTCGTCGTACTGGTGCCAGGGCTGGGTGAGCGCCAGGTGGTCGACGCGGCCGATGCCGGTGCCCTGCTCCGCGCCCCGGGCGGGGACGGGCGGGAAGTCGGCGGTCCAGTCGGGGAGTCCGGGGCGGCCGGTGGCGCAGAAGAAGAGTTCGGTGGCGTCGGGCGCGGCGACGGCGTCCAGCGGTACGTCGCCGGTGGCCCTGCGGCGGGGCAGGACGGGGGCGAGGAGCCGTTCGGCGCGGCGGGCGGCGCCGGGCAGGTCGGGGGTCTCCAGGCCGATCGCGGCGAGCGCGGTGGCGGAACGCCGGCCGGTGGCGGCGGTGTTGAGCAGGACGCGCGCCTCGCCCTGGGCCCAGAGCTCCACGGGTTTGGTGGCGTGTCTGCCGGTACGGGTGAAGCCGAGGGCGCCCAGCATCCCGGCGACGGGGCCGGGGTCGGGGGTGGCGAGTTCGGCGAAGGCGAAGCCGGAGGGGACGACGGGTCCGGGGAGTCCGGCGATCCCGGCGGCGTCCTCCAGGGCGATCAGCGAGCGCAGGGCGTCCACGGCGGTCGGTCCCGCCTCGGCCTGCCGGAAGACGTCGTTGAAGACCTCCAGGGAGAGCGGCCCGTCGTACCCCGCCAGGACCGCCTGGCGGACCACTCCGGCGACGTCGAAGCCGCCCTGGCCGGGGAAGCAGCGGTAGTGGCGGCTCCACTGGAGGACGTCCATGGCCATCAGGGGGGCGTCGGCGAGCTGGAGGAAGAAGATCTTCTCGCCGGGGATGGCGGCGATGCCCCGGGGGTCGGAGCCCCGGGAGAGGATGTGGAAGCTGTCGAGGCAGACACCGAGCGCCGGGTGGTCCGCCGCCTCGACGACGCGCCAGGCGTGGTCGTACGTGGAGACATGGCGCCCCCAGGCCAGCGCCTCGTAGGCGATCCTGACCCCGGCGTCCCCGGCGCGCTCGGCGAGGGCGTGGAGCTGGGCGGCGGCGAGGGCGTCGTCGTCCACGGCGTGCGGCGAGACGCTGGAACAGACCAGCAGGGTGTCGGTGCCGAGCCGGCGCATGACGTCGAACTTCCGCTCGGCGCGGCGCAGGTTGCGGGCGAACAGGCCGTCGGGGACGGCCTCGATGTCGCGCATCGGCTGGTACAGGTCGATCGTCAGCCCGAGGTCCGCCGCACGGTCCCGTACCTCCTCCGGGGCGAGCGGGCAGGCGAGGAGGTCGTTCTCGAAGATCTCGACCCCGTCGAACCCGGCCCGCGCGGCGGCGGCGAGCTTCTCGCCGAGCGAGCCGCTCAGCGAGACGGTGGCGATGGACTTGCGCACAGCATCCTCCTGGTCCGCTCTGCGGACCACCAGGTCCGCCGTGCGGAGAGACTACGGCGCGGGCCCCGCCCCGGCAAGGGCCGCCGCCCGGTACGTCCGGGCCGGGATCACGCCCGGGATAGGGTGCGTGGGCGGGGCGAGAGAGCGGAGGCGACGGCGGGTGGACGAGGCGAGCGCGCGGCCCGGGGGCGCCGGAGGCGTGGTGGACGCGGCAGGCTCAGCGGGCACCGCAGGCCCGGCAGGCCCGGCAGGACCGGCAGGACCGGCAGGCGAACGGGACGCGGGGGTACGGAGCGTCCGGCGGGCCCTGGACATCCTCACCCTGCTCACCGAGGACCGGCCGGTCGTCTCGCTGCGGGAGATCACCGAGGCCACCGGGCTGCCGAAGACCACGGTGCTGCGCCTGGTCCACACACTGGAACAGAGCGGGTTGCTCTGGTCCGCGCCGGGCGGCTACACGGCGGGCCCCGGGCTCTGGCGGTGGGCGCATCTGGCCCGCAGCCGGTGGGAGGTCACCCGCGAGACCCGGGCGGTGATGCGCGAACTCGCCGACCGCACCCGGGAGACGGTCAATGTCTTCGTCGCGCACGACCTGCACCGGGTCTGTGTCGCCCATGAGGAGAGCCCGCACCCGCTGCGCCATGTGATCGACGTGGGCGACGAACAGCCGCTCTGGGCGGGTGCCTCCTCCAAGATCCTCCTGGCCGACGCCTCCGACGCCCTGCTCCGCCGGATCGCCCTCGCCTCACCCGACGGCGAACCCGCGATGGCCGCCCTCCGCACGGCGGCCCAGGAGGCGCGGCGCCGAGGGTACGCGGTCTCCACCGGCGAGTGGGACGACGGGCTGACCGCCGTGGCCGTTCCGCTCACCGGCAGATCGGGCGCGGTGATCGCCTCCCTCTCGCTGAGCGGCCCGAGCCACCGCTTCCCGTACGAGACCGTCGAGCACTTCGCCACCGCCCTGACGGAGGCCGCCGCACGCATCTCCGACGAGGGCTTCAGCCACCCGCTCAGCACCCCGGGCAGGACCTAGTACCTCTTCGGGCAAGCTGTGCCCCGTACGGAAATAACCCCGTCCCGTTCGCGGTTGCGCAGGGTCAAGGTCGGCTCCCGGCAGGTCTTCTGACGGTCAGTCAGTGAACTCCGGCCGTGCCGACGTCCGATGACCGAGACGAGGAGTCTTCATGTCCGTCGCCTACTGGACGCTCGCCGCTCTGCTCGCCCTGATCTATCTCTTCTCCGGGGCAAGCAAGTTGACGCGGAGCAAGGAGCAACTGCGGCCCATGATGGGGTGGGTGGACACCACCCCGATGCCGGCGGTCAGAGCCCTCGGCGCGGTGGAGGTGCTGGGCGCGATCGGGCTCGTACTGCCGCCGCTGGCCGGGGTGGCGGAGGTGCTGGCCGTCGCCGCCGCGGTCGGGCTGGCCGTGGTGCAGGCCGGGGCGCTGGTACTCCATGTGTCCCGGCGGGAGTTGTCGGTGATCTGGCTGAACGTCGTGCTGCTCGTGGCCGCCGTGGCGGCTGCCTGGCTGGGGGCCGGGACGCTGCTCTGACGCGTTCCGGCCCGCCCTCCGGCAGGGTGCGCGGAGGACGGGACGGGACGAGACGGAGTCGTACGGACCGGATACGTCGGGCCCGGCTGGGTCAGGCCCGGGACAGGGCCGTCAGGATGGTGGCGGCCAGGGCGGCGCGCTGGGTGAGGCCGGAGACCGTGGTGTGTTCGGAGCGGGCGTGGGCGCCCGCCCCGACCGCGCCGATGCCGTCCAGGACCGGGGTGCCGTCGGCGACGACGAAGTTGCCGTCGCTGGCGCCGCCCACCGAGGTCTCGTGCAGTTCGTGGCCGAGGAGCGCGGCGCATTCCCGGGCCAGGGCGGCCAACGCGGCGACCTCAGGGGTGCGTTCGAAGACCGGGCGGTTCCAGTCGCCGGTGACCTCGACCGTGGTCCGGGGGTCGACGGGGTGGAGTGCGGCGAGCGCGTCCCCGATGCGGCGCTGTTCGGCGGCGGAGGCGACCCGGACATCGATCCGGGCGACGGCGCGCCCGGCGGTGACATTGGCGCGGGTGCCGCCCTCGACCACGCCGACGTTGAGCGAGGTGCCGGCCTCCGGGTCGCGGAGGGCGGCCAACCGGAGGATCTGGTGGGCGAGTTCGTCCACGGCGCTGGCCCCGGCGGTGGGGTCGAGGCCCGCGTGGGCCTCGGTGCCGGTGACCGTGACGGTGAAGAGGCCGACGCCCTTGCGGGCGGTCTTGATCGCACCGTCGGCGGCGGCCTCGAAGACCAGCGCGAGCCGGCTCTCCCTGGACTCCGCCACGATCGCCTCCGAGGAGACCAGACTGCCCGTCTCCTCGTCCCCGTTGAGCATCAGCGTGCAGGCGGGGTACGGAAGCCGGAGAGCGTCGAGCGCACGCAGCGCCCAGACCGCCTGGACCAGGCCCGCCTTCATGTCGAAGACGCCGGGCCCGGTGATGCGGTCACCGTCGCGCCGGAAGGGCCAGGTGTCGAGGGTGCCGGTGGGCCAGACGGTGTCGTAGTGGGCGAGGAGCAGGACCGGGCGGGCGTCCGGCGCCTGGGCGTCCCGGCCGGGGTGGCGCCGTACGAGGATGTCCCCGCCCTCCGCCCGCTCCAGGATCTCCTCGGCCTCCGGCGCGGGGAGCCGCCGGCCGAGCCAGCCGCGCAGCCAGCCGAGGCAGGCGTCGAGGGCCTTCCGGTCGTCGCTGGCGCTGCCCTGGGCGGTGTACTCGGCGAGGTCGGCGACCATGTCCTCACGGTGGGCGTCGAGCCACTCCCGTACCGCCTCGGCCTGCGCGGCGTCGGGGAGTCCGGCCGGGCCGCCGTCCGCCAGGCGGTCCAGGGCGTCGAGGCGGGTCTCCGACATCCCCTCGGGGGCGCCTTCGAGGGCGCGGAGCCCGTCGACCACGGTACGGAGCAGGGGGGTGGGCAGGCCCGCGCGGGCGGCGTGGCCGAAGACGTCGGTGTAGTGGGCGGTGACCTCGACGGGGCGGTGGCGTACGGCGAGGTCGCGCCAGATGCCGCTGCGGTCCTTGGTCTGGGTGCGCAGCCAGGCGGTGAGCCGGTCGAAGGCGGCGGCCCGGTCCGCCGGGTCCGCTCCCCCGCGGAAGGCGTCGGCCTCGTAGGCGTCGAAGGGCTCCAGGGTGATGCCGAGATGGTCGGCGACGTCGTAGATCTCCCGGGCCACGGCGGCCATCGCGGGCCTGTGCCGGTCGATCAGGTCGGCCATGGGCGCGTCGGCGAGGGCGGTGGCTGCGAGCATGGCGCCGAACCCGGCCTTGGCCCAGAGGTATCCCTCGACATTGTCGCTGGCCACGGCGGGGCCCCAGCTCGCCAGGTCGGCGACGAGGGCGCGGACCCGCGGGGTGATGGCGCCGCCGCCGGGCTCGCCGATGACGAGTGCTCCGGCGCCGCCGTCCCGGACGACGCCCGGCTCGACGACATCGGCGAAGATGTTGACGAAGGCGGCGACGGTACGGGCGGTCCCGACGCGTTCGGCTATCAGCTCCTCGTTGAAGCCGTTCTGGAGCGAGACGACATAGCCGTCGGCCGCGAGGCGGGGCGCGATCCACTCCAGGGCGGCCCCGGTGGCCTGGGCCTTGACGGCGAGCAGCACCCGGCCGATGGGCCCCTCGTGGTCGTCCGGGGTGACGGCGGTGACCTGGGCGCTCTCCCGGACCCCGGCGCGGTCCACGACGAGGCCGTGGGCGCGGACGGCGGCCACATGGGCGCAGTCGGTGTCGACGACGGTGACGGGGTGGCCGGCCCGGGCGAGGGCGAAGGCGAGCGTACCGCCGATGGCGCCCGCGCCGACGACGGTGTAGGCGGCGGGTCCTGGCCGGTCCTGGGGTGCGTGGTCGCGCGGGGAGCGGTCCTGGGGAGCGGCGCTCATCGGGTCTGTCCTTCCGTGGCGGCGGGGGCCGCCGGGGTAGGGGCCGGCGGGGCGGTTCCGGCCGGGGCGGGGGCCGCCGGGGTGGTCCCCGCCGAGGCCGGACGGGGGCGGTCCTGGGGCCAGATGCGGGGCAGATGGAGGGCGCCGGTGCTGGATCCGCCGTCCACCCGCAGGATTTCGCCGGTGACCCAGGAGGCGTCGGGTCCGGCGATCCAGCGGACGGCGCGGGCGATGTCCCGGGGGGTGCCGGGGCGGCCCAGCGGGTTGGCGCCGATGGCCGCCGCGTACTCCGCCGAGACCGGGTTGCAGTCGCTGGCGACCGGTACGAAGCCGGGGCTGACGGCGTTGACCCGGATGCCGTGGGCGCCGAGTTCCAGGGCGGCGGCGCGGGTGGCCATCTCCAGAGCGGCCTTGGAGGCGGCGTACGGGCCGCCGCCGGGGCGGGCCCGGAGCGCGGAGCCGGAGGAGATGTTGACGACGGCGCCGCCCCGCCCGGCGCCGGTGGCGAGCCGGGCGAAGGCCGCGGTGGCGAGGACGGGCGCCCGCAGGTTGACGGCGAAGAGCCGGTCCCAGGAGGCGGCGTCCACGTCGGCCATGTCGAGCGAGGGGTAGACGCCCGCCGCGTTGACCAGGATGTCGACCGGGCCGTGCGCCGCCCAGGCCGCCTCGACCAGCGCGCCGGGGGCGTCCGGGCCGGTGAGGTCGGCGGCGCGGGTGGCGGCGCGGGTGTCCAGCCGGGCGGCCGTACGTTCCAGCGCCTCGGGGTCCCGGTCGGCGAGGGTGAGGAAGGCGCCCTGGGCGGCGAACTCCTCGGCGATGGCGCCGCCGATGCCGCCCGCCGCGCCGGTGAGCAGGACGTGCTGCGGCATCAGTGGGACTCCTCAGGTGTCAGGGGAGACTCCTCACGCGTCGAGGGGGACTCCTCGCGCATCAGTGGAACTCCTTGTTCTTCGTCTCCGGCATCGTCAGATAGACGGCGAGGGAGAGCAATGAGGCGGCCGAGACATAGATCCAGAGCAGACCGCTGTGGCCGTTCTCGTGCAGCCAGGTCGTCAGATACGGGGCGGTGCCGCCGAAGAGGGCGACGGCGAGCGCGTACGGAAGGGCGATACCGGTGGCGCGGACCTCCGCCGGGAACTGCTCGGCCATGATGACGGCGCAGTTGGCGGAGTAGCCGAGGAGCAGCACCATCCCGGCGAGCTGGACCAGGAACACGCTGAGGAAGCTGTCGCCGAGCAGGTGCAGCAGGGGCCAGGAGAGGAGCGCGAAGCCGCCCGCGAACCCGGCCATGGTGGGCTTGCGGCCGATCCGGTCGGAGAGCAGCCCGGCGAAGGGGAGGGCGACGACGAAGACGATCAGACAGAGCGTCTGGGAGAGCAGCGCGGTCCTCAGCGGGATGCCGGTGGTCAGATTGGCGTATGTGGGAAGGTAGTTGACCCAGATGTAGTAGGTCAGGGTCCCCGCCACCGTGATGCCGACGACCCGCAGGGTGGCGGCGGGGTGCTCGACGAACATGGCCTTGATGGGGTTGGTACGGGTCCGGCCGGTGTCCTGGGCCTGGGTGAAGGAGTGGGTGTCCTCGACGGAGACCCGCAGCCAGAGCCCGACCAGGCCGAGCAGCCCGCCGAAGAGGAACGCGGCCCGCCACCCCCAGGAGTGCAGGGCGTCGTCGCTGAGCACGGAGGTGGTGAGGGTGCCCAGGACGGAGGCGATGAGCACCCCGCCGGCGACCGACACCTGCTGCCAGGAGCCGGCGAAGGCACGCCGGCCGCGCGCCGCCGACTCGACGAGGAAGGCGGAGGAGGAGCCGAACTCGCCGCCCGCCGAGAAGCCCTGGACCAGCCGGGCGAGGAGCAGCAGCAGCGGCGAGAGGACGCCGATCGTGGCGTACGAGGGGGTGATGGCGATGGCGAACCCGGCGCCCGCCATGAGGGCGACGGTGAGCGTCATGCCCTTCTTGCGGCCGTGCCGGTCGGCGTAGGCGCCGAGGACGGCGGCGCCGACCGGGCGCATCACGAAGCCGACGGCGAAGACGGCGAGCGTGGAGAGCAGGGCGACCGCGCCGTTGCCGGACGGGAAGAACTCGTCCGCGATGATTTTGGCGAAGATCGAGTAGAGGGCCCAGTCGACCCACTCGACGGTGTTGCCGATGGTGCCGGCGACGATGGCCTTGCGCTGGCTCCGGCTCAGCCGGTGCGATCCGGCGGCGGTGCCGTCCGTACCGTCTCTGAGCCGGGACTCTGCTGGGGTGGCGGATCCGGTTCCGGTGTTCATGGTGTGGGCTCCGTGGTGTCGGCGGGCGTGGTGAGCACGGCGCGGGCGGCGTCGGCGAGCTGGGCGTGGGTGGCGTACCAGACGCCCGGGTGGGCGGCGATGTGGTCGAGGAGTTCGCGGAGCGCCACCAGCCGGGAGCGGTGGCCGATGACATGGGGGTGCAGGGTGAGCTGGAAGACCCCGCCGTCCCGGTGGGCGGCGTCGAACTCGTCGGCCCAGATCTCCCGTACGTCGCGGGGCCGGCTGTGCGGCCGTACGGCGCCGTAGCGGTCCATCGTGAAGTAGGGGGCGTCGTCCCTGATCCAGTCGACGGGGATCTCGACCAGACCGGTGGGCCGGCCGTCGGCGACGATCTCGTAGGGCTCGTCGTCGGCCATGAGGGAGGAGTCGTAGGCGAAGCCGAGTTCGAGCATGATGGCGAGCGTCGAGTCGGAGAAGTCCCAGGACGGGGTGCGGATGCCGACCGGGCGGTGGCCGGTGACGGTGGTGAGGGTGTCGAGGGCGCGGGCGGTGAGCTCCCGCTCGTCGGCGTGGCCGAGCAGCATGTTCCGCTCGTGGATCCAGCCGTGGACGGCGAGTTCATGGCCGTCACGGGTGTAGGCGCGGGCCTCCTCCGGGTGGAGCAGGGCGGAGACGGCCGGCATGAAGAAGGTCGCGGGGACGCCGTACCGGGCGAGCAGTTCCAGGACGCGCGGGGCGGCCGTACGGGAGCCGTACTCGCCCTGCGCGAGCCGTCCCGGGCTGGTCTCGCCGTCGCGGAGCGGGATCGTCTCGTGGTCGGAGTCGAAGGAGAGGGCCACCGCGACCCGGGCGCCGCCGGGCCAGCGCTCGGGGACCAGCCGCCGTCCGGCGCGTACGGCGTCGACATGGCCGCGCCAGGTGGATTCGGGCCAGCGCCAGCTCTCGGCGGAGCGGCCGGTGTCGTCGGTGGGCATGGGGCCTCCTCAGGGGGTCGGGGGGGCGGGGGTCGGGGAAGGTGCGAGCGGCGGGAGAGGGTACGGCGGTGCGTCCGCCGGGGCGCGGCGGAGATTCGGAACAGCAGGTCGGACAGCGGGCGGGACCGGGGTCAGACGATGGGGTCCATGCGGTGCCAGGAGTACTTGAGGGTGGCCAGGTGCAGCGTGACGTCGGAGGCGATCAGTCCGGGCAGTTCGCCGAGGACGTCGACGGTGTAGCGGAAGAGGTCGGTGCGGCGGGGCAGCACCATGTGGCCCACGAGGTTGAACCGGCCGGTGGCGGCGGCCAGGAACTTGGTCCCCGGGTGTCCGGCGAGCCGGCGGCCCGCCCGGTCGAGGTGGTGCGGCTCGATCGAGAGCCAGACCATGAACTCGGCGTCGTAACCGAGCAGCGCCGGTTCCGCGAGGGTGCGGAAGTGCAGGACGCCCCGGGAGATCAGCCGGTCCATGGCGCGGGAGACGCCCGACTCGGTGTGTCCGAGCCGCCGGGCCAGCGCGCTGATCTGGGTGCGGCCGTCCTCCTTGAGCGCGGCGACGACCTCCTGTTCCAGTGCGGTCATCGCCTGGGGCGTGGCATCCCAGTCCTCGCGGTCGCACGGGGAGGTGACGGCGGCGGGCCGCAGGTCCTTGGCGGCCTCGGGGGGCAGCACCCCGGTGTCCCACATGGAGGCGGAGCGGAACGCCCGGATGACCGCGACGGCTTCCGTGCTGGTGATCAGGTCGGCGCCGGGCAGGTCGGTGAAGAGCATCCGCATCATCTCGTCGTTGTCGCGGGCGACGAAGTCGACGACGAGATCGGCGGTGCCGGTGACGACGGCCAGGAACCGGACGTCCGGGCTGGCGGCGAGGCGGTCGGCCAGGTCGAGTCCGTGCCCGGGCCGCGCCTGGACCCGTACGAGCATGGAGGAGCCCTCCCGGGTCCGGTCCAGCTCCAGGGTGCCGACGACCCGCAGCAGCCCCTGCTCCTTCAGGGCCTTGTACCGCCGCTGGACGGTCGTCTCGCTGACCCCGACCCACCGGGCCACCGCGCTCCAGGGCGCGCGGCCGTTGAGCTGGAGCGCGGCGATCACGCGGCGGTCCAGGTCATCGATGGTGTCCAGGGGGACGCGGCCTGTCATGGGGGTGGACGGTAATCAGCACGCTATGCACCGTCAATGACGGAATCGTGCGCGATCGCGCCGGATTGCCGGGGAATCCGGCGACAGCGTGGTCACGGCGGGGCAGAATCCGCAGATCCGCCGGGCGGCCGGGGGGTGGCGGCGGGGTGACGGATTCCCTCAGGCCCCCGCCGAAAATATTTCCCCGGGGACGTGCGGGCCATGCGCGGACGGTGTGAGGCGCCGTACGGCGGTGCGTACGGGCCCTGCCCGGCCGGCCTTCGGGGGCGGCCGAGCAGGGCCGGTACGGGCTCAGCCGTCGCCCGGGGGCCCGGTCGTGCCGCGTACTTCGAGGGTGGGGGTGGTGAGGACGGTCGCGCCGGGGCGGGTGGGGTCGGCGATCCGGTCGAGGAGGTGCTGGGCGGCGCGGCGGCCCACGTCGTGGCCGGCGTTGTCGACGGTGGTGAGCCAGAGGTGGCGCAGCCGGGAGAGATAGGTGTTGTCGTACCCGACCAGCGAGAGGTCGCGCGGCACCCGGAGCCCCAGTTCCTCGGCGGCCGACAGGGCGCCCACGCACGCGATGTCGTTGAACGCGAAGATGGCGGTGGGCCGTTCGGGGGCGGCGAGGAGGCGGACCGTGGCGCGGTAGCCGCCCTCCTCGGTGAGGTCGCCCCGGGCCACGACCGCCGTGCCGGCCGGCCCGTGCGCGGCCATGGCCGCCTCGAAGCTCCGGCGGCGGAGCGCGCCGACGACGCCCTCTCCGGCGATATGGGCGATGCGCCGGTGGCCGAGGGAGAGCAGGTGCTCGGTGGCGAGCCGGGCGCCGTGCTCGTCGTCGTTGGCGACGATGTCCACCCGGGGCAGCTCGGGTTCGCGGGCACCCGCGACGACGGTGGGGATCCTGGCCGCAGCGGCGCGGAGCGTCTCGGAGGGCGGCAAAGTGCCGACGGCGATCAGCCCGTCGACGCGCAGCTCCGTGAAGGTGCGGGTGAGGTCCTCGCCGAGGCGCCGGTTGAGATGGCCGTCGGCGAGCAGCATCCGCAGACCGCCGTCGTGAAGACGGGAGTTGAGGCCGTCCAGCAGCTCCACGAACCAGGGGTTGCGCATGTCGTTCATGAGGACGCCCACGGTGTGGGTGCGGCGTTCGCTGAGGCTCCGCGCGACCTCGTTGGGCCGGTAGCCGAGGGCTTCGACGGCGGCGAGGACGGCGTGCCGCCGCTCGGGGCCGACCTGGTCGGAACCGCGCAGGACGAGGGAGACCAGCGATTTCGACACGCCGGCCCGTTCGGCGACATCGCGGATGGTCGGGGGCCTCGTCTCCGGCATGCCTGGACCGTTCCATGCCGGGAAGCCCGCTGTCAAAGGGCGCCCAGGAGGCGCCGTGGGGATTGACAGCGGGCCGGGGCGGCCTTCAGGGTGAGCGCGACACCGTTCTGGACCGGTCCAAAATCGGCGAGGCAACGGCACCCGAGAAACCAACGGCACGCGAGAAGAAGCGTCACGCGAGAGGGGCAGGCACACCATGGGACGTACGCTCGGCGTCGCCGTCGTGGGGTTCGGCTGGATGGGGCGGGTGCACACCCAGGCGTACGCCCGGCTCCCGCACCACTTTCCCGGGCTCGGGGTGACCCCCCGGCTGGTCACGGTCGCCGAGGAGGTGCCGGGCCGGGCCGAGGAGGCGGCGGCGCGGTTCGGCTTCGCCACCGCCACCCGCGACTGGCGGGAGGTGGCCGCCGATCCCCGGGTCGAGGCCGTCAGCGTCACCGCCCCGAACTTCCTGCACCGGGAGATCGGCGCGGCGATGGCCGGGGCGGGCAAGCACCTCTGGATCGAGAAGCCGGTCGGACTGACGGCCGAGGACGCCCGGGCGGTGGCCGACGCGGTCGCCACGGCGGGCGTCCAGGGCACGGTCGGCTTCAACTACCGGGCCGTACCTGCCGTGGAGCGGGCCCGTGAGCTGATCGCCTCCGGCGAGCTGGGCACGGTCACCCATGTGCGCATCCGCTTCTTCAGCGACTACGCCGCCCATCCGGACGGGGCGCTGACCTGGCGGTACGAGCGGAAGCGCGGCGGCAGCGGGGTGCTGGGCGACCTGGCTTCGCACGGGGTGGACCTGGCCCGCCATCTGCTGGGCGACATCGCCTCGCTCACCGCCGACACGGCGGTCTTCCTGCCCGAGCGGGCCCGCCCCACCGCGGCCGCCGCCGGGCACACCCTGGCCACCGGGGGCGAGCCGGGCCCGGTCGAGAACGAGGACTACGTCAGCTGTCTGCTGCGGTTCGCCTCCGGGGCCCGCGGGGTGCTGGAGGCGTGCCGGGTCTCGGTCGGCGAGCAGAACAGTTACGGGTTCGAGGTGCACGGCACGCGGGGCGCCGTGTTCTGGGACTTCCGCCGGATGAACGAACTGGGCGTCAGCCGGGGCACGTCGTACCAGGACCAGCCGGTCACCACGGTCCATGTGGGCCCGGGCGCCGGTGAGTTCGGGGCCTTCCAGCCGGGCGCGGCGAACAGCATGAGCTACGACGACCTGAAGGTCATCGAGGCGTACCGCTTCGCGCGCTCGATCGCCGAGTCCACCCCGTACGGGGCCACCCTGGACGACGCGGTACGGAGCGCGACCGCCCTGGACGCCATGGCGCGCTCGGCCGAGAGCGGGACCTGGGTGAGCCTGGCCTGAACGGAGCCGGGCCCTTCGGGGCCTCGCATCCCACTGTCACCGGACCCCGCACCCTCCGTCACCGGGCCCCCGCCGAACGGCGGCCCGGTGACGGTGGCGGAGCGGACCGGGGTCAGTAGCGGACCTTGCCGTAGTCGACCTCCTGGACGGGGAAGGTGTACGCGCGCTTGCCGAGCGCCCGCATCCGCTCCCGCATCTCGTCGGCGGGCAGCTGGTGGAAGCTGCCGTGGCCCGGCAGCACCCACTCGAAGGTCAGTTCCTCGGCGCCCCGGGTCACCGAGTCGGCCAGCGTCCTGATCGAGTCGTAGACGACGCTGTCCGCGACATCCAGGTCCTGCTGGGAGTTGGACCAGAAGAACGCGTCGCCGCTGAAGCAGAACAGGTCGTCGGCGACGAAGAGCGTGCTGCCCGCGGTGTGTCCGGGGAAGGGGTGCGCGATCACCCCGGGGCCGATCTCCACCGGGTCCCGGCCCCGGATGACGGAGTCGGCGTCCGGGCGGGAGTGCAGGTCGCCCTCGTGGATCCAGAGCCGGGCGCCGAAGGCGTCGGCGTACTTGCGGCCGTGGGCGACATGGTCCAGATGGGTGAGGAGGACATCGGTGATCTTCCCGGCCCGCTTCTCGTACCGGCGGGCGAGCGCGGGCCGCCAGCGCGGGGTGTCGATCATCATGGCGGTGCCGCCGGGGCGGCGCAGCAGATACGAGGTGGCGCCGTAGGTCTGCGGGGAGGTGTGCCCGCAGTGGAGGACGGTGCCGGCCTCGTCCAGCTCCATCGGGTAGACGTCGGAGTCCTCCGCCCACCGGTCGGCCGGCGGGTGGACCGAGCGGGTGGGGCAGGCGTGGGCGGCCAGGTACATCTGCCGCTCCTCCGCCTCGTTCTCCGGCTGCCGTACGACGGTGGAGAGGCCGCCGTACTCGCCGCCGGCCGTGTAGCCGATGAGGCCGGGGGCGAGTTGGCGGGCGACGTTGCAGTTCATGCACCGGTCGTCGACGGACCAGCCGTCCTCGGTACGGGGCCCGCTCTCTTCCCGGGTCGCTTTTTCCGCTTCGGTGGTGCTCATGGGGTCCGCTTCTCCTTCGCGGGGCGCACCTGTGTCCGGGCGCCCCGGTAATCCCTCACGTACAGAAATGGAATTCACGCACGTCTCATCCGTCCCGCGGTCCACCGAATACACGGATGGACACCCGGGACTCCTCTCATTTGTTTTCCCCTCACGACTTTGCCTTCCTCTCATGACCCGGCTTTTCTCACAGGTCGAGGACGAGACGCGGGCTCAGGGAACGGGAGACGCAGATCATCATCGTCTCGCCGGACGCCTTCTCCTCGGCGCCGAGGACGGAGTCGCGGTGGTCGGGCTCGCCCGCCAGCACCTCGGTCTCGCAGGTGCCGCAGATGCCCTCGGCGCAGGAGGAGGGGGCCGCGATCCCGGCCTCCCGTACGGTCTCCAGCACCGTGCGCCCCGGCTCCACCCGGAGCGTGCGGCCCGAGGCGGAGAGGACCACGTCGAAGGGCGCGTCGGCGGCGGTGCCGGGCCGGCTCCCGGGCCGGAACCGCTCGGTGCGCAGGGCCCCGGCGGGCCAGGCCGCCGCGCACCGCTCCGTGACGGCGGCGAGCAGCGGTTCGGGGCCGCAGCAGTAGACCAGGGTGTCCGGGTCGGGCGCGGCGAGGTGGCGGGCGAGGTCGGGCAGCCCGCGTTCGTCCTGCGGGTACAGGTCGACGGCCGGGCCGTACGGGGCGAGTTCGTCGAGGAAGGCCATCGAGGAGCGGCTACGGCCGCCGTACACCAGCCGCCAGCCCGCCCCGGCGGCGTGCGCCTCGGCGACCATCGGCAGCAGCGGGGTGATCCCGATGCCGCCGGCGACGAACAGATAGCGGCGGGCGGGGCGGAATCCGAAGGTGTCGCGCGGCCCCCGGACCCGTACGGCCGCCCCCTGGGTCAACTTGTCGTGGACGTGGGCGGAACCGCCGCGGCTCTCCGGGACGCGCAGCACACCGATGCGCCACGCCGTGGGGTCACCGGGGTCGCCGCAGAGCGAGTACGGGCGGACCAGCCCGTCTTCGAGGAGCAGTTCGACATGGGCGCCGGGCCGCCAGGGCGGGAGCGGCGCGCCGTCCGGGCGCCGCAGCGTCAGGGCGGCCACGCCGTCGGCGGCCACGTCCCTGCGCGCGACGACGAGTTCGTCCTCGTACTCGGGGCGCGTCGGTTCGCTCACTGAGATAATTCACCTTCACAGAAAGACGGAGCAGGAAAGGAATACATCCGCTGTGCAATCCGAGGAAGGACGCCGAAAGGAACCTCAAGGCATACGACTTCTGCTCGGGACGAATATGAACGCTAGCACCCCGGAGACACGCGTTCCGGCCGCTGCGCCATGTGACGGTTCTCGCACTTGACGGACCGTGAGACCCGTGAGCACGAATTCCGGGACGCCGGCCGCATTCCGTCGCATTAACTTGCGATTTCCCGGCGAGTGTGGACAGCGGGAGCGGCGGGGCGGGAGAAAACCCGGGGACAGGGTGGTCCGCCGGCCTCTACGATGCGCGGATGACGTCGATCAAGCAGGTCAGGCAGGTCCAGGTCACCTTCGACTGCGCGGAACCCGAGCGCGTCGCCCGCTTCTGGTGCGAGGTGCTGGGGTACGTCGTACCGCCGCCCCCGGAGGGGTTCGCCTCGTGGGGCGACTTCGACCGGTCCCTGCCGCCCGAGCGTCAGGGCGCGGCGTTCGCGTGCGTCGACCCCACGGGCGCGGGCCCGCGCCTGTTCTTCCAGCGGGTCCCCGAGGGCAAGGCGGCCAAGAACCGGGTCCATCTCGACGTACGGGTCGGCACCGGCCTCGTGGGGGACGAGCGGCTGGCCGCGCTGGAGGCGGAATCCGCCCGGCTGGTCGCGCTCGGCGCGGTTCAGGTGCAGGTGCTGCGGGCCGACGGCTTCAACGAGTCGTGTATTCCGATGCGGGACATCGAGGGCAACGAGTTCTGTATCGACTGATCCCGCACGCGGTCAGGAGCCGATCGGCGTGAGGTCCTGCAAGCCCACCACCCGCAGCAACCGCAAGCGCTCGTACGACTCCGTGCCCGGGCGGGCCGTGTGGATGACGAGCTGCTGGTTGTGGCCGGAGTTGACGAGGATCTCGCAGTCGAGTTCGAAGATGCCGATCGTGGGGTGCCGGAAGCGTTTCGTGGCGGCGCGGCGTACGGCGACCTCGTGTTCGTCCCAGAGGTGGGCGAACTCCTCGCTCTTGGCGCGCAGTTCGGCGACGAGGGCGGCGGGTTCGGGGTCCGTGGGGCGGGCCGAGGCCACCGCTCGCAAACCGGCGACCTGCTCCCGGGCGCGCTCCGGGCGGTCCTCGGGCGGGAACAGCTCCTGGGCCGCCGGGTCCAGGAAGAAGCGGCGGATCATGTTGCGTCCTCGGGGCGGGCGGGCGAGGACGTCTCCGTTCAGCGCCCGCGACAGCGCGTTCTGGGCCAGGACCTCGCCGCAGTCGGTCACCACCATCGCCGGGGTGTCGTACAGCCGGTCCAGCACCAGGAGCAGGCCCGGACGCACATGCGTGCTGGTCGCCTCCCGGCGCGGCGGCTCCTCACCGGTGAGGTGGAAGAGGTGGTCGCGTTCGTCCTCCGTCAGGCGCAGGGCGCGGGCCAGCGCGGTGAGCATCTGGCGGGACGGGCGCGGGCCCCGGGACTGTTCCAGCCGCGTGTAGTAGTCCACGGACATGCCGGCAAGCTGGGCCACCTCCTCGCGGCGCAGCCCCGGCGTACGGCGGCGGGAGCCGGCCGTCAGACCCACGTCGGAGGGGTCCAGACGGGCACGGGCGCGGCGCAGGAAGTCGGCGAGTCCGGATCGGTCCACCTCACCAGGGTGCGGGATGCGGGCGGGCTTATCCAGGGACTCCCGGTCCCCTGATGAGGAGGTCTCTCCCGGCCGTCCCCGCAGCCGCCGAGGCTGGTCGTCGACAACAGGCGACAGAGTGCGTGAGGAGCACACCATGCTGACCTTGGTGACCGGTACGACGGGACACGTCGGAAGCCGCTTCGTACCGAGGCTGCTGGCCCGGCGACAGCCGGGCGAGCAGGTGCGGGTCCTGGTGCGGGACGCGGCCCGCGGCGAGCGCTTCGCGGAGCTGGGCGCGCAGGTCGCCGTGGGCGACCTGCGCGACGAGGAGGCGCTCGGCACGGCACTCGCGGGCGTGGACGCCGTCGTCAACGTCGCCGCCGCCTTCCGCGGGGTGCCGGACGAGGAGGCGTGGGCCGTCAACCGGGATGCCGCGGTGGCCCTGGGCCGCGCCGCGCAGACCTCCGGCGTGGAGCGGTTCGTGCAGGTCAGCACGAGCAATGTGTACGGCAGCGGACGGGGCCGCCCGCTGACCGAGGAGGACGAGAGCCGGCCGGGCGGCGCGATGTGGGGTGCCTACCCCGCGTCCAAGGCCGAGGCCGAACGCGAGCTGCTCGCGCTCACGAGCCTGGACGTACGCATCGGGCGGCTCCCCTTCGTGTACGGCGAGGGCGATCCGCACCTCGCCGACTGCTTGCACTGGGCCGCCCGCTGGGCGCCGCACCAGCGCCTGCACATGGCTCACCACGCCGACGTCGCCCAGGGCCTGATGCGGCTGCTGTACGCGCCGGGTATCGCCGGCCGGATCTACAACATCGCCGATGACGCTCCCGTCACGACGGTCGAGCTGTACCAGCTCAACGGCGTCGAGGTGCCCGCCGGGCTCGACGAGTTCCCGGACCCCGACCCGTGGTTCGGGATCATGTCCAACCAGCGCATCCGCCGCGAGCTCGGCTTCCGGCCGATCTACCCGAGCGCTTGGACGGCCCGGGACGCCGGAGCCATGTGACCATCACCGCGCCGGGCCGCTCCACCCTTGGCGATCCGCGCGGGGCGGCCGGGATCGGGCGGCCGGGATCGGGACGGGGGCTCAGGCCGTGGGCTCCTTGGCCCGGAGGATGTCGATGGTGCCCCAGCCGGTGCGGGCGCGGATGGTGACGGAGCCCTCGGTCTCCTCCGGGCCCTCGGCGGCGGCGAGGGCGTTGCGCACCTGCCCGCGCTCGGAGCCGAGGTCGAGCCAGGCGGCGGTACCCGCGCGGACGCCGACCTGGATGGCGCCGTTGGACGTCTCCAACCGGACCTCGCCGGAGGAGACTTCGGCGATATGGAGCCGGCCGTTGGTGGCGGTGCCGGTGACCGAGGCACCGGCGCGCCCGATGTCGATCCCGGAATTGGCGCCGCTGAGCCGCAGCTCGCCGGTGACCGTACCGACGGTGGTGGGACCGTTGGCGTTCTTCAGGACGGCGGGTCCCTCGATGTGGCCGACGCGCACGCTGCCGGTGGCGCTGGTGATCTCGGCGCCGCCCTCGACCCGGTCCACGGTGAGCGCGCCGTGCGGCACGGTCGCCTTCAGCGGCCCTGTCGCGTCGAGGCGGACATCGCCGAAGGAGTTCTTGACCCGGACCTCGCCGAGCCGCCCCTCGCCGATCACCTCGGCCCAGGAGCCGGTGACGTCGACGCGGGACCCCGTGGGCAGTTCGACCGTCACGTCGACGAACCCACTGGGCCCGATGAGGGGGCGCTCCTTGGCCCTGATCGTCAGGATGCCGCTCACACAGCCGACTTCGGTGCGCTCGGCGGCCCGTACGTCCCTGTCCCGCCCGGGGTCGCGGGGCCGGACCTCGACAACCGTGTCGGGACGGTCCGCCGCGACGAGGCGGAGGGAGCCGGCGCCCAGGTGGCCGGTGACGGAAATCGGTTCGGGGGTGTCGAAAGAAGGCATGGCTGTACCGTCCTCATGGGTTCGTGGTCGTCGGGTGATCCGTGGTTCCGGGTAGGGCGTGACGTGCGGCGGGGGCGGCTAACGCACCCAGCCGGTGAAGCTCTTGCCGAGGGTGCGGACCTGCTCCGGGGCGCGCGGCCCGGCAGGCCCGGCGGTGGCCCCGACGGCGGCCGAGACGGCCCGTACCAGCCACGCGTTGACGGAGAGGCCCTCGCGCCCCGCGGCCTCCTCGGCCCGCGCCTTGAGGTGGGCCGGCAGCCGCAGATTGACGCGGGCAGTGCCCCCGTCGTCGCCCTCGGCGGGCACCGGCGCCGTAACCGGTTCGGCGGTCACGACGGCCGGTCCCCCGGCACCGGAGCCGACGGGCGGCGGCGTCACCACGAAGTCGGGGTCGAGCCCCCGGAGCCGTACATCGACGGAGCCCGGGGCGAGTTCGCGGGTGATCTCGTCCATCGCGGCGGAGAGCACATGGAGCAGGGTCAGACGGGTCGCCGACTCCAGAGGCGCGGTGAGCCGCTCGGCCAGCTCACGGGCGTCCTCCCCGCCGGCTTCGGCGGCTACCGCGAGTTCGCGGCGGAGGGTGTCGACATAGGGGGTGAGATCCATGACGCCATCATGGCACCACAGTGGCGCCACTCGCAAGCCTTCCGTGGCGCCAGACCCCGCATCTCCCCGCCATTACAGCGCCGACCTGCGAACATGCGGGGAAATTCGGCCGCTCCCCATGGCGCCATTCATGACACACCGTGATGCCAGAAGTGGCGCCATAGGGCGCCATGGGGCGCCTGGGGTGCCTGGGCGCCGTGGGGTGCCGTGGGGTGCCGTGGGGTGCCATACGCTCCCTCGTCCCTCACCCCTCGTCCCTCACCCTTCATGCCCTCTCCCCCGATCCCGGTCACACCGGAGCGACCACCGTGACGGGGTGCCGGACCACCGCGTCGAAGAGGTAGCCCTGAGTGTTGGGCGTGGTGGTGTCGGGCTGGACGCGGCCCGCCGTGTCCGTGGCCCGGGCCAGCAGGGCGGCCGGTCCGGGGGCGGTCGGCCGCCACGGCACCGACCAGCGGGACCAGGCGTGGGCGCGGGGGCGGTCATGGAGGTCGGCGCGGAGCCAGGTGGCACCCCCGTCGGTGCTGACCTCAACCTGCCGGACGGCTCCGGCCCCCGACCAGGAGCGGCCGGTGAGCCGATGCTCCACCCCCGCGGCGAAGGTGGCGCCCGCACCGGTCTCGAAGGCGCTCTTGAGCGTCTGCCGGGTGAGCGGGGCACTCCCCTCGGGCGGATGGGCGGGCCCGAAGAGCCGGTAGAAGTCGGTGTTCCAGGGCGAGTAGAGCGGCTGGTCCGCCACCTCGATGTCACCGACCCACTTGATGCTGGAGATGCCTACCCAGGAGGGCACCAGCACCCGGACCGGGTGGCCGTGGTCGTACGGCAGGGGCTCGCCGTTCATCTCGTACGCGAGGATCACGTCGTCCAGCGCCTTGGCGACGGGCAGCGGCCTGCGGACCCGCCCCAGGCTCACTCCGTCGGCCACGTACTCGTCGTCCAGACCCCTGGGCTGAAGGTCCACCGCAGACCGGGTCAGACCCGCGAGCCGCAGCACGGCGGCCAACGGGACCCCGCGCCAGCGCGCGGTGCCGATCGCGCCGAGCGTCCAGGCGGTGCCGGTCACCGTGGCGCCCTGCTGGCTGGTGAAGTAGCTGCGGCCGTTCCCCGCGCACTCCACGAACGCGTCCAGCGTCACGGAGGGCAGCCGCCGCAGGTCCCGGAGGCCGAACTCGACCGCCCGGTCCGGCCCCGGGGCGCCGCGCAGCCCGCTCCCCCAGAGCCTGAGCCGCCAGTCGTCCGCGTCGATGCGCGGGGTCGAGGTGTGGTTGCGGACGAAGAACCGGTCCGCCGGCGTGTGGAAGCCGGTGCCGCGCAGCGTGGCCCAGTTGGTCTCGGCGTTGGTGCCCCGGATCGTGAACAGCTCCGGCGGCAGGGGCTTGACGATCCCGGAACCGGGGACGGGATCGGCGGCGGGGGCCGGGGACGGGGCCGATGCCGGGGCCGTGGTACCGGCCGTCGCGCGGGCGGGGCGGCCCGCCGAGGCGGTCACCACGCCCGCGGCGACGGCCAGCCGCAGCAAGGTGCGCCGGGAGACGCCCTCGGCTCTGGCCTCGCCCGCCAGCCACTGGCCCAGGCGGTGCCGGTCGTACGCGGACTCGTCGATACGCATGGGTGTCTGCTCCAGAGAGTCGGGAGTACGGAAGTACGGGAGTCGTCAAGGTGACGAGGAAGGCGATCCGAAGGATCGAAGGAAAGGATGCAAAGGCGCGAAGGCGCGAAGGCGCGAAGGCTCAGCGGGTCCGGTGCGGATCGGACCGGCGGGTCAGCGACAACAGCGGCCGTGCGGCATACGGCGGCACACGGCGGAGGTTCGACTGTTGGCGACCACGCGGCGATCGTAGGTCAGAGCGGACGCCGCGTCAGCCCGTACGGGCGGATGGACATACGGACGGTACAAACCGGGGGCCTTCTTGGCGGGCGTGACGGAGCGCCCCGGAAACTTGTGTGGACGGTCACGATTGTCAGCCTCGGCGATGCGGGTATACCGCCCCTGTGGTCATCGGCCCCGGCCTGCCGACAGGCACCCGCCACGGCGACGGGCGGGGCAGGCGTGGTCTCGCGGCTAGCGGGCCCCGGAAGTGAGACGGGTGGCAATGCCCAGGAACGGTCTGACGAGGCGCCTGCATATCGATCTGTCGCGCGTTTCCAGCGCGTACTGATCTCTTCTCCGTCGCCGGTCCGCGCGGTCCCTCCGACCGTGTGATCGCCGTGATCCCGTGACCCCGTAACCCTGTGGCCCTTGTGGCCCTTGTGGTCCCTGTGATCCGGACCGGACCGTGTCCGACGGCGCAGTCGCCCCGTATCCGGCCGCCGGTGTGCCTCTCCGGCCACCGTGGCTTCCTCCGTTCCCCCCAGGGAGAGTCATGTCCGAGACAACGTCGCGCGTTTCCGTCCTGGCCCAGGGATCCCGCCCCAGGGCGGCGGGCTCCCCCCGTCCGTACCGCTTCCGGAGCCGGATCGGTGTCGGCGCCGCCGGTGGCTTCTACCCGGCGCCGCACCGCTACGGCCTCTACCTGTCCGCGGGCTGTCCCCGGTCGGCGAGTGTCTCGGCCGTCCTCGAACTGCTGGGCCTCACCGGGTCCGTCGCCGTCACGGTACTGACGGACCCGGTCCGTACGCCCGACGGCTTCGCCTCGCTGCGCGGGGCCTACGAGGCGACGGCGCACCGCTACGACGGACCGCTGACCGTGCCCGCGCTGCGCGACCGCTGGAGCGGACGCATCGTCAGCAACCACGTCCCCGACATCCTCCGCGATCTGGCGGAGCTGGCCTCCGGCCAGGACGGGTCGGCGGCCCCGGCGCCGCTCGGCGCGGACCCGGCCCGCGCGTACGGGACGGAGGCCGTATGAGCCTCCCCGGCATCACCTCGCTGGCCTTTCTGACCCCCGGGAACTTCGCGGACGACGACCCGTACCAGGGCCTGGAGGAGACGCTGCGGCTCTTCGAGTACGGCGAGCGGATCGGGTACGACGGCGCCTGGATCCGGCAGCGCCACCTCGAACACGGGGTCGGCTCGGCGGCGGTCTTCCTCGCCGCGGCCGGGCAGCGGACCGAGCGGGTCGAGCTGGGCACCGCGGTGATCCCCATCGGCTACGAGAGCCCGTTCCGGCTGGCCGAGGACCTCTCCCTGGCCGATGTGCTGTCGCGCGGCCGGCTCCAGGCCGGGTTCAGTACGGGTATGCCGCACGCCGAACTCCTCGGTGACCTGGTGTACGACGGCGACTGGCGCTCCTTCGACCTCTCCTACGGGCGGGTGGCCCGGGTCGTCGAGAACCTGCGCGGCGGGTATCTCGGCGGCCCGGACACGGTGATCCACTCGCCGGGCAACACCCAGCGGCCACGGCTCCAGCCGTACAGCCCCGGCCTGGTGGACCGGATCTGGTACGGCGGGGGCAGCCTGCGGTCGAGCCGCTGGACCGGCGGGAACGGGCTCAATCTGCTCTCCGGCAACATCGTCTCGGGTGAGGGCACCGACGACTTCACCACGGCCCAGCTCAACCTGCTCACCGCGTACCGCGGGGCGCTCCCCCGCGACCGGCCCGCCCGGGTGGCGCTCGGGCGGGTCATCGTGCCGTACGACAGTGCCGACGCGGCCACCCGCGCGCGCTACCGGGAGTACGCGGCCGGCCGGCACGCACGCACCCTGGCGCCCCAGGGGCCGAAGCGGATGCTCTTCGCCCCGGACCTGGTGGGGCCCGCCGAGCGGATACTGGAGCGGCTGACGGCGGACCCCGTGCTGGCGCGGGTCTCGGAGCTGCGCGTGGAGCTGCCGTACGAGTTCCGGCGCGCCGAGTACGAGCAGATCCTGCACGACGTACGGCATCTGATCGCCCCGGAGCTGGGGTGGCGGCCGGGAGGGTGAGGCGGGGCGCGACGGTCCTGGTCCGTGCCCCGGCGTCGCCGGGCAGGCTGGGCGAGCCGCCCGAGCGGTCGACCGTGCCCACCGGGGACGCGACCGTACGCGGCGATGCCGCCACCGCCGCGACCGGCCAGGTGCGCCGTACGGCCGTGCTCTCCGCGTGAACCCGCCCCCGGCGGGCGCGCCGCGTCAGGCGTACGGGCTCCAGCGGCCGAAGCGGGCCACCAGCTTCCGTGCCGCGTCCTCGGAGAGCCCGAGGCCGGCGGCGGCCCGCTCGACGGTCATGTCCTCCTGAAGGTCGTACGCCGCCCAGTAGCCCGTTTCCGCCGCGGTCACCTCCAGCCGGCGGGCCGCCCGCAAGGCCGCGAGCGGTGAGCTCTTCGCCAGCTTCTCGATCTCCTCTTTCACCTCGGCCAGGAGGGCGGCGAGCGGGTCCGGCAGCGGAATGGCGGACGCCTCCACCTCGGTGATGTGCTCGTCCCACTCCCGGGAGCAATCCTCCGGCGCGTCCAAGTCCGCCGCGAGCGGATCCTGATCGCCGATCTCGTCCCAGTCGAGCGGGTGCTCCGGGCCGGTCCAGCCGCAGGAGCACACCGCGCGCAGCACGGCCGCGCGGGGTCCGTGCCAGCGGCGCCCGTTGTAGACGTTCCACTGCGAGACCGACCGTCCGGAACCGGCGGAGTTGCTCATTCTCACGACGGGTGCGGGAACGGTGCCGTCAGCGAGGAGCACACCGATCGCCCCCTCGTGCGAAGCGCCGAACTCCTCCGTCGCCCATGTCTCCCGCTCACCCACGGCACCCACCGCTCCCACCCGTTCCCACCCGTTCCGACAGCCCTGACCGATGACGCCGACATCACTACCCCGCTCGTACCCGCACGACGACAGGCTTCAGCCCTTTCGGTCCCGTCGGCCCCGGCGGCGGATGCCGTGAACGGCGGCGCCGCAGGCCAGCACCGCGGCCCCCGAGACCACCGAGGACAGGGGCAGGGCGAAGGCCAGCGCCAGGCATCCGGCCAGCCCGAGGGCCGGGATCAGCCGGTTCGGCCGCCCCTCGTCCTCGGTGAGCGTCCAGGCGGCGGCGTTGGCGACGGCGTAGTACGCCAGGACGCCGAAGGAGGAGAACCCGATGGCCCCGCGCACGTCCGCCGTCGCGGCGGCCACCGCGACCACGGCGCCCACCAGCACCTCGGCCCGGTGCGGCACCTTGAACCGGGGGTGTACTGCGGCCAGGGCGTACGGCAGGTGCCGGTCCCGGGCCATCGCCAGGGTGGTGCGGGAGACCCCGAGGATCAGCGCGAGCAGCGAGCCGAGCGCGGCCACGGCGGCGCCCGCGCGGACGACGGGGGCGAGCCAGTCGGCGCCGGCCGCCCGTACGGCGTCCGTCAGCGGGGCCGTGGCCCGCGCGAGCCCTTCGGGACCGAGGACCGTCAGCGCCGCGACGGCGACCGCCGCGTAGACGGCGAGGGTGATGCCGAGCGCGAGCGGGACGGCCCGGGGGATAGTGCGCGCGGGGTCGCGGACCTCCTCGCCGAGGGTGGCGATGCGGGCGTAGCCGGCGAACGCGAAGAAGAGCAGGCCCGCCGCTTGGAGCACCCCGCCGGCCGTGGCGTCCGAGCCGATGCCGAGGCGGGCCGGGTCGGCCGTGGCGGAGGTGAGGGAGGCGGCCACCACCGCGGCGAGGACCGCCAGGACCACGGCCACGATCAGCCGGGTCAGGAGCACGGACTTCCGCACCCCGCCGTAGTTCACCGCGGTCAGCGCCACCACCGCGGCCACCGCGACCGCGTGCGCCTGGCCCGGCCAGACGTACGAGCCGACCGTGAGCGCCATCGCGGCGCAGGAGGCCGTCTTGCCGACCACGAAGGCCCACCCGGCCAGGTAGCCCCAGAAGTCGCCGAGGCGTTCCCGCCCGTAGACGTACGTTCCGCCGGAGGCCGGGTAGCGGGCCGCGAGCCGGGCCGAGGAGGTGGCGTTGCAGAAGGCGACCACGGCGGCGACCGCCAGGCCGATCAGCAGCCCCGACCCGGCGGCGTGCGCGGCCGGGGCCAGCGCGGCGAAGATCCCCGCGCCGATCATCGCTCCCAGGCCGATCACCACGGCGTCGGAGACCCCGAGCCGTCGCTGAAGCCCGTCCGGCGCACCGGAGGCGGTCGTCGATGGCGTGCTCATGGCCCACTCCCCCGGCGGCGCGGTCGCCTGGTCCCCGAAACGCCGTCAGGGGGTGGGCCGGATTTCTCTGGCCCACCCCCTGACGTGCGACGTTCACACGTCGGGACGACAGGATTTGAACCTGCGACCCCTTGACCCCCAGTCAAGTGCGCTACCAAGCTGCGCCACGTCCCGATGTGCCGTTCCGCCGGGAGGATCTCCCTGGTGGCCGGGCACGGAGAGAACTTTACCCCACTCCGGGGGACGGCCGGACGCGGGCCGGGCGGGGGAGAATCGGGGGATGACGGGTGAGCGGCGGGACCGTGACAGTGCGGGGCGGGCGCGGAGTGCCCGGCCCCGGGACGGGCTGGGGCGGCCCCTGGCGTACGGGGCCGAGGGGGTGGCGCGGCAGCCCGAGGGGGTGGTGCGCTCCGCCGGGGAGACGGTGCGGGAGGCGCAGCGGCTGCTGGACGCGGGGATGCCGTTCCACGCCCACGAGGTCTTCGAGGACGCGTGGAAGTCGGGGCCGGAGGCGGAGCGGGCGCTCTGGCGCGGCATGGCGCAGCTCGCGGTCGGGCTGACGCATGCCGCCCGGGGCAATGTGACGGGCGGGGCGCGGCTGCTGTTGCGCGGGGCGGCGGTGCTCGACGCCTCCCCCGACCGTACCCCTCATGGTCTGGATCTCGCCGGACTGACCTCCTGGGCCCGGGAGTTGGCGGCGCGGCTCCATGACGGCCGGGCGGTGGACGCCGCCCGGGAGGCGCCCCGGCTCACCCGGGGTGATCGGCGGCCGGGGGGTCGGGAGCGTCGTCGACCAGAATGACTTCGAGCGTACGGGGGCCGTGGACGCCCTCGACCCGGTCGAGTTCGATGTCACTGGTGGCCGAGGGGCCCGAGATCCAGGTGAGCGGGCGGGTCGGGTCCAGGCGGGGCAGGGCCTGCGGGACGGAGACGACCACCTGGTCCGAGGTGCGGACGACGCAGATGTGGTGGTCGGGGACGAGGGTGATCCTGCGGCGCCCCTGGTCCGGTGCGGCGTCCAGGACCAGGGTGCCGGTCTCCGCGATGGCCAGGGCGCAGCCGGTGACCACGCTGTCGACGGCGTCCAGCGCGGCCGGGCTCGCGTCGTGGCTGTCCGGTACGCGGACCACCGACTCCGGCGTGGCGGAGAGCCAGTCGGCGGGGAGGAGCGGGGGTACGAGGACGGTACGGGCGCCCCGGCCGGCCAGCAGGCGGGCGACGAGGGCGGGGAGTCCGGCGGGGCCGGTGCGGTGGACGAGGGCGCGGTAGTCGGCGAGGTTCTCGGCGAGCAGGTCGACGGCGCCGCGCGCGGGGGTGTGCGCGTCGAGGTAGTCCCGGGTGACCTCCGGCGCCTCGGGGGCATCGGCGAGGGCGGCACGGATCCGGCCGAGGATCCGGGCACGGGAACCGGAGACCCCGGGAGCGCCACCGGTGGCGGGCTTCGGGGCGGCGGCCCCCGGAGCCCCGGAGGTCCCGGGAGTGCCGTCGGTGGCGGGCTTCGGGGCGGCGGCCGGGGTGTCGGGGGCCGAGGTGTCGGCGGCCGGGGTGTCCGGGAGCGAGGTGGCCGGGACCGAGGTGCCCGGGACCGAGGTGCCCGGCGCCGGAGTGTCCGGCGCCGGAGTGTCCGGGACCGGGGTGTCCGGGACCGAGGTGCCCGGAGCCGAGGTGCCCGGAGCCGGGGTGTTCGGGGCAGGGGTGTCGGGGGCCGGGGTGCCCGGGGCCCTGTCGTTCATGTGCCGGTGTCCTTACGGGGGGTGCGGGGGGTGGGATCGCCGGTGCCGGGGGTGGTGTTCTCTCGGGGGCCGGTCCTGCCGTCGGCGCTCTCGCCCCCGGCCGGGCGGGCCTCGGCCGCGCCGCCCCCGCTCCCCGTACGGCGGTCCCCGTCGTCCCGGTGTTTCCACCAGTCGCGGAACGATCTCGCCGGCAGCCGGGGCAGGTCCCGCGCGTCCGTCCAGGCTCCCGCGCCCGGTGGCCGGGACGGGTGGAGGCGGCGGGTGGCGGTGGCGGCGCGTTCGCCGGCGGCCAGCACGCGCGGGTGGTCGAAGACCCAGCCGGCCGCCTTCATCGCGGCCTTCTCCAGGCGGTGGCCCTTGCCGCCCGTCTCCGCGACCCGTTCCCGGAGGTGGACCAGGACCTCGGGGATGTCGATGGCCACCGGGCAGACCTCGTAGCACGCCCCGCAGAGCGAGGAGGCGTACGGCAGCGAGGCGTCGATCTCGCTCCCGGTGCCCCGGAGCTGGGGGGTGAGAATGGCGCCGATCGGGCCGGGGTAGACGGAGCCGTACGCGTGGCCGCCCGCGCGTTCGTAGACGGGGCAGACATTGAGGCAGGCGGAGCAGCGGATGCAGCGCAGCGCCTGCCGGCCGACCTCGTCGGCGAGGGTCGCGGTGCGGCCGTTGTCGAGGAGGACCAGATGGAAGGTGCTGGGGCCGTCCGCGTCGTGGGTGCCGGTCCACATGCTGGTGTACGGGTTCATCCGCTCCGCCGTCGAGGAGCGCGGCAGGGTCTGGAGAAAGACCTCCAGGTCCCGCCAGCCCGGCACCACCTTTTCGATGCCGACCACGGAGATCAGGGTCTCGGGGAGGGTGAGGCACATCCGGCCGTTGCCCTCGGACTCGAAGACGACGAGGGTGCCGGTCTCGGCGACCATGAAGTTGGCGCCGGAGACCCCGACCTTGGCGCGGAGGAACTTCTCGCGCAGGTGGAGGCGGGCCGCCTCGGCGAGTTCGCCGGGCGTGTCGGTGAGGCCGTCCGGGGCGGCCCTGCCCCAGTCGGCCATCCGGTCGCGGAAGATGTCGCGGATCTCGCCCCGGTTGCGGTGGATCGCCGGGACCAGGATGTGCGAGGGCCGGTCGTCGCCGAGCTGGACGATCAGCTCGGCGAGGTCGGTCTCGTACGCGGCGATGCCCTCGGCCGCCAGCGCCTCGTTGAGGCCGATCTCCTGGGTGGCCATCGATTTGACCTTGACTACCTCGCGCTCGCCGGTCGCCTTCACCAGCTCCGTGACGATCCGGTTCGCCTCGTCGGCGTCGGCGGCCCAGTGGACGGTGCCGCCCGCCGCCGTCACGGACTCCTCCAGTTGGAGGAGGTAGCGGTCGAGGTGGCGCAGGGTGTGGTCCTTGATCCGCTTGCCGGCCTCGCGCAGCCGGTCCCAGTCGGCCAGCTCGCCCACGGCCACCGCGCGCTTGTCGCGGATGGTGTGGGTGGCGTGGCGGAGGTTGCCCCGGAGGGTGGTGTCGGCGACGGCCTCCCTGGCGGCCACCGGGAAGGCCGGCATGCCCAGATACGTACCACTCATGACCAGGGCTCCTCTTCGGTCGAGGCCAGGATCTCGGCGAGGTGCACCGGGCGGAGCGGGGCGGCCTCGCGGCTCACGATGCCACCGATGTGCATCAGGCAGGAGTTGTCGGCGCCGCAGAGGACCTCGGCGCCGGTGGAGACGGCGTGGTGGACCTTGTCCTGGCCCATCGCGACGGAAACATCGGAGTTCTTCACGGCGAAGGTGCCGCCGAAGCCGCAGCACTCCTGGGCGCCCGGCAGCTCCCTCAGCTCCAGTCCGCGGACGGCTTCGAGGAGTCTGCGCGGGCGTTCCCCGAGGCCCAGCAGACGCACTCCGTGACAGGAGGGGTGGTAGGTGACGGTGTGCGGGAAGTACGCGCCGACATCGGTCACGCCGACCACGTCGACCAGGAACTCGGTGAGTTCGTACGTACGGGACGCCAGCGCCGCAGCGGCCCCGTCGCCGATCTTCGGATAGTGGTGGCGGACCATGGCGGCGCAGGACCCGGAGGGGGTGACCACATAGTCGTACCCCTCGAAGGCGCTGGTCATACGGCGCACCAGGGGCTCCGTCTCGCGCCGGTACCCGGTGTTGAACTGGGGCTGGCCGCAGCAGGTCTGCGCCTCGGGGAAGTCGACCTCGACACCGAGCCGTTCGAGCAGCCGTACGGTCGCGATCCCGGTGGACGGATACACGGCGTCATTGACGCAGGTGACGAAGAGGGCGGCGCGCATGGGCGGAGCATATGTCGGCCCCGGCGCCGCACGGTAGTCCCCGGCGCGGGGTGATACGTTCTCAGACATCCTATGAATGTCTCCGTTCTGGAGGCGCTGTGCATCCGGGTCCCCGCCGTACGGCAGACTCCGACAGGTGAGGAAGATCTATGTCATCGGAATCGGGGCGGGCGACCCCGACCATCTGACCGTCGCCGCGATCAAGGCGATCGGCCGGGTGGATGTGTTCTTTCTGCTCGACAAGGGCGGCGAGCGGGCCGGTCCTGTCGGGCTGCGCGAGGAGATCCTGCGGCAGTACGCGGCCGAGGGGCACCGGCTGGTGGAGATCCCCGACCCGGCGCGGGACCGTACCACCGACGGCCCTGGCTATCCGGGCGCCGTGGACGCGTGGCGCACCCGCCGGTCCCTCCTCTTCGAGCAGGCGTTCGCCGAGGAGCTGACCGAGGGGCCCGAGGGCGCCACCACCGGGGCGTTCCTGGTCTGGGGCGATCCGGCCCTGTACGACTCGACGCTCGCCGTGCTGGAGGAGGTCCTGGCGCGCGGCACGGTCCGCTTCGACCATGAGGTGATCCCCGGCATCAGCAGTGTCTCGGCGCTGGCCGCGCGCCACCGGGTGGCGCTGAACCGGGTGGGCCGGGCCGTACAGATCACCACCGGGCGGCGGCTGGCGCAGGGGTGGCCGGAGGGGGTGGACGACGTGGTGGTCATGCTCGACGCCCAGCAGGCGTATCTCCGCCATCTCGACACCGACCCGGTCATCCACTGGGGCGCCTATGTGGGCTCCGAGGACGAGATCCTGGTCTCCGGGCGGCTCTCGGAGGTCGCGGAGGAGATCGGTGAGGTGCGGGCGGCGGCGCGGGAGCGCAAGGGCTGGATCATGGACACGTATCTGCTCCGCCGCGACTGAGCCCGCTCCGGCGGGGACCGGCGGGGGCGCCGGCCGGGTCATCCGGCGCGCCCCACGAACTCCCAGTCGCCGTGGCCCGCGTGGTAGACCACGAACCCCGGCTCGGTCCGCGCGTACGTGGCCGCGCCGGGGGCGGTGACCTGGCCGGGGCCGTCGGCCGGTACATGGATCTCGGCGGTGGCGCCGACCGGGACCCGTACGGAGAGCCGCAGCGCGCCGTCGATCGCCGACCAGGCCACCGAGGCCTCGCCCCGGACGGTACGGATCCAGGTGCGGGCCCAGGTGACCCCGGTCCTGCCGTCGGGCCGGACGGTGAAGGTGCGGTACCCGGCGTCGCCGGGGCGGAGCCCGGCCACGTTCTCGTGGAGCCACTGGACGACGGTGCCCTGGAAGTAGTGGTCGCGGGAGCGCGAGTCGGCCGGCCACATCTCCCACATGGTGTCGGCGCCGTTGTCGAACCAGTACCCCCAGCTCGGGTAGGTGCGCTGGGTGGCGAGGGCGTGGGCCACCTCGGGGTGGCCGTGGGCGCAGAGCACCCGGAGCAGCACACTGGTGCCGAGCGCCCCGGTGTTGAGGTGGGTGCCCCGGGCGGCGATGTCCCGGACGAGGCTCTCGACCACCGTGGCGCGGGCGCCGCCCGGCACCAGGCCGAAGGCGAGCGGCAGGGCGTTGGAGGTCTGCCGGTACCCCGGATCCTTTGCCGTCCGGTAGTGGCCGTCCGGGCCGAGGAAGGCGGCGTTCAGGGCGTCCTTGAGGCCGTTCGCCGCGCTCCGGTACCGCGCCGCCGTGCCGGGGTGGCCGATCAGGTCGCCCAGTTCGGCGGTGTGGGTCAGGGCGCGGTGGAGATAGGCGGTGGCGGTCAGCCGGGTGTCCTCGGGCGGGTTGCCGCCGTAGCCGGGCGGGAGGTAGTCGCCGAGCGCGGTGACCGCGAGTCCGTCGACCAGCCGCGCCAGCTCCCAGTCCAGGTAACGGGTGAGGGTGGTCCAGTGGTCGCGGGCCACCCGTTCGTCGCCGTAGATCCGGTACATCTCCCGTACCAGGAAGGGATATACGGTCGTCCACTCGGGCGAGGGGCCGAGGTCGCCGTACCCCCAGCCGCCGCTGGGCACGATCACCGGGAGCTGCCCGTCCGGGTTCTGGCTGTCGGCGAGGTCGTCCAGCCACTTGGTGAGGAAGCGGTGCACCCCGAAGGCGTACTCCAGGACGGGCGCGCCGAGTTGGGCGTCGCCGGTCCAGCCGTTCTTCTCGTACATCGGGGTGTCGGTGGGGATCCCGTGCAGGTTGTTGAGGAGGGTGCGGCGCATCGCGCGGTCGAGCTGCTCGTAGAAGGGCTCGGAGCAGGCGAAGCCGCTGACCTCGGCCACCGGTGTATGGACGGTCCTGGCCACCACGTCGCCCGGGCGCGGCGCCGTCGGCAAGCCGCTGACCTGCACATACCGGAAGCCTTTGTACGAGAACGACGGCTCCCACACCTCGGTGGCCCCGCCGCCCGCGCAGATGTACTCGTCGCGCTGGAAGCGGCCCGGCACATGGCCGGTCTCGGCGTGGACGCTGCCGTCCTCCTTCAGTTTCTCGCCGTGGACCAGGGAGACGACGGTGCCGGCCGGGGCCCGTACGCTCAGCCGGGTCCAGCCGGCCGTCGTACGGCCCATGTCGACCACGTACACCCCGGGTCTCCACTCGGTGACGGCGACGGGGGTGTGGGTGGCGGTGATCTCGATGGGGTCGTGCGGCTGGGCGCGCAAGGTGCCCCGGGGCGCGGGCTGTTCGGCCGGGTGGCGCCAGCCGCTGTCGTCGAAGCCGGGGGTGGTCCATCCGGCCGGGGCCCGCCGGGCGTCGTAGGTCTCCCCCGCGTAGAGGGAGTTGGTGAGGGTGGGGCCCTCGGTCAGCCGCCAGTCGGTGTCCGAGACGACGGTGGTGCGGGAGCCGTCGGGGTGGTCGGCCTCCAGCCGGCAGAGCAGCCGGGGTTCGCCGTGCCACGGGGGCCGGTGCCAGTTCCATACGTTGGGGGTGGTCATCCCGTAGAAGCCGCGCCCGAGGGTGACGCCGATCGCGTTGGCGCCGCGCCGGAGCAGCGCGGTCACATCGTGCACGGCGTACAGGACGGTCTCGTCGTAGTCGGTGAACCCGGGGTCGAGCACCTGGGTGCCGACCCGGGTGCCGTTCAACTCGGCCACGTAGTAGGCGAGTCCGCTGATGTAGAGCCGGGCGCGGGTGACCGGCTTCGCCAGGGTGAAGGCGCGGCGGAGCAGCGGCGCGGGCGCCTCGGGCACGGCGACCGCGACCCCGCTCCCCCACGGCCCCTGCCCGTACGGCGCGAGGACGGTGGCCTGTTGCCACCCCGAATCGTCGAACTCGGTCTGCTCCCAGCCGGGTTCCTCGCGCCCGGTGACCCGCCACCCCGCCCCGGTGACCAGGTGGCGGGTGGCGCCGTCGGCGGTCTCGACCAGCAGCCGGACGAGCAGTCCGGCCGGATTGACGGCGGCGGAGCCCCGGTTGGTGGCGACGGCGGCGAGCACGGCGGGGGCGCCGTCGGTGGCGGCGGTGCGCAGGGCCGCGGTGACATCGGCGGTCCTGCCGGTCCGCCAGGCGTCCACCTCCTCGGGTATGCCGATGACCTGACGGCCGTTCAGGTGGAGCGTGAAGTCGTCGTCGGCGGTGGCGAGGAGGGTGGCCCGCGCGATGTCCCCGGCGGCGGGGAGTTCCAGGGCGGCGCGGAACCAGCGCGAGCCGAGGGGCGCGCCCTCGGTGGAGGCGTCCGCCGTCCAGATCCAGGCGGCGCCGTCGAAGCCGGGCGGCGCGGGCGGCTGGTCGGCGCCGATCCACCGGGCCTGCCAGGGCTCCGTGCCGAGCGCGGTCTCCCACCAGCGGGGCTCGCTCCACGCGGAGGCGCGCCCCTCGGCGTCCCAGACCCTGACCTGCCAGTGGCAGCGGGTACGGGGCGGCAGCGCGGGCCCCGCGTACGCCACGGCGACGGTACGGTCCGAGGCCACGCGGCCGGTGTCCCAGAGGAGCCGGCGACCGGCCGACAGGGCGCGCGGGCCGGTCGCGGCCCGGATCTGGTAGCCGCTCTGCCGTGCTCCCCGGCCGCCGTCGAGCACCCAGGAGAGCAGGGGCGCGGCGACATCGGTGCCGAGGACGTGGTCGGCGTACTCGACGGTCGTGGAGACGATACGGAGCCCCGCGCCCCCTCCGCCGCCCGCCGCCCCCGGCGCGCCCGGCTCGCCGGGGCCCTGCGCGGCGGCGGGCGATCCGACGGTCAGTCCGGTGAGACCGGCCCCCGCCCCGAGCACGGAGGTGTGCAGCAGACCCCGGCGTGTCCAGCCCATGCCCATAGCGGCCCCTTGGAAGGAGGAAGGGAATCGAGGAGGGGGATTGAAACGTTTCATATCCCGGCTATGCATCGTAGAGGCGCGGTGTGTGCACGACAAGACCCCGGGATCCGGCGTCGCCGGGTGCGTCAGAAGGCGGAGACGACGCCGGGGGCGGCCTCGGGGCGGAGGGCGGGGTGGTCGCCGGCGGGCCCCGGGGTCAGGCGTACGCGGACGGTTCCGGCCCCGACACGGACGAAGGTCACCCGTACCCCGTTCGCGGTGATGTCCGTCCCCGCGCCGACGGTGCCCCGGCAGCCGCCGCCGTCCCCGTGCATCCGGATGTTCCCGGGCCCGGAGGCGCCGCACTGACGGGCCCCCGGCAGCTCCCAGCTCACCTCGGCGCCGTCCAGCGCGGTGATCGCGAGGCGTCCGGCGGCGGCGCCCCGGCCGAAGGCGAGGGTCTCCCCCGGGGTCAGCTCCGCCTCGCAGTCGGCGTCCGCGCAGCCGGTACGGTCCGGCGCCGGGTGCGGTACGCCGGGCGGGGGGACGGTGTACGTCACCGTGGCGGGCGGCGGGAAGGGCGGCACCGTACCGCTCGCGCAGCCGGCCGGGAGCAGCAGCGCCGCCCCGGCGAGCACCGCGCGGGCCCTTCGCCCTAGTCGTCCCGTGGTGCTCGTACCGGGGCCGTCTGTCGCGCGCATCCCACTCCCTCGCTCCGCCGGAGTCCCGGTCCCCCCGGGAGCCCCGGCGTCTGCGCCGCCGGGACGCGGAAAGGCTGCGCCCCGCCGGAGCCGGTCAAACGGGGTGTGCCCCGGGCGCCCGCGCGCGCCCCGGCGCGAGCGCCGCGCTGGTGGTCCGGGCGCCGTGCTGGTGGTCCGGGCGCCGTGCGGGTGGTCCGGGCGCCGCTAGCCGACCGCGCCCGCCTCCGAGGGACCGCCCCGTTCCGAGAGCTCCGGCCGCTCCCGCGGGGCCGGCAGGCCCGGCGGCCCGACCGGCTCCGTGGGCGCGGGCACGAGGGCGGCCTCGACCGTGGCGTACACCGGCAGGGCCTGCTCCAGGCCGATCACGTCGAACAGGCGCCGCACGAAGGCGGAGGGCCGGGCCAGGCGCAGCCTCGGCCCCAGGGAACCCCGGGCGCGCAGCAGCACGTTCACCGTGGTGGAGTCCGCGAAGGTGACCCCGGAGAGATCCACGACGACCGGGCCGGCGCCGGTGGCGGCCGCCTCGGTCACCGCGGCGGCCAGCGGAGCGATGGTCTCCAGGTCGAGATCGCCGCCGACGGTGAGCACCACGGCGTCGCCGGTCCGTCTCGTGACCACTCCCGGGCCCTGACCTGCGCTGTGTTGAGGGTGCACCGAATTCCTTAGCGGGAGGTGTGAGCGGGGCGGGACGGGACAGGACAGGACGGGACCACGATAGAAGCGATAGTTGCCATTTGACAACATTCGCCGGTGCGCAACAATCTGTTCACTGCTTCCGCACAAGGTGCTCTGCGCGGAGAGTAACGTGTCGATGTCAGGAAGTGGGCCCCTATGTTGCTAAGCGCTGTCCGCGACGTCGTCCCGCGCGGCGTCCGCGGCCCCGTTGGCCCCGGCGCGCCCGTCGCCGCCCAGGCTCCGGCTCGCCGCGGCGCGGAAGGCCCGCAGCCCCTCGGCGAGCATCAGCACCTCCGAGGGCTCCATCCGCTCCAGCACCAGGGCCACCTCGCGGGTGCGGAAGGCGCGGTACTCGTCCAGCACGGTGCGGCCGCGCCGGGTCAGCCGCAGCTCGATCTCGCGCCGGCTCGTGCGGCTCTGGGAGCGGGTCACCAGCCCCATCGCCTCCATCCGGTCGCAGAGCCGGCTCACGGAGGAGGCGCGCGACCCGAGGACCTCGCCGAGGGTGCGCAGATTGGCGCCTTCCTGCTGCTCGATGACGAGAAGGGCCCGTAGCTGGGAAGGCGAGACCGGACCCGACGGCGCGGCCTCCTGGCCGCGTCCCCACAGCACTTCGAGCAGTTCCGAGGCGGCACAGGCGGCCTCGGCGACCTGCTCGCGTCGGTGCGGCTGACCGGTGAAACGGGACATCGGTCCACCCTTTCATCCGGCACGGCCATCTGTCAGCCCGGACCGACCACGGACCGAACCGGCCCCTTGAGGAAAGCTGAACGACAGTGACTCTACTCGCGGATGTGGAAAGAGCGGTCCGCGCGGCGGCGCCGCACGACCTGGTGGGCACGTTGCGCGACGCGCTCGGCGCGGCGTACGGCGCCACCCGGGTCAGGCTCTATCTCGCGGACTACGCGCTCACGGTGCTGCGCGCGGTGGACGACCCCACGGCCCCGCCCGCCGAGGACCTGTCGCTGCACAACACCCCGGAGGGCCGGGCGTTCGGCAGCCAGGAGCCGCGCGAGCAGGAGGTCCGGCACCGGGACGCGGTCGACCACCATCTGCCGGTCACCGTCCGCGGTGAACGGCTCGGCATCCTCACCGTCCGGCTGCCGGACGACCTCTCCCCCCAGCGGGCCCTGGGGACGCTGGACGATCTGACCCAGGTCGCCGATCTCCTGGGCCACGAGATCCTGGTGGCCGAGCGGGACACGGACCTCTACCAGCGGGCCCGCCGGGCGAACCGGCTGACCCTCGCCGCCGAGATGCAGTGGGAGCTGCTGCCGGCCCGCGCCTGCACGGCCCGGGAGTACGCGATCGGCGCCCAGCTCGAACCCGCCTACGCGATCCACGGGGACAACTTCGACTGGGCCTCGGACGCCACCGAGCTGACCCTCGCGGTGACCAACGGGATGGGCGAGGGCATCCAGGCCTCGCTCCTCACCAACCTCGCCGTCAACGCGCTGCGCAACGCGCGCCGGGCCGGCATCGGCATCGCCGACCAGGCCGCCCTGGCCGACCAGGCGCTGTACGAGCAGCACCGTGGCGCCGCGTACGTCTCCACGCTGCTGCTCCGGTTCGAGCTGGCCACCGGGCGGGTCGAGGCGGTGGACGCGGGCTCGCCCGAGCTGTGGCGGCAGCGCGGGAAGACGGTGGAGCGGATCGATCTGGACGCGCAGCTCCCGCTGGGCATGTTCGAGGAGTCCGACTACGTGGCCCAGTCGTTCCGGGTGGAGCCGGGCGACCGGCTGCTCTTCGTGAGCGACGGGGTGTACGCGGCGGTCTCGCCGCAGGGCGAGGCGTACGGGGAGCGGGCGCTGGCGCGGGCGATCGCCGCGACGAGCCTGCTGCCCGCCGCGATGGTGCCCCGTGCGGTCCTGCGGGAGCTGACGGCCTACCGGGAGTCCGAGTCGACGGACGACGCGCTGGTGCTCTGCCTGGACTGGTTCGGCCGCGAGGACGCGCCGGGGCCGCGCCGGCGACCGGGAGCGGAGGGACCCGTTCCGGAGGGGAGGCCCTGAGGTCGCTCGGGGCGTACGGGACAGTCCGGGGCCGGGGAGACCCGGGAGCCGGGGAGACCCGGGAGCCGGGGGGCGCGTACCGGCGTACCGGTGGGTGGGTTCAGGCCGGGAGGCCGCGGGCTGTCAGGTTGATGACGGCCTGGACCCGCTTGCCGACCGGGACGCGTTCGGCGATCAGCCGGTCCGTGAGCGCGTGGACGATCTCCAGGCCGTGGCCGCCGAGCCGGGCCGGGTCGCGCGGGTAGCGGCGCGGGAGGGTCGTACTGCTGTCGTACACCGTCACGATCACCTGCTGGTCCGTGCCCTCCAGCTCCAGCACGTACGGTCCGTGGCTGTGCCGTTCGGCGTTGGTGACCAGTTCGCTGACGACGAGCAGCAGATCGCCGGTGGTGCGGTCGCCGAGGGCGGCGAACCACTCGGCCTCCAGCTGCTGGAGAAACCGCTCGGCCAGCAGCCGGGCCTCGGCGATGCAGCCGGGCTCGCCGCTGAACTCGCCGGCCCGCCGCAGCGGCTGTACGGAGTCGGTCATGGCACCGAGGGCCGTTCCCACAATGGTCTGTTCGTTCATAAGCTCCTGCCCGCGCACCGGTGAGGGCGATCGGGGGACCCCCTTCTCGGATCCCCTTATGCCCTTATACGCCGCCGGTATGCACGCCGGTTGCGTGAAGGGTGTCACTCGGTGTCCGGAAAGGGACAAAGGATCATCCGTGTCCGGGCAGCCGCCCGGGCATCCGCCCCGGCAGCCGGACCACGGTGACGAAGAACTCGTCGATCTGCCGGACGGCCGCGATGAACTGATCGAGGTCGACCGGTTTGGTGACATAGGCGTTCGCGTGGAGTTTGTAGCTGCGCAGGATGTCCTCCTCCGCCGACGAGGTGGTGAGCACGACGACGGGGATGAGGGCGAGCTCGGGGTCCGTCTTGATCTGCTGGAGGACCTGGCGGCCGTCGTACTTCGGCAGATTCAGGTCGAGCAGGATCAGATCGGGGCGGGGGGCGCCGGAGTGGGCGCCGCGCCGGTAGAGGAAGTCCAGGGCCTCCTCGCCGTCCCGTACGACATGCAGCGTGTTGCGGATCTTGTTGTCCTCGAACGCTTCGCGGGTCATCAGCTCGTCGCCCGCGTCGTCCTCGACGAGCAGGACCTCGATGGGCTCGGCACGCTGGTGCTGGGGGTTCACAGGGGCGCTCCAGGGGAGGTGTGCGAGGGGTCCGGCGTCTGCCGGGGGTGCCGGGGGTACGGGTCCGCCGCGCCGTCCGGTGCGCCGTCCGGTGCGGCCGGCGGCGAGTCCGGCGCGGTGCTCCGGTGCGGTGCGGGCCTCCCGGCGCCCTCGCGCGGCTGGGCCGGCAGGGTGAAGTGGATGCGGGTGCCGCCTTCGGGCAGGGGTTCCAGCCAGATCCGGCCGCCGTGGAACTCCACGATCTTGCGGCAGAGCGCGAGGCCGATGCCGGTGCCCTCGTACTCGTTCCTGGCGTGCAGCCGCTGGAAGATGACGAAGACCTTCTCGGCGAACTCGGGGGCGACACCGATGCCGTTGTCGGTGACGGTGATGTGCCACTCCTCGCCCTCCGCGCCCTCGGGGGCGCAGCCGACCACGATCCGGCACGGCCCGTCGGGGCGGCGGAACTTCACCGCGTTGCCGACCAGGTTCTGGAGCAGCATCGCGAAGGCGGTCGGGTCACCGGTCACCGGGGGCAGCGGGGCCTCCCGTACGACCGTCACCTCGGACTCCTCGATGGCGAGGGCCAGGTTCCCGAGGGCGCGGTCGAGAGTCTGGTCGAGGTCGACGGTCTGCCAGGCGTCGTGGACCCGGCCCACCCGGGAGAAGGTGAGCAGGTCGTTGATGAGGACCTGCATCCGCTTGGCGCCGTCCACGGCGAAGTCGATGTACTGCTTGCCCCGGTCGTCGAGCTGGTCGCCGTACCGCTTCTCCAGGAGCTGGCAGAACGAGGCGACCTTGCGCAGTGGCTCCTGGAGGTCGTGGGAGGCGACATACGCGAACTGCTCCAGCTCCGAGTTGGAGCGGCGCAGCTCCTCGGTCTGCTCCGCGAGCAGCTCCTCGCGGTGCCGGGTGGCGTCGAGTTCGTCGGCGAGGCGGCGGCGCATGTCCTCCACGGCGGCGCCGACGGCCCGTACGTCGGAGGGGCCCCGGATCTCGATGCGCCGGTCGAACGCCCCGGCGCGCACGCCGTCGGTCGCGGCCTGGAGGACGCTGAGGGGGCGGCCGACCATCCGGTGCAGGACGAGGGAGAAGCCGACGACCGCCGCCACGAAGATCGCGAGGATGACCAGGAAGACGGTGTCGCGCAGTTCGCGGGCGTCGTTGAGCTCTGCGCGCGCGTCGTCCCTGGCGTCGGCGAGATGGCCCTGCTGGAGCTCGCAGAGGCGGCGCAGTTCGTCGAAGGCGCTCTTGCTCCCGGTGAGCAGCTCGCCGGAGGCGGCGACGGCGCCGCGGGCTCGTACGGAGGCGATCAGCGGCTCGGCCTCCTCGCGCCGCCACTTCACGGCGGCCTCGGAGAGCCGGGTGAGGTCGGCGGCGGCATCCGGGTCGGAGCCGACGATCTCGCGCATCCGCGCGGTGAACCGCCGTTCGTCGGTGCGTCCCTGGTCGTAGGGGGCGAGGAAGGACTCGTCGGCGGTGAGCGCGAAGCCGCGTACGCCGGTCTCCTGGTCGAGCAGGGCCCGCTGGAGCTGGAAGGCGGTGGAGCGGGCGGGCTGTATCCGGTCGACGAGTTCGTTGGTGCGGTCGTTGGTACGCATCTGGAGGACCGTGGCGAGAACGGCACAGCCGCAGACGACCAGGACCAGGGCGCCGAGGATGAGCCGGATCCACCCCTGAACGGTGAGCCCCCCGCGCGCGGCCCGCAGCACCCCGGCAAGACGCGCACGCCGCCGCGGGGAGCGAGCCCCGGCACCGGAACCGGACCCGCCACCGGCCCACGCGCCGCCCGGAGTCGGGGGGGTGCCCGTGGACTCGGGGACACCGATGGGGTCGGAGGTGCCCGTAGGGTCGGGGGCACCCGCCGGGCCGGAAGCGCCCGTCGACTCGGAAGCGCCCGTCGGGCCGGGGACGCCCGTCGGGTCGGGGGTGATCGGGGGGGTGTGGTGGGTGGTCATCGGGGGGTGGACCAGCCCAGGTGGAGGACGGCGACGTCGTCGGCGAGGCCGCCGTAGGGGGCGGCGCCCTCGGTGGCGCCGTCGACCAGCGCGTCCACGAAGGCCCGCGCCGGGAGGCCGCCGTGGCCGCGCGCGAGGCGGAGCAGTCCCTCCTCGCCGAGCCGGGCGGCCGGTCCGGTACGGCCCTCGAAGAGGCCGTCGGTGAAGACGACGGCATGGCCGCCGGGCGGCAGCGGGACCGTCGCCCCGGTCCAGCGGCCGGCGCCCGGCAGCAGCCCGAGGGCCATCCCGACCGGGGGTTCCTCCCAGCGGACGGCGGCGCCGTCGCGTACCAGCAGTCCGGGGTGGCCGGCCCGTACGACGCCGAACTCGCGGCCCCCCGGCGGAAAGACCAGGGAGGTGACCGTGGCGAAGACATGCTGGTCGGAGCGTTCCGCGACCAGGATCTCCTCCAGCAGCCGCACCCGCTCCAGCGGCGGTGTCCCGCAGAGCACGGCGGCGCGCCAGGCGACCCGGAGGCAGACCCCGAGGGCGGCCTCCGCGGCGCCGTGGCCCGAGACGTCGCCTATGACGGCGTGCACGGTGCCGTCCCCGGTCTGGACGACGTCGTAGAAGTCACCGCTGAGCAGACCGTGGGCCCGGCCCGGTTCGTACCGGGCCAGGGCCTGGAAGTCGTCGCCGCGCAGCAGCGGTACGGGCAGCAGGCCGCGTTCGAGCCGGGCGTTCTCCTGGGCCATCAGTTCGTTGGCCCGCAGCGCGGCGGTGGCCTGTTCGACCTGCTTGCGCTGGAGGGCGTAGCGGACGGCACGGCTCAGCGCCTCCGGATCGATACGCCCCTTGACCAGGTAGTCCTGGGCGCCGGTGGCCACCGCGGAGAGCCCGGTCCCGCCCTCGGCCATGCCGGTGAGGACGACGATGGCGGCGTCCGGGGCGGTGCGCAGGATGCGGGTGACGGCGTCGACGCCGTGGACGTCGGGGAGGTGGAGGTCGAGCAGGACGCACACCGGCCCGCCGGGGACGCCGGGCGCGGCGCGCTCCGCGAGAAACCGCTGGCCCTCGGTGAGCGTCTGACACCACGTGAGGGGCGCGTCCAGGTCGCTGTCGGCGAGCATCTCCTCGACGAGCAGCGCGTCCCCCGCGTCGTCCTCGACCAGCAGCATGACCGCGTCGACGGCCCAGTGGGAGTCGTCCACGGTGTGCCGGTCCCGCACCGGACGCGTCGGGAGGCCCACGGGCAACTCGACCACACTCCACCCCCTCACCCGGCGGCGCCGGTCCCCCGGTTCCGTCCCGGCAGGAAGCATATGCGACATCCGTGGTGCCGTTCCGCGCGTGGCCCGGAAACGCTCCCCCGGCGGGGTCGGCGGCAAACCGGCGGGCCGGTTGGCGCATACCGGATTGACGGGGAGGGGAAACATGCGATGCTCTCCGCCGGGCAGGAGGCAGAACAGCACAGCAAGCGAGCCGCGTACGGGGGGTGCGGGGATGAACAAGCTCGACGACGGGGCGGACGGCGTGGTTCCGGGGGCGCGGTTCCGGCTGGACGCGCTCCCGGCGGGTACGGCCGAGGCCCGCGCGCTGGTGCGCTCCTTCCTCGCCCGGCACGCCCCCGGGGTGCCCGAGCAGACGACGGTCGATGTGCTGCTGGTCGTGTCGGAGCTGGTCACCAACGCCGTACGGCACGCGGGCGGGGTGACGGGGTTCCGGGTATCGGCGGGGGCCGGGGTGGTGGAGATCGCGGTACGGGACGCGAGCCCCGCGCTGCCCGCGCCCGTACCGGAGCGGCGGCGCGAGGAGTGGCTGCCGGGCGGCTACGGCTGGCCTCTGGTGCACCGGCTCTCCGAGGTGACGGTGACGCTGCTGGGCGACGGCGGCAAACTGATCCAGGCTCTGGTACGGCACTGAGCGGAGCCCCCGAGCAACTTGAGCCCCCGAGCCTCCGGGCCTCCGGGCCCTCCGAGCTTCCGAATGACCGGGCAGGTACCCGTATGACCGCGACACAGGGCGAGCCGCTGCCGGGTGAGCCGCTGACCGTGCTCGTCACCCGGCCCGCCGAGGACACCGTGGAGGTCCGGCTCGACGGCGTGATGGACTACGAGACGTCGTACGAGGTGATCGACACCTTACGGCGGACGCTCCGCGTCCATCGCGGCGTGACCCGGCTGGAGGTGCACTGCGGCGGGCTCACGCTCTGCGACTCGATGGGGCTCTCGGCGCTGCTGATGATCCGTCGGCTCGCCGCGTCGGACGGGGTCGGGGTGGCGCTGACGGAGCGCCCGCCGGCGCTGGAGCGGCTGCTGCGGGTGACCGGGACGGCGGAGCAGTGGGACGGGCGCCGTCCCACACTGTGAACCAGTGAGCCAGCCCACGTTGACCTGGGGCGATATTCCTCGGGAGGGTTGGGTGCATGAGCCATCGATATACCTCTCCGCCGCTGTCCGCCCTCATATCTGACGGGGACATGCCGTGCAAGGTGTACTGACCGGCTTCGCCGTCATCGCGGTGGTCATCGGTGTCGGCTATCTGATAGGGGTGCGCAGATACCTCGGCGACAACGGCCGTGAGGTGCTGACGAAGCTGGCCTTCCATGTGGCCACGCCCGCCCTGCTCTTCACCACCCTCGCGCGCGCCGATCTCTCGGTCGTCCTCTCCAGCCGGCTCCTGATCACCGCGGTCAGTACGGCGGCGGCGGCCGGGGCCTTCGTCGCGCTGGCCCTGGTCCGCCGCTGGGACATCGGGCGCACCACGATCGGCGCGCTCTGCTCCAGCTATGTGAACGCGGGCAATCTCGGTATCCCGATCGCCGTCTATGTGCTGGGGGACGCCTCGCTCGTGGCGCCCGTGCTCCTCTTCCAGCAGCTCGTGATGACCCCGATCGCGCTGACCGTCCTCGATCTCTCCCGCCCCGGCGAGCGGCTGCCGCTCTGGCGGCAGGTGACCACGCCGCTGCGGAATCCGGTCGGCGCCAGTTCGCTCTGCGGGGTCCTGGTGGCGGCCGTCGGGATACGGATCCCGGGGCCGGTGCTCGATCCGCTGGTGCTGATCGGCAACATGTCGGTCCCCGCCGTGCTGCTCGCCTTCGGGATCTCGCTGCGGGGCAGCGTGCTGCCGGGGCGCGGCCCGGACCGGCTGGCCGTGCTCTTCTCCGCCGGGGTGAAGTCGGTGGGGATGCCGGCGGCCGCGTGGGCGCTGGGGGCCGGGGTGTTCGGGCTGCACGGCGCCGCGCTGCTCGACGTGGTGGTGACGTCGGCGCTCCCCGCCGCGCAGAACCTCTTCACGTACGCCTCCCGCTACCAGGTCGCCGAGCGGCTGGCCCGGGAGTCGATCCTGCTCTCCACGGTGCTGTCGGTGCCGGTGCTGGTGACGATCGCGGCGTTGTTGGGGTGAGCCCCGGCCCGGCCGCGTCCCGGGCCGAGCCGAGCGCCGTCCGCGCCCCGGGGCGAGCCGAGCCCCGTCCTCGCGCCGTGCCCCGGGCCCTACGCCGGGCCGAGCGTCGTGGTGAGCGCCGCGCGGGCGATGGTGTCGGCCTGGCGGAACATCGCGGCGTTGCCGCGCGCCCGCGCGCCGATCGCCGTGTTCCACTCCACGCCCTCGACCGGGATGCCGAAGGCGAAGAGGTGCGGGTGGGGCCGGCCCGCCGCGTCGCGTACCCGCAGGTCGGCGGGGTCGATGTCGAGCGCGCCGGTGGCCGTCGCTTCGTCCCCGAGGCCGGCCAGATGCGGGCGGGCCAGCCCTGCCGTGACGAGCCCGGTGAGCAGCGGGTCGGCGGTACGGGCCAGATCCTGGCCGGGGAGCCAGGCGTCGAGCAGGGTACGGGCGGTGGCGGGCGGGGAGCCGGTGGTCGGGGAGTACGCGGTGAAGCGGCCCGTCTCCGCGTCGACCGCGACGGCGGGGCGTGCGCCGAGGAACTCGACGACGCCCGCCTCGCTCAGCGCGATCAGTTCGGCGATCCGGCGCGCGGGCGGGCCGCTGGCGACATGGGCGCCGTACGACCGGAACCAGACCAGTTCGCGGTGGGAGGCCCCGGTGAGCACCCCGGCCGCGACAACCCGCCGTACCTGCCCCTTCACCGCGGCGACGGCCGCCGCCGCGGCCTTGAGCGGGGAGCGTCCGGGGTCCCGGGCCGCCGCCAGGTCGGCGCGCATCCACCCCCTCGCCCAGGCCCCGAAGGCCGCGCGGCCGGGGAAGCTCCGGCCGGCGAGCGGGGTGTCGAGGGCGAGCGCGTCGAAGCGGTCGGCCTCCTCCCGTACCGCGTCCGCGACCATGTCCGCCTCGGCATCGGAGCCGGGGCGGGTCGCCGCGTACCGTCGGAGGAACGTCTCCGCGTCCGTACGGACCGCCGAGGGCCGCACGGCGAGCAGGCTCCGGTACCAGGCCGTGCCCGCCTCGCGGGCGATCAGCGGCCACACCTCGGCGAGGAAGCCGACCGTGCCCGGCGGGCGGGCGGTGAGCCGGGCGACCGCCGCGCCGTCGAAGACGCTCAGGGGGTGTCCCGGGGGCATCCGGCCCGGGGTCTCGGCGCGGGCGAGGTACGGCAGGCCCCGGCCCGACCCCGCGATCAGGTGCGGCTCCCGGCCGGAGGGGCGGTAGCGGAGGGCGCCGCCGGGGCCCGTCGTCCCGTACGCTCCGCCGCGTCCGAGGGTGACCAGGGTGAGCTGGTCGAAGAAGTTGAGCGCGAGCCCGCGTACGAGCACCGGCTCGCCCGGCTCCAGCAGGTCGAGCGGGGCCTCGTGGGGATGGCCCGGCGGCAGATACCGCAGCCCGTGCTCCGCCGCGGCGGCGGTCAGTTCCCGTACCTCGTCCGAGGGGCGCTGGTCGGTGTGGCCGGTGGCGAGGACGGCGGCGTCGACCGGCAGGCTCGTCCCGTCGTCGAGCCGGAGCAGCAGCCGCCCGCCGGGGGCCTCGTCCAGCGCGACGGCGCGGCGGGCGTGCGGGACGATCCCGACCCCGTCCGGGGCACCTCGGACGATCCGCTCGTGGGCCCAGGCGAGATAGCGGCCCATCAGCGCGCGGGGCGGGAACTCCCAGGGTTCGACGCCCGGTTCGTGGGTGCTCGCCCACTCCGCCAGGGAGGGCCCGGTGGTCGCGGGTCCGGCCATCCGTACGGTGTCGTCGGGGAAGGCGGTGGCGTGCCCGGTGAGCGTGTTCATGAGGAGCTGCCCGGACTGGCCCGGGTGCCAGATCCGTCCGGCGCCCGGCGGATGCTCGTCCACGACATGCACCTCGGCCGGGGTCCCCGCCCAGGGGCCGCCGGGGCCGAGGTTGGCGGTGAGGCGCTCCAGTACGGCGGTGCCGCGCGGCCCGGCCCCGATGACGGCGATACGCGGCGGCCGGGAGCGCTCGCCTCGCCGGCTCACGCCGGGGTGACCCGCGCCTCCGTGACCCGCGTCCTGGTCGCTCGCGCCGGGGTGACCCGCGCCTCGTGCACCCCCGTCCTGGTCGCTCACGCCTCGGGCACCCCCGCCTCGGGCACCCACGCCCCGGTCGCTCACGCCTCGGTGTCCCAGATCTCCGTCAGGACGCGGTGCATGTTGCCGCCGAGCACCTTGGTGATGTCCTCGGCGGTGTAGCCGCGCTCGGCCAGCAGACGGGTGATGACGGGCAGGTCGGCGGGGGTGCCCATGCCCTCGGGGTGGATCCGGTCGAGGTCGAGGTCCTCGCCGACGATGGGGATCTCCGGGTAGAGCCTGCGCACCCGGGCCATGCCCTCGCGGGAGTACTTGCGCTCGTCGCCGACGTCCGTGCCGACGATGACATGGTCGATGCCGATCAGCTCGACCAGATAGTCGATGTTGTCGGCGAAGACCTCGGGCCCCGGGCGGCGGGTCAGTCCGTCGGGGGTGAGGAAGCCGGACTTGGCGGCGAGGCCGAAGACCCCGCCGCGCGCGGCGAGTTCACGGGCGACGAGGTCGCTCTTGTTGCGGGGGCTGTCGACGAAGCGGGTGAGGCCCGCGTGGGTGACGAGGACGGGCTTCCCGGAGAGCTCGATGGTCTCCAGGGTGGAGCGCTCGCCGGTGTGCGACAGGTCGAGGGCGACGCCGAGCCGGTTGGACTCCCGGACCAGGGCGCGGCCGAAGCGGCTCAGCCCGCCGTTGGCGGTCTCGCCGCTGCCGTCGCCCGCGTAGTTGCGGTTCTGGTACGTCAGGCCCATGAAGCGAAGGCCGAGCTGGTGGAGGGTCTCCAGCCGCCACAGGTCCTCCCCCACCGGCTTGCTGTCCTCGAAGCCGGCGAACCACGCCACGCTGCCCTCGGCCTGGGCGCGGGCGACATCGTCGAGACCGTACGCCTGGAAGACCCGGCCGCCGGTCTCCGCGAGCCGGTGCCGCCACCCGACGATGGCCGCCGCCGCGGCGTCGTACCCCTGGGAGATGGAGACCGCGTGGTTGATCGCCGTGACCCCGGAGGCGGCGAGCTTGCCGAGGTAGGTCTCGTCGGCCCAGGGCAGCGGGGTGCAGTCGAGCGCGTTGAAGACGACGCTCTCGCGGTGGAGCGCGGTGGGGTCGACGGGGTGCGCCTGGGTGGCGGGCACGGTGGTCACGGTGGATCTCCTTGCGGCGGGTGGGAGGTGGCGGGGAGGGCGGGAAGCGAGGGGGGCGGCCGTATGTACGCGGGTTCCGTGGGGCGTTCAGCCGGAGCGGAGGGTGCGGCGCAGCCCGATGCCGCGCTCGACGAGGACGACCACGACGACGGAGAGCAGGACGAGGAGGACGGAGAGGGAGGCGACGGACGGGTCGCTGCGGTACTCGACGTACTGGAGTACGGCGACCGGCAGCGGGACGGTGTTCTGCCCGGAGACGAAGAGCGAGATGACCGTCTCGTCGAAGGAGAGCAGGAACGCGATGACCGCGCCGGAGAAGACCCCGGACCTGATGGCCGGCAGGGTGATCCGCCAGAAGGTGACGAGCCCGTTGGCGCCGAGGGTCCGGGCCGCCTCTTCGGCACGCGGGTCGGCGGAGACCAGGGCGGCTGCGACGGTCCGTACGACGTAGGGGATGGTCACCCCGAGGTGGGCCAGGATCAGCCCCGGGTAGGTGTCGGTGAGCGGGATCGGCGCGAGGATCAGCAGCAGCGCGAGGCCGAGCACGATGTGCGGTACGAGCAGCGGCGAGAGGAAGACCGCCTCGACGGCGGCCCGCCCCCGGAAGCGGAGCCGGGTGAGCGCGAGCGCCGCCGGTACGCCGGTGGCGACGGCGAGCAGCGCGGTCACCGCGGCGGTGACGGCGCTGACCTGGAAGCCCTCGCGGAAGGCGTCGTTGGTGAAGACCTGCCGGTAGGCGCCGAGGCCGAAGCCCTCGGGCGGGAAGCGCAGATAGGTGGAGGTGTCGAAGGACTCCACGAGCACGATGAGGATGGGCGCGAGGAGGAAGAGGTAGAGGAGGGTCAGCAGGACGGCCCAGAGGGCGCGGGAGAGCGGGCGCGGGTTCACGGGCGCTCCTCCTTCGGCCCGGTGAAGCGGGCTTCGAGGGCCCGTTGGGCCGCCAGGTAGACCGCGATGACCACGCCGAACAGGGCGAGCAGCACCATCGACAGGACGGCGGCGACCGGCCAGTCGAGGCTGGTGATGGCCTCGTCGTAGATCTCGGTGGCCAGCACGAAGACCCGGCCGCCGCCGATCAGCCGGGGCGTGACATAGCCGCTGAGGCTGAGGACGAAGACGAGCAGCGCGGCGGTGAGCACCCCGGGCAGGGTGAGCGGCAGCACGACGCGCCGGAAGACGGTGCGGCGCGGGGCGCCCAGGGAGGCGGCGGCGTGCTCCAGGGCCGGGTCGAGCCGGCCGAATCCGCTGATCATCGCGAGGATGGCGAACGGCATGTAGATCTCCGTCGAGGCGATGACCACGCCGGTGAGGTTGTTGGCGAGGTGGAGCGGGGTGTCGATCGCGCCAATGGCGGTGAGCGTCTTGTTGACGACGCCCTGGGTGCCGAGGATCGCCATCCAGCCGAAGGTGCGGGCCACGGAGGAGATCAGCAGCGGCGCGATGGCGAGCGCGATGAGCAGGCTGCGGAGCCTGCTGGTGGTACGGGAGAGGAAGAGCGCCACCGGATAGGAGACGAGGAGGGTGAACAGGGTGACGAGGAGCCCGAGTTCGACGGTCTGTCCGATGACGTTCCAGTAGTGCGGGCTGGTCAGCACCTCGCCGAAGGTGGCGAGGGAGAAGGTCTGCCGGATCAGCCCGCCGTCCATCGACTCGTTGAACGACATGCGCACCACCCAGACCAGGGGCAGCGCGTACGTCAGCAGCAGCGCCAGCAGGCCGGGCAGGAGCAGGGCGAGGGCGAGCCGCGCGGGGGTGGCGCGGGGCGGGGGCGCGGCCGGGGTGGCGGGGGCGCCGGGGGTGCCGGGGTCGGGCGTGGAGGCCGTCGCAGGGGTCGTCGTGGAGGCCGCCTTGGAGGCCGTCGCGGAAGCCGCCGTCGAAGCCGTCGCGGAGGCCGTCGCGGCATCCATCGGGGAGTCCGCCGGGGAGTCCGCCGTCATGAGGGACGCCCGGTGCCGTCGGAGCCGTCGCCGCTGCTGGCGGTGTCGGTGGCGCCCGTGGTGCCGGCGGTGTCGGTGGCGCCCGTGGTGCCGGCGGTGTCGGTGGCGCCCGTGGTGCCGGCGGTGTCGGTGGCGCCCGTGGTGCCGGCGGTGTCGGCGACCAGGCGGGGTGCCGCCGGGTCCCAGGTCAGCTCCACGTCCGCGCCGGGGCCGAACGGTTCCTGCGTACCGGTGGGCCGTTCGACGTCGAGTACGGGCCCGTCCGCGCCGCCGACCCGCACCCGGTACGCGACGCTCTCGCCCGCGTACCCGGCGGAGAGCACCGTGCCGCGCACCCCGCCGCCGCTGCCCGGGGCGGCCGGGGCGAGAGCGATCCGGTGCGGGCGGAGCAGCACGGTGGCCGGGCGGCCCGCCGCCACCGCGTCGCCCGCCGCCGGCACCGTGCCGAGGCCGGGCACATCGACGGCCGTACGCTCGCCGTCGCGGCCCCTGGCCGTACCGTCGAGCAGGTTGGCGCGGCCGACGAAGCGGGCGACGAAGGCGCGCTCGGGCCGCTCGTAGACGGACTCGGGGGTGCCCACCTGTTCGATCCTGCCCTGGTTCATGACGGCCACCCGGTCGGCCATGGAGAGGGCTTCCTGCTGGTCATGGGTGACGAAGACGGTGGTGACCGCGGTCTCGCGCTGGATCCGGCAGATCTCGTCGCGCATGGCGGAGCGGAGTCGCGCGTCCAGGTTGGAGAGGGGCTCGTCGAGCAGGAGCACGGACGGTTCGACGACCAGCGCGCGGGCGAGCGCGACGCGCTGCTGCTGGCCGCCGGAGAGCTGGGCGATCCGGCGCCCGGCGAGATGTCCGAGGCGTACGAGGTCGAGCGCGTCGGACACCCGGCGCTTCAGCTCGGCCTTGGGGACCTTGCGCATCTCCAGGCCGAAGGCGACGTTGCGGGCGACGTCCAGGTGCGGGAAGAGCGCGTACGACTGGAAGACGACGCCCATGTCGCGGCGGTGCACGGGGGCGTCGGTGATGTCGTCTCCCGCGACCAGGACCCGTCCGGCGGTGGGCCGGACCAGACCGGCGACCATGCGCAGAGTGGTGGACTTGCCGCAGCCGGAGGGGCCGAGGACGGCGAGCATCGTGCCGCGTTCCACGGCGAGGTCGAGGGAGCGCACGGCGGCGCCGTCCCTGCCGGGGTAGATCTTGGCGAGCCCGTCGAGCACGAGGTGCCCGTCGGCCGCCTCCGGCGCGTCAGCCACCGATGACCTCCTGCTTGATGCGGTCGACCCAGCCGGTGTAGCGGGTGGTGAGCCAGCGCCAGTCGACGGGGATCTGGTGCTTCTGCTGCTCGGCGGAGGCGGTGGTGCGCTCCTTGGTCCCGGCGGCGAGCTCGACGTCCTTGTTGACGGGCGCGTAGAACGCCTCGTCGTCGAAGGCCTTCTGGGCCTCGGCGCCGATGGCGTAGTCGATGAACTTCTGCGCGGCGGCGGTGTGCCGGGAGTTGTTGACCAGGTTGATGGTGTTGATCTGGGTGACCGTGCCCTCCTTGGGCAGCACCGGCTGGACGACCCCCTGGGAGGCGTCCTTGTAGTACTGGCCCCGGGCGTTCCACCCCACGGCGATGTCCGCGTCACCGGACTGGATGGCGGTGTAGACGTCCGGCGACGGCTGCCAGGTCTGGACGGCGGGCGAGAGCTGCTTCAGCTTGGCGATCGCCGGGTCGATGTCCTTCTTGTAGTCGCCGCCGAGGATCTTCTCCAGGGCGATGATCAGGGCGACGCCCCGGGTGTCGGCGATCGGCATCGCCAGCTTGCCCTTGTACTGGGCGTCCCAGAGGTCGTTCCAGCTCGTCGGCGCCTTCTTGACCTTCTTGGAGTTGTAGAGGATGGAGAGGCTGTCGAAGGTGACGCCGGGGCCGTAGCCGTCCGGGCTCTTGGCGGTGTCGACGAGGCGCGCGAGGTTGGGGACCTTCGACTCGTCGAGCGGGGCGAAGAGCTTCTCCTTGTTGGCCGTCGGCGCCACGGAGCTGTCCATGAGGGAGACGTCCGCGACCGGGCGCGCGCTGCTCGCGCGGAGCTTGGCCAGCACCTCGGCGGAGTTCTGGATGGGCAGGTACTTGACGGTGATACCGGGGTTGGCCTTCTCGAAGGGCTTGATCACCGTCTTGGTGAAGGAGTCCTGGAAGGTGCCGTAGAACCCCATGAAGGTGATGGTCTGCTTGCCCCCGGCGTCCCCGCCGCCGGCCGAACCGGACGGGGAGGCCGCGTTGGAGGTGCAGGCCGTCGCCAGCAGGGCGGTGGCGGTGAGCGCGGCGGCGCCGGCGAGGGTGGTACGGAGGGTACGGCGCGAGCCGGGGAAGCGGAGGGAACGGGCTTCCCCGGAGGTACGGGCGGTACGGGCGGTACGGGAGGAAGCGGGGGTGCGGCGGGAGGGCATGGCGGTCTCCGGTCGGACGGATCGGGAGATACGGGGACTAGGGGCTGCCGGGGGCGGCGGGGCGGGGCGGGCACGGGCGCCACGGACGCGACGGGGATGCCGGGGCGGGACGGGGCGGCGGCCAGGGGGCGACGTCGGGCCGGGGCCACGGGGCGGGAGGGCTACGCGCCGCCCGTCCGTGGCGCCGGGACCGACGTCCCGCTACAGGACTCCCGGGCGGCGGTGCCCGGGACTCCGGTGTGCTGGGGCGGGGGGCCCGGGTGGTGGGCGTCGCCGAGGACGAGCATCAGGCGGTTCGCCCAGCCGAACAGGGCGACGGCGTGGACCAGGTCGACCAGTTCGGCGTCGCCGAGCCCGGCGGCGCGCAGCGCGGCGAGATGGCCGGCGCCGGCCTGGGGTGGCGTACGGGTCTGGGCCTCGGCGAAGCGGGCGACGGCGGCGGCGCGCGGGTCGGCGATCGGGGTGTCCGTACGGTACGGGGCGTCCGTACCGTACGTACGGCCTGGGGCATCCGTGCCGTCCATACCGTACGTACCGTCCGGACCCGCGAAGGCGGCGGCACCCTCCCGCAGGACGCGCAGGGCGCGCGCCTCGTCGCGGGCGAGCTGGGCGTACTTGCGGCCGTGCACGGAGGCGCAGTAGACGCAGCCGTTGACCCGGGAGACCACCAGCGTGGCCAGTTCGCGCTCGGCGCGGGGCAGTCCGCCGCGCCCGTACATGATCGCGTTGTAGACGTGCGTACGGTGGTCGAGGGCGGCCGGGTGGTGGAGCAGGGTGCGGTAGTAGGGCGAGCCCGTGGAGAGCGTGGCGTGCGCGTCGATGACGGCGCGCTGCTCCGGTGTGAGGGCATCCGCGTCGACGGCGGGGATCCGGGGCCGCCAGGTGAGCTGGTCGAGCGTGAAGGGCGCTTCGGGGGTGGCCTCATCGGCGCCGGCGGCGGCGTCAAGAGCCTCAGGCCCCTCGGGCGCACCGGGCACAGCGGGGGCCCCGGGCGCACCGGGTGCCTCGGCGGCGGTGCCGCCGGTCAGCAGGGCGAGTCCGGCGTCGACCCGGGCCTCGTACGAGACGAAGGCGCAGATCTGGGCGAGGGCGACCACCGCCGGGGCGTCGAGGCCCTGGGCGGTCAGGGCCGTCAGCGCGTCGGCTCCGGCGCGGCCCGGGGCGAGGGTGACCCGGTCGGTGAACGCGCGTACGGCGGCGGTCAGCGACTCCGGATCGCGGCCTTCCCCGGCGTCCCTCCCGGCGTCCTTCCCGGTGGGCGCGGGGGCCTGGGCCGGGGCGAGGTCACGGTAGGCGGCGGCGAGCGCGGGCCGGCCGGCGAGTTCGGCGGCGCGGGCGGCGGCGTCGATCCGTACCCCGGCCGGAAGGGACTCGGGGTACGGCGAGAGGAGCAGCACCCGGCGGGCGGCGGCCGTGTGCTCGCCGATCGCGGGGCGGGTCGTGGCCCCGGCCCCGGTGGGCCGCTCGGTCTCCTGGCTCATGGTCCGTCCTCCTCACCGGTGGTCCGTGTCCGCCGTCCGGCGTCCCGTACCGGTGGGCCGCGCGTGTCCGTCACTGCGTCCGCCTGCTGAGACGTCTCAGGGAGACCACCTCTTGACGGGCTGGAAAGGAAAGTTAGCCCCGGTCAGGGGCGCCGCGCAAAGGTCGGTCCGGCCGGGAGCAGCGCCGCCCGGGCCGGCCTGCGGGCAGGCCGGGCGCGTCACGGACGGCGGCCTGATGCATCAGGCCGCGAAGTCGCCGTGGCAGACTGCCCGGAGAGGTGGGTTTTCGGCCCACCTGATGCATCAGGCCATCGGGGCGAGCCCTGGGGAGATCCGCTTCGGGTGGACCAGGACCGGGCCGCCTCGGTGAAACTTCTCGTATCGCGAGACGACAGTCCAGAAGGTGAGACGGCGATGGCGGTCGCGGCCTACCGGAGCGTGGCGGAGGATCTCCGGCGCCGGATCGACGCGGGCGAGTTCGCCCCGGGCGATCCGCTCCCCTCCCGCGCCGCCCTCGCCCGCCACTACGGCGTGGGGTCGAATGTCGCGGCGGCCGCGGTGCGGGTGCTGAGCGCCGACGGCCTCGTCAAGGGGCGCGCGGGGCGCGGCGTCTTCGTACGGGAACGGGCCGCCTCCGGGACGATGGCCCGCTCGTGGACCCAGGAACGCCTCCAGGGCAGGCTCGCGGTCACGGCGGTCGGACGCGGTACGGGCGGATACGGTACGGGCGCGGCGCGCCCCGGTGAGGGCCCACCGCCCGGCACCGGACCGTCCGGACCGACCGGGCCGACCGGGCCGACCGGGCCGACCGGGCCGACCGGGCCGACCGGGCCGACCGGCAGACCCGGCGCGGGACCGCCCGCCGACGACGGCCGTACGGTGCGCGGCACCCCCCGCTCCACCACCGGGGAGGCCCCCGAGGAGATCGCCCGGCGCCTCGGGATCCCCGCCGCCGAGCCGGTGATCCGGAGCGAGTACCTGCTCACCCGGGACGGCAGCCCGGCCATGCTCTGTGTGAGCTGGGAACCGCTCGGCATCACGGGAGGCACCCCCGTCTCCCTGCCCGGGGCCGGCCCCCTGGCGGGCAGCAGCGTGGTGGCGCGGATGTCGTACATCGGCCTCCGGATCACCCGTTCCACCGAGACCGTCACCGCGCGGACCGCCACCCGCGAGGAGGCGGACGCCCTCGATCTGGCACCCGGCGCACCCGTCGCCGCCATCGAGCGCACGTACTTCGCCGGAGAACGCCCCCTGGAGACCGCGGATCTGGTCGTCCCCGGCGAACGCTTCCGCCTCGCGTACGAGATCCCCGCCGAGCCCCCGGAAAGCTGAAGCCGGGGGACGGGACCAAGCGCCGGGCGTCGGGGGCCGAAGGCCGAGCACCTGGCGCCGGGTGCCGGAAGTCGAGGGCGGAGCCTCGGGGGCCCGGAGGTCCGAGCGCCGGGAGCCCCGAAAGTTCGGCGGCGTATGCCGGGCGGGCGGGGCGGGGGTGGGGACGTACGATCGGGGGCGGCCGTTTCCGGCCGCCGGTGGCCGATGCCGGACCCGGAACGCAGCGAGCCCCGGCCATCCCACCCCCAGCGAGAAGAGCGAGACCGGCGTGAACGACCTGTCGCCCGCGACGTCCCGGGGCACGGACCCGGGTGTGGACCCGGGCCCCCGTCCCCTCCTCCCGTTTCTCGAAGCGGTTCCGGACAGCGAGGGGCACCGGCAGCTCCTCGCCGTGCGCCGGTTCGGCACCCCCTTTCTGCTGACCGCCTCGCTCTCCCACGGCGTGGGCTCCAGCCTGCTCGCCCTGGACCGGGGGCGGCTCGGCAAGGGGCGGGTCGTGGAGTTCCGGCGGATCGGTGGGCGGGTGGTGCTGGTCCAGCGGAACAAGCACCACCGCGCGACCGGTGACCCCGCCGCCGTCCGCGCGGGCGAGGAGTCCTTCGCCACGTCGGTGGTGTGGAGCGCCCCGGCCCTGCGCGAGCAGGACGGGGCCGTGGTGGTGGACGCGACCGGGCTGGTCCTCCGGGATCTGCACGGCGTGGCCGCGCACATCGCGGGGGCCGGGCAGGGGGCGTACGCGGTCGATCCGGACGCCTCCTTCCCGCTGCCGGGCGAGGCGGGGCGGAGTGCGCGCGGGGTGCGGCTCCCAGCGCTGCTCACCTTCCGCGCGAGCGGCACCGCGAGCGGCGCCGCGCCCGGTCCCGCGGTGCGGGCCGTGGTGCCGGTGCCGGAGGCGCTGAGCGTGGTCCAGCATCTCCATCTCGTCCCGCTGCCGGACCCGCCGCTCCCGGTACGCCGCTACCACCCGGGCTCCGGCGGGTACGGCATCGGCCACGACGACCACGACGCCGACCAGGTGGCGGGGCGGCGGGTGCGGATCCAGCCGCGCTTCCGGCTGGAGCCGGTCGATCCGGCCGCGCCCTCGGGGCCCGTCCGCGATCCGATCGTCTTCCTGGTCGACCCGGCGATCCCCGAGCCGGTGCGCGGCGCCGTGGTAGAGGGCGGCAACTGGTGGCGGGAGGCGTTCGAGCGGGCCGGCTTCACCGACGCCTTCCGGGTCGAGGTGGCGCCGGAGGGGACCGACGACAACGACCTCGCCGTCAACTCCGTACGGTGGGTGCACCGGGACGGCCGGGGCTGGTCGCACGGGCAGGGGCTGACCGACCCGCGCACCGGCGAGATCCTCTGCGGCCGGGTCCGGCTCGGCTCGCAGCGCGTCGAGCAGATCACGGCGCTCGCCGAGGCGCTGCACGCGCCGTACGGGCAGCCGGACGAGGCGGAGCGCCGCGCCGCCGTCGAGCATCTGGTGCTCGCCCGGATGCGGCAGCTCGCGGCGCACGAGATCGGCCACGCGCTGGGCTTCATGCACAACTTCGCCAGTACGCACCACCCGCGCCCCTCGGTGATGGACTATCCGCACCCCCGGGTCACCGTCGCCCCCGACGGGCGGCCGGACTCCTCGCGGGCGTACCCGGAAGGGCTCGGCCCGTGGGACCACTTCCTGGTGGCGCACGCGTACGGCCGCTTCCCCGGGGCGGCCGCCGACGAGGAGCGGGCGCTCGCGGAGCTGCGGGACACGGCGGCCGGGCAAGGGCTCGGCTACCTCACCGACGAGGACGCGATGGCGCCCGGGGCGGCGCACGCGGACGCGGTGCAGTGGGTCTCCCCCGTCGCCGACCCGTTCGACGCGCTCGACGAGGCGCTGGCGGTACGGCGGAGCGCGCTGGCCGGGTTCTCCCGCGCGGTGCTGCCGCCGGGGCGGCAGACCGGCGAGCTGGAGGCGCGCGCCGTACTGCTCCAGCTCTACCACCGCACGCAACTCGCCGCCGTGGCACGGCTGGTGGGCGGGGTGCGGTACGGGTACGGGGTGGCGGGCGAGCCGGGCGGTGGCACCGTACCCGTACCCGGAGAGACGCAACGGCGCGCGCTGGCCCGTCTGGTGGAGCTGCTGCGCCCCGAACACCTGGCGCCCCCGGCCGAGTTGATCGCCGCGCTCACTCCGCCGGCGATCCGCTACGAGCGGGACGCGGAGTACTTCGCCACCGGCGCGGGGCGGGTCTTCGACCCGTTCTCCGCGGTCGCCGCGACGGCGGCCCTCGTCACCCGGGAGCTGCTGGACCCGGCCCGGCTCAACCGGCTCGGCTGGCTCCACGCGGCGGACCCGGCCGTACCGGGGCCCGGGGAGGTGGTGGACGCTCTGCTCGACGCGGTGTGGCGGGGCGAACCGCCCACCGGGACCGGGGCGTTGAGCGATGCGGCGGTGCGGGAGACGGCCGGGTGGGTGGTGCTGCGCGCGGCGGCCGAAGCGGTACGGGGCGGCTCGCTCCACGGCGTGGTACGCGCGGAGGTCACCGCCCGGCTGCGCGCCCTCGCCGGGGAGCCGGGGAGCGCGGCGGGCGAGGCCGGGGAGGGCCGGCGGGAGGCGGCGGAGGCGCTCCGCGCGTTCCTGGCGGGCGACGGGTCCGTACGGTTCGGACCGGAGCCGTACATCCCGCCCGGCGCGCCCATCTGACCTTATTTCAGGGGCAGTTGGACCTCTCTCCAGACCCTGTCGGGGCTGCTGTGGACCTTCCGCGGAATCCGCTGAAGATCGTTGGCGGTGCGCTGAACAACCGGCGCACCCCGGCCGTAATACACAGCATGCCGCTGGGGCCGACGTCGTCGGGCCCGCCGAGGAGGTCTGCGAGAGATGTTCCGCCACCGCGTCGCCACCGCCGTACTGGCCGGCGCCGTCCCCCTGCTGTTCGCGGTCTCGACGGGCCTCCCCACGGCGCCCGCGTACGCGCACGGCGCGCCGACCGACCCGCTGAGCCGTACCGCCGCGTGCGGCCCCGAGGGCGGCGCGGCGGCACAGACGGCGGCCTGCCAGGCGGCCCTCGCGGCCAACAACGGCCAGAACTTCGACGCCTGGGACAACCTGCGTATCGCCGATGTCAACGGCAGGGACCAACAGGTCGTGCCGGACGGGCAGTTGTGCAGCGGCGGCCTCCCCGCCTACCAGGGCCTCGATCTCGCGCGCGCCGACTGGCCGGCCACCCGGCTGACCCCCGGCGCCGACCTGACCGTCACCTATCGGACGACGATCCCGCACACGGGAACGTTCACCATCTACCTCACCCGGGAGGGATACGACCCGACGACCCCGCTGCGCTGGGCCGATCTGGCCGCGCAGCCCTTCATCACGGTCACGGACCCGCCGGTCGAGGACGGAGCGTACCGCCTGTCGGGGACGCTCCCTTCGAACCGTACCGGCCGGCACGTGCTGTACACGGTGTGGCGGAACACCAGCACCCCGGACACCTACTACTCGTGCTCCGACGTCGTCTTCCCCGAGGGTTCCACGGGGAGCGGCGACGCGGCCGGAGTCATCGGGCAGAGCGGTTCCGGAGAGTCCACCGCCCCGGCCCCACCGGCGCCCCCCACCGCCGCCCCGGAGCAGGACCCGGTCCCCGGGACCACCGCCACCCCGTCCACGCCCGCGACCGCCGACGCCTCCCCCACGCCGGACGCGGCCGCTCTCCCCACGCCCCCCACACCCCCCGCCGACCAACCCGTACCGGTGGCCGCCGCGCCCCAGGCCGTCCCCGTCTCCGCCACGTCACCGGCGGAGTACCTGCCGCTGGCGGCGGGCGGGCTCATGGCCGCCCTCGGTATCGGAATCTTCGTGATGCTCAGGCGGCGCACCCGCTGATCGCCGCGCGCCGTCCCCGTAAGCACCGACCGTAAGGAGACCTCCCTCATGTCCCAGTCCGCCGAAACGGGCCTCCTGCGTTCCACCAGCGCGCACAGCCCGTCCTGGGCCATGCTGAGCCGTCTGTCCCCGGGCAACGGCCCGTCGGACCGGGTGGCCTCGTCAGGGCAGGAGCCCCACCGCAGGGCCGAACAGGCGCATGAGCCGCGCATCGACTTCTGCATCCCCTGCAACCCCTACTTCCCCACGCCCGAGATGTTCGGGCGGATGCAGGGGTCCCTGGAGTCGATCCTCAAGTACTACCCGAGTGACGCCGACACCGTCACCGCCGAACTCTGCTCCGTGCTCGGGCTCAACCCGCAGACGGTCGCGATGGGCAACGGCTCCACGGAGCTGATCACCTGGATCGACCATCTGCTGGTCCGGGAGAGCCTGGCCATCCCGATCCCCACCTTCGGGCGGTGGACCGACCAGCCGCTGGAGACCGGCAAGCGGGTGGACATGTTCCCGCTCCAGGAGGAGCAGGACTTCACCCTGGACCTCCAGGACTATGTGCGCTTCATCCGTCAGCGCGGCTCGCGCGTGGCGGTCATCTGCAACCCCAACAACCCCGACGGCGGCTATCTCAAGCGCCACCAAGTGGTCTGGCTGCTGGACGAGCTGTCCGATCTCGACCTGGTCGTGGTCGACGAGTCGTTCATCGACTTCGTGGACGCGGAGCGGGCCCCGTCCGTCGCCGACGAGGCGTCCATCCGCTCGAATGTGATCGTGCTCAAGAGCCTCGGCAAGAACTTCGGTCTGCACGGCATCAGATTCGGCTATCTGGTGGCCAACCCGGCGCTCGCCGCGCGGGTGCGGAAGGCCCTGCCGAAGTGGAACCTCAACTCCTTCGCCGAGAGCGTCGTCTTCATGATCAAGGAGTACGGGGTCGAGTACCACCAGTCCCTCAGCCTGCTCTCCCGCGACCGGGCCAGCATGGCGCAGACCCTGGCCGCCATCCCCGACCTGGTGGTCTTCCTCTCGCAGGGCAACTTCCTGCTGGTGAAGCTGCCCGACGGGGTCGACGGCGTGGAGCTGCGGGACCGGATGCTCACCCAGTACGGCCTGTTCGTCCGTGAATGCGGCAACAAGCTCGGCATGACCAGCCAGTTCATGCGCATGGTGGTCCGGCCGCCGGAGGATGTGCAGCGGCTGGCCCACGCGCTCCAGGCGTGCCTGCCGTCGGGCCCGACCGGCATGGCCCGCACCCCGGCGCACGCCGCGCCGCTGGGCAACTCGTCACTGCCGGCGCTGGCCCCCGCGCGCTGAGTCCCGGTACGGGGGGCGGACGGTGCGGGGCACCGTCCGCCCCCCGTACGGCTGTCCGCCCTGTACAACCTGCCCCCGGAGGCGGTCACCGCAGGGTCTCCGCCTCCGGGGGGAGGTTGTACGGCGTGACGACCTGGATGGCGGAGGGCCCCGGGGGCCGTTCCTCGGCGGGGAGCGCGCCGTGGGCGCGCAGCACGGTATGGCAGGCGCGGCGGACGTCCTGGCGCAGGTCGTGGTGGAGGACGGCGGAGATCCGGCCCGCGCGGAGCAGCCTGGTGTTGTCGTGGTCGAGGTCGTGGGCGATGAACACCGCGCACTCCCGGCCCGTCTCCGCGAAGGCGGCGACCGTGGCGGCGTTCCCGCCGCCGATCGAGTAGACCGCCCTGATCTCCGGGTCCCGGGCGAGCGCCGCCAGCACGGGCTCCCGCTGGGCGGCGTCGAGCCCGTCGCTGCCGGTGACCTCGACCAGCGCGCGCCCGGGGTGCGCGGCGCGCATCGCCGCCCTGAACCCCATCTCGCGCTCCTCCTCGCCCCGGAAGAAGCCGCGGCTCACCGTCGTCAGCACATGTCCCGGGCGGTCGCCGAGCCACTGGCCGACGAGATACGCGGCCGTCGCGCCCGCCGCCCGGTTGTCGATGCCGATGTAGGCGAGCCGGGCGCTGCTGGGCAGGTCGGTCACGAGGGTCACCACCGGGATGCCGGCCTCGGCGAGCCGGCCGACGGCCTCGGCCGTCTCCGGGACGTCAGGGGCCTTCAGGATGACGCCCTGCGAGCCCCGGTCGGCGATCCGGTCCAGGGTCTCGGTCAGCTCGGCGACCGGGCCGCTCTCGCCGAAGTGGAAGCGTGAGCGCAGCACGGCGGGGCGCAGGGCGGGCAGTTGCGACTCCAGGGCGGCGCGCACGGCGGAGGAGAACCGCTCCGGGGCGCGCATCACGATGTCCAGCATGAAGGTGCGCCCGCCCAGGCGCATCTGGGTGCGCTGCCGGTCCAGGTCCCTGACGGCCTGCCGGACCTCGCGGGCGGTGGACTCCCGTACCCCGCCCCGGCCGTTGAGGACCCGGTCCACGGTCGCCTCGCTGAGCCCGGCCTGCCGGGCGATCTCCCTGATCGGATACGGATGTGCCATGACCACTTCCCGAGCCTGACGGACGGACGGGGCTCCGTCACTGATGGTTTTTTGATGGATTCTCGCGGGCCCGTCACCCTTCCCCCGTCCCTCAGGGGCCTCCAGACTGACAGAGCCAACCGCTTCCCGGAAGGAGCCGCCATGTCCCCCACCCGTACCGACACCCCCACGGAGTCCCCGTCCCCGGTCTGGCTGAGCCCGGACGACTGCGATCTCGCCGAGCTGCGGGCGCTGGCCGCCGAGCGGACCGGCCCCGACGACTGCCCGACCGCCGAGCGGATCGAGCGGAACGTCCCGCTCTACGACAGCGCCCGGCTGCGCGCCCTGGCCGCCACGCCCGAGGGCCGCCGTGCGGTCCAGGGCGAGCTGGTCCGCGTTCTGCTGGACGGGCCCGGCATCGTCGTCCTCAAGGACGCCTTCGACGACCACGGGGTGGTGGACCGGGCCACCGCGGCCTTCCACACGCTGATCGAGGAGGAGCGGGCCTCGGGCGCGGCGCGCGGTGACCACTTCGCCGCCACGGGCGCCAACGACCGGGTGTGGAACGCGCTGGAGAAGATGGCGGTACGGGAGCCCGGGCTCTTCGCCGACTACTACGCCAACGAGATGCTGGCCCTGACGGCCTCGGCCTGGCTCGGCCCCGGCTACCAGGTGACCTCGCAGATCAATGTGGTCAACCCGGGCGGCGCGGCGCAGCACGTGCACCGCGACTACCACCTCGGCTTCCTCTCCCAGGAGCGGGCGGCGGCGTACCCGGCCCATGTGCACCGGCTCTCCCCCGTCCTCACCCTCCAGGGCGCCGTCGCCCACGGCGACATGCCGGTGGAGTCCGGGCCCACGCTCTACCTGCCGCACTCGCAGAAGTACGGCCCGGGGTATCTCGCCTGGCGGCGCCCCGAGTTCGTGGCGTACTTCGAGGAGCACCACGTCCAGCTCCCGCTGGAGAAGGGCGACGCGGTCTTCTTCAACCCCGCGCTCTTCCACGCCGCGGGGGAGAACAGGTCGGCGGGGACCCGCCGGATGGCGAACCTGCTCCAGATCTCCTCGGCGTTCGGCCGCGCGATGGAGCATGTGGACCGGGACGCGATGTGCGCGGCCGTCCACCCGGTGCTGGTACGGCGCGCGGCGGAGGGGGCCGGCGAGGGGTGGCTGCGCCGGGTGGTCGCCGCCACCGCCGAGGGGTACCCCTTCCCCACCGACCTGGACCGGGACCCGCCGGCCGACGGCCTCGCGCCGCCGTCCCAGGCGGAGCTGGTGTGGCGGGCCGTGGCGGAGGGGTGGCCGCCGGAGCGGCTGCGCACGGAGCTGCGGGCGGCCACGGCGCGGCGCACGGGAACGGAGGGGTCATGAGTACGGTCGCGGGGACGCCCCTGAGTACCCCCGACGGTACCCAGCCGGGCCTGCTGAAGGACAAGGTCGCCCTCGTCAACGGCGGTACGCAGGGGGTCGGCGCGGCCATCGCGCGGGCCGCCGCCCGGGAGGGCGCCACCGTCGTCGTCACGGGCCGCCGCCCGGAGCCCGGCGAGGCCCTGGTGGCGGAGGTGACGGCGGCCGGCGGGCGGGCCGCTTACCTCCGGGCGGATCTCGGCGACGCGGCGCAGGCGCGCGGCGGGGTGGAGCAGGTCGTGGCGGCGTACGGGCGGATCGACTGCCTGGTCAACTCGGCGGGGCTGACCTCGCGGGGCTCCCTGCTGGAGACCACGCCGGAGCTGTTCGACGCGCATCTCGCGGTCAATCTGCGCGGGCCGTTCTTCGCGATGCAGGCCGCGGTCGCGGACATGGTGGCGCGCGGGGAGCCGGGCACGATCGTCAACATCGGCTCCGACTGCGCGGACGGCGGCCTGCCGTATCTGGCGCCGTACTCGGCGGCGAAGGCGGGGCTGGCCGGGCTGACCAGGAACGCCGCGCACGCGCACCGCTGGGACCGGATCCGGATCAACACGGTGAACATCGGCTGGACCGACAGCGAGGGCGAGGACGTCGTCCAGCGCACCTTCCACGGCGCCGGCGACTCCTGGCGTACGGAGGCCGCCCGCACCCTGCCCATGGGGCGGCTCGGCCAGGTCGATGAGGTCGCCGGCCTGGTCGTGCTGCTGCTCTCGGAGCGCAGCGGGGTGGTGACGGGCTCGGTCATCGACTGGAGCCAGCGGGTCGTCGGCGGACAGGACTGAGAACCGAGAGCCGAGAGCCGAGGCCCGGGGACCGGGCGACAGAAGACAGGGCGACAGAAGACAGAAGGAGGAGCGGAACAGATGCGTATCGGCATCATGGGCCTGGGCCGGATCGGCGCCTTCCACGCCGAGACCCTCGCCGGGCTCGACGGGGTCGGCTCGCTCGTGGTCACCGACCCGGTGGACGCCGCGACAGCGGCCGTGGCCGGCCGGCTCGGCGCCGAGCCGGCCGCCTCCCCGGAGGCCGTCCTCGCCGCCGGGGTCGACGGGGTGGTGATCGCCGCGGCCACCGACGCGCACCCCGGGCTGATCCTGGCCGCCGTGCGGGCGGGGGTGCCGGTCTTCTGCGAGAAGCCGGTGGCCCGCACGGTCGAGGAGAGCCTGGCGGTGGCGCGGGCCGTCGAGGGGAGCGGGGTGGAGGTCCAGATCGGCTACAACCGGCGCTTCGACCCGGGGTGCGCGGCGGCCCGGGCCGCGGTGCTCGGCGGGGAGCTGGGCACGCTGCACACCGTACGGTCGACGACGCTGGACCCGGCGCCGCCGCCGGCCGCGTATGTGGCCGTCTCCGGCGGGATCTTCCGGGACTGCGCGGTGCACGACTTCGACATCGTGCGCTGGGTGACCGGCCGCGAGGTCACGGAGGTGTACGCCACGGGCGGCAACCGGGGCGCCGCGTACATCGCCGGGGCGGGCGACGCCGACACCGCGTCCGCGCTGCTCACCCTGGACGACGGCACCATCGCGGTGGTCTCCAACTCCCGGCACAACGCGCGGGGGCACGATGTCCGGCTGGAGGTGCACGGCATGAAGGACAGCATCGCGGCGGGCCGGGACGAGCGGCTTCCGCTGCGCTCGGTGGAGCCGGGGGCCGCCGTCCCCGGGGTGGCGCCGCACCACTTCTTCCTGGACCGCTTCGCCGCCGCGTACCGGGCCGAACTCACCGCGTTCACCGAGGTGGTGGCGGGGCGCCGGGCCTCGCCGTGCACGCTCGCCGACGCGGTGGAGGCGAGCCGGATCGCGGAGGCGTGCACGCGCTCGTTCCACGAGCACCGGCCGGTACGGCTGGACGAGATCCCGGGCGGCCGGCTCCGCCCGGACCCCTCCGGCGGCCGTACGGGGTAATCGCCGGCCGGGGCCGGAACAGGCGGGGCCCGGGTGCCGTTGAGGGTCGTATGACTTCCGACGGGTACACCACTTCTGACGGACGTACGCCTTCCGTCCGCCCCGCCCCGGCCGCGCGCTTCGGCCCCCTCGGCATCTGGACCCCGGCCCTGACCCCGCGCGCCCCCGGCGGCCCCGGGAGCGCGGAGGCCGGCGAGATCGCGGAGGCCCTGGCCGAAGTGGACGAGCTGGGGTACGGCACGCTCTGGCTCGGCGGCAGCCCCTCCGTCGCGGAGGCCGGGGCGGTCGTCGCCGCGACCAGCGGGGTCACCGTGGCCACCGGCATCCTCTCCGTACGGCAGTACGACGCGGCGGCCGTCGCCCGGGAGGTGGCCGGGATCGAGCGGGCCGCGCCGGGCCGGTTCGTCCTCGGGCTCGGGGTGAGCCATGACGCCCTGGACCCGGAGTCCGCGCCCCGCTATGCCCGCCCGTACACGGCGATGGCCGGCTATCTCGACGGGCTGGACGCCGCGCCCGAGCCGGTGCCCGCCCGCAACCGGGTGCTCGCCGCCCTGGGGCCGAGGATGCTGCGGCTGGCCGCCGAGCGTACGGCGGGCGCGCACCCGTATCTGATCACCGTCGAGCACACCGCGCTGGCCAGGGCGGAGCTGGGGCCGGACGCGCTGCTGGCGCCCGAGGTCGGGGTGGTGCTCGACGCCGACCTCGACCGGGCCAGGGAGACCGCGCGGGACGCCCTGGCGCGCTATCTGCTGCTCCCCAACTACACCCGCAATCTGCTCCGGCTGGGGTTCGCCGAGGCCGACTTCGCGGACGGCGGGAGCCCCCGGCTGCTGGACGCGCTCTACGCGCTCGGCGGCCTGGACGCGGTACGGGCCAGGGTCGAGGCGCACCGGGCGGCGGGCGCGGACCATGTCGCGCTCCAGGTGCTGACACCCGGACCGGCCCCGGCGCTGCCGCGCGCCGAGTGGCGGGAGCTGGCCACCGCGCTCATCGCGTAGGGAGGCGGCGGCCGGGCGGGGTGCGTGGGGCGGCGGACGGCGGGGGCCGCGAGTACTGTCGCGACTGTCCCTTCGCGTCGGCCGCCCCGGCGCCTCCGCCCCGTCCGAGGGCCGGTTCCACGGCCTCTGAGGAGAGAACCGGCATGCGGGAGTTCACCCACACCAGCCACCCCGCCCGGGTGGTCTTCGCCCCCGGTGCGCTCGGCCGGCTGCCCGGGGAGACGGCGCGGCTCGGGTGTTCCCGGCCGCTGGTGGTGACCACGCCCCGGCGTACGGAACTGGCGGACCGGGTGCGGGAGCTGCTGGGGGCCTCGGTGACGGCCCAGTTCACGGAGGCGGCCGAGCACACCCCGGTGGAGGTCACCGGGGTGGCGCTGGCCGCGCTGCGGGCGCACGAGGCGGACTGTCTGATCGCCGTCGGCGGCGGCTCCGCCATCGGGCTCGGCAAGGCGCTGGCGGTACGGACCGGGCTGCCCCAGATCGCGGTGCCGACCACCTACGCGGGCTCCGAGGCGACCCCGGTCCTCGGCGAGACGGAGCGGGGTGTCAAGACCACCCGGTCGGCGCCCGGGATCCTGCCGGGGACGGTGCTGTACGACGTGGAGCTGACCCTCGGGCTGCCCGTGGCGACCTCCGTCACCAGCGGGGTCAACGCCCTGGCCCACGCGGTCGAGGCGCTCTACGCCCCGAACCCGGATCCGGTGACCGAGCAGCTCGCGCTCCGCGCGGTGGCGCTGCTGGGGCGCGCCCTGCCGGCCATCGCCGCCGACCCGGCCGACCTGACGGCGCGCTCCGAGGCGCTGGAGGCCGCCTGGCTCGCCGGGCGGGCGCTGGCCGGCGGCGGGATGGGCCTGCACCACAGGCTCTGCCATGTCCTGGGCGGCTCCTTCGGGCTGCCACACGCCGCGACCCACACCGTGGTGCTGCCGCATGTGATGGCGTACAACGCGCCCGCGGCGCCGGAGGCCATGCGCCGGATCGCCGGGGCGCTGGGCGCCGCCGACGCGCCCACCGCCGTCTACGACCTGGTGGCGTCGGTGGGCGGGCCGCGCGCCCTGCGCGACCTGGGGCTGCCCGAGGACGGACTCGGCCGCGCCGCAGCGCTGGCGGGCGCAGCCCCGTACCCGAACCCGCGCGAGGTGACCGCCGAGGGGGTCACCGGGGTGCTCGGGGAGGCCTGGGCCGGGCGCCGTCCCGAGCCCGCCGACCGGCTCGGCGCGGAGCTGCGGGAGCTGGCCGACCGGGTCGCGGCGAGCCTCTCCGGGGCCCGGGACGCGCGGGTGCGGGAGCTGCTCACCGGGCTGACGCGGCGGCTGCACGGCTTCGTCGGGGAGCACGCGGTGACCGAGGAGGAGTGGCGGTACGCGATCGGATTCCTCACCAGGACCGGGCAGCTCTGTGACGACCGGCGGCAGGAGTTCATCCTGCTCTCGGACACCCTGGGGATCTCCAGCGCCGTCGACCTGGTGACCAACTCCCGTACGGAGGACGGCACCCCGTCCGCCGTCCTCGGCCCGTTCTATGTCGAGGGACCGCCGCCGCTGGCCAACGGAGCGGACCTCGCCGAGGGCGTGGCGGGCGTCCCGCTGTACGCCGACTGCCGGGTCACGGATCCGGCCGGGGAGCCGCTGGCGGGCGCGGTGGTCGACGTATGGCAGTCGAACGCGGAGGGCTTCTACGACGTGCAGCTCCCGGAGCTGGACGGGCCTTCGCTGCGGGCCCGGTTCCACACCGACGCCGAGGGGCGGGTCTTCTTCCGGTCGGTGCTGCCCTCGGAGTACCCGGTCCCGGACGACGGCCCGGTCGGCACCATGCTGCGCGCCATGGGCCGCCACCCGTACCGGGCCCCGCACGTCCACTTCATGATCAGCGCCCCGGGCCGGCGCCGCCTGGTCACCCAGTTGTTCGTGGCGGGCGGCGCGTACATCGACGCGGACACGGTCTTCGGGGTGAAGGACGCGCTGGTCGTCGACTTCCCCGAACACCGGGGCCCCACCCCGGACGGCCGCCCGGCGGCGGGGCCCTGGCGCTCGCTCGCCTACACCTTCCGGCTCTCCCCGGCCGGTTGAGCTACCGTGGCCGGGGGATCCGCGGCGGTGGAGGTGGGGCGTGGGACGTATCTGGACGGTGCTCGCCGTGGCGTTCGCCGCCCTCGCCTTCGGGAGCGTCGCCGCCAAGGAGCCCGGGGCGCCGATCGGCCTCGGGGACCTCGCGGTGACGGCGCTCCTCGGCTGGGCCGCCTGGGCCTGCTGGAAGGCGCGCCGCTGACCGGCGGCGGTACGTACGGTCCGTACCGTACGTACGGTACGCGCCGCTGACCGACGGCGGGCGTCTCCGCGTCACCCGGCCAGCGCCGCCACCTCCGCCGCGCTCAGCGTCCTCCCGTAGACCCGGAAGTCGTCGACCGCCGCCCGGAGATACGGGTCCGGGTACTGGGAGCGGCCGATCCACGCGGCCCTGATGGTGTTGCCGAAGTGCCGTGGTTCGACGGTCACTTGGGAGTTACGGCCCACCTCGGCGCCGTCCACGTAGAGCACCGCGGTCCCGGCGCCGTACGCCAGCGCCACATGGACCCACCGGCCGGTGGCCAACGCCGGTGCGTCGATGCGCTGTTCGGCGCCGCCGCCGCCCGTGGTGACGGCGAACCGCAGGGTGCCGGCGTCGCTGCGCGGGGTGAGGAAGAGGTTGGCGGTGACGCCCGTGCCGAAGTCGAAGATCCGGCTCCAGGTGGCGGGCTGCCCGTCGAGACGGACCCACGTGGCCACGGAGTAGGCGGAGGCGCCCGCGAGAAGGTTCTCGGCGACGGCGACATGTCCGTCCGTGCCGTCGAGCGCCACGGCGCCGCCCGAGCGGCCCGCCGTCCAGGAGGCACCGCCCGCGAGGGTGGCGGTCTTCCCGTTGCCGGTCGCGTCGGCGGCCGAGGTTCCGGTGGTCTCGTCGAAGCGGTACCAGGCGGCGAAGGCCGGGGGCGGCGGCGGGGGCGTGCCGGTGAGCCAGTAGGCGTGGTACCGCTGGTGGTGGACGCGGGCGATGGGCAGCAGGGTCACGTCCCCGCCGTCGGCGCTCGCCGTGAACCGCATCGGCGCCTCGGCCGTCCTGCGCACCGAAGCGGGGTCGATCCGGGGCATCCCGCCGCCCGCCTGGTTCCCGTACGCCCCGGCGAGCACGACAGGTCCGTACAGCACGGCCTGGATGTCCGGGTCGTCCGGTGTCGGTTCGAGGGCGACCCGCATCGGCAGCGTCACCTCCACCCGGTCGCCGGTGACCCAGGCACGGTCCAGCGCCAGCCAGCTCCCGGGTTCCCAACCGCCTTCCACCGGGGCGCCGTTGACCCGTACGGAGGCGCCCGAGGCCCAGCCGGGGACGCGAATCCGGAGCTGGTGGGCGGCGCCGCCCGCCGTCACGGTGAGGGTGGTGGCGGCGCGGTCGGGGAAGTCGGTGGTCTGCCGCCAGGTGATGCCCCGGTCCCGCCAGACCACCTCGGAGGGGATGAACAGGTTGACCAGCAGGGCCTGTTCGTCGTGGGTGTAGACGGTGTCGGCGAACTTGGCCTGGGTCTCCATGCCGGTGCCGTGGTCGCAGGAGAAGTTGTCGTAGTCCGTGGAGTACGCCTCGGGGTCGGTCCCCATGAACGAGGGCTGCTGCTTGTACGAACCCGGCGCGAGCCCCGTGTAGTAGATGTTGAAGCCGTGCGCGGAGTCGGGGTCCTGCTCGCCCAGCATCTGGTTGAGGAGCGTGCGTTCGTAGTAGTCGAGCAGGTCGGTCCGGCCGGGCGCGTGGAAGTGCATCAGCCGGGTGAGCTTGAGCATGTTGTAGCTGTTGCAGTTCTCGCAGCAGCCGTTGCCGAGCTGGGAGGCGATGGCGTCGGGCTCGTGGAACGCCTCGCCGTTGCTGTTCCCGCCGATGACATAGGTGTGGTGGCCGGTGACGATGCGCCAGAAGTTCTCCGCGATGTCCCGGTAGCGGGCGGGCAGCCCCTCTTCCCAGAGCCGCATCGAGCCGACGGCCTTGGGGATCTGGGTGTTGGCGTGCAGCCCGGCCAGCCGGTCCTCGCCGCGCGCCAGCGGGTCGAGGACCCTGGCGTGGGTGAAGCGCTCCCCGGCCTGGAGCCACCGGGCGTCGCCGGTGACGGTGTGCAGCTCGGCGAAGACCTCCTGCATGCCGCCGAATTCGGTCTCCAGCACGCGCTGCATCGCCGCCGGGGAGAGCCGCGCGGTCCGGGCGTCCGCCCAGGCGGCCTGCGCCAGGACGACATCGAGCGCCTAGCCGTTGCCCGCCAGCCGGTACTGGTCGAGGAGCCCGGCCATGATCTTGTGGATCGTGTAGTACGGCGCCCACACGCCGGTGCCCGCTTCGAGCCGGTCGAAGAAGCTCTCGGGGAAGGCGGAGAGATAACCGCGCCCGAACCCCGCGGCGGTGGCCCGCTCCTGGCACTGGGCGAGCCCGGCCACCAGCCGCTCCCCCTTGGCGCGCAGCGCCTCCTCGCCGGTGTTGGCGCAGGTGAGGGCGAGGCCGGAGAGGAGGTGCCCGGTGGTGTGGCCGCGCAGCTCCACGGTGGGTGCCTCCCAGCCGCCGCAGGGCTGGGCGGTGGTGGGCAGTCCGACGTTGAGCCGGAAGGTGTGGAGCAGCCGGTCGGGGTCGACGAAGCGCAGATACGCGGTGTTGCGGGCCTGGTTCTCCCGGAAGGCGCCGGGGAGCAGGGTCACCGCCGTGAGGGGGAAGGGGTGCACGGCGGTGGGCGCCTGCCGCGCCCCGGCCCCGCCGTCGCCCGTACCGCCGGGCCCGCTGTCGCCCGTACCACCGTGCCCGGCGTCGTCCGCGCCGTCACCCGGGGACGGTGCGGCGTACGCGGGGGTTCCGCCCGCCGCGAGGAGTGCGGCGGCGGCCGTGGAGCCCGCCGCCGTACCGAGGAAGTGCCGCCGATCGAATGGTCCACGCATGACACGTCTCCGTATACCGAAGGGGCCGTCATGGCCCGGGGTGTCGCGCCGCCCGGTCTCCTGACACCGGGTACGCCGTTCGTCATTTCGAACGTTGTGCGAAATGCTGTGCGCCGTCACGCTACCGAGGCCCCACGGGAAGTCAATGGCCTCTGCACGCACGGGGGATGACCGGCGCCCGTACACCGTCGACGGGCGATTAAACCTCGCGGCGTCACGATCATCGCATCGAGTTAATACCACCGGATTTCCTGGACCGGCCGGGTGTACGCGCCGTTACTGTTCCCTGGGATCTGGACGGATTCCCGGAGATTCACCCCCCTTTGCCCACCCTCTTTCCGGTGGCGCGCACCCCTGCCCGCCACCGCCCGATGAGAAGGAGCGCTCGCCCGATGAGTGTTGACAGCGGCCCGGAAGCAGCGCCGGTGGCGCCGCGGCAGTCCAGTCTGAGCACGGCGGCCGCCCGTAACCTCGCCACCACCACCAAGTCCGCCCCGCAGATGCAGGAGATCACCTCCCGCTGGCTGCTGCGGACGCTCCCCTGGGTGGAGACCAAGGGCGGTGTCTACCGGGTGAACCGGCGGCTGAGCTACACCGTCGGCGACGGACGCGTGGACTTCGTCCAGGACGGCGCCCGGGTCCGGGTCATCCCCCGGGAGCTGGGCGAACTGGCGCTGCTGCGCGGCTTCGAGGACGTGGAGGTGCTGACCGTCCTCGCCGACCGGTGTGTCCAGCGCGACTTCCGGGCCGGTGAGACGCTGGTCGAGCGCGGCACGCCGGCCGAGGGCATCCATCTGATCGCCCACGGCCGCATCAGCCAGACCACCGTGGGGAAGTACGGGGACGAGGTCGCCGTCGCGGTGCTCGCGGACGGCGACCGGTTCGGCGAGAACTCCCTGCTGGACACGGACACCCTGTGGGACTACACCGCCACCGCCGAGACCGCGGGCACCCTGCTCACCCTCTCCCGGGCCGACTTCGCCGCCGTCCAGGCCTCGGCGCCGAGCCTCCAGTCCCATATCCGCGCGTTCAGCTCGATCCCCGAGCAGCGCCAGAACCGGCACGGCGAGGCCGAGATCGCCCTGTCGGCCGGGCACACCGGGGAGGCCGAGCTGCCCGGCGCCTTCGTCGACTACGAGCTCGACCCGCGCGAGTACGAACTCTCCGTCGCCCAGACCGTGTTGAAGATCCACTCCCGGGTCGCCGACCTCTACAACGGCCCCTTCAACCAGACCGAGGAGCAACTGCGGCTCACGGTCGAGGCGTTGCGGGAGCGCCAGGAGTACGAGCTGATCAACAACCGGGAGTTCGGGCTGCTCCACAACGCCGACTTCCGGCAGCGCATCCAGACCCACTCGGGCCCGCCCACCCCGGACGACCTGGACGAGCTGCTCTGCCGCCGCCGGGGCTCCAAGTTCTTCCTCGCCCACCCCCGGACGATCGCCGCGATCGGGCGCGAGTTCAACCGCAGGGGCATCTATCCGAGCCATATGGACCTCGGCGGACAGCAGGTGCCTGCCTGGCGCGGGGTGCCGATCCTGCCCTGCGGCAAGATCCCCATCACCGAGGAGAAGACCAGCTCGATCCTGGTGATGCGGACCGGCGAGGACGACCAGGGCGTCATCGGGCTGCGCCAGACCGGGCTGCCGGACGAGTACGAGCCGGGGCTCTCGGTGCGCTTCATGGGCATCGACGAGCAGGCGATCCTCTCCTACCTCGTCACCACCTACTACTCCGCCGCGATCCTCGTCCCCGACGCGCTGGGCGTCCTGGAGAACGTCCAGATCGCCACCCGACACTAGGCCCGGTCCGGCCCCTGTTCCCCCTTTCCTCCCCCTTTCCTCCCCCTCTCGCGCAAGGAGCCCAAGGAGCCATGGATGCCCGACCCTGAGCTGTCCCCTCCGCAGTCGAGTCTGCCCGCCGCGGCCGACCGGTTCGGGGCGTACGTGCTCGCCAACACCGCCGCCCGCGCCCACGATCTCGGCTCCCGCACCGCCGGCCCGCCCCCGGCTCCCCTCTCGGCCCCTGCTCCCCCTGCTCCCCCTGCTCCCCCGGCTTCCCCGTCGGCCCCGGCCGCCGGTCTCGGTCAGGTGCTGGGCGGGCCCACCGGGCTGGGGACGGCCGGCCTGCGCCTGCTCCCCCGTACGGAGCCGACGGTGGCCGCCCCCGAACCGGCGGCGGGCACCCCGGTCCCCGGGCTCTACCACCACCCCGTCCCGGAGCCCGATCCGGTACGGGTTGCGGAGGTCAGCCACCGGATCAAGGAGTGGGCGGTGGACGAGGTCGACCTCTTCCCCGACGACTGGGAGGAGCAGTTCGACGGCTTCTCCGTGGGGCGGTACATGGTGGCCTGCCACCCCGACGCCCCCTCCGTCGACCATCTGATGCTCGCCACCCGCCTGATGGTCGCGGAGAACGCGGTGGACGACTGCTACTGCGAGGACCACGGGGGCTCCCCGGTCGGGCTCGGGGGCCGGCTGCTGCTGGCGCACACCGCGCTCGACCCGCTCCACACGACGGCCGAGTACGAGCCCGAGTGGGCCGGGTCGCTCCACGCGGACGCGCCCCGCCGCGCCTACCGCTCCGCCATGGAGTACTTCACGGAGAGCGCCACCGCCTCCCAGGCCGACCGGTTCCGGCACGACATGGCCCGGCTCCACATGGGGTATCTCGCGGAGGCGGCCTGGGCGCAGACGGATCACGTCCCCGAGGTGTGGGAGTACCTGGCCATGCGCCAGTTCAACAACTTCCGCCCCTGCCCCACCATCACCGACGCCGTAGGGGGCTACGAACTCCCGGCGGACCTGCATGCCCAGCCCGCCATGCAGCGGGTCATCGCGCTCGCGGGGAACGCCACCACGATCGTGAACGACCTCTACTCGTACACCAAGGAACTCGACTCCCCCGGGCACCATCTGAACCTTCCGGTGGTGATCGCGGAGCGCGAGAAGGTCCCCGTGCGCGAGGCGTATCTGAAGGCGGTCGAGGTCCACAACGACCTCATGCACGCCTTCGAGGCCGAAGCCGCGGCCCTCGCCGCCGCCTGTCCCGTGCCGAGCGCGCAGCGCTTCCTGCGGGGCGTGGCCGCCTGGCTCGACGGCAACCACCACTGGCACCAGACCAACACCTATCGCTACACCCTGCCCGACTTCTGGTAGAAGAAGAATGGATTCACCTGTGACCAGCACCGACCTCACCACCCCCGTCACCGGCTCCGCTCCGGCGGCCGGCGCCTCCGTCTTCATCCCCTCGCCCTCGACGCCGTACCAGGGCGACATCGCCCGGTACTGGGACGGCGAGGCGCGGCCGGTCAATCTGAAGCTGGGCGATGTCGACGGGCTGTACCACCACCACTACGGGATCGGTGACATCGACCGGGACGCCCTCGGCGACGCCCACGACTCCACGTACGAGAAGCGGCTGATCGCGGAGTTGCACCGGCTGGAGTCGGCGCAGGCCGAACTCCTCCTGGACCACCTCGGCCCGGTCCGGCGCGACGACACCCTGGTGGACGCGGGGTGCGGGCGCGGCGGCTCGATGGTCATGGCCCACCAGCGCTTCGGCTGTGACGTCAACGGCGTCACCCTCTCGGCGAAGCAGGCCGAGTTCGCCAACCGGCGCGCCCGGGAGCTGGGCATCGAAGGACGGGTGCGCGCGCAGGTCCGCAACATGCTGGACATGCCCTTCGAGAGCGGGCGGGCCCAGGCGTCCTGGAACAACGAGTCGTCCATGTACGTCGACCTGCACGACCTCTTCGCCGAGCACTCCCGGGTCCTCGCGGTCGGCGGACGGTATGTGACCATCACCGGGTGCTGGAACCCCCGGTACGGCCAGCCCTCCAAGTGGGTCTCGCAGATCAACGCGCACTTCGAGTGCAACATCCACTCCCGCCGGGAGTATCTGCGCGCGATGGCCGACAACCGGCTGGTCCCGCAGGCGGTGGTCGACCTGACCCCGGCGACCCTCCCCTACTGGGAGCTGCGGGCCACCTCGTCCCTGGTGACGGGCATCGAGGAGGCGTTCATCAACTCGTACAAGGACGGTTCCTTCCAGTACGTCCTGATCGCGGCCGACCGGGTCTGATCCGGCGGCTCTGATCCGGCGGCTCCGGTACGCGGGCACGGTGGCGGGCCGGTCCTCCTCGGGGAGGGCGGGCCCGCCGTCGGCGTGCCCGGCGGTCAGGCCCCGGGGTCGCAGCAGCCGTCGCGGCGCATCAGACGCCCCACGGCGAGCCAGTCGACGCCGGCGGACGCGTCGGCGTGCGTGCCGGAGCGCGCGCCCGTGTGCGTGCCGGTGTGCGTGGCGGCGGACGCGCCGCTGTCCGCTCCCGTACGCGTACCCGGCCGGGCGTACGCGGCCACCAGCTCCTCCGTCGTGTACGGCACCCCTCCCCTGAGCACCGATTCCGTCCGTACCAGCGTGTCGAAGTCCGTGAACGGGTCGCCGTCCACCACCGTCAGATCGGCGAGCCTGCCTGGCTGTACGGTGCCGAGGTCCCGCTCGGCGCCGAAGAGCCGGGCCGGGAGCACGGTCGCGGTGCGGAGCGCCGCCGCCGGGGAGAGGCCGCCCCGGTGGAGCGCGCGGAGCCCCAGGTGGAGCGAGAGGCCGACCGGGACGAGGGGCGCGTCGGTGCCGAGGGCGACCAGACCGCCCGCCGCCAGCACCCGCCGGTAGATGTCGGTCTCGGTACGGAGCGTGGCGAGCTGCTCCGGGGTCGGCGGGGTGGCCGCCCCCTGCCGTACGGCTGCGGCGTCCCACGGGGGCATCACGGTGGTGACCCGGGGGTCGTCGGCGAGGCCCGGGTCGGCGCCGGTCAGCGGGGTGGCGGTGAACGGGGTGGCGATGAGGCCGAAGCGCGCCCCGTGCGCGGTGTAGATCTCCACGACGTCCTCGTAGGCGCGCCCGGACGCGGTGACGGCATGGCCGGACTCGCCGCGCTGGGTGGCCTGGAGGTGGGTGGTGAGGTCCTGGCCGAGCTGGATGCCGGGCGAGAGGAGATGGCTGCCGGCGCGTACGCCGAGCCGTTCGTGGGCGAAGCGCGCGGCCTCCGCCATCACCCAACCGGGCGCTCGGACATAGGTCTTGACGAAGTCCCAGTCGAGCGCTTCCCCGCGCGCCAGGGAGCGGCGGAGCCCGGCGCGGGTGCGGTGGGCCCGTCCCATGCTGTACGCGACGCGCGCGCCGTCGAGGAGTTCGCCGGTGGTGAGCAGCCGGGGTCCGGCGAGGTGTCCGGCGGCGACCGCCTCGCGGATTCTGGCCTGTTCGTAGGAGAACCCGCCGAGGGAGACGGCGGTGGTGATCCCGTAGCTGAGCTGGCCGGCGGTCTGGCGGCCCCCGTAGGTGGACTGCCAGGGGTGGGTGTGGGTGTCCCAGAGTCCGGGGACGACGGTGCGGTGGGAGGCGTCGATCCGGCGGCGGGCGGCGGGGCGGGTGCCGGGGCGGGCGGCGCGGTGCGGTTCGACCGCCGTGATCCGGCCGGCCCGTACGACGATGTCGGCGTCGTCCCGTACGGCGTCCCCGGTGCCGTCCCAGAGCCGGCCGGCGTGCACCACGGTGTCGGCGGGGGTGGGGGCGGGTCGGTCGAGCGGGACGCGGACGGTGCGGGCGCCGGTGGAGTCGGCGGTGTCGGCGCGGATGAGGCGGAGCCGCGTGCCGGAGAGGTAGAGGAGGGTGGTGGAGTCGCCGGACCAGGAGGGGTGGTCGGCGGGTTCGTCGGTGAGGCGGCGGAGCGGGCCGCGCGGGGTGCCGTCGGGGGCGACGGGCAGCAGGTGGAGCGCGGATTCGACGATGACCGCCAGCCACCGGCCGTCGGGCGACCAGACGGGCCCGGAGTCGTACCGGTCGGCGAGGGAGGTGTGGGGCGCGGCGGGGTGGAGCCGGTCGGCGCCGGTCGTGGTGTCCACGACGCGGATGAGGTTGTATCCCTCGCGGAAGCGGAGGTTGAGCCGGTTGCGGTCGCAGAGGGCGAGGTACCGGCCGTCGGGTGACCAGCTCGGGCGGCCGGGGAGTCCGCCGCCGCCGAGGGGTTCGGCGAGGACCCGTTCGGTGCCGGTGGCGAGGTCGCGGACGAGGAGCCGGCCGGTCAGGTCGAGGCAGGCGAGCCGGGTGGCGTCGGGCGAGAGCGCGGGGTGGACCCGGCCGCCGGTGGCGAGCGCGCTCTCCTCGCCGGTGGCGAGATCCCGGCGGTAGACGCCGAGGAGTCCGTCGCGGTCGTCGGCGTAGAGGAGGGAGCGGCCGTCGCGGGCCCAGACCGGTCCCAGCAGGTAGTGGGTGGGGGCGGCGGCGCGGAGCCGCCGGGGTCTGGCGCCCCCTGAAGTGTCCGCCAGCCAGAGCGCGTTGAGGGCGGCGAAGGCGAGCTGCCGGCCGTCGGGGGAGAGCGCGGGCAGATGGATGCCGCGTACCGGACGGACCCGGCCCTCGCCCAGGTCGTACGCCTTGACGCGGTACCGGGGCCGGTCCACGGGGAGCGTCCCGGCGAAGGGCAGGGTGCGCGGCTCGTCCGGCGCTCCGGGGCGTACGAGGGTGAAGCGGCCGTCCACGGTGAGCAGCAGTTCGCCCCGGGGCGTCCAGCGCGGGGGTACGGCGGCGAGGTCCCCGGCGAGCGGCACGGGTGCGCCGTCCACGACGAGGGTGCAGGTGGCGGCGGGCGCGGCGGTGGTCCGCAGATAGGCGAGGCGGCGGCCGTCGGGGGCGGGTGCGGGGGCCAGGATCTGGACGGCGGTGGGCCCCGTCCCGGTGTCGGTGTGCTCGACGGTGACGGGTCCGTCTCCCCCGGCGGGGACGGCGGCGACGGTACGGGCCTCCAGGGCGGGCCCGGTGGCGGTGGTGACGCCGCGCGCCCGTACGAAGAGAACGCGTTTCCCGTCCGGCGACCAGGCCGGGTCGAAGTCCTCCCAGGGTCCGTCCTGGTGGGGCCCGTCCTGTCCGGCGAGCCCGGTGACGGGGCGGACGGTGCCGGTCCGCAGGTCGAGGACGTGGATACGGTACGGGGCGCCCGCGACCGGGTCGCCCGCGCGCTCCGAGGCGAAGGCGAGCCGGGTGGAGTCGGGCGACCAGGCGGGGCCCCGGTCGTCCCAGGGGCCTTCGGTGCGCTGCCGTAGTTCGGAGCCGTCGGGCCGCATGGTCCAGAGGTGGTAGCCGCCGCCCTGGTAGGCGCAGAAGGCGAGGAGTTTCCCGTCCGGGGAGTGGACGGGCCGGTTGGGTTCGAGCCCGGCGGGGGTGAGCGGCGCGGCCCGGCCGGTGGCGGGCTCGACCGACCACAGGACGTTCTGGACCTCGGCGATCAGCCGGTCCCCGGCGGGGGCGAGGGTGGCGGCGCCGTTGGTGGCCGAGGTGAAGGAGAGCGAGAGGGCGGTACGGGGCGCGGCCTGCGCGGGGGTGGGGGCGAGGGCGGCCCCGGCGGCACCCGCGACGCCGGCGACCCCGGCGGCTCCGGTGGCGGCGGTGGCACCGGCGGCGGCGAGCACCTGGCGCCGGGAGAGCGGGCGGGGCCGGGGGCCGGGGCTGGGGCTGGGGCCGGCGCTAGAGCCGGGGCCGGGGGTGGAACGGGGCGTGGAGCTGGGGCGGGCGGCGGTGGTACTCGCTTCTTCGCGGTCCATGACGGAGCACGCTGGCGCATGCGCACCCCAGGAGCAACGATGCCGTTCGGGCCATATGGCGGGTTTTGGGCAGTGCGGGGAAGGCGGGGGGCCGGGGCGGCTCAAAAGCGCCTGGCGCACGGAGTTGGTACAGACCATTCTGTTCACGCGATTGACATGCCCACACCCATCCCGGCAGGTCCTCTTCCGGCCTCCCCCCTCCGCCGCTCCGCTCTCCCCCGAAAGGCACCGCAGTGAGACTCCCTCCACACCTCCGCGGAAACCTCCCGAGGAACGTCCGCTCCGCGCTGGCAGCCGTCCTGCTGGCCTTCACCTGCGTCCTGGCGGCGGCCACCGGGCCCGGTGCGCAGGCGGTGGCCGCCGCCGAGCACACCGTCACGTTCGTGAACAGCTCCGGCCAGAAGCTGTGGATCGGCGCGGGCGTCAACGCCGACGGCTCGGCCGCGCTCACCGGGCTGCCGACGCTCGACTCCGGCCAGTCGGCCACCATCACCATCCCGGAGAACTCCGGGGCCGGCCACTGGCGGGGCAAGTTCTTCGCGCGCCAGGGGTGCACCGGGACGCCGGGCTCCACCTTCCACTGCGCGGTCGGCGACTGCGGACCGTACCAGGACCGTTGTTCGACGGGTGAACAGCCCACCAGCCTGGCCGAGTTCAACTTCGACCCGGCGGACACCCTGGCCCCCTGGTACAACGTCAGCTATGTCAACGCGGTCTCCCGCCCGGTGACCATCACCCCGCTCGGCGTGGCGCCCCCGCCGGACCGCGGGGAGTGCGCGGAGATGGGGTGCCCGGACGACCTGCTGCGGTACTGCCCGCCGGAGAACCTGACCAGCGATCCGGCCACGGGCGCGCCGCTGGTGTGCGTCAACCCCAACCGTGACGCGCAGACCGCGTACAGCGCGGCGATCAACTCCCACTGCCCGTACGCGTACGCGTGGTCCAAGCAGGACACCATCCCGGGCAACTCGGTGGTGCGCCAGTGCCGCGCGTGCACCGGCTTCACGGTCACCTTCCACTGAGGCGACCTCGCCCCCCCGCCCCCTCCCCCCTGGAGCAAGCACGATGAAGACACCCCCACGCCGCGCCGCACTCGCCCTGATCCCCCTGTTCGCCCTGGTCCTGGCGTTCCTCGTCGGCCCGGCGGCCGATGCCGAGGCGGCCACGACGCCGAAGAAGGGCGTGAGCGTGAACTCGGTGAGCGGCGCGTCGCAGGCGCTCGCCGATGTCGGCGCGTCCTGGTACTACGGCTGGGCCTCGGGCACGGGCGGGGTCACCAGGCCCGCGGGCACCGAGTTCGTCCCGATGATCTGGGGCGCCGGTTCGGTCACCGACGCGGAACTCTCCCAGGCCAGGCAGCAGGGCTCCCAGCTCCTGGGCTTCAACGAGCCCGACATGGCGGGGCAGGCCAACATGTCCGTCGAACAGGCGCTGGACCTCTGGCCCCGGCTCCAGGCGACGGGCCTCCGTCTGGGGGCGCCCGCGGTCGCGTACGGCGGGGACACCCCCGGCGGCTGGCTGGACCGCTTCATGTCCGGCGCCGCCGCGCGGGGTTACCGCGTCGACTTCATCCCGCTGCACTGGTACGGGGGTGACTTCGGCCCGGCCGCCGCGGAGCAGCTCCGGGGGTACCTCCAGGCGGTGTACAACCGCTACCACAAGCCGATCTGGCTGACCGAGTACGCCCTCATCGACTTCTCCTCCGGGACCCCGCGCTACCCGAGCGAGCAGCAGCAGGTCGACTTCATCCGGTCGTCGACGGCGATGCTGGAGAGCCAGTCGTATGTGGAGCGTTACTCCTGGTTCACGCTGAACACCCAGGTCAGCCCGACGGGTCTGTACAACGGCGCGACCCCGAACGCGTCGGGGGTGGCGTACCGCGCGGTGGGCGGGTGAACCGCGGCGGCCCGGTGGCGACGTGACGCAACCGGGCCGCCACAGGCCGCCATGGCCCGCCGGGCGGGCTCGGCCCGGGGTCAGCCCTCACCGTCCATCAGGGCGGTGAGGTAGGCGTTCAGGCGGTCCTCCACGGCGCGGGTCGTCAGCTCGGTCCTGCCCGCCTCCCGCCAGGGGCGGGCCGCCTCGCTCAGGTCCTCCGAGAAGGAGAGCGCGTCGCGCACCCGCCAGTACCGGCGCTCGCTCGCGGTGGCCGCCAGGACCCCGCCGGCCGCCTCGTACGCCTCGGCGAACCGGAGGCCCCAGTCCCGGCCGTGCAGCAGCGCGAGGTTGGTGGAGCAGTGCGCCACATCGCGGTCGGCCGGGCCCCGGCAGCACTGGGCCCAGTCGACGACCCCGGTGATACGGACGCCCTCCGGAGCCGCCGGGGCCTCCTCGAAGAGGACGTTGCCGGGGTGGAAGTCCCGGTGCATGAAGCGGCCCTCGTAGGGCGGTTCCGGGGTGCGGCGGAGCAGGTCGACCGCCGCGCCCCACACCGCCGGGTCGGCGTCGCGCGGGGTGACGACCGTGTCGGGGGTCGTGTACGCCACGTACTCCGAAAGGCGCCGGTCGGGGCGCAGCGCGTGGATCGCGACGAGTTGGCGGGCCAGGAGCGGGACACGCGCCGGGAGGCCCTCGTCGGTGAGGAAGGTCCTGCCCGGCAGGTGGGTCATGAGGAGGGACGGGTACGCGCAGTGCGCCGCCTTCGGGTCGGCCGCGACCAGCCCGGGCGCCGGTACGGCGGTCCCCGCGAGCCGGGTCAGCGCGTCGGCCATCCTGGCCAGCGACTCCTCGGCGTCCGGTACGCCGACATAGCTCCGCAGCACCAGGGCGCGGGTGCCGCCGTCCCGGGTGCGGATGGTCAGCTTCCGCATGTCGGCGGTGATGCCGCCGTGCAGTGTCTCGGCGCCGGTGACCCGTTCACCGGGGGCCAGGCGGGCGCTCACCCAGCCGAGGGTCCTCGGCGGGAGGGGCGTGGTGTCGTCGTCGTGGCCCACCGGGTCACCCCATCACGCGGCCGGCGGCCCGTGCAAAAGGTTTGACACCGGCCGGCGGCCCATGGTCCCGTACATCGCCTCCCCGAGAAACGGAACCGTCATGTCCCCCTGGATCACCCGCCCGGAGACCGCCGGGGACCTCGGTGCCATCCGCGCCGTCGTCCTCGGCGCCTTCCCCACCGCCGAGGAGGCCGACCTGGTCGAGGCCCTGCGGGCCGACCCGGAGGCGTGGCTCGACGGGCTGTCCATCGTCGCGACGGGGCCCGACGGCACCCCGGTCGGCCATGCCCTGCTCACCCGCTGCCATGTCGGCGACGCGCCCGCCCTGGCGCTCGCCCCGTGCGCGGTGCTCCCCGCGTACCAGCGTACGGGCGCGGGGTCCGCAGCCATCCGGGCCGGGCTGGCCGCCGCGCGGGAGCGGGGCGAGGGGCTGGTCGTCGTCCTCGGGCACGCCGGCTACTACCCGCGCTTCGGCTTCACGCCCGCCTCCCGCTTCGGCATCCGCGCCCCCTTCGAGGTCCCCGACGAGGCGCTGATGGCCCTGGACCTGGGCCCTGGCGCCGGGACCCGCCCGGTGCCGGCCGGCACCATCCGGTATCCGGCCGCGTTCGGCATCTGACCGGGCGGAGTGGCCGTCAGGGGAGGGTGAGGACGCGGGGGCCGTCGTCCGTGATGGCGACGGTGTGTTCGATGTGGGCGGCTCGGCTGCCGTCCGTGGTGAGCAGGGTCCAGCCGTCGGGGCCCGTGTAGTAGGCGTCGCGGCCGCCCGCCATGAGCATCGGCTCGATCGCCAGGGTGAGGCCGTGGCGAAGGGGGAAACCGCGCCCCGGGCGGCCCCGGTTGGGGACATGCGGGTCCTCGTGCATACGGCGGCCGATGCCGTGGCCGCCGAAGTCGGCGGGCATCCCGCACCCTACGGAGCGGGCGACGGAGCCGATCGCGTGGGAGATGTCGCCCATACGGTTGCCGGGCACCGCCGCCGCGATCCCCGCGTCCAGCGCGCGCCGCGTCGCCTCGATCAGCTCCAGATCGGCGGGGCGCGGGGTGCCCACCGTGAAGCTGATGGCCGCGTCGCCGGTCCAGCCGTCCAGTTCCGCCCCGCAGTCGACGCTGACCAGGTCGCCGTCGCGCAGGCGGTAGTCGGTGGGGACGCCGTGGACGATCGCGTCGTTGACCGAGGTGCAGAGCACCGCGGGGAACGGGGTGCCGGCGAACGAGGGCTGGTAGCCGAGGAAGGGCGAGGAGGCCCCGGCCTCGTCCAGCACCGCACGGGCCGCCTCGTCCAGCTCTCTCAGGGACACCCCCACGGCCGCCGTCTCCCGGGCCGCCGCCAGGGCCCGGGCCACGACGCGGCCGGCCTCCCGCATCGCGTCCAGCGCCTCATCGGTCTTGATCTCCACCATGAGTTCTGTGCTCCCTCTCCGCACGCGCGCGCATCCGCGTGCGCATGCGCGCGCCCGCCGCACCCCAATTCTTATACCGGTATTAGTATCACGGGCGCGGGGTCCCGGGCGTGCGGGTCTTCTTCTCGATCGCGCGGAGGATGTCGTGCCGGATCAGTCCGCTGCCCGCCCGCATGACGCCCCAGTAGAGGGCGAAAGCGCGGCGGGCCCGGTCGTCCGTGGCCAGGACCCGGGTCTCGGTGGAGAGCAGGGTGCCGTCGCCCTCCGGTACGAGGCGGAAGTTCATCACGACCTTGGTCCACCCCGGCTCGGTGAAGGCCGCGAACGCCTCCACGTCGCCCCGCTCGATGTCCGGGCGGGTGGGACGGGTGGCGACGTACCGCGCGATGTCGCCGAGGACCACCTCGCGCGGCGGGTCGGCGGCCAGTTCGCGCGGGGCCATGGACTCCAGGACCCGCAGGTCCATCCCCTCGTGCTCCCCCACGTCGATGCCGTTCACCCAGGCGGAGGGGCCGCCCCGTACCCGCATCAGACCGAGCGTGACGGGGAGGTCGCCCGCGCGCAGGTCCATGAGGGTGTCCCAGACGCGCTGCCGGGGGGCGTGGATCAGGCGGCTGTGGTGTTCACGCTTGTCGAAGGTCGGAAGCAGTTGTTCCAGCGTCCACTTCATGGTGTGCTCCCGGGTGGTCGGAGGCGCCGCCTCGCAGCGCCAGACGGTCATGTGTGCGTTCCACGTACGAGAGCGCCGTCAGGAGTTCGGTACTGCCGACGCGGTGTTCGCGCCCGCCCCCGCCGGTCACCCCGCGCAGCGGCATCGCGCCGACGGAGGCCCAGGCCAGCCGCCCCGCCGCGTCGATATAGCCGCGGGCCCGGCCCCGGTTGTCGGCGTGCAGGCAGTACGGGACGTCCAGGTACCCCTTGGCGAACGCGGTGACCAGCGCCTTGCCGATGTCGGCGTCGAGATCGAGGACCGCCTCCACGAGGAGCCGGGCCTCGGCGGCGATCCCGGTGTCCGGGAGCGGGGCCGGGGTCCCGTCCTCAGGGGCCGCCTTCTCCGCCTCCGCGGCCTCTTCCGCCGCTGCCGCCGCCGCGCCCGCGAACTCCAGCGCCTCGACGTTCTCCTCGACGGTCGGGATCCGCTGGGACTCGGCCGGGGTCTTGACGATCAGCCGCGCCGCCCCGCCCCGTACCGCGAGTTCCGCCGCCTCCCCCAGCAGGTGGAGCCCGCCCGCCCGGGTCCTCGGGTACTTGCCCATGTACGTGTACAGCACGATGTGCCAGTCCGTGCCGCGCGGCAGGAATTCCGTGGCCAGCGCCCGCAGAACGCCGATGGCCTCCTCGTCCTGCCGCCGGTCGGTGCCCTGGGCGAAGCTGAGGGAGACGCTCCGTATCCCGTGCTGGTGGAAGAAGAGCCCTTCGAGGAGGGTGATGGCGATCAGCAGGCTGGGCGGGCAGAGCTGGCCCATCATGCAGCCGCCGAAGCTCTCCAGGTGCGGTTCGGTCCCGTGCTCGTCCCGCAGCCGCGCGAACTGCTCGCAGCAGCGGGCCCACGCCTCGGTGGCGACGGCGAGCGGGACCCGGCTGTAGGGCAGGCAGTACGAGACGGGGCCGCCCTCGGTGGCGTCCAGTCCGGCCGCGACGAGCGTGGCGAAGATGTCGTCGGGCAGCGGCGAGCCGTGCCGGACCTGGACCGGGAAGGCGGGGCCCCGGAGCGAGTCGAGGACCTCCCGGGTGGTCGCCACGCCGTGGGTGACGAGCGGGTAGCCGTTGAGCGGGATGCCCTCGGCGAGGGCGCGCTCGACGGACGCGTAATCCTTCACCCGCGTATAGCTGTCGAGGGTGAGGGTGCCCACGGTGGCCGCGCGCGCCGCCCTGGTCGCCGCGAGGCCCCGCCGCATCTGCCCGGGGTCGCTGAAGCCCATACGGGGCTGGACCAGCAGCCCCCGGGCGCGGCGCACCTCCGACAGGCCCACGAAGGAGCCGGGGGATGTGCCGGTGCCGGGGGCGGTGTCCGTGCCGGTGCCGGGGGCGGTTCTGGTGCCGGTGCCGGTCATGACGCCGGTTCCAGGGTCTGGCGGGGCCGTTCCAGGGTGTCCATGAAACGGCCCAGCGCGGCCGGGTCCGCGTCGTCCTGGAAGACCGCGTCGAACCCGGCCATCAGGAGATCGTGGGAGGCCGCCGCCTGGGTGCCCCCGGTGATGCCCAGCTTGCCGCCGATCACCACCGGGGTGTCCCGGCCGGCCGCCCCGGCCCGTACCTTGCCGATCAGCCGCTTCCCGTCCGCGTATCCATGGCCGTTGACCGTGCTGATCACCACCAGGTCGGGCCGGAGCGCCGCGCACTCCTCGACCAGCATCTCGTCCGGCACACACGCCCCGAGATTGGTGACGTCATGGCCCATCTCCTCCAGCAGAAGCTGGAGGAAGACCAGGTTCCAGGTGTGCGCGTCGGAGGAGACACTGCTGAGCAGCACCCTTCTGCGGCGGCCGGGGAGGGCGGTGTCACCAGCCGTATCGCGAGCCGCGCCACGCGCCGTATCACGAGCCGTGTCGACGGCTGTCGGGTCCAGGTCCACGGAACCTTCCGTTCAGCCGCAGCCGCCCGCCGAGTCGGAGTCGTACGCGCCGACCTGGTCGACCAGGTCGGCGGGCACCTCCGGCGGCGTGGCGGGGGCGGTACCGGCGGGCTCGGCGGATCCGGTGGGACCCGCCGCCTTCGCCAGGGCCGGGATCAGCTCGTCCAGGAAGGCGTCGACCCGGTCGAGCCCCCAGAAGCGGTGGCGGCCGACCTTGAAGTACGGGATGCCGAAGACGTCGTCGTCGTACGCGGCGGCGAGCGCGTCCACGCCTTCCGCACGCAGCTCCGGGTCGTACGCGGCGGCCAGCATCTCCTCGCCGTCGAACCCGGCCGACTCGGCGACCCGGCGCAGCACGTCGGCGTCGCAGATGTTCTCGCCGCGCTCCCAGCGGGCCTCGGTGACCGCCGCGTAGAAGGCGCGCTCGCGGCCGAGGTGGCGGGCCCGGAGCCAGGCCAGGTGCGGGCGCTCCCACCAGGGGTCGATGTCGACGGGCCAGGCCATGGGGTAACCGAAACGCGCGGAGAGGCGCTTGGTGTCCTGGAGGATGTAGAGGTGCTTGGCCTTGGACATCTGGGTGTAGTGGAAGCCGGAGCCCCGCTCGTCCAGCGCGGCCACGGTCTGCTCGTCCGGGTCCCAGTACGGGACGTACTCGATGACCTCGGGCGCCTGCGGGAAGCGCTCCTCCAGTTGGCGCAGGCCCATCCAGCTGAACGGGCTGCGGAGGTTGAAGTAGAGCCGGGGCGGGCGCTTCGGCTTCCGCTTCGGCGTGGTCTGCGTACCGGCGGTGCTCATCGGCCGGCTCCGAGCAGCGCGGCGCGGGTGGTGGCGTCGAACTCGGCGAGCGAGCCCGCGTTCTCGCCCCGGCTGACCGCGTACCCGTGCATGATCGTGCCGGTGGCGGTGTGCACGAGCCGGCCGTCCCGGTGGACGTATGTGTCGAACGTCGCCGTGTACATCACGTCCTTGACGATCTCCTGGACCGTGAAGACGGTGTGCAGCGTCTCCTCCATGAACGCGTCGGCCAGCAGCCGCACCCGCGCCCGCGACACGACCGGGATCCATCCCCGCTCGACCAGCATCGTGCGGATGGAGATCCCCCGGTCCGCCAGGAACCGGTCCACGACCTCCTCCATCGCGCGGACGTACCCCGAGTGCTGGAGCCGGTCGGAGAAGTGGCAGTAGAAGTACGGGATCCGCCAGGACCAGAGGAAGGCGTTGGAGCCGGCCGGGGCGAGCAGGCCGGGCACCTCGCCCGCCGCGACCTCCGCACCCGCCGGCCCGTCGGCGTCCGCCCCGGCGGCGTCCGCGAGCGCGGCCACCTCGGGGACGGTGTACGGCTCCAGGAAGGCCGGTACGGGCCGGACATCGCCCGGCGCGTCCTTGAGGACGACCAGGGCGACCCGCACCTTGCCGGTGAGGACGGTGACGGTCGCGCCGTCCCGCTCGACGGTGAGCCGCACCTTGAACGGGGCGCCGTGGCCGGGCTTGGGCGTGCCGGGCTCGACGGTCGCGGTCACCTTGTCGTCCACGCCGAGCGTGGCCGGCAGGCTCACCGAGTGGTCCACGATCTCCAGGCCGAGCCCGTAGGTGTGGTAGAGCCGCTCGGCCCCCGCGCCGCGCTCGCGGAAGTATTCGAGGATCGCCTCCTCGGTGAGGTACATGAAGTGCTTGAAGCCGATCCAGGTACGGATGTTGGCGCCCTCGTAGCGGGGGCTGCCCACGGGGGTGGTGAGGCTGCCGTCGAGCAGTTCGGTCGGTGTCACAGTCGATGTTTCTGTCATGGCGGATTCCTTTACGGGTTATGGGGTGGCGGACGGGGTGGCGGTACGGAGAGCGGCGAGGAAAGCGGCTGTCTCTGCCGCGACGTCGGCGGTCTGCTCGACATGGCAGAAGTGGCCGTAGTGCGGGTGCTGCCGGACGGTCGCCGCGGGCATCGCGGCGGCCAGGGCGGTGGCCCGGTCGCCCGCCAGCGACTCGTCGTGGCGGCCGGCCAGGACGAGGGTGTCCACGGTGACCTGGGCCAGGGCGAGTTCGGTGGTGGAGACGAACTGGAGGAAGAGGCTGAGGAACCCGACGGGTCCGATCCGCTCCAGCGCGGTGTCCGCCATCGCGGAGAGGATCCCGGGGTCCAGGGTTCCGGCCCGCTCCCCCAGCCCCGCCCGGATCCCCTCGGTGACGATCCGGCGGAACCCGGCGCGCGCCGCGTCGTGCAGCGGCCACCCCACGGGGAGGGTGTCCGGGCGGTAGAACGGTGCGAGGAGTACGGCGGCGGAGGGGGCCGGGGAGACGGAGGCCCCGTCCTCGCGTTCCGCCCCGTCCGCCCGCTCCGCCTGCCCTGCCTGTTCCGCCTGTTCCGCCTGTTCCGCGAGGAGTTCGAGTACGGCGTTGGCGCCGAAGGAGTGGCCGAGCAGGACATCGACGGGCTCGGGGACGAGGTCCAGGGCGCGCCGCAGCCAGGCGGCCGGGGAGCCGTACGCGCGCCAGCGGTACGGGTTCCCCGCGCGCCAGGGCAGGTCGAGCGCGTACACCCGGTACCCGGGCAGCGCCTCGGCCAGCGGACGCCACCCCTCCCAGCCGCCTTCGAGGCCATGGACCAGGGCCACCACGGGGCCCGTGCCGCCGGGCGCCCGGGAGACCGCGAGCCGCTCGCGCGGTCCCGTGCTCTCGGCGACGGGCGTCCAGAACGCCGGCCCCCGCCCCGCCCCCTTCGGTCTGCCCTCGGGGGTCTCCTTCGGCTCCCTCATCTCAGCGGGCCTCCGTGACGGGCGCGGGGCCCGCCGGGTCGAGACGTACCGAGGCGTAGCCGTCCTCCGCGTCTCCGCAGGTGATCAGCGCTCCGCGGGGCTGTGCGGCGGGCGAGGCGAACCAGGCGGCGGCGAGGGCGACTTGGACGACGCCGCGCGCTCCGTAGGTCTCCCCCAGGTGCTCGGTGACATCGACACCGTCCATGCCGTCCGCGACGTCCGCGCCGTCGCCGCCGTCCGGTCCGCCCGGAGCCGTCAGCCGGAGTCCGGCGGGTGCGGCTGCCGTGAACCCGGCGGTCGTGGCGGCCGTCTCCGGGCGCGCGTGGTGGCGTACGGGGCCGAGGCGCGGGCCCTCGCCCGCCGGCTCCAGCACCACACAGGCCGCGCCGGCTCGGGCCGGCGCCGTGACCGGGCCGAGGGCGGCCAGCTCCCGGGCGACCGCGTCGTCGGGTTCGACGCCGACCACGACGACCCGTTCCGCGCGGCCCGCGTGGAGCAGCAGGGCGCCGAGCCGGAGCGCGTCGAGGCCGCCGGTGGCGCCGGAACAGACCATCAGGTTGGGCCCGGTGAAGCCGTACCGGATGGCGATGGTGCTGGCGATCACGTTGCTGGACGCGTTGGGGCCGTGCAGGGGGCTGACGTCGTGTCCGCTGCCGGCCCGCATCTCGGCGACGATGTCGCGGACGGTCCGTACGTTGCCGAGGTTCGAGCTGACGACGACGGCGGTGCCCGCCGCGCCCGGAAGGGGCTCCTTCGGCTTGCCCGGGGGCAGGCCGAAGGCCCGGTGCACGGCGCAGAGCGCGAGCCGGGTCGCGTCCTCCTTGTAGAGCAGGCCCTTGCGGCCGAGCACGGTGTGCGCCTCGTCCGGGCCCGCGGCCGGCGCCGGGTCGAGCGAGGTGAACAGGTCGCTCGCCGGGCCCGCCGTGGGCGTCTCGGCGCCGGGGATGTGGAGGGCGTACGCGGTGACGGTCGCCCCGGCGGGGCGCGAGGTGCCGCCCAGCGGTGTACCACTGGGCGGTGTGCTGCCCGGCGTGCTGCCCGGCGTGTTGTTCTTGTCCGGCGTGTTGTTCTTGTCCGGTGTGTTGTTCATCGGTCCACCCTGATGACGCTCACGGCGTTGACTCCGCCGAATCCGAAGGCGTTGACCTGGGCGAGGCGGGCGTCGCAGGCGGCGGGCTCCCCGGTCACCAGGCGCAGCTCCGCCGCCTCCGGGATCGGCTCGGAGAGCCCGACGGTCGCCGGTACGGTGCCGGTGCGCAGCGCCTGGGCGGCGACGAGCAGGCTCATCAGCGCGGCGCTCCCCGAGGTGTGTCCGATGGCGCCCTTGACGCCGGTGACCAGCGGTCCTGGCGCGGTGTCCGGGAAGACCTCGCGCAGGGCGGCGGCCTCGGTGGGGTCGTTGAGCGCGGTGCCGGTGCCGTGGGCGAGCACCAGCCCGATGTCGCGCGGGTCCACCCCGGCGCGGCGGTGGGCGTCGCGCATGGCGGCGACGATGCCGGCGACATCGGGGGCCGTCTCGTGGTGGGCGTCGCAGGAGAGGCCGGTGGCGAGCACGGTGGCGAGCGGGGCGATCCCCTCGGCCGTGGCCGGCTGGAGCACCATGGCGACCGCGCCCTCGCCGAGCAGGACGCCCGCGCGGCCCTCCTGGAAGGGCTGGAGGGCGGCGGTCGGCGCGTCGGCGACCCGGCCGATCATGGTGAGCATGGACGCGGTCATCGCGTCGCACCCGGCGGCCACGACCGCGTCGGCCTCGCCCGCCGTCAGCAGGTCCTGGGCGAGGGCGAGGGCGTGCCCGGAGGCGGAGCAGGCGTTGGAGACCGTGATGACCTCGGTGGCCCCGGGGAGCACCGCGCGGACCGCCGCGTCGAAGTGGAGGTCGCGGCGGCGTACGGGGACGCCGTCGAGCGCCCAGCGCTCCACGGCCCGCAGTTCGCGCAGGCCGGTGCCGACGATGACGGTGACCCGCTGCCGTGCCGGGTCGATCCCGGCCCGGCGTACGGCGCCCGCCACGCAGCGGGCCAGCCACCGCCCGGCGCGCAGCGACGCCTCGCCGCCCTCCACGGTGCCCTCGGTGCCCTCGGTGCCATCGGAGCCGACGGTGCCGGTGGCCTCGGTCGCCTCGGTGGTGTCCTGGACGTGGTAGCCACGGGTGACACCGATCCGGGCGGTGTCGTGGAACCGCAGCGGCTCGGATCCGTCCGTACCGGCGCACAGGGCGGCGAAGGTGGCGTCGGCGTCGCCGAGGCAGGTGACGGCCTCAGCTCCGGTGATCGCGACGTGCACGGTGCCACCCCCTCAGTACCGCGGCGCCGACCGAGCCGTCCGCCGAGACGGAGGTGACGACGGAGAGCTCCCCGTCGAGTTCGGGGTGGCTCCGGTGGCCGGCCAGCAGTGCGGCGATCTGGAGCGAGCCCGCGGCGCTCTGGCACTCGCCGACCCACTCCTTGGCGCGTATCTGCCAGACCTCGGTGCCCAACGCGCTCTCCACGCCCCGGAGTTCGATGTCGTCCAGGGGGCCGATCCCGCAGGCTCCGGTGGCGACCGCCCGTACCTCCGAGGGCTCGGCGCCGGCCCGCTCCAGGGCGCGGAGCACGCAGGCGGCGAGCCCCGCCCCGGCGTCGGGGGTGCGTCCGGGCGGGCCGTAGGTACCGGCCTCGACGGCGAGCACCTCCGCGTCGGGGAGCCGGCCGGCGGCGCGGACGGCCGCCGCGTCCTCGACCATGACGACGGCGGATCCCTCGCCGATCCGGGCGCGCTCCTGCCAGGCGCTGTGCTGGCGGTGGGCGAACCAGGCGGTGTGCGGGCTGAACTCCTCGACGGAGCCGACGAGGAGGGCGTCCGCGTAGCCGCGCCGGATCTGGTTGCGGGCGTAGCGCAGTGCGCTCACCCCGGCGAGCTGGCCGCCCGCGACGGTGGCGTTGACGCCCTTGAGCTTGTGCCAGATCGCCGACTGGCCGGCCGCGCAGTTCATCACGGTGTTGGGGAAGAGCACCGGGTTGACCAGGTAGGGCCGGTCGTTGACGAGTGTTTCGCGGCTGTAGTCGCTGGTGGCCTTCACACTGCCGGCGGTGGTGCCCAGGACGATGCCGACCCGGTCGCGGTTGGCGTCGGTGACGGTCAGGTCGGTGTCGTCGAGCGCGAGGGTGCACCCCAGCAGGGCGAGCGCGGTGCTGCGGTCGAAGAAGCTGGTGCCCTTGCGGCCGAGGTGGTCGCGGACCCGGAAGCCGGGCATGGCGAACGCCCGGTCCTCGGGCAGCTCCTCCTCGAACATCCCGGTGACATCGCGCAGGCCGTCGCGGCCCTCGGCGACGGCGGTGGTGAACTCGTCGGCGCCGATGGCCAGGGAGGTGACGACGCCCCAGCCGGTGATGGCGAGGGTGCCGTCCCGGGGCGCGGTGGCGGGGGCGGTACCGGCGGCGGGGACGACGACGGTGCCGGCGGCGGGGGCGGTGCCGGCGGCAGCGGCGGGGGTGGTGGCGGTGGCGTTCATGCGACCTGTCCGAGGATCGTGATGGCGTTGTTGCCGCCGAAGGCGAATCCGTTGTTCTGCACGACCTTGGGGCGCGCGGGACGGCTCTCGTTCGGCACGGGGTCGATTCCGGGCATCCCCGGGTCCGGGGTCCGGTAGTTGGTGGTCGGGGGGAGGAATCCCTCGTCCAGGGCGAGCGCCGAGGCGATCGCGCCGAAGCCGCTGGCCGCGCCCATGGTGTGGCCCAGCATGGACTTGATGGAGCTGATGGGCGGCGGGCGTTCGCCGAAGACCTCCACGACGGCCTTGGCCTCCATGGTGTCGTTGGCGGGGGTGCCGGTGCCGTGGGCGCAGATGTAGTCGACGTCGGCGGGGGTGATGCCCGCGTTGTGGTGGGCCCGGCGCATGCACTCCGCGATGGAGACGGGGTCGGGGGCGACCATGTGGTTGGCGTCGCAGTTGAGGCCGTAACCGAGCACTTCGGCGTAGATGTGCGCGCCGCGCCCGGTGGCGGACTCCAGGGTCTCCAGGAAGAGCGCGGCACCGCCCTCGCCGGTGAGGATGCCCGAGCGGTCCTTGTCGAACGGCGAGCAGACCTTCTCGGTGAGCGCGCCGAGCCGGTAGAACCCGGCGTGGGCCCAGCGGCAGACCGAGTCGGCGCCGCCCGCGATCATGTAGTCGGCGTCGCCGGTGAGGATCTGGTCGTACGCGTACCCCAGCGCGTAGTTGCTGGCGGAGCAGGCGGTGGAGAGGGTGACGGCCTCTCCGGTGAGACCGAGCTCCTGGTTGACGGCGTTGGCCAGCCGGGAGGCGGGCGCCTGGGCGGCGTACGCGGGGGTGATGCCGGAGAGGCCGGAGTGCACCCACTCGGCGGTCAGTTCCTCGATGACCTGGGACTCGCCGCTGGTGGTGCCGATGCTGGAGCCCGCAGCGGAGGCGGACAGGTGCTCCTGGTCGATGCCGGAGTCCTCGACGGCGAGCCGGGCGGCGGCGGCGGCGAAGAGGCTGGTGCGGCCCCACTCGTCGGGCGAGAGGGTGCTCAGCATCGACTTCGGGTCGAAGTCGGTGACCTCGCCGGCCATGTGGTGCGGGAAGCCGGTGGAGTCGAAGCTCGCGATCGGGGAGATCCCGCTGCGGCCCGCGCGCAGGGCCTCGCCGAAGGCGCGGACTCCGGTGCCGATGGAGGAGACGGGTCCGAGACCGGTGATGACGACGCGTCGGTTCATGGGCGGCGGTCCTGTCGTGGAGGCATGGTTCTTCTCCTTCGGGGGACGGGGCGGGAAGAGACGGGTGCGTGGGTGCGTGGGTGCGTGGGTGGGTGGGTGCGTGCGTGCGTGCGAGGGATCGGATGAGGTCAGGAGGGGGTGAGGGCCGTTCCGTCGCGTACGACGGCGAGGACCGAGCCCAGGGTGGCGATACGGGTGTCGCCCACCCAGACCTCGCCCCGCATGAAGGCGTTGTCCCCGATGATCCGGTCGATCTCCACGACATGGCGGAGGACATCGCCGGGGTAGGCGCTGCCGGTGATCGTCACATCGCGGGCTGAGCCGAAGATGAGGGTGCCCTCGACGGGCCGGCCGGCCGGCGCCGCCGAGCGGAGCCAGAGGACGGCGCCGCTCTGCCCGAACGACTCGACGAGCAGGGAGACGGGGTAGGCGTAGGCGGTGGCGGGCAGGTCCTCGGCGAGTCCGGCGTAGCAGGGCTCGCTGCCGGTGACGGCCTTGGTGGCGACGATACGGACGCCGGGTTCCAGCTCCAGGACCCGGTCGACGAGGAGGACGGGGTGGCGGTGCGGAAGGATCCGGCGGATGTCGGTGTGTTCGAGCCCGGTGGTTTCGAGCCCGGTGTGTTCGGGCCCGGTGTGTTCAAGCGGGGACATGGCCGGCCTCTCCTTCGGCTCCGCCGGGGTGCGGTGTGCGGAGGCGCACCACGAGCGTCATACGGGCGGCGAGGGCGCCGTCCGCGCGGTGGCAGCGGGCCTTGACGCGGAGGGTGGACGGTGTGGACGGGATGGACGCGGTGGACGCGGTGGACGGGGTGGACGGGGTGTCCATGGGGGTGAGGTCGCAGCCGATGGTCATGGTGTCGCCGGGGTACAGCGGCGCCGCGAAGCTGACGGAGGCGATCGCGGCCAGCTCGACGGCGGTGCTCTCGCCGTGCTGCCGGGCGGCCCAGTTCCGTACCGTCTGGTGGACGGATTCGATGGTGAACACCCCGGGGTAGATGGTGAGTTCCGGGTAGTGGCCCACCAGATACGGGTCGTCGGCGACGATCCGCTTGACCGCCTCGACGCGCGTGCCGCCGCTGCCGATGCCCCCGGCTTCACCGGTGACCGTGGTGTCCGTGTCGACGGCCGTCAGCGGGGCGGCGAAGCGGCGGTTCACCGGGTTCACAGGACGATGCCGCCGTCGACCTGGAGGACCTGCCCGGTGATGTAGCCGGCCCGGTCGGAGACGAGGAAGGCGACCAGCTCCGCGACATCCTCGGGACGGCCGAAGCGGCCCAACGGAACCTGCTCCAGGGCCTGTTCGCGGAGCTTGTCGGAGAGGCGGGAGGTCATGTCGGTCTCGATGAACCCGGGCGCGACCACGTTCACCCGCATGTTGTACGGGGCGAGTTCCTTCGCCAGCGACCGGCTCAGCCCGTGGATGCCGGACTTGGCGGCGGCGTAGTTGGTCTGCGCCCGGTTGCCGTGGACGCCCGCCACCGAGGAGATGTTGACGATGACGCCCTTCCTGCGCTTCATGAAGCCGAAGGCCATGGAGCGGCAGAAATTGAAGGTGCCGGTGAGGCTGGCGTCGATGACGGCGCCCCAGTCCTCCACCGGCATGAGGACGAGCGGGTTGTCCCGGACGATCCCGGCCGAGTTGACAAGGGTGTCGAGGGGGCCGAGTTCGGCTTCGGCGTCCTTGATGAAGCCCTGGACGGCTTCGAAGTCCGCCACGTCGCAGGGCGCGTGGTAGCACCGTACGCCGTGCTCGCGGACGAGCGCGGCGGTCTCCTCCGCCCGCTCCCGCTCGCTGCGGTAGCAGAATGCGATGTCCATTCCGTCCTGGGCGAGGCGGACGGCGACGCTTCTGCCGATTCCGCGCGAGCCCCCGGTGACCAGGGCGCGGCGTTCTGTGGACATGGGGTTACCTCGTGCTTCGGGTCCGGGTGCGGATGCGGTGCGGATACGGGTGCGGATACGGGTGCGGTGCGGCTACAGGGTGGGGGCGCGTACCCGGGTACGGGTGCGGCTACCAGCGGGTGGTCTCGCCGAAGAAGCCGTCGACGGGGACGGCTTCGCCCTGGTCGAGGGCGGCCTCGTGGACGAGGGCGCCGACGGCGAGGTCGAGGACGCCGAGTCCGAAGGGCGAGAAGATGACGGGCCGGTCGGCGGGGACCCGTACCTCGCCGCGCAGCACCTCGGCGAGCGTCCCGGTGATGAAGTCCCGGTGGCCGTACTTCTGCTCCGCGAGGTGCGGGGAGGTGTTGGCGGTGAGGCAGTGGTCGATGTCGTCGAGGATGTTGTACGCCTCGGCGACGACCTCGGGGCCGATGTCCCGCAGCGAGATGTTGAGGACGGTCTGGCCGGGGGCGAAGGTGCCGGCCCCGGTGAGGTAGGGCTCGCCCGCGGTGGTGGCGAGGACCACCAGGTCGGCCCCGTCGAGGGCGGCGTCCCGGTCGGGTGCGCCGCTCGCCCGGTAGCCGAGGGAGGCGGTGGTGTACTCGGCGAGCGAGGCGGCGTACGCCTCGGTGTGGTCGTGGACCAGCACCTCGCCGATCTCCCACCCCCGGGCGTGGAAGAACTCCAGGATGTTACGGGCGATGATGCCCGCGCCGATCACGACCATCCGCCGTACGGTGTGTCCGCCGGTCAGGGTCTCGGCGGCGAGGACCGCCGAGGCGGCCGTGCGGGCGGCGCTGATCTGGGAGGCTTCGAGGCAGGCGAAGGGGTAGCCGGTCTCGTAATCGTTGAGGAGCAGGACGGCCGAGGCGCGCGGCACGGAGCGCTCGATGTTCGCCGGGAAGCTGGCTATCCACTTGATCCCGGCGGTCCGGTGGCGCCCGCCCAGATAGGCGGGGAGGGCGATGATCCGGCTGTCGGGCTTCTCGGGGAAGCGCAGGAAGTAGCTGTTGGGGTTGACCGAGTCGCCCTGGTGGTGGGTGAGGTAGGTCTCGCGGACCTCCGCCACGATCCGGTCCCGCGATCCGGCGATGACCCGGCGGGCGGTCTCGCCGCCGACGACGTGAAAATCGAACATGTCAACCTTTCAGGAGCAGCGGACCGTCGGTGTCCGGGCGGCGAGGCCGAAGCGCTCCGCGACCCAGGCGTCGTCGTAGACGGTGGTGAGGTAGCGGTCCCCGTTGTCGGGGGCGAGGGCCACGACGGTCGCCCCCGGGGGGAGTTCGGGCGCCTTCCGCGCCACGGCGGCGAGTACGGAGCCGGTGGAGGCGCCCAGGGCGATACCCCGTTCCCTGGCGACGGCGCGGCACATCCGTACCGCCTCCGCCTCGGGGACGATGACGACCTCGTCGACCTGCTCCGGGTCGCACAGCTCGGGCCTGCGGCTGGTGCCGAGTCCGGGCAGATGGCGCTTGCCGGCCGGGAAGCCGAAGGTGACGGAGCCCTCGGTGTCCACCGCGACCACCCGGGTACGGGGCGCGTGCTCACGGAAGTAGGCCGCGCACCCCATCAGGGTGCCGGTGGTGCCGGCGCCGACGAAGAGGTACTCCACATCGGGCACCTCGGCGAGGATGGCGGCGGCGGTCCGGTCGTAGTGGATACGGGGGTTGGCCTCGTTGGCGTACTGGTTGGGCCAGAAGAGGGCGGGGTCCTCCTGGAGCCGGTCGCCTATGTAGTCGATCCGGGACTGGAGATAGCCGCCGTTGGCGTCCTTGGTGTCGACCACCACCAGCTCGGCGCCGAACGCCCGGATCAGCGCGGCGTTCTGCGGTGAGGTGTTGGGGTCGGTGACACAGGTGAAGTGGTACCCCCGCGCGGCGCAGACCGAGCTGAGCGCCACGCCGAGGTTGCCGGAGGAGGATTCGATGACCCGGCCGCCGGGCTTCAGCAGGTTCCACCGCTCCGCGTCCTCGACCAGGCCGATCGCGGTCTTCAGCTTGATCGACCCGGCCGGGTTGAACCCCTCGATCTTCAGCAGCAGCCGGAGACCGGGGACGAGTCCGTCGAACCGCAGGAAGAGCCGGTCGAGGACGAGATCCTGCGCGTTGTCGTAGATCACTTCTCAGCGGCTCTCTCTGGGCTCCTCGGCGTGTTCTTGACGTAGTGGCGGGTGGCCAGGAAGAGCAGGACGCCCCAGACCAGGAACGACAGGTCCCAGCAGAACAGCCGCCACAGCAGCGGCTTCCACTCGACGGGGTCGTCCGGGGTGACGGCGCCGGTGGCCACCAGCGCCAGCGACCCGACCTGGAGGGCGCCGTAGAGGGTGAGGAGGGCCGAGCCGCCCCAGCCCGCGAGGAGCGTCAGCGGGCGCGGGACGATCCGGCCCCACGGCCGGACGAGGGCAAGGGAGAACACGGCGCCCGCGACCTTCAGGGCGCCGGTGAGCCAGACGACGGCGAGGAATCCGGGTTCCCGGGCCCCCGCCATCTCCTGGATCGTGCCGCCCAGGGTGTCGAGGCCGAGCGTGCCGCCGGCCGCCCAGTAGAAGCTGACCAGACCGAAGACGAAGGCCAGTACCGCGCCCGCGTAGCCGGCCCAGGCCATCGACCCGCCCGGCCCGCCCGGCGGGCCCGCGGGCCGCCGGCCGCCGCCCCGGCCCGCCGGCTCCGCCGGTCCCGTCGGCCCGGTCGGCTCCGTCGGCTCCGCCGGCCCGACCGGCTCCGTCGGCCCTGTTGCCGCACTCATGTCCGTCCCTTCCCTCGTACTGCCGTCGCCGTCCGGCGCCGGGTCAGTCCTGCCAGCCGGCCTGCGCGGCCACGACGTCGTAGACGGCCTTCAGGTGGCCCATGTTGGGCAGCTCGGCCTGCGGGATGTCGATCTTGTACTTCTTCTCGATGCGGGCCAGGATCTCGATCGCGCGCAGCGAGTCGGCCTCGTGCTCCTCCACGAACGAACCCGTCTCGGTGATCTCCTCGGGCTCGACTTCGAGGACCTCCGCGACGATCTCGCGCAGCTCGTCCAGGTGCTGTTCACGTGCCTCGGACATGTCTTCTCTCCCGTTTCTCGGTGTTCCGGTGATCCGGTGTGTCGGTGTGTCGGTGTGTCTGTGGTGCACGCCCGGGGGTCTCCCGGGCGGGTTCTGGGGGCGCCGGTGTCACGGCGCGAGGCGTTACGGCGCGGACGTGGCGGCCGCGTCCATCGCCTCGGCGAGGCTCCTGGGCCGCATGTCGGTCCAGTGCTCGTTGATGTGGTCGAGGCACGCCTGCCGGGCGTCCGGGCCATGGGCGGTGGTCCAGCCGGCCGGGACGTCGGCGAAGACCGGCCAGAGGGAGTGCTGGCCCTCGTCGTTGACCAGCACCAGGTAGCGGGCGTCCGGGTCCTCGAAGGGGTTGCTCATCTCTCGTCTCTCTTCCTTCTGTTCGAGCGGCGGGTCAGGTGAGGTCGCGGAGCCGGTCGGCGAGGATCGCGCCGATCTCGGCCAGCGGCTCCGGCCGGGTCAGGTCGTCGTGGGTGGCCTCGACGGGGTGGCGGTCGAGGGCGCCTTCCAGGAACGGCGCCCAGATGCCGGGGTCCGGCGCGTCGGCGGGCTTGCCGAGCGTGGCCTCGAAGAAGAGGACGTCGCCGACGTACGTACCGGGCACATGGCCGCGCGCGATCCGCGAGTTGTTCTCGAAGACCTCGTAGAGGGCGGCCACATGGCGTTCCTCCAGGGAGCCGAGGATCCCGTCCTGCTCCCGCAGCACCTCGGTGACCCGGGCGTACTCCAGCGGCTCGGTGCCCAGTCGCTCCCGGTCGTATCCGGCGAGGTCGAGCATCCCGGCGAGGAACTCCTGCTGGTTCATGACGGCGTCCATGGACTCGGCGCCCAGCCGGGGGAAGGAGTCGAGCAGGGCGAGCAGGGCCACCTTCTCGCCCTCCCGCTGGAGCCGTTCGGCGATCGCGTGGGCCACCAGTCCGCCGAAGGACCAGCCGAGGAGGAGGTAGGGCCCGGTGGGCTGGACCGTACGGATCCGGCGGAGGTAGTCGGCGGCGATCTCCTCGACCGTGGTGGGGAGTTGGCAGGGTTCCGCGATGCCCTGGGACTGGAGGGCGTAGATCGGGTGGTCGGGGCCGAGGTGGCGCATGAGTCCGGCGTACGACCAGCCGAAACCGCTGGCGGGGTGGACACAGAACAGCGGCGGGCGGCTGCCGCCCCGGCGCAGCGGCAGCAGCACCTCGAAGGCGCTCCCGGCGTCGTCCCCCGCGCCGGCCGTGCCGTCGCCGCCCTCGCCGCCGTCGGACTCCTGGAGACGTTGGGCCAGCTCGGCCGGGGTGGGCGCCTCGAAGAGGGTACGGAGGGCGATGTCCGCCCCGAAGGTGGCGCGGACCCGGGCGATCAGCCGGGTGGCGAGGAGCGAGTGGCCGCCGAGGTCGAAGAATCCGTCGTCGGCGGAGACCCGGGAGACCCCGAGGACCTCGGCGAACAGCTCGCAGAGCAGCCGCTCCCGGCGGGTGCGCGGGGCCCGGCCGCCGGGGGCAGCGGCCAGGTCGGGGGCGGGCAGCGCGCCCCGGTCCAGCTTCCGGTTGGGGGTGAGCGGCAGCGCGTCGAGCGGGACGAACGCCGAGGGGACCATGTACTCGGGCAGGCCGGCGGCGACGTACCGGCGCAGTTCGGCGGAGGACGGGAGGGCGGTGTCCGGCTCGGGCACCACATAGGCGACCAGGCGCTGGTCACCGGGCCGGTCCTCGCGGACGATCACGGCGGCGCCGGCGACGGCCGGGTGGCGTTCGACGGCGGTCTCCACCTCGCCGAGTTCGATCCGGAAGCCGCGCAGCTTCACCTGGTCGTCCACGCGGCGCAGGAAGAAGAGGGTGCCGTCGGCGTTCCACCGCACCACGTCGCCGGTGCGGTACATCCGGGATCCGGGCGCCCCGAACGGGTCGGGGACGAAGCGCGCGGCCGTCATGTCCGGGCGGCCCAGATACCCCCGGGCCAGGCAGTCGCCCGCGACGTACAGCTCTCCCGGCGCGCCCTGCGGTACGAGCTGGAGGTGGGCGTCGAGGACATGGAACCGGGTGTTGGCCATCGGGCCGCCGATGGGCAGCGGGCCCGGCGGGATCTCCTGGCCGGGTTCGATGCGGTACTCGCTGCAATTCACGGTGGTCTCGGTGGGCCCGTACATGTTGAGGACGGCGGTGCCGGGGTGGTGCGCCCGCCACTCGTCGACGCGTTCGCCCAGCAGGAGTTCGCCGCCGAGGAGGAGTTCGGCGGTGGGCGAGAACTCCTCCGGCAGGGTCGCGAGGACCGGCAGATGGCTGGGGGTGGCCTTGAGGAAGGTGCAGGGGGTGTCGCGGAGCGCGGCGGTGGTGCCGGGGCCGGGGTCCTGGAGGTCGGCGACGACATGGACGGTGCCGCCCACGGTCAGCGGGACGTAGGTGGCGGTGACCGACAGGTCGAAGGAGATCGGCGAGTGGAGCAGCGCGCTCCCCCGGACGCCGTCGTAGTCGCCTCCGGCGAAGACGAGGTAGTCGGTGAGCGAGGTGTGCTGGACGACCACGCCCTTGGGGCGGCCGGTGGAGCCGGAGGTGTAGATGATGTACGCGGGGTGGGCGAGGCGGAGCGGGGTGTGCCGGTCGGCGTCGGTGAGGTCGGTGGTGCCGGTGAGGCCGGTGGTGCCGGTGAGGCCGATGGTGCCGGTAAGGCCGGTGAGGTCCGTCCCGGCGAGGCCGGTGGTGCGGCCGGTGTCGTCGAGGAGGAGGCCGGGGTCGTCGAGCAGGACGCGGGGCGCGTCGAGTTCCGGGAGGGTGCCGGCCGTCGCGCTGTCGGTCAGCAGCAGCGCCGGGCCGGTGTCGGCGAGCATGAACGCGATCCGGTCGGCCGGGTACTCCGGGTCGACGGGCACATAGGCGCCGCCCGCCTTGAGGACCGCGAGCAGGGCCACCACCAGGTGGGCGGAGCGGGGCAGGGCGACGGCGACGAAGCGCTCCGGGCCCACCCCGCGCCGTACCAGATACCGGGCGAGCCGGTTGGCGCGGGCGTTGAGTTCGGCGTACGTGACCGTCTCGCCCCGGAAGACCAGCGCGGGTGCTTCGGGGGTACGGGCCACCTGGGCCTGGAAGAGGTCGGGGAGGGTGACCTCCGGGACCTCGGTGGCGGTGTCGTTCCAGGTGGTGACCATCCGCTCGCGCTCGGCGGGGTCGAGGACGGCGAGGAAGCCGATGGGGCGGTCGGGTTCGGTGACGGCCGCGTCGAGGAGGCGGACCAGCCGGGCGGCGAGGGTGGCGACGGTCTCCGCGTCGTAGAGGTCGGCGCGGTAGACGACATGGCCCTCGATGCCCTGGCAGGTGCCGTCGTCGGCGCGCCGGTCGGCGAGGCTGACCGAGAGGTCGAACTTGGCGCCGCCGACGGCGAGCGGCCGGGCGGCGACGGTGAGTCCGGGGACCTCCTGGACGGCCTCGGTGGGGTTCTGGAAGGCCAGGGCGACCTGGAAGAGGGGGTGCCGGGAGAGCGACCGCGCCGGGTTGAGCACCTCGACCAGCCGCTCGAACGGCAGGTCCTGGTGGGCGTAGGCGGCGAGGTCCGTGTCGCGTACGCGGCCGAGGAGTTCCCGGAAGGTCGGGTTGCCGGAGGTGTCGGTGCGCAGGACGAGGGTGTTGACGAAGAACCCGACCAGGTCGTCCAGCGCCTCGTCGGTGCGCCCGGCGATCGGGCTGCCCAGCGGGATGTCCTCGCCCGCGCCCAGCCGGGTGAAGAGCGCGGAGAGCGCCGCCTGCACCACCATGAAGGCGCTCACCCGGTTCTCCCTGGCGAGTGCGGCGAGCCGCCGGTGCAGCTCGGGGCCGATGACGAGGGGGACGGTGCCGCCCTCGGGGGCGGCCACGGCGGGCCGGGGCCGGTCGGTGGGCAGCTCCAACTGGTCGGGGAGCCCGGCGAGCCGGCCCCGCCAGTAGGCCAGCTGCCGGGCGATCGGGGTCTCCGGGTCGGACTCGTCGCCGAGGACCTCGCGCTGCCAGAGGCTGTAGTCGGCGTACTGCACCCGCAGCGGGGTCCAGCCGGGCGCCGAGCCGGCGCGCCGGGCCTCGTAGGCGGTGGCGAGGTCGCGGGCGAGCGGTGCGGCGGAGGCCCCGTCGCTGGCGATGTGGTGCATGACGAGGAGCAGGCAGTGGTCGTCCGGGGCGAGCGCGAAGAGGCGGGCGCGCAGGGGCACTTCGCGGGTGAGGTCGAAGCCCCGGGAGGCTTCTTCGGTCAGCCGCCCGGTGAGGTCGTCGTCCCCGGTCACCGGGGCAACCGGAAGTCCGGGTACGGCCGCCGCCGGGCACAGGACGCGCTGGTGGCCGCCGCCGTCCGCGTCGCTCCCCGTGTTCTCGGGGAAGACGGTGCGCAGGGACTCGTGGCGGGTGACGACATCGGCGAGGGCGGCGCGCAGCGCGTCGTGGTCCAGCGCGCCGGTGAGGCGCAGGGCGAGCGGCACGTTGTAGGCGGCGCTGTCGCCGTCGAAGCGGTTGAGGAACCAGAGCCGGCGCTGCGCGAAGGAGAGCGGGATCCGCTCGGGCCGCTCGACGGGGGCGGGGGCTGGGCGGGCCACGGCGGCGCGACGGGCCACGCCGGCGCCGTCGGCCCTCGTACGGCCGGAGCCGTCGGCCCCCGTACCGCCGGAGCTGTCAGCCTCCGTACGACCGGAGGTGTCGGCCCCCGTGCCGTCGAGGCCGCCGGAGCCCTCGGAGCCCTCCGGGGTGCCGGGGCCGAAGTCACCGGCTCCTGCCGCGAGTTCGGCGGTGACCACGGCGGCGAGTCCGGCGACCGTGGGCGTCTCGAAGAGGGCCCGTACCCGCAGCTCCACCCCGAAGACCGAGCGGACCCGGTTCACCAGCCGGGTGGCGAGCAGCGAGTGGCCGCCCAGGTCGAAGAAGTCGTCGTCGGGGCCGACCCGGGGCAGCCCGAGGACATCCGCGAAGACCTCGCAGAGGAGCTCCTCCTGCGGGGTGCGCGGCGCGCGCCCGGGGACCCCCGTCCCGAAGTGCGCGGCGTCGGGGGCGGGCAGCGCCTTGCGGTCCACCTTGCCGTTGGGGGTGAGCGGGAGGGCGCCGGGGACGAGGACGAGCGCGGCGGGCACCATCGCCTCGGGCAGCGTCCCGGCCAGCCGGTCGCGGACCCCGCGCGGGTCGACAGCGCCGACCACATGGCCGACGAGCCGGTGCTGTCCGGCCGGGTCGGTGGCGACGGTGACCACGGCGTCGGTCACCCCGGGGACCGCGCGCAGGGCGGCCTCGACCTCGCCGAGTTCGATGCGCTGGCCCCGGATCTTGACCTGGTGGTCCTGCCTTCCCAGGAACTCCAGCTGACCGTCGGGGAGCCGGCGCACCCGGTCGCCGGTGCGGTAGAGCCTGCTCCCGGGCGCGTCGGCGGCGGCGAACGGGTCGGGGACGAAGGCGACGGCGGTACGGGCCGGGTCGCCCAGATAGCCGAGGCCGACGCCGTCCCCGCCCACGTACAACTCCCCCGGTACGCCGACCGGTACGGGCCGCAGCCGGTTGTCGAGGACATGGAGCCGGGTGTTGCGCAGGGTGGCGCCGATCGGGACCCGGACCGCGCCGAGCGGGGTGGTGGTGTCGATGACGGCGTGGGTGACGTCGTCGGAGCACTCCGTCGGGCCGTACGCGTTCATCAGCGGGATCCCCGGATAGCGGGCGAGCCAGCGGGCACACAGGTCCGGCGGCAGGGCCTCGCCGGTCACCATCAGCCAGCGCAGATACGGGAGTTCGACGGGGGCGGCGCCCTGGTCCCAGGCGTCCAGGGCGGTGCGCAGCAGGGAGGGGACGACTTCGAGCACGGTGAGGCGCTCGGCGGCGACCAGGCCGAAGAGGGCCCCCGGGTCGAGCGCGGTGTCGTCCGTGACGAGGCGCACCCGGCCGCCCGCGACCAGCCCGGCCAGCATCTGCCAGACGGAGATGTCGAAGGTCAGCGGGGCGTTGGCGACCACACTGTCCGCCTCCGTCATCGCCAGGTCCTCGGCCTTCGCGAGGAGGTGGTTGACCATGCCGCGCCGCTGGACCATCGCGCCCTTGGGGCGGCCCGTGGAGCCCGAGGTGAAGATCACGTACGCGAGGTGGCCGGCGCCGCCGGCCGGCGGCAGCAGCCCGTCGGCCCCCGTCCCGGTGCCCGTGGCGTCGTCCATGGCGTCGGTGAGGTGCAGGATCGGCACGGGCCGGTCGGCCGCCGACGCCAGCTCCTCGGCCAGCTCGGCGTGTTCGGGGGCGGCCAGCAGCACCCGGGCGCCGCTGTCGGTGAGCATGCCCGCGCTCCGGGGCAGCGGGGCGCGCGGGTCGAGCGGCACATAGGCGGCGCCGGTGCCGAGCACACCGAGCACGGCGGCCGGCATCCGGGCCGTACGGTCACAGAGGATCGCCACGAGGTCGCCCTCGCCCACGCCCCCGGCGAGCAGCAGGCGGGAGAGGGCGGAGGCGCGGCCGGCCAGCTCGGCGTAGCTGGTGGTGCCGTTGTCGTCCACGAGGGCGGTGGCGTCGGGGCGTTCGGCCGCGATCTCCCGTACGCGCTCGACGACTCCGACCAGGTCGGTGGGGCGCTCGGTGGCGTTCCAGTCGACGAGCAGCCGCTGCCGCTCGGCCGGGTCGAGGATGTCGAACTCCCCGATCCGCAGGTCCGGTTCGGCGACGGCCGCTTCGAGGAGCCGGACGAAGCACGTCAGCAGCCGCTCCGCCGTGGCCCGGTCGAAGAGGTCGGTGCTGTAGTCGAACCGGCCGTCCAGACCGTCGGGTTCGCCGCCGTCTCCGGAAGCCCCGGCCTCCCCCGCCTCGGCAGCGCCGCCGCCCGTGAACCGCTCCGTGAGGTCGAAGGAGAGGTCGAACTGGGCCGCGTGGACGCCCGCCGTCTCGACGGAGACCTCAAGACCCGGCAGGGCCAGTTCCGCGTCCGTGTTGTTCTGGAGGACCAGCATCACCTGGAAGAGCGGGTTGCGCGCCATCGAGCGGGCCGGGTTGAGCACCTCCACCAGCCGCTCGAACGGGGTGTCCTGGTGCGCGTAGGCGGCGAGGTCCGTGTCCCTCACCCGGCCCAGGAGTTCCCGGAAGGTCGGGTCGCCCGAGGTGTCGGTGCGCAGGACGAGGGTGTTGACGAAGAACCCGACCAGCTCGTCCAGCGCCTCGTCGGTGCGCCCGGCGATCGGGCTGCCCAGCGGGATGTCCTCGCCCGCGCCCAGCCGGGTGAGCAGCGCGGAGAGCGCCGCCTGCACCACCATGAAGAGGCTCGCCCCGTTCTCCCGTACGAGCCCCAGCAGCCCCTGGTGCAGGGCGGGTTCGAGCCGGAAGAAGAGGGTGTCGCCCTGGTGGGAGCCGATGGCGGGGCGGGAGCGGTCGGCGGGGAGCTCCAGTTCGTCGGGGAGTCCGGCGAGGGTGGTGGTCCAGAAGTCGAGCTGGCGGTGGAGCGGGCTGTCCGGGTCCGACTCCGCGCCGAGCACCTCGCGCTGCCAGAGGCTGTAGTCGGCGTACTGCACGGGCAGCGGGGCCTGTTGGGGGGTCTCGCCGCGCAGCCGGGCGGTGTAGGCGACCGAGAAGTCCCGGGCGAGCGGGTTCATGGACCAGCCGTCGCCCGCGATGTGGTGCAGGACGAGGAGCAGGACATGCTCGTCGGGGCCGAGCGCGAAGACGGTGGTGCGCAGCGGCGGGTCCACGGCCAGGTCGAATCCGGGGCGTACGGCGTCGGCGAGCGCGCCGGGCAGCTCCGCCTCGGTGCAGGGGAGGACGCGGACGTCGGGGGTGGCCTCGGCGGGGTCGAGCACCACCTGGTGCGGGGTGCCGCCGGTCTCCCGGAAGACGGTACGGAGGGACTCGTGGCGCCCGGTCACATCGGCCAGCGCCGCGCGGAGCGCCGTCAGGTCGAGGCGGCCGCGGAGCCGCAGGGTGATCGGGATCTTGTACGGGGAGGCCGCGCCCTCCAGCCGGTTGAGGAACCAGAGGCGGTGCTGCCCGTACGACAGGGGGACCAGCTCGGGGCGGGGGACGGGGCGCGGCGCGGTACGGGCCCGGGCGGCCCCGGCGATCGCGGTCACGAGCCGGGCCGGGGTGGGCGCCTCGAAGAGGGCACGGACCGCGAGTTCGACGCCGAAGGCCGAGCGGACCCGGCTGACCAGGCGGGTGGCGAGGAGCGAGTGGCCGCCCAGGTCGAAGAAGCTGTCGTCGATGCCCGCCTCGGGGACGCCCAGGACCTCCGCGAAGAGTTCGCAGAGCAGCCGCTCCTCGGGGGTGCGCGGGGCGCGGTGGGTGGCGGTGGCGGCGTAGTCGGGGGCGGGGAGGGCGGTGCGGTCGAGCTTGCCGTTGGCGGTGACGGGCAGCCAGTCGAGGGCGACGCAGGCGGCCGGGACCATGTACTCGGGGAGCGCGTCGGCGGCGTATGCGCGCAGGGCCGCGGAGTCGGGGGCACCGGGGGCGTCCCGGCCGTCGGTGCCCGCCTCGGCGACCGTGTAGGCGACGAGGCGCTTGTCGCCGGGCCGGTCCTCGCGGACGACGACGGCGACCTGGGCGAGTCCGGGGTGGCGGGCGAGGACGGCCTCGATCTCGCCGAGTTCGATACGGAAGCCGCGTACCTTGACCTGCTCGTCGGCGCGGCCGACGAAGGCGAGCACCCCGTCGGCGGTCCACCGGACCAGGTCGCCGGTGCGGTACATGCGGGCGCCCGGGGGGCCGTACGGGTCGGCGACGAAGCGTTCGGCGGTGAGTCCGGGCCGGTCGAGATAGCCGCGGGCGAGGCCGGCGCCCGCGATGTAGAGCTCTCCCGCGACGCCGGGGAGGGTGAGCGCGAGGCCGTCGTCCAGCACGTAGAGCCGCATGTTGTCGAGCGGGGTGCCGATCGGGACGGTGTCGGGCACGGTGTCCGAGGCGCGCATGAGGTGGTGCGTGGCGAAGGTGGTGGTCTCGGTGGGGCCGTAGCCGTCGGCGACGACGGTGTCCGGGCAGGCGTCGAGCACCCTGCGGACCATGGGCGCGGGGACGACATCGCCGCCGGACCAGACCTCGCGGACCCCGGCGAAGCACGCGGGGTGCTCCTCGGCGAGGATCCGGAAGAGCCCGGCGGTGAGCCAGAGGCCGGTGACGCGCTGGCCGACGATGACGCGGGCGAGGTCGTGGACGTCGAGTTCGCCGGGGGGCGCGACGACGAGCTGCCCGCCCCGGAGCAGCGGCACCCACAGTTCGTAGGTGGAGGCGTCGAAGGCCTGGGGCGAGTGGAGCAGGACGCGTTCGTGGTTGCCGGTGTCCCAGCAGCCGTCGAGGGCGAGGCTCAGGACGTCGTGGTGGGTGACGGCGACCCCCTTGGGCGTACCGGTCGACCCCGAGGTGTACATGACGTAGGCGAGCTGTTCGGGGTGGCTGTCGATGCCGGGGGCGGAGACCGAGGCGGAGGCAGCGTCGGCGGAGGCGGAGGCGAAGGCGGCGGGCCCGTCCGGGAGCGCGGCCTCGTCGGAGAGCGCGGCCTCGTCGTCCACGACCAGGATCCTGGCCTCGTGCGGGAAGCTCCGGGCGGCGTCGTGCCGGGCCGCGTCGGTGAGGAGCACGCGGGCCCCGGTCTGCGCCACGATGAGCTGGAGGCGGGCCTGCGGGGAGCGGGCGTCGAGCGGGACATAGGCGCCGCCCGCCTTGAGGACGGCGAGCAGGGAGGCCACCAGCCCGAAGGAACGTTCCTGCAAGACGGCCACGCGGCTCTCCGGGCCCACGCCCTCGGCGATCAGCCGGTGCGCCAGCCGGTTGGCGAGCGTGTCGAGTCCCCGGTACGTGATCTCCCGGCCATCGGCGTCGCGGAGCGCGACCGCGTCCGGGGTGCGCGCGGCCTGCTCGGCGAAGCGCCGCTGGACCGACCCGGCGGACCCGGGGGTGCCGAGGGCGCCGGGCGTGCCGGGACCGGGGCGTACGGCGCCGTTCCACTCCGTCAGCAGCCGGGCCCGCTCCGCGCCGTCCACCACCTCGATCCGGCCGAGCGGGCGGTGCGGGTCCACGGTGAGGAGCTCCAGGAGCCCCACCAGCCGCTGCCCGATCGCGGTGACGGTGTCGTGGTCGAGCGCGTCGGGCCGGTGGTGCAGCCGGAGTCCGAGGGCGCGGCCGGGGAGGGCGACGAGGGTCAGCGGGTAGTGGGTGGCGTCCCGGCCCTCGATCCCGAGGACGCGGAGCCCGGTGCCGGGCAGCTCCATCGCGGCCGGGTCGAGCGGGTAGTTCTCGAAGACGCTGAGGGTGTCGAAGAGTTCGCCGGAGCCGGTGAGCGCCTGGATGTCGGTGAGCCCGACGTACTCGTGCCCGGAGAGCGCGGAGCGCTGTTCCTGGATCCGGGTGAGCAGCGCGGAGAACGGCTCCTCGGGGCGCGTCCCGACCCGTACCGGCAGGGTGTTGATGAAGAGCCCGACCATCGACTCGATGCCGGGGATCTCGGGCGGGCGGCCGGAGACCGTGGTGCCGAAGACGATGTCGCCGCGCCCGGTGAGCCGGCCGAGCAGCACCGCCCAGGCGCCCTGGACCAGGGTGTTGAGGGTGAGGCCGAGGGCGCGGGCCCGCTCGGTGAGCGCGGCGGTGAGCGCCTCGGTCAGGTCGACGGTGACCGTGCGCGGCGCGGCGGGGGTACGGCCGGGCCCGGCCGGCGCCAGCAGGGTGGGCTCCGCGCCGTCCAGCGCCTGCCGCCAGGCCGCGTGGGCGGCGGTCTCGTCCCGCTCGGTGAGCCAGCTCAGGTACTCGCGGTACGGGGTGACGCGGGGCAGCCCGGCCGTGCTCCCCCGCTGCGCGTAGAGCGTGAAGAGTTCGCGGGCGAGGAGCGGGGTGGACCAGCCGTCGAGCAGGATGTGGTGGTTGGTCAGCACCAGCCGGTGGCGTCCGGCCGCGAGCCGGATGACGGTGATACGGAGCAGCGGGGGCGCCGTCAGGTCGAAGCGGCGGGCGCGGTCCTCGGCGAGCAGCCGCTCCACCGCGCCGTCCCGCTCCGCGCCGGGGACGGCCGCCAGGTCGTGTTCGTACCACGGCAGCGGCGCCTCGCGCGGGATGAACTGCACCGGCTCGGCGAGCCCGTGGTGCCAGAACCCGGCGCGGAGGTTGGCGTGGCGCTCCAGCAGGATCCGCGCCGCGTCCCGGAGCCGGCCGGTGTCGAGCGGGCCCTCGACGTCGAGGAGGAGCTGGACGGTGTAGACGTCGGCGGCCTGGTCGTCGTAGAGCGCGTGGAAGAACAGGCCCTTCTGGAGGGAGGAGAGCGGCAGCAGGTCGGCGAGGCCGGGGCGGGCCCGCTCGACGGTGTCGATCTCGTCCTGGGTGAGGGAGACCAGCCGCAGGTCGGAGGGGGTGTGTCCACCGGATGCCGGCCGCGCGGCGCACGCCGCCAAGGCGTCGAGGGCGCGGAACCAGGTGTCGGCCAGGTCCTGGGCGTCCGCCTCGGTGAGGAGGTCGCCGGGCCAGGAGAGGGTGGCGGTGAGCCGGGGCCCTTCCCGGTGGTCCTGGGTGAGCGCGTTGACCTCCAGGGCGTGCGGGACGGGCATGGCGGGGTCGACGCCGCCCCCGAGGCCGTCCGCCTCCGGGGCGACCGCCCACTCCCCGTTCTCCTCGGGGGCCGCGGGGAAGCGGCCGAGGTAGTTGAAGCCGATCTGCGGGGTACGGAGCGCGGCGAGCGCGGGCCCGGTCTGCGGGTTGAGGTGGCGCAGCAGCCCGTATCCGATGCCGTGGTCGGGAAGGGCGCGGAGCTGCTCCTTGACCCGCTTGATGGCGCGTCCCGCCTCGGCTCCGCCGGCCCAGAGGTCGGCCCAGTCGCGTACGGCCGGGTCGAGCCGTACGGGGTGGATGGTGGTGAACCAGCCGACGGTACGGGAGAGATCGGCGCCGCCGGTGATGTCCTCCCGGCCGTGGCCTTCGAGGTCGACCAGGAGCGAGGAGGCACCGCCCTCCGTGCCGTTTCCGTCACGTCCGCCGTTCCCGTCGCCCCTGTCGTCCCCGGCGCGCCCGGTCCGGCGCCGCCAGTCGGCGACCGCGAGGGCCAGGGCGGTGAGCAGGACGTCGTCGACACCGCCGTGGAAGGCGGCGGGCACGGTCGTCAGCAGGGGCTCGGTGCGCTCGGGCGGCAGGGTGAGGCTGACGTGCCGGACGGTCGCCACGGTGTCGCGCGCCCGGTCGAGGGCGCGGTGGCCGAGGAGCGGGTCGGGCGCGTCCAGGACGGACATCCAGAGGGGCAGCTCGGCGAGGCGGGCGGGGTGCTGTGCCAGGGCGGTCAGCTGCTCGGCCCAGCGGCGCAACGAGGTGCCCGCAGGCTCCAGTTCGGCCGGCCTGCCCGCCATCGCCGCCTGGCAGGCGGCGGCCAGGTCGGGCAGGAGGATCCGCCAGGAGACGCCGTCGACCAGCAGATGGTGCAGGACGAGGAGGAGTCGTCCGGGCTCGTGCGGTCCTGCGTCGAACCAGACGGCGCGCACCATGGCGCCCGTCTCCGGGGAGAGCCGGGCCTGCTCGGTGCCGCTGTGCCCGGCGACCACACAGCGCAGCGCGGCGCCCCGTACCCCGGTCACCTCGACGCGGGTCAGACACGCTGCGGCGTCGAGCGCGCCGCGCGGTGCCGCTTCGAGGCCCCAGACGACGCCTCCGGCGGCGCGGGTGAGGCGGAGCCGCAGGGCGTCGTGGTGGTCGATGAGGGTCTGGAGCCCCTGGGTGAGCCGCGCCTCGTCGAGCCCGGCCGGGGTGGTGATCAGCATCGACTGGTGGAAGCTGTCGACGGGTCCGCCGCGTTCGCGGAGCCAGTGCACGATGGGGGTGAGCGGGACCACGCCGATGCCCGAGTCGTCGGGGGCGCTCGGGCCCGCGGCCCGCTCGACGGGGGTGGCGAGGGCGGCGAGGGCGGCGACCGTCCGGTGCTGGAAGACATCGCGCGGGGTGAGGACCAGGCCGGCTTTCCGGGCCCGGCTGACCAGTTGGATGGAGACGATGCTGTCGCCGCCCAGGTCGAAGAAGCTGTCGTCCACCCCGACCCGCTCCAGGCCGAGCACCTCGGCGAAGACCGCGGACAGCGTTTCCTCGGCCGGGGTGGCGGGGCCGCGCCCGGTCGTCGCCAGGGTCCCGTAGTCGGGGGCGGGCAGGGCTTTCCGGTCCAGCTTTCCGTTGGGGGTGAGCGGCAGTCCGGAGAGTTCCACGAAGGCCGCAGGGACCATGTACTCCGGCAGGACGGCCGCCACCCGGTCCCGCAGCGCGCTCCGGTCCACCGCCCCGACCACGTAGGCGACCAGCCGCTTGACGCCCGGCGCGTCCTCGCGGGCGACGACCGCGACCCGGTCCACGGCCGGGTCTCCGGCGAGTACGGTCTCGATCTCGCCCAGCTCGATCCGGAACCCCCGGATCTTCACCTGCTCGTCGGCCCGGCCGACATAGTGGAGGGTGCCGTCCTCGTCCCACCGCACCACGTCGCCGGTGCGGTACATCCGGCTGCCCGGGGCGCCGTACGGGTCGGCGACGAACCGCTCGGCGGTCAGCGCGGGGCGGCGCAGATAGCCCCGGGCCAGCCCGGCGCCCGCGAGATACAGTTCCCCGGCGACCCCGGCGGGGACCGGGTTCAGCCCCGCGTCCAGGACCAGGGCCCGCGTCCGGGGGACGGGGCGGCCGATCGGCGGCGGCTCGGCGCCCGCCAGGGGGGCGCTGATGGTGGCGGCGACGGTCGACTCGGTGGGGCCGTACGCGTTGACCATACGGCGCCCGGGCGCCCAGCGGGCCACCAGCTCCCCGGAGCAGGCGTCCCCGCCGACGACCAGGGAGCGGAAGGCGGGCAGCGCGAGCGTGCCAGGCACCCCGGCGAGGGCGGCCGGCGGGATCAGGGCATGGGTCACCCGGAGTCCGGCGACCACCTCGGCCAGGGCCTCGCCCGCGAGCGGGCCCGGCGGCGGGACGACGAGGGCGGCACCGGAGGTGAGCGCCATCCCGAGTTCGAGGACGGCCGCGTCGAAGCTCGGCGAGGCGAACTGGAGCACCCGGCTGTCGGGGGCGACATCGAACCCCTCGACGGCCGCGGCGCAGAAGCTGGGGAGCCCGGCGTGGGAGACCACGACACCCTTGGGGGTGCCGGTCGAACCGGAGGTGTAGATCACGTAGGCCGGGTGCGCGGGGAGGAGCGGGGCGGTGCGGTCGGCGTCGCCCGGGTCCGTGTCGGGGCAGCCGGCCAGCAGGGCGGCGGTGTCCGGGGCGTCGAGCGCCAGCCGCGCGGTGGGCTCCGTACCGTGGCCGCCGGGACCGTCCTGCTCCGGGCGGGCGTCCCGCCCCGCGCTGTGTCCGTCCACGCCCTCCGGCACCCCGGCCCCCGTGGTGACCAGCAGCTCCGGGCGGGCGTCGCCGAGCATGAACCGGATCCGCTCGGCCGGGTAGCCGGGGTCGACCGGCAGGTAGGCGGCGCCGGACTTGAGCACGGCGAGGGCCGCCACGACCGCGTCCACGGAGCGCGGCAGGGCGAGGGCGACGAGGTGCTCGGGGCCGATGCCGCGCCGGATGAGCAGATGCGCCAACCGGTTGGCGCGGGCGGTGAGTTCGGCGTACGAGAGCGTGCCTCCCGCGGAGACGACGGCATCGTTGCCGGGGGCGGCGGCGGCCCGGGTCTCGATCAGCTCGGTGAGGGTGCGCCCGGGGACGGGGCGGTCGGTGGCGTTCCACTCCACCAGCACCCGGGCGCGCTCGGCGGGGTCGAGGATGTCGAGCGTGGCGACGGGCCTCTCGGGCGCGGTGACCGCCGCCGCCAGCAGCCGTTCGAGGCGGGCGGCGAGCCGGGCGGCGGCGTCGGGGGCGATGAGGTCGGCCCGGTGGTCGAGGCGGAGGGTGAGCCGGTCGCCGGGGAGGACGGCCAGGGTGAGGGGGTAGTGGGTGGCGTCGTCGACCTCGACCCCGCCGATCCGGACGCCGGTGCCGGGGAGTTCCAGCCCGGCCGGGTCGAGCGGGTAGTTCTCGAAGACGGTCAGGGTGTCGAAGAGTTCCCCGATGCCGGCCTGCCGCTGGATGTCGCGGAGCCCGAGGTGCTGGTGCTCCATCAGCCGCGCCTGCTCGTCCTGGACCCGGGCGAGCAGTTCGCCGAAGGGCTCCTCGGGGCGGAGGGCGACCCGTACGGGCAGGGTGTTGATGAAGAGCCCCACCATCGTCTCCACCCCGGGGATCTCCGGCGGACGGCCGGAGACGGTGGTGCCGAAGACGATGTCCTGGCGCCCGGTGAGCCGCCCGAGCAGCACCGCCCACGCGCCCTGGACCAGGGTGTTGAGGGTCAGGCCCCGGCTCCGTGCGACGTTCCCGAGGGAGGAGGTGAGTTCGGCGGAGAGTTCGTGGATCACCCGCTGCGGGGCGGCGGTTGTGCGCGGCCCGTCCCCGGCGCCGGGGACCAGCAGCGTCGGCTCGGCGACCCCGGCGAGCGCCTGCCGCCAGGCGTCCCGCGCGGCGTCCCGGTCGCGTCCGGCGAGCCAGGCCAGATAGTCGCGGTACGGGGTGACGCGCGGCAGCGCCGCCTCGGCCCCGCCGTTCGCGCCACCACCGGATCCGCCGCTCGCGCCACCCGCGTAGAGGGCGAAGAGTTCGCGGGCGAGCAGGGGCATCGACCAGCCGTCCAGCAGGATGTGATGGTTGGTCAGAACGAGCCGCCAGCGGTCCGGGGCGAGCCGTACGAGGACGAAGCGGAGCAGCGGCGGGGCGGCCGGGTCGAAGCGGGCGGCCTTCTCCTCGGCCAGGATCCCGGCGAGCGCGGCCTCCCGCTCCGCCTCGGCGAGTCCGCTCAGATCCCGTACGTCCCAGGGGAGTTCGACGGTGCGGCGGATGACCTGGACGGCCTCGCCGGTCTTACGGCGGCGGAACGCGGCCCGCAGGTTGGCGTGCCGGCGGACCAGGGCCTCCGCCGAGGCGCGCAGCCTCTCCGCGTCGACGGGGCCGGTCAGTTCGAAGACGAACCGCATGGTGTACACGTCGGGCGCCTGGTCGTCGTAGACCGCGTGGAAGAGCAGCCCTTCCTGGAGCGGCGACAGCGGCAGAATGTCTTCAATCGTGGACTGGCTCACTTCGACATCTCCCACTCGGTTCCGGGTTCCGGTTCGTCTGCGAATGCGTCTTCGAGCTCGTCTTCGAGTTCGTCTTCGAATGCGTCGATCTCGTCCTGGGTGAGCGAGACCAAGGTCAGGTCCGACGGGGTGTGGCCGCCGGCCCCGGGCCGCGCGGCATGGGCGGCCAGGGCGTCCAGGGCGCGGAACCAGGTCCCGGCCAGGTCCGCGACATCGGCCTCGGAGAAGAGCGCGGCGGGCCAGGACCAGACCGCGCCGAGCCGCGCGCCCCCGGGCCCGTCCTGGGTCACTGCGTTGATCTCCAGCGCGTGCGGGACGGGCATCGCCGCGTCGGCCCCGCCGCCGAGCCCCTCGGTCCCGGGCGCCGCCGCCCAGTCGGCGTCGGCGCCGGTCTCCAGGCGGCCGAGGTAGTTGAAGCCGATCTGCGGGGTGGGCAGGGCGGCGAGAACGGGGGCGGTGGTGGGGTTGAGGTGGCGGAGCAGCCCGTATCCGATGCCCTGGTCGGGGACGGCCCGCAACTGCTCCTTGACCCGCTTGATGGCGCGTCCCGCCTCGGGGCCGCCGGCCCAGAGGCCGGCCCACTCCGGGGTGCCGGGATCGAGCCGTACGGGATGGAGAGTGGTGAACCAGCCGACCGTACGGGAGAGATCGGCGCCGCCGGTGATGTCCTCCCGGCCGTGGCCTTCGAGGTCGACCAGGAGCGACATCGACTCCCCGCGCCCGGTCCGGCGCCGCCAGTCGGCGACCGCGAGGGCCAGGGCGGTGAGGAGGACGTCGTTGACGCCGCCGTGGAAGGCGGCGGGCACGGTTGTCAGCAGGGGCTCGGTGCGCTCGGGCGGCAGGGTGAGGGTGAGGTGGCGTACGGTGCCGGCGGTGTCCCGGTCCTGGTCCAGCGGGCGGAGGCCCAGCAGCGGGTCGGGCCCTTCGAGAACCCCGGTCCAGAAGGGGAGTTCGGCGAGGCGTTCCGGTTCCTGGGCCAGCTCCGTGAGCCGCTCGGCCCAGCGCCGCAGCGACGTGCCGACCGGCTCCGGTCCCCGCCCCGCGACGGCCGCCGCGAGATCCGGCAGCAGGATCCGCCAGGAGACCCCGTCGACCACCAGATGGTGCAGGGCGAGCAGCAGCCGCCCCGGCTCTCCGGGCCCGGCGTCGAACCACACCGCCCGTACCATCTCGCCCGCGTCGGGGCGGAACGGTGCGGCGGTCAGCGCCTCCGCCGAGTCGACGCGCGTCACCACGGCGGCGACGTCGACCGCGCCGCGCGGCAGCACCTCCAGGCTCCATTCGCCGCCGCTACGGTCCAGCCGCGACCTGAGGGCGTCGTGGTGGTCCAGGAGCACCGCCACCCCGGCCGTCAGCTCCTCCCAGGTCAGCCCGGCGGGCGTCCGTACCACCATCGACTGGTGGAAGCCGTCCACCGGACCGCCGCGCTCCCGCAGCCAGTGCGCGATCGGCGTGAGCGGGACGGCCCCGATGCCGTAGCCGGGCGGCTCCACGGCGCTCCCGTGGCCTCCGCCGCCCGCCCGCACCTCGTCGGCGAGCGCGGCGAGCGCGGCGACCGTCCGGTGCTGGAAGACATCGCGCGGGGTGAAGACCAGGCCGGCCTTCCGCGCCCGGCTGACCAGTTGGATCGAGACGATGCTGTCACCGCCCAGGTCGAAGAAGCTGTCGTCCACCCCGACCCGCGCCACCCCCAGCACCTCCGCGAAGACCGCGCACAGGATCTCCTCTCGCGGGGAGCCGGGTGCGCGCCCGGTGGCCGCCGCCGTCCCGAAGTCGGGCGCGGGGAGGGCCTTGCGGTCGAGCTTCCCGTTGGGCGTGAGCGGCAGTCCGGAGAGTCCGACGAAGGCCGCAGGGACCATGTACTCCGGGAGGACCGCCGCGACATGGGCCCGCAGCGCGTCTCCGTCCACACCCCCGGCCGCACCGCCGTTCTCGTCACCGCCCCCGCCGCCCACCACGTACGCCACCAGCCGCTTGACCCCCGGCTGGTCCTCGCGGGCGACGACCGCGACCCGCTCCACACCCGGATGACCGGCGAGTACGGCCTCGATCTCGCCCAGCTCGATCCGGAACCCCCGGATCTTCACCTGCTCGTCGGCCCGGCCCAGATACTCCAGGTTCCCGTCGGCACGCCACCGCACCACATCCCCCGTGCGGTACATCCGGCTCCCCGGAGCCCCGTACGGGTCGGCCACGAACCGCTCCCCCGTCAGCCCCGGCCGCCGTACATACCCCCGGGCGAGCTGGACACCGGCCAGATAGAGCTCTCCGGCCACACCCACCGGTACCGGCCGCAGCCGCGCGTCCAGCACCTGGACGCGGGTGTTCCACACCGGGGCGCCGATCGGGACGGGCCCGGCCGGGTCGTGTGCCGCGCACTCCCAGGACGTCACGTCCACGGCGGCCTCGGTCGGCCCGTACAGGTTGTGCAGCGGGACGTCCAGCGTCTCGAAGAACTTCGCGCGCACCTCCCCGGGAAGTGCCTCGCCGCTGCACACCACCCGGCGCAGGGTGTCGCACCGGGCCGCCGTGGGCTCCGCCAGGAAGACCTGGAGCATGGAGGGGACGAAGTGCGCTGTCGTGACGCGCTCTTCTTGAATCAGCCCGGCGAGATACGCGGGGTCCTTGTGGCCCTCGGGACGGGCGACCACCAGGGTGGCGCCCTCGATGAGCGGCCAGAAGAACTCCCACACCGAGACGTCGAACCCGGAGGGGGTCTTCTGGAGCACCCGGTCGGAGGCGTCGAGGCCGTACCGGCCCTGCATCCAGCGGAGCCGGTTGACGATGCCCTCGTGCGGGACGGCGACGCCCTTGGGCCGGCCGGTGGAGCCGGAGGTGTAGATGACGTACGCGGGGTGGAGGGGGCGGAGCGGCGCGAGCCGGTCGGCGTCGGTGAGGTCGGTGCGGTCGTATGCGGCCACCTCGGCGCCGGTGCGCGGGTCGTCCAGGACGAGGACATCCCCGCCGGCGGGCCCCGGCAGTACGGCGGCCACCGCACGCGTGGTGAGGACGAGCGCGGGGCGGGTGTGGCCGAGGATGTACCGGATCCGCTCGGCCGGGTAGTCGGGGTCGACGGGGACATACGCCGCGCCGGACTTCACCACCGCGAGGAGCGCGACGATCAGCTCCATGGAGCGGGGCAGCGCGAGGGCGACATACCCCTCGGGCCCCGCGCCCCGCCGGACCAGCAGCCGGGCCAACTGGTTGGCGCGGGCGGAGAGTTCGGCGTACGAGAGGGAGCTGCCCTCGAAGACCACGGCCGTGGCGTCCGGGGTGCGGGCGGCCCGGTCCTCGATCAGCTCGGTGAGGGTGGCCGCCGGGACCGGGTGGCCGGTGGCGTTCCACTCCACGAGGACCCGCTCGCGCTCCGCCGCTTCGAGGATGTCGAGGTCTCCGACGAGCCGGCCGGGGGCGGCGGCGAAGTCTTCCAGGAGCCGGCCGAGCCGGGCCCCGATCGTCTCGGCCGCATCGGTCGTGAAGAGTTCGGGGCGGTAGCCGAGCCGGAGGCCGAGGGCGGGGCCCGGGACCACCACGAGGGTGAGCGGATAGTGCGTGGCGTCGTCGGCGTCGGCGTCCGTGACCCGCAGCCCGGTGCCGGAGACGTCGAGCAGGCCGGGGTCGAGGGGGTAGTTCTCGAAGACGGTGAGGGTGTCGAAGAGTTCGCCGAGACCGGTCAGCCGCTGGATGTCGTGGAGCCCGACGTGCTGGTGCTCCATGAGCGCCGACTGCCGCTCCTGGATCCGGGTGAACAGTTCCGCCAGGGTCTCGGCGGGCCGGAGTTCCACCCGTACCGGCAGGGTGTTGATGAGGAGCCCCACCATCGACTCGATCCCGGCGATCTCGGGCGGCCGGCCGGAGACGGTGGCGCCGAAGACGACGTCCTCGCGGCCGGTGAGCCGGGCGAGCAGCACCGCCCAGGCGCCCTGCACGACGGTGTTGAGGGTGAGGCCCAGGTGGCGGGCGCGGTCGGTGAGCGCGGTGGTGAGCTCGGGCGACAGTTCCCGTACGACCCGCTCGGGCGGCAGGGCCGCGGGCTCTCCGCCGGTGCCGGCCGGGGCGAGCAGGGTGGGCTCCTCGACCCCGGCGAGGGCGTCGCGCCAGGCCCGCTCGGCGGCGGTGTGGTCCCGGCTCGCGAGCCAGGCCAGATAGTCGCGGTACGGGGCGGGGTGCGGCAGCCCCGTGTCGTCGCCTCTCCGCGCGTAGAGGGCCAGGAGTTCCGCCGCGAGCAGCGGCATGGACCAGCCGTCCAGGAGGATGTGATGGACGGTCAGGAGCAGCCGGTACCGGTCGTCGGCGAGGCGTACGAGGAGGAAGCGCACCAGCGGCGGCGCGGCGAGGTCGAACCGGCGGGCCCGTTCCCCGGCGGCGGCCTCCGCGAGCCGCCGCGCCCGCTCGCCGTCGTCGGTGCCGGTGCCGGGCAGGCCGGGGCCGGGCCGCTCGGGGCCGCGCAGGTCGAGGGTGCGCCAGTCGGGTGCGACCTCCTCGTGGACGACCTGGACCGGGCCGCTCTCCGGGCCCGACAGGAACCCGCTGCGGAGATTGGGGTGGCGGCGCAGCAGGGTGGCCGCCGCCGCGCGCAGGGCCTCCGGGTCGAGCGCTCCGGCCAGGTCGAGGAAGAGCTGCACGGTGTAGACGTCGGCGGTCTCCTCGTCGAAGAGGGCGTGGAACAGCAGGCCGTTCTGGGTCGGGGAGAGCGGCAGGATGTCCGCCAGGGGCGGGGAGGAGTGCTCCAGGAGCTCGATCTCGTCCTGGGTGAGGGAGAGGAGCGGCAGGTCGGAGGGGGTGCGGCCGCCGGCCTCCGGCTCCTCGGCGAGGGCGGCGAGCGCGTCGAGGGCGCGGAACCAGGTCTCGGCGAGATCCTGGACCTCGGCCTCGGAGAAGAGCGCGTCGGGCCAGGTCCAGACGGCGCTGAGCTGGGCGCCGTCCGGCGAGTCGTGGGTCAGCGCGTCGACTTCGAGGGCGTGGACGAACGGCATGCCGTCGTCGGCGCCGCCCGCTGCGGTCTCCACCCCCCAGTCGGCCTCGGTGCCGGTCTCCAGGCGGCCGAGGTAGTTGAAGCCGATCTGCGGGGTGGGCAGGGCGGCGAGGACGGGGGCGGTGGTGGGGTTGAGGTGGCGGAGCAGCCCGTATCCGATGCCGTGGTCGGGGACGGCCCGCAACTGCTCCTTGACCCGCTTCAGCGCCCGCCCCGCGTCGGCCGGGTCCAGGGTGCCGGGGTCGAGCCGTACGGGGTGGATGGTGGTGAACCAGCCGACGGTACGGGAGAGGTCGGCGCCGCCGGTGATGTCCTCGCGGCCGTGGCCTTCGAGGTCGACCAGGAGCGATGTCGTGTCCCCGCGCCCGGTCCGGCGCCGCCAGTCGGCGACGGCGAGGGCCAGGGCGGTGAGCAGGACGTCGTCGACACCGCCGTGGAAGGCGGTCGGCACGGTGGTGAGCAGGGGCCGGGTGCGCTCGGGCGAGAGGGTGAGCCGGACATGGCGCTGGGTGGCGCCGGTGTCGCGGGAGGGGAGCAGGGGGTGCGGGGAGAGCGGGGCCTCGGGCGCTTCGAGGATGCCGGTCCAGAGCGGGAGTTCGGCGAGGCGTTCCGGTTCCTGGGCCAGCTCCGTGAGCCGCTCGGCCCAGCGCCGCAGCGACGTGCCGACCGGCTCCGGTCCCCGCCCGGCCACGGCGGCGGCCAGGTCCGGCAGGAGGATCCGCCAGGAGACCCCGTCGACCACCAGATGGTGCAGGGCGAGCAGCAGCCGCCCCGGCTCTCCGGGCCCGGCGTCGAACCACACCGCCCGTACCATCTCGCCCGCGTCGGGGCGGAGTTCCGCGTCCCGTACGTCCTCGGCCGAGTCGACGCGCGTCACCACCGACGCGGCGTCCACCGCGCCGCGCGGCAGCACCTCCAGGCTCCATTCGCCGCCGGTACGGTCCAGCCGCGACCTGAGGGCGTCGTGGTGGTCCAGGAGCACCGCCACCCCGGCCGTCAGCCGCTCCCAGGTCAGCCCGGGAGGTGTCCGTACCACCATCGACTGGTGGAAGCCGTCCACCGGACCGCCGCGCTCCCGCAGCCAGTGCACGATCGGGGTGAGCGGGACGGCGCCGATGCCGTCGTCGGGGTCCTGGTCCCGGTGGTCCGCCGCGTCCTCGGCCTCGGCGGCGACGGCGGCGAGCGCGGCCACGGTACGGCACTGGAAGACATCGCGCGGGGTGAAGACCAGGCCGGCCTTCCGCGCCCGGCTGACCAGTTGGATCGAGACAATGCTGTCGCCGCCCAGGTCGAAGAAGCTGTCGTCCACCCCGACCCGCGCCACCCCCAGCACCTCGGCGAAGACCGCGCACAGGATCTCCTCGCGCGGGGAGCCGGGGCCGCGCCCGGTGGCCGCCGTGGCCGCGTAGTCGGGGGCGGGGAGGGCCTTGCGGTCGAGCTTCCCGTTGGGCGTGAGCGGCAGTTCGGAGAGTTCCACGAAGGCCGCCGGGACCATGTACCCGGGCAGGACGGCCGCGACATGGGCCCGCAGGCCGTCCCCGTCGGCGCCGCTCCCGGCGGCGCCGTCCGTCTCCCCGTCGGCGCCGCCGGCGACCACGTACGCCACCAACTGCTTGACGCCGGGCTGGTCTTCGCGGGCGACGACCGCGACCCGCTCCACGGCGGGGTGTCCGGCGAGTACGGCCTCGATCTCGCCCAGCTCGATCCGGAACCCCCGGATCTTCACCTGGTCATCGGCCCGGCCCAGATACTCCAGGTTCCCGTCGGCACGCCACCGCACCACATCACCGGTGCGGTACATCCGGCTCCCCGGAGCGCCGTACGGGTCGGCGACGAACCGCTCGCCGGTCAGTCCGGGGCGCCGTACATACCCCCGGGCCAGGCCCGCCCCGGCGAGGAAGAGTTCACCGGCCACGCCCACCGGGGCCGGGCGCAGGGCCGCATCGAGCACGTACACACGGGTGTTGGAGACGGGGCGGCCGATCGGCGGCGTACGGTCGCCGGCGGTGTCCTCCGCTCCGTCGTCGTACCAGGCCGTCGCGTAGACGGTGGCCTCCGTCGGGCCGTAGATGTTGGCGACGCGGCACCCGGGGAGGGCGGCGCGGATGTCGGCGACGGCGTGTGCCGACAGCGCCTCGCCCGCCAGGACCACGGTCTCCGCCGACGCCGACACCTCGCCGTGCGCCAGGACCTGGGCGATCGCCGAGGGCACGGCGCTGATCAGGCTGCCCGTCCACCCTTCCGCGCCCCGTTCGGTGAGGGCGAGGAGGTCGCGGACGACCTCGATGGAGCCGCCGCAGCAGAGCGGGCCGAACATCTCGAAGACGGAGACGTCGAAGTTGAGGGAGGTGGAGGCGAGGACCCGGCGCAGCTCGCCGGGGCCGAACGTCTCCCCCGCCCAGGCGGCGAGGTCGACGGCGCTCGCCTGCGAGACCACCACACCCTTGGGCCGGCCGGTGGAGCCGGAAGTGTAGATGACATACGCGGGGTGGAGGGGGCGCAGCGGCTCGGCGCGGTCGGTGTCACGGGGGTCCGTGTCCGGCCGTACGGCGAGGAGTCCGGCGGTCTCCGGGGCGTCGAGGAGCAGACGGGGCACCCCGGGACCGGACCCCGCCACCGGGGTCTCCGCCGCCGTCGTCCCCGCCACCGTCGTCCCGGTCTCCGTGAGGACGAGCGCGGGGCGGGCGTCGTCCAGCAGGTAGGCGACGCGCTCGGCCGGGTGTCCCGGGTCGACGGGGAGGTAGGCGGCGCCGGACTTGAGGATGGCGAGGAGCGCCACGATCATCGCTTCGGAGCGGGGCACCGAGAGCGCGACGACGGTCTCGGGGCCCGCGCCGCGTTCGATCAGCAGATGGGCGAGGCGGTTGGCGCGGGCGTTGAGTCCGGCGTACGAGAGGGTCCGGCCCGCGAAGACGACCGCCGTGGCCTCCGGCGTCCGGGCGGCCTGGGCCTCGAACAGGCCGGGCAGGGTGCCGGGGGGTACCGGGCGGGCGGTGGCGTTCCACTCCACGAGGACTTGCTCGCGCTCGGCGGGGCGCAGGAGTTCCAGACCGCCGACCGGCGCGTCGGGCCCGGCGCCGACGAGGCCGCCGAGGAGGTCGAGGAAGCGCCGCTGGTGCGCGGCGATCTCCTCGGAGGGGTAGAGCTCCGGGTTCGCGTCGAGGTCGATCCGGAGCCCGCCGCCCCCGCCTCCGGCCTCGCCGCCGCCTCCGCCGTTCCCCTGTCCGCCTCCCTGCCCGGAGCCCGTACGGGCGTCCAGGACGAGCGACAGGTCGTCGACCGGGCCGCCGCCGAGGTTGTGCACGGTGGTGCGGTGCCCGGCGAAGCGCAGGTCGTGGTCGGCCATGACGATATTGACGTGCGGTCCCGCCAACCGGTGGTCGTCACCGGAGAGTTCGAGGTCCCGCCGCAGGTCCTCCATGCGGTACCGCTGGTGCTTCAGCGCGAGGTGGAGTTCCTTCGACGTCTGCCGGACGAGTTCCCCGAGGGTCATGGCGGGGTGGACGCGGAGCCGGAACGGCAGCACGTTCGACATCATGCCGGGGACGGCGCGGGCCGCCGCCCCGCGTGCGACGACGGGGAGGCCGAGGACGATGTCCTGGTTTCCCGTCATCCGGTGGAGATACGCGGCGAGCGCCGCGACGGCGACGGCGGGCCAACTGGCGTCCGCCGCACGGGCCGTGGCACGCAGCCCGGCGAGGAGCGCGCCGTCCGGGGCGGTGGTACGGCGCTCCAGGTACCGGGGCAGGGTGGGCCGGCGCCCGGCGAGGGTGGTGGGGACGGGGAGGTCGGCGAAGCGCGCCGTCCAGTGGGCGCGGTCGCGGGCGAACCGCTCGGACCCCCGGTAGGCGGCCTCGTCCTCGATCAACTGGCCGAGTGTGCCGAAGACCGGCTCCGGGCAGGGCTCCCCGGCCGCCAGCGCCGTGTAGAGGGCGGCCACCCGGCCGCCGACGAGGGAGAGCCCGAGGCCGTCCATGACGAGGTGGTGGTAGCGCTGGTACCAGAACCAGCGGTCGTCGGCGGCCTTGAGGAGCGCGAAGGCGAAGAGCGGCCCGGTGGCCGGGTCGACCGGCCGGCGCGCCTCGGCCCGCATCCACTCCTCGGCGTACCCGCGCGGGTCGTCCTCGCCGCTGACGTCGACGAACTCCATGCACCGGTCGCGGGGCTCCTCCACGATCTGGAAGGCCCTGCCGTCCTCCTCCACGACCCGGACCCGCAGCGTCTCCGCCTCGGCGACCACGCGGCAGAGCACGCTCTCGAACAGGGCCGGGTCGACCGGGCCGTGGATCTCGGCGTATTCGGCGATGTTGAAGATGGGGTTCGCCGGGTCGAGGCGCTGGGAAAGCCAGATACCGGACTGCGCTGCTGTCAGGGGCAGACGGGCAATCTGATAACCGGGCATGTCCATCCGTTCTCGTTCAGGCAATTGCCATCGGTGAATGAATCACGAAGAAGAGAGTGCGTCGTATCCGACAGGAATCAAAATCCGTCGGACAATTCGCGCGGCGTACGACACGCGATCCGCGAAACCATGCGCGACACGTAATACACGATTCGCTGTGCGCGGCGAATTCTTACGCCATTAGATCCGGGACAGGTTAACAACGGAGAAACCCGTCGGTGCGGAATCCGGTAATCGGAATGAGAGTGGTGGATTCAGCGGGCGGCCGCGCGCCGGTACGCCCCGACGGCGGCGGGGACGACGACGGCGAGCAGCACCGCGCTGAGCACCAGGGAGACCGGCACCGGGTACTGGACGGGAAAGGCGCCCCGGTCGCTGCCCGTGGACGTGTTGCCGAACAGCTCCCGGCAGGCGGCCACGACGGCGCTGACCGGATTCCATTCGCAGAGCCACCGGAGCCACCCCGGCAGTCCGTCGAGCGGGATGAACGCGTTCGACAGGAACGTCAGCGGCATCACCAGCATGAACGCGATCGAGTTGACCGCCTCCGGGCTCCGTGCCAGCAGTCCGATGAGCGCGCCGAGCCAGGCCATCGTGTAGCCGAGCAGCAGGAGCAGCCCGAAGCCGGCCAGCGCCTTCCCGAGGCCCTCGTGCACCCGCCAGCCGATGGCGTAGCCGACGGCGGCCATCATGACGCAGGCGATGACCGCGAGCGCCAGGTCGGCGAGGGTGCGCGCGATGAGCACGGCGGACCGGGACATCGGGAGCGAGCGGAGCCGGTCGACCATGCCGTTGCCGAGGTCGCCGGCGACGCCGAGCGCGGTGTTGCCCACGTTGGTGAGCATCATCTGGGTGAAGATGCCCGCCATCAGGTACGAGCGGTAGTCGCTGCCCGGCACGGAGATCGCGCTGCCGAAGAGGACGCCGAAGACGACGACGTAAGCGACCGGCATCAGCGTCACGCTGAGCAGCTTCTCCGGGATGCGGACCAGGTGTCTCATGTGCCGGCCGAAGAGTGCGGACACATCACCGACGAGTTCCACCATGACGTACTCGCCCTACCTTTCCGTACCGGCCGGGACGGGCCCGTCGGCCCCGTCGGCCACATCAGCCGCCTCGGCCACGCCGGCCCCATCGGCCACGCCGGCCCCATCGGCCGCGCCGGCCGCGCCGGTCGACTCGGCCGTGGACCCGGTGAGAGCGAGGAACACATCGTCGAGCGAGGGGCGCCGTACGGCGAACCCGGCGGTCCGCACCCCCGCCGAGGCCAGCGCGGCGGCGGCCTCGGAGACCGTCCGCAGCCCGTCCCCGAGCGGGACGGAGACCAGCCGGCCGTCCTCGGCGACGACGGGTTCGGCGCCGGTGGTGCGCAGGGCCGTCACGGTGCCGGCGGTGTCGCCGCCCTCCGCGAGGGTGACGTCGAGGCGCTCCCCGCCGACCTTCGCCTTGAGTTCGTCGGGGGTGCCGTCGGCGATGACCCGGCCGCCGTCGATGACCGCGACGCGGTCGGCGAGCTGGTCGGCCTCCTCCAGGTACTGGGTGGTCATGAGCACGGTGACACCGGCCGCCAACTGCTCCCTGATCATGTCCCAGAGGGTGAGTCTGCTGGTCAGGTCGAGGCCGGTGGTGGGCTCGTCGAGGAAGAGCACCTTGGGCTCCCCGATGAGGCTCGCGGCCAGGTCGAGCCTGCGCCGCATCCCGCCGGAGTACGTCTTGACCTGGCGCTCCGCCGCGTCCGCGAGACCGAGCCGGTCGAGCAGTTCACCGGCCCTGGCCCGCGCGGCCGGCCGGCCGAGGCGGTGCAGGGTGCCGATGAGCCGCAGGTTCTCGCGCCCGGTGAGCCGTTCGTCGAGGGCCGCGTACTGGCCGGTGAGGCCGATCCTGCGGCGTACCTCGCGCGGCTGTTCCCGTACGTCGTAACCGGCGACCCGCGCCCGGCCGCCGTCCGCGTCGAGCAGTGTGGCGAGTACGCGTACGGTCGTCGTCTTGCCCGCTCCGTTGGGTCCGAGGATCCCCAGCAGCGTTCCGGTGGGAACGGAAAGTTCCACCCCGCGCAGCGCTTCGTGGCCCCCGTACCGCTTACGAAGCCCTTCCGCTTCGATAGCGATTTCCATGAATGCACCTCAAGAACTTGGATTGCGCGGACGGTGCCGCGGCCCCCCTTCGCCCAATTGCCGTGAGGCACGGGGCTCGTGGGAAGGCAGCGTTACTAAAGCACCCTGACTGCCACCTGACAAGTTCCGGCCATCGCACCGGCGCCGCACTCGATATTTGAATTATGAACCAGCGGGCGCCGAGGCTCGGACGATAGCGACATTTCCCCGTTTCACCCCCCGTTGTCGCCCCTTTGGTGCGGTCGGCGCCATCTCGCGTTCCGAGAACGCTTCTGAAGTTTCCTTTAGGTGAACAGAAAGCGAAAAGTGCGGTAGCGCTTTCCGGAGATGTCGCCGACAGCGCTGCCGAGGGTCCATCCTCGGTGCGTCATACACGGAACACGGATGCCGTGCACGGAGCACGGACACCGACGCACACCGACGGAGGAGCCAGTGGGCCACCCGAACGGCGCAGCCCCCGCCCACCGGCCCGCCCTGGCGCCCTGGTTCCGCCGGTTCGGACCGGCCGGGGAGCCCAGGATCCGGCTGGTGTGCTTCCCGTACGCGGGCGGCGCCGCCAGCGCCTTCCGTACCTGGCCGGGCCGGCTGCCGGCCGATGTCGAGGTGCTGGCCGTGCGGTATCCGGGGCGCCAGGACCGGCTCCACGAGGCGCCCGCCGAGGACATGGACGCGCTCGCCGGGCCGGTCGCCGAGGCGCTGGCGCCCTTCCTCGACCGGCCGCTGGCGCTCTTCGGGCACAGCATGGGCGCCTCGGTCGCCTTCGAGGTGGCCCTGCGGATCGAGGAGCGGCACGGCACCCCGCCCGCCGCGCTCCTCGTCTCGGGGCGGGCGGCGCCCGGCCACACCCGTACCGCCTTCCTCCACACCCAGGGCGACGAGGCGCTGATCGCGGATGTCCTGCGGCTGGACGCCGCGGCGGCGCCCGTGCTCGCCGATCCGGGGCTGCGGGAGCTGGTCATGGGGTCGATCCGGGCCGACTACCGGCTCAGCGAGACCTACCGGCCCCGGCCCCGTGCGGCGACCGGGGCGCCGATCACCGCGTACGTGGGGCGGGAGGACCCCGATATCGAGCCGGGGGAGCTCCGCGCCTGGTCCCCGCGCACCCGTGCCGGGTACCGCGAGAGAATCTTCCCAGGGGACCATTTCTACCTCGTCCCGCACGAGGCGGAGCTGGTCCAGGACGTGGCGGCCCGGCTCCGTACCGTCACCTAGGCCGGGCCGCCGCACGGTCCTGGCCGGCGGGCCGCCCGGACCCGCCGCGCCTCCGGCAGGGCGTCGGCGCGGCCCCGGTGAGAGGCTCTGACCATGCGCGTGTTCCACGGTCCGGTGTCGGCCGGCGGCCGCATAGGCCGGATCGGCCGGATCGGCCAGAGCAAGCCGCTCTTCGCGCTCGCGCGGGCGCTGCCCTTCGCGGAGCTCGCGGCGGTCCTGACCATCGAGCTCTCCCCCGCGCACTTCCTCTACACGGGGCCGCTCCTCTCCCCGGCGCCCGCGCTGGCCGCCGTCACGATGGGGCCCGTCGGCACCGGCTTCGTGGCCTTCCTCGCCGGGGTGGTGAGCGCGATCACCGCGACCGTCAACCACGCCTGGGGCACCCAGGAGGTCTACGCCAATCTGCTCGCCCTGCTGGTGGTGACCGTGGCCAGTGTCGCGATCAGCCTCGCCCGGGTGCGCAGGGAGCGGGAGCTGTCGCGGGTCCGGCGGATCGCCGAGGTCTCGCAGGACATGGTGGTGCGCCCGGTCCCGCCCCGGCTGGCGGGGATACGGGCCGCCGGCGTCTATCTGGCGGCCGAGGAGGGCGCGCACATCGGGGGCGACCTGTACGAGGCGGTGGACACGCCGTTCGGGGTCCGGATGATCGTGGGCGACGTACGGGGCAAGGGGCTGCCCGCGGTGCGGTCGGCCGCCACCGTGCTGGGCGCGTTCCGCGAGGCCGCGCAGTACGAGCCGGACCTGGCGGAGGTGGTACGGCGCTGTGAGGCCGCCCTGCGCAGGGACCTCTCCCGCTCCGGGGCGGAGACGGCCCCCGGGGGCGGGGACGCGTACCCGGCCGAGCAGTTCGTGACGGCGGTCCTCGCCCAGGTGCCGGACGGCTCCGTCGTGGAGCTGGTCAGCCGGGGCCATCCGCCGCCGCTGATGCTCCACCGGGGCGAGGTGACCCCGCTGGAGACGGCGTGCCCGCTGCCCCCGCTCGGCCTGGAGGAGTTTCTGACCGGGCCGCCCGCGGCGGTCGAGAAGTACCCGTTCGGGGCGGGCGACCGGCTGCTCCTCCACACCGACGGGGTGCTGGAGGCCCGCGACCGCGACCGGAACTTCTTCGACCTCCCCGCCCAGCTCGCCGGGCTCGGCGACGCCCCTCCCGAGGAGCTCCTCGACCGGCTGCGCCGCGCCCTCGCCCACCACACCCGGGGCCATCTGGCGGACGACGCGGCCATGATCCTGATCGAACGGGACACCGGGGGCGGGGCGGGCCAGGACCGTACCGGCCACCCCGAGAGCAGCCCTGCAAGCCGCCCCGGGAGCAGCGCCGAGAGCCGGTACGGAGGCCGGTGAGCCCGAGGGCCGGAGTCGTCCCGGCCCCGGGGCTCACCAGCCGTCCCTCAGTAGCGGTCGAGGATGAGCTGCGTCTTGAGGATGTCGCCCCGGTAGAGCCAGCCGTTCGACTCGGCGACCGCGATGGCGTCGCTGTGCAGACGGGCGGCGTCGGCGTACTTGTCGGTCTTGAACGACAGTTCGACAACATACTCCGTGCCACTGCCGCCCGCGCCCACGACGGGAACGACCTCGACACTCGCGTCGTCGGAGGCTCCCCACGCGCCCGACCAGACCTGCGAGGTCACCGGGCCATGGCCGCGGGCCGCCTTGAGCACGCCCGAACCCCACTTGTCCGCGCCCCAGTTGTCGAGCTTGCCGGGGATGTCGTCGACCAGCCAGCCGAGGCCGGTGGCGTTCGGCGGCATCGTGGTGCCGGAGTAGCCGCTCGCGCCGTGGCTCTTCTCGACGGAGAAGCTGAGGGTCTGCTTGCCGTACCCCCAGTCCACCTCCGCCTTGTAGTTGGTGTCTCCGCTGTCGAAGCCCGCGGCGTTGGCCTGGGTCAGGGCGGCGTCGATGTCGCCGCCGGTCACCGGGAACCGCTTCTTGTAGGTCTCCTCGAACGACGAGCCCGACTTGTGGCGGAGCCGGACGCTCCACCCCACGCCGTCGACGGCGCGCGCGTCGGTGTCGAAGTACGCGTACGAACGCGCCGCCGCGGAGCCGGAGATACCGAAGGCCGACCGTACGGCCGCGGTCGGGGCGTGCGAGGCGTCGAGCGCCGCGGCGGTCAGGTTGATCTTGACTTCGTACGTCGGTACGGCGTTGGACTTGGCGAAGGCCTCCGGCGCGGGCGCGAAGACGGTGGCGGCGACGGCGAGGGCGGCGGCCAGGGAGAGCGCCGAGGCACGCGGACGACGGAGCGGCAGTGTGGTGATGTCCATGTCAGGACCGTGCCCATGACGGATGGTCACCGGGCGAGCGCCCGGGGAGGAGCAGCCGAACCCGGGATGACCACGAGGGGAACCGGGCGGCCCCGGAAGCGGCCCGCAGGCCCGGAACGCCCCGCCCGCCGTGCGCTCTCCGCCACTCGCCGCATGCCGCTCGCCGCATGCCGCTCACCGCATGCGGCTCACCGCTCACCGCATGCCGCCGCCACCGGCCGCCCGCCACCGGTCATCTCCGCTTCACCCGGCCGCCGTCTGCCCGCAAGTCCCCTTTACCGCAAGGACATGTACGCTCGCGAAACTCCCCTGTCGTGCGTCCCGCAGAGCGGCGCACGTACGAGGAGGAACGCATGTCCCGTCTCAAACTGGCGACCGCCGCGGGCACCGCGGTGGTGCTCGCCCTGGCCGGCAACGCCTGGGCAGGTGCCCCCGAGAAGCCGCACCGGCCGGAGAGCCCCCACCACGGCGGGCCCTCGCTCGTGGCCCGTGACGACTCCTACACCGCCCACTCCGGCCGGACGCTGACCGTGCGGGGGAACGGCTTCCTCGCCAACGACAGCGGCAGCCCGGCCACCCTCGTCTCGCACACCGGGACCGCGCACGGCAAGCTCGACGTGCGCCAGGACGGGTCGTTCACCTACACGCCCGAGCCCGGCTTCCACGGCACCGACACCTTCACGTACCGCGTCAGCGACGCCGTACGGCTCTACCGGACCGAGCTTCCGCCGCTCGCCACGATCGGCGGGGTGAAGGTGACGGGCGGTTCGTACGGTTCGTCGCTGTACCCGGTGCCCGGCTCGAAGAACGAGTTCTACGGGATCACCGACCGGGGCCCGAACGTGGACGGCCCGAACGGCGAGAAGGTCCTGCCGCTGCCCGGCTTCACCCCGGCGATCGGCAGGTTCCGCCTGGTGGGCACCAAGGCGGTGCTGGTGAAGTCGATCCCGATGCGGGCCGCCGACGGCACCCCGTACAACGGGCACGTCAGCACCGAGGCGAACACCGGCGAGACCCTGACCGACCTCGCGGGCAACGAGCTGCCCGCCTCGCCGTACGGCTACGACCCCGAGGGCCTGGTCGCGCTGAAGGACGGCACCTTCTGGATCTCCGACGAATACGGCCCGTACATCACGCACTTCGGCGCCGACGGCCGGGCGATCGAGCGGCTCTCCCCCTTCGACGGCACGCTCCCGGCCGAACTGGCCAACCGGGTGCCCAACCGGGGCATGGAGGGGCTGACCATCACCCCCGACGGCCGCACGCTCGTCGGCATGATGCAGTCCGCGCTCCAACAGCCCGACCTGCCGAAGGGCGTCGCAGCGAAGAACGTCACGGCGCTCCGCATCGTCACGTACGACCTGCGCACCCACGCCACCCGCCAGTACGTCTACCTGCTCGACAACCCCAAGAAGAACGCCGGAGCGGTCAGCGAGATCACCGCCCTGAGCGCGACCACCTTCCTGGTCGACGAGCGGGACGGCGCTATGCAGCCCGGCGGGTTCAAGAAGCTGTACAAGATCGACACCCGGGGCGCGACCGACGTCGGCGCCTCGGCGCGCGTACCGGGCGCGTCGTACGACGCGGCGAAGGGCGGGCTGCTCCTCGGCAAGGACCGCCGGACGATCGAGGCGTACGTCGGCGACGGCGACACCGCCACCGCCCGCGCCGCGCTGAAGGCGGCCGGCATCACGCCGGTCGCCGCCTCCACCCACCTGGACGTGGGCGCGCTGGTCACCGGGCTCGACCCGGCCGGCGGCTTCTTCGGCCAGGACAAGATCGAGGGCGTCGCCACCTCCGACGGCGGCCGTACGCTGATGCTCACCAACGACAGCGACTTCGGCATCGACGGGGTCACCGACGACACCCCGCCGTACACCCTGCACCGCAAGACGCTCCCCGACGGCCGCCAGGACGACGGCGAGTTCCTGGCCGTCGACACCACCAGGCTCCCCGCCAGGACCAGCACGGCCACGGTCACCCTCCGCGTCCGCTGACACCACGGACCGTCGCTGCCGCACTCCCCGCCCCCGCCTCCCCGGCGGGGGCGGGGCGGCGGGGACCGAGAGGGTGACGACCGGGCCCGGGTCCTGTCGGCCTAGGCTCCGTGTCATGTCACAGGTGTCCTCCGTGTCCTTCGACGCGCCCAGCCGTACGTTCCTGCTCACCACTCCGGCGACGTCCTACGCCCTCCGTATCGGCGCCGACGACGCGCCCCACCATCTGCACTGGGGGCCCCGGCTCACCCTCGGCGAGGCCGCGTCCCTCCCCGTGCACTCCGGCGTCACCAGCAGCTTCGCCTCCACCGGCGGCGAGGAGCTGGGGGTCGAGGGCGGCCCGCGCTTCGGGGTCCCCTCGCTGCTGGTGCGGTACGCGAACGGAGCGCGCGGCGTCGAGTGGCGGTACGCGGGCCACGACATCGCGGACGGCCGGCTGAGCGTACGGCTGCGGGACCGCCACTACCCGCTGGGGTGCACCCTCCACTACACGGTCCACCAGGACAGCGATGTCATCGAACGCTCCCTGACGCTCAGCCACGTGGGGCCCGGGACCGGATCCGCCCAGGGCGACGGAGACGACACCGCCCCGATCGAGGTCCTCCGCTGCGACGCCGCCGCCTGGTCGGTCCCGGCCGCCTCGGGCGCGCGGCTGAGCCACACCGTCGGCGACTGGTCGGGGGAGAGCCAACTGCGCCGTACCGAGGCCCCGTTCGCCGAGACGACCTTCACCAGCAGGCGCGGTATCTCCGGTCACGCCGGCAACCCGTGGCTGATGGTGGACGCGGGCGACGCGGACGAGACGGGCGGCGCGGTGTGGAGCATGGTCCTGGCCTGGTCGGGGAGTTGGCGGATCACCGCGTACCGCGACCACACCGGCGGCCCGTTCACGGTGACCGGCGGCGCCGGGCACGACGGCCTCACCTGGCGTCTCGCCCCCGGTGAACACCACGAGACCCCGGTGTTCGCGGGGCAGTTCAGCCAGGGCGGCTTCGGCGGGACGAGCCGGGGCTGGCACGCGTACATCGCCGCCCATGTCCTGCCCCGCCCCGACGAGCTCCGTCCCGTCGTCTACAACAGCTGGGAGGCGACCGGCTGGAACGTCACCCTGGAGGGACAGCGGGCGCTCGCCGAACGCGCGGCGGAGCTCGGGGTCGAGGTGTTCGTGGTCGACGACGGCTGGTTCGGGGCCCGTACCAGCGACCGGGCCGGGCTCGGCGACTGGCATCCGAGCCCCGAGCGCTTCCCGGACGGCCTCGCCCCGCTGGTCGATGCCGTGCGCGGGCTCGGCATGCGGTTCGGGCTCTGGGTGGAGCCGGAGATGACCAACCCGGACAGCGATCTGTACCGCGCGCACCCCGACTGGGTGCTGCACATGCCGCACCGGCGCCGTACGGAACTCCGCCATCAGCTCGTCCTCAACTTCGCCCGCCCCGATGTCACGGAGTGGGCGTTCGGCTGGCTCGACCGGCTGGTGGCGACGTACGCGATCGACTTCCTCAAGTGGGACATGAACCGGGCGTTCACCGAGGCCGGCCACCCCGGCGCCCCGGACGCCGAACGCCTCTGGAGCGACCACACGCGCGGGGTGTACGCGGTCCTCGACCGGCTCCGCGCCGCCCATCCCGGCCTGCGCGTCGAGGGGTGCGCGGGCGGCGGCGGCCGTGCCGACCTGGGCATGCTCGCCCGTACGGACCAGACCTGGATCTCCGACAACACCGACGCCACCGACCGGATCGCCATCCAGCACGGCTACAGCCAGATCTACCCGGCCCGCACCATGTCCGCCTGGGTCACCGACAGCCCCAACCCGCACACCGGCCGCACCGCCTCGCTCCGCCGCCGCTTCCATGTCGCCATGGCCGGCGCCCTCGGCATCGGCGGCGACCTCTCCCGCTGGACCGCCGCCGAACTCGCCGAGGCCCGCGACCTGGTCGCCGAGTACAAGGAGATCCGCCCGGTGGTCCAGCACGGCGAGCGGTACCGTCTGGAGGACGCCGTGCTGTACCGCGCCGCCGACCGGGTCGTGGTCATCGCCTGGGGCCAGGACCGCTCCCTCCGCCTCACCGGCCTCTCCCCCACCGCCCGTTACGTCGACGAGGCCACCGGAACCGAACACCACGGCGCCGTCCTCCTCACCCACGGCCTCCCCCTCCACCTCCCCGGGGAGGACACCCCGAGCACCCTGATCCGACTCCGCCGGAGCTGATGACATGGCAGAACCCGACTCCACCCCCGGCTCCACCCCCACCTCCGTCTCCACTCCCGACGCCACCCCCACCCCCGTCACCACCCCCGCTTCCCTCCCCACCCCCGTCACCACGCCCATCACCACCCGCTTCACCGCCTCCTCCACCGCCGACGAGGTGCTGGAGGGCGTCGATCTCACCGGCGTCCGGGCGATCGTGACGGGCGCCTCCTCGGGGCTCGGGGCCGAGACGGCCCGGGCGCTGACCGCCGCCGGAGCGGAGGTGACGCTCGCCGTCCGGAACACCGCCGCCGGCGAGGCAGTCGCCGGCACGATCGCGCGGCCGGCCGGAGGAGCGCCGCCCAGGGTCGTCCACCTCGACCTCGCCGACCGGACCTCCGTCACCCGCTTCGTCACCGCGTGGAGCGGCCCGCTCCATCTCCTGATCAACAACGCGGGAGTGGTCACCGGCGGCCTCGAACGAACCCGCGAGGGCTGGGAGTCGCAGTTCGCGACCAACCACCTCGGCCACTTCGCCCTGGCCACCGGATTGCACGACGCCCTGGCCAGGGGAGCGTCCGAGCGGGACGGAGCGCGGATCGTCTCGGTCAGCTCGACGGCGCACATGCGGGCCGGCATCGACTTCGAGGACCTTCACTTCGAGCGCCGCGCCTACGACCCGCAGATCGCGTACGCCCAGTCGAAGACGGCGAACGCGCTCTTCGCCGTCGAGGCGACCCGCCGCTGGGCGTCCGACGGCATCGTCACCAATGCCGTGAACCCCGGCGGTGTCGCGACCGGACTCCAGCGCAATTTCACCCCACGGCAGAAGGCGTCGCTCGACGCCGCGGAGGCCGCCGGGGTCTTCACGTACAAGACGGTCGGGCAGGGGGCCGCCACCACCGTCGTCGCTGCCGTGGCACCCGAGTTCGCGCGCTCCGGAGGCCACTACCTGGACGACGGGCGGGAGGCGTACACCGTGCCGGACGACGCCGATCTCGCGCACCACCCGCACGGGGTCAAGGAGTGGGCCCTCGACCCGGCCACCGCCGAGCGCCTGTGGACCGTATCGGCCGCCCATCTCCCGCGCTGACCCTGGGCGCCCCGGCCCCCGGTGTCAGCCCTGGCCCGCCCCCGCCAGCCGTTCCCGGGCCGCGGCCTGGATCCGGGAGGGGCCGATGGCCCACTGGAGGGTGTGGCCGACGGCCGTGGCCAGCGGCCGGTCCCAGCCGGTGCGCAGCGGGGCCGGGCGGTGGATGGCGAGTTCGGCGCGGGCCCAGGCGGGGAGGAGGCCGACGGAGGCGTTCATGAGCAGGCTCACCACCAGCCGCTCCCGCCGGGTGCGCCCGAAGCGGCGGAGGAACCGTACACACTCCAACGCGGCCGGGGTGGCATGGAGCCCAGGGCGGAGGCGGGCCAGGTAGCGCTCGGCCTCCAGGGCTGTGCGCGGCACGTTCCGGGCCCCAAACGCCTCGGCGACGGGGGCGACTTGACGGTAGTACGTGTCGCACTCGGCGGGGGTCAGCCGCGACGGCCGGGGGGCGTAGCTCTGATGGCCGGCGAGAAAGCAGCGCACCTCGGCGGTGTGCACCCAGGTGAGCAGCCCGGGGTCGTCCGCGCGGTACGGCCGGCCGTCGGGGGCGGTGCCGCGCACCCGGGTGTGGATCCGCCGGACGAGGTCCACCACCTCGCCGGCGGCGGCCGAGGAGCCGAAGGTGGTCGTGGTGATGAACCGTACGGTGCCGTTGAGCCGGCCGACCGGATCGGCGCGGAAGTCGGAGTGCTGGTCGACCCCCGCCATGGCCAGCGGATGCAGCGACTGGAGCATCAGCGCGGCGAATCCGCCGGTGAGCATCCCGGTGGCGTGTCCGTGCACCCGCCACACCGGGTCCCCGGGCACCGTCCCGAAGAGCCCGGGATCACCGGGCGGCCCGGCGTACCGCTCCAGCTTGAGGTCCCCGCCGTGCAGGGCCGCCGTGAGTTCCGCCGCGATCCGCTCCCGTATTCCCACCGGCACCTCCTGGTTCGTCTTCCTCAGCCGAGCGTACCGATCCGCCCGGCGAGCACCGCCAGCACCATGAGCACCCCGCAGAGCGGGTTGGTGGCGAACGCCCGGCCGCAGGCCCCGGCATCGGCCGGGTCGGCCCGCCACACCTGCCACCCCAACTGCCCGGCCACCACGGCGAGTCCGGGCCAGTAGAGCGGCCCGAGCCCGGTCAGGGCCCCGAACCAGCCGAGCAGGGGCCCGGCGATCGCCGCCAGGGCGATCCACCCGGGCACCACCAGCAGCCAGGCCCCCACCGGCCGGTCCAGCCGCAGCACTTCCAGATAGGGCCGCACACCGGCGGGGGCCCGCGCCACCCACCGGGCGGCGAGGCCACGGGCCGGGGTGTACGGAGCGACGGTCATACCGATGCATGCCCCCTTTTCCTAGGGGATTGCATGACGATCGGCTCAACCTAATCCCGTTCAGGGCGAGTTACCCATACCGCTGCGGAAATCTCCGGCGAAGACGGCCACATGGGCCAGGAGCACGCACCAGGCAGCCCCGCGCGCACCTCGCCGCCGCCGGAATCACCAACGCGGAAGCCGTGCCCCGCGACGGCGCCCTCGGCCACGCCGACGACGGCCGCCGCGACATCCCGCTCAGCGCGGACACCACCGTAGGGCTCGACGCGGCGGGCGGCCCCGCCCCAATGCAGGTCGCCCGCCGCGGCAGGGGTCAGGCGTTCTGCGGGAAGCCCAGCTCGATCCCCGCATGGCTGGGGTCGGCCCAGCGGGTGGTGACGACCTTGCCGCGCGTGAAGAATTGCACCCCTTCGGTACCGTGCGCGTGCGTGTCGCCGAACAGAGAGTTCTTCCAGCCGCCGAAGGAGTAGTAGGCCATCGGGACGGGGATGGGCACGTTGATGCCGACCATGCCCACTTCGACCTCGTTCTGGAAGCGGCGCGCGGCGCCGCCGTCGTTGGTGAAGATGGCCGTGCCATTGCCGTACGGGTTGGCGTTGATCAGCTCCAGTGCCGCGTCGTAGCTGTCGGTACGGACCACACTCAACACCGGGCCGAAGATCTCGTCCGTGTAGACGCTCATCTCCGCGGTGACGTGATCGAGCAGGGTGGGGCCCAGCCAGAAGCCGTCCCGCGCGCCCTCCACGGTGATCTGTCGTCCGTCGACGACCAAGGCGGCGCCTTCGGCCTCACCGGCGTCGACATAGGCAGCGACCCTGTCGCGGTGGGCGCGCGTCACCAGCGGCCCCATGTCGGAGTTCTGCGCCCCGTCGCCGGTCCTGATGGACGCGGCGCGCTCCGCGATCTTCTCCACCAGTGCGTCGGCGATGTCGCCGACGGCCACCAGAACACTGATGGCCATGCAGCGCTCGCCGGCGGAGCCGAAGCCGGCGTTGATCGCCGCATCGGCCGCGAGGCCGAGGTCCGCGTCGGGGAGGACGACCATGTGGTTCTTGGCGCCCCCCAACGCCTGGACGCGCTTGCCGTGCGCGGTGGCCGTTGCGTACACGTGCTGGGCGACCGGGGTTGATCCGACGAAGGAGACCGCCTTGATGGCCCGGTTCTCCAGCAGCTCGTCCACGGCCGTCTTGTCGCCCTGCAGGACGTTGAAGACGCCCGGCGGCAGTCCTGCCTCCGCCCACAGCCGCGCCATCCACAGGGCCGCCGACGGATCCTTCTCGCTCGGCTTGAGGACGACCGTGTTGCCCGCGGCGATCGCGAGGGGGAAGAACCACATCGGCACCATGGCCGGGAAGTTGAAGGGGCTGATGATGGCCACCGGGCCGAGCGGCTGCCGGATCGAGTGGACGTCCACCTTGGTCGACGCGTTCTCCGTCATCCCGCCTTTGAGGAGGTGCGGCATGCCGCAGGCGAACTCGACGACCTCCTGACCGCGGGAGACTTCGCCGAGGGCGTCGGAGAGCACCTTGCCGTGCTCGGCCGTGATGATCCGGGCCAGCTCGCCCTTGCGCTCGTTCAGGAGTTCCCGGAACCGGAAGACGATCTGGGTCCGCCGTGTCAGCGAGGTGTCCCGCCAGGAGGGGAACGCCGCCTCAGCGGCCTGGATGACCGTACGGGCGTCCTCCAGGCCGGCCAGGGCCACCTGCCCGGTGGTCTGTCCGGAGGCGGGGTTGGTCACCGGTGCGGTGTTGCCGCTCGTGCCGGTGAACGGCTTGCCGTCGCACCAGTGCGTGATGGTGTGCGCCATGATCGTTCTTCCTTTCGGGGGTTCTCAGAAGATGCTGTAGGCCTTGCGGAGCGTCTCGGTGACGTCCCACCGGCCGCTCCATCCAGGCGGAAGGACCAGGAAGTCGCCGGCGGAGATCTCCACGGTGCGACCTGACGCGTCATCGGTCAGCGTGGCCCGGCCCGAGATGATGTAGCAGGTCTCGGTGTCGGGCCGGTCGACGACGGGCCACCCGCCCGGAGTGCACTCCCAGATGCCGATCTGCGCGCCGGCGGCTGCCCGCACGGGCAGGGTGCTCAGCTGCGGGTCGCCGGCGTCGGCGCCTGCCCGCTGCCCGGCCGGGGCAAGCCGGTCCAGGACCTGGGGGCGGGGAAGATGAATCAGGGATGGCACAGTGACGGCCTCCTTGTCTGGTTGCTCTGGGTGGTGGTGCTGGTCAGTGGGCGCCGGTCAGCTTTTCCAGCAGCGCCGACACCCGCGAGGGGCGCCCGGTCAGCCGCTCTTCGAGGTCCGCGACCGTCGCCGCCCGCAGGCCGGCGTTGACGCCGACCCACCGCAACGGCTCGACCTCCCACCGGGGCGAGTTGTGGTTGACCACAGGCAGGTCGTTGAGCTCATCGCCCCGTCCCGTGATCAGGTTGCGCAGGATGCGGCCCGCGAGATTGCTGGTTGCCACCCCGTCACCGACATAGGGGCCGGCCCAGGCCATGCCGGCGTCCCGGTCATAGCCGATGGAAGGGAACCAGTCGCGGGGTACGCCCAGCGGACCGCCCCAACGGTGTGTGATCCCGACACCGTTGAGCTCGGGAAAGAACTCACACATCGTGTCGATGATCTTGCTGTGGATCTGGGCGTCGACGTCGAAGACGGACGACACCTTGGACCCGAAGTGGTACGGAGCGCCGCGGCCGCCGAAGACAAGCCGGCCATCAGCAGTGGGGTGCGCGTAGATCCGCAGGTTGCGCATGTCGTTGAAGGCCATGCGGGAGTCGAGGCGCAGCCGGCGGCGCAGCTCCTCGGGCAGCGGCTCCGTCGCCACCACGAGCGAGTACAGCGGGGCGACGTGCCTGCGGTAGGCGGCGAACTGCGGTGTGAAAGCCTCCGTCGCCCGCACGACCACCTTGGCGTCGACGGTGCCCCGCTCGGTACGCACGAACCCCTTGCCGAAGTCGGTGACCGCGGTGTCCTCGAAGATCCGCGCGCCGTGCTTCTCCAGCCAGGAGGCCAGCGAGCGGACCAGTTTGTCGGGGTCCAGCAGAGCGCAGTGCGGGGTGAACAGGGCGCCCAGCACGCCGTCGGCATGGATGCGCGCCTGCGCCTCCTCCTTGTCCAGCAGCTGCCACTGCCCCTGGACACCGAAGGCCTCGGTGCCGGAGACCGTGGCCCGGGCACGGGCCAGCTGGGCTGCGCTGCGGGCCAGCGAAACAAATCCCGCAGGGCTGAAATCGCAATCGAACGACTCGGCCGAGGCGACCCGGCCGACCTCGGCGACCGTCGCGTTCATCGCCTTCTGCAGTTCCAGGGCGGCGTGGTGCGAGTACAGTTTGCGCACCCGCTCCAAGGAGACCGGGAAGATCGCGGAGCACCAGCCGCCGTTGCGGCCCGAGGCGCCGAACCCGGCGTACTCCCGCTCCAGCAGCACGACTTTGAGATCAGGGTCCTGCTGAAGCAGGTAGTAGGCGGTCCACAGCCCGGTGAACCCTGCCCCGACGATGGCGACATCGGCTGACGTACTGCCCGGCAGGGCGGGCCTGCGGGACATGTCCGGCCGGCTGTCCGTCCACAGGGGCACCCCCGCGGGCCCCGACACCCCGCGCTTCACGCGGGCCTGGCTGAGCACCATCGCTACCTCCCAGTTGTGTTCGCTGCGATCAGTCTTGGAGCAGGGGGCTCACGCGGACATGCGTCCGTTGCACAGCACTCCCCCCGGGCGCTGTACATTCGTATGACATCCCCGAGAAAGGCCCTAGCCGTGATCACAGTGGACGGCCTCGTGGCGGTGCCCTCTCTGAACCTCGCCTACCTGGCGGGCTCGGACGGCGGCACCCGCCCGGTGACCTGGGCGCACGCCTGCGACCTGCCGGATCCGTGGCGGTGGTTCAAAAACGGCGACCTGGTCATGACCACCGGCGGCGGACTGCCCGCACACGCTGCGGACCAGGCCGACTGGATGACCCGCCTCATCGACAGCGGCGTCAGCGGCCTGGTCCTCGCGCGCACAGAGCAGGCGCCCGAGGTGACACACGAACTCCTGGAGACCGCCGAGCGGCGCAACTTCCCTGTCCTCAAAGCCAGTTACAACTTGCAGTTCGTCACGCTCGCCCGCACCGTCATCGAAAGCGCGGTCGAGACCGAACGCGAGCGGCTGGCGACGATCAAACGTCTGTATGACATCTACTGGCAGTCGCTCCGGGCCCGCGGTACCTTCAGCACCCGCCTCTCGGCCCTGGAATCAAGCATCGGCTGGGCCTTGGAAGTCCGGGACGTGGACACGGGCGAAACCCTCGCCCGCGGACAGGAAGCCTCCCGCCGCCGGCAACCGGACGTCCTTCCGCCCGCCGACACCGCCGAGCAGCGCGTACCGCTGCCCTCGGTCGGCAACGTCATGCTCAGCGCCCGCCCCGGCCGCCGCCCCGTCCAGGACCGAGTTCTCCTGCAACACCTCGGCGGCCTCATCGGCCTCGAATTGGAGCACCACGCCGCCCACCGCGATCACCTGCGGGCCTCCGGGCGCGACCTCCTCCTGGGCCTGCTCGACGGCACCATCAACCTGTCGGCCGTATGGCCCGAGTTGCGCCACCGCGGCATGAACAGCGGCATCGTCATCGCCTGCTGGAAGGCCGCTGACGACCTTCCGCTCAACCACGACCACATCCACCACGACTCCCGCCTCCAGCACTGCGCGCCGCTCCTGGCCCCCCGCCACCCCGTCCTGCTCGGTCTCGTCCCCGACCAGCCCGACCTGCTCACGGCCCTCGCCGTGAAGCTGGCCGACCGGTGCACGGTGGGAGTGAGCACGCCACTGGCCGCCAGCACGGATGTCGCGGAGGCCGCACGCCAGGCCCAACTCGCCGCGGCCCGTGCCCAGGAAAGCGACGGCCACCGGCTGCTGCGCTACGGCGCCGACGAGAACACAGGCCTGCTGCCCGGAAGCCTTGAGGACACCCGCCAGCTGGTGCGCCGCGTCCTGGGCCCCCTGATCTCCTACGACCGGGACAGCGGCGGCGACCTCATCCGCACCGTGCGCACGTTCCTGGCCAACGACGGCGCCTGGCAGCACAGCGCACAGGAGCTCGGCATCCACCGGCAGACCCTCGTCTACCGGCTGCGTCAGGTCGAACAGCTCACCAACCTCAAAGCGACGTCCACCAAAGGATCGGCTCTGCTCTGGCTGGCCCTGCAGGCGGCCGACAGCGCCCGGCTGTCGCTCAAGGGGCTGACGCACTGACGTGACCAGACATTTGTATGAAGCGGACGCGTCGCGCTAGAGAAACAGCGCATGGCACCACGGCGTGTGCGCGGTGATGGTGGTCCGCATCACACGCCAGAGCCGCCCCCGATCACCGCCAGTCGCGCACGTGCGATCGGTCGGGGCCATGCGAAGGGAGGCCCGGCATGGGCACCGTCCCCGACGAGACAACCCCGCTCAAAGCAGGTCTGAAACAACGCCACCTGACGATGATCTCCCTCGGAGGAGTCATCGGCGCGGGGCTGTTCATCGGCTCGAGTGCCATCATCCACGAAGCAGGCCCCGGAGCCTTCCTCACCTACGGACTCACCGGCCTGCTCGTGCTGCTGGTGATGAGGCAACTGGGCGAGATGGCCGCCGCCCGGCCCAGCACCGGCTCCTTCACCGACTACGCGCGCACCGCCCTGGGTCCGTGGGCCGGCTTCTCGACAGGCTGGCTCTACTGGTACTTCTGGGTCATCGTCGTCGGCTTCGAAGCCGTCGTCGGCGGCCAGATGATCAACAAGTGGATGCCGGGCGTACCGGTGTGGCTCATCGCCGCAGGACTGCTGATCGTGATGAGTGCCATCAACCTCCTGGCGGTGGGTTCGTTCGGCGAGGCCGAATACTGGTTCGCCGGCATCAAGGTGGCCGCCATCATCGTCTTCATCCTCCTGGCCGGCCTGTTCGTCCTGGGGCTGTGGCCCGGCGCCCACCTCTCGTTCTCCCACCTCACCGATCACGGCGGATTCTTCCCCAATGGCCTGACCCCCGTACTGTCCGGCGTGGTCGTCGTGATCTTCTCCATGACCGGCGTCGAAGTGGTCACCGTCGCCGCGGCGGAGTCCAAGGAGCCCAGCAGCGCGATCCGCAAAGCCGTCAGCTCCGTCGTCTTCCGCATCCTCGCCTTCTTCGTGCTCTCCACCCTGCTCATCGCGGTGATCAAGCCGTGGGACCAGATCACCCCCGGCGAATCACCGTTCGTGGCCGCACTGGACGAGATCGGCATCCCGGGTGCCGCCGACCTCCTGAACGCCGTCGTCCTGGTCGCCGTCCTGTCCTGCCTCAACTCCGGCCTCTACACGTCGTCACGCATGCTGTTCGTCCTCGCGGGCCGCGGCGACGCCCCCCGCTGGATGGCCGCGGTCAACCGCCGAGGCGTCCCCGTCAAGGGCCTGCTCTCGTGTACAGCGGTCGGGTACGCCTGCGTCGCCTTCGCAGCGCTGTGGCCCGACACCGTCTTCCTCTTCCTGATCAACGCCTCGGGAGCTGTGTTCCTCTTCGTCTACCTCATGATCAGCCTGTCCCAGTTGCGCATGCGCAAGCACCTGGAGGCCACCACACCGGGCGGACTGCAGTTCAGGATGTGGCTCCATCCCGTGCTGCCACTGCTCGTAGCGGCTGCGATCGTCGTCGTGCTCACCAGCATGGCGTTCGCCAGTGATACCCGGCTCGAACTTCTGCAGGGGATCGCGGTGTGGAGCCTGCTCTCCATCGTCCACCTCCTACGCCGTCGGCCGGCCCCTGAAGGGCACCCGGAGCGCGCGCCGAGGGACGCTGTGAGCGGCGACGTGGAGCGCGCGCACACCGTCAGTTGAGCGGGCCGGCGACAAGGAGGCACGCTGCGGCAGCAGCCAGACAGACGGTCATAGGGGGCGAAGTGCCGCTGCGGTGTGCTGGATGACGTGGTCGCCGAATGTGGCGCGGGCGGCGTCGACGACGCCTTCCACTCGCCGCGGCGACATCGGCCAGGCAGTCCCCGCCCAGCGCCACCGCGAGCGCCACGTCCAGCAGGACTTGCCCGGATCGTGCACCGCCCGGGCCTCGCGCCACGACGTCAGGGCCGCGGACAACGCCCGGTCCGGGCCGGTCCTGCGGACCGTCTCCACCAGCAGCACGGCCCCGGCCTGGGAGACCACCGACCGGCCGCCGCCCTCGACGCGGACATGCGGACAGGACCCGATACGGCTTCTTCAGCTGGGAAGTGCTTCGGGGTCAGTCGTGTGACGGGGCGCCTGTGCCGTGGTCAGTTGCGTCGCGATGACGGTGAGGCGTTCGGCCAGCGCGCCGGGGTTGGATCTGGTCATGGCGGTGAGACCGATGGTCGCTGTCGTGTGATGGAGCGGTCTGAACCGGACGGCGGGGCGTGACGTGGATGCTGCGGCGGGTACGACGGTGACGCCGAGCCCGCACTCGACCATGGCGATCTGTGAGGTCACCGACCGCGCCCAGTGGGCCGGGACCGGGCTGAACCCGGCCGCTCGGCACAGGCCGGCCATGGCGTCATGGTAGTCGGGCGAGATCTGCCGGTGCAGCCACACCCACGGGGCGCCTGCGAGGTCCGCCAGATCCAGCGGTCCGGTGGCGTCGGCGGCGGGGTGGTGGACGGGCAGGGCTGCGACGAACCGGTCGGCGAACAGCGGGGTGGCCGTGGTGCCGCGCACCGGGGCGGTCTGGCGCACGATCGCCCAGTCGAGCGAGCGGTCCAGGAGCCCCGCTGCGGCTTCATGGGTGTCGATCTCCTGGGTGCGGATCTCGACGCCCGGTACGGTCTCGTGGAACCGCTCCAGCACGAGGGGCAGGGGCCAGGAGAAGGCCGAGGCGACGGCGCCCAGGTTCAGGCGCCCGCCGCGCCCGGTGGCTGCCTGCCGGGCGGCGGTCTCGGCCTCCTCGGCATGCCGGATCAGGGCCCGGCAGTGGTCCAGGAACACGGCGCCTGCTGGACTGAGGGCGACCGACCGCTGGGTACGGTGCAGGAGTTCGCAGCCGAGCCGCTGTTCCAGTTGCTTGATCGCTTGGGACAGCGGTGGCTGGGACATCTGCAGCCGCTGCGCCGCGCGGCCGAAGTGGAGTTCTTCCGCGACCGCGACGAAGTACCGGGCCTGCCGGATCTCCACCATGATTCGCTCAGCCTCTTACTGGTAGAGGAAATCAGACCTTCCCAATATATCGGAAGGCTGGTGGGGTGGAAGCCATGAGCAATACATCTCTCCTGGACCGCTTCGCGGCGCTCGACTCCGCCGCGGTCAGCGACGCGCTCGACCGGCTCGGGCTTCCCTGCGGAGCCGGTGGCATCCGTCCGGTGTGGGGACCGGCGGCCGTCGTGGGATTCGCCGTCACCGTGGCACTCGAACCGCGTACCGAAGGCCCGGCCGGGGCCCACATCGCCACCACGGCCGTCGAGAACGCGGACGACCGGAGCGTGATCGTCGTCGACAACCAGGGCCGCACCGACGTGTCGTGCTGGGGCGGCATCCTGAGCCTGGGCGCGTCCCTGCGCGGTGTGCGCGGGGTGGTCGCCGACGGCGTGTGCCGCGACGTGGCGGACGCCCGCGAGCTGGGATTCCCGGTCTTCTCACGAGGTTCGATCCCGGCCACGGCACGGGGCAGGCTGCACCAGCGCTCCACCGGCGAGCCGGTCCGTGTCGCCGGGCTCACCGTCGAGCAGGGCGACGTCATCGTCGCCGACGAGACGGGGATCGCCGTCGTCCCGCAGGGCCGAGCCGAGGAAGTGGCCCAGATCGCCACCGCGGTCGCCGCCCGGGAACGCGCCATCGCCGACGAGGTACGCGCCGGCGCGCCTGTGTCCCAGGCCATGCACGACGCCCGCCTCGCCGGGCGGAGCGAGGAGGAACCGGTCCGATGAACACCCGCACGACCGCGCCGGACCTGACCGGCGGCCTGTCCACCGCGTCCGTGTCCGACGCCCTCGACTCCCTCGGGCTCCCGGGCCCCCTCCAGGGCATCGGCGCTCTGCGCCAGGGCCGGCGGATCGCCGGCCCGGTCTTCACCGTCACCTACGAACCCGTCGACGGGACCGGCGGCACCGTGGGTGACTTCCTCGACGACGTGCCCGCCGGTGCGGTGATCCTCATCGACAACGCAGGCCGCACCGACTGCACCGTGTGGGGCGGCATCATGAGCCGGACCGCCCACGAACGCGGCATCGCGGGAACCGTCATCAACGGCACCTGCCGCGACATCGCCGTCGCCGCCGAAGTCGGTTACCCGGTCTGGTCGGTCTCCCGCTTCATGCGCACCGGCAAGGACCGCGTCCGGGTCGCCGGGGTCCGCACCCCCGTCACCATCGACGGCGTCCTCATCCATCCCGGCGACATGCTCGTGGCCGACGACGACGGCGCCGTGGTCGTCCCCGCCGCCCGCTGGGACGACGTCGCAGACCTCGCCCGCCGGATCGACCGCGTCGAAGAGGCCATCGTCGCCGCCGTCCGCGGCGGCGCGACGCTCGCCGAGGCGCGTGTGCGCCACGGCTACCACACACTCCAGACCCCGAAGGACCCCTCGTGAGCACGGACGACCACGCCCGCGGCCACTCCAGCGCGACCCTGTCCGAAGCGTCCGGGCTCTCCGTGGCGCTGTCCCCGGAGATCCGGCCGCTGTGGGCCGGTGCCCGGCTGTGCGGACCGGCGTTCACCGTGCAGGGCGCCGGCGGCGACAACCTCTCCCTGCACCACGCCGTACTCCAGGCACCGCCCGGCTCCGTCCTGGTCGCCGACCTCGGCGGCGCCCGCTTCGGGCACTGGGGCGAGATCCTCACCGTGGCCGCCCGGCACCGGGGCATCGCGGGCCTGCTCATCGACGGCGGCGTCCGCGACGCCGCGGAGACCGAGGCGCTCGGCTTCCCGGTCTTCTCGCGCAACAACGCCATCCACGGCACCCGCAAGGACTTCCGCGGCGTCCTCGGGCGTCCCGTCACGGTCGGTGGCGTCACGGTCCACACCGGCGACCTCGTCGTCGGGGACATCGACGGAGTCGTCGCGCTTCCCGCGTCCGGCACCGAGCAGATCCTCGACCGCGCCGACACGCGTGCGGCCCACGAAAGGGAGCTGGTGAAGCAAGTGCGCGACGGCCGCAGCACCCTCGACCTGTACAACGACTTCCGGACCGCCGGGCGGTGACGACACCCATGACGGACAACCCGATCTTCGCCGTGGCCGCCAAGGCGGAAGCGCTACGGGCCCAGGGCGCCGACGTCATCACCCTGGCCGCCGGGGAACCTCAGGCGGCCAGCAGCACCGCGGTCGTGGAAGCCGCCGTGGCCGCGGCCCGTGACCCTGCCACCCACCACTACGGAACAGCCCAGGGCGATACCGCCCTGCGTACGCTCGTCGCCACCATGATCGCCGGTGACACCCGCACCCCGTGGAGCAGGGAGGACGTACAGATCGCCCTCGGCGCCAAGCACGCCCTCTTCCTCGCCGTCCAGGCCCTGATCGGCGCCGGTGACGAAATCCTCGTCGCCGCGCCCGGCTGGCCCGGGCACGCCGAGGTCGTCACCGCCGCGGGCGGCACCCCGGTCCCGGTGGCCACGGACGAGCGGTTTCGGCTGTCCGTCGAGGCACTCGACCGCTGCGGTACCCCGCGCACCCGGGCGGTGATCCTCTCCTCCCCGGGCAACCCCACCGGCGCCGTCCATCCGGAGCCCCGGCTGCGGCAGATCGCCGACTGGGCCGAGCGCAACGACGTCCGGATCATCAGCGACGACATCTACCGCGCCTTCGACTACACCGACACCTACCGGTCCGTCCTCGCGGTGGCGCCGCACCTGCGCGCCCGTACCGTCGTCGTGGGCGGAGTGTCCAAGGAACACGCCATGACAGGCTGGCGCGTCGGCTGGCTCGCCGCGCCGCCGGAGATCATCGCCTCGGCCCGGCTGCACGTCTCCCGCACCATCACCCATGTCCCAACGGTCAACCAGCGGGCCGCGCTCGCCGCCCTCGGGGACAGCACCACCCCCGTCGAGGCCGCCCGCGACTACCGTCGCCGGCGCGCGCTGCTGGTCGAGGCGCTCAACGGCATCGACGGGATCGAATGCCCGCTGCCCGACGGCGGCATGTTCGCCTTCCCCGACGTCAGCGGCCTGCTCCGCGACCGCGGCTGGAACAGCGGCGCCGACCTGGCCGCGTGGCTCCTGGACACCGCCCACCTCGCGGTCGTACCCGGTGAAGCGTTCCACGCGCCCGGCCACATCCGCGTGTGCTTCGCTGTCGACGACGACACGCTGATCACCGCGATCGAGCGACTGCGGACCGTCCTCGGGTCCGCGCGGAACGAGCCGGCCGTGCACCACCTGGAGGCAGCCCGATGAGCCCTGTCCGGAAGCTCGAACGCTTCACCCTCCCCCTCACCGCCGGCGCCACCCGCGTCGAGGTCTCCGGCCTCCACCGCGACGGCACCGGCACGCCCCTGGTGTTCCTGCACGGCTTCGGCTCGACGAAGGAGGACTACGCGGACGTCATCCAGCAATCGCGGCTCGCCGACCGCCCTGTCCTCGCCTACGACGCGCCCGGCTGCGGCGCCAGCACCTGCGCGGACCTCCGAGCCGTCACCCTTCCCTTCCTCGTCTCCGTCGCCGAGCAGGTGCTCGAAGCGCGGCAGATCGACCGGTTCCACGTCGTCGGACACTCGATGGGCGGCCTGACCGCGCTCCTGCTCGCCGACGGCGCCCCCAGCAGGGTCGCGAGCTTCACCGACATCGAGGGCAACCTCGCGCCCGAGGACTGCTTCCTCAGCCGGCAGATCCTCACCCATGCCCACGACGACCCCGGGGAGTTCCTGGCCCGGTTCGCCGAACGCGTCGGCGGCTCGCGCTTCTACGGCGGCGCCCTCTACGCGTCCGGCCTTCTCCACAAGGTCCGGGCCGGAGCGGTCAGGGCCATCTTCGAGTCCATGGTCGACCTCTCCGACCACGGCAAGCTGCTCGACCGGTTCCTCGCGCTCCCGATGCCGAGGATGTTCATGTACGGAGAGCAGAACGACACGCTCTCCTACCTCCCCGCCCTGGCCGAGGGCGGCGTCGAACTCGCCGAGATCGAACACTGCGCCCACTTCCCGATGTACTCGAACCCCCCGCAGATGTGGGCCCGTATCGCCGACCTCATCGCACGTGCTGACACCGACTCCTGACGCTCGTTCACAGGAGGGCGCGGCGTTCACTCGCCCCAGCGTCGACGGCGAGCTCAAGCAGTCAGCGCATCACCGCTGTTCAGGAGGTCGGCGTGGACCTCTGCCGGAGTGCGGTAGCCATGGATCTTGCGCGGGCGGTGGTCGAGCTCGTGGGCGACGGCGTCCAGGTCGGCCCGGCTGAACCTGCGAAGGTCCGCGCCCTTGGGCAGGTACTGCCGAAGCAGCCGGCTGGTGTTCTCGTTGGTGCCGCGCTGCCACGGGCTGCGCGGCTTGCAGAGGTGGATCGGCATCCCCGTCTCGGCGGTGATGGCCTGGTGCTCGGCGATCTCGCGCCCTCGGTCCCAGGTGAGCGTTGGTCCTGACCTCCGCGTCGGAGGAAGCCCGTTCCGATCTCGATGCCGCGAGAGAGGCGAACCGCGACCTGACCAGAGCACTGAACCAACGCGGCTGAGCCAACAGCTGTCGGAAGGTCTCTCTGCTCTTCAGGAGCATGACCAGTCAGAGGTAGACAGTGGTGACGCTGGGTGCCGGCCGTGATGTCCATCCGGCCGGCACCCGTTCGAGACGGGGCGTATGCCGGATGGCTGGTGACCCTTGCAGTTCCTAACCTCGTATCATGATCTTTCATCGTTCATGGTTATCAGCTGCGGTGCTGGCGCTGGCTGTGTCATCTCCGCCCTCCGTCGCGGCTTCGGCCGCGCCACGCCCATCCGGCACGGCGTGGTCGGTGCAGCGTGACGCCGACGCGCTGCGGGATACCGGGGTCACCGGGGTGGCCGTCCGCCTGGAAACCCCACACAGGACGGTCACGGCCCGCTCCGGGGTGGGGGACCTGGCGACTCGCCGCCCGGTGGCAGCGGACGGCTACCTGCGTCTGGGCAGCACCACCAAGACGTTCGTCGCCACTGTCATGATGCAACTGGTAGGCGAAAAACGGATCTCCCTCGACCAGACAGTGGAGCAGCTGCTGCCCGGGGTCGTGTCCGGCGCTGGAAACGACGGCCGGACCATCACCGTCCGCGACCTGCTGCAGCACACCAGTGGCCTGTCCGACTACATCTACGATGTCTTCCCTGACCCCGGTACCCAGACCTACTTCGCCAACCGGTGGCGTGCCTACAAGCCCGAAGAGCTGGTGGACCTGGCCATGCGCCATGAGCCCGCCTTCCCGGCAGGCACCAACTGGGCGTACTCCAACACGAATTATGTGCTCGTCGGAATGATCATCGAGAAGATCACCGGCCGTACCTGGGAACAGCAGGTCCACGACCGCATCCTGCGCCCGCTCGGCCTGCGGCACACCGACACCCCCGGCACCTGGCCCTTCCTTCCGTATCCGCACACGGTCAACTACCAGCAGTTCACCGTGGACGGCCCGCTGGTCGACACCACGATCCCCTACCGTCCCTTCGACAGCGGGGCCGACGGCTCGATGACCGGCACGGCCCGCGACCTCAACCGCTTCTTCGCCGCACTGGCAAGCGGACACCTGTTGAAGCCCGCCGAACTCGCTGCCGTGCAGAGCACCGTGCCGGTACCGCAGAACAGCGGTCACCCGGAAGGCACCCGGGACGGCCTGGGCCTGTTCTTCACCCCCCTGTCCTGCGGCGGCGGCTACCTCGGGCACGGAGGAAGCGGCTTCGGATATGTCATCCGGGCAGCGACGACAACGGACGGTCGACGCACTATCACCGTCTCCGCGCACAGCCGCTCCGCGGACCCGCAGACCGCCGCCCGCCAGGAAGACGCCTTGCGCGACCTCATCGACCACGCTCTCTGCCGCACCACCTGAAAGCACCGTGGCCGGCGAAACTTGCGTAACGCCCCAGCGTCCGGGGCTTTCCTCGACTGCCCAGATCACGCTGCGCTGAGAGGGGGAGAGCGTCAGCCGAGAGTTGGGCCCCATAAGGCGGCTGATGGCCGGCAGGGTATCCGGCTCGCTCCCGCCTGGGCCGCGGCCTCTCCGGGGCTGCTGACGATGAGGCGAGCAGTGCGCACGTCGTCCGTGCGGAGGCGCTCGGCTTCCGCGAGGCGCTCTTGAGCCCGCTCGCGTTCGTACGCGGTCTCGTGGGTCGTGTCGGCCCGGGCATCGCGGGGGCCGCCCAGGGCGTCCCGGTGGGGGTCCGGCTCCGCTTCCACCCCGGTCATGACGACGAACCGGCAGTCGGGCATGATCGCCGGGTAGGCCACGTGGCTGACGATTTCGATCGTTCTGTATCCGAGGGTGGGAACAGTGACGAGGAAAACATGCCCGTCACGGTGCTCGACCAGGTGGCTGTCGCCTTCCCAGAGTTGCCGGATCTCGGGGATTTTCTTGACGTCCTCGATCAGTTGCAGGAGGTCTGCGTCGTCGCCGCGGGTGGTCAGCGCGAAACGGAGCATGCGCAGGAAAACACTGGCGTGCTTGTGCCAGTCATGGTAAGTAGCTCGCCCTTCGGCGCTGGTGAGGGCCCAGCGGATCAGATTGGCCCGGGGCTCCATCACCCACGGCCACAGCTCGGCCATCGCCTGGTTGTACGCGAGGATGTTCCAGTTGCGGTCGGACAGATACGTGGGTGAGGGCATCTGCCGGTCGATGAGCAGTCGCAGTATCCCGGTGACATAGATGACCTCTACCGATGGGTAATTGTTTACGCGTGAACCAGCCTTGCGGGCCATCTATGCACGTCCATCACCGAACCGGACATTCCCGCACGTCAGCAGCGCCTCCCCGACGGTAATCGGTAAATCTTTGCCGCTTTTCGAGCCCACCGCGAGAACGGCTGCAAGCACACGGTTCGACCTTTTCCAACAGGCCATCAGTTCATCCCATCCCCCTTACAGGGCAAGCGACTTGCGATCCCGCAAGCGACACAGAAGGCATTCCCCACCCTGGTGATCTTTGCGCGAAAACCGGGCATAATGGCGCCGTTGACGTCCTCTTATCGGCTTGGTTTAAATCACTCCGGGCAGCCGGTTCGGCACAGCGAAGCGACGAGAAGGGGCTCGGGGTGATCATTTCCATGAGGCCGGTGCGCGGCCCGACCGTACGCCTTGTCGCCGCTCGCCGTTTTCCCCCGCGCGCACGTCCGCCCCTGTGTTCGCGCTGTCGGCACGTCGGCAGTAGAGCCCGGTCAGGGACGCGTTCGGTTCCATACCCGTCCCGCCACTGGTGTCACGCTCTGTCACTTCTACGACAGCAGACGCCTCCCCCGGCCCCGTCGTGGACGCCGGCGGTCCCCGCCCGGCCCGAGCCGGCGCCGGCCGTGGACGACTTCCTCCCGGCGGAGCTTCGCGTCCCCAGCCACGACCAGCTCGACGGCCGGATGATGCCCTGGCCCTGGCCGCTCGTCCTCGACGGAGAGAGGGCCGCCTGCCCCGCATGCGGCACCTACCGCGACTGGCTCATCCTCTCCCCCCGTGACCAGGTAGGGCTGCGCTGCCGGGCAGGCCACCAGCACCACGAGAGACGGCTCGACACCGCCTGGTACAACCGCAACTCCGGGCCCACGGACGCGCACCACGCCACGTTCGAGGACGGCCTGCGCCACCTCGGACACTGACCACCACCCCTACGACCCGACCGGGCCAACGCGCCCGTACTGACCACCCGCCGCCCACCACCACAGGGGTCAGTTCATGCGCGTCCGCACCACCGCCACCACCCTCGTCCTCACCACCGCCCTCCTCGCCGTACCCGCCTGCTCCACCAACACCACCGGCTCCATCAGCCCCACGCCGGGGACCAGCGCCTCCACACCGGCCGGGACACCTGCCCGGGCGGACGAGAACGCCGCGCCGCTGTCGTCGGCCGCACTGGAGGCGCGTCTCCTCGACGAGGAAGACCTCGGCAGCGGCTACCTGCGTAAGCCACAGCACTCCGCCCGCCACGACGACGTCACCGTCGTCGGCTGCCCGGCCCTCGACGAACTGGGCGGCGGCGCGCCGACTGCCCGCAGGGGCTCCCAGACGCTCACGCCAGCGCATATGAGCGGTGCTGCGGCGGCCGGGTCAAGCCCGTCAGGCAGGTGGAACGCGAACTTCGCGCGCAAAACATACTCGCGGCTGTAGGCCCCCTTGGTCACGGTGCCGTCGACGCGGTCGGTGCGCCGGGTGTCACCATCGAGGAGCTGGACCTTGCCGGGCACCGCGCCCCGGTGAAGGCCAGGGTGCCCGCCCTCGTACGCGTCGCCACGGCGCCATCCGCGAAGACTTCGTTCTGGAGACGGTCTACTGGGACGCGGGCACCGCCCGCGGCTGCCGCCCCGCCTGCTCAAGGGCCGTACGCGCGGGCAGGTGTTCGCCACCCACCGCACGCCAGGCCCCGGCAAGGTCGTCAGCCCGCGCGACGTCTGCCGGACACTGGGCTCGCCCGGCTCTCCTACAGGCAGGCCCGGATGTTGCTGGACGAGCACACGGCCCTCAGCGGTGAGCCGGGCACGGGCTGGGGTCTGCTTGAGTGGCGACACTCCGGCCCGACCCACCTCGGCGAGGGAGGGGCGAGCCTGCTGATGCTGATGACGAAGTCCCGGCACAAGAAGGCGGAGAACGTACGGAAGTACTTCCACCCCTCCCCGAAGGTGATCGCCGAAGTTACCAGCCTGCTCGCGCCGGGCGATCGCCGACGCTCTCCGGGGCCGGTGTACGAGGTCGGCTAATGCATCAGCTCGGAGTGGGGGTGCTCTGGCGATACCGGACAGACGTAGAGCTGCAGGTCGTAGCCGCTGCCGATCCGGACGGCGGTCGGTTGCCTTGGAGCAGGGGTGGTGCCGAGGGGCGCGACGCGGGCATCGCGGAGGACGCGACCGCGGTCGTGCACCTCAATGCCTTGGGCGCGGAAGAAGTCGATCACGGCCTGGCCCTCCGGCCCAGCGTGGCTGGAGGACGGACTGGTGTGTTCTCGGTCTTCGCACACGTCGTTCGGGAGCCAACTGCTGTCGTCGTCGCCCTCGAACGTGGCGATGGTCAGTAGGGCATCCATGTCGCTGCCGCAGGCAGGGCAGAGCCGGGGGGTGGGGTCGGTGGCGCCCCAGCGAGGCCAACCGCCGACCTTCCAGCCGGGTGCGCCGGCCAACTCATGGTCGTAGAACAACTCCGAGGACGAAGCGTAGTCGTCCACATCCGTGACGGCTGTCTGCCATTCGCTCCACGTCCTGAGCTGCTCCCGGAGTTCCTTGCTCAACTCCAGGTGGTCGGGATATTCGGTGACCCGCTCCGGGTTGAGCAGGCACGGCTCGGGCAAGTAGCCGTCGGACCGCATCACGGGCGGTTCGGGGGGCGTGGTGAGGATGTCGGTGACCGTGGCTGCCGACCGCCAGAACAGCGCGGTCCTGGGCATGCTCGGGTGGTCGAATGGGCACCACAGGACCTGGAGCAGGTCAGCTCCTTCAGGTGGGTGCAGATCGGGCACGTCCCGTCGGTACAACTGGGCGACGGGCAGCATCGCTATGGAACCCTCATACGGGGCGAGCGCCGACGCCGGCCGATACTCCCGAGGGGGACGGATCCGCTGAAGGGTCTCCCGTTCCTGCGCGGTCAAGCTCCTGTCGCGCGAGGCGGCACGGATCTGCCGTTCCTGCCGCACGTCCGACGGGGGCAGGGCCGGGCGCGTTGTGTCCCTCACATGAGGTCCGTCGCAGTGCGGCCACGGCTCGTCGGCGGGCCATAGCAGCGGTCCGCCGATGGAACTGTCCCGCGGTGACGGAGACCCGGGCCGGGGGTGCAACCGGGTCGCCGTACGTGCCAGCGGGCCCAGTTGAGGGAAGAGCGCGGCGACGTCGAACGGCCGCGGTGGAGTGGTCGGAGTGCTGTTCATAGCCGCGATCTTGCCAACTCACTCTGACAACGCTCGCAGCCACCCCGGAGCAATCTCTCCCCAGGCGAAACCTTGCAGGGGTGAGCTGCACCTCTGAGGTACTCAAACCTTGCTTAGGTTCCCTGATTCGCCTCCAGTTTCGAGCCCGGCGAGACGGGTCGTCGGCGTCCTGCGCCGCTGACGACCCATCACCGAGTGTCATTCTTTCGTCGGCGGCGTCCGGATCGCGCAGCGGACGCAGGCCCCCGGGCAGGTCGAGGAGTTGGAAGGAATACCGGCCGAGCATGTCGATGTGATGGCAGACGAACGGGGAGAGGCGAGCCACGTCCTCGTCGCGAACATCGAACCCGTCCTCGCGCAGCTGAGTGACGGCGGCGTGCCCAGTTCACGCGCCCCGTCCAACCGGTCTGGCCCGAGCAGCAGTTCCAGCACTGCCGCCCCAGCCTCAGCAGTCAGCCACGCTTCGCGCCTCAGTGCGTCCGCCAAGGCCAGGCCATGAACTGCGATCGCCACCACTCGGGTGAGCAGGAACTCCGATAGCAGCATCGCGTCGCCGTGACGAGTACGCACGACACGGTCTTCCGCCTCGTCCCGGCACATCTGATACACCTGCTGCCACGTCGCAGCGAAGTCCTCGGCAAGAGCTGTACCGCTGACATGCCCAGCCGCGTGGTTATGGGCCAGGCCGATGCGGGCAGCGTTGATCTGCGGGCTGAACCGATCGTCGGGCCGCTGACCCCGGTCAAGGGCACCGGTCCCCGACTGGTCCCCAAGAATGATCAAGGGCCGGTTTCGGATGCCTCCGAAACCGGCCCTGACCTGCGACTGTCTCCAGTCGGGACGACAGGATTTGAACCTGCGACCCCTTGACCCCCAGTCAAGTGCGCTACCAAGCTGCGCCACGTCCCGATGCCCGCCTGACCTGGGATTTCCCTGGCCCGAACGCGCATGAGAACAATACCGCACTCCGGGTAGTGGTCACGAATCGCTTTCCGGGGGCGGCACGGAGTTGACCTCAAGTTCGCTGGAGGTTGCACCGTGGTCCGTATGACGATCACGACGACGACTTCGCCGGGGCGGGAACCGCTCCGGCGGCTGTACCGGCTCATGGCCCTGATGACCGGCGACGAGAAGCACGGACCCGCCGCGACCTCCACCCTGGACGCGCTCTGGGTGCTCTACGACCGGGTGCTGCGGGTGACGCCCGGGAGCGCCGAGGACGAGGGGCGGGACCGGTTCCTGCTCTCCAAGGGGCACGGGCCGATGGCGTACTACGCGGTGCTCGCGGCGAAGGGGTTCATCCCCGAGGAGGCGCTGCCCGGCTTCGGCTCGTACGACTCGCCGCTCGGCCACCACCCCGACCGCACCCTGCTCCCGGGCGTCGAGATCGGCAGCGGCTCGCTCGGACACGGGCTGCCGCTCGCCGTGGGCAGCGCGCTCGGACTGCGGGCGCGGGGGCTCACCGGGCCGCGCGTCTGGGTGCTGATCGGGGACGCGGAGCTGGACGAGGGGAGCAACCACGAGGCGATCGCCTACGCCGGGTCCGCGCGGCTCGACCGGCTCCACACGCTCGTGATCGACAACGGCTCCGCGACCCACGGCTGGCCCGGCGGGATCGCCTCCCGGTTCACGGCGGCCGGCTGGTCGGCCACGACCGTCGACGGACGGGACCACGAGGCGCTGTACGCGGCCTGCGCCGCGCCGCACCCCGGGCGGCCCCATGCGGTCGTCGCCCGCGTCGAGCCCAAGTCCTGACCCGGGCGCCGGCGCCACGCGCCCGCGGAACCCGCCCGTACCACGACCACAGAGAGGCACCCTCGTGGACACCATGCGTGACCGTTTCATCTCCACCACCTCCCTCCTCCTCGACGAGGACCCGCGCCTCGCGGTCGTCCTCGCCGAGATCAGCGGCGACGGCTTCGAGGCGGCGCGGCGCCGCCACCCCGACCGGGTGATCAATGTCGGGATCCGCGAACAGCTCTTGGTCGGCGTGGGCGGCGGGCTCGCGCTCGCGGGGCTGCGGCCGGTCGTGCACACTTTCGCCAGCTTCCTGGTCGAGCGCCCCTTCGAGCAGGTCAAACTGGACTTCGGCCACCAGGGCGTGGGCGGGGTCCTGGTGAGCGCGGGGGCGTCGTACGACTGGCCGGCCGGCGGCTTCACCCATATGGCCCCCGGCGATGTGGCGCTGCTGGACACCCTCGACGGCTGGACCGTGCATGTCCCGGGCCACCCCGACGAGGCCGAGGCGCTGCTGCGGGACGCCGTCGCCGGGGACGACCGGGTCTACGTGCGGCTCTCGCTCCAGAGCAACCGTCTCCCGTACGACGTCACCCGGAACGGGGCCGGAAGGGGGAACGGGGCCGGGGCGGGCTTCGGGCTCACCACCGTGCGCGAGGGGCGCGCCGGGGTCGTCGTCGCCGTCGGGCCCCTGCTGGAGAACGTCCTGGCGGCGACGGAGGGCCTGGACACGACCGTGCTGTACGCCGCGACCGTACGGCCCTTCGACGCCGCCGCCCTCCGCCGCGCCGTGGCCGCCACGGACCGGGCCGATGTGGTGCTCGTGGAGCCGTATCTCGCCGGGACCTCCACCGCCGCCGCCAACGACGCGCTCGCCGAGACCCCGCACCGGGTGCTGGGGCTCGGCGTGGCCCGCCGTGAGCTGCGCCGTTACGGCACCCTGGACGAGCATGTCGCGGCACACGGCCTCGACCCGGCGGGGCTGCGCGGGCGGATCTCGGCGTTCCTGGCGCGCTGACGCCGCGCCGGAGGGACCCTGGAGGCGGTACGACATCCGAGGGGGACCGGAGGGACCAGGAAGAACCGGGGGTATCCGGGGGGAGCGAGGAGAGTACGCCATGGCCGCGACCCCGACCGCACGGACCGCCACCACCGTCACACCCGGCGCGGAGCTGCTGGTCGACGCCTTCGGCCGGGTCCGCGAGTGCGTCCACGAGGCGGTCGACGGGCTCGCCCCCGACGAGCTGGAGGTACGGCTCGACGACGGGGCGAACTCGATCGGCTGGCTCGTGTGGCATCTGACCCGGATCCAGGACGACCACATCGCGGACGCCGCCGGTACGGAGCAGGTGTGGACGGCGGACGGCTGGCGCGGGCGGTTCGGGCTGCCGTTCCCGCCGGGCGCCACGGGGTACGGGCACACCGCACGCGAGGTGGCCCGGCTCGGCGGGGTCACGGCCGAGCTGCTGTCCGGGTACCACGACGCCGTGCACGCCAGGACGGTCGCGTACGTCGCCGCCCTGACCGACGCGGACCTCGCCCGGATCGTGGACACGGCGTGGAATCCGCCGGTCACCCTCGGCGTACGGCTGGTCAGCGTCGTCTCCGACGACCTCCAGCACGCGGGGCAGGCGGCGTTCGTACGCGGGTGGCTGGAGCGCCCGTGACCCGGCGCCCCGTAACCGCGTAATCCCATAACCCCGCGACCCGGTGGCCCCGGCCCGACGGCCCGCACCCGTGTGAACGCGGGAAACAGGTGTGCCGGGAGCGACCGGTGGGAATGCCGCCGTACGGCCCCGAGTCACCCCGCAGCAGAGAGGCGCGCCCCACCATGAAGACCCGCCGCATCGGAAACGTCGACGTCAGCGCCATCGGCCTGGGCGCCATGCCGATGTCCATCGAGGGCCGGCCCGACGAGGCCCGCTCCCTCGCCACCCTGCACGCCGCGCTGGACGCCGGCGTCACCCTGATCGACACCGCCGACGCCTACCACCTCCTCGCCACCGACGTCGGCCACAACGAGACCCTGATCGCCAAGGCCCTCGCCTCCCACCCGCGCGGCTCCGAGGTCCTGGTCGCCACGAAGGGCGGCCATCTGCGGCCCGGGGACGGTTCCTGGACGGTGGACGGCTCCCCCGCGCATCTGCGGAGGGCCTGCGAGGCGTCGCTCGGGCGGCTCGGGGTGGAGGCGATCGGGCTGTACCAGTTCCACCGCCCCGACCCGGAGGTGCCGTACGAGGAGTCGGTCGGCGCGCTCCGCGACCTGCTCGACGAGGGCAAGATTCTCCAGGCCGGGATCTCGAACGCTAACCCGGAGCAGATCCGGACGGCGAACGCGATACTCGGCGGCCGGCTGGTCTCCGTACAGAACCAGTTCTCGCCCGCGTTCCGTTCCAGCGAACCGGAGTTGGAGCTCTGCGCGGAGCTGGGCATCGCGTTCCTGCCCTGGAGCCCGTTCGGCGGGATCCGCGGCGCGGGTGAACTCGGCTCCGCCCACGCCCCGTTCGCCCGGGTCGCGGCGGCGCACGGGGTGAGCCCGCACCGGGTCTGCCTGGCCTGGATGCTCGCCAAGTCGCCCACCGTGGTGCCGATCCCGGGCTCCAGCCGGCCGGAGACGATCACCGACTCGGTGGCGGCGGCAGACCTCGAACTCACCCCGGCCGAGATGGCCGAGCTGGACGCGGCCTGACCACCACCGGCTCCGGGCCCGACCGGAGGGGGGTGGCCACCGTGCGGTCCACGGCGGCCACCCTCCGGGCGGACGGCGCTACTTTGAAGACAGGCCCTAGAGGATCCCGCCCTCCCGGCGCTGGAGCTGCGCCATCAGCTGCGCCGCACACGCCTTGATCGTGTCGAGCCCGCTCCGCCCCCACCGCCGTGGCTCCGTGTCGGCCACGCAGACGGTGCCGAGCGCCAGGCCCGTACGGTCGATGAGGGGCGCCCCGAGGTAGGAGCGGATACCGGTCTCGTCCACCAGCGCGTTCCCGGCGAAGCGGGGGAAGTCGCGGACGTCCTCCAGGACCAGCGCCTTGCGCCGTACCACCACATACGGGCAGTAGCCGTGGTCCCGGGACTTCACGCGCCCCGCCGGGCCGCCCTGGGGCGTATGGAGTCCGGCGAAGAACTGCCGTGTCTCGTCGAGGAAGTTGACCATCGCGTACGGGGCGCTGGTGAGCTGCGCCATCTGCTCGGCGAAGTCGTCCAGGGCCGGTTCCGCGCGGGCGCCGAGGCCCAGTCCGCGCAGCCGCGCCATCCGTTCGGGCGCCTCCTGGTCGACGGGGGTCAGTAAGAGCCGGGCGATCGGGTCGTACCTCATCGGGTCGTACCTCATCGGCCGCCGCTTTCCGGGTGCTCCCGCGCGGGCGCGAGCGCCAGCGGGCCGCGTTCCGGCCCGCGTACCGGCGCGGGCCCCGGCACGGGCACGGGTTCGGGCGGCGGAGGGGGTGGCGCGGTCAGCAGGTGCTGGACGAGGGTGACCAGCGTCCGGATGCCCGAGCTGGCGATACGGGCGTCGCAGAGCACGATGGGCACCTCCGGGTTGAGGTCTATCGCGGCCCGTACCTCCTCCGCTTCGTACCGGTAGGCACCGTCGAACTCGTTGACGGCGACGACGAACCCGATGCCGCGCTGCTCGAAGAAGTCGACGGCGGAGAAGGAGTATTCGAGCCGCCGGGTGTCGGCGAGCACGATGGCGCCGAGCGCGCCCCGGGAGAGTTCGTCCCACATGAACCAGAACCGCTCCTGTCCGGGCGTGCCGAAGAGGTAGAGCACATGGCGGTCGTCGAGGGTGAGCCGGCCGAAGTCCATCGCGACGGTCGTGGAGGTCTTGGCCTCGACGCCGGTCAGGTCGTCGGTCGCGGCGCTGACCTGGGTCAGCAGCTCCTCGGTGCTGAGCGGCGCGATCTCGCTGACCGCGCCGACGAAGGTGGTCTTGCCGACCCCGAACCCGCCGGCCACCAGGACCTTCAGCGCGGTGGGAAAGGGCTGGACGGGGGCGCCGGAGGGAGCGGGAGAGAGCGGGGTGGGGTCAGAGCTGTCGTCGTAGACCATCGAGCACTGCCTCCAGCAGCAAACGGTCGGTGGGGTGGAAGCGTTCCGGTGTCCGTGCGGTGATCGCCCCGCACTCGACCAGATCGGAGAGGAGGACCTTGGCCACGGTCACGGGCAGCCGGAGCTGCGCGGCGATCTCGGCGACGGAGACCGGCCCCGCGCAGAGGCCGACGGCCTGGGTGTGTTCGGGGCCGAAGTGCGGCTGGGGCGCCGTCCCGGTGGAGATGACCAGCGTGAGCAGGTCCAGGGCGGCGGTCGGCCGGGTCCGGCCGCCGCTCACGGTGTACGGACGGATGAGCCGGCCCGCCGCGTCGTCGAGCCACGGCCCGTCCGTGGAGAGCGGCACGGTCACCCGGTGCCGCCCGGTGCCGCTCCTGCGCCATGCCGCAGCGGTGTCGCCAGATACGGCCGTACGCTCTTGACCAGCATCGCCATCTCGTAACCGAGCACGGCGGCGTCCGCCTCGCGGCCCGCGAGCACGGCGAGACAGGTGCCGGACCCGGCGGTGGAGACGAAGAGCAGGGTGGAGTCCAGCTCCACCACCACCTGCCGGACCTCGCCGCCGTCGCCGAAGCGGATCCCGGCGCTCCGGCCCAGCGAGTAGAGGCCGGAGGCGAGCGCCGCCATGTGGTCGGCGCTGTCGGGGTCGAGGCCGTGGACGGATCTCACCAGGCCGTCGGAGGAGAGCAGCACCGCGCTCCGGGTGAACGGGACTCGCTGGACCAGGCCGCTGAGCAGCCAGTCGAGGTCGGAGGCGCGGCCGGTCGGCGCATCGCTCGCCATGGTGAATCTACTCCTTGGGGGTGGTGTCGTGGCGCGGTGTTCCCGGCGTTCCCGGCGGGCCGTGCGGGGGCGGCGCCGCTCCGGCGGGCCGGTCGAGGGGCCGGGTGACCGGCTGGGCCTCGGCGAGGACGATGCCGCGCCGGAAGGCGGCCATCAGACCGGGGTCGTGGAGCGCGTCCTCCCCGCCGGGCGGCGGTACGGGGCCGTTCCTGAGCTGCGGTACGAGGTGTTCCTGCCCTCTGCGCCGGGGCAGTACGGGCCGGCTCGCCGCCCCGCGCACCGGGGAGCCGCCGCCCGCGCCCGCGGCTCCGTTTCCGGGCATGGTTCCGGCTCCGTTTCCGGGCATAGTTCCAGCTCCGCCGCCGCCCACCGGCCGGACCGGGATCTCCGGGGCGGGCGGCGGCTCGGCCCCCGCGGCGTGCCGGGCGCCGGGGCGCGCGTCGGCGGGGGTGGGCCGCTCGGTACCGGCGCTCCGTACGGGCAGCGGCGCGGGCCCACCGGCGGGCGCGGGCGGAACCGAAGGCCGCCGAGCCGGAGGGGACGGTGGCGCAGGCGGTGGCGGAGGCGGAGACGGTACGGGGGCGTACCCGCCGCCCGCGCCCACCGGCCCCCCGGGAAGCCGCTCCCCGGCGGCCTGCCCGTTCCCCCGTGCGGCGCCCTGCCCGGTCCGCTCCCCGGCGGCCTCCTGGGCGCCGTCGGCCCCGGCCCCGGCAGCCCCCAGGAGCCCCGGTGGCAGGACCACGACGGCCTGGAGCCCCCCGTAGATGTTGGCCTGGAGCCGGACCGCCGCGCCGTGCCTGCGGGCCAGCGCGGCGACCACGTACAGGCCGATCCGCCCGTCCTGGAGGAGGTGCGCGACATTGACCTGGTCCGGGTCGGCGAGGAGCGCGTTCATCCGCTTCTGCTCGGTGGGGTCCATGCCGAGTCCCCGGTCCTCCACCTCGACCGCGAGCCCGGCCGTCACCTGCTGGGCGCGGAGCAGCACTTGGGTGTGGGGGGAGGAGTACACCGTGGCGTTCTCGATGAGTTCGGCCAGCAGGTGGATGATGTCCGCGACGGCGTGGCCGCGCACGGTCCCCTCGATCGGCGGGACGAGCTTGACCCGTGGGTACTGTTCGACCTCGGCGATCGCCGAGCGGAGCACCTCGGTCAGGGCGACGGGCCTGCTCCACTGGCGCCGGGAGACGGCGCCGCCGAGGACGGCCAGGTTCTCCGCGTGGCGGCGGATCCGGGTGGCGAGGTGGTCGACGTGGAAGAGGCCCTTCAGCAGCTCCGGGTCCTCGACCTCGTTCTCCAGGTCGTCCAGGAGCTGGATCTCGCGGTGGACGAGGGACTGGAGGCGGCGGGCCAGGTTGACGAAGACCTCCACCTTCTGTTCGTCGCCGACGCTGCTGGAGAACCGGGAGGCCTGGACGACGGCGTCCACGGCGGCCTCGCGCGAGCGGGTGAGCTCGGCGGCGAGCTGGTCGAACTCGTCGTCGCCCCGGCCGGTTCCCGCCGGGGTCCTGGCGGGCGGCGCCGGGCGGGCGGCGAGCCCTTCCCCCTTCCTCAACTGTTCGACGACGGTACGGAGTTCGGCCTGCCCCCGGGCGCTGTAGCGGCGCAGTGCGGTGCACCGGGCGAGGACGTCACGGGCGGTGCGCTCCGCTCCGAGGGCCGCGACGGCGATGGCGGCGAAGGCGATGAGCGCCGTGCCGAACAGGGCCGCCCAGACCGGGGCGGTGGGCTCGGCGCGGGTGGAGCGCAAGACGAGCGCGACGGCGGCGGCCCCACTCAGGGCGGCGACTATCGCGGGCAGGACGGCGGTGCGCAGGAGTTCGGCGCGCAGGAGGTAGGGCCGTATACGGGCGTCGGGCGGGGTCGCCGCGCCCGGGCGGGCCGTGGCGACGGGCGAGCGGGAGCCGGGACGGACGTGCCGTCCGCCCTCCCGGCGCTCGGGCCGCGCGGCGGGTGCGCGAAGGTGAGACATCTGTGTCCTCGGTACGTGGGGCCCCAGGATCGGCATCGTGCTGGTGCTGGTGCGGAGGTGGTTCTGACGGTTCACGGCACGGCGGGAGGACCGGCGCACGCCGGAAAAGCCCTCCGTTGATCACCGAGCACACACGGTAGTCGCCAAGCGGTCATTCATGGCGGGCAGTTGACAAAGTTGCCCACAGAGCGTCCCGCTCCGGTATGAGGCATCGCACATCAGCCCGAAATAACCCACGGCCGACATGCGTTCGGCCCGGGGCGGGACCGCCCCGGGCCGAACGTCTTTGGTACGGACGCCGCCTGTCCCGCGCTAGCCGGCCGGGAGGATCACCGAGCGGGTCAGATGGCGCGGGGTGTCCGGGTCGAGTCCGCGCCGCCGCGCCAGCGCGAGGGCGAGGCGCTGGACCCGTACCAGCTCGGCCAGCGGGTCGAGTTCGCCGGCCACCCAGAGGCCGCCGGTGGCCGCGACCTGCCCGGCGAGGCCGTCGGGGGCCGCGCCGAGCATCCAGGTCGCGGTGCCCGCCGTGGTGATGCTGATGGGACCGTGCCGGTACTCCATCGCCGGATACGCCTCGGTCCAGGAGAGCGACGCCTCCCGCATCTTGAGGGCGGCCTCCTCGGCGAGCCCGACCGACCAGCCCCGGCCGAGGAAGGTGAACTGGGTGCACCCGGTGAGCCCGTCGGGCAGCGGCAGCGCGAGCGCGGTCTCGCCGTCGGCGGCCACGGCGTCCGTGTGCAGCCCGAGCCGGGCCCTGAGCAGGGTGAGGGCGGTGGTGGCGAACCGGGTCTGGACGACGGAGCGTTCGTCGGCGAAGCCGAGGACGACCAGCTCGTCCGCGGCGTCCCGGACCGGTGTGGCCGGGTCGGCGGTGACCGCGGTCGTACGGGCGGTACCGCGCACCGCGGCGAGCAGGGCGAGCACCTCGGTGGTGGTCCCGGAGCGGGTCAGCGCCACGATCCGGTCGTAGCGGCGGCCCGAGGGGTACTCGGAGGCGGCGAAGGCGTCGGTCTCGCCCTGCCCGGCGGACTCCCGGAGGGCGGCGTAGGCGCGCGCCATGAAGTACGAGGTGCCGCAGCCGACGACGGCGACCCGCTCCCCGGGCGCGGGCAGCGCAGCCCCCACCCCCTCGTCGGCGGCGAGCGCGGCGGCCCGGCGCCAGCAGGCGGGCTGGTCGGCCAGTTCGGTCTCCACATGTGTCGCCTGGGCCATGCGTGTCTCCGCTTCCCCGGTCCGCCGGGGCGATCCCCGGGCAGAGTGATTTTTTCTGCATGCTAGGGGAGCGTTCCGAGCATTACCAAGCATTCAGCGTGCGCGATAGGCTCAGGGCCCCACCCGTTCCCGTACGACGAATCGGTCCCGCACGACGACTCGTTCCCGTACGGCCTCCGAGAAGGACGGCGGTGATGCGGTGAACCGCCACGAGCGGCACACGGCCCTGCTGGAGCTGCTGGCCGAGCGGCACCGGGTCGAGGTCGAGCCCGTCGCCGCCGAACTGGGCGTCTCCGTGGCGACCGTACGGCGGGATCTGGACCACCTGGCGGAGCAGCGGCTCCTCACCCGTACCCGGGGCGGGGCCGTGGCCCACTCCGTCGCGTACGAACTGCCCCTGCGGTACAAGGCGGTGCGCCGCGCCGCCGAGAAGGAGCGCATCGCGCGGGCGGCCGCCGCACTGGTCGAGCCGGGCATGGTGGTCGGGGTGAACGGCGGCACGACGACCACCGAGGTGGCCCGCGCCCTCGCCACCCGGGCCGACCTGCGGGGCTCGCCGGAAGAACCGGCGTTCACCCTGGTCACGAACGCCCTGAACATCGCCCATGAACTGGCGGTGCGGCCCCATGTCAAGACCGTGACCACGGGCGGCGTCGCGATGCACCACTCCTACGAACTGGTCGGCCCGCTGACCCGGCACATCCTGGCCGAGGTCAGCCTGGACCTCGCCTTCCTCGGTGTGGACGCGGTGGACGCGCGGGAGGGCGCGAGCGCGCACAGCGAACACGAGGCGAGCGTCAACGCCCTGCTCGCCGAACGGGCGCGGCGGCTGGTCGTCGTGGCGGACAGCTCGAAGCTGGGCGCCCGCGCCTTCGCCAGGATCTGCCCGCCCGGCGCCATCGCCACCCTGATCACGGACACCGGGGCCGACGGCAGGACCGCGGGCTTCACGGAGCTGGGCGTCACGGTCGTCATGGTCTGACGTACGCCCCGCCGCCGCCCCGTACGCCGGTCGTACGCCCCGTACGCCGCCGCCCCGTCCCCCGTTACGCCGCGCCCCCTCCCCCGTGCGCGGTGGGCTACGCGGGCGAGGTGCTGTCGGCCGTCTCCTCCGCCTTCCCCGTCGGCTCCGCGCCCGGCCGGGCCGGCTCGGTCTCCCGGGTCTGGGCGCCCGAGGCGACCAGGGCGTCCTGGGCGGCCTTCGGGTACTCCGGCCAGCCGCCGGGCGGGGTGGCGGCCACCGAGCGCCACCACGGGGCGTCGGGGACGGTGTCGCCGGTGGGCTCGAAGGGCTCCCCGGGGCGCGGCAGGGCGACATCGGCGCCGGCTCCGGCGGCGGCCTCCACGGTGCCCTCGCCCGGCTCGGCCCACGGGTGCGGGGCGAGGTTGAAGGTGCCCCAGTGGATCGGCAGCATCACCCCGGAGGGCCGGCCGCCCTGGAGATCCAGGTGGGCGCGCATCCCCTCGGCGGGGGTCATGTGAATGTCGGGCCAGTACTCGCTGTACGCGCCGATCTGGATCATCGTGGCGTCGAACGGGCCGTGCTCGGCGCCGATCTCCTGGAAGCCGGGGAAGTACCCGGTGTCCCCGCTGTGGTAGATCCGGTGGTCGGGCCCGGCGGCGACCCAGGAGGCCCAGAGGGTGTGCTGCTGGTTGCGGATCCCGCGCCCGCAGAAGTGGCGCGCGGGGGTCGCGGTGAGGCGGATCCCGGCGACCTCCGTGGACTCGTTCCAGTCCAGCTCGCGCAGGCGGGACGGGTCCACGCCCCAGCTCTCCAGGTGCGCCCCGACCCCCAGGGGCACCGCGAAGAGGGTGTCCGTCGTGGCGAGGGAGCGGATGGTGGGCAGGTCGAGGTGGTCGTAGTGGTCGTGGGAGATCACCACCACGTCGACCGGCCCGAGCGAGGCGAGCGGCACGGGGGCGGGGTGCAGCCGCTTCGGTCCCGCGAAGGAGAAGGGCGAGCAGCGCGCGCCCCACACCGGGTCGAAGAGCACCCGGCGGCCGTCGATCTCGGCGAGGACGCTCGAATGCCCCATCCAGGTGAGCCGGAGTCCGGAGGCGGGGGGCGTGGCGAGGTCGGCGAGGGTCGTCGGGTGGACCGGGATGGTGCCGATCGGGGAGCGCCGGGCGCGCGCCTCCTTCTCGAAGTAGATCTTCGCGAACTCCATCCCGGAGGCCCCGGAAGGTCTGGTCCTGGCACCCACGGGGTTCTGGAACACCCCGTCGGCGAAGTTCGGCGAGCGGTGGATCCGCTCCAGCCTCTCCCCCGCCGAGTCGGCCCCGAAGGCAGCGGGTCGCAGCGAGCGCAGCCGGGAGCGCAACGAAAGGGGGGAACCAGCGCCTGTCACAGCACCTCCTGGAGGTTCGGTGTTGTCCCATTATGTCCGGGAGCATCTGTCGGCGCGGGACGAATTGACCGCATGCGATCGCTCCCGTCCCGTGCCCGTCACGCCCCTCCAACGTTCGGCACCCTCCCGGGGATTCCCGTCTCCGGGCACCGATCCGACGGATTCCGCCGGGCCGCCCGGCGGCCGGTCCCGGCGCCTTCGCCGGGGCCGGAGCGTACGGCCATACTGGGGCGGCCGGACCGACCGCACCGCGAAAGGGATACCGTGACGCAGCCGCAGACCGATCAGAACGACCGGTTCCACCACGATGTGCTGGTCGTCGGGGGCAGCGGGGTGGATACCGTCGTCCGGGTCGATTCGCTGCCGGTGCCGCTGGCCGACTCCGTACCGGTGGGGCCGATCCGTGAGTGGCCCGGGCAGACCGGCGGCAATGTGGCCCTGGGCTGCCGGAACTTGGGGCTGAACGTCAAGTTCCTCGACTATCTGGGCGACGACTGGACCGGCACCCAGGTCAGGGAGCGGCTCACGGCGGGCGGGGTGGACTTCGAGACGCTCACCGCGCCGCTGGGCACCCGGCGCGCGGTCAACCTGGTCGACCGGACGGGCCGGCGGATGTCCTTCCACGACGCGCGGGACCCCGAGGAGCTGCGGATGCCGCGCGCGTTCTATCTGCCGCATCTGGAGCGTGCCCGCCACGTCCACCTGTCGATCACCAACTTCACCCGGCACCTCTTCGACGACATCGAGGCGCTCGGCCGCCCGGTCTCGACCGATCTGCACGACTGGGACGGACTCTCCGACTACCACCGGGAGTTCGCCCTCCGTGCCGACCTGGTCTTCCTCAGCGCCGCCGGGGCCGGTGAGCGGATCGCCTCGGTGATGCGGGAGATCCTGCGCGAGGGGCGGGCCGAGGCGGTGATCGCGACGGCGGGCGCGGGCGGCTCGTATCTGATGAGCCGGGACGGCGGCCGTACCCCGCGCCCGGTCCCGGCGACCGCCCCGCCCGCGCCGGTGGTGGACTCCAACGGCGCGGGCGACGCGTATGTCTGCGGGTTCCTGTACGGGCGGCTGGCCGGCCTGGACCTCGAACGGAGCGCGGCGCTCGGCGCGATCGCGGGCGCCCACGCCTGTACCGCCGAGGGCTCGGAGGCCCTGATCGGCCGGGACGACCTGCTGGCGGCCAGGGTCTGACGGAGGGGGCGCGGGGCGGGGCGTACAGCCGTACGAGCCCCCGCCTCCGCACCGCCTCCGCACCCGCCTCCGCCCCCTCCCGCGCACCGCCCGCGCACCGCCCGCGCACCCGTCCGTCACCCGGGCTTCGTCCCCGCGCGGCGGCGTTGTCAGTGGCGCTTGGTACAAATGCTCCCGTTCAGCCGATCACCGCACAACGGCGTCTGGAGCGTCCCTCATGACCATTGGCGAGCACCTGCGGGAACTGCACGGCCTGCCCTCGTTCCCCTTCCCCGGGCCGGACGGCGCGGCCGGGGCGGCGCTGCCCGACCCGGCCTCGGTGGCCTGGCGGCTCTCCACCGACACCTACGACGCGGCGGAGGAGTGGCCCGAGCTCCTCGCCCGCTTCACCGAGGCGGTGGACACCACCGCCGTCCGCGCCCTGATCGTGGGTGCGTGGAGCGAGGCGTACGACTCCTCGTCCGAGCCGATCGTGGCGGCCCTCGTCGCGGCCCGCGACCGGCTGCCCGCCCTGCGCGCCCTGTTCATCGGCGACATGACCTTCGACGAGTGCGAGATCTCCTGGATCACCCAGTCCTCGCTCTCCCCGCTGCTGGACGCCTTCCCCGAGCTGGAGAGCTTCGGCGCCCGGGGCGGCACCGGGCTGGCGTTCCCGCCCGTACGGCACGCGCGGCTGCGCTCGCTGACCGTCGAGACGGGCGGTCTGGACTCCGCTGTGGTGCGGGACATCGCCGCGTCCGAGCTGCCCGCGCTGACCCACCTGGACCTCTGGCTCGGCTCGGACGAATACGGCGCGACCACGGGCCTCGCCGATCTGGCGCCGATCCTGAACGGCGAGCGGTTCCCGCTGCTGCGCTCGCTGGGGCTGCGCGACAGCGTGATCCAGGACCAGATCGCGGGCGCGCTGGCCACCGCCCCGGTGGTGGCCCGGCTGGAGACCCTCGACCTCTCCCTGGGCATCCTCGGCGACCCGGGCGGCCGGGCGCTCCTCGACGGACAGCCGCTCACCCACCTCAAGAAGCTCGACCTGCACCACCACTACCTGGGCGACGCCGTACGGGACGAGCTGGTCGCCACGCTCGGCGCGGCCGGGGTGGAGGTCGACGTCTCCGACCCGCAGACCGCCGACGCCGACGACACCGACGAGGAGGGTGAGGCGTACCGCTACGTCGCGGTGGCCGAGTAACCCATGAGCGCCTCCCCCAGCGGCCAGGACGGCCCGCCCCGGCTGGCGGTGGTCGGTATCCCCGGCAACCGCCGCCTCGCCCTCTTCCAGGACGCCGTACGCGCCGCCGGGCTGCCCCCGGCGCGTGAGATCGGCTGGCTCGACGTGGTGCGCGGCCGGGCCGGGTTCACCGCCGGGGAGACCGTACGGCTCGACTCCCCCGGCGAGGACCCGGAGGTGCACCGGCTGCTCTCCGGGGTCGCGGACCCGACCCGGGTCGAGGGCACGGGACGCTGGTACGAGCGGTTCACCGCGGCGGCCCGCGCGGTGGGCCGGGCGGCCGGGGCGGCCGGGGCGAAGGTGCTGGACGACCCGGAGGAGCTGGCGGTCCTCTTCGACAAGCGGCTCACCCACGGGGTGCTGGACGGGGCCGGGGTGCCGGTCCCGCTCTCGCCCACCTCGGGCCCGGCCGCGCCCGCCGTGACGGGGTGGGCGGACGTACGGGAGCGGATGGCGGCGGCCGGGGTGCGCGGGGCGTTCGTGAAGATCGCCCACGGCTCCTCGGCCTCCGGGGTGCTCGCCGTACGGACGGCGGGTCCCGGGCGGGTCAGCGCCGTCACCTCCGTGGAGCGGGACGGCGCGGGCCGCCTCTACAACTCCCTGCGGGTGCGCCGCTACACGGCCGAGCGCGAGGTCGCCGCGATCGTCGACACCCTCGCGCCCGACGGGCTGCACATCGAGCGGTGGATGCCCAAGGGGACCCAGCGGGGCCGCTCGGCCGATCTGCGGGTGGTGGTGATCGCGGGGCGCGCCACCCATGTGGTCGTCAGGACCAGCGCCTCGCCGATGACCAACCTCCATCTCGGCGGCGCCCGGGGCGATCTCGACGCGCTCCGCGCCACGGTCGACGCGGCGGGCGGCTCCTTCGCCGCCGCGCTCGCGACCTGCGAGGCGGCGGCCGGCTGCTTCCCCGCCACCCACTGCGTGGGCGTCGATCTGCTGCCCGCCCCGAGCTGGCGGCGGTACACGGTCGGCGAGGTCAACGCCTTCGGCGACCTCCTCCCCGGCCTCACCGGGCTCCCGGAGCGCGCGGCGGCCGGTCTCGACACCTACGCGGCACAGCTCGCCGCGCTCCCCGGGCGCCCGGCGCGTACCGCCACCGCGACCACCGCATTCGCGACCGCCACGACCCCGTCCCTCCCCCGGCCCGAGAGGCAGGACGTGTGAACCGGCTCGGCCCCCGCCCCCGCACCCCGGACGCCTCCGGGACCCCCGACATGAACGAGGTGGTCGGGCGGGACGATCTCCTGCTCGTCACCCTGGACACGCTCCGGTACGACGTGGCGTGCGAGCTGGCCGAGGCGGGCCGTATCCCGCATCTCGCCCGCCATCTGCCGCCCGGCGGCTGGGAGGAGCGGCACGCGCCCGGCACCTTCACCTACGCCTCCCACCAGGCGATCTTCGCGGGTTTCCTGCCCACCCCGGCCGCCCGGGGGCCGCACCCCCGGCTCTTCGCCGCGCGCTTCGCGGGCAGCGAGTCCACCGCGGCCCGTACCTATGTCCACGACACCCCCGACCTGGTCACGGGGCTCGCGGCGGCCGGTTACCGCACGGTGTGCGTCGGCGGCGTCGGCTTCTTCACCGGGCGGGGCCCGCTCGGCTCGGTCCTGCCCGGCCTCTTCCAGGAGAGCCACTGGGAGCCGGAGTTCGGGGTGGCCTCCCCGGTCTCCTTCGAGGCCCAGGTCGCCCGCGCCGAGAAGGTGATCGCCGGACTCCCCCCGGAGCGGCGGCTGTTCCTCTTCGTCAATGTCTCCGCGCTGCACCAGCCGAACTGGTTCCACCTCCCCGGCGCCACCGCCGAGGCGGGCGACACCCGGGAGACCCACGCCGCCGCGCTGGAATACGTCGACCGGCATATCGGCCGGCTCTTCGCCGCCGCGAGCGGCCGCCGCCGGTGCTTCGCGATCGTCTGCTCCGACCATGGCACCGCCTACGGCGACGACGGCTGGAGCGGCCACCGGCTGGCCCACCCGTCCGTCTGGACCGTGCCGTACGCCCACTTCTTCCTTGAGCACGGGACCGCCTCATGACCCCACCGCCCGCCGCGACCGCCGCCCCCACGCCCACCGGGGCCGTCCCGCGTCCGTACGAGAGTTACGTCTACGCCTATCCGCACAAGACGGCCTACCGTCCGCTCCCCGACCGCCCGGCGCTCGCCGAGGCGTGGGCCGGGGAGCCCACCGACGCGCTCTCCCTCTATCTGCACATCCCGTTCTGCGAGGTGCGCTGCGGCTTCTGCAACCTCTTCACCCGGATCGGCGCGCCCGACGGGCTGACCACCCGGTATCTGGACGCGCTGGAGCGGCAGGCGGGCGCGGTCCGGGAGGCGCTGGACGGCGCCGGGGCGGACGGGCGGCCGGTACGGTTCGCCTCGGCGGCCTTCGGCGGCGGCACCCCCACCTATCTGACCGCCGACGAGCTGACCCGGCTCTGCGACATCGCCGAGCTGCGGATGGGCGCCGACCTGCGGGCCGTCCCGCTCTCCGTGGAGACCTCCCCGGCCACCGCCACCGCCGACCGTCTCGCGGTGCTCGCGGAGCGGGGCGCCACCCGGCTGAGCATCGGTGTGCAGAGCTTCGTGGACACGGAGGCGCGGGCCGCCGTACGCCCCCAGCGGCGCGCCGAGGTCGAGGCCGCGCTCGGTCGGATCAGGGCGGCCCGGATCCCGGTCCTCAACATCGACCTGATCTACGGCATCGACGGCCAGACCCCGGCGAGCTGGCGCCACTCGCTGGACGCCGCGCTCGCCTGGCGGCCCGAGGAGCTCTATCTGTACCCGCTGTACGTACGGCCGCTCACCGGTCTGGGCCGGCTCGGCGCGGCCGGCGACGCCGCCTGGGACCGGCAGCGGCTGGACCTCTACCGGCAGGGCCGTGACCATCTGCTCGCCGAGGGGTACGAGCAGGTGTCGATGCGGATGTTCCGGCGCCGGGACGCGCCGCCGCAGGGGGCCGACGACCACGCCTGCCAGACCGACGGGATGATCGGCCTGGGGTGCGGGGCCCGCTCGTACACCTCGCGGCTGCACTACTCCTTCGACTACGCCGTGGACATGCGGGAGATACGGGCGATCATCGACGCCTACACGGCCACGGAGGACTTCTCGCGGGCGGAGGTGGGCCGGCGGATCGACGGGGACGAGGCGCGCCGCCGCCATCTGCTCCAGTCGCTGCTCCAGGCCGGGGGCATGGTGGTGGCGGAGTACCGCGCGCGGTTCGGCGCGGACCCCGGCGAGCACTTCGGGGCGGAGCTGGCGCGCTTCGCGGCGCTCGGCTGGCTGGCCCCGGACACGGGCCCGGAGATGGTGCGCCTCTCCCCCGAGGGGCTCGCCCACTCGGACGCGCTGGGCCCCGCGCTCTTCTCACCTGCCGTACGGGCCGCGATGGCCGCGTACGAGTCGAAGTAGCCCGCCATGACGGCCCCCCGACCCGAGCCGGGTCCGCGCGAAGACATCGCCGGCGACCGGACCTCCAGCACCAGCCGCACCCCCAGCACCAGCCCCGGCCCCGGCTCCGGCCCCAGGGAGCTGACGATCCTCTATCGCGGGCCGCTCGCCTCCTGCGACTACGACTGTCCGTACTGCCCCTTCGCCAAGCGGCGCGACAGCCCCGAGCGGCTCCGCGCCGACCGGGCCGCCCTGGAGCGGTTCACCGGCTGGGCCGCAGCGAGCGAGGACCGGCTCTCCGTGCTCTTCACCCCCTGGGGCGAGGGCCTGGTCCGCTCCTGGTACCGGAAGGCGCTCACCGACCTGTCCCGGCTCCCACATGTCCGCCGGGTGGCCATCCAGACCAATCTGAGCTTCCGCACCGGATGGCTGGACGGCGCCGACCCCGCCAAGCTCGCCCTGTGGTGCACATACCACCCGGGGCAGACGCCGTACGACCGCTTCCTGGCGAAGGCGCGCGAACTCACGGAGCGCTCGGTCCGGTTCAGTGTGGGCGTCGTCGGCCTCGACGCGCATCTGGAGCAGGCGCGCCGGCTCCGCGCCGAACTGCCCCCGCACGTCTATCTCTGGATCAACGCGGCCGAGGGGCACACGTACACGGACGAGGAGGCCGCCCGCTGGACGGAGCTGGACCCGCTCTTCCCGTACAGCCGCCATCCGCACCGCTCGGCCGGGCTGCCCTGCCGGACCGGCGAGTCGGTGATCTCGGTGGACGGCGAGGGTACGGTGCGGCGCTGCCACTTCGTCCCGGCCGAACTGGGAAACCTCTACGACGGCTCGTACCGCCGCGCGCTCGCGCCCCGGCCCTGCCCGCTCGCGGTCTGCGACTGCCATATCGGCTACGTCCACCTGGAGTCGCTGCCGCTGTACGACGTCTTCGCGGGCGGCGTCCTGGAACGCGTCCCGGCCGGGTTCCCGGCCGGCTCTCCGACAGGCACGGGCCCGGGTCCGGGCGCCCCGCCCGGCGCCCCGGCGGGCACTCGTCTCCGGATCACGCCCCGCTGAGCGCCGCCCGGCCCCGCCCCGTCAGCCGTGGTCGAGCGGGAGAAGGTCCGGACGTTTTGCCTCCACATGGTCGCCAGAGGACTCGCCGCGCAGCCTCCGCCCGATCCAGGGCACCAGGTACTCGCGCGCCCAGTGGATGTCGTCGCGCCGCACTTCGAGGGTGCCGCGCGGCGGCAGCGGCGGCCACGGCTGGTCCGGGTCGGCCGGTACGTCGACGCCCAGCACCTGCCCGGCGCGGAGCGCGACCCGGGTGTGCCCCTCGGGCGAGAGGTGGAGCCGGTCGTCGTCCCAGGCCCTCCGGTCCTGGACGGTCCTGAGGGACCAGAGGTCGAGCACGGGGCAGCCGTACCGGTCGGCGATGGCCCGGGTGTGCTCGTTGAACGTGGCGATCTTGCCCCGCAGATGGCGCAGTACCGGCACGCCCCGGGTGTCGAACCCGGTGGCGAGCATGACCGTGCCGACGGCGCCGGTGAGTTCGGCGACGGCCCGCTCGAAGCGCTCGGCGACATCGTCGGGGTCGGTGCCGGGGCGGAGGATGTCGTTGCCGCCCGCGCAGAAGGTCACCAGGTCCGGGGCGAGTTCCCGGGCCCGGGGGATCTGCTCCTCGACGATCTGGTCGAGGAGTCTGCCCCGTACGGCGAGGTTGGCGTAGCGGAAGTCCCCGTGCACCGGGTCCGCGTCCGCGCCGGGCGCCGGGAGCCGGTCGGCGAGGAGGACCGCGAGCCGGTCCGCCCAGCCGACGAAGCGCCCGTCGGGCCCCGGATCCCCCACGCCCTCCGTGAAGCTGTCGCCTATCGCCGCGTACGACGCGAACACGGTGTCGTGCCCCGTCCTCGCTCTGCCCGCTCTGCTGCCGCTCGCTCTCGATTCATCTGCCACAACCGGGAATTTTCCCCCTGGTGATGTGACCTACGCGACCGTAGGCGGGGGTTGACGCGGGGTGAGAAAGAACATTGCCCGTTCTCCCCGGAACCGGGAATACCGGGAGCGACGGGAGATGCGGGAAGGCCGGCGGACGGGAACGACGCCGCCCGGCACCTGCCGAGGTGCCGGGCGGCGTCCTGAAAAGTGCCGGTCAGACGGAGACGCCCTGCTGCCGGAGGAAGGCCAGCGGGTCCACGTCCGAGCCGTAATCGGGGCCGGTGCGGATCTCGAAGTGCAGGTGCGGTCCGGTCACATTGCCGGTGGCGCCGGAGAGCCCTATCTGCTGACCGGTGGAGACGGTCTGGCCGGCCGAGACGGAGAGCTGGGAGAGGTGCGCGTACTGCGAGTACATGCCGTTGTCGTGCCGGATGACGACCTGGTTGCCGTACGCGCCGCCCCACCCGGCGGTCACGACGGTGCCCGCGCCGACCGCCTTGACGGTGGTGCCGGAGGAGGCCACGAAGTCCACGCCGGTGTGGTAGCCGCTGGACCAGTTGGAGCCCGAGGCGCGGTACGGGGTGCCGATCCCGACGCCGTCCACCGGCAGGGTGAAGGCGGCGGTGGAGCGCTGCGACGAGGAGTCCGCCGAGCCCGACGTGTTCGACGAGGTGGCCGGTCCGGACGACGCGGAAGTCTTCGCGGAGCCTCCGGAGTTCGAAGACCTGGTGGGCTCCGACTGCTTCGCGCTCTCCGCCGGGCGCGCCGGCGCGGCGGGCTTCTCGGGGGTGGCGGAGCGTGCGAGCCCGGCGGACGACTGCGAGCGGGCGGTCGCCTTCGCGCCGATGGTGAGCTTCAGGCCGGGGTGGATCAGCCCCGGATCGGCCCCCACGGCCTGCCGGTTGTCCTCGTACAGCCGCTGCCAGCCGCCCTGGACATGCTGCTCGTCGGCGATCTTGGCGAGGTAGTCCCCGGCGACCACGGAGTAGGTCCGTACGGTGGTGGTGGCCGTCCGGGACACCTGGGTCGCGGAGGCCGCCTCCGTCCCGGCGGGCGCCGCCCGGAACGCGGCCGGGGCGGTGTGCGCGGCGGGCGCGGTCTCCGGTACGGCGGCGGGTGCGGCCGGCTGCGCCGCGTGGGCGCCGGTGGCGCCGATGAGCGGCAGGGCGATGGCGGCGCCGCCGGTGGACGCGGCGAAGAACCGGCGGGAGAACGGATGGGACTTGGGGCGGCGGTGCTTGCCCTTCGCGGACATGTCGCGTTCCTCTCCGGCGCCTGCGAGGTGAGCTGTCGGGTTCGGGCTGGAGTTGCCCGGCCGCGCGTGGTGCGCGACTTCACCCCGAGCCGTCCCCGGTGCCGGGGCACCGGAACGGCGTACTACCTGGGTCCCCCGCTCCTGCCACGCGTGAAGTGTTCGGATGGATGGTGGTCCCCGGGGCGGCGGCAGGATTCGGCGTTCCGCCCGGATTGCTGGTGAACGTAGGCGAGTGCGACGGCCGGAACAAGCCATCCCTGTTCCCTGGACAAGGCGCGCTCCCCGCCGGTCCGTCGTCACCCGAAGATCGCCCGTCACCCTGTGTGGAGGCGGCGCTTCAATTCCCTTTCGAGTTCGCCTTTCCCTTTCGCCCCACCGCCACGGAACGTCACGGATATGATCCTGCTCACCACACGCCCCCCATCTCCCCCGGGAACGGGGCAGGTTGTGCGCAATCACCCAAGACGGACAGGTGATGATTTAGGCGTTTTATTCCCTCCCGACGGGTCAGCACCCCGGCCCCCTCGGTCGTCCCTCGGCCCCATGGGACGGCGCGTCCCCATGTCGTAGGGTCGGGACCGACGCCGCCGGCGAGCAGCGCCGACGGCAGAAGACCCGGAGGAGCAGGCGTGACGCAGCAGTCGCCGCAGGTCCCGGCCACCGAGCCCGAGCTGTCCGGAGTGCGCAACTTCCGCGATGTCGGCGGGCTGCCGACGGTGGACGGGGGGCGGATACGGTACGGGGCGCTCTACCGCAGCGGGCATCTCGCCCGGGCGACCGCCGACGACTCCGCCTTTCTCTCCGGTCTCGGACTGCACACCGTTTTCGACTTCCGGAATTCCGCCGATATCAAGCTCGACGGCGAGGATGTGGAACTCGCGGGCGTACGCAACGTGAACATTCCGCTCTCCGATCCGGCCGAGGGCGCCGAGTTCTGGCACATGGTCCGGAACGGCGATCTCGCGACCCTCCGCTCGCTTCTCTCGGACGGCGCCGCGGCGGCCCGGATGACCGCCTCGTACCGCACGATCGTGACCGGGCGCACGGCCGAACACGGCCGGCTGCTGCACGCGCTCGCCGAGGACAGCGTGCCCGCGCTGCTGCACTGCGCTGCGGGCAAGGACCGGGCGGGGATCTCCGTCGCCGTGGTGCTGCTCGCGGTCGGGGCCGAGCGGGACGCGATCGAGGCGGACTACCTCAAGTCGAACGACCCGCACCGCCGTTACACCTTCCACCGGGGCGACGGGGTGGCCGACGAGGTGCCGGCGGAGGCGGCCGAACTGCTCGGCCCGCTCTTCGACGCCCGGGCCGGCTATCTGGCGGCGGCCTTCGAGACCATCGAGCGGAACTGGGGCTCGGCCGACCGGTATCTCTCCGAGGGCCTGGGGCTGGCGCCCGCCACCCGCGAGCGGCTGCGCGCTCGTCTGGTCGACACCGGCACGGCCTGACGCCCCCGCCCCGGGCGCTACTCGCCGACGGTGAAGAGGAGGTAGAGGAAGGCCGCGAAGACATGGCCGGCGATCAGATAGACGAAGAGCCGGATCACCAGCCCGCGCGGGAACTTCCGCTCCTCGTCCATGACCGGCCCGGGACCGTCCGCAGGCGCTCCCACCGGCGGTTCCGCCGGCGGCTCGGTCCGTGGTTCCGGGTGCGGTGTCGGGGGCATGGCGGATCTCTCTCCATGGTCGTCGGGGTCGGATCGGGGTCGGGGCCGGGTCAGAAGGGGTGGGCCGAGTCGCCGACACAGAGATCGGCGGACGGGCTCTGGAGCAGGGTGTGGACGAAGAGCAGCCCGGCCCCCTCGGGTCCCGCCGCGCCCATCCGGTGCGGGGTGAGGGAGTCGAAGTGCGCGCTGTCCCCGGGGCCGAGCAGATACGTGGTGTCGCCCAGGCTCAGCCGGAGCCGCCCGTCGAGTACGTACAGCCACTCCTCGCCCGGGTGGACCCGGACCAGCTCGCCCTGGGCCGCTCCGTACGGCACTTCGAGACGGAGCGGCTGCATGGCCCGCCCGGCGCCGCCGGCCTGCTGGTACGTCCAGCCGTCGGCCTCCACGGGCTCCGCCCGGCTGCCCCGGATGATGGGCTGCCGCTCCGGCGGGACCTCGCCGAGGAGCTCGGAGACGGTCGTCCCGTAGATCCGGGCGAGCCCCAGCAGCATGGGGAGCGAGGGGTGCCGGTGGCCCGTCTCCAGCCGGGAGAGATGGGCGGGCGAGAGCCCGGCGCGCCGCGCGGCGGCCTCCAGGGTGAGCCGCCGGCCACGGCGCAGTGCGCGCAGGCGGGGCGCGATGTCCGGCACCTGGTCGGGCAGTTCGTCGGCCGACTCTCCGGCAGCGGGTGGGCTCATAGGACTATTGCGCCAGACGCTTTCCTCCAGGGCAAATTTCTTGCCCTGGAGGCACAGTGGACCGTCGGGGATCGGCCAACTCCCCCGGAGGCGCCTCCGGCGGACGCTACCGGTTGGCGACGGCCTGCTTGACCAGGGTCCTGCCGAAGTCCCACATCAGTCCGCCGCCGCTGTGGGCGTCGTCCATCACGGCGGTGAAGGCGGTGACGAACCGGTCCACCTCGCGTTCGCCGATGATCAATGGCGGAATCAGTTTGATCACTTCGAGGTGGTCGCCGGAGACCTGGGTGAGGATCCGGTGCTTCTGGAGCAACGGTACGACGACCATCTGCGCGAAGAGCCCCTTACGGGCCGCCTGGAGCATCGCCCACCGGCCGCGCAGGGCGATCGAGTGCGGCCGGCCGAACTCGATCCCGACCATCAGCCCCCGGCCGCGCACGTCGTGCAGCAGCTCGTAACGGTCCACGAGGGCGGCCAGCCGTGATCTCAGCAGCTCCCCGGTGGCCCGGGCGTTGGCGACCGTCCCCTCGTCCTCCATCACCGCGAGCACGGCGAGACCGGCCGCCATGGCCTGGGCGTTGGAGCCGAAGCTCGCGGAGTGCACCAGGACCCGGTCCATGGAGGAGTAGACGCGCCGGAAGATCCACTCCTTGCCGAGGGTCGCGCCGACCGGCACATACCCCCCGGAGAGCGCCTTGGCCACACAGACGAGATCCGGCTCCACGCCCGCCTCGTGCTGGTACGCGTAGAAGTCGCCGGTCCTGCCGAGTCCGGTCTGCACCTCGTCGACGATGAGCAGCGCCTTGTGCCGGTGGAGCAGCTCCTGCGCGGCCTTCAGGAAGCCGGGCGGCGCGGCGTGCACGCCCTTGCCCTGGATCGGCTCCACGACGAAGCCGGCCACATCGCCCCGGGCCAGCTCGCGTTCGAGCGCGCCGAGGTCGCCGAGCGGGATCTCGGTGTCGGGCAGCAGCGGGGCGAAGCCGTCCCGGAAGCCGTCCTCGCCGTTGACCGAGAGCGAGCCGGTGGTCAGCCCGTGGAAGGCGTGGCCGCAGTAGAGGATCCTGGTCCGCCCGGTGGCGTACCGGGCGAACTTCAGGGCGGTCTCGACGGCTTCCGTACCGCTGTTGCCGAAGAACACCCGGTCCAGGTGGGGGGTGTGCGCGAGCAGGCGCTCGGCGAGGAGGCCGGGGAGCGGCTGGCAGTCGAAGCGGGTCAGGTCGGCGAGCGAGGCGTCCAGGACGTCGTGGAGCGCCTTGCGGACGACGGGGTGGTGCCGGCCGAGGCCCATCACACCGAAGCCCGCGAGCATGTCCAGGTAGTCGTTGCCGTCGGCGTCCCAGAAGTAGGCGCCTTCGGCCCGCTCGTAGACCCGGTCGAAGCCGATGGTGCGGAGCATGCGCGGGAGCTGGTGGTTGAGGTGTCTGCTGTGCAGCTCGTACCGTTCCGCGCCGCGCTCAGCGAGCAGCCGGGGCAGGTCGAACCCCTTGGGCCGCTCCTCGGCGGGCGGGCCGGGTGGCGGCCCGGACGACGGCCCGGGTGGCGGGGTGACGTTCATCGTGCGCGCTCCTTGCCGGTGAGGGCGGCGCTGATACGGCCCGCGATCTCGACCGGGGTGAGACCGAGGTCGGCCAGCACCTCGCCGCGTTTGGCGTGTGCCAGGAACTGTTCGGGGATGCCGAAGGTACGGAGCGGTACGTCGACCCCGGCGTCCCGCAGCGCCTGTCCGACGGCGGAACCCACCCCGCCGGTACGGCTGTTGTCCTCGGCCACGGCGACCAGCCGGTGGCGGGCGGCGAGCGGCGCGAGGTGTTCGTCGACGGGTTTGACCCAGCGCGGGTCGACCACGGTGCACCCTACGCCGCGCTCCGCGAGGAGGTCGGCGGCGCCGAGGCAGACCGGTACGAGCGCGCCGACCCCGACGAGCAGCACGTCCTCGGCCGGTGCCCCGTCATCACCGGCCGGGGCCCGGCGCACCACGTCCATCCCGCCGATCCGCCCGACGGCGGGGATGTCCGGGCCCACCGCCGCCTTGGGGAAGCGGACCACGGTCGGCGCGTCGTCCACGGCGACGGCCTCGCGGAGCTGGGCCCGTAGCTGCCCGGCGTCGCGCGGCGCGGCGATCCGGAGTCCGGGGACGCACTGGAGCATCGACATGTCCCACATGCCGTTGTGCGAGGGCCCGTCGACGCCGGTGACCCCGGCCCGGTCGAGGACGAAGGTGACGCCGCAGCGGTGCAGGGCGACATCCATCAGAAGCTGGTCGAAGGCGCGGTTGAGGAAGGTCGCGTAGACGGCGACGACGGGGTGGAGTCCGCCGGTGGCGAGCCCGGCGGCGGAGACCGCCGCGTGCTGCTCGGCGATCCCCACGTCCCAGACCCGGTCGGGGAAGCGCTCGGCGAAGGCGGTGAGCCCCACGGGGTGGAGCATGGCCGCGGTGATCGCCACGACATCGGGGCGCTCCTCGCCGATCTCGGCGATCTCGTCGCGGAAGACCGAGGTCCAGGAAGGCCCGGCGGCCGGGGCGAGCGGCTCGCAGGTCCGCGGGTCCATCACCCCGACGGTGTGGAAGTGGTCGGCCTCGTCCTGGAGCGCGGGCTCGTAACCGCGTCCCTTCTGGGTGATGCAGTGCACGATGACCGGGCCGCCGAAGCGCTTGGCGCGGCGGAGCGCGGACTCCACGGCGGCGATGTCATGGCCGTCGACGGGCCCGACGTACTTGAGTCCCAGGTCCTCGAAGAGGCCCTGCGGGGCGACGGCGTCCTTGAACCCCTTCTTGGCGCCGTGCAGCGAGCCGTACAGGGTCCGGCCGACGACCGGGGTGGAGTTCAGCACCTCCTTGCCCCAGGCGAGGATCCGTTCGTAGCCGTCGGTGGTGCGGAGGGCGGCGAGATGGTGGGCGAGGCCGCCGATGGTCGGCGCGTACGAGCGTTCGTTGTCGTTGACGACGATGACGAGGGGGCGGTCCTTGGCGGCGGCGATGTTGTTCAGCGCCTCCCAGGCCATCCCGCCGGTCAGCGCCCCGTCCCCGATCACCGCGACGACATGGTCGCCGCGTGCCAGCACCTCGTTGGCCTTGGCGAGGCCGTCCGCCCAGCCGAGGACGGTCGAGGCGTGCGAGTTCTCGATGATGTCGTGCGGCGACTCGGCCCGCGAGGGATAGCCGGAGAGCCCGCCCTTGCCGCGCAGCTTGGAGAAGTCCTGCCGTCCGGTGAGGAGTTTGTGGACATAGGCCTGGTGTCCGGTGTCCCACAGGATGCGGTCGGCGGGCGAGTCGAAGGCCCGGTGCAGGGCGACGGTCAGTTCCACCACCCCGAGGTTGGGCCCGAGATGGCCGCCCGTCCGCGCCACCGCCTGGATCAGGAACTCCCTGATGTCCCGCGTCAGTTGATCGAGTTCGCTCGCCGTCAGTGCCTTGAGATCGTGCGGCCCCCGGATGTGTTCCAAGACGGACACGCGCGGCCCCCTCTCTGATTGGTCCGGCTCTGTCTGGTCCGGCTCACAGATGGGCGGGGAGGTCCGTCGGCTTCTCCCGGAAGCCCCCCTGCGGACGCTCCCCGCCCGGTCGTACGTCGTCTCTCTGGTACGTCGTCTCTGTGGCAAGTCGTCCCGATGCGGTGGGACGGCTCGGTGCGGCGGGACGGCTCAGCGTGACTGGACGACCGTCTCCCTGGCCGCGCGGAGGGACTCCTTGAGGGAGCCCATGGTGGCGAGCACGGCGGTCGGTTCGTAGCCGCAGTGCGCCATGCAGTTGGCGCACCGGGGGTCCTTGCCGCGGCCGTACTGCTCCCAGTCGGTCTCCTCGATGAGCTGACGGTAGGTGGGCACGTATCCGTCGCTCATCAGATAGCAGGGGCGCTGCCAGCCGAAGAGCGAGTAGTTGGGGATGGCCCACGCGGTGCACGGGAAGTCGGCCTTGCCCTCCAGGAAGTCCAGGAAGAGCGGCGAATGGTTCAGCCGCCAGCGCCCCCGGTTGCCCCCGGCGAAGGACTTCCTGAAGAGCTCCCGGGTCTGCTCGACGCCGAGGAAGTGCTCCTGGTCGGGGGCCTTCTCGTAGGCGTAGGCGGGCGAGATCATCATCTCGTCGACCTTCAGGTCGTCGTTGAGGTAGTTGAGGACCTCGATGACGGTCTGCGGGGTGTCCGTGTTGAAGAACGTCGAGTTGGTGGTCACCCGGAAGCCGCGCCGCTTGGCCTCCTTGATGGCTGCGACGGCCTCGTCGAACACGCCCTCCTTGGCGACGGACTCGTCGTGCCGCTCGCGCAGCCCGTCGATGTGGACCGCGAAGGCGAAGTACGGCGAGGGCGTGAACTTGTGGATCTTCTTGCGGAGCAGCATCGCGTTGGTGCAGAGGAAGACGTACTTCCGCCGGGCCACGAGCTGCCGGACGATCTCGTCGATCTGGGGGTGCATCAGCGGCTCGCCGCCGGCGATGGAGACCATGGGAGCCCCGGACTCCAGCACCGCGCCGACCGCCTGCGCCACCGGCATGCGCTGCTTCAGCACCCCGGCGGGGTGCTGGATCTTGCCGCAGCCTTCGCAGGCCAGGTTGCAGGCGTAGAGGGGTTCCAGCTCGACGATGAGCGGGAACTTCTCACGCCTGCGGAGCTTCTGTTCGAAGAGGTAGGTCCCGACCCTGATGGTCTGGCGGAGCGGCATGGCCATCTAGCTCACCTCCTGGGGAGCAACACAGAACGGTGCCATTCATGGAAAGCCGGAAGTACGGCACGAAGAACACGGAAGGCTGATATTCCCCCTCGCACGGTGCCGATACGGACCAGCTCATGCTCGGGAGCGTCCACGACCACCCGGACGGCCGCAACCGGGCGTGGCCCGGCGGCCAGGGCGCGCCGCAGCGTGGTGGCGGACTCCATGTCCACCGCGAGTGCGCCGGTGGCCCGCAGGGCGGCCCGCTCCTGGCCCCGTACGACATGGCCGGAGGCGGTGAGCGGCCCGGTGTGGACGGTGCGCCCGGGGAGCGCCCGGGTGAGTGCGGCGACGAGTCGGTCGGTGCCCGCGCAGGGGGTGGCGCCCTCGGCGTCCCGGGTCTCGTCGGCGACGATCAGATCGCCCGGGCCCATGCCGGGGGTGAGCCCGGCGCAGAATCCGGCGGCGACGACGGCGGCGTCCCGGTACCGGGGTTCGCCGAGCGCGCGGTCCACGGCGCGCTCGGCGTTCCTGGGCCCCATCCCGGTACGGAGCACGGTGACGGGGCCCGCGGTGGCGCCCCGTCCCGCGCCACGCAGGGCGAGCCGTTCGATGCCGAGCGCGCAGGCGATCAGCAGGGGGGTCCCCGGGGCGAGGGACGGCCCCGTGGGCCGCCCCATCAGACGCCCTGACGGATGCCGGGGCGGGGGGTCTGTGCCTGGGGGTCGCCGTGGAGATAGCGGCCGAGGGCGGTGAGCGGGAAGACCTGCCGGTAGAGGTGGTAGTTGATGGAGAAGTCCCACGGGAAGCCGGTGCCGGTGTAGTGCGGCTCGTCCCAGGAGCCGTCCTCCCGCTGGGTCCTGGCGAGCGAGGCGATGCCCGCCTCGACGGCCTTGCCGCCCTCCTCGCCGGCCGCGAGGAGCGCGAGGAGCGCCCAGGCGGTCTGTGAGGCCGTGGTGGCGCCGTGCCCGATCCACTCCTGCTCACGGTAGGAGCGCAGGTCCTCGCCCCAGCCGCCGTCCTCGTTCTGGACGGATTCGAGCCAGTCGACGGCGCGCCGGATCGCCGGGTGCGAGACGGGCAGCCCGGCCGCGACGAGGGCGGGCACCACCGCGCCCGTACCGTAGACGTAGTTGACGCCCCAGCGGCCGAACCAGGCGCCGTTGGTCTCCTGTTCGGCGAGGAGCCATTCGATGCCGCGCCGGGTGGCCGGGTGGTGCGCCTTGCCCTCGTACGCGAGCATCTCGACGACGTGCGCGGTGACATCGGCGGACGGCGGGTCGATGACCTTGCCGAAGTCGCAGAAGGGGAGCCGGTTGGGGAACGGGCTGGTGTTGTCGGCGTCGAAGGCGCCCCAGGCCCCGTTGCGCGACTGCATGCCGAGGTTCCAGCGGGCGCCGCGCTCGACGGCCGCGTCGACCCGGTCGGGGTCGGGATGGGCGACGCGGCGCAGCGCGAGGATGACCTCGGCGGTGTCGTCGATGTCGGGGTAGTTGTCGTTGTGGAACTCGAACGCCCAGCCGCCGGGGGTCAGTCCGGGCCTGCGGACGGCCCAGTCGCCGGGCCGGACGATCTGTTCCCCGAGCATCCAGTCGGCGGCCTTGACCAGGGCCGGGTGGTCGGGTTCGAGGCCGGCGTCGGCGAGGGCGATGGTGGCGAGACAGGTGTCCCAGACCGGGGACTGGCAGGCCTCGATCATCCGGGCGCCGTCCTCGCGCCAGACGGCGAACCGGTCGAGCGATTCGAGTCCGGCGCGCAGGAGGGGGTGGTCGAGGTCGTAGCCGAGCAGGTGCAGGGCGATGATCGAGTAGACGGCGGGGGGCTGGATGCCGCCCCAGCAGCCGTCGTTCTCCTGCCGTTCGATGATCCAGCGGGCGGCGGCGTTCATCGCGGCGCGGCGCAGCGGGCGCGGTGCGACCCGGTGGTAGGCGTGCAGGGCCCGGTCGATGCGCTGGAAGGCGCCGTCCCAGCTCCGTACCGGCGCGAAGGCGCGGTCGGGGCGGGGGTGGGCCGGGTCGGTGTGGAGTTCGTCGAGGGGGAAGGGGGCGGGGCGTACCGGCCGCTTCGCGGAGACGATGGTGAGGGGGACGATGGTCTGCCGGGCCCAGCAGCCGAAGTCGTAGATGTTGAGCGGGAACCACCGGGGCAGGAAGATCAGTTCGGGCGGGAGTTCGGGGAGGTCGTCCCATTTCCACCAGCCGAAGAGGGCGAGCCAGACCCGGGTGAAGACCCGGCTGGCTGCGATGCCGCCCTGTTCGCGTACCCACTGGGAGGCGAGCGCCATGTGCGGGGCTTCGGGCTCGTCGCCGGCGAGCCGGAGGGCGACGTATCCCTCGATGGTGGTGGAGAGTTCCGGGGGGCCTCCGTGGAAGGTGGCCCAGGTGCCGTCGGGCCGCTGTTCGCCGCGGATGTGGCGGGCGGCGGCCTCGGTGGTACGGGCGTCCCGTACCCCGAGGAACTGACGGAGCAGCAGGTCCTCGGCGTCCATGGTGACGTTGGTGGCGAGGTCCCCCTTCCACCAGCCCTCGGGGTCCTGCCGGCCGAGCAGATGCTCGACGGAGCGTGCGGCGGCCCGCTCGGCGGCGACCCGGAGGTCACCGCCCGCGGCGGGGAGTGTGGTGGTCGTGGTGTCGGTCGGTCCGCTGGCCGAGGCGGCGCGGGGGCTCAGGGCCCCGGGGCTTCCGTCGGTCGTCGCTGTCATGGCTTCCCCTTCGTGCAGTGGTGTTCTTCTGCTGTGCCTGGGGTCTCCGTCGTCCGGTGCCGAAGCGGTGGACGGCGACTGCGGTTATATGGGAATGGTGATCATCTCTTTCGTACGACGACGAAGTCCGCGAGCGCGACAAGCTGCGCGCGGATCGTTTCCGGCATGTCCACGCGGTCCAGGGCCTCGATGGCGACGGCGTACTGCCTGCGGGCCTCCTGGGAGGTCCACTCCCGGCCGCCGGCCTCCTCGATGAGGGCCGCCCTGGTCGCGAATTCCTCCTCCGAGAAGCTCTCGAAGTCGCTGCTCTTGGCGTCGGCGGCGAGGAGTTCGCCGAGCCGTTCCGAGGCCGGTCCGCCCGCGGCGAGCGCGGCGACGACCGGCAGGGACTTCTTCCGCTGGCGCAGGTCGCTCCAGGTCTGCTTGCCGGTGGCCTCGGGGTCGCCCCAGATGCCGAGCAGGTCGTCGACGGCCTGGAAGGCGAGGCCGAGGTGGTGTCCGTACGACTCCAGAGTGTCGGCCGTACGGTCGTCGGCGCCGCCGAGGACGGCGCCGATGGAGACGGCGCAGGCGAGCAGGGCGCCGGTCTTGTTGCCCTCCATCTCCAGGCACTCCTCGACGGTGACCCGCTCGCGGTGCTCGTAGGAGATGTCCTGGGCCTGGCCGTCGATCAGCTTGCGGGTGGCGGAGGTGAGCCGCCGGGTGGCGCGGCCCGCCTCGACGGTGCCGAGTTCGAGGAGCACCTCGTTGGCGAGCGCGAAGAGGGCGTCGCCGACGAGGATGGCCTGGGCGGGGCCGTGGACCTTCCACACGGTGTCGCGGTGGCGGCGCTGTTCGTCGCCGTCCATCAGGTCGTCGTGGAGGAGCGAGAAGTTGTGGACGAGTTCCACGGCGACGGCGCCGGGGATGCCCATCTCGGGGGCGGCGCCGGCGGCTTCCGCGGAGACCAGGGCGAGCGCCGGGCGTACGGCCTTCCCGCCGTCACCGGCGGAGGGACGGCCCTCGGCGTCGATCCAGCCGAAGTGGTAGGCGGCGACGGTGTCCATCGGGTGGGCCAGCCGGTCGACGGCGGCGCGCAGGACGGGCGTGGACAGGGTCCGGCCCCGCTCCAGCAGCGCGTTGACGTCGGGGGTGTCGACAACCGGATGGGCCGGGGGCACAGTCGGCACGGTCTCTCCTCTTGTTCCAGTACTCGTCGGGGCGGTACTCGGGCTCATGCCGCCTCCTGTAGGGGGTGGTGATGGCGGTGCCCGAGTGCGGAGAGAGCCGCGCCCGCGGCGTCGAAACCGCTCCGCACGGCACCCTCCATCGTCGCGGGCCAGCCGGTGGCGGTCCATGCGCCGGCCAGGAAGAGGCCGGGGGCGCGGGTGCGGGCCGTGGGGCGCAGCCGCCCGGTGCCGGGGGCGGGGGCGAAGGTGGCCGTCCGCTCCCGGGTGACGAAGAAGTCCCGTACCTCCGCGCCGCGCGCGGCGGGCAGGAGGCGTTCCAGTTCGGGGAGGTAGCGGGCGCGCAGCTCGGCGACCGGGGTGTCGATCTCGTCCTGGCAGGCGGACTGGGAGACCGCCAGGTACTGGCCTTCGGTGAGTCCGGAGGCGTCGGTGCGGTCGAAGACCCACTGGACGGGAGAGCCGAGCGCGGCGAAGAAGGGGCGGCGCAGCACCCGGCGCCCGTACACGACATGGAGGTTGAGGATGGGCGCGGTGGCGAGGTCGAGGAGGCGTTCGGGGGCGTCGAGGGCGCCCTCGGGGAGGAGGGCGTGGGTCTCGCGCTGGGGTACGGCGACGACGACGGTGTCCGCGTCGAGCCGTTCGCCCGCCGCTTCGACGTGCCATCCGCCGTCCTCGGCGCGGGTGACGGCGCCGGCCCGGGTGCGCAGGAGGGTGCGGACGCCGGCGTCGTCGAGGGCCTTGCGGGCGAGGGTGTCGTGGAGGTCGCCGAGCGGGACCCGGGCCCAGCCGATGTCGGCGGCGCCGGGCTCGGAGAGCAGCCCGGTCCTGAAGACCATGGCGGCGAGCGCGAGGGAGGCGTCCTGTGCGGTGGCGTTGAGGGTGGCGACCCCGACGAGGTCCCAGAGGGCTTCGACGGTACGGGCGGACTGTCCGTGGCGGCGCAGCCAGGTGGCGAAGTCGACGGTGTCGAGGGCGGGGTCGGTGAGGTCGAGCCGCTGGAGGGCGAGGGCGGCGCGGACCACGGAGGCGCGCTCGGCGAGCGAGAGGTGCGGGTAGCGGGCGAGTCCTGGTGCCAGGTGCAGGGGTACGGGCAGGGCGGTGCGCCGGATCCGGCCGAGCCGGGGGCGCTCCCCTCCGACGTCGAGGACGGGGACGTCGAGGCGGTCCTGGAGGGGGGCGAGCGCGGCGCCGTCGATCCGGTCGAGGAGCCACCGGTAGGCGGTGCAGCAGCGCAGGTAGACATGCTGGCCGTTGTCGACGGTGAGGCCGCCCCGGTGGAAGGAGAAGGCGAGGCCGCCGAGGCGGGGCCGGCCTTCGAGGAGGGTGACCCGGACCCCGGAGTCGGCGAGGCGGAGCGCGGCGGTGGTGCCGGCGAGGCCGCCGCCGATCACCACGGCACGGCGGACGTCGGCGCTCGTCATGCGTTCCCCCTTGTTGTCGGACCGGTGGGGCGGTCCGGTCCGGTGGAGCCTTCCGCAGTCAGGGACGCGGGGTGTCCACGCATGGTTGAGCGAGTGTCGTACGGACATGCGTGCGAAGCGGTGGGGGCGAGCCGCGGGCCGCCGCACATCAGCCGCGTCTCCTGACGGCCTGCCGGGAGACGGTCCTGGCGTCGAGCCCGGAGAGCCCGCGCACGGCGACATACGCCTTCTCGTGGCCGGGCAGCGAGACCCGGCCGCGCAGGACGGCCTCGGGGTCGCGGGCGATGCGGTCGAGCAGCCGCCGGTAGATGCCGGCCATGGCGGCGACGCAGGCGCCGCTGCGCCGGTCGAGCAGGGGCAGCAGTCGGTACCCCTCGGCGAAGAGGGTGCGGGCGCGCCGTACCTCGAAGTGGACCAGACCGGCGAAGTCGGCGCCCGGCGCGGGGACGGCGGTGTGGAACCCTGCGGAGCAGCCGAACTTGGCGAGGTCGTCGGCGGGCAGGTAGGTACGGCCGTTGGCGGCGTCCTCGCGGACGTCGCGCAGGATGTTGGTGAGCTGGAGCGCGAGGCCGAGGGTGTCGGCGTACTCGGCGGCGCGCTCGGCCCCCGGGGCGCCGGGCGCCGTACCGAAGACGCCGAGGGAGATCCGGCCGATGGCGCCGGCGACACACCGGCAGTACGCCTTGAGGTCGTCCCAGGTCTCGTAGGTGTCGCCCCGGACGTCCATCAGGACGCCGTCGATCAGTTCGTCGAGCGCGCCGAGCGGCATCGGGAAGCGGCGGGTGGCGTCCGCGACGGCGACAGCCACGGGGTCGGTGTCGTCCTCGGCCACCTCGCCCGCTCTGACCCGCTCCAGCAGGACCCGGGTCTCTTCGAGCCGGGTCTGCTTGGCCTCGGGCGCGAGCGTGCCGTCGCCGATGTCGTCCACCCTCCGCGAGAAGGCGTACAGCGCGGACATGGCCTGCCGCTTCTCGGTCGGCAGCAGTCTGATGCCGTAGGCGAAATTACGGGCCTGCTGCCCGGTGACGGCCTCGCAGTAGCCGTAGGCCGCCTGTACCGGCGCGGACATGGGCGTCTGTCCCTCCACGTTCCGGCTCACCCCTCTCTGTGCGCACTTCGCAAGACAGCTCCCACTTCGCGCAGCAGACGTGGCGTGGTGGGTTTGGGCGGCCCGGGGAGCACATCGTGCCCGGCGGCCGCGATCGAAGCGAGGGCGGCGCGCCCTCCGGCGACAAATCCGGCGAGGAGCAGCCGGAGCCTGCCGTGGACGCTGCCCACCAGGGCGGGTCCCTGGTCCAGCAGCAGGCGGGCGCGCTCGGCCTCGTAGGCGATCAGGGAGCGTACCGAGGCGTTGGCGGTGGGGGCCGCCAGGTCCGCCTCGGTGACATGGAACCGCTTCATGTCCTCGGCGGGGAGGTAGATCCGGTCGCGGCCGAGGTCCTCGGTCACGTCCTGGAGGTGTTCGACGATCTGGAGCGCCGTGCAGACGGCGTCGGAGCGGCCCAGCCGTTCAGGGCTCGCGGTGCCGGTGATGCCGAGGACGAGCCGGCCGACCGGGTTGGCGGAGAGTTCGCAGTAGGCGAGCAGGTCGTCGTAGGTCTCGTACCGCCGGACCACCTGGTCCTGCCGGTTGGCCTCGACGAGACCGAGGAACGGTCCGGGCTCCAGGGAGCGGCGCCGTACGGTGGGGGTGAGCGCACGGAGCAGTGGGTGGCCGGGGGGCGGGCCCGCCGGGGCGAAGACGCGCCGCAGGTCGGTCTCGAAGGCGTCGAGCAGGGTGACCGGGTCGTCGCCGAGGGCGGGGTCGACGCCCAGGTGGCGGGCGTCGGCGCCGCCGGGGGCGAGGTCGCCGTCGCCGATGTCGTCGACGAGGCGGGCGTAGCCGTAGACCGCCATCAGGTCGTCGCGCCAGGCGCGGGGGAGGAAGAAGGGGGCCACGGGGAAGTTCTCGTCCGCGGCCTTGTCGAGGGTGGTGCGCGAGGCGGGTCCTGGGCGCACATCCGGGGCGCCGGTCACCGCGTGTTACCCGTTACGGGGACGGCGAAATCCTCGCGGAGCTGGAGATTTTCCGTCATTGCCGTCACATCTCCCGTTCTACACTGCCGACCCAATACATCCCTTTTCGGACACGCCGCCCGTACCTCCGAGTACGGAAGGCCCGTCGGCGGCCGGGTCTCCCCCGGGGGAATCGCCCCGCTGACCGCGAATCGGCATGGCCCAGCTTACGTTGTACAGCCCAGGGGAACACGCCGGGGTGATGGCCGCATGGCAACAACGCGGTGACGACGTCCAACCTTCCCCGGACCACCCGGACTTGGCCGATCCTTGACCATCGGTGTCCGGTTCGTACCAGAAGAACGCCTCCGCCCGATCGCTCCGGCGGAGGCGTTCGACGTACCGTACCGGCTACTTGCCGGTTTCCTTCTCGTACGCCTTGATGACCTCGTCGGTCGGGCCGTCCATCAGCAGCTCGCCCTTCTCCAGCCAGAGCACGCGGTCGCAGGTGTCCCTGATCGACTTGTTGCTGTGGCTGACCAGAAAGACCGTGCCCGCCTCCTTGCGCAGCTCGCGGATGCGCTCCTCGGAGCGGATCTGGAACTTGCGGTCGCCGGTCGCCAGCGCCTCGTCGATCATCAGGACGTCGTGGTCCTTGGCGGCGGCGATGGAGAACCGGAGGCGGGCGGCCATGCCGGAGGAGTAGGTGCGCATGGGGAGCGTGATGAAGTCGCCCTTCTCGTTGATGCCGGAGAAGTCGACGATCGACTGGTAGCGCTCCTTGATCTGCTCGCGGGACATCCCCATGGCCAGACCGCCGAGGATGACGTTGCGTTCGCCGGTCAGGTCGTTCATCAGCGCGGCGTTGACGCCCAGCAGGGAGGGCTGGCCGTCGGTGTAGACCTTGCCGCTCTCGGCGGGCAGCAGCCCGGCGATGGCGCGCAGCAGGGTCGACTTGCCGGAGCCGTTGGTGCCGATCAGGCCGATCGCCTCGCCCCGGTACGCGGTGAAGGTGACGCCCCGTACCGCGTGGACCTTGCGGACGCCGCGGGACTCCCCCTTGTCCCTGCGGAGTATGCGGCTCAGGGCCGCGGTGGCGCTGCCCTTGCCGCCGCTGCCGCCGTTGACGCGGTAGACGATGTGCACATCGTCGGCGATGACGGTGGGGACGCGCTCCCCGGTGTTCTCCTCAGCCACGTCCGTACCGCTCCTCAGCCTTCCAGAAGTACACGAAGCCGATGAGGGCGACCGCCAGGGCCCAGACCAGCGCGACGAGCCAGACATGCGCGGGCAGGTTCTCCGAGCCGTACCCCTCGATCAGCGCGAAGCGGACCAGATCCATGTAGATCGCGGCCGGGTTGTACTGGAGCACATCGGCGATCCACCCCGGCTTGTCCTTGAGCATCACGGGGATCGAGAACATCACGCCGGACGCGTACATCCACGTCCGCATGATGAACGGCATGAGCTGGGCGAGGTCGGGGGTCTTGCTGCCGAGCCGCGCCATGATCAGCGCCAGGCCGGTGTTGAAGAGGAACTGCATCGCCAGCGCGGGGATCACCAGCAGCCAGCTCAGGCTGGGGTAGCTGCCGAACAGGACCGCCACGGTGACCAGGACGACCATGGAGAACAGGAGTTGCTGGAGCTGCTGGAGAGAGAAGGAGACCGGCAGCGAGGCCCGGGGGAAGTGCAGGGCCCGGACGAGCCCCAGATTGCCGGAGATGGCGCGGACCCCGGCCATCACCGAGCTCTGGGTGAAGGTGAAGACGAAGACCCCGGTGACCAGGAACGGGACGAACACCTCCTGGGGGATGCCCCGCTTGGTCTGGAGGATCAGCCCGAAGATCAGGTAATAGACAGCCGCGTTCAGCAGGGGGGTCGCCACCTGCCAGAGCTGCCCCAGCTTCGCCTGGCTGTACTGGGCCGTGAGCTTCGCCTGGGAGAAGGCCAGGATGAAGTGGCGCCGGCCCCAGAGCTGCCGGACGTACTCGCGCAGCCCTGGCCGGGCACCGCTCACCGACAGGCCGTACTTGGCGGCCAGGTCCGCCGGAGACAGACCGTCGTCGGGCGACGGGGGGGCGCTCACAGCGATCGCCCCCTCATGGGTTGTGTCACTCACAAGTTGAAACTTTCGTGTTCAAGATGCGCAGCCGGTCGGGCACAGGCGTGGACGGCCCGGCCCCGGGAAGGTAGCCCTGATGCTCTCAGAACCGAGCCTGCCAGACGACACGCGGTCGGCCCAGCCGGGGCGGGCACCACGGCCCTGGATCACTTGAATCTGCTGCCGTGGATCACTTGAGCCTGCTGGACGCCAGGATCGAGACCAGGTGCAGAAGGGTCTGGAGCAGGGCGATCCCGGCGAGGACGGCGATCCCGAGACGGCTGAAGAACAGGTCGCCCCGGACCGTGTCCACGATCGCCAGGAGCAGGATCAGCAGGGACGCCTCGATGCCGAGGATGAGCCGGTGGAACTTGAGCGCCCCGGCGGCCCTGCGGGCCAGCGCCATGCCGGACGAGCGCGGCTCCGAGGCGGACTCCTTGACCGGGGCCATCCCCTGCTGGTGGCGGGCGACGCCGACCAGGTCGGTCTCGGCCTTGACCAGGATGGCGCCGAGGGCGGCGAGCGTGCCGAGGAAGGCCCAGAGCCAGTCGATCCGGCCGGAGCCCCACAGGTCGGCGCCGCGCAGCCCGAAGCCGACCAGGACGGCCGCGTCGCAGAGGTAGGCGGCGACCCGGTCCAGATAGACCCCGGTCATCGAGTACTGCTTCTTCCAGCGGGCGATCTCCCCGTCGACGCAGTCCAGCAGCAGATAGAGCTGGACCGCCAGCACGCCGAGGAGCGCGCCGGTGATCCCCGGCACCAGGAGCGCGGGGGCGGCGAGGGCACCGGCGACGGTCATCACGTACGTCAGCTGGTTGGGGGTGACCCGCGTGTTCACCAGGTACCGGTCGACGCGCAGCGAGATTTCCCGCATGTACAGGCGGCCGGCCCAGTGCTCGCCGCTGCGGCGGTCCTTCACCCCCGCCGGGTGGACGACCGGGCGGAGTTCAGCTACTGAGGGTCGAGGCATAGTCGGCGTACGCGTCCCTGATCTGGTCGGTGGAGAGGTCGAGGTGCTCAAGGATGGTGAAACGTCCCGGGCGGGTCTGCGGCGCGTAGGCGACGGCCCGTACGAACTCGTCGACGGTGAAGCCGATCTCCTCCGGCAGCACGGGCAGCCCGTGGCGCCGCAGCACCTCGGTGAAGTGCAGCGACTCCTCCTCGGCGCCGCGCAGCCGCATCGCGAAGGCGGCGCCGAAGCCGACCTGTTCGCCGTGGAGGGCGGAGCGCTTGGGGTAGAGGAGGTCGAAGGCGTGGCTGATCTCGTGGCAGGCGCCGGAGGAGGGGCGGGTGTCGCCGCTGATCGACATGGCGATCCCGGAGAGGACCAGCGCCTCGGCGAGCACGGTGAGGAACTCGTCGTCGCCGACGCCGCCGGGGTGGCGCAGGACCGCCTCGCCCGCCGTACGGGCCATGGCGGCGGCGAGGCCGTCGACCGGCTCGCCGTTGACCCGGTGGGAGAGCTCCCAGTCCGCGATGGCCGAGATGTTGGAGACCGCGTCACCGATCCCGGAGCGGACGAAGCGGACCGGCGCGTCCCGGATCACATCGAGGTCGACGACCATCGCGATGGGCGTGGGGACGCCGTACGAGCCGCGGCCGTTGTCGTTGTCGAGGATGGAGACCGGCGAGCAGATCCCGTCGTGCGAGAGGTTGGTGGCGACGGCCACCATGGGCAGGCCGACCCGGGCCGCCGCGTACTTCGCCACATCGATGATCTTGCCGCCGCCGAGGCCGACCACGGCGTCGTACCGCTTGCCCTTGATCTCGTCGGCCAGCCGGACCGCCGAGTCGATGGTGCCGTCGGCCACCGCGTACCAGTCGGCGTCGGGCAGGGCCGGCGCCAGCCTCTCGCGCAGCGCCCGGCCGGAGCCGCCGCTGACGGCGATCGAGAGCTTGCCCGAGCTGGAGATCCGCTGGTCGGCGAGGAGTTCGGCGAGATCGTCCAGGGCGCCGCGCCGGATGTCGACGACGACCGGCGAGGGGATGAGCCGGGTCAGTACAGGCACGCGATCTCACGGCCCTTCGCGAGGTCGTCGTGGTTGTCGATCTCGACCCAGGGGATGTCGCCGACGGGCGCCACGTCGACGGTGAAGCCCCGGTCGACCAGCTCCTGGTAGCCGTCCTCGTAGTAGAGGTCGGGGTCCTTCTCGAAGGTGGCCTTGAGCGCGTCCGCGAGCTCGGCGGCGGCCTCGGCCTCGATCAGGGTGACCCCGATGTACTCGCCGGTGGCGGTGGCCGGGTCCATCAGCTTGGTGATCCGGCGGACGCCCCGGGCGCCGTCGGTGACGACCTTCATCTCCTCGTCCGCGAGGGACTTGACCGTGTCGAGGGCGAGGATGATCCGGCGGCCCTCGCCGCGCGCGGCGAGCAGGGTGCGCTCGACGGAGACCGGGTGCACGGTGTCGCCGTTGGCGAGGATGACACCACGGGCCAGGAGGTCACGGGCGCACCACAGGGAGTAGGCGTTGTTCCACTCCTCGGCCTTGTCGTTGTCGACCAGGGTGAGCCGGAGGCCGTACTTCTCCTCCAGCTCGGCCTTCCGCGCGTACACGGCCTCCTTGCGGTAGCCGACGACGATCGCCGCCTCGGTGAGCCCGACCTCGGCGAAGTTCCCCAGGGTCAGGTCGAGGACGGTGGTGGTGCCCTCGCCCGCCGGGTCGACCGGGACGAGCGCCTTGGGCAGGGTGTCGGTGTACGGGCGCAGACGCCGTCCCGCTCCGGCTGCGAGTACGAGGCCGATCATGCGGTTTCTCCTTCGTCGTGTACGGCGGGGGCTCCGGAGGAGACCCAGAACCGGATGGACTCCACGAGCGCGATCAGCGCCACGGCGACGGCGAGCACCGTGAATGCCTCCGGGAGGCCGAACGCGCCGGTGGAGAGGGCAGCGGCCAGGGTCACCAGCAGGGTGCGGCCCTCGTGTCCGCCGAGCGCCAGGACCAGGCGCCGGGGCGGGGCGCCGGTGCCGCCCCGGATGCGGTACACCGCGTCGTAGTGGTGGTACGCGACCGCCGCGACCAGCGCGAACGCCGCCGGGAGCGCGCCCGGCTGCTCGGCGCGGGCGGCGACCGCCAGGACGGTGCCGTACTCGGCGGCCCGGAAGACCGGCGGGATCAGCCAGTCGAGGGCGCCGCCCATCCGGCGCGCGACGGCGAGCCCGGAGGTCAGGACGTACACCAGGGCGGCCAGCGGGAGGGCCGGGCTCCGGGGGGCGGCGAAGGCCGCCGTGGCGACGACGGCCGCGCCGCCGACGAGGGCGATCAGGAAGGGCCCCACGGCGGGGAGGGCGCGGGCCGGGCGGCGCAGGGCGCGGGCGGCGAGTTCCGCGAGCGGGCCGGAGTCGGCGAGGTCCGCGAGGGCTCCGGCGGCCCGGTCGGTACGGACGGACCTGCGGGTCACCGAGCGCAGCACGCGGCCCGCTGTGGTGTAGCAGGCGGCGAAGGAGCAGCCGATCAGAAGCGCCCAGAAGACGGTACGGGGCGTGGTCAGGGCGGTCAGTACGGCGATCATCGCCCAGCGCTCGCCGATCGGCAGCACGATCATGCGGCGGACCCAGACCGTCCAGCCGACGCTGTCGAGCCGGGTGGAGAGCGCGGAGGTGGGGGTGCCGACGACGGCCTTGCCGGTGCCGGAGGCAGAGGTTCCGGCCGCCGTGCCGGCTGTGCCGGACGTACTGACCGTGCTGACCGTACTGTCGTGGTTTCCCTCGTTGAAGGCGAAGTCGACGACATGGCGGCAGCTCTGGAGGACCATCGCGGCGAGCGCGAGCGCCCAGACGTCGTCGCCGCCGCGGGCCGCGCCGAGCGCGAGGCCCGCGTAGTACGCGTACTCCTTGGCCCGGTCGAAGGTGGCGTCGAGCCAGGCGCCCATCGTGGAGTACTGGAGCGAGTAGCGGGCGAGCTGGCCGTCCGTGCAGTCCAGGACGAACGAGAAGATCAGGAGCGCCCCCGCGGCGACGAAGCCGCCCCGGCTGCCGGTGGCCGCGCAGGCCGCCGCGATCAGCGCGGTGACCAGCGAGGCGGTGGTGACCTGGTTGGGGGTGAGGCCCCGGCGGGCGCACCAGCGGGCGAGATAGCGGGAGTAGGGGCTGATGCAGAAGGTGGTGAAGAAGCCGTCGCGGGCCTTCACGGCGGAGCGCAGCCGTACCGCCTCGTCGTCCACCTCCGCCACGGCGGCCCGGGCGCGTTCACGGGCCTCCGGGCCGGTGGGGACGGCGGCGACGAGCGAGCCGAGTTCGGGACGGGTGACCGGGGTGCCGCCCGCGTCGAGCGCGGTGGCCACCCGGTCGGGGAGGGGCATGTCCGCCGGGGCGGTGTCCACGGGGGACGTCGCGGTGCCGGTGCCCGGCCGGGGGCAGTCGGTGAGCGGCGCGTCCGTGAGCGGCGCGTCGGTACGGACGGATGCGGCGGCCGGTGCCGTGGCTGCGGTGGTGGCGGTGGTGTCGGCGGTCGTGAGGGCGCCGAGCAGGGCGGCGCGCGCCGCGGGCTGGGCGGTGAGCGCCCCGGGGACGGCGGCGACGGGGAAGCGGGGGTCGGTCAGGGCGAGCCGCAGGGCGTGGACATGACCGACGAAGCGGGTGTCGACGAGGGCGACCCGCTCATCGGCGGGGGCCGCCGCGAGCAGGCCGCGCGCCGCGTCGGCGCCGGGTGCGGTCCGTACGTCGAAGCCCAGGGACCGCAGGTCGCCTTCGAGCGGCGATCCGGGTACCGGAGCACCGGTGAGGATGGCGGTCGACAGACGAACTCACTCCTTGGCAACTGACAGGGGGGCGGGGTGCGGCGGAGCCCCGGGATCCGGAGGCGGCACGTCGGCAGAGGCTATCGGATGAACAGAAGGGTGAGTTCATCGCCCGTTTACGCCTGGTTCCCCGGAGGCCCGCTCCCTCCGGTGCCGCTCCCCCGGGCCCGGTACGGCCTTGTCCGCCCTTGTCCGGCCCTGTACGGCCTCGTCTAGGGTGACGGAATGACGTGGCTGATCACAGGCGGGGCGGGGTACATCGGGGCACATGTGGCGCATGCCATGGTCGCCGCGGGGGAACGGGTGGTCGTCCTGGACGACCTGTCGACCGGATTCGCCGAGCGGCTGCCGGACGGGGTGCCGCTGGTGCGGGGGTCGCTGCTGGACCGGGCGGCCGTGGACCGGGTGCTGGCCGGGCACGAGGTGACCGGTGTGGTGCATCTGGCGGCGAAGAAGCAGGTCGGGGAGTCCGTCGAGCAGCCGCTGCGGTACTACCGGGAGAACCTGCACGGGCTCACGGTGCTGCTGGAGGCGGTCGCCGAGGCGAAGGTGGGGCGCTTCCTCTTCTCGTCCTCAGCGGCCGTCTACGGGGTCCCCGATGTGGAGTTGATCACGGAACGGACCCCCGCCGCGCCGATCAGTCCGTACGGCGAGACCAAGCTCGCGGGCGAGTGGCTGGTCCGGGCCGCTGGCCGGGCGCACGGAATCTCCACGGGTTGTCTGCGGTATTTCAACGTGGCGGGCACGGCACGGCCGGAGCTCGCGGATGTCGGGGTGTTCAACATCATCCCGATGTTCTTCGAGCGGATCAGCCGGGGCGAGGCGCCCCGGATCTTCGGCGCGGACTATCCGACGCCGGACGGCACCTGTATCCGCGACTACATCCATGTCGCCGATCTCGCCGAGGCCCATCTCGCCGCGGCGCGCCATCTGACCGGGCTCCCCGGCGGCGCGGACCTGACGGTGAACATCGGACGCGGCGAGGGTGTCTCGGTGCGGGAGCTGGCCGAGCTGGTGGCGGAGGTCACCGGCGACCGTACGGAACCGGTGGTCCAGGGGCGCCGCCCCGGTGACGCGGCGCGGGCGGTGGCCTCCGTCGAGCTGATCACCCAGGAGCTGGGGTGGCGGGCGCGGCGGGATGTACGGGCGATGGTCGAGTCGGCGTGGGCGGGGTGGCTGTCGCACCACCCGGCACCGCCGGTCCGATGACTGCCGCGCCCTCCGGCACCGCCGGTCCGATGATCCCATCAGCACTCTTCGTGATGCTCTGACCAGCCATCATTTCCGCAGGTCAGAGCATATGACAACGGTGTTCAGTGCCGTGTTGCCCGATACCCCCCACCCGTAGTTCACTGACGGAGTCGGCACATCCAGAGGACCGGGAGGCGTCCCCATGGGGGCAGGGCACAATCACGGGCATGCGCACGGAGGACCGCCGGCGGGCACCGCGACCGCCGCCTACCGTGGCAGGCTGCGGATCGCGCTGGGGATCACGCTCTCCGTGATGGTGGTGGAGGTCATCGGCGGTCTCGCCGCCGACTCGCTCGCCCTGATCGCCGACGCGGCCCATATGGCGACGGACGCGGTGGGGCTCGGCATGGCCCTGCTGGCGATCCACTTCGCGGCCCGGCCGGCCGACGAGAGCCGTACCTTCGGGTACGCGCGGGCCGAGATCCTCGCCGCGCTCGCCAACTGTCTGCTGCTGCTCGGTGTCGGCGGCTATCTGCTCTTCGAAGCCGTCGAGCGGTTCATCACGCCGCCCGAGACCCGGGGCGGGCTGACGATCGTCTTCGCGCTGATCGGTATGGCCGCCAATCTGGTCTCCCTCACCCTGCTCACCCGGGGGCAGAGCGAGAGCCTCAATGTGCGCGGCGCCTACCTGGAGGTCCTCGCCGACACCCTCGGGTCGCTCGCCGTGCTGGTCTCCGCCGGGATCATCCTGGCCACCGGGTGGCAGCTCGCCGACCCGATCGCCGGTCTGCTGATCGGCGTCATGATCGTCCCGCGCACGGTGAAGCTGCTGCGGGAGACGCTCGACGTCCTGCTGGAGGCGGCGCCCAAGGGTGTGGACATGAGTGAGGTACGCGCACATATGCTCGCCCTGCCCGGGGTGGCCGACGTCCACGACCTGCACGCCTGGACGATCACCTCGGGGATGCCGGTGCTCTCCGCGCATGTGGTGGTCGACCAGGACGCGCTGGACACCGTGGGGCACGAGAAGATGCTGCACGACCTGCAAGGATGCCTCGGCCATCACTTCGACGTCGAGCACTGCACCTTCCAGCTCGAACCCCTGGGCCACGCCGAGCACGAGGCGAAGCTCTGCCACTGAGCCGCCACCGGGACGCCACGAGGCGCCCGCGGTCACACCGTGGGGCGTGGCATGGAACGGACATGCCCACGGCCCGCGGTGTGATCACGGGGCAGCGGTGGGGCAGACTGGGCAGCCGAGGCCCGATACGAAGGATGGTTATGCCGACCACACCGGTTACCGCGGCGAACAACACGTCGACAGCGGCACAAGAAACGATCATGCTGGAGCTGGTCGACGAGGACGGCAACACCATCGGCACCGCCGAGAAGCTCACCGCCCACCAGGCCCCCGGCCAACTGCACCGGGCGTTCTCCGTCTTCCTCTTCGACGAGCAGGGCCGGCTGCTGCTCCAGCGCCGCGCGCTGGGCAAGTACCACTCCCCCGGCGTCTGGTCGAACACCTGCTGCGGCCACCCGTACCCGGGCGAGGCGCCGTTCGCTGCGGCGGCCCGCCGTACCCACGAGGAGCTGGGCATCTCGCCCTCGCTGCTCGCGGCGGCCGGCACGGTCCGCTACAACCACCCGGACCCGCACTCGGGTCTGGTGGAGCAGGAGTACAACCACCTCTTCGTCGGGCTGCCGCAGTCGGCGCCGGTGCCCGATCCCGAGGAGGTCGAGGAGATCGCGTACGTCACCCCGGCGGAGCTGGCGGAGCGGCATGCCACGGCGCCCTTCTCCGCGTGGTTCATGACGGTGCTGGACACGGCGCGCCCGGCGATCCGGGAGCTGACGGGGTCTGCGGCGGGCTGGTGACCGGGGCCGGACCGGGGCCTTCCGGTCGGGGCCGTCGACGACCGACGGCGGTCCGGGCCGGGGGTCCGGGCGTCCGGGGGTGTGACACGCCTCAAGGTGTTCAGGGTGTGGCGTCAGAGTGTCGTCAGGGCGTGTCGAAGGGGAGCACCGCCCAGACGATCTTGCCGCCCCCCGCGGTGTGCTCGGCGGCGCATCCGCCGCCGGCCTCCCGGGTGAGCTCCCGGACCAGCAGGAGCCCGCGCCCGCCGGTGCTGGCGTGGTCGGCCTCCAGGGCGGTGGGCCGGTAGGGGTGGTTGTCCTCGACCGACACCCGGATCCAGCGGGCGCCGACGGCGACCTCCACGGCGATCTCGGGCGAGAGCACGGCGGCGTGCCGTACGGCGTTGGTGACCAGCTCGGAGAGGATCAGCAGCACCCCGTGCGCGAGATCGCCCCGGACCGGCACGCCCCGCCGCCGCAGCAGCTCGCGCACGGTCTGCCGCACCTGCGGCACGGAGCTGTCGAGCGCGGGGACGGTGAACCGCCAGACCCCTTCGTACGACCGGGAGCCGCCCGGCCGGGGCGCCGGTGAGCGGGGGTCCGGTGAGCGAGGGTCCGGCGAGCGGGGGTCCGGCGGTCCGGATCGCTCCGGCTGAGGGGCTTGTGGCCGGGTTTCCTCCGCCCGGGGGTCGTTCGAGCCGGGTTCGTGCGACCGGGGGTGTGCCGGGACACTTCCGCCGCTCTCCATTCCATGGCTCCCGCCTTCGGATCGATGGTTCGGATGTCGAGTCTTGGCAGGGAAGCCGTCGTCACCGCCATCCTGAACAGAAGTCAGCCGTTATTGGCGGAGTTCGATCATCGGGGCGCCGATATCCCGCGTACGCGCCCGTTCTTGATCGCTCTTAGTCGATCGGAGATCGGCTCGCGATGCTCCGGCCGACCACAGGGATACGATCCGGCCCATGGAACCCCACCTGGCACACAGGGTCGAGGACGGCGTCGCGACCGTGGTCATCCACCACTCCGCCAAGCGCAACGCGATGACCACGGCCATGTGGCGGGCGCTGCCGCCGCTGCTCGCGGGGCTGGCGGAGGACCCCGAAGTGGGCGCGCTGGTGCTGACCGGGGCGGGCGACACGTTCTGCGCGGGTGCCGACATCTCCTCGCTCCGTACGGAAGCCGAGGCCGGTGGCGAGGGGCCGCCCGCGCTCGCCGTACGGGCCGAGGAGGCCCTCGCCGCGTTCCCCCGGCCGACCCTCGCCGCCGTACGGGGCCACTGCGTGGGCGGTGGGTGTCAGCTCGCCGCCGCGTGCGATCTGCGCTTCGCCGAGGAGGGCGCCTCGTTCGGGGTCACCCCGGCCCGGCTCGGCATCGTCTATCCGGAGTCCTCGACCCGGCGGCTGGTCGCCCTGGTGGGGCCCGCGACCGCCAAGTACCTGCTGTTCTCCGCCGAGTTGATCGGCACCGAGCGGGCGCTGCGCACCGGGCTGGTCGACGAGGTGCTGCCGGCCGGGCAGTTGGCCGCGCGCGTCGCGGAGTTCACCCGGGTGCTGCTGACGCGCTCGCCGCTGACCCAGGAGGCGGCCAAGGAGTTCGTGGCGGGCCGTACCGACCGGGCCGGGTACTGGGCGGAACGGGCCCGGTCCCGCGGTGACGCCGCCGAGGGGGTCGCCGCCTTCCTGGAGCGCCGTACGCCGGTGTTCGGCCGCCCGCCGGTGCGCTGACGGCCGGGGCCCCGACCGCCTCGACCGGGCCCGCCGACCTGCTGCCGCCGGGACCTGCCCGCCGATGTCGGAGCCACCTGCCACAATGCAGGCGCCGGACCATTGAACAGCGGAGCGTGATCGTGACGACGTCCATCGAAGGCAGGATCGCCGAGGAAATCGGCGTACGCGAGCGGCAGGTGAGGGCGGCCGTCGAGCTGCTCGACGGCGGATCGACGGTGCCGTTCATCGCGCGTTACCGCAAGGAGGCCACCGAGTCGCTCGACGACGCGCAGTTGCGCACGCTGGAGGAGCGGCTGCGCTATCTGCGGGAGCTGGAGGAGCGGCGGACGGCGGTCCTGGAGTCGGTGCGCGAACAGGGCAAGCTGGACGAGGCCCTGGAGGCGCGGATCCGGGGCGCGGACACCAAGGCGCGGCTGGAGGACATCTACCTGCCGTTCAAGCCCAAGCGGCGGACGAAGGCGCAGATCGCCCGCGAGGCCGGGCTCGAACCGCTGGCCGAGGGGCTGCTGGGCGATCCTTCGGTGGAGCCGGCGGCGGCCGCCGCCGCGTTCGTGGACGCCGGCAAGGGCGTCGCGGACCCGGCCGCCGCGCTGGAGGGTGCGCGGGCCATCCTCACCGAGCGGTTCTCCGAGGACGCCGACCTCATCGGGGAGTTGCGCGAGCGGATGTGGACGCGCGGCAGGCTGGCGGCGAAGGTGCGGGAGGGCAAGGAGGAGGCGGGCGCCAAGTTCGCGGACTACTTCGATGTCGCCGAGCCCTTCACGGAGCTGCCCTCGCACCGGGTGCTGGCGATGCTGCGGGGTGAGAAGGAGGACGTACTCGATCTGGTCCTGGAGCCCGAGGAGCCCTCGGAGGCACCGGGGCCGACCGCGTACGAGTCCATGATCGCGCGGCGCTTCGGGATCGCGGACCGGGGCCGTCCGGCGGACAAGTGGCTCGGGGACACGGTCCGGTGGGCGTGGCGCACCCGGGTGCTGGTGCACCTGGGGATCGATCTGCGGCTGCGGCTGCGGACGGCCGCCGAGGACGAGGCGGTACGGGTCTTCGCGGCGAACCTGCGGGACCTGCTGCTCGCCGCCCCGGCGGGGACGCGGGCCACGCTGGGGCTCGACCCCGGGTTCCGTACCGGGGTGAAGGTCGCCGTGGTCGACGCGACGGGCAAGGTCGTCGCCACGGACACGATCTACCCGCATGTCCCCGCGAACCGGTGGGACGAGTCCCTGGCCAAGCTGGCGAAGCTGGCCGAGGAGCACGCGGTGGACCTGATCGCCATCGGCAACGGCACGGCGTCGCGCGAGACCGACAAGCTCGCGGGTGAGCTCTGTGCGCTCCGTCCCGAGCTGAAGCTGACGAAGGTGATGGTCTCCGAGGCGGGCGCCTCGGTGTACTCGGCGTCCGCGTTCGCCTCGCAGGAGCTGCCGGATCTCGATGTGTCGATCCGGGGCGCGGTCTCCATCGCGCGCCGGCTCCAGGATCCGCTGGCCGAGCTGGTGAAGATCGACCCCAAGTCGATCGGGGTCGGCCAGTATCAGCACGACCTCTCCGAGATGAAGCTCTCGCGCTCGCTGGACGCGGTCGTGGAGGACTGTGTGAACGGGGTGGGGGTGGATGTCAACACGGCGTCCGCGCCGCTGCTCTCACGGGTCTCGGGGATCGGTACGGGGCTCGCCGAGAACATCGTCGCCCACCGGGACGCGCACGGTCCCTTCCGCTCGCGGCGCGCGCTCAAGGACGTGGCCCGGCTCGGCCCGAAGGCGTACGAGCAGTGCGCGGGCTTCCTCCGGATCCGGGGCGGTGACGACCCGCTGGACGGGTCGAGCGTCCACCCGGAGGCGTATCCGGTGGTGCGCACCATGGTGAAGCGGACCGGCGGCGACGTGGCGGCGCTGATCGGGAACACGTCCGTCCTCCGGTCGCTGCGTCCCGCCGACTTCGTGAACGACTCGTTCGGTCTGCCGACCGTGACGGACATCCTGCGGGAACTGGAGAAGCCGGGCCGGGACCCCCGGCCGGCGTTCCGGACGGCCACGTTCAAGGAGGGCGTCGAGAAGCTGGCCGACCTGGCGCCGGGCATGGTGCTGGAGGGCGTGGTGACGAACGTGGCGGCGTTCGGCGCGTTCGTGGACATCGGGGTGCACCAGGACGGTCTGGTCCATGTGTCGGCGATGTCCCGGAACTTCGTCAAGGACCCCCGGGAGGTGGTGAAGCCGGGCGATGTCGTCAAGGTGAAGGTGATGGACGTCGACATCCCGCGCAAGCGGATCTCCCTGACGCTGCGGCTGGACGACGAGGCGGGCACGCCGAGGCCGGAGCGGGAGCGCTCCGGGGGCGGCGGCGCCGGGGCACCCCGGCAGCGGCAGGGCGGCCCCCGGGCCGAACGCGGCGGCCGCGGCGGCGGCCGGAACGGCGGCGGAAACGGCGGGCGTCAGAGCGCCCCGCCCCCGGTGAACAGCGCGATGGCGGACGCCCTGCGCCGCGCCGGCCTGACGGACCCGAAGGGCGGAGGCGGCCGACGGGGGTGATCCCGCCCGGTGCCGGCGGGCGGAGGCGGGGCCCGGCGCCCCGGCCCGCCGGTGGCGCGGCGGATACCTGACCGGGCGCCCCGTCGCACCGGCGAAGGGGCCGGGCGGAGCACCGGGGCGGAGTACCTGGGCCCAGTACGGCGCCCACCGGCGACGGGGCCGTGCGGAATACGGAGCCCGGGCCCTGGCCGGTGGGCCCTGGCGCCCGGGCCCACCGGCCAGGGGCGGGGTCTCGGTCCCCTGGCTGGATGGTCGGTTCTTTGGCGGGATGGTCGGTCCCCCGGCGGGACGCCTCGCCCCGCCGAGGAGCCCGCTTCCGGGCGGAACGGGCACCCCGTTCCACCCCGTTCCGCCGGCGGGCCCGGTCCCGGGCGCCGTCCGGGCGGGCGGCCCGTCGTCGTCGGTGGGGCGCCCGGTCAGTCTTCGGTGACGTGGCCCGCCGTGACGTCCAGGCGGCGGGTGGTGCGGACGGCGTCGAGCATTCTGCGGTCGTGTGTCACCAGCAGGAGGGTGCCGTCGTACGCGTCGAGCGCGGACTCCAGCTGTTCGATCGCGGGCAGGTCGAGATGGTTCGTCGGCTCGTCCAGGACGAGAAGGTTGACGCCCCGGCCCTGGAGGAGCGCGAGGGCCGCGCGGGTGCGCTCGCCCGGGGAGAGGGTGGTCGCGGGGCGCAGCAGGTGGTCGGACTTGAGGCCGAACTTGGCGAGCAGCGTACGGATGTCGGCGGGTTCGGTGTCGGGGACGGCCGCGCGGAAGGCGTCCAGCAGGGAGCCGGGTCCTTCGAAGAGCGCGCGGGCCTGGTCGACCTCGCCGACGACCACTCCGGAGCCGAGGGTGGCGTGGCCCGCGTCGAGCGGCAGCCGGCCGAGGAGCGCGGCGAGCAGCGTGGACTTGCCGCTGCCGTTGGCGCCGGTGATAGCGACCCGGTCGGCCCGGTCGATCTGGAGGGTGACGGGGCCGAAGCGGAAACCGCCCCGGGTGGCCTCGGCGCCGTTGAGGGTCGCGACGACCGCGCCGGAGCGCTCGGCCGAGGCGATCTCCATCCGCAGCTCCCACTCCTTGCGGGGCTCCTCGACCACGTCGAGGCGTTCGATCATCCGCTGGGTCTGGCGGGCCTTCGCGGCCTGTTTCTCGGTGGACTCCGAGCGCATGTTGCGGCCGGTCTTGTCGTTGTCGGTCGCCTTGCGCCGGGCGTTCTTGACGCCCTTCTCCATCCAGGCGCGCTGGGTGTGGGCCCGGGCCTCCAGGGCCGCCTTCCGGTCCGCGTACTCCTCGTACTCCTCGCGGGCATGGCGGCGGGCCCGTTCGCGCTCGGCCAGATAGGACTCGTAACCGCCGCCGAAGAGGGTGATCCGCTGCTGGGCCAGGTCGAGTTCGAGGACCTTGGTCACCGTACGGACGAGGAACTCGCGGTCGTGGCTGACGACGACCGTGCCGGCCCGCAGACCGGTGACGAACTTCTCCAGCCGTTCCAGCCCGTCGAGGTCCAGGTCGTTGGTCGGCTCGTCCAGCAGGAAGACGTCGTACCGGGAGAGGAGCAGCGAGGCGAGGCTCGCGCGGGCCGCCTGGCCGCCGGAGAGGGTGGTCATGGGCTGGTCGAGCCCGACGGTGAGGCCGAGCGTGGCGGCGGTCTCCTCGGCGCGCTCGTCGAGGTCGGCGCCGCCCAGGGCGAGCCAGCGCTCCAGTCCGGCGGCGTAGGCGTCGTCCGCGCCGGGCGCGCCGTCGACGAGCGCCTGGGTGGCCTCGTCCAGGGCGGTCTGCGCCGCGGTGACGCCGGTCCTGCGGCCCAGGAACTCCCGTACGGACTCCCCCGCGCGCCGCTCCGGCTCCTGCGGAAGGTGGCCGACGGCCGCGGTGGGCGGGGAGAGGCGCACGTCCCCGTGCTCGGGTGTGTCGAGTCCGGCGAGCAGCCGGAGCAGGGTGGACTTCCCGGCCCCGTTGGCGCCCACGAGGCCGATCACATCGCCGGGCGCGACGACCAGGTCGAGCCCGGAGAAGAGCGAGCGGTCGCCGTGGCCCGCGGCGAGGTCCTTGGCTACAAGTGTGGCAGTCATCAGGACCCCTGATCGTAGCCGAGCGGGATGGCCCGCTCGGCTGCGATCCCGGCCCCCGCCCGCGGCGCCGCTTCCGGGCGCCTCCGGCGCACTTCCGGCCGTCTTCCGCCGCCGGTTCCGCAGGCGGCGGCGGGGGCGCGCGGCCTCTCGTGCAACACACCGGCGTCCGGGGGGTGTTGACGGGCGGAGAACGCTCTTCCTGGCTTATAGGGTCGGTGTATGAGCGGCGGAACGTGCGATGTGATCGTGGTCGGCGGTGGGGTCATCGGGCTGACGACGGCGGTGGTGCTGGCGGAGAGCGGGCGACGGGTGGGGCTGTGGACCCGGGACCCGGTGGGCAGGACCACGTCCGCGGTGGCCGGGGCGCTCTTCTGGCCGTACCGTATCGAGCCGGCCCGGCAGGTCGGGCCCTGGCTGGAGCGGTCGCTGGGGCGGTACGAGGAGCTGGCGCGGGACGCGGAGGCCACCGGGGTGCGGGTGGTGCCGGGGGTGATGGCGAACACCCGGCTGGACGGGCTGGGGAGCTGGACCTCGCGGGTACGGGGGCTGCGCGAGGCGCGTCCTGAGGAGCTGCCCGAGGGGATCGTCCAGGGGGTGCGGGCGGCGGTGCCGCTGATCGACATGCCGGTCTACCTCCGGTATCTGAAGGCGCGGCTGCGGGCGGCGGGCGGCACGGTGGAGCGGCGTCCGGTCGCGCATCTGGGCGAGCCGGCGGCGGTGGCGGGCGCGGTGGTGGACTGTACGGGGCTGGGCGCCCGGGAGCTGGTGCCGGATGTGTCGGTCCATCCGGTGCGGGGGCAGGTGGTGGTCGTGGAGAACCCGGGGATCGAGGAGTGGTTCGTGGGCACGCTGCCGGGGGCGGGCGAGCTGACGTATCTGCTGCCGCAGCCGTACGGGGTGCTGCTCGGCGGCACGGCGACCGAGGGGTGCTGGGACCTGGGCCCCGACCAGGCGGAGGCCGACGCCATCGTGGCGCTCTGTACCCGGGTCGTGCCCGCCCTGGCGGGGGCGCGGGTGCTGGAACACCGGGTGGGCCTGCGGCCGGCCCGCCCCCGGGTACGGCTGGAGGCCGTACCGCTGCCCGGGGGCGGGCGCCTGGTCCACAACTACGGGCACGGCGGCGCCGGGGTCACCGTGGCCTGGGGGTGCGCCGAGGAGGCCGCCCGGCTGGCCACCGGGTGACACGTCCCCGGCGGCTCGGGGCCGGCCCGGGGCGCGGTCCGGCCGGGTCCCGGGCGTACGGGTGGCCGCGCCCCGGTCAGCAGGTGGCCGGGGTGGCCGCCGTGAGGTGGAAGTCGGCGCGCTCGTCGAGGAGCAGGGCCGCCAGGGCCCGCTGGGACTGGCGCAGCGGTACGAACGCGCCCTTCCCGGTGGGCAGGGCGACCACCCCGTGCAGCGCCAGCACCTCCTTGACCTGGGCGTACTGCGCGGCGTCCAGGCGGTAGCCGCAGGGTGGGTGCTGGAGGATCCGGTCCGGGGCCGCGGGGTCGTTGTCGGCGCCCCCGAGGTAGATCGGGCCCCGGTCCTTGAGCCCGGCGAGACGGGCCGTGGCGGTGGCCTTCGCGATCTGGCTGCGGCGCTCCTGGCTGAAGGTGAAGAGGCCGCCCAGGGCGTCGAGCTGGCTGGTCACCCGGCGGCGGTTGTTGACCGCGGGGTCGGCCTTCTCGGCGTCGGTCAGCGGGTTGACGCGGCTTTCGATGAGGAGGCCGAGCGCGTGTTTGACGCCCGCCGCGTTGCGCAGGATGCGCTCCTGGCCGTCCCCGGCGGTCTGCCGGATGGGCTCGCCGGTCACCGGGTCGGTCCAGATGCCGTACGTGCCGATGGAGTGCCCTCCGGCGCGGGCCGCCGGCCGTACGTACGCCTCGGAGAGGCTCTGGGCCGCGTCGTGCACCCCGGGCGCGGTGTTGAGGTTGCGCGGCCAGAGGTCGAAGAGGTCCTTGTCGTAGTAGGGCGGGGTGGCGCCGTACTCGTGCAGGTCGTAGATGATGTCCGGGCGCCGATCGCGGAGGACGGCGGCCATGGCGCGGGCCTCGGCGGTGGTGAGTTCGATGTGGTCGCGGTTGATGTCGACGCCGTCGGAGTTGCCCCGGGTGTCGGCGGCCCGGCCGTCGGGGTTGGCGGTGGGCACGACGAGGACGCTCGTACGGTCGAGGAAGTTCCGGGTCGCGCGGTCCTTGGCGTAGGCGAGGTCGCGGACGGTGGTGAGGCACGCTTCGCGGCCGGACGGTTCGTTGCCGTGCTGGCTGCACACGAGCAGGACGGTGACGGGGGCGTGGCGGGCGCCGAGTTCTACGAGTTGGAGCGGACGGCCCTGCCGGGTGGTGCCGATGGTGCGGAGCGCGACGCGCTCGCCGCCCCGGGCGACGGCGGAGAGGAACTCCTGTTCCTGGGGCTGGCTGGTCCACGCCGCGCCGTCGCTGGTCTCGAATCCGGTACGGGGCACGGTGGCCGCCGGGGGTGCGGCGGCCGGGGGCGCGGCGTGCGCGGGGACGACGGCCGCCGGCAGGACGAAGGCGGCCGAGGAGACGGCGAGGGCGAGGGTGCGCGCCCCGGGGAGGCGGCGGAGCACCCCGGTGGGGCGGGCGGCGCCGACCGGGCGGGCGGAGGGCAGGGCAGGGGGCGTCGGGCTCATGGTCCGCTGGTCCTCCATCGTCATCGGCCGCCGTCACCCGGGATCGGCGGGGTCGGGCGGAGCGGGGTCACGCCGCTGGTCAGGGGGGTGTGCGGGGTGACCGAGGGGGCGGCGCCCGTGGTGGCGCGGTCGAACGCCCGCCCGCCACCGGCCAGCGGGACGTACGCCGCCGTACGGGCCAGGTCGAGGGTGAGGGTGGGGGTGGTGGACGGCGGTTCGATCAGGCCCCGGTCCGTCCCGGCGACGATCAGCGCGAGCCGGTGCCCGGCGGGGACGACATGGTCGGTGGCGGCGAGTTGGAGGGTGATCGTGTACGGGGTGCCCGGGGTGAGCGGACGGCCGCGCTCCGGTGTCGCGTGGGTGCCCAGGTCGGCCCAGCCCCGGCTGACCACGGTGTGGTTGACGTCCACGGTGCGGGCCGCGGTCTCCCGGTAGCAGGAGCTGTCGGCGGTGGTGCTCGGGCCCCAGCAGCTCCGCTCGGCGAGGGTGACGATGCCTTCGCCGTCACCGCCGTAGTCCCGGATGGTGTCGGGGCCGAGGTCGACCAGGACGGCGGTGAGATGCGCGGTCGTGGTGGTGGGGGTGGCGGTGACGGTCACCCGCGAGGAGCCGGAGATCCGCAGGTCCTGGCTGAGCGGGCGGGTGGTGAAGCCGGCCTTGGCCGGGGTGGGGCGGTCGATGTCGGTGGCCCAGTCCCGTTCCCCGAGGCGCCGGTTGTCGGTGAAGGTCTCGGTGGCTCCGGGGGCGGCGGGCGTCCGGCCGAGCGCCCCGACCCCGGGCTGGGTGCCGCTCGCCGGGTGGAGGGCGACGGGTGCGGTGGTGCGGGGCGGCCAGGAGGTGTCGGTGGTCCACCGGTCGGGGGCGCGCTCGATGTCCGCCATGGGCTCGCGGTCGATCCCGTTCCGGTATCCGAGCAGGTAGTGGTCGAACCAGCGGTGGAGGGTGGTGACCCAGGTGGCGCGGCGGAAGTCGAACGGGTCGACATGGCCGGTCTGGGAGAGCCAGATCTTGCGCTCCACGCCGGCGTCGGCGAGCGCGTCCCACCACTGGCCGAGGTGTTTCATCCGGACGTTGAGGTCCTGCATGCCGTGCACGGCGAAGACGCTGGCCTTGACCTTGGCCGCGTTCGGTACGTAGTCCCGCTCGCCCCACAGGGGGGTCAGGTCGCCGCTGCGCGGGGCGCCGTCGATCAGCCGCTGCCGGACCGCCTGGCAGCGGGCGCGGGCCTCGGAGCTCTGCACGGCGTTCGCGAGACCGTCGGGGCCCGAGCCGAAGAGGGGCGCGCCCTGGGCGAAGTAGTAGTCGTACCACGAGGAGATGGCGCCGATCGGGACGATCGTCCTGAGCCCCTGGACGCCGGTGGCCGCGACGCCGTTGGCGATGGTGCCGTCGTAACTCTTGCCGATCATTCCGGTGGCGCCGGTGGTCCACTCGGCCGCCACCCGCTCGCCGCCGGTACGGCTGCCGTAGCCGGCGGCCCGGCCGTTCAGCCAGTCGATGACGGCTTTCGCCGACTGGATGTCGGAGGCTCCGCCGATGTCGACACACCCATCGGAGCGGCTGGTTCCGGTCAGATCGACGGCGACGAAGGCGTAGCCGCGCGGGACGAAGTAGTTGTCGTAGTACAGCGGGAAGGAGGTCGGGGTGCCGTCGGCGTCGTAGGTCTTCGTCTGGTTCTCGTTGCCGCGCCCGCAGCAGGCGTAGTACGGGCTCGCGTCCATGATCACGGGGATCTTGCGGCCCTGGAGCGCCGGTTCGCGGGGGCGGACGATGTCGACGGCGACCCGGTCGGTCCTGCCGTCCTCGTCGAGGTCGAGGCCGGTGTCGACCCAGACGGACTCCCTGACCGCCTCCTCGTACGAGTAGACCGGCTCGCTCTGCCGGACCTGGCCGCCGGTCACCCCCGGTGCGCCCGGCGCGGCGGCCTGCGCCGTGGCCGGTGAGAGCAGGACAGCGAAGACTGCGGCGACGGCCGCGGCGGCGAGTGCGCCACGCGACCGGCGTCGGAAGGACGAGCGGGCACCCCGCGACCGGATCTCCATGGGGCGGAAGCTACCCCGGTCAACTCCCGTTCAAAAGAGGTCAGTCCCGAGTTCAGGGAGACTCCGGGAAGACTCCGGGGAAAGATCAGGGGCGCCCCGGAGAGACCGCGCCTCGCCACGGGGGCAGGGAGGGCGCTCCCCGTCAACACGGGAGCGGCGCTCTGTCCCTCTGGCGCGGGGCCCGGCTGGGAGCGCTCTCATACCGCCCTGCCAGCGGCTACGCTGGGCACCTTCCGGCCGCCGTATCCACGCGGCCGTGTCCCTGGCCGTATCCATGGCAGCATCCACGCCGCCGTATCCGCCGAGGAGGAGTGCACGTCGTGTCCGAGCAGCCCCCCGGGGCCCGCCCCACGCTGGAAGCCGTCGCCGCGCGCGCCGGGGTCTCCCGGGCCACGGCCTCCCGGGTCGTCAACGGCGGTGCCGGCGTACGCAGACCACTGGCCGACAGGGTGCGGCGGGCGGTCGAGGAGCTGGGGTACGTGCCGAACCACGCCGCACGCTCCCTGGTCACCCGGCGCACCGGCGCGGTCGCCGTGATCATCGCGGAGCCGGAGGTCCGGATCTTCTCCGATCCGTTCTTCTCCCAGCAGATCCGCGGCATCAGCAAGGAGCTGACGGAGCACGACACCCAGTTGGTGCTCCTGCTGCTGGAGGACCCCGGCGACTACGACCGGATCGCGCGCTATCTGGCGGGTGGTCATGTCGACGGCGCGCTCGCCTTCTCGCTCCACACCGACGACCCGATCCCGGCGATCACCCGGCGGGCCGGGATCCCCACCGTGTACGGCGGCCGGCCGAGCTGGTCCTCGGCCGCGGACCAGCTCGTGGTGGCGTACGTGGACGCCGACAACCGGGGCGGCGCCCGGGAGGCCGTACGCCATCTGCGCGACCTGGGCCGGCGGCGCATCGCGCATATCGCGGGCCCGCTCGACCAGACGTCGGCCACGGACCGGCTCGACGGCTACCGGGACGTCCTTGTCGACGGCGATCCGGCGCTGATCGCCGAGGGCGCGTTCACCGAGGAGAGCGGGGCACGGGCGATGGCGGAGCTGCTGGACCGGTGCCCGGATCTGGACGCGGTGTTCGCCGGGAACGACCTGATGGCGGCGGGCGCGCTGCGGGTGCTCAGGGAGCGCGGCCGCTCGGTGCCGGCCGATGTGGCGGTGGTGGGCTTCGACGACATGGACGCGGTGGTGAGCGCCACGGACCCGGCGCTCACCACCGTCCAGCAGGACGTCTACGGACAGGGCCGGCTGATGGCCCGGCTGCTGCTCCGCGGCCTCGACCGCGACCGCGAGGGCTCGGCGGCCCCCGGCCCGGTGATCACCCCGACCACCCTGGTACGACGCGACTCGGCCTGAGGCCGCCGCCCTCGGACGGGCGGGACCGGCCCCGAGAACCGGTCCCGCGGGGAAGAGGAGCGCTCCGCCGGGCCCGGATGGGCGGGGCGGAGCGCTCCTGGGCGGGGGTGTTCCGACGGGTGGCGGCGCGCTGTGGTGCTAGCGGGTCGCCGTGGAGTGGGGTGGTACGGGGAGGGTGGTGCCGTCCGAGAAGGTGACGGTGGTGGCGGTGGCGCCGTAGTTGTGGGCGGTGTAGGTGCGGGTGCCGTTCTTCTCGAAGACGGCCGAGGTGGGGATCGAGCCGGTCACCGTCGCGTCGGGGGCGCCCACCGTGTTCAGGGTGGTGATCCAGTGGTAGGTGTGGGCCTTGGACTCGCCGGCCTCGGGGGTGTAGGCGTCGGCGCCCGCGTTCCATTTGGCCTGGGCGGCGGCGGGGTCGGCCAGGGCCTCGAACTCCCAGAGGATGTCGCGCCATTCGACGGCGGGGCCGCCGTTCTCCCGTTCCATCTCGGCGAGGTTGCGCCGGATGGCGTCCTTCACCCGGCCCAGGTGGAGTGAACCCCCGGTGACCGGGAGGACGTTGATGCCGTGGATCTCCTCGGGGTTGGCGGTCCACCAGGTGGCGTAGGCGGCGCCGCTGCCCCACACCATGCCGACCGTGTCATGGCCGTACGAGGCGGGGAAGACCTCCTGGTCGGCGTCGAACCAGTACTGGGCGATCGCCTCGGACTCGGTGGCCAGCAAGTAGCTGCCCAGGTCGCGGAGTTCGGTGTCGCCGGTGGCGGAGCCCCAGAGCACCAGGGCGGCGCTGAGGTTGGTGGACTCGGAGGAGGACTCCTGGTTGTTGCCGGCCGCGAAGCCCTGGTGTCCGGAGGCCCAACTGTGGCCCGCGTACACGTCGAAGCCGCGCAGGAAGGGGAAGGCGGAGTCGGTGCGGCTGGGGTTGGCGGCGTCGCGGACCAGCATCTTCACCATCGAGCCCCAGGCGCTGTCGGCCGCCCATCCGGCGTCGTACTGGGCCACGACGGCGGCCGCGTAGACGTAGTAACTGTAGTGGAAGTGGTGGTCGTTGAGCTCGGTGTCACTGCCGTACGAGGCCGGGTACCCGATCAGGGTCCGCCACTCCCGGTCGTAGCTGAACTCGCTCGCGCCGCCCGCCGTGAACCACTCCTCCAGCCGGCCCTTGAGGAGGCCGAGAAGCTGGTCGCGGGTGGCGGTCTCGCCGATCTGGTCGGCCACGGGGACCAGTTGGGCGAGCCGGCCGAGTGCCTTGCCGGTCCAGTACGTGTCCGTCGCGCCGGAGAACGGGTCGGCGGCGCCGGTCACCTCGTCCAGATACCCCTTCAGGCGCGCCCGGTCCACCCCGTCGGAGGCGGGCAGTGCGGGGAGTACCCCGGAGGCGGGCTGGCTGGTGGTGAAGGAGGTTGCCTCGCGGACCTTCATCGTGCCGCGCGGCGAGACGTAGGTGTACGGGGTGAGCTGATCGGTGGTGTGCAGCCACTGGTGGCGGTAGAGGGCCTGGAGGGTGCCGGTCTCGGTGCCCTCCTGCGGCTCGGTGGTGAGCCGGTAGGTGGCCTCGACCGTGCCGGACCCGGCGCGCCATGCCACCTCGGATCCAGTGACGAAGCTGTAGGCGTAACTCCGGTACGTGGCAAGGGCGTCGGTGGAGGGCAGAACGGCGAGGGAGAAGTAGTCGCGGCTGCCGAGCCCGGCCGTGATGGTGGAGCCGGCCACCGACCAGTCGCTGCCGGTGGGCGCGAAAAGGGCGTAGTGGTGGCCCGCGACGGTGATCCCGAGGACGTTGCCGTCGTCGGCGAAGACGGTGGGCGCGGCGGCGGTGGTGATCCGCGCGTCACCGCCGCTGCCCTTGGCGTAGACGAAGGGCAGGCCGTGGCCGATGGTGGCGCGGAGGGTGCGGGCGCCGTCCGACCAGTAGGGCGTGACCGTCCAGTCGGACCAGGAATCGGCCTTGGTGTCGGGCGAGTTGAGCCCGGTGAGACCGAGGGTGAGGTCGGCCTTGTGGGCGTACTCGTACTGGCGGCCCTCGCCGACGATCGCGGGTTCGGTCGGGTAGCCGACCTCCAGGCCGCCCGAGGTGGCCTGGTAGGTGAGGGGGTGGCCGTACATGGGGGTGGAGTACGGGTTGTCGCCGTACCGCTGGAAGGCGAGGGAGGACCACCAGTCGTTGGTGGGCACCGGCTCGTTCCTGGCGGCCTCGGTCACCTTGGGGGTGACGGGGGTGCCGGTGTTGGTGGTGGGTCCGGATGTGCCCGCGGGCCGGGTGTCGGAGTAACTGCCCGCCCCCGCTGGGACATCGGCGGCTGCGGCCGGGACGGCGGCGGGGCCGAGGCCGATCGCGGCCAGGGCGCTGACCAGGACCAGCGCGGCGGCGGGTCTGGCTCGGGATACGGGCGTCATGTGCGGCACCTCGCGGGGGTGTGGGGGGTGGGCCCGGTGGGGGGATTGCCGGGGTGGCGTGGGGAGTTGAAGGGTCGGGGGTGGGGGCCGAGGGCGCCTTCGAGAGCGCTCTCAGATGTCAGGAAACGTAAAACTCCTGAAACAGAAGTGTCAATACGCAGGACACGGAGGCGAGTTACCCCGCCACCTCGCTGTTATGCGTTCGAGTCTTGACGGGGCGGGGTGGGCCGGGGCACGCTCCACCCCAGATTCTGAGAGCGCTCTCAATCGGCTCTCGTGTGGATTCCGAAGCCAAAGGAGGCTTCCCATGCCCATCGCCCGAGCCGCCGCCAGGGCCGCGGTCCGTCTGGGTGCGGTCGCGCTCTCCGGGGCACTGCTCGTCGCCTGTGGATCCGGCTCCGCCGGGAACTCCGGCAGTGCGGGAGGCAAGGTCACGGTCACCGTCGACCTGTTCGGCTCCTTCGGCTACAAGCAGGCCGGACTCTACGAGGAGTACCAGAAGCTCCACCCGGAGATCACGATCAAGCAGAGCGACACCGAGGACGAGGCCGACTACTGGAAGTCGCTCCAGACCCGGCTGGCCGGCGGGGGCGGGCTCGCCGACGTACAGGGCGTGGAGGTCGGACGGATCGCCTCGGTCACCCAGCAACAGGCCGACAAGTTCGAAGACTTGAAGCAGTACGGCGCGGACTCGCTCAAGGACACGTTCGCCGAGGCCAAGTGGTCGGCCGCGACCACCCAGGACGGCCGGATCCTCGGTCTGGGCACCGATGTCGGGCCCGAGGCGATGTGCTACCGCTCGGACCTCTTCGCGAAGGCGGGGCTGCCCACCGACCGGGCCGAACTGGCGAAGAAGTGGTCCACCTGGGACGGCTATCTCGCGCTCGGCAAGGAGTACATGGCGAAGGCCCCCGCGAAGAGCGCCTGGCTGGACAGTGTGGGAAGCCTCTTCTCCATCATGATCGGACAGGAGAAGGAGCGGTACTACGACGCCTCCGGAAAGCTGATCTACGAGCAGAACCCGGCGGTGAAGACCGCCTGGGACACCTCGGTGAAGGCGGCCGGCAGCGGGCTCAGCGCCAAGCTCGACCAGTGGTCGCCGCAGTGGAACCAGGCGTTCGCGGCGGGGTCGTTCGCCACCATTCCGTGCCCGGCCTGGATGCTCAGCTATATCAAGGGCCAGGCGGGCGACGGCGGTTCGGGCAAGTGGGATGTCGCACCGCTGCCCGGCGGGGCGGGCAACTGGGGCGGCTCGTACCTCGCCGTGCCGCGCGCCGCCGAGCACAAGAAGGAGGCGTACGAGCTGATCAAGTGGCTCACCGCGCCCGAGCAGCAGGCCAAGCTCTTCCGTGACCAGGGCCTCTTCCCCTCGTCCACCGGCGCCATCGACCAGGTCGCGGACGCGAAGGACCCGTACTTCTCCGACGCGCCGATCGGCCAGATCTTCGGCGACGCCGTCAAGGCCGCGCCCGTGCAGGTGATCGGCGTCCATGACGCCAATGTCAACCAGCAGATCACCAACGCGCTGAGCGAGGTCGAGCGCAAGGGCACCTCGTCCGAGAAGGCGTGGGCGACGGCGAAGAAGGGCGTCGACAACGTCGTCGGCTGACCCGGCGCCCGGCCCCGGCAGGTCCCACCCCGGACCGCCGGGGCCGCTTCCCTTGGCCCCTCCCTGCCCTCCCGGCCCCACCTGGCCTCTCCACACCTCTCCCCCACCGCGCTCCGGCACGCCTCTCCCCGTCTGCGAAGGCCGACCATGACCCTCACCGCCACCGCGAAGGCGGCGCCCCCGCCCCCGCCGGGTGCCCCGGCGCCCCGGGTGTCCGCCGTGCGCCGCACCTGGCGCACGCTCTCGCCGTACGCCTATATCGCCCCGTTCTTCACCCTGTTCGCCGCCTTCGGGCTCTTCCCGCTGCTCTACACGGCGTATGTCTCCCTCTACCGGGTGGAGTTGCAGACCTCCTCCACCATGGAGTGGCGCGGGCTCGGCAATTACACGGCGGTCTTCGGCGACGAGTTCTTCTGGACCGCGCTGCGCAACACCTTCACCATCGGGGTGCTCTCCACCGTGCCGCAGCTCATGATGGCGCTGGGCCTCGCCCATCTCCTCAACTACAAGCTGCGCGGCCGCACCTTCATCCGTACCGCGATGCTGCTGCCGTACGCGACCTCCGTGGCCGCCGCCACCCTGGTCTTCGCCCAGCTCTTCGGCCGCGACTTCGGTCTCGTCAACTACGTGCTGGGGCTGGTGGGTTTCTCCCCCGTCGACTGGCAGAGCGGGACCGTCGCCTCGCAGATCGCCGTCTCCACCATCGTGATCTGGCGGTGGACCGGATACAACGCGCTGATCTATCTGGCGGGCATGCAGTCGATCCCCGGCGAGCTGTACGAAGCGGCCGAGGTCGACGGGGCCTCGCGGTGGCGGCAGTTCGTCCACATCACCCTGCCGGGGCTCCGTCCCACGATCCTCTTCACCGTCGTCGTCTCGACCATCGGCGCCACCCAGCTCTTCGGTGAGCCACTGCTCTTCGAAGGATCCCTCTCCGGCGGCATCAGCCACCAGTACCAGACGCTCGGCCTCTACCTGTACGAGCAGGGCTGGGGCTTCTTCCACCTCGGCAGGGCCGCCGCGATCGCCTGGGTGATGTTCCTGCTCATCCTGGTCCTCGTCGGGGTCAACGCCCTGATAGCGCGCCGCCGTTCACGCAAGGAGGCCGCCCGGTGACCACCCTCGCCGCGCCCCCGACCCCACCCTCACCGTCCTCCGGTACGGGGGGATCCGCACCCTCCGCCGGGTCCGGCCGGCCCCCGGGATCCCGGCGCCGCCGCAGCCGCGCCGGGCGGACGATGCACGGCGGGTGGCTCTCGTACACGATCCTCGCCGTCGCGCTGCTCTTCTCCGCGTTCCCGTTCTACTGGACGATCGTCGCGGCCAGCCGCTCCAACGCCGATCTGGCGAAGGTGCCCCCGTCCCTGCTGCCGGGTCCGCATCTGATCGAGAACTTCGACGCGGTGCTGGAGCAGGCGGACATCGGGCTCGCCCTGCTCAACTCGCTCATCGTCGCGGGGTCGATCACGGTGGGGACGGTGCTCTGCTGCACGCTCGCCGGGTTCGCCTTCGCCAAGCTCCGGTTCCGGGGGCGCGGCGCGCTGCTCGCGCTCACCATCGGCACCATGATGATCCCGCCGCAGCTCGGGGTGATCCCGCTCTTCATGCTGATCGCCGAGTTGCAGTGGGTCAATCAGCTCCAGTCCGTCATCCTGCCGGGGCTGGTCTCCGCTTTCGGGGTGTTCTTCATGCGCCAGTACCTGGTGCAGTCGCTGCCCGACGAGCTGATCGAGGCCGCCCGGGTGGACGGCGCCTCCACCGCGCGGATCTTCTGGTCGGTCGTGGTGCCCATCGCCCGGCCGGGTATGGCGGTCCTCGGGATGCTGACGTTCATGGCGGCGTGGAACGACTTCTTCTGGCCGATCATCGCGCTCTCCTCGCAGAACCCGACCGTGCAGGTGGCGCTCCGCCAGCTCGGCGGCGGCTATGTGCACGACCAGTCCGTGATCATGGCGGGCACCCTGCTGGGCACCCTGCCGGTGCTGCTGGTCTTCGGGGTGCTCGGCCGGCAGATCGTCGGTGGGATCATGCAGGGCGCCGTGAAGGGCTGAGGCCCTGCCGCGCCCTGCCGGGGAGGGGCGCCGCCCCCCCGTTCGCGCCGCTCACACCCCGGCCGCCGCTCCGGGCGCCCCCGCGCGCGCCGTGGCGGCCCCGGCCGCACCACCCCTACCCTCACCGTTCCATCGCTCACCCAGGGAGCCCTGACTGATGACCGCTGTCGACGCTCACCCCCTGACCGGGACCGCAGCGCCGGTCCGCTTCCCCACCGGCTTCCGGTGGGGCACGGCCACCGCCGCGTACCAGATCGAGGGCGCGGCCACCGAGGACGGCCGCACCCCGTCCATCTGGGACACCTTCAGCCGTACCCCCGGCAAGGTGCGCAACGGCGACACCGGCGATATCGCCGCCGACCACTACCACCGGCTGGACGAGGACATCGCCCTGCTCAAGGAAGTGGGCGTCACCGACTACCGCTTCTCGGTCTCCTGGCCGCGCGTCCAGCCCACCGGCCAGGGCCCGGCCTCGCAGCGGGGCCTCGACTTCTACCGCCGGCTCGTCGACTCCCTGCTCGAAGCCGGTATCCGCCCGGTCGCCACGCTCTACCACTGGGACCTGCCCCAGGAGCTGGAGAGCCCGCCCGCCGCCGGATCCACCGCCGGGGGCGGCTGGCCGGAGCGGGACACGGCGGAGCGGTTCGCCGAGTACGCGCACCTCGTCGGCGCGGCCCTCGGCGACCGGGTGGCCACCTGGACCACCCTCAACGAGCCCTGGTGCGCCGCCTTCCTCGGGTACGCCTCCGGGGTGCACGCCCCCGGCCGTACCGACCCGGCCGCCGCGCTGCGCGCCGCCCACCACCTCAACCTGGCGCACGGCCTCGCCACCCGGGCGCTCCGCGCCGCCCTGCCCGCCGGCTCCCCGGCCGAGCTCTCGCTCACGCTCAACCTGCACGCCCTGCGCCCGCTCCACGACACGCCGGCCGACCGGGACGCGGTCCGCAGGATCGACGCCGTGGCGAACCGGGTCTTCCTCGACCCGGTCTTCCACGGGCGGCTGCCGGAGGACCTGGTCGAGGACACGGCCGCGCTGACGGACTGGGCGTTCGTGCGGGACGGCGACCTGGAGACCATCTCCGCGCCCATCGACTCGCTGGGCATCAATTACTACAACCCGACCGTCGTCACCGCGGGCACCTCGGACACCCCCTCGCCGTACCCGGGCACCGCCGACCGGGTCGGCTTCGTACCCGCCCCCGGGCCGCGTACGGCGATGGACTGGCCGGTGGACGCGGACGGGCTCTACGAGCTGCTCACCCGGCTCAGGGACGAGCTGCCCGGCACCCCGCTGATGGTCACCGAGAACGGCGCGGCGTACGACGACTACGCGGACCCGTCCGGCGCGGTCCACGACCCGGAGCGGGTCGCCTACCTCCGCTCCCACATCGCCGCCGTGCACCGGGCGATCGAGGACGGCGCGCCGGTCGGCGGGTACTTCCTCTGGTCGCTGCTGGACAACTTCGAGTGGGCGTACGGCTACAGCAAGCGGTTCGGGGTCGTCCATGTCGACTTCGCGACCCAGCGCCGTACGCTCAAGGACAGCGCGCGCTGGTACGCGCAGGTCATCGGGCGCGGCGGACTGGACTGAGGCTCCCGCTCCCCCTCGCCGGCCTTCTCTCCGACCCCCTCTAAGGCCCCCTCTCCGCCCTGCCCGGCCGCGTCCCCTCCGCTCACCCCCCGGACATCTCCGTCCGGGGGGTGAGCGCGTTGTCGAGGGGGCTCGCGCGGGGGCGCCGGGGTGCGCGGGATGGCGAGATGTTTCCGCCGGATGTCTTGACAGTGACGTCGAGCGGTCCCAGGATCCTCCTCAGCCGCAATTAACTATCCAGTACGTTAATTAGAGGAGCCCCGCGTGTCCGCTCACTCGCCCGACGCCTCGCCCCCGTCCCCCACCCCACCGGGCAAGCCCCGCCAGGCCGCCGTGGCCGCCTGGATCGGCAGCGCGCTGGAGTACTACGACTTCTTCATCTACGGCAGCGCGGCGGCCCTGATCTTCCCCAAGGTCTTCTTCGACCCGGACCACCCCGCCACCGCGACGCTGATCTCGCTGGGCACCTTCGGCGTGGCGTACGCGACCCGGCCGCTCGGCGCGTTCCTCCTCGGGCACATCGGGGACCGGCTCGGGCGGCGCCGGGTGATGGTGCTGACGCTGCTCATGATGGGCGTCTCCACCTTCCTCATCGGCTGTCTCCCCACGTACGACCAGATCGGCACCGCCGCCCCCGCCCTGCTCGTCCTGATGCGGATGCTCCAGGGGGTCTCGGCCGCGGGCGAGCAGGCCGGGGCGAGTTCGATGACGCTGGAGCACGCGCCCGAGCACCGGCGCGGCTACTACTCCAGCTTCACGCTGAACGGGACACAGGCCGGGCAGATCCTCGCCACCCTGATCTTCATCCCGGTCGCCGCGCTCCCCGACGACCAGCTCTACACCTGGGGCTGGCGGATCCCGTTCCTGCTGAGCGCGCTGGTCGCGGTGGCGGGGTATGTGATCCGGCGGAACCTGGAGGAGACCCCCGCGTTCCGCCGGGTGGCCGCCGAGCCGGCCCCCGCCGCGCCGCCGCTGGTCCATCTGCTCCGCGAACACTGGGCGGATGTGCTGCGGGTCGTCGCCGCGGCCACGATCGCGACCGTCTCCACCATCTTCACCGTCTGGGCGCTGTCGTACGCGACGGGCGACGCGGTCGGCATGGACCGCTCGGCCATGCTCTGGGTCGGGGTCGTCGCCAACGCGGTGGCGCTGCTCGCCATCCCGCTCTGGGCGCGGCTCTCCGACCGGATCGGCCGCAAGCCCGTCTTCCTCATCGGCTCGCTCGGTTCCGGGGTGATGGTCTTCGTCTACCTGTGGGCGATCTCCACCGGCTCCTACCCGCTGGTGCTCCTCGCGGGCATCGGGTTCTTCGGGGTGGTCTACAGCGCGGCCAACGGGATCTGGCCGTCCCTGTACGGGGAGATGTTCCCGACCCGGGTACGGCTCTCGGGCATGGCGATCGGCACCCAGATCGGCTTCGCCGTCGCCGGGTTCGCGGTCAGCTTCGCGGCCCAGATCGCGGGCCCCGACGGGGACAACTGGGTGGGCGTCGCACTCTTCACCGCCGCGTTCTGCCTGCTCAGCTCGGTCGCCGTGGTCACCGGACGCGAGACGTTCCGGGTGCCGACCGGTGCGCTGGGCGGGCGGCGGGAGAACGGGCGCGAGGGCGCGCGGACCGCCGAGTCGGTCTCGCCCTGAGGCCGTGCGCCGGGGCCCGGAGGCGCGCGGTCGGGCCCGTACGACCGGAATCGTACGACCCGGCCCGTACGACCGGACCCGTACCGCCGGGCCCGTACGACCGGATCCCGCCGGCCCGCGCCACCGGCCCCGTACCGCCGGAACCCGTACCACCGCACCCGTACCGCCGGACTCGTACCGCCGCACACGTACCGGCGGACCAGCCCGCACCACCGCCGGCCCCGGCCGGCCCGAACGGAATGATCAGGATGCCGAACCCCTCACCTGTACTCGTCCTCAACGGACCCAACCTCAATCTGCTCGGCCTGCGGGAGCCGGCGGTGTACGGCACGGAGACGCTCGCCGACATCGAGGCGCTCTGCCATGCCACCGCCGCCGAGCACGGTCTGCGGGCCGACTTCCGGCAGAGCAACCACGAGGGGGTCCTGATCGACGCCGTGCAGGAGGCGCGCACCGGGCACCTCGGCATCCTGATCAACCCGGCCGGGTACAGCCACACATCGGTGGCGCTGCGCGACGCGCTGGCGGCGGTGGAGCTGCCGGTCGTGGAGGTCCATCTCTCCAACATCCACCGGCGCGAGGCGTTCCGGCACCACTCGTATGTCTCGGCGGTCGCCGCCACGGTGATCTGCGGCGCGGGGGCGCACGGTTACGCGCTGGGGCTCGCGCATCTGGCCCGGCTGGTGGGGGCGGCCCGATGACGGAGCAGTCGGGTCCCTCGGGGTCCTCCTCGTATCTCACCGGTCTGATCGGCGCGGGCATCGGGCCCTCGCTCAGTCCCGCGCTGCACGAGCGGGAGGCGGACCGGCACGGGCTGCGGCTGGTCTACCGCACCCTCGACATCGACGAGTTGGGGGTGGGGCCCGAGGCCGTCGGTGAACTGGTGCGGGCGGCGCGGCTGCTGGGGTTCGACGGGCTCAACATCACCCACCCCTGCAAGCAGTTGGTGATCGAGCACCTGGACGAGGTGGACCCGGCGGCGGCGGCGCTCGGCGCGGTCAACACCGTGGTCTTCCGGGACGGCCGGGCGATCGGGCACAACACGGACGCCACCGGCTTCGCCCGCTCCTTCGCCCGGGGGCTGCCCGGGGTGGCCACCGGGCAGGTCGTCCTGCTCGGCGCGGGCGGGGCGGGCGCCGCCGTCGCGCACGCCCTGCTCACCCTGGGGGTGGAGCGGCTCGGCGTGGCGGACACCGAGCCGGTACGGGCCGGCGCGCTCGCCGGGGCGCTGAACAGCCGCTTCGGCGCGGGGCGTGCGAGCGCCGTGGCGATGGCGGAGCTGGCCCCCCGGCTGGCCGCCGCCGACGGTCTCGTCCACGCGACACCGACCGGTATGGCCGGCCACCCGGGGCTGCCGCTGGACGCCGGGCTGCTCCGGCCGGGGCTCTGGGTGGCCGAGGTCGTCTACCGGCCACTCGACACCGAACTGCTGCGGCGGGCGCGGGAGATCGGCTCGCCCACCCTGGACGGCGGGGCCATGGCGGTCTTCCAGGCGGCGGACGCCTTCCGGCTCTTCACGGGGCGGGAGCCGGACCCGGAGCGGATGCTCGCGGACCTCGCCGAGCTGGTGGGCGTTCCGGCGGTGTGACTCGGCCCTGGTCCACCGCCTCGGCCCGCCTCCCCCGGCCGGCCGAGGGGCGGTGGCCGGCCGCCCGGCGGGGGCCGGGCCCCTCGGCCGGGACGGCGCTCGTCCCGGCCGAGGGGCGGGTCCGGTGGCCCTCCGACCAGCCAGGGGGCGGGGGCGGCTCGATAGAGTGGCGCTGTCGTGCCCGACCTCCGTCCGCTGCCACGAGGAGCCGTATGGCCGCCGCCGTCCCCCCGTCGACCACGCCGCCCGCCCGGACCCGGGACGCGGCGCGGACCCGCGAGGAGATCCTGGACGCGGCCACCCGGGAGTTCGCCCGGGTCGGGTTCGCGGGGGCCCGGGTGGACGAGATCGCCGCGCACATCCACACCACCAAGCGGATGATCTACTACTACTTCGGCAGCAAGGAGCAGTTGTTCACCACCGTGCTGGAGCGGGCGTACGGGGTGATCCGGGCCATCGAGCAGCGGATCGATGTCGAGCATCTCGACCCGGAGTCGGCGATCCGGCGGCTCGCCGAGGTCACCTTCGACCACCACGAGGCGCACCCTGACTTCATCCGCCTGGTGACCATCGAGAACATCCACGAGGCGGAGCACATCAAGGCCTCGGCGACGCTCGGCTCGCTCAACTCCCCCGCCATCGACGTGATCCGGCGGATCCTGGCGGAGGGCCGGGCGCAGGGGGTCTTCACCGCCGATGTGGACGCTCTCGACCTGCATGCGATGATCAGCTCGTTCTGCTTCTTCCGGGTCGCCAACCGGCACACCTTCGGCACCCTGTTCGGCCGTGACCTCACGGCCGGGGACCGGCGGGAGCACTACCGCACCATGCTGGGCGACATGGTCATCGCGTACCTGACGGCCGACGGACCGGGCGCCTCCGGCCAGGCCGGCTAGGCCAGCTTCAGCAGCAGTTCGCTGAGTTCGACCGGCATCGTGACCATGGCGTCATGGCCGGTCGGCAGCTCCCAGATCTGGGCGGGGGCGCCGTTGGGCTGGACCGGAGGGACCGGGCGCCGGGTGATGCCCGCGGGGGTGGCACCGACGTTGTGGATGTGGGTACGCGGGACGGCGTCCAGGGCCGGGTTGTCCATCCGTACCGTCTGCCGCAGGCAGCGCACCGGCTGATCGGCGAGCGTCCCGCGCAGCCAGGCGATGTCCGCCGGGTCCGTGACGCCGAACAGGCCGTAGGGCGCGGGGCGTTCGGGCATCGGCGGGATGCGCCAGCCGCTCTCGGAGCGCTCGGCCTGCTCGATCAGATGGCGGGACATCGGCTGGATGTCGACGGCGGATTCACCGTCCACCGGGACCATCGCGTCGAGGTAGACCAGGTGGCCGATCCGCTCCGGGACCCGGTTGGCGGCGCCGGAGACCACCAGTCCCGCGTAGCTGTGGCCGACGAGGACGACATCGTGGAGGTCCTCCCCGGTGATCAGTCCGACGACATCGTCGACATGGGTGTCGAGCCCCACCTCGGGGCCCGCCAGGCCCACCTTGTCGCCGTAGCCGGTCAGGGACGGCGCGTACACCTGGTGCCCGGCGGCCGCCAGCAGCGGCACCACGCGCTTCCAACACTCTCCGCTGTGCCAGGCCCCGTGTATCAGCATGAACGTGGACATGAATCCATCTTCCTTCGTCGCACCGGCACACCCATGGTTACTATGAGTGCGTCGGTACCGTTTGATTACCGGAAAACATGCTGGTACACCCGGTGCGTCAGCGGCAATAAGGCACTTTTCGGTGCCCCGGTTCTCTGGAGGTAACCATGGACGCCATGGAGGCCACGCCCGCCGACGCCTGCCGGACCCGGGTGGTGCTCGGCATCGTCGGCGACAAGTGGTCGCTGCTGGTGGTGCGGAACCTCAGGGACGGGCCGCGCCGGTTCACCGAGCTGAAGAGGTCCATCGACGGCATCAGCCAGCGGATGCTGACCGTGACCCTGCGCAGCCTGGAGCGGGACGGCATCCTCACCCGCACCGTCCACAACGTGATGCCGCCCCATGTCAGCTACGAGCTGACCGAGATGGGCGTCACCCTGCGCGAGGCCACCACGCCCCTGCTGGAGTGGAGCATCGCGCACCTCGGCCGGATCGACGAGGCACGCGACGCCTACGACGCCCGCCCGGACACCCCGGCGGCCTCTTGAGCGTACGGAGCACCACGCACCGCTACCCGTCGTGGAAGGTCTCGCCCCGTTCCGCCTTCGCCACCAGCGACGCGGGGGGCGCGAACCGTTCGCCGTACAGTTCCGCCAGTTCCCGGGCGCGTGCCACGAAGCCGGGCAGGCCGCCCTCGTACCCGTTGATGTACTGGAGTACGCCGCCGGTCCACCCGGGGAAGCCGATGCCCAGGAGGGAGCCGATGTTGGCGTCGGCGACCGAGGTCACGACCCGCTCCTCCAGACAGCGGACGGCGTCCAGTGCCTCCGCGAAGAGCATCCGCTCGCTCATGTCGCGCAGTGGGACATCGGTGTCGCCGGTGGCGAAATGACGGCGCAGTCCTGGCCAGAGCCGCAGCCGCGCGCCGTCCGGTGCGTAGTCGTAGAAGCCCCGTCCGCCCGCGCGTCCCGGGCGGCCGAACTCCTCCACCATCCGGTCCACGACCCAGTCGGCGGGGTGCCCGGTCCACTCCTCGCCGGCCGCCTGGACCGCGCGCCGGGTCTCCTCGCGGATCCGCCGGGGCAGGGTGAGCGTCAACTCGTCCATCAGGGCGAGGACCTTGGCCGGGTAGCCGGCCTGCGCGGCGGCCTGTTCGACGGAGGCGGGCTCCAGGCCCTCGCCGATCATCGCGATGCCTTCGTTGAGGAAGTGCCCGATGACCCGGGAGGTGAAGAAGCCGCGCCCGTCGTTGACGACGATGGGGGTCTTCCCGATCAGGCGGACCAGGTCGAAGGCGCGGGCCAGGGCCTCGTCGCCGGTCCGCTCGCCTCGGACGATCTCGACCAGCGGCATCCGGTCGGCCGGTGAGAAGAAGTGCAGTCCGAGGAAGTCGGCCGGGCGGGCGACGCCCTCGGCGAGCTGGGTGATGGGGAGGGTGGAGGTGTTGGAGCAGAGCAGGGTGTCCGGCCCGACGACGCCCTGGATCTCCTGGAAGACCTTCTGCTTGAGGGCCGCGTCCTCGAAGACCGCCTCGATCACGGCGTCGCAGCCGGCCAGCGCCGCCGGATCGGCGGTGGGGACGATCCTGGCCAGCAGCGCGTCGCGGTCGGCCTCGGTGGTACGGCCCCGGGCGAGCGCCTTGGCGAGGGCCTGCTCCGCGTACGCCTTGCCCCGGGCGGCGTCCGGTTCCGAGATGTCCTTGAGGACGACGTCGAGGCCGGCCCGCGTGCAGGCGTAGGCGATGGCCGCGCCCATCATCCCGGCGCCGACCACGGCGACCTGGCGGATCTCGCGCGGCGTGACGCCCTGGGGCCTGCTCGCACCGGAGTTGACGGCCTGGAGGTCGAAGAAGAACGCCTGGGTCATGTTCTTGGCGGTCTGTCCGGTGACCAGTTCGGTGAAGTAGCGCGCCTCGACGGTCTGAGCGGTCTCGAAGTCGACCTGGGCGCCCTCGACGGCCGCCGCCAGGATAGTGCGGGGCGCCGGGTAGGGGGCGCCGCCGAGTCGCTTGGTCAGCGTGGCCGGGAACGCGGGGAGCTGGGCGGCGAGCCGGGGAGAGGACGGGGTGCCGCCGGGGATCCGGTACCCCTTGACGTCCCACGGCTGACGCGACTCGGGGTGTGCGTCGATGAAGGCGTGCGCGCGGGCCAGCAACTCCGCACGGGTGGCGGCGACTTCGTGGACCAGGCCGTTCTCCAGCGCGCGCCGGGGGGTGTAGCGGGTGCCCTGGAGGAGGACCTTGGTGAGGGCGTCGGCGATGCCCAGCAGCCGTACGGTACGGACGACTCCGCCGCTTCCCGGGAGCAGGCCGAGGGTGACCTCGGGCAGCCCGATCCGGGAGCCCGGGGTGTCGAGGGCGATGCGGTGGTGGCAGGCCAGCGCGATCTCGTAACCGCCGCCCAGCGCCGCGCCGTTGAGGGCGGCGACGACCGGTTTGCCCAGCGTCTCGATCCGGCGCAGGGCCCGTTTGACGGCCATGCCCTCCGCGAAGACCCGCCCGGCGTCGGCCGGGCCCAGCTTGATCATGTCCTTGAGGTCGCCGCCGGCGAAGAAGGTCTTCTTGGCGGAGGTGACGATGATCCCCCGGAGGGTGTCCCGCTCGGCCTCGGCCCGGTCGGCGACGGCCGCCAGGGCCTCCCGGAAGGCCTGGTTCATGGTGTTGGCCGACTGGGCGGGGTCGTCCAGGACGAGGGTGACGACCCCGGTCGCGTCCTGCTCCCAGCGGATCGCGGGGGCGGGGTCCGGGGTGGTCCCGGGCGCGCTCCCCGGGGCGGTCTCCGGCGTGGTGGCGGTCTCGGGGGTGGTCCCAGGGGTGGTCTCGGGGGTGGTGGGCTCGCTCATGGGGTGGGCTCCGTACGGGGAGGGAAGGCGTGGCCGGGAGAGGGGCGGGGCGGACGAGGGCCGGCCGGGCGAGCCGGCCGGGCCGCCGGTCAGACGCGTTCCACGACGGTGGCGACGCCCATGCCGCCGCCGACGCAGAGGGTGGCGAGGCCGTACCGGAGATCCCTCCGTTCCAGTTCGTCGACGAGCGTGCCCAGGATCATCGCGCCGGTGGCGCCGAGCGGGTGGCCGAGTGCGATGGCGCCACCGTTGACGTTGACCTTCTCCATGGGCACCCCCAGGTCGTCCACGAAGCGCAGCACCACGGCGGCGAAGGCCTCGTTGATCTCGACCAGGTCGATGTCCTCGATGGCCAGCCCGGCCTTGGCCAGCGCCTTGCGGGTGGCGGGGGCGGGGCCGGTCAGCATGATGGTCGGCTCGGAGCCGGAGACGGCTGCGGAGACGATCCGGGCGCGCGGGGTGAGGCCGTACCGCTCCCCCGTCTCCGCCGAGCCGATGGCGACGAGGGCGGCGCCGTCCACGATGCCGGAGGAGTTGCCCGCGTGGTGGACATGGTCGATCTTCTCGACCCAGTGGTACTTCCGGAGCGCGACGGCGTCGAAGCCGCCCTGGTCCCCGATGGCGGCGAAGGACGGCTTCAGCCTGGCCAGCGATTCGAGGGTGGTGCCGGGGCGCGGATGCTCGTCCCGGTCCAGGACGGTGAGGCCGTTGCGGTCGCGTACCGGGACGACGGAGCGCGCGAAGCGGCCGTCCTTCCACGCCTCGGCGGCCAGCTCCTGGGAGCGCACGGCGAAGGCGTCCACGTCCCGCCTGCCGTAGCCGGAGAGGGTGGCGATCAGATCGGCGCCGACGCCCTGGGGCGCGAAGCCGACCGCGAGGCTGGTCATCGGGTCCATCGCCCAGGCACCGCCGTCGGAGCCCATCGGGACCCGGGACATCGACTCGACACCGCCCGCGAGGACCAGGTCCTCCCAGCCGGAGCGGATCTTGGCGGCGGCCAGGTTGACCGCTTCGAGGCCGGAGGCGCAGAAGCGGTTCTCCTGTACCCCGGCGACCGTGTCGGGGAGCCCGGCGGCGACGGCTGCGATACGGGCGATGTCGGAGCCCTGGTCGCCGAGCGGGCTCACCACGCCGAGCACGATGTCGTCGACGGCCGCCGGGTCGAGGCCGGGGAGCCGGCGGCGCAGCTCATGGATGAGGCCGACGACGAGGTCGATGGGCTTGGTGCCGTGCAGGGCCCCGTCGGCCTTGCCGCGACCGCGCGGGGTGCGGATCGCTTCGTAGACGAACGCTTCGGTGGTCACGGCTGCTGCCTTCCGTTGGGGTTCGGCTTCGGCTGCTGAGGTTCGGGGTCGGCCGCCGGCCGGTCAGCCCTGCTCGGCCTGCCCGGCCGGCGGGGCGGAGACCGGCCCGGGGGCGGCGGGCGGCTCGGGTGCGGCGGGCGGCCCGGGCAGGTCCCAGTCGCGGGCCACCTCCGCCGCGTGCTCCCCCGGCCGCGCCGGCGGGCGCCGTACCGAGCCCGGGGTGGCCGAGAACCGGGGCGCCGGCGCGGGCTGGCGGAGCCCCGCGTGGTCGGTGAAGGTGCCGCGGGCCGCGAGATGGGGGTGGTCGGGCGCCTCGCGCAGCGAGAGCACGGGGGCCACACAGGCGTCGGAGCCGGCGAAGACGGCGGTCCACTCGTCGCGGGTGCGGGTACGGAACCGGGCGGCCACCGCCTCCCGCAGCTCGTCCCAGCGGGCGAAGTCCCTGCGGTCGGGGACCTCACCGGTCAGCCCGAGCCGTTCGACGAACTCGTTGTAGAACCGCTTCTCCAGCGCGCCGACCGCCATGTACGCGCCGTCGGAGGTCTCGTACGAGCCGTAGAAGGGGCTGGCGCCGTCGAGCAGGTTGGCGCCCCGCCGGTCCTGCCAGCCGCCCGCGCCCATCATGGCGTGGATCATGGTGGTGAGATGGCTGGTGCCGTCCACGATCGCCGCGTCCACGACCTGTCCCGCGCCGTCCGGCGTGCGGGCGTGCTGGAGCGCCGCGAGCACGCCGATGACCAGGTAGAGCGCGCCGCCCGCGTAGTCGCCGAGGAGGTTGGCGGGGAGCGCGGGCGGCTCCTCGGCCTTGCCGATCATGGAGAGGGCGCCGGTGACGGCGATATAGCCGATGTCATGACCCGCCCGGTCGGCGAGCGGGCCTTCCTGGCCCCAGCCGGTCATCCGGCCGTACACCAGCCGGGGGTTGCGGCCGAGGCACTCCTCCGGGCCGACGCCGAGCCGCTCGGCGACCCCGGGGCGGTACCCCTCGATGAGGATGTCGGCCCGTTCGGCCAGGTCGAGGAGGCGGGCGGCGCCTTCGGGGGCCTTCAGGTCGATGAGCACGGAGCGCTTGTTGCGGTTGGTGAGGTCGTACGCCGGGTCGATGCCGAGCCCGGCGCCGCCGGGGCGGTCGACCCGTACGACATCGGCGCCGAGGTCGGCGAGGGTCATCGCGGCGAAGGGGCCCGGGCCGATCCCGGCCAGCTCGACCACGCGCACGCCGGTCAGCGGACCGTCCGTCGTCCCTGCTCCTGCTCCTGCTCCTGCTCCTGTCATCCCGATCCCCAGCATCCCCGGCACCCCTGCCGTCCTCGGTATTTCTGGCAGAGCAAGCGCTTAGCCACCTCCGAGCCTATGCCGAACACCCGGTCTCCGGGCAAGCCTGTGGAAAACCCTGAGACCCGCCGGCCGTCCCGCCCCACCTCCGCCGGCCGTCCCGCCTCACCCCCGCCGGGCCACCGCCTCGCGCAGCGCAGCGCGGCAGAGGGCGTCGGCCCGCCGGGTGGTCTCCGGGAGCCGGTACACGGGGGTGAGCCGCAGGGTGTGCGCGCAGGCGGTGGGGAGGTCGACGCGGTGGCCGGCCGAGACGAACACAGGCTTCACCCCGGCCCGGGTGCGCAGCGCCCGGCCGACCTCCTCGCCGTCGTCGGCGCGGAGCGGCGAGGAGTCGCCGCGCCGGTCGCCGGGCGGGTCGTACGCGAAGGTGAACGGGTTCTTCGCCACCCCGATCACCGGGTGCCCGGTGACCACCCCGAGGTGGGAGGCGAGTCCGAAGCGGCGCGGATGGGCCCGGCCGTAGCCGTCGCAGACGATCAGGCCGGGCGCCGCGGTGAGCCGGTCGAGGGCGGCCAGCACGGTGGGGATCTCCCGGAAGGCGAGCAGGCCGGGGATGTACGGGAAGGCGACCCGGCCGACCGCGGTGGCCCGGTCGACCTCCGTGAGGGTGGCGGCGTCGAGGACGACGGCCGCGGCGGCGACGAGGTCCCGTCCGTCGTCGTACGCCACGTCGACGCCGGTCACCAGGCCGGTGCCGGGCGGCGGCCCCGCCTCGTCGAGGACGACCCGTCCGCGCAGCTCGTCCTGGACGGCGCGGGCGGCGTCCTCGTCGGCGGGTGTGCTGATCTCCGTCATGATGGCGCCAGCCTATGCCGTGCCCTCGGGCACTCTTCCCACATCCCATGAGCACCCCGCGTCACGTCCCCTGAGCCCCGAAACGGGGGTGTGACGCAGATCACCATCCCGTGACGCAGCTCACTCCCGATTCGGAGCACGTATTGGCCCGCTCCGCCGTCTTTCCCTAGGGGAGGGTCCGCCCGGGTCCCTCTCCCGTACGAAGCGGTGCGACCTCCGTACCGGACTCGTACGGATGAGCCCGGCAGCGTCCGGATCCGACGAAGGGGAGCAGGCCATGTCGCCCGTCATCGAACAGGCCGTGCAGGCCCGGCTGGTCTCGCCCACCCCCCGGATGGAGAGCGTGCCCGCGACGCTCCGCTACGACCGGGCCGACCCGTTCGCCGTGCGGATGGCGTTCCCGCCCCCGGCGACCCTCGAAGGGACCGAGGTCACCTGGGAGTTCTCGCGCGAGCTGCTGGCGAAGGGGATGACCGAGGCGACGGGGCTCGGGGACGTCCGGGTACGGCCCTTCGGGTACGGGCGAACGGTGCTGGAGTTCCACGCGCCCGAGGGCACCGCGATGGTGCATCTGCGCACCGCCGAGCTGCGCCGCTTCCTGGAGCGCTCGCAGGTGCTCGTACCGGACGGCCGGGAGCACCTCTATCTCGATCTCGACCATGACCTGACGGAGCTGCTGCGCGACGCGCGCTGATCCCCTCCCCCGGCGCGTCCCCGGCGCGGGGATATTGCTTTGACCGCCCCCGGTGCGGGTCGTACCGTGGTGCGTGGTCCTGTTGTCGTCGATCGGAGTGGACCGTTGCGCATCTGAGGTCCTGAGACACCGCGCCGCACAGCCGTGTTTTCTTCCGGCTGTTCCGCTCGTGTGTGACCTCGGCTGCCCAGCCCGTCCCCCTCGACCTGGAGTTCCCTCCCGCTCGCGGTGTCTCCCTGTGTTGCCCTGCCTCTTCCTTCCCCGCAGCAACCGGAGACGTGTATGTCAGCCGCCCCCACCACCCATGTCACCTGCACCGGCCTCGCCTTCGCCTGGCCGGACGGCACCGAGGTCTTCGACGGCCTCCAGCTCGCCGTCGGGCTCGGCAGGACCGGGCTCATCGGCCTCAACGGGTCGGGGAAATCGACCCTGTTGAAGCTGATCGCGGGCGAACTCACCCCCACCGGAGGCCGGATCAGGACCACCGGCGAGATCGGCTTCCTCCCCCAGGCCGTCACGCTCGACACCGCCCTGCGGGTGGACGAGGCGCTGGGCATCGCCGGGGCACGGGCCGCGCTCCACGCCATCGAGGCGGGGGACGCGAGCGAGGAGCACTTCACGGCCGTCGGCGACGACTGGGACGTGGAGGAACGGGCCCATGCCACCCTGGACCAGCTGGGGCTCGGCCGGCTCGGGCTCGACCGGACCGTCGGCGAGATGTCCGGCGGCGAGTGCGTGCTCCTCGCGCTCGCCGCGCTGCTCCTCGCCCGGCCGGACGTGCTGCTCCTCGACGAGCCGACCAACAACCTCGATCTGCGCGCCCGGCAGCGGCTGTACGACGCGGTGGACGCCTGGACCGGTGTCCTGGTCGTCGTCAGCCATGACCAGGAACTCCTCGAACGCGTCGACCAGATCGCGGATCTCCGTGGCGGCGAGGTGCGCTGGTACGGCGGCCCCCTCTCCGCCTACGAGGAGGCGCTGGCCCAGGAGCAGCAGGCGGCGGCCCGTATGGTGCGGGTCGCCGAGGCCGACGTACAGCGGCAGAAGCGCGAACTGGCCGAGGCCCGCCTCAAGCTGGCCCGGCGCAAGCGGTACGGGCAGAAGATGGCGGAGTCCAAGCGCGAGCCGAAGATCGTGATGAACGCCCGCAAGCGCGCGGCCCAGGAGTCCGCCGGCAAGCACCGTATCCTCCACGAGGAACGGCTCGCCGAGGCGCGGGAGCGGCTGGACGAGGCGGTGGAGGCGGTACGGGACGACGACGAGGTCCGGATCGACCTGCCGGGCACCGTGGTCCACCCCGGGCGCGGCGTGCTCACCCTGCGCGAACTGCGGCTCCGGTACGGGGCCGAGGTCACCGGCGCCTACGAGATCCACGGCCCCGAGCGGATCGCGCTGGTCGGGCGGAACGGCGCGGGGAAGACGACGCTGCTCCGCACGATCGCCGGGGAGCTGGCGCCGGAGTCGGGCGAGGCGCTGGCCCACGTACCGCTCCGCTTCCTGCCGCAGCGGCTCGATGTGCTGGACGACGCCCTCACCGTCGCCGAGAACGTGGCCCGTTTCGCGCCCGAAGCGACCAACAACCAGATCAGGTCCCGGCTGGCACGCTTCCTCTTCCGGGGCGCGCGGGCCGACCAGCAGGCCGGGACGCTCTCGGGCGGGGAGCGGTTCCGGGCCTCGCTCGCCGCGCTGCTGCTCGCGGAGCCCGCGCCCCGGCTGCTCCTCCTCGACGAACCGACGAACAACCTGGACCGGGCCTCCGTGCAGCGGCTCACGGCGGCGCTCGCCTCGTACCAGGGCGCGCTGATCGTGGCCGGCCACGATGTGCCGTTCCTGGAGTCGATCGGGATCACGCGGTGGCTGCTGCTGGACGGGACCCTGCGCGACATCGACGCGGAGGAGGTGCGGGGGACGGCCTCGGACGAGGAGGAATGAGGGGGATCCAGGGGAGGGCGAGGGGGGTTCCAGGAGGCCGGGGTTGGCTCTCCCCTTACCCGGGCCTTAACCTACGGTGTCGTAACCTACGAACCCGTAGGTAAAACTCCCGTCCCCCCTGGAGCACCCGTGTCGATCACCTCTCCCCACCTCGGCAGTTCGGAAGCGTGGACCGACGCCCGACTGCTGTACGCGCTGGAAGAGGTGGTGGAGAAGGAACTCAACCGCCATCTGAAGGTCGCCAAGGACTGGATGCCGCACGAGTACGTGCCCTGGTCGGACGGCCGGAACTTCCCGGGCATCCTCGACGGCGGCGAGGCGTGGGAGCCGTCGCAGTCGAAGGTGACCGACATCGGCAAGATCGCGCTCGTCGTCAACCTGCTGACCGAGGACAACCTCCCCAGCTACCACCACGAGATCGCCTCCCTCTTCGGCCGCGACGGCGCCTGGGGCACCTGGGTGCACCGCTGGACCGCGGAGGAGGGGCGGCACGGCATCGTCATGCGCGACTACCTGCTCACCTCGCGCGCCGTCGACCCGGACAAGCTGGAGCAGTTCCGTATGGCGCACATGTCGGAGGGGTTCGAGTCCGACAACCGCCACTCGATGCTGCACTCCGTCGCGTACGTCGCCTTCCAGGAGCTGGCCACCCGCGTCTCGCACCGCAACACCGGCCACCAGTCGGGCGATCCGGTCTGTGACCGGATGCTGGCGCGCATCGCCACCGACGAGAACCTGCACATGGTCTTCTACCGGAACCTGCTGGGCGCCGCCTTCGAGATCGCCCCGGACCTCACCATGCAGGCGGTCCGCGATGTGGTGGTCCAGTTCCGGATGCCCGGACACGGCATGCCGGGCTTCGAGCGCGCCGCGGCGCAGATGGCCATCGGCGAGATCTACAACATGCGGATCCACCACGACGATGTGCTCCAGCCGGTGCTGCGCTACCTGAAGGTCATGGACATAGGCGGTCTCGGCCCGGAGGGACTGAAGGCCCAGGAGGAGCTCGGGTTCTACATGGGCGGACTGGACAGCGAGGCGGCCAAGTTCGACGAGAAGCTCGCCGCCCGCAAGGCCCGGATGGCGGCCCGCGCGGCGGGCTGAGGCAGGCCGGCACCGGGCGCCCCCCGCTCCGTTCGGGCCGGAACGGAGCGGGGGGCGCCCGGTGGTGGAAGGGGGGCGCGTGGCGCGTTGTGGGGCGTACTGCTGAGAGCGCGCGCCGGGCGTCGTACGCTGTGGCGGATGAAGCCTGTTACGCGCCTCTTTCTCCTGGGCGCCCCCGTCCTGGTCGTCGTCGCCGTCCTCTTCAACAGCGGCGACGACGGTTCGGAGGTGCTCGCGGACCATCCGCCGGTCCGGCCCGAGCAGAGCCGGGTCCCCGATCCGCTCGCCTCCGGCGACGCGGACGAGCGGAAGGAACTGGCCGAGCGGATCGCAAAGATGCCGCCGGGGCTCGCGGAGCCGAAGATGAAGGAGGTGGCCGCGCGGCTGGTGTCGAGCGCCGAGAGTTCCACGCTCGACTGGCGCGGCCAGTACGGGGCGATCGAGGACCCCGGGGACGGCAACGGCTACACGGCCGGGATCATCGGCTTCTGCTCCGGCACCAACGACATGCTGCATCTGGTGGAGTCGTACACGAAGACCCACCCGGAGAACCCGCTCGCGCGCTATCTCCCCGCCCTGCGCGCGGTGGACGGCAGCGACTCGCACGAGGGTCTCGACCCGGGCTTCCCCGAGGCGTGGGCGCGGGCCGCGGAGTCGCCGGACTTCCGCGCCGCGCAGGACACCACCCGGGACTCGCTCTACTTCGACCCGGCGGTGCGGCTGGCGAAGATGGACGGGCTCTCCACGCTCGGTCAGTTCATCTACTACGACGCGATGGTGCTGCACGGTCCCGGGCTCGACGCCGAGGGCTTCTACGGGATCCGCGAGGCGGCCATGAAGAAGGCGCGGACGGCGGCCGAGGGCGGCGACGAGAAGGTGTTCCTCAACACCTTCCTGGACACCAGCCGGGACGTGATCAAGGCGAAGTCCCGTACGGAGCAGCGGGATTCGTCGCGGATCGACACCGCGCAGCGGGTCTTCCTGCGCGCGGGCAACATGGATCTGCGCCTCCCGCTGCGGTGGGAGGTCTACGGGGAGACGTTCCGCATCGACGCGGTCTGAGCGCCTCAGCGGCTCTGGCGCCGCAGGTCCTGCCGCTCCTTCTCGGAGAGCCCGCCCCAGACGCCGAACCGCTCGTCGTGGGTGAGGGCGTACTGGAGGCAGGCGACCCGGCCCTCGCAGGCACCGCAGAGGCGCTTGGCCTCGCGGGTGGAGGAGCCGGGGGCGGGGAAGAAGAACTCGGGCCCGGTCTGGGCACAGAGCGCGTTCTCCTGCCACGCGAGTTCATCGGTGACAGTGGTACGGGTGGTGATGTTGATCGGCATGGGAACAGGCTGCCGGTCGGCGATAAACAGATGATTGACGATCCATCAATACCCGGCGGGACGTCGTCCCCGCCCGGCGGGCCGGCCCCGGTCCGGGTGGCTCTCGTCACCGTAGCGTTCCATTCGGTGACCCTGAAGTAAAGCCGCCGGGGCCCGGCACGCCGGGCGTGTCGGGCGTGTCGGGCGTGCCGGAGCGGGTGTCAGTGGCCCGCGTGGTCCATTCCGGACGAGGCCGACGGGGCCGCCGCGCCGCCGGAGGAGCCGGCGGAGCCGGAGTGCATGGTGTGGCCGTGGCCCGGGTCGTACCCGGGGATGGTGCCGTCCGGCTTGGCGATCAGCAGCAGGCCGGCCATGCCCATGTCGGAGTGGCTCTGGACATGGCAGTGGTACATCCAGGCGCCCGCGCCGCCGCGTTCGCCCGCGATGAACTGGAAGCCGAACGAGTCGGCGGGGCCCGTGATCTTGTTGTCGATCACCCGGCTGGGGTCGTCGGCGCCGGTGAGCAGGCCCGTTCTGTTGTCCGCCCAGCGGTGCCCGTGGATATGGAAGGTGTGGTACAGCTCGCCGTGCGTGATCATGATGATCTCGATGCGGTCCCCCACCGTCGCCTCGAAGTTGGGGGACTCGGCGGCGGGCTTGTTGTTGATCCGCATGTCGTTGAAGACGATCGTGAACTGCTTGTCCGGCAGGATGTCGCCCTTCCTGCGGACCACGACCGGGCCGTAGAGCCCCTTGGCTATGCCGCCGGTGCCGTGATCGGTGCCCACCACATGGTCGTGGTAGTGCCAGTACCCCGCGCTGCCCGGCTGCCAGGTGCCGTCGGCGCGGGTGCCGGGGGCGTGGGTGCGCCAGGTGTAGGTGCGGGTGCCGCCGGGTTCGACATGGCTCTTGTTCATCCGGGTGCCGTCGTTGGCGATGTCGTAGTCGACACCGTGGGGGTGCAGGCTGACATCGACGTCGGTGGTGTTCTCGAAGTCGATGTGGAGGGTGTCGCCCTCGTTGAGCTCGATCAGCGGCCCGGGGATGGTCGCCTTGCCGCGCTCCAGGCCGTAGCCCAGCTGTCCGTTCGGCAGCTTCTCGGCGAAGAGACTCATCCGGCGCACCTTGCCGCCCGCCGGGGCGGTCTTCGGCGGGGTGTCGGCAGCGACGGCCGTCGGGGCGGCCGCACCGGCGACCGAGAGGGAGGTCACCCCGGTCGCGGCGACCGCGCCGCCCGCCAGCAGCCTTCGGTTGAAGCTCCTTCGGTCCATGGCCATCGTGAACTCCCCCGCTCTGTCGGACGCTTGCGGGGCATGTGAGACCCCGGGGACGGCCACACGGTAGACCAGGGATCTTCGTTTATCCACACTCTGGACAAAGTTGGTGGGATTGCGGTCGTACCTATTGGCGTACCGACGAAAGAGGTCTAGCTTCAGGCGCTGTTGCTGTGCCACACGACCGTGCCCGAAGACTGTGACCAGAGAGGGGTGGGTGAACACATGCAGCCTGCACCGCATCACCGGTCGAGAACCATGAGAGCCACGCGTCCGAAGAGGTCGAGGAGATCGAGACGCGGCATGGCCGCGGTCCTGGCGGTCGGCGCCCTGACGGCGTCGCTGCTCGGTTCCAACGCCGCCACGGCCAGGCCGTATCCGGACCCGGGACCGACAACGTTGTCCCTGCCGTCGCCGCCCGGCAGCGAGGATGTGAAGGTACTCGTCTTCCACGCCTCGGCCACCGACGAGTCGCCGGTCGTGGACGCCGGCATCGAGGCCATCGAGTCGATCGGCCTGACCGGCCCGGCGGCCGGCCGGTTCAAGACGGAGGCGACCGCCAACGCCTCGGTCTTCACCAACGCCGCCAAGTTGGGGAGTTACAACGCGGTCGTCTTCCTCACGGGCGGCGGCGATGTGCTCGACCCCGCCGAGGAGGCGGGACTTGAGGCGTACATCAAGGCGGGCGGCGGCTTCCTCGGCATCCACGAGGCGGCACGTACCGAACCGTACTCCGACTGGTTCACCGGGCTGATCGGGGCCCGCCCCACCGGAAACCCGTCCACCACCCAGCGCGCGGTGGTCGAGGTCGGCGACCGCCTCCACCCGGCCACCAAGAGCCTTCCGCTGGAGTGGAAGCGGCCCGACAAGTGGTTCAACTGGGCGGCCAACCCGAGCGGCGACGTGCACACGGTGGCCCGGGTCAGGGAGGCCAGCTTCACGCCGGCCGCCAAGCCCAACGGGGCCGACCACCCGATCTCCTGGTGCCGTGACTACGACGGCGGCCGGTCCTTCTACACCGGCATGGGCGGTACGGTCGACGCCTACTCCGAGGCGGACTTCCGCGACCACCTGCGCGGCGCCCTCCAGTGGACCACCCGGATCTCGCGCGCCGACTGCAAGGCGACCATCGACGCCAACTACACGGCCGAGCGGGTCACCGTGCCCAACCAGCCGGGCCAGCAGGACCAGATCGGCGAGCCGCACGGCATGGTCGCCGCGCCCGACGGCCGGATCTTCTACATCGGACGCGGTGGCGGCGACAACTCCGCGCCGGTGGTGACCGACTGGAACGACCCGAACATCGGGAAGGGTCTGGGGCAGGTCCACATCTACGACCCGAAGACGAAGAAGGTGACGCTCGCGGGCGCCCTCACCGTCTTCGGCAACAAGGGCGGCGGCGAGGAGCTGATCAAGGTCGAGGAGGGGCTGCTCGGGATCGAGCTGGACCCCGCCTTCGAGTCCAACGGCTGGGTGTATCTGCACTACACACCGCACTCGCAGCTCAACCGGGAGACCCAGATCGCGGAGCGGCGCGTCTCGCGCTTCACGCTCGACCGGATCACCAACAAGCTGGACCTGGCCTCCGAGAAGGTCCTGCTCAAGTGGCCGGTCCAGGTGCACAGTTGCTGCCACGCGGGCGGCGGGATGTCCTGGGACTCGAAGGGCAACCTCTACATCGCGACCGGGGACAACAACTCCTCGCAGTTCAGCGACGGGTACTCCGGCAACAACCCGCAGCCCTCGTACAAGGGCGTCTCCTTCGCGGACGCGCGCCGTACCTCGGGCAACACCAACAACCTCAACGGCAAGATCCTCCGCATCCACCCGGAGACGGACGGCACGTACACCCTGCCGGCGGGCAATCTCTTCACCGGCAAGGAGACGGCCGAGGGCGGCGGCAAGACGCGCGGCGAGATCTATGTGATGGGGGTGCGCAACCCGTCCCGGATCTTCGTCGACCGCACGACCGACGTGCTGTACGCGGGGTGGGTCGGCCCGGACTCCGGTGCGCCGAGCACCACCTGGGGCCCGGCGAAGTACGACACGTTCGCCGCGATCACCAAGCCGAGCAACATGGGCTGGCCGTTCTGCATGGGCAACAACCAGCCGTACCGGGACCGCCAGTTGCCCGACCCGACCGTTCCCAAGGGCTGGTACGACTGCAAGGCCCCGAAGAACGAATCGCCGAACAACGACGGTCTGGTGAACCTGCCGCCCATCACCGGCTCCACCATCTGGTACTCGCCCCAGGGCGGTGGCCCCGACTTCCCGCGCGACGCCAACGGGATCCCCAGCTACAAGGCGAGCGAGGGCACCTTCCTGCTGCCGTGGCTCAAGGGCGGCGGCCAGGCGACCATGAACGGCCCGGTCTACCGGTACGACGCCCAGTCGGCCAGCGCGGCGAAGTGGCCGGAGTACTGGGACGGCAAGTGGTTCGTCGGTGACTTCTACGACGCCACCGAGAGCCCGCGCCACGCCGTGGTCCTCGACCCGAAGACCGCGGGCAACGGCGGACTGCCGGTGCACGCCGAGTCGTTGAAGGGCATCATCCCGGTCGGCCAGGGCGGTATCCGCAACCTGATGGACTGGAAGTTCGCCCCGGACGGCTCGCTCTACGTCCTCGACTACGGGCGCGGTTTCTTCACCTCCGACTCCCAGTCCGCGCTGTGGCGCGTGACGTACAAGGGCGGCGAGCCGACCCCGGCCGCCGGTGACCTGGCCAGGAAGGCGGCGCAGTGAGACGCGAGCTGAGAAGACGCCCGGCGCGCAGGCCGGTCCGGGCGCTCCGCCTCTGGACGGCCCTGCTGGGCTCGTTCCTGATGGTGCTGGGGCTGACCTCGACGGCCGCGTACGGGCGGCAGTCCACCGCGGCGGGCGACGACGCCCGTACCGTCGACCGCACGGCGGCGGCCCAGGTCCTCACCTGGACCGCCGGCGACCCCATCGACCACTATCTGACCTTCCCGGAGACCGCGGTGGCGGGGCCCGCCACGATCGTCTTCGAGAACAGCGAGGCCACCGGCAACACCACCGGGATGCCGCACACGCTGACGTTCGACACCTCGGACCCCGAGTTCAACAGCGATGTCTCCGTCAACATCCTGGCCAACCCGTTCGACGCCAACAACGGCAAGTACTCCGTCGAGGTCAATCTGACCCCGGGCAAGTACCGCTTCCACTGCGTCATCCCGGGGCACGGCACGATGGCCGGGATCCTCACCGTGACCGAGGCGGACGGCGGTGACGACACCACCGCGCCGGAGACCTCGGCCAAGGTGGACGGGCAGCGCAACGCCGATGGCGCGTACGTCGGTTCGGCCACGGTCACCGTGACCGCGTCCGACGAGGGCTCCGGTGTGGGGACCGTCGAGTACGCGATCGGGGACGGCCCGTGGCAGCCGTACACCAACCCGGTGGTGGTCGACCAGGTCGGTGAACACACCGTCCGGTACCGCGCCACCGACAAGGCGGGCAATGTCTCCGAGGAGAAGTCGGTGACGTTCACCGTCGCCCCGCCGCCCACCGACGACACCACAGCGCCGGAGACCTCGGCGACCGTCAGCGGCGACCGGGACGACGTCGGCAACTACCTGTCGATGGCCACCGTCACCGTCACGGCCTCCGACACCGGCTCCGGTGTCAACACCATCGAGTACGCGCTCGGGGCGAACGGCGCCTGGCAGCCGTACGAGGGGCCGGTCATGGTCCACCAGGTCGGCGAACACACCGTCCGCTACCGGGCCACCGACAAGGCGGGCAATGTCTCCGAGGTCAAGTCCGTGACGTTCACGGTGGTCGAGCCGCCGGTCAAGGACACCACCCCGCCGGTGACCGGAGCGGTGGTGACCGGCGACAAGAACTCCAACGGCGCCTTCATCACCAGTGCGAAGGTGACCATCACGGCGACCGACTCCGAGTCGGGTGTGGACCGTATCGAGTACTCCCTCGACGGCGGCCCCTACCTCGCGTACACCGCTCCGGTCCTCGTCGACCGGGTCGGCTACCACGCGCTCTCCTATCGGGCGACCGACAAGGCGGGCAACACCTCGGAGGCCAGGCAGGTCACCTTCACCGTGGCGCAGGGCGGCGGCGTTCCGGCGCCCAACTGCCCCGAGTACGACGAGCGGTTGACGGTGATCGTGGGCACGGTCGACTCGGGTGTGCCGAACCGGCTGGCCCGTAACCGGTGCACGATCAACGAGCTGATCGAGGACGAGAAGGAGTGGACCTCGCAGGCCCTCTTCCTCAAGCACGTCAACACGGTGCTCACCACGCTGCTCGACGACAACGTCATCGACGAGCGCGAGTTCGACCGGATCACCCAGGCCGCCAAGGACTCGAAGATCGGCACGCCCGGCCAGACCGAGGGGTACCGCTCGCTCTTCGACGGCACGGCGGAGTCCTTCGCCAAGTGGGAGCAGGTCGGCGGTGGCAAGTTCGAGCTGAGCGACGACAACGCCATCACCAGCAGCACCACGGTCGACGGCATGGGCATGCTGTGGTTCCCGCAGCGCAAGTACGGGGACTTCTCGCTGAAGCTCCAGTTCCGTGACGACGCTCCGGGCAACGGCAACGCCAACGGCGGTGTGTTCGTCCGCTTCCCGAACGTCCACGGCCACCCGGAGGAGTCCCGGCCCGAGTGGGTCGCCATCAACTACGGGCACGAGATCCAGATCCTGGACCGCCCGGACGGCGACATATACAAGACCGGGTCGATCTACGGCTTCGACCGGGTGGGTCTGGCCGGGGCGCAGGTCACCCCGAAGGGCACCTGGAACGACTACGAGATCCGGGTGGAGGGCCAGCACTACTCGATCTTCCGCAACGGTGTGCTGATCAACGAGTTCGACAACTTCGGCGGTCAGACCTTCTACCCGGAGCGCGCCGGTGACCCCGGCACGGACGGCCGGCGGTACGCCACCGGCTACATCGGGGTCCAGGTCCACGGCACGACGGATGTCATCTCGTACCGCGACATCCGGATCAAGGAGCTGTGAACACCTCGGAGTGGTGAGGTGACGGGGGTCTCCCCCGCTCGGTGTGTCCCCCGCTCGGCGGAGCGGGGGACACACCCCTGTCCGGGGCCGGACGCCCACAGTTCCCGCACACTCCCGCGGCTTCCGTGACTCCCCTGCTTCTCCTCGGACCTACTTCTCCTCGGACCTGGCGCGGCTCGGCTGGACCCGTTTCGGCTCCCCCGGCATCTTCGGATGGTCCGGCGGATACGGCAGGTCGCCGAGGCCGTGGTCGCGTTCGAAGCGGTCGGCCAGCTCCAGCAGCCCGTCCAGCCGGTACGGTGTCTCCGCCATCTCCGCGTGGACGTCGCCCACTTCGGCGTACCGCGCCACCATGGTCACCAGGTCGAAGTCCTCCGGCGCCACCTCGTCCAGCTCCGTCCAGCGCAGCGGCGCCGAGACCGGCGCGTGCGGCAGGGGGCGTACCGAGTAGGCGGAGGCGATGGTGCGGTCCCGGGCGGTCTGGTTGTAGTCGACGAAGATCCGCTCGCCGCGCTCCTCCTTCCACCACGCGGTGGTGACCTGGCCCGGCATCCGCCGCTCCAGTTCATGGCCGACGGCGATCGCACACCGCCGCACCTCGGTGAAGGTCCAGCGCGGCTCGATCGGCACGAAGACATGGAGCCCGCGCCCTCCGGACGTCTTGGGCCAGCCGCGCAGCCCCTGCTCGGTGAGGAACGCGTCGAGTTCGTGGGCGGCCCTGACCGCGTCGGCGAAGCCGGTACCCGGCTGGGGGTCGAGGTCGATACGGAGTTCGTCGGGGTGGTCGGTGGCGCCGCGCCGGACCGGCCAGGGGTGGAAGGTGAGACAGCCGAGGTTGGCGGCCCAGAGGACGGCGGCCGGCTCGGTCGGGCAGATCTCGTCGGCGAAGCGCCCGCTGGGGAAGGCGATCCGGGCGGTGGGGATCCACTCGGGGAGATTTCGCGGGGCCCGCTTCTGGAAGAAGGACTCGCCGTCGATGCCCTCGGGGAAGCGCTGGAGGGTGGTGGGGCGGTCGTGGAGCGCGCGGGTGATGCCCGGCGCCACGGCCAGGTAGTAGCGGGCCACGTCGAGCTTGGTGTAGCCGCGCGCGGGGAAGTAGACCCGGTCGGGGCTGGACAGCCGTACCGTCCTGCCGCCCGCCTCCAGCTCCACCGCAGCTCCCGCGCCCATGGGGCCACGCTAGGCCGGGCGCGGACGGGGCGCATCACGGGACCGGGCCGGGCGTCCGCGCTCGTACGGCCTCATCAGGCGGTACGGGGCGATCCGGCCGACAATCGGTCCATGGACCTGCCGGTGATGCCGCCCGTGAAGCCGATGCTCGCCAAGTCCGTCGCCCGTATCCCGCCCGGTATGCAGTACGAGGCCAAGTGGGACGGCTTCCGGGCGATCGTGCACCGCGACGGGGACGAGGTGGTGATCGGCAGCAGGACCGGGAAGTCGCTGGCCCGCTACTTCCCCGAGCTGATCACGGCGTTCCGTACCGAGCTGCCCGAGCGGTGTGTGGTGGACGGCGAGATCGTGGTGGTCCACGGCGACCGGCTCGACTTCGGGACGCTCTCCGAGCGTATCCATCCGGCCCGCTCCCGGGTGGAGCTGCTCGCCGAGCGCACCCCCGCCGACTTCGTCGCCTTCGACCTGCTGGCCCTCGGCGACGCCTCGCTGCTCCCCCTCGCCCTGGCGCGCCGCCGGGAGGCGCTGGAGGCGGCCCTCTCCCCCGCGCGCGCGCCCGTCCATGTCGCGCCCGCCACCACCGACATCGAGGTGGCGCGGGAGTGGTTCGAGCGGTTCGAGGGCGCCGGGCTCGACGGGGTGGTGGCGAAGCCGCTGGATCTGCCGTACCGGCCGGACACCCGCGCCATGTACAAGATCAAGCACGAGCGGACCGCCGACACCGTGGTGGCGGGGTACCGGGAGCACAAGAGCGGCCCGGTGGTCGGCTCGCTCCTGCTCGGGCTGTACGACGCGGCGGGCGTCCTCCAGCATGTCGGGGTCTGTGCCGCGTTCCCGCTGCGGCGCCGCGCGGAGCTGGCGGCGGAGCTGGCGGAGCTGCGGATGGCGTCGGCCGAGGGCCATCCGTGGGCCGCCTGGGCGGAGGAGTCCGCGCACGAGACCGCCCGGCTGCCCGGCGGGCCGAGCCGCTGGTCGGGGACGAAGGACCTGTCGTGGATCCCGCTCCGCCCCGAGCGGGTCTGCGAGGTGGCGTACGACCATATGGAGGGCGACCGGTTCCGGCACACCACCCAGTTCCGCCGGTGGCGCCCGGACCGTACCCCCGCGAGCTGCACCTACGCGCAGTTGGAGGAGGTCGTACGGTACGACCTGGCCGAGGTCCTGACGGGCGGCGGGCCCCCGGCGCGGTGAGCCCCGGGGGGGGCGGTGTCAGGCGTCGCCGTCGGGGAAGGTGCCGTCCACGTAGACCCAGGCGCCGTCGTGGCGCTCGAAGCGGCTCCGTTCCCGCTGCTCGCCGGGGCCTGCCGGGGTGGTGTGGCGGGCGCGGAAGGTGACCGTGCCGGTGGTGTGGAAGGCGGTGCCTTCGGTGGTGGCCAGGATCTCCAGGCCCTGCCAGCGGGTGGCGGTGTCGAGGTCGAGTGTGGCCGGGCGGGTGGCCGGGGCCCAGGTCCTGAGCAGGTACGCCGCGTCGCGGACGGCGAAGGCGGAGTAGCGCGAGCGCATCAGCGCCTCGGCGGTGGCGGGGGCGGCGGCCCCGGTGTGGAAGCGCCCGCAGCAGGCGCCGTACGTCGCGGGGTGGCCGCAGGGGCAGGGCGAAGCGTCGGTGACGGCGCTCCCCGCCCGCGCGGCGGGGGCGGGGCGGCGGGTGCGGGCGGGGCGGCGGGCCATGGGGCGCTGTGCTCCAGGAAGGTCGGAAGGCGGGACGGCGGGACGGGCGGCGAGCGGCCTCGTACGGTGCCGGTCGAGCGGCCTCGTACGGGGCCCGGCCGAGTGGGCTCGTACGGGGCCGGGGCCAGCCGGTGGTGGCCGGGCCGGCCGCGTACGTACCCACTCTAAGCCGTGGTCCGCGCCGTCCCCTCCGGGTCAGCCGGTGCCCCTGCCTGCCTCGCCGGCCTCCGGCAGCTCCTCCGTGTCGACCCCGGTCACCTGGGCCAACTCGTGCTTGAGCGCGGCGAGTTCGGCGCCGCCCGCCATATGGTTGGTGAGCGCTTCGAGGCTGACCTCGTGGCGTGCGGAGCTGAGTTCGAGCGTGCCGAGCCGGAGCACCGTGAAGTGGTCGCCGACCATGTAGGCGTGGTGCGGGTTGTGGGTGATGAAGATGACGCCGAGGCCGCGTTCGCGGGCGGCGGCGATGTACTTGAGCACCACCCCGGACTGTTTGACGCCGAGTGCGGCGGTCGGCTCGTCCAGGATCAGCACCCGGGCCCCGAAGTAGACGGCGCGGGCGATGGCCACCGACTGCCGCTGGCCGCCGGAGAGCGAGCCGACGGGCTGGTCGAGGTCGTCGAGGACGATGCCCATGTTCCGCAGTTCGTGGTCGGTGATGGACTTCATCCGCGCGATGTCGAGCCGCCGGGCCGGCCAGGGGCCCCTGGTCAGCTCCGAGCCGAGGAAGAAGTTCCGCCAGACCGGCATCATCGGGACGGTCGCGAGGTCCTGGTAGACGGTGGCGATGCCGTGGTCGAGCGCGTCGCGCGGGGTGGTGAGCCGGACCGGCGCGCCGTCGATGAGGTAGTCGCCCTCGGTGTGCTGGTGCAGCCCCGAGATGATTTTGATGAGGGTGGACTTGCCGGCGCCGTTGTCGCCGAGCACACAGGTCACCCGGCCTGGCCTGACCGCCAGGTCGACGCCGTGCAGGGCGCGGATGTTGCCGTAGCTCTTGCCGACGCCGCGCAGTTCGACGACGGCCTGCGAGGTGCCGTCGGCGGGGGCCGGGTCCTGGGCTGTCGTGGGAGTTGTCATGGGGGTCACCTCCGGGTCGCCTGCTTGCGTACCCACAGATTGAGCAGGACGGCGACGAGCAGCATCGCGCCGAGGAAGAATTTGAACCAGTCGGGGTTCCAGTTGGCGTAGACGATGCCCTGGGTGACCATGCCGAACATGAAGGCGCCGACCATCGGGCCGAAGGCGGAGCCGTAGCCGCCGGTGAGGACGCAGCCGCCGATCACCGCGGCGGCGATGTAGAGGAGTTCGTTGCCGACGCCCTCGCCGGACTGGACGGTGTTGAAGGCGAAGAGCTGGTGCATGCCGACGAACCAGGCGGTGAAGCCGACGATCATGAAGAGGGTGATCTTGGTGAAGGTCACCGGGACGCCGACGGCGCGGGCGCTCTCCTGGTTGCCGCCGACCGCGAAGATCCAGTTGCCGTACTTGGTGCGGAGCAGGATCCAGGTGGCCAGGACGCCGAAGACGATCCACCAGAGCACGGTGATCCGGATGCTGGTCCCGCCGAGGGAGATCTCGGAGGAGAAGACCGCGTTGGCCTGGTCGAAGCCGTCCATGTCGCGGATGGAGTCGGTGGCCACGTTGCCGGTGATCCATTTGGTGACCGCGAGGTTGGCGCCCTGGAGCATCAGAAAGGTGCCCAGGGTGACGAGGAAGCTCGGCAGTCCCGTCTTGACCAGCAGAAAGCCGTTGAAGGCGCCGACGGCCAGGGAGACGACGAGCGCGACGAGCACGCCCACCCAGACATTCATGGAGAGCTGGAAGGCGACCATGGAGGCGGTGAGCGCGGAGGTGATGACGCCGACACCGGCCGACAGGTCGAATTCTCCGCCGATCATCAGCAGCGCCACGGCGAGCGCCATGATGCCGATGGTGGAGGACTGGTAGAGCACCGTGCTGAGCGAGTCGAGTTGCCGGAAGGTCGGCGCGACCGCGAAGAAGAAGAGATAGACGGCGACGGCGCCGATCAGTGCACCGATCTCGGGCCTGCCGAGCAGCCGGTGCGCGAGCGAACGGCGCGCGGTGCGGCCGTCCTTGGCCGGGGCGGGGGGCGCGGCGCCCGGCGCGGCCGGGACCGGATCGGCCTCCTGGCTCACCGCGGAGTCCGCGCTCATCAGCGGGTTCCCTTCTCGGCGAACTGGGCGATCTTGTCGATGTTCGACTCGTCCACGAACGCGGGGCCGGTCAGGACGGGTTCGGCGCCGCCGCCGCTGAAGTTGCCGTTGCTCTTGTAGAGCCAGAGGCTGTCGACGGCCAAGTAGCCCTGGAGGTACGGCTGCTGGTCGACGGCGAACTTGATGTCACCGTCCTTGAGCGCGCCGACCAGATCCTTGTTGAGGTCGAACGTGGCGACCTGGGCCTTGCTGCCGGAGTCCTTGACCGACTGGACCGCGGTGAGCGCGAAGGGGGCGCCGAGGGTGACGACATAGTCGATCGACTTGTCCTGCTGGAGCTTGGCCTCGATGGTCGACTTCACCGACGGCATGTCCTTGCCGTTGACGTAGAGGATGTCCGTCTTCCCCTGGAACGTCTTCTTCACACCGGCGCAGCGGGCCTCCAGGCCGACATGGCCCTGCTCCTGGATGACGCAGATCTCGTGCTTGGCGCCGAGTTCGTTGAGGCGCTTGCCGAGCGCCTCGCCCGCGACGCCCTCGTCCTGCCCGAAGTAGGAGGTGAGGCCGAGGTCCTTCCAGGACTCCAGACCGGAGTTGAAGCCGACGACGGGGATGCCGGCCTGTTCGGCCTTGGCCAGGACGGCCTTCATGGCATCGGGTTTGGCCGCGGTCACGGCTATGCCGTCGACCTTCTGGTCGATGGCGTTCTGGACCAGGTTGGCCTGGTCGGCGGCCTTGTCGTCACCGGAGTAGATCAGCTCGACGTTGTCCTTGTCGGCCGCCGCCTGGGCGCCCTTGCGGACGATGTCCCAGAAGGTGTCACCGGCCGCCGCGTGGGTGACCATCGCGATCTTCATCCGGGCGGTGGTCGCCTTGCCGGTCTTCGCGCCGCCGCCCTGGTCCTCCTCGGCCTTCTTGCCTCCGGATTGACTGGAACAGCCCGCGGCCAGCAGGACCGCCGACATAGCGACGGCCGCCGCGGCGAGGCTCCTGCGGGAGCGGCGGGGGTGGATCGTGCGATTCATCGTCCTGCACCTCACGGAGTGAGTCGGCGGAGAGGGGGCCAGGGCCCACCGGACCACAACGGAGAGACGCTCCACGGCACCCTGCTCACCAGGAGAGTCGGCCATGGGCCGGAAACATCGCCGTTGCAGGACTGGAGCAAACTCCAGCGGAGCGCCGGTGTCAATGGTTTGTCAGGACAACACTTCATCTGGACGTCACAGCACGATAACGTCGCGGACGCCCGCAGAGCCGGACATCTGAATGTCAGGACAAGGGTATTGACACCTCCGCGCCCCGCCCCGGAAGCTGAGTCGACGGGGCTCCGGAGAACGCGAAGGAAGCGGCGAACGCGGAGGAAGCGGCGGAAGGGCGGTCAGCTCTGCACGAGGAGCTGGAACTCGAAGGCGTAACGGGAGGCGCGGTAGATATGGGTGCCGTACTCGACGGCGCGGCCCGTGTCGTCGTACGTGGTGCGCTGCATCGTCAGCAGCGCGGCGCCCTCCGCCTCGGCCAGGCTCTCGCCCTCCGCCTCGGTGGCGTTCCGCGCGCCGACGGTCTGGCGGGCGCTGTGCAGGGTGATCCCGACGGCCCGCATCAGCCGGTAGAGCCCGGTCTCCTCCAGCTCCCCGGTCTCCAGCGCCAGCAGCCCGGGCGGCAGGTAGTTGCGGAGATACGCCATGGGCTCCCCGTGGCTGAGCCGCAGCCGCTCCAGTACGGCGACCTCGCTCCCCTCGGCGACCCCGAGCGCGGCGGCGACCTCGGCGGAGGCGGGCTCCGTGTCGTTGCGCAGCACCCGGGTGGTGGGGCTCTGGCCGGCGGCCCGCAGGTCGTCGTAGAGGCTGCTCAGCTCCAGCGGGCGCTTGACCTGGCTGTGCACGACCTGGGTGCCGATGCCCCGGCGGCGGACCAGCAGCCCCTTGTCGACCAGCGACTGGATCGCGTGCCGGACGGTGGGGCGGGAGAGGCCGAGCCGCCCCGCCAGCTCGATCTCGTTGCCGAGGAGGCTGCCCGGGGCGAGCCGGCCGTGCTCGATGGCGCTCTCCAGCTGCTGGGCGAGCTGGTAGTAGAGGGGCACCGGGCTCGACCGGTTCACCGAGAGCTTGAGGTCCGTGGGATCAGGCGTGGTCACCCGGCGAGAATATCCGCCGGGACGCCACGTCCCCCGGGGACGGGCGTCTTCGACGTCAGATTGTTGTGACAATAGGGGATCAGGGCGCTCCGCCCCGGTAGCCGAGCCGCCCGGAGAGCGCGCCCGCGCCCTTCACCGCGAGCTGGGAGAGCTCCTCCTCGCGCTCGTCGCTCCACCGGATCATGGGTACGGAGATGGAGAGCGCGGCGACGACCCGGCCCGCCCGGTCCCGTACCGGCGCCGCCACACAGCTCACATCGGGGTTGGACTCGCGGTGCTCGACGGCCACCCCGCGCTCCCGCACCGCGGCCAGCTCGGTGCGGAGCACCCCGGGGTCGGTGATGCTGTCGGGGGTCATGGCGGTGAACTCGTGGTCCGCGATCCGCTCGGTCAGCTCGCTCTCGGAGAGCGCGGCGAGCAGCATCTTCCCCACGGAGGTGCAGTGGGCGGGGAGCCGGCGCCCGGCGGCGGAGACCATCCGGACCGCGTGGGTGGAGTCCACCTTCGCGATGTAGATGACGTCGGTCCCCTCCAGGATCGCGACATGGACCGTCTCGTCACAGGTCTCGGCGACCTCCCGGGCAACCTGGGTGCCCTCGGCGGCCAGATCGAGCTGCTCCGCGTACCGGCTGCCGAGCTGGTACGAGCGCACGCCGAGCCGGTAGCGGCCGGGCTGTCCGGGCACCGGGGCCAGGTACGAACGGGCCGCTAGCGTGGTGATCAGCTCGTGCACGGTGGTGCGCGGGAGCCCCAGCCTGCGGATGACATCGGGCGCGGAGAGCGTTCCGTCGCCCTCCAGGAACAGTTCGAGGATGTCCAGGGCCCGCGTCACCGCGGGAACGAGCCGCCCCATGGCCGACCACCACCCTTCTCGTCCGGTACGTCGACCGTACGTCGTTCGGTACTTCGGCCGTCGGCCGGAATGACGAACACAGGCTAACCGCAGCGCTACCCATTGACACCCCTCGGAGTGCCTGAATACCGTCACGCCACGATTTCGAACATGTGACGAAATACCGAACGAGACCCAGGGGACCTGCTGTGCGCATCACCGGAATCAGTACCCACGTCGTCGGTACGCCCTGGCGTAACCTCACCTACGTCCTGGTCCACACCGACGAAGGTCTCACCGGGGTCGGCGAGACGCGGATGCTCGGCAGGACGGACGCGCTCGTCGGCTATCTGCGGGAGGCCGAGGCCAACCATCTTCGCGGTTCGGACCCGTTCGCGGTAGAGGACCTCGTACGCCGGATGAAGTACGGCGACTACGGGCGCGCCGGAGAGATCGTCATGTCGGGCATCGCGGTGGTCGAGATGGCCTGCTGGGACATCAAGGGCAAGGCCCTGGGCGTCCCGGTGTGGCAGCTCCTCGGCGGGAAGGTCACCGACCGGGTCAAGGCGTACGCGAACGGCTGGTACACCACCGAGCGCACCCCCGAGGCGTACCACAAGGCGGCCCAGGCGGTGATGGCGCGCGGCTACCGGGCCCTGAAGATCGACCCGTTCGGCACCGGCCACTTCGAGCTGGACCGGGCGGCGAGCAACGAGGCGGTCGCGCTGATCGAGGCCGTACGGGACGCGATCGGCCCCGAGTCGGAGCTGATGCTGGAGATGCACGGCCGGTTCAGCCCGTCCACGGCGGTACGGCTGGCGCACGAGCTGGCGCCGTTCTCCCCGGCGTGGCTGGAGGAGCCGGTGCCGCCGGAGAACCTGAAGGCGCTGAGCAAGGTCGCCGGGAAGGTCGACCTGCCGATCGCGACCGGTGAACGCATCCACGACCGGATCGAGTTCAGGGAACTCTTCGAGTCGCAGGCCGCCGACATCATCCAGCCGGACGTGGGCCACATCGGGGGCATCCTGGAGACCCGGAAGCTGGCGGCGACCGCCGAGACGCACTACACGCTGATCGCGCCGCACAACGTGGGCGGCTCGGTGCTGACCGCCGCGAGCCTCCAAGTGGCCGCCTGCACCCCGAACTTCAAGATCCTTGAGCACTTCAACGACTTCGCGGACGCGGAGATCAAGAAGGTCGTCAAGGGCGCCCCGCAGGTCGACCCGGAGACCGGGTGCTTCGAGATCTCGCAGGCGCCGGGGCTCGGGGTCGAGTTCGATGTGGAGGCGGCGGCCGAATTCCCGCAGCAGCAGGCGCGGTTCGACCTGTGGGCCGAGGGCTGGGAGAAGCGCGACCCGAAGGCGGACCGGTGAGCGAGGGGTCCGGGGCGGCCGGCGGCTCCGCCGGTGCGTCCGTCTCCGGTACGGCGCCGGGCGCGTCCGGCGCGGGTGGTTTCGCCTCCGGCGGCGCGGCGGTGAGCAGGTCCGTCCTCGTCGAACGGCCCGGCGGCCACCGCCTGGTGACCGGCCCGGTGCCGGAGCCCGGCCCCGGCGAGGTCCGGGTGCGGGTCGCCGCCGCCGGTATCTGTATGAGCGACCGGGAGGTGTACGACGGCCACCGCGACCCGGGGTATGTGCGCTACCCGGTGGTCCCGGGCCATGAGTGGGCGGGCACCGTCGAGGCGGTCGGCCCCGGGGTGGCGGCGGAGCTGCTCGGGCGTGCCACGGTCGCCGAGGGGTTCCGCGCCTGCGGGACGTGCGCCCGCTGCCGTACCGGCGAGACCTCGCTCTGCACGGGCGGGTACGCGGAGACCGGGTTCACCGTGCCCGGCGCCTTCGCCGACCATGTCGTCGTGCCCGCACGGCTGTTGCACCCGCTGGCGGACGGCGCCGACCTGCGGGCCGCCGCCCTGCTGGAGCCGGCCGCCGTGGTCGCCTCGGCGGTCCGTACGGCCCGTCCCGAGCCGGGTGAGCGGATCGCGGTGGTGGGCGCGGGCACGCTCGGGCTGCTGGCCGTCCAGTTGCTCGCGGCAACTTCCCCCGCCGAGCTGACCGTTGTCGACCCACGGGCCGAACGCGGCGCCACCGCCCGGCAGTTCGGGGCGACGGAGTCCGGCACCCCGGAGGAGGCCAAGGAGTCGCAGGGCCGGTACGACCTGGTGGTGGAGACCGCGGGGGCACCGACCAGTGCCTCGGCGGCCACCGCGCTGGCCCGGCGGGGCGGCCGGGTGGTGCTCACCGGGATGTTCGCGCCGGGCGCCACGGGCATCGACCCGGCGGCGCTGACGCTCGGCCAGCTCTCCGTGCACGGGGTCTTCGGGGCACCGTCGGCCGCCTGGTCCTTCGCCGTACGGGCCTTCGGCTCCGGGGTGCTGAACCCGGCGCCGCTGATCACCCACGAGTTCCCGCTGGAGCGGTTCGGCGAGGCCGTGGCGCTGGTCGGCGGCGGCGACCCGGCGACCGGGAAGGTGCTGCTGCGGCCATGACCCGCCCCTTATCCGGCACCTCGCCCCGCCCCGCGCCGTACGCGCCGTACCCCGCGCCCGCGCGTTCGAAGAATCCGCTCCGCCGAGCACACCGCACCCGGCCGGCGCGTCCGACCGAGAAGTCGGCCGGCGGCGGCCCGATATGCCCAGAGACAAGGACTCGTCCGTGACCGACGCTTCAACTCCCCTCCCCCGCCGCCCCGGTGCGCAGGCGCTCGCCGCGCTCGGCCTGGCCGCGCCGGAGCCCAGCCCCGCCGACGCCTCCGTCCACGCCTTCCCCGACGGCGGGCTCTGGCGTACCGAAGTCCCCTCCGTCGAGGGCCCCGAGTGCCTGGCCGAGGTGCTCAAGGAGTCCGCCCGGCTCGATGTGCCGGTCCACCGCATCAGCCAGGGCAGCGGTGTATGGATGCTCACCGACGCCGAGATCACCGAGATGGTCGACGCCTGCGCCGACCGGGACATCGAACTCTGCCTCTTCACCGGACCGCGCGGCACCTGGGACATCGGCGGCTCGACCCGTACCGACTCCGGCGGCGCCGGGCTCCGCGCCCGGGGCCATGACGCGGTGGCCGGCTGTGTCGAGGACGCCGTACGCGCCACGGAACTCGGCGTCAAGTGCCTGCTGGTGGCGGACGAGGGGGTGCTGTGGACGCTCCACCGGCTGCGCGCCCAGGGGATCCTGCCCGCCGACACCACGCTCAAGGTGTCGGCGCTGATCGGCCCCGTCAACCCGGCCTCGTACGCGGTCGTCGAGCGGCTGGGCGCCGACTCCGTCAACATCCCCTCGGACCTGGCGCTCGCGCACTTCACCGAGATCCGCCGGGTCAGCCGGGCCCCCATGGACCTCTATATCGAGGCGCCGGACGACCTCGGCGGGTATGTCCGGATGTACGAGGCGGCGGAGCTGATCCGGCGCGGCGCCCCGCTCTATCTCAAGTTCGGACTCTCGAAGTCCCCGGGCATCTACCCCTATGGTGCCCACCTGCGCGAGACCGCCCTCAGCAGCGCCCGGGAACGGGTGCGGCGCGGCAGGCTCGTCCTCGATCTGCTCGGCCGCCACGGCGCCGACGGCGGCATGTCGCCGCTCGGCTCCCGGCTGCCGGGTCCGCTCAGCCGCTTTCCCCTGACCGACGACAAGGACTGATGCACCCATGCGAACTCGCCGAGCCGTACTCGCCGTTACCGCGCTCTCGCTGGCGCTCTCGCTGACCGCCTGCGGACAGAACAGCGAGGGCGGCAGCAAGGACGACACCAAGGGCGGCAAGGGCTCCACCATCGGCATCTCGATGCCCACCAAGTCGTCCGAGCGCTGGATCGCGGACGGTGACAACGTGGTCTCCGAGCTCAAGAAGCTCGGGTACAAGACCGACCTCCAGTACGGCGAAGACAACGTTGCCCAACAGGTCGCCCAGATCGAGAACATGATCACCAAGGGTGTCGATGTCCTGATCGTCGCGGCCATCGACGGCAGCGCGCTGAGCGATGTGCTCCAGCAGGCCGCCGACCAGAACATCAAGGTCATCTCGTACGACCGGCTGATACTCGGCACCAAGAACGTCGACTACTACGCCTCGTTCGACAACGAGCGGGTCGGCGTCCTCCAGGCCACGTATCTGATCGACAAGCTGGGGCTGAAGGAGGGCAAGAAGGGCCCGTTCAACATCGAGCTCTTCGCGGGCTCCTCGGACGACAACAACACCCGGTACTTCTTCGACGGCGCGATGAAGACGCTCAAGCCGTACCTCGACGACAAGCGGCTCGTCGTACGGAGCGGGCAGACCCAGCTCAACCAGGTCACCACGTTGCGCTGGGACGGCGGCACGGCCCAGAAGCGGATGGACGACCTGCTCACCAAGTCGTACGGCACGGAGCACGTCGACGCGGTGCTCTCCCCGTACGACGGCATCTCCATCGGCATCCTCTCCTCGCTCAGGTCCGACGGCTACGGGACGGCCGCGAAGCCGTACCCGCTGGTCACCGGGCAGGACGCGGAGGTCGCCTCGGTGAAGTCGATCATCGCGGGGCAGCAGACGATGACCGTCTACAAGGACATCCGGCTGCTCGCCAAGACGGCCGCGAAGATGACGGACGCCATGCTGAAGGACGAGAAGGTCGAGGTCAACGACGAGAAGTCGTACAACAACAAGGCCAAGGTCGTCCCCGCCTACCTGCTGACCCCGGTCAGTGTGGACAAGTCCAACTACCAGAAGGACCTGGTGGACTCCGGCTACCTCAAGGCCGAGGACCTGAAGTGACCCTTTCCACCGGTACCGCGGGGGCGGCCGAGACGGCCGCCCCCGTCCTGGAGATGCGTTCCATCGTCAAGACCTTCCCCGGGGTCAAGGCGCTCTCCGATGTGAGCCTGACCGTGGCCCCGGGCGAGGTGCACGCCATCTGCGGCGAGAACGGCGCGGGCAAGTCCACCCTGATGAAGGTGCTCAGCGGGGTCCATCCGCACGGGAGTTACGAGGGGGAGATCCTCTTCGAGGGCGTCCCGTGCGCCTTCAAGGACATCGGGGCCAGCGAGGCCCAGGGCATCGTGATCATCCATCAGGAGCTCGCCCTCATCCCGTATCTCTCGATCGCGGAGAACATCTTCCTGGGCAACGAGCACGCCGCCCGGGGCTTCATCAGCTGGAACGAGACCCTGCGGCACGCCGCCGCGCTGCTCAAGCGGGTGGGGCTGGACGAGCATCCGCAGACCCGGGTCGCCGACATCGGGGTCGGCAAGCAGCAGCTCGTGGAGATCGCCAAGGCGCTCGCCAAGCGGGTCAAGCTGCTGATCCTGGACGAGCCGACGGCGGCGCTCAACGACAGCGACAGCGCCCAGCTCCTGCGCCTCATCAAGGAGTTGCGGGAGCAGGGCATCACCTCGATCATCATCTCGCACAAGCTGAACGAGATCGCCGAGATCGCGGACTCGGTGACCATCCTGCGGGACGGCAGGACCATCGAGACGCTGGACGTGAGCGCGGAGTCGACGACCGAGGACCGGATCATCCGGGGCATGGTCGGCCGCGACCTCGACCACCGCTTCCCCGAGCGCACCCCGTACGAGGGCGACCCGGCGGCCCGGCCCGCACTCGAAGTGCGCGAGTGGACCGTGCACCACCCCATCGACCAGCAGCGCAAGGTGGTCGACGGGGTCTCGCTCCAGGTCCGCAGGGGCGAGATCGTCGGCCTGGCGGGGCTGATGGGGGCCGGCCGTACCGAGCTGGCGATGAGCGTGTTCGGGCGGAGCTACGGCCGGAACATCAGCGGGACGGTCCTCAAGGACGGCACGGAGATCCGGACCAGGACGGTCCCCGAGGCGGTCGGGCACGGCATCGCGTATGTCACCGAGGACCGCAAGCAGTACGGGCTCAACCTCATCGACACCATCGGCCGCAACATCACCCTGGGCGCCCTCTCCAAGGTGGCCCGGCGCGGCATCGTGGACGAGCACGAGGAGAGCCGGGTCGCCGAGTCGTACCGCAAGAGCATGAACATCAAGACGCCGACGGTGTTCGAGCAGGTGGGGCGGCTCTCCGGGGGCAACCAGCAGAAGGTCGTCCTCAGCAAGTGGATCTTCGCGGGTCCCGATGTGCTGATCCTCGACGAGCCCACCCGGGGCATCGACGTCGGGGCGAAGTACGAGATCTACACGGTCATCGACCGGCTCGCGGCGGAGGGCAAGGCCGTCGTCTTCATCTCCTCGGAACTCCCCGAACTGCTCGGCATGTGCGACCGCATCTACACGATGGCGGCCGGCCGGCTCACCGGTGAGGTTCCCCGGGCGGAGGCGACCCAGGAAGTACTGATGCGTCACATGACCAAGAACACGAGGTAGTCGACATGGGTCCGGTCACCACCGACACGCCGAAGGGCGACACACCGAAGGACGCCCCACCGGCACCTCCGTCCGGGCGCTCCACCACCGGGGCGCTGCTCATGGACGCCGCGCGCCGCAACATGCGGCAGTACGGCATGCTCGTCGCCCTCGGTCTGATCGTCGTCCTCTTCCAGATCTGGACGGACGGCGTCCTGCTCAAGCCGAACAACGTCACCAACCTGGTCCTCCAGAACAGCTACATCCTGGTGCTGGCCATCGGCATGATGATCGTGATCATCGCGGGCCATATCGACCTGTCGGTCGGCTCGCTCGCCGCGTTCGTCTCCGCCGCCTGCGCGGTGATGATGGTCGAACACGACATCCCCTGGGTTCCGGCGCTGGTCCTGGGGCTGCTGATCGGCGCGGTCGCCGGGGCCTGGCAGGGGTTCTGGATCGCGTACGTGGGCATCCCCTCGTTCATCGTCACACTCGCCGGGATGCTCATCTTCCGTGGCGGCACCCAGATCTTCCTGGGCTCGCGCTCGCTCGGCCCGTTCCCCGAGGGCTTCCAGAAGATATCCACCGGCTACCTCCCCGAGGTCGGCCCGGAGACGAACTACCACAACCTGACCCTGCTGCTGGGGCTGGCGCTGCTGGCGTTCGCGCTCTTCCAGGAGTTCCGGGACCGGCGCCGCCAGCAGGCGTACGAGCTGGAGGTGCTGCCGCTCAACCTCTTCGTCGTCAAGTGCGTGGCCCTCGCGGCGGCGGTGCTGGCCTTCACCATGACGCTCGCCAGCTACCGGGGCGTCCCGGTGGTGCTGCTGCTCCTGGCGGCGCTGCTGATCGGCTTCGGCTATGTCATGCGGAACGCGGTCGTCGGGCGCCATGTGTACGCGCTGGGCGGCAACCAGGCGGCGGCGAAGCTCTCCGGCGTCAAGGACAAGCGGGTCACGTTCCTGGTCTTCGTCAACATGGGCGTGCTGGCGGCGCTGGCCGGCATGGTCTACGCGGCGCGGCTCAACGCGGGGGTGCCGCAGGCCGGTATCAACTTCGAACTGGAGGCGATCGCCGCGGCGTTCATCGGCGGCGCGTCGATGAGCGGCGGCGTCGGCACGGTGTTCGGCGCGATCATCGGCGGTCTGGTGCTGGGCGTCCTCAACAACGGGATGTCGCTGGTCGGCATCGGCACCGACTACCAGCAGGTGATCAAGGGGCTGGTGCTGCTGGCGGCGGTGGGCTTCGACGTCTGGAACAAGCGCAGGGTGGGCGCCTGACCGTACCGCCGCTCCACCCCGTACCACCGGCCGGGCCGGCGGCGCCGCGCGCCCACGTACCACCGCTCAAGCACGCGGCGCCGCAGCGCACCTGAAAGTGCTGCGACGCCGCGCTCCCCGTTGTTCAGTTGCGTCTGTGTGCCGCCCCCGTGCCCTCCGGCACGGGGGCGGTCAGGTGAGCAGGAAGTCCGCCTGTCCCGACTTGGCGCCCTGGATGAAGGCGGCGATCTCATTGGTGGTGTAGATCAGCGCGGGCCCGCCGGGGTCGGCGGACTGCCGCACGGCGACCCTGCCGTCGGCCAGTTTCATGGCCTCGATGCAGTTGCCGCCGTTGCCGCCACTCCACGGCTTGTGCCAGCCTTCCGTGCCGAGGTCGGCGGCGGGCATGCCGTTGTATATGGGGTCCATTCACAGCTCCTTGCGGACATCCTTGAGGATCTCCTTCGTGCGTTGTGCAGTTGCGGCCTGGGCCGCCATCCGGTCCATGACCTCCAGATGGGTGGCCACTTCGGGACGTGCGTCGAGGTAGACGGCACCGGTCAGGTATTCGCTGTAGACCATGTCGGGCAGCTCCGGCTCCGCGAAGCGGAACAGGACGAACGGCCCGTAGGTTCCCGGGTGATGCCCGCTGGAGAACTCCGCGACCTGGAGGGTCACGTTGATCATCTCGGCGGCTTCGAGGAGCCGGTCGATCTGGCCCCGCATGATCTCCGGGGAGTCCCCCACCGGGCGGCGCAGGACGGTCTCGTCCATGATCACCCAGAATCGGGGAGCCCCCTCACGGGCCAGCAACGACTGTCGTTCCATGCGGAGCGCCACATGGCGGTCGATCTCCTCCGGCGCGGCCTGCCCCACGGCTCCCGCCTTCATGACGGCACGGGCGTACTCCTCGGTCTGGAGCAGTCCGGGCACGAAATGCGGCTCGTACGCCCTCAGGAGGGACGCCGCGCCCTCCAGGGAGACGTACATGCTGAACCAGTCCGGCAGGATGTCGTGGAACCGCTGCCACCAGCCGGGCTTGTTCGCCTCCTCCGTCAGCGCGACGAAGGATTCGGTCTCCTCATCGGCGACTCCATACGCCTTGAGCAGTAACTGTACGTAAGGAATCTTGAGCGCGACCTCGGCCGTCTCCATCCGGCGGATGGTGGCCGGAGCCACCCGGAGGAGCTGGGCCGCCTCCTCCCGTCTCAGGCCCCGCCGCTCGCGCAGGTCCTGGAGGCGTTTGCCGAGTACGACCTGGCCCACGGTCGGGGCGGACCGCGGTTCGCTCACTTCTGGGTCCTTTCCCACGCACGGTTACCAGCAGTCTGCCATGCCTCCGGGGCGAAGAACATGGCACTCTGAATTTTTCAGAGTGCCACTTGCCAAGTGTCCCCGGCGGGTGGAGAGTGGATCGGTGAACCAGCTCACGCGGTTGTCGGGCTCTGCCATGGGAGAGGTCTTGCACGCATCCGCTGCTCCCCCACCGTTAGGAATCGGTCGTGGCACCTGGTAACGCGCTCACCCCCCAGCTCACCGCCCTGTGCCCGGGCAACGCTGTCCGCCGGTACGGATTTCAGTTGCCGGCGCACGCGGAGTCCGCAGGACGCGCCAGACAGCTCACGCACGACCGGCTCGTCCGGTGGGGCGTGGCCGAGGAGACCCGCGAGACCGCGGTCCTCGTCGTCTCGGAACTCGTCACCAACGCGATCGTGCATGCCGCGGGCAACCGCGTCATCTGCGAGATACGGGACGGCGGCGGGCAGCTCCGGATAGCCGTGGAGGACCAGGGGTACGGCCCCACGGGACCCCAGCTCCACCGGATGGCCGAGGACGAGACGGAGGGCGAGGGGGGACGGGGGCTCTTCCTCGTCGACTCGATGTGCAGTGGCTGGGGGGCCCACGACACATCGGGGTACGGACCCGGGCGGGTCGTCTGGGCCGAGCTGCCGCACTCGGGCCCGGCGCCGCGCCCGAGCGGGACGGCACCGCGCCCGAGCGGGACGGAGCCGCCGTGTTGAGGGCGGCGTTCCGGCGGCTGGCCCTGGGCCTGCGCGAGGACTCCGCGCGCGGGGTCCCGCTGCCCCTGCCGGCCACGCTGCCGGCCTCGCTGGGGTGCGACGCGGTGGGGCTGCCGGCGGAGCACGGCTTCCGGCTGATGGCCCGGCTGCCGCGCACGGGGTGTGTCTTCGCGGACACCGACTGGTGGTGGTGGATCGTCCCGGCCGGCTCGGACCTCGACCTGAGCTGGCCGTCCCCGGCGCGCTATGTCACGGGCACCACGGTCCCGGCCCGCCACCCCAAGCTGATCCACTGGCCCCAGGCACCCACGCCGTACACCCCGCCGATCCCCTTCTACCTGATGGTCTGCCAGCTCGCCGGGACGGCCCCGGCGTGGGCGGACGGGGCGGACGGCGGCGGTACGGGGACCACGGCGGCGGGCGCGGGCACCACGAGCCCGGGCATCGGCACGGTGCCGGCGCAGCGCCCGGCGCGCCAGGGCGGATAGCCCGCGCCGGGCGGGCAGGGGACGGGGCCGCAGCCCTGACGCGGTGTCCTCGGCCGAAGCCCTGACGCGGTGTTCCCACGCGGTGTCCTCAGGCGGAGCCTCAGGCGGAGTCCTTCACCACACTCCACCCACCGTCCACGAGCAGACTCGCCCCGGTGATGTACGCGGCCTCGTCGGCGGCGAGGAAGGCGATGGCCGCGGCGACCTCCTGCGGGGTGCCGAAGCGGCCCGCCGCCGTCGCCGCGACACTGCGCGCCCGGTCCGCCTCGGAGACCCCGTCCCAGGCGGCGGTGCGGATGGGCCCCGGCAGGACGGCGTTGACCCGTACCTCGGGACCGTACTCCACCGCGAGCTGGGAGCAGAGCGAGAGCAGCGCCCCCTTGGCCGCGGCGTACCCCGGGTGGCCCGGTATCCCGTGGTGGGCCTGGGCGGACGAGGTGAGCACCACGGAGCCCCGGTGGGCCCGCAGGTCGGGCAGGAGGGCCTTGAAGCCGAGGAAGCCCGCGGTGAGGTTGACGGCGAGCTGCCGTTCCCAGGAGGCGAGACTCAGCTCGTGCGCCGGGGCGACCTCGACCGTAGCCGCGTTGCTGACCAGCACATCGACACCCCCGAAGGTATGGGCAGCGCCGACAATGCTCTCCCACCCCTCCTCCCGGCCGACATCCGCGAGGACGAACGCGGCCCGGCCGCCGGCCTGCCGGATGAGCGCGGCGGCCGGCACCCCGCGCTCGTCGTCGAGGTCGGCGAGAACGACCGAGGCGCCCTCGGCGGCGAGCCGGGCCGCGGTGGCGGCGCCGATGCCCGAGGCGGCACCGGTGACGACGGCGACCCGGTCGGTGAAGCGGGCGTTTCCGTTCAGGGGGCGCATGGGGCGGTGGAACTCCTTGACCTCTGCGGGACGTTACGGTGTGCCACCGAGGTTAGTCACCCGTCCGCCCCCGGTGTCCGTCTCCTGCCGTACGGAGCCCACGAGTTCGCGCCGTACGCGACGTACCGGCACGGCGTACGCGACGCCCCGGCACGGCATGCCGACGCGGCGTACCCGACGGGACCGCTCCCCCTCCGTCGTGCGGGCCCGACCGGACGGGTCACCGCGATATCATCAAGGTTATTTCCCCACTCAAGACTATTTCCCGACTGGTTCCCCACTGGCGACCGGCTCGTTCGGAACGGGTCGCGCTCCTTGCGCGAGCGGCCCGTTCCCGGTCGGTTTCGATCACATAGGCTCATCCGCGAGATGAACAGCAATCACACCCCCCTCGGCCCGAAGGCCGACAAGGATTCGGTGCGCCGGCACAATCTGAGCCTGGTGCTCCGGGCCGTACGGGACGAGGGCGAGACCACCCGCGCGGGTGTGGCGGCCCGCTCCGGGCTCACCAGGGCGGCGGTCTCCTCCCTGGTCGAGCAGTTGCTGGAGAGCGGCTTCCTCTCCGAATCCGGCAAAACCTTCAGCGGGCAGGCCGGGCGGCCTGGCACCGTACTGAGGGTGACGCGTTCGGGACCCGCCGGGATCGGCGTGGAGATCAATATCGACTATGTGTCGGTGTGCGTGGTGGACCTGGCCGGCACCGACCGGGTACGGCTGACCGAGCACCTCGACAACCGGGGCGCGCCCCCCTCCGAGGTACTGGCCCGAGGCGCCCGCATAACGGCCCGCACCCTGGAGTCCGCGGCGGAACAGGGGTTGCACCCGGTAGGGGTCCAACTCGCCCTGCCGGGGCTGGTGTCGGGAGGCACCGTCCGTCAGGCCCCCAACCTGGGCTGGAACCGGGTGCCCGCACAGGCCCAGTTCGCCCGCGCGCTGGCCGGGCTGCGCCCCGACTCCCCCGAGCTGCCGGTGAGTTCGGACAACGAGGCCAATCTCGCGGCCCTGGCCGAGCTCTGGTTCGGCGGCGCGGAAGCGGGCGGCCCCGGAGCCCCCCGCACCTTCCTCTACCTGACCGGCGAGATCGGCGTCGGCGGCGCACTGGTCCTCGACGGCGAACTGCTGCGCGGGGCCCACGGGTTCGCCGGCGAGATCGGCCATGTGGTGGCCGACGCGGACGGCCCCGCCTGCCGGTGCGGCGCCCGTGGCTGCCTGGAACAGTACGCGGGCCAGTCGGCCCTGCTCCGCGCGGCGGGCCTGGACGAACACGCCGGGGTCCCGGGCGTGGCCGAACTGGAACGCCGGGCCCGCGTCGGGGACGCGGCGGCCGTGAGCGCGATCGAGCGCGCCGGCACGATGCTGGGCCGGGTCCTCTCGGGCGCGGTGAACCTGATCGACCCGGACGCGGTGGTGCTGGGCGGCATCTACCGCGAGCTGATGCCCTGGCTCTCCCCGGCGGCGGACCGCGAGCTGACCTCCCGGGTCGTCTCCGACCTCTGGCCCCCCGACAGCGGCCGCCTCCGCCCCTCCTCCTCAGCAGGCGACGCGGCCCGCGGCGGAGCGGCCCTGGTGGTCCAGGGGGTACTGGCCGACCCGGTGGCATACGTACGACGCGAGAACCTCACCGACCCGCCCGACTAGCACGTACGGGGCGGGCGGCCCGGGGGCCGGGTGGCCCGGGGCCGGGGAGACGCAGGGCCCGGAATATGGCACGCCCGGGACCGCAAGGCCAGAGACGGGCGGGCCCCGGGACCATGGCGAGGGCCAGGGACCGGGTGGCCCGGGACAGCGGACAAGTGGCCCAGGGCCGAGAACGGACCGGACCGGAGCGGACCGAAGCCGGGAACGGACCTCACATACCGCCGGCGACCTTCCCGAGCAGGGCAGCACTGGCCAGGACGTCATGGCTGACCCGGACCGCCCGGTGCGGCAGCACGGCGAGACGCGCCATGGCCTCCGCCCGAGCGCTCCCCCGCCCTCCCCCGTCCACGCCCCGCGCGAGCCCGAAGACATCCGGATACCGGTCCTCCGTGGCCCCCGACATGAAGTCGCCCTCCCCCAGCGCCCGGGAGCCGCCCCCGGCACCCGGTACGCCACCGGAATCGACCTGCGGAAAGAGCAGCCCGGCCACCTGCCCACCGGTGGCCAGGTCCACACCGAAGAGGCCCGGGAACTGATCCGGGAAGACCTGGACCTTCCGCTCCCGCTCCCTCCCGTCCCACAGCGGCGTGTGATGACCGGAGAGCAGCGCCCGGGTCACCGACGCGTGCTGCGTCGGATGGAAGCGGCCCCCAGCCCTCAGATACCCCCGCGCGATGACATCCCAGCCGAGGGAGCGGAGCAGCCCGAGCCCGATCGCGGCGGCGGAGGGCCAGGGCACGGCCTCGACACCCCGCTCACCGCTCGGCCGGACCAACACCCGGTCATTGGCGAGGAGTTGCCAGCCCCGCGAGGCGAGCAGCAGAGCTGTGGCGGTCTTCCCGGCCCCCTTGCCGCCGAAGGCGAGAAGAGCCGCGCCGTCGTCCGGCCGTACCACTGCGGAGGAGTGGAGCACGGCCCACCCGTCCCGGAGGAGCTGCCCCCGAATCGCCTCCCGCGCGAGGCGGGCGGCGGCGAGGGCGAGGGGCTGTGCGTCGGTCCCGGCGAGGACGAGACGGCCCGAGGAGGGCGTACTGCGGTACGCGATCCCTTCGCGCGGCGACGCGGCGATAACGTCCTCACCGTCGCGCGCCACCACCAGCGGGTGCTTCGCGTACGTCACAGCTTCTGTGGGCCGACCGTCATGGACGATACGGGCGACCTCCTCATAACCCGCAGGCTCGACATCCGCGACCACGACGGCCCCTGAGGGGACAGCATCGGCCGCCACCGATGCGGCGTTCCACCAGGGGCCGAAGTAGCGCAGGGCCCACACCGTGACCTCCGGGCGGTTGCTGAGCACGGTCACGGCCGCTGCGGCGGCCTCAAGTCGAGTGGCGCTGATCACGTGGCGATCCTCTCGGGAAGAGCGGGAAGGTGGGCGTAAGCCTCGCGGAGGCTGCCGGCGGCAGAGTCCAGCCCGAGGCGTTCGGAGCGGGTGAGCAGAGGCAGGCACGGCACGGCCCTGTCGCCTGTGAAGCGCAACGGAATACCAAGGTGGACGTCCCCGTACGGGACGGACAGTTCCTCGACCCCGTCGACCAGGCCGAGGGCCTTGCGGAGCGTCGAGAGCACCGCACCGGCAGGCCCGCAGCGGGTGCGGCCGATGCCGTCCCGGATCAGTCCCGGACGCCGCTGAAGCGCCGTTACGACAGCGTTGACCGGGACCGTGACCGGGTGGCCGGCGACCGTCGTGGTGGACACGCACAGGACGGCCCGGTCGCCGTGCTCGCCGATCACATGGCCGCGCACAAGGTCCGGGGGCACCTGGGCGTACCGGGCCAGGAGGAGCCGGTACCGGGCCGAGTCCAGGTTCGATCCGATCCCGAAGACCCGGACGACAGCGCTCACTTCGGCGAAGCGCCGGGCCATCAGGTCGACAGGGTTCGTCACCACGAGGACCGTCCCGTCGTACCCGCGCAACTCCCGCGCGAGCGCGCCGAGAGCGGGAGCGTTCGCTGCGGCGCCCGCGCGCCGTATGTCCGTCAGCGCGGTGTTCTTGAAGTCGGTGCGGAGCGCGATCAGCACAGCGTCGCAGCCGTGGAGGTCGGCGACCTCGCCAGCCTCGGCCGCCGTGCGCGAGCGGACGGTGTGAGCGAGATCCTGAAGGTCGGCGGCGAGGCCGAGGGCCTGGTCCGGCCGTCGCGCTACGACGAGAAGCCGTTCGGGCAGCCCGGTGGCGACCAGAGTGGCGGCGAGGGTCTGCCCCACGGCCCCCGCCCCGACGATCCCCACCACAGGGCCGCTCACCGGGCACGCCCCGTGGTGTGCTCGATCTAGGCGGCGACGGCCTCCAGGAGCCGGAGACCGGCCATCGATCCGGTCATCGGTCCGACGAGGAGGGCACTCACCCTGTCCACGACGCCCGCCACCGTACGGGCACGGGCGACGAGGGAACGCTGATGCGGAGCGAGGGAAAGATCCGGAGGTGCGCTGAGGCAGGTGGTCAGAATGTTCACGGTGTCCATGAGCCAGAGGATCAGGACCTCACGGAGCCGTGCCGCGCGTTCGTGCGCGGGCAGCGCCGCGATGTGCCGGGCGAGCGTCGACACGACTCCCCGTACGATCTCCTGTGCGGCACGCCGCTCGTGATGCCCGATCGCGAGCAGCGCCGTCCGGCCGGTGAGCTTCGCGATGTCCGGCTGAGGACCGGCGGCCCAGTGCAGGGCCGGGTCGATGAAGGTGAGGCAGGAGCCGTCGAGGAAGACATGCTCCGGCTTGAGATCCCCGAACACCACGGTGCGGCGGCGAAACGAGATCGCGCCCGCCATGCGGTGCAGTCGCCGCACCCTGCCCCGGAGCAGTTCCACAATCTCCTGACGTTCGTACTCCGGGAGTTCACGATCCCGGCCGAGCGCCCGAAGGTAGGCGTTGGCACTCAGACCGTTGAACTTCCGGCGGAAGACGCCGACGACGGACCGCTCGCGGATCGGCGCCACTCCGTGCAGACACTCCGCGCCGGCCGCCCCGTGCAGACCAGCGAGGGCAAGAAGTACCGCGTCCAGAAGCTCGCCCGTCTCCCATGGGCGGGCCCACACCGCATCAGCCAAGGGCATCCCGGTCACCCTCCGCGTCAGCAGGACTCCGTCGCGCAGACCGGCTGTCTCACATACCCGTAAGCCTTCGAGTTGACGAAGCGCTTCCAGATGCCGTGCCTCGCGCGCGGTCAGCAGCTCGCTGCTCCGGACGTACGCCCGCTGCCCCACCCGCAACTCCTCCCCCGTCCCTCCGCCGCCCCGCAGAACCGACACCAGGGACAGCCCCAGCCAGCCGTACTTGGCGATCAGCTCCTGGCCGTCCACCGTGACCCGGCAGACGTACGAGGTGACGCTCGGGCACTGCGGCCCGAGAACAGCCTTACTGTCCGGCCAGAGCTCCTCCACCGCGCGGGTGATGGTCCGCCGGGTCGCGGTACGCAGCAGGGCCGCGCGTACCGCCGTATCGTTTGTCGTGCTCATCGACCGGCTCCTCATGGGATCGGGCTTCCTTCAAGGGCTCTCGCCGCACCACGGCATTGGTCACCAATTCACTGGTGACGATCTCGGCGCCGTCCCGCAAGCCGTCCATGCCCCAGACACTCAGGGCCAGACACACCAGGCGGCGCGCCCCGGACACGGATTCCGGGAGCCTGGGCAGCGTCTCGGTGTACGCGGGCAGCGTGCCCGTTCCGGTCTCGACCATGACGAGCGAACCAACCCTGACGGGCCTGGAGCGTCTGCCGGCCGGTGTCGCCACGACCGTGACCATGCTCCCGGGCCGTGCTCCCATCACCCCGTTCTCCACCTCGGTGGGGGCCGCCGTCAGACACACCGTCGGGTGGTGAGCCTCCAGATCAGAGCCCATGCCTCGCAGCCTCCCGGTTAGCCTCATTCAGGGACACCACGACCGTAGGTGTTCGCGCATTCACCAAGAAGTGACTGCGAGTACAGGTGGTTTATCGGGAACCACCGGGATCGGAACCTCAATGCGGCCACGCCCAGCACCATCCCTGACCACCGGTAAGGCAAGCGGCTCACATACCCGGATCGGCCTGCTCAGCGGCCATGTCTTCCGGATGATTCGTCGGCAGCACGGCTACACCCAAGAGGAGGTGGCCGAACTCCTCGGCGTGTCAGCTGACACCATCGCAGGCTGGGAGACCGGACGGCGCCCCCTGACCGCCATCTCGGTCGGACAGACGCTCGTGCTTCGTCACCGACTCATGAGGTTGCGCACACCGTCAGCTCTTCTTCAGGCCCTTGAACACGCCTTGGAGGCAGATGTTCTTCTGGCCAGCGTTCTGGACGAGGACGCGCCTACCGATGCCAGCCCTCTTGGTTCGATGGTGATACAGCGCGACCTCGCCGAAGTACTCGCCTGGCCCCTCAACGGAGTGGCTCCAGGATCCGTCCGCGCGCTCCCGGCCCCTTCCCGTCCACGACGGGGACCGGCTCCGGCCGGACCCGAGCTGACCGCGTCGGAACGCCGCACCTTCTTCACCCGGATGCGGACCACGGCTGAGCAAGCACGCGGTCCGGAGCAATTCCTGCTGCGCCGCCAAGCTCTGTATCTGTCCGGGTACGGCATGGTGTCCAACACTGAGGACTGGTTGGATCAACAGCAGCGTACGAACACCTCGGACAACTGGCTCACCGCATGGCTCACCGGCCGCTCCGTCGCCGCCGTGGCAGCCAGGCAGGGGGACCGTGAGCGAATGGCCCACTTCATCGACAGTGCCCTCCTGGACAACGATGCCGGTGAGGCAGCCAATCTGGCCTACTGGGCGTACTGGATCGGGGAGATCACCGTCCCGCAGCTCTCTGACGACTTCATCGCCGACGGTTCCTTGGGCGCGTGGACCGGCGACAAACTCCTGGCTCACCTCGCCGAAGGCATGGCGCCCCACCACGGCTACGCCGATCTGAACATTCACACCGTGTGGGCGCTCCTCCAGGTTCGCCCCGGCCTCCTGCGCTCGGGCGCGGCAGCTCGCGCCCTTCGCGATCGGCTCCCGTTGATGTTGGATAGCCGTGAACTCTCGGCGCGCGGGCGGCGGGAATTGGAAAGCATCCGGTACGCGATCCGCCTCGCGGAGGCGTGAGAGGAGCACGACGGTGTCCGAGGACCTGACTGCTGTGGCCCGATTCCTGTACGAGGCGGGCACTCTGAAGTCCACCAGACGCAGTGGCTGGTGGATGGCCGGCGTCAAGGACCCCGAGTCGGTGGCCGATCACTCCTGGCGTACCGCCCTCATCGCCTCCGTCATCGCGAGACTGGAGGGAGCGGACCCGGCGCAGGCCGCGCTCCTCGCCGTCTGGCACGACTCGCAGGAGACCCGTACCGGGGACGTCAACCACCTCGGCAAGAAGTACGGCAACGGCAGCGAGGCCGATCCCCGGGACATCACCGCCGACCAGGTCGGCGGCATGCCCGAGGTCGTGGCGGCCACCGTGAGGGAACTCGTCGCCGAGTACGAGGCGAAGGAGTCCCCGGAGGCGGTCTGCGCGCGCGACGCCGACAAGCTGGAGTGCATGATCCAGGGCATCGAGTACCGGGCCCAGGGGTACGCCAACGCGCAGCGCTGGATCGACAACAGCCGGCGTCGTATCACCACACCGTCCGGACAGGCGATCGCCGATGCCGTGCTGGCGACCGGATCGCTCGACTGGCTGCGCTCGGCGCTCGGGGAGAAGCCTTGACCCGGCACCACTCCGGCGAGGCGCCCTGGCAAAACGGACGCGGGCCCGGCGCGCGGTCGGGTCAGGCTTCCGTGCTCTCCTCCGCCACCCAGGCCAGATACTCCTCCGAGCCGCCGTCGACCGGCAGGACGATCCATTCGGGTACGTCGTAGCTGTGGGCGTCCTTGACCCACGCGGTCAGGTACGGCAGACGGGCCCGGGTCGTCTTGTACGAGATACGCCACTCCCGCTCCGTCCGCACCGCCCCCTCCCAGCGGTACACCGCGGTGAACGGCGGGTCGACATGGGCGCACGCCGCGAGACGGCGCTCCACCGCACCCGCCGCCAGCAGGGCCGCCTTTCCCTCGTCGTCCATGGTGGTCTGCGCGATCACGATCTCCGTCGGCACGTCCAACTCCCTTTCCTCGTACGGGGAGAACGACCCTACCCAGAGGCGATTCCGGTGGGGCGGTCCGACAGGCCGTCGGGCCAAGGCCGCAGCGCCTCCCCGGCGCGGTTAGCCTGCGGGGATGGAGCGGATTCAGCGGGCTGCCGGTGTTGTTGTCGGATCGGCGGTGGGGGATGCCCTGGGGGGGCCCTTCGAGTTCGGGCCTCAGGGGGTGTTCTCCGCGCGGTTTCCTGTGGCGGGGGCTGGTGGTGAGATGTGCGGGGGCGGGGGTTGGGAACCTGGTGAGGCGACCGACGACACGCAGATGGCCGTCCTGGTCGGGGAGTCACTGCTGGAGCGGGGGCGGCTGGATCTGCCGGATATCTTCGGCCGCTTCCAGCGGTGGGCGGCGTCGGACCCCAAGGACATCGGCTTGCAGACCGAGGACGTCCTGACCAACGGCATGCCCTGGGACCTCGCCGCCGCGACCCATTTCCAGGCCGGCAGGCGAGCGGCGGGGAACGGCTCCCTGATGCGGGCGTCGACCGGTGCGGTGTACTTCGCCGCCGGGGGGCGGGAAGTCACGATGGACGCGGCCCGGCGTATCGCCGCTCTCACCCATGGGGATCGCGCGGCCTGGGAGGGCACCGCGGTCTTTCATGAACTCATCCGCGTCATCTTCGAGGGCGCCGACCCCCTCGCCGCGCTCCCGGACATCCTGGCTCTCGTCCATCCCGGTCACCGCGACCGATACACCACGGTCCTCGCGCCCGACTGGCACCCCGATCAGGCCACCGAGTTCAACGGTGCCGTCTGGCCCTGCCTGGGGTCCGCCGTCTGGGCCCTGCGTACCACCACCGGTTTCGAGGACGCGGTGCGCGCGGCGGTCGACCTCGGCGGTGACACGGATACCGTCGCCGCGGTGACCGGAGGGCTCGCCGGGGCGTATTACGGGGTGGACGCGATTCCCGGTCGCTGGACGAGGACTCTTCATGTCCCTCTCCCCGGGTTCGGCGGACGGGTGCTGCGTCTGTCGGATCTGCTCGGCCTTGCCCGCCGCCTCGGAGAGTGAACCAGGTGCGGTGGGCTGGATCGGGCGTGGGCTGCTGACAGCATGCGAGGGGGCACGGCGTCGGGCACGCTCCTCGGGGGTGGGAGCGTGCCCGGCGGCCGTGCGGCGGGGTGGCGGGGTTGGGCGTCAGCGGGCTCCGAGGAGGTGGTCCATGGCCAGTTGGTCGAGGTGTTCGAAGGCCATGCCCCGGGAGCCGGCGGCCTCGGGGTCGAAGTCTTCGAAGGCGGTGCGGTCCGCCAGGAGGGTGGCCAGGCCCTCGGGGGCTGTGGGGTGGGAGAGTTCGGGGACTCGGGAGGCTTCCAGGGCCTCCTGGACCAGGGGGTCGGCGCGGAAGGCGGCGGCCCGCTCCTTGAGGATCAGGTAGTTGCGCATGCAGCCGGCGGCGGAGGCCCATACGCCGTCGAAGTCCTCGGTGCGCGGGGGCTTGAAGTCGAAGTGGCGGGTGCCGTCCCAAGAAGCGTTTTCCAGGAGGTCCACCAGCCAGAATGCGGCTCGTAGGTCGCCTGCGCCGAAGCGGAGGTCCTGGTCGTACTTGATGCCGTTCTGGCCGTTGAGGTCGATGTGGTAGAGCTTGCCCGCCCAGAGGGCCTGGGCGATGGAGTGCGGGAAGTTGAGTCCGGCCATCTGTTCGTGGCCGACCTCCGGGTTGACGCCGAAGAGTTCGGGGCGCTCCAGCTTGTCGATGAAGGCCAGGGCGTGGCCGACCGTGGGCAGCAGGATGTCGCCGCGCGGCTCGTTGGGCTTGGGCTCGATCGCGAAGCGCAGGTCGTACCCCTGCTCGGTGACGTACTCGCCGAACAGGTCGAAGGCCTCCTTCATCCGGTCGAGCGCGGCCCGTACGTCCTTGGCGCCGCCCGACTCCGCGCCCTCGCGCCCGCCCCAGGCCACGAAGGTCTTCGCGCCCAGTTCGGCGGCGAGGTCGATGTTGCGCAGGGTCTTGCGGAGCGCGTAGCGGCGGATGTCGCGGTCGTTCGCGGTGAACGCGCCGTCCTTGAAGACCGGGTGGGTGAAGAGGTTGGTGGTGACCATGGAGGTCACCATCCCGGTCGCGTCCAACGCCTGGCGGAAGCGCTTGACGTGCGCCTCGCGCTCGGTGTCGGAGGAGCCGAAGGGGATCAGGTCGTCGTCGTGGAACGTCACGCCGTACGCGCCGAGTTCGGCGAGGCGCTGGACGGAGACGACCGGGTCCAGGGCCGGGCGCGTCGCGTCGCCGAACGGGTCCCTGCCCTGCCAGCCGACCGTCCAGAGGCCGAAGCTGAACCTGTCCTCGGGGGTGGGGGTGAAGCGTTCCGTCATGCTCTGGCCGCCTTCGTTACCTCGGTTCCGGCAGACACCGGACCTTTTTGTTTCCTGACATGATTAATATGACACGGGGTCCCGTCAGGGAGAAGAGTTCGGCATCTCGACGGCATCTCGACGGCGCCTCGTCGGTGGACATCGGGGTCCGGTGCGACCGGTTCCGGTGCGGCTCCGCTTCGCGTAATTTGTTCTCTCCACCTTCAAAACCGCTGCTCGGAAGAGGTACGCCCATGTCGCAGAGCCCGGTCGTGATCGGCGTGGACAGTTCCACCCAGTCCACGAAAGCGGCCATCACCGACGCCGCCACCGGCCGGCTGCTCGCCGTGGGCCGGGCCCCGCACCGGGTGACCGGGGAGGGCGGTGCCCGGGAGAGCGACCCGGAGGTGTGGTGGGACGCGCTGCGCGAGGCGGTCGCCGCCGGGCTCAAGGAGGCCGGCGTCGCTCCGGGGGATGTCGTCGGGATCGCCGTGGCGGGACAGCAGCACGGGCTGGTGGTGCTGGACGGCGGCGGCCGGCCGCTCCGGCCCGCGCTGCTGTGGAACGACACCCGCTCGGCCCCGCAGGCCACCGCGCTCACCGAGGCGCTGGGCGGCCCCGAGGCCTGGACGGCGCGGACCGGCTCCGTACCGGTCGCCTCCATGACGGCGTCCAAGTGGCAGTGGCTGCGGGAGAACGACGAGGCGGTCGCGCGGGCCGCCGCTGCCGTCCGGCTCCCCCACGACTTCCTCACCGAGCGGCTCTCCGGCGCCGCGGTCACCGACCCCGGCGACGCCTCGGGGACCTGCTGGTACGCGACGGCGACCGGTGGGTACGACGAGGAGCTGCTGACCCTCCTCGGCCTCGACCCGGAGCTGCTGCCCTCCGTCGCCTCCACCGGCGCCACCCGGGTCGGCACGCTGACGGCCGGGGCGGCGGCCGAACTCGGGCTGCCCCCGGGCGTCGCGGTCGCCGCGGGCACCGGCGACAACATGAGCGCGGCGGTGGGGCTCGGCCTCGGCGGCGCCGGGCTCCTCGACCACCCGGCGCTCTCCCTGGGCACCTCGGGCACGGTCTTCGCCGCCACCCGCACCCGCCCCGCCACCCCCGCGCTGGCCGGGTTCGCGGCGGCCGACGGTACGTATCTGCCGCTGGCCTGCACCCTCAACTGCACGCAGGCCGTGGACAAGGTGGCCGCGCTGCTCCGGCTCGACCGGGAGGACGCCGTACCGGGCGGCGAGGCCGTCCTCCTGCCGTACCTCGACGGGGAACGCACCCCCGATCTGCCCGCCGCCTCCGGGCTGCTGACCGGGCTGCGCCACGACACCACCCCGCAGCAGCTCCTGGGCGCCGCGTACGAGGGCGCGGTCGTCACCGTCCTGCGCGCCCTGGACGAGGTCTCCCGTGCGTGCGGGCTCGACCCGGCGGACCCGGAGGTGGCGGGCCGTCCGATCCGGCTGGTGGGCGGCGGCGCGCGGGGCCGGATGTGGGTGGAGACCGTGCGCCGCCTCTCGGGCCGCCCCCTGATCGTCCCGGCCGGCGGCGAACTGGTCGCCCTGGGCGCCGCCGCGCTCGCCGCGTCCGCCGCGACGGGCGAGGACCCGGTGGCGGTGGCGACGGCGTGGCAGGCCGGTGAGGGGACCGAACTGGCGCCGGTGGAACGGGATCTGGAGACCTGGGAGCGGGTCGGTACGGTGCTGGACAGGGCGGCGCCCACCCTGCTGGCCTGAAGCCCCCGCCGACACCGCCGCCGATACCGCCGCCGATACCGCCGCCGACACTGCTGGGGCTGTTGTGGCGGGAGTGGCGGCGGCGGTTGCCCGCCCGTCCGCCATCCGGCGCGGGGGCCGCGGGGCGGGGCGGCCCGTTCGCGGTGCCGTACGGCGTCGACGGGGCCACCGCCCTTCCCTGGCCTGGCGGGTGGGCCTGCCCGGCCGGGCCGCTACGGCTACGGCTACGAGTGGGCCTGCCCGGCCGGGCCGCTACCGGGGTTCCTTGCCGCGCCCCCGGCCCCGGAGCCCGCTCACCCCGTGGCCACCCCCTCCGCCGCCCGCGACAGTGCCGTGAGCACCGGGCGGATCAGGGGGTGGTCCTCGGCGCCCCTGCGTACGGCGGCGAAGACGCGGCGGGTCGCGGCGGGGCCCGTCACGGGGCGTACGACCGTGCCCGTCAGCTCCATGCCGCGCAGGGCCGAGCGCGGCACCAGCGCCACCCCGGCGCCCGCCCCCGCCAGGGCGACGACGGCGCGGAAGTCGTCCGAGGAGTGGACCAGCCGGGGCTGGAAGCCCGCCCGTTCGCAGGCGAGCTGTATGACGTCGTGGCAGGGGTTGCCGGGGTAGGGGCCGATCCACTCGCTGCCGGCGAGGCCGTCCAGCGTGACCTCCTCGTCGGGGGCGAGCGGATGGGCCTCGGGGAGCACCGCGTCAAAGGGCTCCGCGTACAGCGCGACCCGGGAGAGCCTCGGGTCGTCCTCGTGCGGGGCGCCCCGGTACTCGACGGCGACCGCGACATCCGCCTCCCCGTCCAGGACCAGCGGCAGGCTCTCGTCGCCCTCCGCGTCCCTGACCCGTACCCGGATCGCCGGGTGCTCGGCGGCCAGCCGGCGCAGCGCGGGGGCGAGGACCTCCGCGATACCGGTGGCGAAGGCGGCGACGGTGACCTCCCCGGCCGCGCCGCCCGCGTACGCGGCGAGCTCCGCCTCGGCCCGTTCGAGCTGGGCGAGGACCTCGTGGGCGTGGGCGAGCAGGATCTCCCCGGCCGCCGTCAGCCGGACGCCCCGGCCGCTGCGGGTCAGCAGGGCGTGCCCCGTCTCCTGCTCCAACGCGGCGAGCTGCTGGGAGACGGCCGAGGGGGTGAGGTAGAGCGCGGCGGCCGCGGCGGTCACCGTACGGTGCTCCGCGACCGCCCGCAGGACGCGCAGCCGGCGAGGGTCGATCACCCGCGCCATCCTGCCAGGCCGTACGGCGCCGGTCCGCGCGCCCTCCGCCCGACCGCCCTCCGCCCGAACGCCTTCCGCCGGGCCGTCCGCCCCCGAAGCGTCCGCCGGCCGGCCGCCGGGCACCCGTACCTCCTCGGCGGTACGGGTACGCGTACGGAGCGTCCGGGGCGGGGCCGTCGGCCGGGGCATGGTCCGGGCCCGCGGACGGGGCCGGGGCAGGGGCTGGGGGACGGCCGGGGTGCTGGTTCCGGTCAGCTCGCCACCGCCTCCCGCGCCTCCACGAAGGCCCGTACCGCCCGCCGTACGTCCTCGGCGGAGTGCGCGGCGGAGAGCTGCACCCGGATCCTGGCCCGGTCCATGGGCACCACCGGGTAGGAGAAGCCGATCACGTACACCCCGCGCTCCAGGAGCGCTTCGGCCATCCGGCCGGCCAGCGCGGCGTCCCCGATCATGACCGGGGCGATGGGGTGGTCGCCGGGCAGGATCTCGAAGCCCGCCTCGGTCATCTCGGTGCGGAAGAGCTTGGTGTTGGCGTCGAGCCGCGCGCGCAGCTCGTCCGCGCCCTCCAGCAGGTCGAGGACCTTGAGGGAGGCGGCGGCGATGACCGGGGCGAGGGAGTTCGAGAAGAGGTACGGGCGGGAGCGCTGGCGCAGCAGGGCGACGATCTCGGCGCGCGCCGCGACATAGCCGCCGGACGCCCCGCCGAGCGCCTTGCCCAGGGTGCCGGTGAGGATGTCGACGCGGTCCATGACGCCGTGGAGTTCGGGGGTGCCGCGCCCGCCGGGGCCGACGAAGCCGACCGCGTGCGAGTCGTCGACCATGACCAGCGCGCCGTACCGGTCGGCCAGGTCGCAGATCTCGGCGAGCGGGGCGACGTACCCGTCCATGGAGAAGACGCCGTCGGTGACGATCAGGCGCCGCCGGGCGCCCTGGGACTCCTGGAGGCGGGCTTCGAGCTCGGCGAGGTCGCGGTTGGCGTACCGCAGCCTGCGGGCCTTGGAGAGCCGGATGCCGTCGATGATGCTGGCGTGGTTGAGGGCGTCGGAGATGACGGCGTCCTCGGGGCCGAGCAGGGTCTCGAAGACGCCGCCGTTGGCGTCGAAGCAGGAGGAGTAGAGGATCGTGTCCTCCTGGCCCAGAAAGGCGGAGAGCCGGGCCTCCAGCTCCTTGTGGATCTCCTGGGTGCCGCAGATGAACCGTACGGAGGCCATGCCGTACCCCCAGCGGTCCAGCGCGTCCTTCGCGGCGGCGACCACCTCGGGGTGGTCGGCGAGGCCGAGGTAGTTGTTGGCGCAGAAGTTGAGCACGGCGCCGGAGCCGCCCCCCTCCGGCCCCTCGGCGCCCTCGGCGACGGTGACGGAGGCGCTCTGCGGGGTGGAGATCACGCGCTCGGGCTTGTGGAGACCTGCGGCGCGGATCTCGTCGAGGGTGGCGGACAGTTCGTCCCGGACGGACCCGTACATGGGGGCTCCCTGCGTATCGGTGGAGATGGAGGGGGTGGAGATGGTGAGAGTGGGGGTGAGGCGGGGCCTGCGGGAAGCTCAGGCGGTCCAGTCGAGGAGGATCTTGCCGCTGCGGGCGGTGGCCGCCTCGTCGAACGCGGCGTCGAAGTCCTCGTACCCGTAGCTCCCGGTGATGACGGGGGTGAGGTCCAGGCCGCCTTCGAGCAGCACGGTCATCGCGTACCAGGTCTCGAACATCTCGCGGCCGTAGATGCCCTTGATCGTGATCATCGAGGTGACGATCTTCGACCAGTCGACCGCGAACTCCTCGGCGGGCAGCCCCAGCATGGCGATCCGGCCGCCGTGCGTCATGTTGTCGACCATGTCGCGCAGCGCCTCGGGGCGGCCCGACATCTCCAGGCCGATGTCGAAGCCCTCCTTGAGGCCGAGCCGGCGCTGCGCCTCCGCGATACCGCTGCCGGGGGCGGAGACATCGAGGGCGAGGGTGGCGCCGGCCTTGCGGGCGAGTTCCAGGCGGTGCGGGCTGACGTCGGTGATCGCGACGTTCCGCGCCCCGGCGTGCCGGGCGACGGCGGCGGCCATGATGCCGATCGGGCCCGCGCCGGTGATCAGGACGTCCTCGCCGACCAGCGGGAAGGAGAGCGCGGTGTGCACGGCGTTGCCGAACGGGTCGAAGATCGCGGCGATGTCGAGGCTGACCTCGGAGCGGTGCACCCAGACGTTCGATGCGGGCAGGGCGACATACTCCGCGAACGCCCCGTCCCGGCCCACGCCGAGGCCGACCGTGCTGCGGCAGAGGTGGCGGCGGCCCGCGAGGCAGTTGCGGCAGGTGCCGCAGACCAGGTGGCCCTCGCCGCTGACGAGGTCGCCGACGGCGATGTCCCGTACGGCGGGGCCGACCTCGACCACCTCACCGACGAACTCGTGGCCGAGGATCCGGGGCGCGGTGACGGCCCCCCGGGCCCAGCCGTCCCAGGAGCGGATGTGGAGGTCGGTGCCGCAGATGCCGGTACGGGCCACTTTGATCAGCACGTCGCCGTCGCCGGTCACCGGCTCGGGCACGTCCATGAGCCACAGCCCCGGCTCGGCCTTCTGTTTCACAAGTGCCTTCATGCGGGCGGGCTCCCGGGGTTCTGGTTCTGGCGCTGATGCCGGTCACGGTGTCGGCGCTGGTACCGATCGGTGATCACTGCTGTGATCGGCACCAATGTGCCGACCCGCGGCGGCTCCGGTCCATCGAGGATTTCTTAAGCGGCCCCACAGCGCAGCTTCACACGCCCCCGGTCACGCCCCCTTCACGCCTTGGCCGGGCACCCGTTCGGGCCGTTCGGGCCGTTCGAGCCCCCGGTGTGCCCCCGGTGAGCCGCCGGTCGAGCCCCCGGCCGGCCCCTGGCGGGTCTCAGGCGGCGGTCCTGGAGCGGCGCAGCAGCCGTCGGCGGCGGGGGACACGGCCGGTGGCGTCGGTGGCGGTGGTACGAGGCGCGTCCTGGGGCGGTGGCGCCGGGGCGTGCGCGGCGGGCGATCCGGGGCACGGGGGCGCGAGCGGGGGTACGGAGCAGTTCGTACGCCGGGACGCGGCCGACCGGGTGGCGCGCACCCCGCGCAGCCGCCGACGCCGCGCGGGGACGGGGGCCGCCGGAACGGGAACGGGGGCCGGAGCGGCGGCGATTGCGGGGACGGACGCGGGCCCGGGGACGGACGCGGAGGCAGACGCGGGAACGGATGCGGACGCCGGGCGCGGGGAGGGTAGTGCGCCCCGGCCCGCCGGGGCGCCACCCATCGTCGGGCCCACGGGCGCGGGCCCGCTCGTACCCACGGGCGCGGGCCCGCTCGTACGGGGTTCCGCGCCCGGCCCCGCGGTGCGCGCTCCCGTGCGTACCACCGCCCCTTCCGCCGTCTCCCCGGCCGTCTCCCCGGCCGCCCCCGCCGGGGCCGTCCGCGCCGTCCGGGTCAGCAGTACGACGCCGCGCCCCGCGACCACCGCGCCGGCGAGCGCCGCAGCGACCCCGGCGGGGCCGCCCCGCAGCCCCTCGCCGAGCAAGGCGAGCCCTATGACGGAGGCGGCGACCGGGTTGGCGAGGGTGAGCACCGCGAGCGGGGCGCCCAGGCCGCCCCGGTAGGCCGTCTGGGAGAGCAGCAGCCCGCCCGAGGCGAGGGCAGCGACGACGAGGGCCACCACCCCCGCCTGCCAGAGCGGCGGCGCGCCGGCGATCTCGTCGTGCTCCGTGGCGGCGACCGTGACGGTCTGGGTGAGCGCCGACGCGACGCCGGAGATGATCCCGGAGGCCGCCGCGTGGCGCAGCCCGGGACGCGCCCCCGGCCTGGTCAACACGGCGACCAGGGCCATCGCCAGGCCCGCGACGGCGAGCGCCTGGGGCAGGGTGAGGGTGCGCTCGGGGGAGGCCCCGGCCGCCGTCAGCAGGATGATCACGAGCCCGGTGAGAGTGAGCGCCGTACCGTGCCACTCGGTCCGCCCGACCCGTCGCCCCGCGCGGCGCGCGCCCAGCGGTACGGCGGCGACCAGGGTGAGCGCGCCCAGCGGCTGGACGACGGTGAGGGGCCCGTAGGTCAGGGCGACGACATGGAGGAGGGCGCCGGTCGCGTTCAGCCCGACCGCCGCCCACCAGGCGCCCCGGCGGACCAGGGTGAGGACCGGGGTGCCCGGTGCGGTACGGGCGGCGAGACGTTCCTGCACGACGGCCGCGCACGCGTAGGCGACGGCGGAGACGAGGGAGAGCGCCACGGCGGCGCCCATCGCGGCGCTCATGAGGTGCGGCACCGGGCCCCCTTCGCATGACGGCACACGGCCGGGGGGCGGCGTGGCGGTACGGCGGCGGGGTCGGGATCCCGCCCTATCGATACGCGAGTGTACCGATACGGCTTCGTATCGGTACACTCGCGTATCGATGACGCCGCACACGGAGCCCGGCAGGCCCCCGCGGAGCCCCGGAGACGACGGAGGAGAGACGATGACGCCGCAGCAACGCCGCTCCAAGATCACCCCGGAGCGCGAGCTGGAGCTGTTCGAGGCCGTCGTCGAACTGCTCAAGGAGGGCGGGTACTCCGCGCTGACCATGGAGGGCGTCGCCGCCCGCTCCCGCTGCGGCAAGTCCACGCTCTACCGGCAGTGGGGCACGAAGCCGCTCCTGGTCGCCGCCGCGCTGCGCGGCACCCGCCGGGTCCGGCTCGGGGACATCGACACCGGTACGCTGGAGGGGGACCTGCGGGCGGCGGTCCGGGCGGGCGCGGACCGCGCGGGGCGTGACACGGCCCTGGTGCACGCGGTCAGCCACGCCGCGCTGCACAACCCGGAGTTGCTGCGGGCGCTGCGGGAGGCCCTGATGGAACCGGAGATCGCGGCCGTCGACGCCATGGTGGAGCGGGCGGTGACCCGGGGCGAGCTGGCTCCGGGGAACCCGGCCGCCGAGTTCCTCGCCGTCCAGCTCCTCGGGGTGCTGCGCGCGCGTCCCACCATGGAGGGGCGGTACGCGGACGAGGCGTATCTCACGCGCTTCCTGGAGGCCGTGGTCCTGCCGGGGCTCGGCCTGCGGACCAGGACCCCGGGGCCCGATCCGGACGACGGGCCCCATCCCTGACCGGCGGACCGCCGTCCCGAGCGGATGACGGCGGCCCGCCAGCGCCGCACCGTGGGGACGGGAGCGGCGCACCCCATGACGGTGGGCCCCCTCACGCGAGGGGGCCCACCGCCGTGTCCGGGCCCACCGCCGTGTCCGGGCCCACCGCCGTGCCCCGTGTCCGGGCCGGGGGCCTCTCCCGTGCGGCCGCGTCCGGCCGCCCTCATCGGTCAATTCCCTTCTGTTGGTAGTCATATCAGCCACTGTTGACGATCCAAGATGGCCAGATACGCTCGCCTACGCCCCGTACCCGACACGTCACCCCTCGTCGGCCGGGCGCGTCCCACCCGTGCCACCCATGCCACCCGTCCCCTTCATCCTCACTGCCCCTGGAGGCCGATCGTGACCCGCTTATCGGAACAGCGCACGGCTCAGCAGCTTCCGGCCGTACCGTTCTACTGCCCGGTCCCGCCCGCCCGGCACCGTTCGGGGAAGGCTCTCAACGAGCGGACCCTGCGGTGGATGCGCCATCAGCGGCTCGACGAGGACGAACGGCAGCTCGCCCGGCTCGCCGTCTGCGACTTCGGCGGCCTCGCCGCCGCGACCATGCCGTACGGACGGCTCGAACCCCTCACCCTGATGGCCAAGTTGCACGCCCTGCTCTTCTCCCTCGACGACGCGGTCTGCGACGAGTCGGGGGCGACGGCGGATCTGCTCGCGCAGGAGACCTCGCGCCTCATGCGCGCCCTGGAGGCCCCGGACGTCCGGGGCGCCGACGACTCGCCGCACACCGCCGCGCTGCGCCGGCTCCGGCGCGAACTGGAGCGGTACGCGACCGCCCGCCAGCTCGGACGGTTCACGGAGGCGATGCGCGTCTACATGTCGGGGCTGGTGTGGGAGGCGTCCTGGCGGCGCGCACCCGGACTCCCCTCGCTGGACGACTACGTGACGCTGTGGATGCGGGCCATCGGCATGGCGCCCTCCACCGCGATGATGGAGATCGTCGGCGGCTTCACCGTCTCGGACGACGCGCTGCGCGACACCCGGGTACGGGCCCTCACCGAGATCACCTGGACGTTGGTGAGCTGGGACAACGACCTGTACTCCCGGAACAAGGAGCTGGCGAGGGCGGACGACGACCTCAACCTCATCGACGTCGTCCGCCAGGAGCAGGGCTGCGACACCCATCAGGCCCTGGTCCGGGTGGTGGCCATGCGGGACCGGGTGATGGTGCTCTTCGAGCGGATGGCCCGCGAGGTGACCCGGGAGGCCGACGAGGGGCTGCGCCAGTACGTGCGGGGGCTGCGCCAGTTCGTACGGGGCCACCTCGACTGGGCGTCGGCCTGCCCCCGGTACGCGACACCGTCCGCGCCGCGGACCCCGACCGGCGGCTGGTGGAAGCCGGCGCCAGCCGATGACAGCACGGAGCCGCTGCCGATCCCGACGATCGCCTGGTGGTGGGGACAGCTCGCGCCGGTCCACTGACCGGGAGGACCGATCGGGGACACCGACCGGGGAGACCGGCCGGGGAGACCGGCCGGAACACGTATCAAGGAGGTCACGGCACCGGACAGCACTAGACAGGACTGGACATGTATGACTAGCTTCCCGTCATGTCCAAAGAGGTCCTCAAGCATCAGCGCATCGCCCGCGTCCTGGCCCGCGAGATCCACAGCGGCGCCCTGGAACCGGGGAGCAGGCTGCCCGGCGAACACGCGCTCACCCGGCGCTTCGCGGTCAGCCGGACCACCGTCCGGCAGGCGCTGGACGAGTTGAACAGGCAGGGGCTGATCTCCACCCACGCCGGGGTCGGTTCCTTCGTCGCCTTCGACGGCAGCCTGCTCGACAACCGCCTGGGGTGGACCAGGGCCCTGGCCGACCAGGGTGCCCGGATCACCACCCGGACGCTCCGTCTGGAGGCGGTGCGCGATGCCCGGCTGGCCGGGGAACTCGGCCTGGAGGACAGCGGGTTCATGGCGCTCGACCGGTTGCGCGTGCTGCCCGAGGGCACCCCGGTGGCGCTGGAGCGCAGCCGGGTTCCGCTGGTCCCCGCGCTGGCCCGGGTGCCGCTGGACGGACTGCTGGACGACTCGCTGACGGCGACCCTGGCTTCGGCCGGGCTGCGCGCCACGCACGGCGACGAGTGGGCGTCCGTACGTCCGCTGGCCGCCGACGAGGCGACGCTGCTCGGCCGCCGGGAGGGGGAGGTCTGGCTCCACACCCGGCGGGTCGGCCGGGGCGCGGACGGCCGGGTCGTGGAGCAGGTGACCAGCCTGCTGGACCCGGCCCGTTTCCAACTGCACCTCGGCTTCGGCGAGGTGCCGGAATGAGGCGGCCCGCACCCGGCCCCCGGACCGCACCCGGCCCCCGCTCCGCACCCGGCCTCCGGACCGCACCCGGCCTCCGGACCGCACCGGGTCCCCGCTCCGCCCCCGGTCTCCCCGGCGTGTCCGGCCTCCGGACCGGGGCCGGCGTACACCCCCGCACCACGACAGGAAGTTCCCGATGAACCACCAGCACGACCGCGCGCTCGGCGCCCTGTACGGCCTGGCCATGGGCGACGCCCTGGGCATGCCCACCCAGATCATGTCCCGGAAGGCGATCGTCGCCCGGTTCGGCGCCGTGACCGGATTCGAGCCGGGCCCGTCGGACAACCCGGTGAGCGCCGGGATGCCGGCCGGTTCGGTCACGGACGACACCGACCAGGCCGTCATCGTCGGCCGGCTGCTCACCGGGTCGGGCGGGCACATCGATCCGCTGCGGCTCGCGCACGCGCTGCTGGAGTGGGAGCGCGAGATGAAGGCGAAGGGCTCCTTCGACCTGCTCGGCCCCTCCACCAAGGCGGCCCTGGAGGCCGTCTCCCGGGGCGTACCGCCTCAGGAGGCGGGCAAGGCGGGCGCCACCAACGGCGCGGCCATGCGGATCACCCCGGTCGGCATCGCCTTCCCGGAGACTCCGCTGGACCGTTTCGTCGACCAGGTGGCGGCGGCGTGCCAGGTCACCCATGACACCACCATCGGCATCGCATCCGCCGCCGCGGTGGCCGCCGCCGTGAGCCGGGGCGTCGACGGCGGCGGCCTGGAGGACGCCTTCGCGGCGGCCGTCGCGGCGGCGGAGGCCGGTGCGGAGCGCGGCCACTGGGTCGCCGGCGCCGATATCGCCGCCCGGATCCGCTGGGCCGTCGAGCTGGTCCGGGGGCTGCCCGAGCGGCAGGCCCTGGACCGGGTCTGCGACCTGGTCGGCACCAGCGTCGCCAGCCAGGAGTCGGTCCCGGCCGCCTTCGCCGTACTGGCCCTCGCCGAGGGCGACCCGTGGCGGGCCTGTCTGCTGGCCGCGAACCTCGGCGGCGACTGCGACACCATCGGCGCCATCGCCGGCGCCGTCGCGGGCGCCGTGCGCGGTGCCTCGGGGCTGCCCGCCGAGGCGCTGGCCACCCTGCGCTCGGTCAACGGTCTCGACCTGGAGCCGCTCGCCACCGACCTGCTCGCGCTGCGCGCCACCCCGGCCGCGTGACGCCATGCCCACGCCACAGAGCCACGGAAATCCGCAGAGTCCAGGAAACCCGCAGAGCCGACGGAGCCCACGGAGCCCAGGAAATCCGGAGCGTCCGGAGAGAAAGACAGGTACCACCATGGCGGCTTCAGAGAACGACCGCGTCGGGACCGTCGAGACCAGAGGCATCGAGCCGGTCCCGGACACCGAGCGCCGCGGCCACGCCGGACAGATGTTCTGGACCTGGTTCGCCGCGAACATCAGCATCCTCGGCCTGCCGCTCGGCGCGGCGCTGGTCAGTTTCCGGGGCCTGAACTTCTGGCAGGCGGCCGTCGTGGCCGTCCTCGGGGCCTTCGGCTCCTTCGCCCTGGTGGGCGCGTTGAGCATCGCCGGCAAGCGGGGCGGGGCGCCCGCGCTGACCCTCTCCCGAGCGGTGTTCGGGGTACGGGGCAACGCGGGCCCGACGCTGGTCACCTGGGTGAGCCGGCTCGGCTGGGAGACCATCAACACCACCACGGCGGCCTTCGCCCTGCTGGCGCTGCTCGACGTCGCCTTCGGCATCCGCCGCAACGCCGTGCTCACCGTGGTCTGTCTGCTGGTCTTCATCGGCTGCACGCTGCTGATCAGCGGCCTCGGCCACGCCACCATCATGTGGATCAACAAGTGGGCCACCTATGTCTTCGGCGTGCTCAACCTGGTCGTGATCGCCTTTCTCGCCGCCACGGTGGACTGGCAGAAGGTCTTCCACGCACCGGCCGGGCCGGTGAGCGCGATGGTCGTCGGCACCGGGATGATCGCCGCCGGTACGGGTATCGGCTGGGCCAACGCGGGCGCCGACTACGCCCGTTACCTGCCCCGGCGGGTCCCCGGCGGCCGGCTCGTGGCCGCCTCCGCGTTCGGCGCGGGTATCCCGCTGGTCGTGCTGATCTCCCTGGGCTCGCTGCTCGCTGCGGGTGAGCCGGGCCTCGCCTCCGCCGCCGACCCGGTCTCGGCGATCAACGCGATGCTGCCCGCGTGGATGTCCGTCCCGTACCTGATCGCCGCCTTCGGCGGGCTGCTGCTCTCCAACCACCTCTCCGTGTACTCGGCCGGGCTCACCATGATCACGCTGGGGATACGGGTCCGGCGCACCCTCGCGGTCGGGCTGGACGTCGTGGTCACCTTCGCGGGCGGCATCTACTTCATCCTGATCGCCAAGGACTTCTACGGTCCGTTCATCACCTTCCTCACCCTCCTCGCCGTGCCGATCACCGCCTGGGTGGGCGTCTTCGCGGTGGATCTCCTGGTCCGCCGCTCCTACGACGCCCCGGCGCTGATGGACACGGGACGCACCAGCCGCTACTGGTTCCGGGGCGGGGTCGCCTGGTCCGCGATGACCGCCTGGGCGGCGGCCATCGTGGTGGGCCTGCTCTTCACCGAGGCGAGCACGGGCCCGGACGACGTGTGGTTCTCCGGGCCGCTCGCGGGGAGCTGGATCGGGGCCAACGGGCTCGGCTGGGTGGTGACCCTGGCGCTCGCCGCCGGTGGGTACGCGCTGCTCCGCCGGGTGGACGGCGCCGTAAGCGATGAGGCGTCCCGGCAGCCCGCCCAGGAGCCGGACCAGGGGCAGGACCAGGGGCAGAACCCCGCGTCCGGCCAGGGCCGGAGTGAGGGCGAGGGGCCGGCGCTCGCCGCCGGGCCGGCCGCGCGGGAGACCGCCCGGAAGACCGCGCGGGAGACCTCATGAGCGGCGGACGGAACGACGCCGGTGACGGCGGTACGGGCGGCCGGCTCGTCCTGGTCGGCAACGCCATCGTCGACCTGGTGATGCGGGTGCCCGCGCTGCCCGAGCGCGGCGGCGACATCATCTCCGGCTCCACCGCCCTCACCACCGGCGGCGGCTTCAACGTCATGGCCGCCGCCCGCCGGCTGGGGCTGCCCGCCCTGTACGCGGGCGCCCATGGCACGGGGCCGTTCGGCGACCGGGTACGGGCGGACCTCGCCCGGGAGGGCGTCGGGCTCCTGCTGCCCCCGGTCGGGGCGGCGGACACCGGGTTCTGCGTCGCCTTCGTCGACGACGGCGGCGAGCGCACCTTCGCCACCAGCCTCGGCGCCGAGGCCCGGCTGACCGAGGCCGACGCCACGGCCGTACTCGGCGCGCTGCGCCCCGGCGACCTGGTGCAGATCTCCGGATACGGGCTCGCTTACCCGGTCAACGGCCCGGTCCTGGCCTCGCTCGTGGCGCGGCTGCCCGAGCATGTCCGGGTCTTCCTCGACCCGGGGCCGCTGGTCGACCAGATCCCCGGGGAGGTGCTGGAACCCGTCCTGGCGCGCTGCGACTGGGTGAGCTGCAACCAGCGGGAAGGGCTGCTGCTGACCGGGGCGGCCGACGCCCGGGGTGCGGTGGAGGCGCTCGCGGCGCGGCTGGGGCCGGGTACCGGGGTGGTGCTGCGGGCCGACGCGGACGGCTGCTGGCTGCTCCCGCCCGGCGGCACGGCCCGGCACCTGCCCGGCCGCCGGGTGACCGCGGTCGACAGCAACGGCGCGGGCGACGCCCATGTGGGGGCCTTCCTGGCCCTCCTCGGCCAGGGTCTGGACGCGACCGCCAGTGCGCGGGGCGCCAACGCCGCCGCGGCCTTCGCGGTCACCCGGCACGGCCCGGCCACCGCGCCGACCCCCGGCGAACTGCTCGACTTCCTCGCCGGGGAGCCGGAGCCGGGCCCGGCGGCGGAGCGGCTGACGGAGCTGCTGGGGTCCGTGTTCGGACGGTAGGGGCGAACGCGGCGGACGCGGAATCCCTTACGGGAAGTCCCTGTACGCGGAATCCCGTGCGCGGAGTCCCGTACGGGTCGTCCCCTGCGGGCAGTCCCGTACGGGTCGTCCGCTGCGGGCAGTCCCGTACCGGCGGTCACCTCCGGGCAGTCCCGTAAGGGCGGTCCCCTACGGGCAGTCCCGTACGCCCGTCAGTACCCGCGCCACCAGCGGACCACGGCCCGCCACGCGCGTCCGGGGGCGCTGGTGCCCGTGGGCCGCTCCGTGTCCACCGGGACGGTCGCCGTCCCACCGGCCCCGGCTCCCCCGGCGCCCCCGGCCTCCCCTGAGGCCACCAGGTCCACCGGAGACGCCGGGGTCACCGGGGCCACCGGGGCCGCGGGCGGCAGTTCCGCGCCCGGCGCCGCCGGTGGAGCGGCGGCGGGCGGAGGCGAGTCGACCTGCCAGCGGGGGCGGGGCGGGGGCATGACGGCGTTGGGCGGGACCGTGACGTCCTGCGGCGGGCGGGGGGCGAAGGTCACCGGCAGTTCGACGAGCTGACGCGACATCAGCGCGCCCGACCAGCGCAGTTCGTCCTCCTCCACCGCGAGCTGGAGGTCCGGCAGGCGGAGCAGCAGCGCGTCGATCCCGGTGTCGGCGATGGCGCGCCCGATGTCCTGCCCGGGGCACTCGTGCGGGCCGCCGCTGAAGGCGAGATGGGACCGGTTCCCCTGCATGGACGCGGAGAGGTCGGGGCGTACCACCGGGTCGGCGTTGGCCGCCGCGATCCCGACGACGAGCGCGTCCCCCGCCTTGATCGACTGTCCGCCGAGTTCGGTGTCGCCGACCGCCCAGCGGCCGAGGATGGTGGTGAACGGCGGCTCGTCCCAGAGCGTCTGTTCGACCGCCTCCGGCAGGGTCATGTGGCCGCCGCTCAACTGGGCCCGGAACCGGGGGTCGGTGAGGACCATCCGCAGCACATTGGCGATCAGGTTGGCGGTCGTCTCGTACGCCGCGATGAGCACCAGCCGGAGATGCTGGCTCACCTCGTCGTCGGTGAGCGCGGCCGGGTGCTCGGTGAGCCAGGTCGCGAAGTCCTCCTCGGGAGCGGTACGGCGCCGCTTGACCAGCCGGGTCAGGACGTCCATAACGTACGCGTTGCTCTCGTTGGCGGTGGCGGTGCCCTTGATCATGTCGCGGGCCGCCGCCACCAGCCGCTCGCTGTACTCCTCGGGCGCCCCGATGATCTGCGCCATCACCATCATGGGCAGGTGCTCGGCGAAGGCGGCGACGAGGTCGGCCTTGCCGTCCCGGCAGAACTCGTTGACCAGCCGGTTGCTGTAGCGGTTGATGTAGCGCCGTACGCCCCGGTGGTCGATCCGCCCGATCGAGTCGGTGACCGCGCCGCGCAGCCGCTCGTGGTCGCCGCCGTCGGCGAAGACGCAGATGGGCTGCCAGGTGAAGATCGGTGCGAGGGGGTGGTCGGGCGGGGCGGTGCCGTCGTGGAGCGCGCGCCAGCGCCGGGAGTCCCGGGAGAACTGCGAGGGGGTGCGGGTGACGTGCAGGTTCTCGCTGTGGCCGAGGACGAGCCAGGCGGGCAGGTCGCCGTGGAGGAGGACCGGCGCCACGGCCCCGTGCTCGGCGCGCAGTCGCTCGTACAGGCCCATCGGGTCGTGCTCGGCCTCGGGCCCGTAGAGCCGCCGGAGGCCGCCGGGCGCCACGCCGTTGACGCGCTCGACGGCCGGGCGGGGCCGGGTGTCCGCGGCCGGGCCGGTGTACGGGGCCGTCGGCAGGCCGGTGCCCAGGGCGTGGGCCGGGCAGCCGGGCGGCGGTACGGCGCCGCTGTCGTCCCCGGGTCGCTGGGGGAAAGGGGTGGTCACGGTGGCTCCAGGGTCGGACGGGAAGAGACGGGAGGAGAGGGAGAGGCGAAGGAAGGGGAGAGGAGGGGAGGCGAAGGGAAGGGAGGGGGCCGGAGGGGGACGGAGGCGCGCGGGAGGCGGCGCGCGCTCACTCCGGGGGCGCGGAGAGCGCGTACAGGTACCGCATCAGCGTCAGCAGGACATCGCGGCTCGACGAGCGCAGCCGCGCGTCGCAGTCGACCATCGGAACCTCTTCGGGCAGGTCGAGCGCGCCCCGCAGCGCCTCGACGGGGTGGGTGGGCGCGTCGGGGAAGGTGTTGACGGCGACCACGAAGGGCACCCCGCGCTCCTCCAGCCGGCCGATCACGTCGAAGCTGACTTCGAGGCGGCGGGTGTCGACGAGGACCACCGCGCCCAGCGCGCCTTCGAAGAGGCCGTTCCAGAGGAACCAGAAGCGTTCCTGGCCGGGGGTGCCGAAGAGGTAGAGCACCAGGTTCTCGGTCATGCTGATGCGGCCGAAATCCATCGCGACGGTGGTGGCGGTCTTGCTCTCCACCCCCCGGTTGTCGTCCACCCCCACCCCGGCCTGGGTCATGGTCTCCTCGGTGGTGAGGGGCCTGATCTCACTGACCGAGCCGACCATCGTCGTCTTGCCGACCCCGAAGCCGCCCACGATCACGATCTTCACGGCCGAGGTGACCGTGGTGGGCAGGATGTCCTCGGCCCGGGGCCCGGTGACCGTGCCGGAGCGGGGGCCGGGGCCGGGGGCCGGGCCGGGGTACGGGTCAGAGTCTCTGGAGTCCATGCATCACCGCTTCGAGCAGGGACCGGTCCGGGAGCGTGGCGCGGACGATCGGCGCCCGCGACTCGGCCATTCCGGTCGCGAGGAGTTCGGTCAGCAGCGCGGTCACCACGCTGAAGGGGAGGCTGAGATAGGCGGAGATCTCCGCCACCGAGAGCGGCCGGTGGCAGAGGCGCAGGATGGCGGCCTGCTCCGGCTGGACGGTCGGGGACGGTCCGGTCCTGGCCACGATCATGGTGACGAGGTCGAGCGGGGCCCGTTCGGCGCCGTCCGGGCCGCCGGTGATCACATAGAGCCGCTCCGGGTCCGCCGCGTCCTCGTCCGGCAGCCGCCGTTCGCGCCGGGGCGGCCGGGTCATCCGGGGTGCCCGTCGTGCCGCGGCGGACTGGTCAGATGGGCTCCGATCCGTACCACCATGTCCCGCATCCGGGCGCCGACCAGGCCCGCGTCCACCGTGTCGTCGGTGAGGACGGCGAGATACGCGCCGGCGCCCGCCTCCATCAGATAGAAGAAGCCGCCGCCGACCTCGATGACGACGAGGCGCATATGGCCGTCGCTCAGCGGGATCTCGGCGGCGACGGCGGCGGCGAGGCTCTGGAGCCCGGCGCAGGCCGCGGCGAGCCGGTCGGCGCCGTCCGGGTCGCCGCCGTGCCGGGCGATCCTGAGCCCGTCGGCGGAGAGGACCACGATCTGCTGGATCTGGGGTACCCCGGTGGCGAGTTCCTTCAGCATCCAGTCCATGTTCGCCCGCTGCTGGATCACGTGAGATCTCCCTTGCCCCGTACATCGTCGGATTCGCCGTGGTCACCGGTGTGTTCCGGCGACTCCGTTGTTCCGGTCGCGGGCTCCTCGGGGGCGCCGTTGACCGCCTTGGTGAACGCATCGAGCCAGATACCGGGTCCGGGCCGCTGCTCGGGGGCGGGGGCCGCGCCCGGGGCCGCCACGCGCTCCGGTACCGGGTGGCCGTTGGTCCGGCCGTACGGGGCCTCGTACGGCTGCCCGGTGGGGCGGAGCCCGAGGTTGTGCGAGCCGAGCGGGGCGCGGCCCCGGCTGCGCCGCTGGGGCAGTCCGTTCTCCGTCCACTCCGTCACCACCGGTACGTCGTCCTCGCCCGACGCCGAAGCCGGCGCGGGGGCCGGGGCGGGGGCCGCCGGGGCGGGGGCCGGGGCCGCGACCGGCAGGGAGGGCTGCGGTCCGGTGACCGGCCGGGGCGGCCGGTCGGCGGGGCGGAGGATGTCGGTGGTGGGCAGGTCGGAGACGGTGCCCCGGGGCAGTGCGGAGGCGCCGATGCCGTGGGCGATACCGGGCGCGGGTCCGGTGGTGACGATGTCGCGCGGGACGATGAGGACGGCGCGGACCCCGCCGTACGCCGACTGCCGCAGCGAGACCTGGAGGTGGTACATCTGGCAGAGCCGTCCGACCACGGCCATGCCGAGCCGGGGGGTCTCACCGAGGTCGTCGAGGCCGATCCCGGCCTGGGCGCGGGCGAGCATCCGCTCGGCGCGGGCCCGCGCCTCCTCGCTGAGGCTGACGCCGCCGTCCTCGATCTCGATGGCGATACCGGTCTGCACCTCGACGGCCGTGACATGGACGCGGGTCTGGGGCGGCGAGTAGCGGGTGGCGTTGTCGAGGAGTTCGGCGCAGGCGTGGATGACCGGCTCGACGGCGGTGCCGACGATGGCGACCTTGGCGATGGAGTGCAGGTCGACGCGCTGGTACTCCAGGATCCGGGACATGGCGCCGCGCAATACGCTGAACAGCGGTACGGGCCTGGGCCATTGGCGGCCGGGCCGGGCCTTGCCGAGGACGGCGATGGAGTCGGCGAGCCGGCCGATCAGCGCGGTGCCGTGGTCGATGCGGAGCAGGTCGTCGAAGACCTCGGGGTTGCGGCCGTGGGCCTCCTCCATCTCCCGCAGCTCACTGGCCTGTTGGTGCACGATCGACTGCACGCGGCGCGCGATGTTGACGAAGGCGCGCTGCGCGGCCTCGCGCATGGCGTCCTCGTCGTCCGCGATCTGGAGGACGGACCGGAGCAACACCCGCTGTGCGGCGGGCAGATGGCGGTAGCGGTCGTCGCCGTCGACCAGCGCGTGGATCACCTCGTCGGGTGACTCGCCCTGGTGGAGCCGGTGGACGGCGGCGGGCATCAGCTCCTTGCCGAGCCGTACGTTCTCCTCGTCCAGTTGGGCGAGGCGCCCCTCCAACTGGGCGATCCGGTAGCCGTAGTGCTCGTGGAGCACGCTGATGGCACGGCGCCTGCGGGCCAGTTCCACCGCGCACCAGAGTGTGACGGCGAGCGCGCCGGCGGCGTAGAGCGCGAGCGGGATCCGGGCGGCCTCCCCGGCGAGGACCACGGCGAGCGCGGTCACGGCGGCGGCGAGGAGGAGCGGAAGGAGCGGGCCGCGCAGACCCGGTGGCCCCTGTTCCCCGGGGGGTGCTTGTTCCTTGGGTGGTGCTTCAAGACGAACCATGTAAGCCCTCTGGCGGTCGATTCAGGTCGGTTTTCGAACAATCAAGGAACCTGGGAACAAGTGCCTGATTACGTATCAACTCGTCGCGTAACGCGAGAGCCTAGTCCGACCCGAACGCCCCCTCGGCATATTCACGCAACCTCCTGCACAGGCGCCCCGGGGCGTCATAGACTCGCCGGTTCGCACCCTGCGCTCACGAGACGGCACGAACGGTGACGGCGCACGGGTGTCGTACGGGTGTCGTACGGCATCCATACGACACCCCCGGCACCAGCGGTACCGGGGGTGTGCGAGGTGCTGCGGTGGGCGCGCCCCTCAGGCCGTCCCGTCGCCGCGCTTGGCGAGCTGGATCTGCTCGTAGACGCGGGTGCGCAGTTCGGCGAAGCGCGGGGCGACCCGGGTGTGGAGCTGGTCGCGCTCGGCGGGCAGGTCGATCTTGATCTGCTCCTGTACGACGGTGGGCGAGGCGGAGAGGACCAGCACCCGCTCCCCCAGATAGACGGCCTCGTCGATGTCGTGGGTGACGAAGAGGATGGTCATCCCGCGCTCCTGCCACAACCCGCGTACCAGGTCCTCCAGTTCGGCCCGGGTCTGCGCGTCCACGGCGGCGAACGGCTCGTCCATCAGCAGTACTTCGGGCCCGTACGCCACCGCCCGCGCGATGGCCACCCGCTGCTGCATCCCGCCGGAGAGCTGCCATGGGTAGGCGCCGCCCGCGTCGGCGAGGCCCACGGCGGCGAGGGCGTCCTCGACGAGTTCGGCGCGCTTCTTCCGGTCGAGCGATCTCCGCTGGCGCAGCGGGAGTTCGACGTTCTCCCGGACCCGCATCCAGGGGAAGAGGCTCCGCCCGTACTCCTGGAAGACGACGGCCATGCCGGGCGGCGGCCCGGTGATCTTCCGCCCCGCCAGGTGGAGTTCGCCCCCGGTGGGGGTGAGCAGCCCGGCGACGCATTTGAGGAGGGTGGTCTTGCCGCACCCCGACGGGCCGACCAGACAGGCGAGTTCGCCGGAGCCGAGGGTGAAGGTCAGGTCCCGGACGGCCTCGACGCGGCGGCCGTCCCCCTCGTACACCTTGCGCAGCCCCCGTACGTCGAGCATCCGGTCACCTTTCGTGAGGGTCATGACGACCGCCTGGAGCGGCGCAGGCCGTGGTACCAGTCGAGGGCCCGGTGTTCGACCGCCCGGAAGAGCACGGAGAGCAGGAAGCCGAGCAGGCCGAGCAGGAGGATGCCGCTCCACATCTCGGGGATGGCGAAGCTCCGCTGGAACTGGACGATGGTGAAGCCGAGTCCGTTGCTGGCCGCGAACATCTCGCTGATGACCATCAGGATGATGCCGATGGAGAGGGCCTGCCGGAGCCCCGCGAAGATCTGCGGGCTCGCCGAGCGCAGCACCAGATGGCGGAGGCGGGCGGCGCCGCCGATCCCGTACGAACGGGCCGTCTCGGCCAGGACGGCGTCCACCGACCGGACCCCCTCGACGGTGTTGAGGAGGACGGGCCAGACACAGCCGGTGGCGATGACCACGATCTTCATCGTGTCGCCGATGCCCGCGAAGAGCATGATGACGGGGACGAGGACGGGCGGCGGCACGGCCCGCAGGAACTCCAGGACGGGTTCGGCGGCGGCCCGCACCCTGCGGTACGAGCCGATGACCACCCCGAGCGCCACCCCGACGGCGGCGGCCAGCGCGTACCCGGCGAGCAGCCGCGCCACGCTGGGCAGGACATCGTCGGCGATCCTGCTCCCGGTCCACACCTCGCCGAAGGCGGCCACGACGGTGCGCAGCGGCGGGGAGTAGACGCTGGTGCTGGAGTCGGAGACGATCCACCAGCCGGCCACGAGCAGCGCCGGCAGGGCGACGGCGAAGGCGAGTCGGCGCAGTGCGCGCAGGGCCCCGCGGGAGGGGGCGGCCGGCGGCCCGGCGGTGTTCTTCACAGGGCCACCTCGCCGCGTACGGACTGGTGCCAGGCGAGGGCGCGCCGTTCGACGGCCCGCGCCCCGACATTGATCAGCAGGCCGAGGACGCCGGTGACCACGACGAGCGCGTACATCTCCGGCACCGCCTGGGAGGTCTGGGCGACCGCGATCCGGGAGCCGATCCCCGGGGATCCGATGACGAGTTCGGCGGTGATGGCGAGGACGAGCGCGACGGCGGCGGCGAGCCGGATCCCGGTCATGACGTAGGGGAGGGCGGTCGGCCAGAGGACGTAGCGAATTCGGGCCCAGGCGCCGAGTCCGTACGAGCGGGCCGTCTCGTCGGCGACCGGGTCGACGTCCGTGACCCCGTACAGCACCTGGACCAGGATCTGCCAGAACGCCGCGTACACCACGAGCAGCAGGGTGGAGCGCAGGTCGGTGCCGTAGAGGAGGACGGCGAGCGGGATGAGCGCCACCGAGGGGATGGGGCGGAGGAACTCGACGGTGGAGGAGGTGAGTTCGCGCAGATACGGCACGACGGAGAGCAGGATCCCGGTGGCGACCCCGGCGGTGGTGGCGATGAGAAGACCGAGCGCCCAGCCGGTGAGCGTGTCCCCGAGGGCGGTCCAGAAGGCGCCGTCGGCGAGTTCGGCGGAGAGCGCGCCGGCCACCCGGCCGACGGGCGGGAGGTAGTTGCCCGAGACCACTCCGGTGCGCGGGACCAGCTCCCATACGGCGAGGAACACGGCGAGTCCCCCGGCCCCCAGCGCGGCGTTGACCAGGCCGTCCCCGTTCTTCCTGGTCATGGGAGCAGCTTGGCCAGGTCGGGCGCGGACTTGAGGATGCCGTCCTGCTCGCCGAGTTCCGCGAGCGTTCCGATGGCGGCCCGGTCGGGCTGGGCGGGCCAGCGGGGCAGGGTCATCTTCTGGAGGGTCGCCTCGGGGATCTTGGTGTAGGTGGTGAGGATCTCGCGGACCTCGTCGGGGTGGCTGTTGGCGTACTCCAGGGACTCGGCGGTGGCCTCCTGGAACTTCTTCACGGTCTCCGGGTGCTGCTGGGTGTATTGGGTGGAGGTGAAGTACATCGCGACGGTGAGGTCGGGCGAGATGTCGACGTAGGAGGAGGTGATGATGGTGGCGCCCTGGCCGACGACGGTGGCCTGCGCGGGTTCGATGACGAAGGCGGCGTCCACCCGGCCGCCGTCGAGGGCCGCGGCCATCTGGTCGAAGGGCAGTTCGACGTAGGTGACCTTGCCGGGGTCGCCGCCGTCCTTGCGCACCGAGGCGTTGACGGCCGACTCGGCGATGTTCTTGAGGGTGTTGATGGCGACCTTCTTGCCTTCAAGTTCCTTGGCGGACTTGATCGGGCTGCCCTTCTTGACGGCGATGCCGCCGAAGTCGGCGCCCTGTTTCCCGGTGGTCGCGACCCCGTTGGCGACTGCCTTCACGGGCACGTTGTTGATCTGGGCGATCATCAGGGAGGTCATATTGGAGAAGCCGAACTGGAACTGGCCGCTGACCACGCCGGGCACGATGGCGGCGCCGCCCTGTCCGGTCTCCATCGTGAGGTCGAGACCGCGCGAGGAGTAGAAGCCCTTCTTGGCGCCCAGGTAGACGGGGGCGACGTCCACGATGGGGATGACCCCGACCTTGACCTTGACGGGGGAGCCCGACGCCCCCGTGCCCGAGCCTCCGGACCCTTCGGATCCGCCCGCCCCGGATCCGCCACAGGCCGTGGCGGTGACCAGAAGCATGGCGGCGGTGATGGCGATGGACAGGCGACGCATGAACCCCCCTCTGCTGGAACGGCACGTGCGGCGGGCTGTGCGCGACCCGCACAACAATTCTCATCGGGAACATAGGGGGCGCCGCCGGTACGGGTCAACGGTCGTGCATCAGTCGCATCACCCGTGTGCGGAAAGGCTGTTGGGAGGTTACGGAGGCGAACGACCCTTTGGTTCGCGCGTTGTTGACAGGTCAGGAGGCCGCTCTTAGCGTGCGCGGTACGAACAGACGTGCGTGGATCTTGGGGTGGGGATCTCCGGCTGCCGCGCATGTCAGGGCCGACGGAGGCTGCTGATGGGTGCCGAGGCACGTGAGTCCCACTTCGTCCAGTCCTTCGAGCGGGGGCTCTCGGTGATCCGGGCATTCGACGCGCACCATCCCGAGCTGACTCTCAGCGAGGTGGCCCGGCTCTGCGGCATCACCCGGGCCGCCGCCCGCCGGTTTCTGCTGACCCTCGCCGACCTCGGCTATGTCCACACCGACGGACGGCTGTTCCGGCTCAGCCCCCGCGTCCTCGAACTGGGGTACGCGTACCTCTCCAGCTTCTCCCTGCCGCAGATCGCCGAGCCGCATCTGGAGCAACTGGTCGCCGAGGTACGGGAGTCGTCCTCGCTCTGTGTGCTGGACAGCGACGCCGTCGTCTATGTCGCGCGCGTTCCGGTGAGCCGCATCATGACGGCCTCGATCACGGTGGGCACCCGGTTGCCCGCGCACACCACCTCGGTCGGGCGGGTGATGCTCGCCTTCCTCCCCGAGGAGGAGCGCGACCGCCGCCTCAAGGCCACCACCCCGGCCGCGCTCACCCCGTACACCCTGGTCTCCGTCGACCTGCTCCGCGCGGAGCTTGAGCGGGTGCGGCGGCAGGGATACGCCATCGTGGACCAGGAGTTGGAGGAGGGGCTGCGCTCGGTCGCCGCGCCGGTACGGGACCGGGAGGGCACGGTGGTCGCCGCGGTCAACATCCCCGTCCACGCGAGCCGCCACTCGGTCGAGTCGGTACGCCGCGATCTGCTCCCCACGCTCCTCGCGACGGTGGCCCGCATCGAGGCGGACCTGCGGGCGGGGTTCGGGGCGGGGTGACGCGTCTCCGGCGGACGGGCGGCCGGGGCGGGGAAGCCGCCGTAGGGCCGGGGGGACGAGGGTACGGGGGTACGGGCGGAGGTCGCCGTCGGGCCGGCCGCACCGCCCGGGGGCGGCGGCCCGACGGCGTACGCGCCGTGCGTCCGGTGTCCGGTGGCTGCTGTCCGGTGTCCGGTGGACGGTTCAGGTGGGGACGTCGCCTTCGAGGAGCTTGACCAGCTCCTCGACGACGGCCGGTGCCTCCCGCTTGAGGCCGGCGACATCCATCCCCTCGTCGCCCACGATGGAGAGCAGCGACCGGTCCCCCACCGCGAGCACGACGATCTGGCCGCCCGCGCACCGTATGACCACATCACGCAGGGCCCCCGCCTCGGCCTGCTCGGCCATGCGCTGGCCGAGCCCCAGGGTGGCCGCGGCGAGCGCCGCCACGGACTCCGGCTGAAGGGTGTCGGTGTCGGCGGCCACCATCAGACCGTCGGCGGTCGAGAGAACGCTTTCGGCCGCTCCCATCACCCGTTCCCGCAGCGAGGTCAGGACGTCGACGAGAGGCTTGACGGACGAGTCTGCGTGCATGGTTTCGCTCCTTGGTGGTGGTACCGGCAGAGGTCCTGCCGTGGGGCGTCGTACAAGCACCGGACCACGGCTCCTCCAGCGCGGCCGTGGCTCCGGCTCCCTGCATCCGGTCTATGAACCGTCCGTCTGTCGTGATGTTCCGTGCTGCCCCGTGGTTCCGTACCGCTCCGTGGTTCCACGGGACTCGGCCGTTCCGTACGTCTCCGTGGTCCAGTGCGGATCTGTGGCCCCGTGCGGATCTGCGGTCCCGTGCGGATCTGCGGTCCCGTACGTCTCCGTGGTCGCGTACGGCTCGGTGGGCCTGTGCGGATCTGCGGTCCCGTACGTCTCCGTGGTCCCGTACGGCTCCGTGGTCCCGTACGGCTCCGTGGTCCCGTACGGCTCCGTGGTGGCGGAGGTACGCCCGGCCTCCGGTGTCCGGGGCGGCTCGGGTGTCCGGGGCGGGGCGTCGTGGGTCCACGCCGCCGGGCGTCCGCCGGGGACGCGGCGCGGCAGGGTGGCCTGCGGCGCCCCTGACGGCCCCTCGGGCCCGGTGGCGCCGGGGCGGCGGCGGGGCGCGGTGCTGGGGCGGTCCGGCGGGCGCCGGGACTCCCACTGGACGAGCCCCCGTTCGTCCAGCCGGATCAGGTCCGTCGTCACGGCGAAGAGCCCCCGGCCGAGCGCGAAGGCGAGATCCCGGGTGGTGCGGCGGCCGTTGGCCAGGGCGAGGAGCGCCGCGTACCGGGGCCCGAGCCGTCCGGCCTGCCGGTCCGCGCCGGCCGAGGGGCGCATCCGCGACCTGGCCAGTTCACCGGGCGAGCCCCACCGCTCGGTCACCAGCGCCAGCCGGCGCGCGGTCTCCTCGGCGACGGTCCCCGGCTCGGCCGCGTACCGGGTGAGTACGGCCGGGACGGGGGCGCCCACCTCCCACGCCTCCGGCCGGCTGAGCGCCATGGCGAACGCGCCCTCGAACATGGCGGCTGCGCAGAGAACCTCCAGCTCCGCCTCGCCCACCAGCCCCCGCCCCACCAGTACGGCCCCGAGCCCGTCCATTCCGTCCATGCCGTCCAGGGCGAGCGCGGAGGCCCAGGACGCGTCGTCCACCCGGCCCGACTTCAGCAGGACGGACTCGACGGACGGGGTGCCCGGGGTCTCGATCGCGCTGATCAGTCCGGAGCGCAGATGAATCGTTCCTCCAGGGGTACCGGCGACCGTCACGGTGCCGCTGTACCGCTCCTGACGCAGCCTCATCAGCAGCGCGGTGACATTGCGCGGCAGCGGTGTCCCCGCCGCCTCCCGCACCTCCCGCCCCGCAGGCGCGGGGCCCCGTCGCGCCGGGCCCTGGGTCTCCGGTCCGCCGCCGATCATGCGAGCACGCTCTCCGCATGGCGGGTCAACTGCCGGATCGCCAGCGCGAGATTGGTACGGTTCCGGTCCAGCGCCGCGACCAGCAGGACCGGATCCCCGGTCCGCCGGACCGTCTGCACCACGTGGTAGCGGCGCTCGCTCGCCACGATCACACTCTCCAGCTCGTCGTCGCCCCCGGCCCGCCCCACCCGGTCGGTGATCGCGGCGGCGGCATCGGCCGTCTCCGTCCCGCTGCCGACCTCCAGCGCGTCGCCGACGACGCAGTAGGTGAGCCCGGTGACCGCGTCCACCAGAGCGGCCCCCGTGATCCCCGGGGTCTCCATGATCCGCGTGAGGGACGCTTCGATCGCTGACACGTACATCCCTTCGGGAAACGACTGATGCGACAGTACTCTAGTCTTCAACTAGTACATCAGTGGCTGGTTTTGGCGTTTTTTGCCCGGCCCGGCTGTGAACCGCAGGGATCGACCGCTCGCAGCATTCGAAGAATTTCGAAGAGTTCGAAGAACAGGACCACGCGATGAACCTTGAATCCGCACTCAAAGAAGCCATGACCCTCGACGGCGCCCTGGGCGTGGCGGTGGTCGACTACGAGAGCGGCCTGTCCCTCGGCACGCTGGGCGGCGGCCCGGACCTCGACCTGGACATCGCGGCCGCCGGGAACACCGATGTCGTCCGCGCCAAGGTGCGCACGCTGGCCACGCTGGACATCGACGACGCCGTGGTCGACATCCTGATCACCCTGGGCAAGCAGTACCACCTGATCCGGCCCATGACGTCGAATCACGGCTCGCTCTTCGTCTACATCGCGCTCGACCGCGCCCGCGCCAACCTCGCGCTGGCCCGCCACAACCTCAAGCGCATCGAGTCCGAACTGGAGATCTGAGCCCCCCTCCTCCCGCCCCTTCTCCCCTCCGCTCTCCCCCCTCCGCCCCGCACCGTTCCGCCACTCCCCGTTCGCCGCCGCCTCGGCTCTGGTTAAGGTGGCCGGTCACGGATGGTGCCAGTGGTGAAGCGGAGACGGGTGCATGGGCGGGGGACGGGCCGGGTGGCTACGGGTGCCGGTGGGCGAGGGGTCGGACCCGTGGCGTACGCGCGGAGAGTGGCGGCTGGTCCTCTTCGTCGTGCACAACGTGACCTCCGCGACCCGGCTGCTCGATGTCCTGCCGCTCTTCCGGGACGACCTGCGCGTGCAGATGGCCGTCACCTGCACCGGTTCCTCACCGTTCCAGGCCGGGGTGGCCGAACTCATGGCGGAGACCGGGCTGGCGGTGGTTCCGTGGGAGCAGGCGCTCGCCCTGGCCCCGGAGCTGTCGATCTCCGCCAGCTTCGGCGGCGAACTGTCCCAGCTCAAAGGGAAGTTGACCGTCCTCTCACACGGGGTCGGATACAACAAGAGGCTGGCTACACCGGACACCGGACACCTGTCGCCCGAGCCCGCCGCTCCTCCGCCCGTTTTCGGCCTCTCCCCCGAGTGGCTGCTCGCGGACGGCATCCCGGTCGCGGACGCGCTGGTCTTCTCCCACCCCGAGCAGGTGGAACGCCTCCGCGCCGGCTGCCCTGAGGCGGCGCACACCGCCGTCCTCGCCGGTGACCCCTGCTTCGACCGGATACGGGCCGCCGTCGAGTACCGCGACCGCTTCCGGCGGGCCCTCGGGGTCCGCCCGGGGCAGCGGCTGGTGCTGCTGAACTCGACCTGGAACCCGGACTCCCTCTTCGGGGACCGGGGCGCCGAGGATGTGCTGCCCTCGCTGCTGCCGCGCCTCACCTCGGAACTCCCCGTCGACGGCTACCGCCCGGTCGCCGTCCTCCACCCCAATATCTGGCACGGCCATGGTCCTGGACAGGTCCGCGCCTGGCTGGACCGGGCCCGGCGGGGCGGTCTGGCACTGGTGGACCCGGTGACGGGGTGGCGCCAGGCGCTGATCGCCGCCGATGTGATCATCGGGGACGGTGGTTCCGTGACCTATTACGGGGCCGCGCTCGGCACCCCCGTACTCCTGGGCTCGACATCGGCCGGTGCCCTCGACGCGGAGTCACCGGTGGGCACCTTCGTACGGCACGCGCCCCGGCTCTCCCCGCACATCCCGCTGCGCACCCAACTGGACGCGCTGCTGGCCCCGGAGCGGGGACCGGGAGCCGCCCCGCCGGACACAAGCCCCGAACCCGGCCCCGCCGAGCTGGTCTCCTCCGTCCCCGGGGAGGCCGCCGTCCTGCTCAGGCGCCACTTCTACGGGCAACTGGGCCTCCCCGAGCCCGCCGCCCCCGCGCGACTGGACCCTCTCCCGCTGCCCCCGTACGAACCGCCGGTCCGGACCGCCCCGCTCAGGGTCGTCACCCGGCTGCCGGGCGCGGGCGAGGTGGAGGTGGACCGGTACGCGGACCCGCGCTCGGAACCGGCGGCCGAGGGCGACGCGCATACGGCCGTCCACGAGGACACCCTCGATCCGGGCCAACTCGACCTGGCCGATGTGATCTTCCGGTACGGCGCGGCCGACGACCCCCGCTTCGGCGGCCCCGGAGCCTGGACCCGTGAGGTGCTGGCCCGTCACCCGTACTGCTCCCTGGCCGCGTTCATCACCGAGGACGGGGCGTGTACGGTCCGCACCCGCGCCGGGGAGCTGCTCCGGCTCGCCGACCGCTCCCCGGACGGCCCTCTCCCGGCCGTCGACCCGGCCGCCTGCGCCTCCGCCCTCCACGCCTGGCTGGCCCTGGGCAAGGACGTGGCGGAGCTGACAGCCGGCGGGATGACGGTACGGACCGCCGCGACCGTCCGCCGGGTGTCGGTCACCCCCCTGCCTGTGCGCTGAGGCAGCGCTCGCGCAGCCCCCGCAGATGGGTGAGGTGCTGGGCGGCCTTCTCCTTGTCGAGGGTGGCCTCGGCCTCGTCGATCAGCGCCAGGGCGCGCTGCGGCTCGTCCTGGAGGAGGCAGGTCTCGGCCAGGTCGGTGAGCGTCCTCGCGGCGTTGTACGGGTCGTACGCCTCGCCGCCGCGCCGGAAGGAGGCGAGCGCCGACTCCAGCCGCTCCCGGGCCCCGGTGTAGTCACCGCCCACCCGCAGGGCCCGGCCCCGGTGGCGCTGGAGCAGGGCCCGGGCACGCGGCAGGTCCCCGGCCCCCTCGTCGTCCGGGCCTATCCCGTCCAGGAGGGCGCCGGCCCGGTCGAAGCAGGCGTACGCCTCGGTGCCGTCCCACTGCCGGAGCCGGAGCAGCCCGAGGGTCTCGACGGCGCTCGCCTGCCCGAGCAGGTGGCCCGCCGTCTCTTCGGCCTGGGCCGCCAGGGTCAGTTCGGACTCCGCCGCCTCCTCTTCCCGTAGCTCCATCAGGTTCAGCGCCAGCAGCGTATGCATCCGTCCGGCCCACTGGGAGCCTGGGTGCCGGGCGTCGGCCACCCGGGCCCCGGCCCGGAGCGCGGGCAGGATCTCGTCGTGGTGCCCCGCCTTGAGCTGGAGCGGCCAGAGCGCCTGGCAGAGCTGGTAGACAGCGTCGGGGTCGCCCAACTCCTCGGCGGCGAGGACCGCTTGGACGATCCCGCCCAGCTCGGTGCGGAGCGCGGTCAGCGCCTCGCCCTCGTCACCGTACGGAGCGATGCGCCCCTCCCGCTCCAGCTCCTCCTTCAGCCGGCCGTAGAGCGGACCGAGCGCCCAGGCCCTGGGGAGGGCGGCGACCCTGGCCCGTACCGCGAACTCCAGATACCACCGCACCGTGGAGGTCAGCGCCGCCGAGCAGGCCGCGATGCCATCCGTACGGAAGGCGGTCTCCTCCGCGTGTCCCCGGATCACGGGCCGGTAGCGGTAACGGCCCATACCGCTCACCACCTCCAGCAACTCCGCGTCGGCCAGGGCTCCGAGCGCCCGCGCCGCCTCCGCCACCGGGATCCCGGCGACCGGCGCGACGGTGTCGGCACCGAACGACGGCCACTCCCGCAGCGACATCAGCCGGTAGACCCGGGCCGCCCCGGGCTCCAGCCTCCGGTAGGTCTCCTCGGCGGCGGTACGGACGGGATCGTGGCCGGGCGGGATAGGGGCCTCCTCACTCCCGCCCCCGGACGGGGCCGCGAAGGGCGGTGTCGTCGGGTCGGCGAGCAGGGGCGCGGCGGCCCGCAGCGCGTACGGCGAGCCACCGCACCGCTCCAGCACCCGGGGCAGCACGGCACGGGCGGCGTCCACGGTCTCGCGGCCCGCGAGATCGGTGAGCAGGTGGAGCGCGTCCTTGTCGGAGAGCGGCCCGACCGGGACGGGCACCGCGTCCAGCCCCCGCAGCGGACGGCGCGCCACCACCACGGTGAACACCTCGGGCGCGGAGGTCAGCAGCGGCAGGACCTGCGCGGCCGAGTGCGCGTGGTCGAGCACCACCAGAAGCTTCCGGCCCGCCACACACCGCTGGAAGACGTCCCGCCGGTCCGCCGCGCCCAGCGGGATGTCGTCCGCGTCCATGCCGAGCTGGACGAGGAGGCTGCGCAGCACCACGGCGCTGTCGAGGGCGGTCCCGGCGGAGGCGCCGCGCAGATCCGCGTAGAGCTGCCCGTCGGGGAACAGGTCGGCCTTCATGCACCCCCAGTGGACGGCGAGCGCGCTGGTGCCGATGCCCTCGGGCCCATGGACCAGGGCGATCCTCGGACGCCCGTCGGCCTTGCGCGTGGCCTCCCGGCCCAGCGTCTTCATCGGTCCCTGACGGTCCCTGAAGTGCCGTATGGACGGCGGGAGTACGGGAACGGCGTCGGCCCGGCCGGGGAGTGGAGCCGTACGGGCGAACGCCGCCCAGGTGCGGGCGAGCGCCGGATCGTCCCGTACCGCCTCATGGACGAGGCGGGCCACGGCGTCCCTCTCGGCGGACCCCCGGGGCGCGGGCACCGCCCGCCCCGTGATGCGCTGGATCAGTCCGCCGGCCACCTCCCAGGCCGACTTCACCGCCTCATTGGCCGTCGCCGTCCCCACGGCGCCCAGCACCGCGACGATCGCCGCCATCGACATGGGATCCAGCATGTCCCGCTCCCCCGCTCCCCTGCTCCCGGCCCGGCTGTCCACGATGGTCCACCGCGATCGGTCCGCACCGCCGTCACACATCAACGGTAGCCCTGGTCAGGGGTGTTCGAGCAAGGGTTTGGCGAGTACTCGCCGCCTGTCCACAGATCGCGGCGGGCGGGAATACCGGCCTCTGCGGCGGGGAAGTAGGCGCGCACAAGGGTCCGGGAAGACGTCCGGGAAGACGTCCGGGAAGAAGTCCAGGGAGACAGGGCGAGCCGGGGACCGGCCCCGAGCAGGCCGGGCCCGGCGATCTTGCGGGATGGACCACGGACATCGGTGCATACCAGCCGGTATCAGGCGAATAGCCGCATCCATGCCGATACTGGCCCCATGACCCGACACGGAGAGCTGGGCACAGCCCTGCACCGGTGGCGCGACCGGATGCCCCCGGCCGACGAACCCGGCAGGGCGGGCGGGCTGCGCCATACGGAGCTGGCCCGGCTGACCGGCTTGTCCGTGGACTATCTCGTCAGGCTGGAAGAGGGCCGGGCCACCTCCCCCTCCGTCCAGGTGCTCACCGCGCTGGCGCACGCCCTGCGGCTCTCCGAGACCGAGCGGCGCCATCTCTTCCTGCTCGCCGGAGAGTCCCCGCCCGCCGTGGGCCGGGTCCCCGACCATGTGCCCGCCAGTGTGCGCCGGCTGCTCGGACGGCTCGCGGGAACCCCGGTCGGGGTGTACGACGCGGCCTGGAACCTGATCACCTGGAACCCGCTGTGGGCGGCCCTGGTCGGGGACCCCGCGCAGGCCCCGCCGCGCGAGCGCAACGCCGTCTGGCACCACTTCACCGGCGTGCCGAGCCGGATCGTCCGCACCGTGGAGCACGAGGCGGGGTTCGAGGCGGCGGTCGTCGCCGATCTGCGGGCGGCCACCGTCCGCTATCCGACCGATGTACGGCTGCGCTTCCTCATCGGCGAGCTGCGGCGCGCCTCCCACCGGTTCGCTGTGGTGTGGAACTCCCGGATCGCCGGTGCGCACGACACCGAGATCCGGACCGTGCGTCACCCGGATGTCGGACCGGTGACCCTGGAGTGCGACACGCTCACCGTGCCGGGGTGCGATCTGCGGATCGCCGCGTACTCGGCGGCGCCCGGGACGGACGCGGCCGACAAGCTCGCCCTGCTGGACGTGATCGGAACGGAGATCATCGGGGCGGAGGCAGAGACGGAAGTGGAGACGAAGGCCAAGACGGAGGCGGAGGTGGCCGCCGATGCCGAGCCCACCGATGACGTCGAGGGCGTCCAGGGCGTCCAGGGCGTCGGGAGCGTCGAGGGCGTCGGTGGCGTCGGAGCGGGACCCGGCGGGGCCGGGGCGCCGCAGGCCACCTAGGGCCTGACCGAGGGGCCGACCGGGGCGGTGATACATCCGGTCGGCCCACGCGACGGGCGCGCGGCGCGGAGCGTTCCTACCGTGGCCGAATGATCACCAGATCCGTGACGCGCTCCGCGCTCTCCGGCACAGCGGCCCTCGCCGCCGCCAGCCTGCTGATCCTGCTGCCGGCCTCCCCACCGGCCGCCGCGGATTCCCGTACCGACCCCGCCGTACGGGCTCCGGGACCACCCCGGGGCGCCGTGATCCCGATCGCGGGCTCCGCCGCCGCCTCGCCCCCGCACGGCGCGCCCGGCGCCCCGGGTGCCCCCGCCGCCCCGGCCCCCTCCCCGGCGGCCTCCTCGGCCCCATCGGCCCCATCGGCCCCGTCGGCCGCGGCGTCCTCGCCCTCCTCCGCCGCCCCGGCGCACGGCGGACTCGACGCCGCCGCGCGGGACGGGAGCCTGCTGCGCCGCCCGGGTGTCCAGGTCAGGCCCGACCGGGGCACCCCGGCGCCCCCCGAGCTCTCCGCGCTCTCCTGGCTGGTCTCGGACGCCACGACGGGCGAGGTCCTCGCCGCGCACAACGCGCATCTGGAGCTGCCGCCCGCCTCCACCCTCAAGACGCTCTTCGCCATCACCACGCTGCCGCATCTGCCCCCGAAGGCCGCGCACCTGGTGACCGACGAGGAACTGGACGACATCGGGCCCGGCAGCAGCATGGTGGGGGTCGTCCCCGGGCTCCGGTACGAGGCGGCCGACCTGTGGCGCGGGGTCTTCCTCAGCTCCGGCAACGACGCGGTCCGGGTGCTCTCCGAGATGAACGGCGGCTGGGACAGGACCGTCACCCAGATGCGGGACAAGGCGAAGCTGCTCGGCGCGCTCGACACCCATGTGGTCTCCCCCGACGGCTACGACGCCCCGGGGCAGGTCTCCTCCGCGTACGACCTGGCGGTCTTCGGCCGTACGGGGCTGGCCTCGCCCGACTTCGTCCGCTACAGCTCGACGGTGGACGCCGAATTCCCCGGCTACGGCGGCACCTTCGGCATCGTCAACACCAACCGGCTGCTGACCGGCGAGGACGGGGTGGCGCCGTATCCGGGGCTGATCGGCGTCAAGAACGGCTACACCTCGAACGCGGGGTACACCCTGGTCGCCGCCGCCCGGCACGGTGACCGCACGCTGCTGGTGACAGTGATGAACCCGCAGTGGGGCGGCGCCCACGCCGTGTACGAGGAGGCCAGGGAGCTGCTCGACTGGGGGTTCGCCGCCCACGGCAAGGTGACCCCGGTCGGCTCGCTCCGGCCGCCGCCCGCCCCGCTGCCGCCGCGTCCGAGGGTACGGGCGGCCGCGGTGGAGCCCGGCGCGGTCGAGAAGGCGGTACGGGCCCGCCCCGCGCCGCCGGCACCGCCCGCCGCCCACGCGGAGGCGGCCGGGCCGGGGGTCGGCACGGTGCTGCCGGTGGCCTTCATCGGTGGCGCGGTCGTCGCCGGTGCGGGACTGGTGCTGGTACGGCGCGGAGGCGCCCGGCGCGGCACGCACCGCCCCTGAGCGCCCCTGAGGGCCGTACGCCCCCCGTCCCCCGGCTACCAGTGCCCCGGGCGCGCGACGGACGGCGGGAGCCGGGTCCCCGTATCGCCGCGCGCCGCGTCGACCTGGCCCTGGACGAGGAAGAGGGCGCCGGTCAGATCGGCCCCGCGCAGATCGGTGTCCCGGAGGTCGGCGCCGATCAGGTCGGCCTGCCGCAGATCGGCGCCGCGGAGATCGGCGGCGATCAGACAGGCGCCGCGCAGCTCCACGCCGCGCAGGTCGGCGCCCTTGAGCCGGGCGCCGAGGAGATCGGCGCCCCGGCGGCTCTTCCTCCTGCCGGGGAGCTGGGCGCGGACGAGTTCACTGGTCCGCAGCAGCAGCGGGTTGACGGCGGAGCGCTGGGCCGCGACATCGACGGCGAGCAGGGTGGCGGGGTCGGCGAGGGTGAGGCGTTCGACGCGCTCCCGGGCGGTCCGCACCTCACCGTGGAGGGGGCGGGCGGGCTCCAGGGTGAGCGCCTCGGTCAGATACCGCAGGAGTTCCTGGAGTTGGCGCACGACCGGGAGGAGCGCGAACATCTCGCCGGCGGCGCCCGGATCCTGCCGCCAGTCGCGTCCCGCGTAGGTGATCCGGGAGATCTTCTGGCCGGCGCCGAAGCAGTCGTAGACCGTACAGCCGTGGTAGCCGCGCTGCCGCAGCTCGCCGTGGACGGAGCAGCCGAAGTCGGCGCGGAGCCGGGAGCAGGGCTTCCCCGCGGCCTTGTCCTCGGGGAAGCCGGACGCGGCGGAGAAGGTCAGCGCGACGCAGCAGAGCCCGAAGCACCGGGCGCAGTCGGCCCGCAGCCCCGGATCGTCGAGGGTGGCGGGCCCGTCCCCGCCGGTGCGGTCGGCCCCCTCGCCGCGATCGGTCGCCTGGTCGGTCCGGTGGTGCAAGGGAGGGATCTCCTGTCGCGGTACGAGTGATATGTGCGCTACGTGCGAGCGATATGTCCGGCACGCTCCATGGCAAGCGGTACGGCCCGGTACGAGCGGTACGGCTCCGTACGCATGGTACGGGCAGGGTACGGCCGGTCAGCGAGGCGCGTGGTGGCTCCGCAGGGCGGTACGGGCGCGGGCCGCGAGGCCGTCGGCCCCGCAGGCGTGGGCGAGTTCGAGCCCGCAGACGAGTTCGGCGTGGAAGCCGGCGGCGATCCCGTACTCGACCCGGGCGACGGCGCGTTCGTACGCGCACGGCGAAGCCTCCAGGTGCGCGACGGCCTGGCCCAGCAGTTCGACCCGCTGCGGCCCCTCCTTCAGGAAGGCCGAGCAGCAGAGCGCCACCCCGATGGCGGTGTGGGTGCCGAACCGTTCCGCGCGGTCCCTGGCGTACGAGGCGAGCTGGGCGGCGCGCCGGGGATCCTGGTCGGCGAGGGCCCGCGCGAGGTCGAGCGCCCAGGGGGCCATGATGACGTTGTGCCGGCCCCGGGCCGTCAACGCCTGTCCGACACACTCCAGTTCGGCGATGGCCTCCTCGGTGCGGCCGAGGGCGAGCAGCAGCCTGCCCCGGGTGGAGGGGGCGTCGGGGATGACGATGGTGGAGGAGTACGGGGGCCGGAACGCGTACCGCTCGGCGACCTCGGCCGCCTCCTCGACCCGGCCCCGGGCGAGGAGGGTGTCGATGAACATGCAGACGGCGTCCCAGTTCATCGGCAGCCCGTCGCCGACCCGGTCGGCGAGGCGGAGGCTCTCGCGCAAGTAGGTCTCGGCGTCGGCGAGCCGGCCGCGCCTGCGGTGCACATAGCCGACGAGCGCGTGGGCGAAGGCGAGATGGCCCCCGCTCCAGCCGGAGATCTCGAACGCGCGCAGCGCCTCGGTGAAGAGGCTCTCGGCGCGGTCGAGCCGGTCGGCGAAGGCGTACGCGAGCCCGAGCAGGGCCGGGGGTTCGAAGCCCCACGCGGTGTCGGCCCAGCCGACGCCGGGTGGCAACGCGCCGTCCTTCAGGGCGCGTTCGGCGATCTGCACCACCTCCTCCGCGCTCTCTCCGCGTGCCGTGCCGTCGAAGGCGCGGAGCATCAGCAGGATGCGTTCGGTGTTGTCGCGGCCGGTGAGCGGGGCCGCCGCGCGGGCGAGGCGGCGGGAGCGGTCGTGGCCGTCGTCCTCGATGGCCTGGACGCCCTCCCAGAGGAAGTGGGCGGCCTGGAGGCGCATCCTGGCCGGCCCGTCGGCGGTGCGGGCCACTTCGGTGGCGACGACATGGGCGGCGTCGCCGGTCTGGTTGTTGTGGGTCAGGGCCTGCGCGAGGCGGAAGACCACGTCCACCCGGAGCGCCGGGTCGAGGTGCGGGGTGTCGAGCGCGGCGCGCAGGTGTCCGACGGTGGTGGCGGGCGAGGTGAGCAGGGTGGCGCAGCCCAGTTCGAAGAGGAGGGGGCCGCGTACGGTGGACAACGGTGGTTCCGCCAGGGCCCGTTCGAGGCAGCGGCGGGCGGCGTCGGGCGCTCCGACGGCGAGGTGTTCGGCGGCGGCCTCACGGAGCTGTTCGACCAGTTCGGGGTCGCCGTCGGGGTGCACTTCGAGGAGGTGCGGGGCGGCCGCCGCCGCTCCCCGGCCGCTCCGGGAGACCGCCCAGGCGGCGAGTCCGTGCATGGCGGCGCGCACGCTCGGCGGGATGGCGCGGTAGACGGCCCCGGCGATCAGCGGGTGGACGAACTCCAGCGGGTCGCTGCCGACGAGGATACGGGCGGTGCGGAGCCGCCCGGCGCACTCGGCGGCCTCCTCGTCGCTCATGCCCGCCAGGGAGACGGCGAGTTCGAGGGAGATGTCGGTGCCGAGGATCGCGGCGGCCCAGGCGAACCGGGTGGTGGCGGTGCCCAGTTCCTCCAGTCGCGCGATGAGTCCGGTGCCGCGGGCCGAGGCGCCGAGGGCGCTCAGTTCGCCGGCGTTGTCGCGGACGGGGGCGATCGCGCTGTCCCGTACCTTCGCGAGGAGTTCGACGGTCTCGTACGCGTTGCCGCCGGTCACCTCCCAGACCTCGTGGCAGAACGGGTCGTCGGCCCGCTCGCCGAGCGCGGCGCGGGCGAGTCCCGCGGTGGCGTCGGGGGTGAGTTCCCGGAGCGTGACCAGCAGTCTGGCCGCCGCGCCCAGGGAGCGGAGGTGCGCCTCGGCCTCGCCGACGGCCTCCTCCGTACGGTAGGCGACGATCAGCAGGACGGGGAGGCCGCGGCCCGGGCGGCGGGCGAAGTCGGCGAGCCAGGCCAGGGTCTCCAGGTCGGCCCAGTGCGCGTCGTCCACGACGAGCAGGAGCGGCCCGCCGCCCTCGGCGAGCCGTACGACGAGCGCGTCCAGACCGTCCCTGACGCCCTGCGGGTCGGTCGGCTGGTCGCCGGGCGGTGCGACGCCGAGCGCGGGTCCGACTATGTCGTAACGGTCCCCGAGCAGTTCGGGCGCGGCCCCGTACCCGTCGTACGGCGCGGCCCCCTCCCCGGGCGCTTCGGAGTCCGGGACCATGAGCGCGGGCTGGAGGAGCTGCCGTACGACATGGAACGGCACGGAGGCCAGCCCCTGCCCGCCGCGCGCCGCCCAGACCGCGCACCGGCCGGCGGCGAGTCTGCGCACCTCCCCGAGCAGCGCGGTCTTCCCCAGCCCGGCGGCACCCCGGTACACCAGCACCCCACCGGTGGCCGAGGCCCCGCAGAGCGCGTCCACGGCATGGGCGGCGGCGGCCAGTTCGGGCTCGCGCTCCAGCAATGGAAGAGCGCCCGTCTGCTCCGGCCGGTGCACCGGCATCCTTCCCCCCTCTCGGGCAGCGCCCAGGTCAGGTGACGAGCCTAGCCCCGCCGCGCGCCGAGCGGACCCGAATACGCACGAATTCGGCGATTCGACTGCGCGGCGGTGCGAAAAGGAGTATGGGGAGCTCCTTCTCGCACCGTCCGCGGTTCCGGCGGTCGTCAGCCGCCGCGCGACCAGCACCCCAGGAGCACGGGTTCCAGTTTCCGCTTCGATCCGTCACGTTCGAACACCTGGAACGCCTCCAGGCAGGCATGCACCCAGACGGCGTCCCGCTCCCCCGCCCCGGCCAGTTCGATGGCGGCGCGGATGTCCCCGTCGTCGGCCCATTCGTCGCCGAACTCCTCGGACACCGCCCGGTATCCGGCGGCGACCAGCGGGTCGGCGGTGAGCCCGGTGGCGTGGACCAGCTCCGACGCCGGTGCCCGGTCCTGGAGTTCGTCGGCGAGCAGCCGCAGCGCCTGGTCCTGGTCGCCGCAGGTGCCGTACAGCGCGCGGGCCCGGTCGAGCAGGACGGGCCAGCCGCCTGTCACCTCCAGCAGACGGGTCACCCGTTCCTCGGTGCCGAAGACCCCGCCCTGTGTCCAGGACTTCAGTCCGCGCCAGTCGTGGCGGCGCAGCACCACCGCCAGGGAGGCCGGGCCGGCGGGGGCGGTCAGCAGTTCGCGCCAGAGGGCGAGCTGGCCCGTACCGGCGACCAGCACCACCGCTCTGGTGACTCCCGCCCGTTCGGGAACGGTGTGGCGTGCCAGCTCCAGGGACTCGCCGCAGGTCTCGCCGCTGACCCCGTGACGTGCGAGGTCGCTGATGACGACCCTGCGCTCGCCCGGCTGTCCGGCGCCGATCTCCTGGCGGAAGACGCCGATTCGTCCGATGGGCGGCAGTACCCATTCGGCCACTTCGCGGGTGACGTCCCGCAGAGTGTCCTCGACGTCGCCGACATGGGTGGCGGCGGTGCCGAGAACGACCCGGGTCTGGTTGGTCCGGTCGCCGAGGAGGTCGTTGACCTGGGTGACCGTGAGCGGGGCCGGCCCGCCTCCGGAGAGTTCGGGGCGCCCCGCCAGGACGACGGTCTCCTCCAGCAGGCACTCGCTCTCGGCGCTGAGCAACTGGCTCTCGATCTCCTGGGCCGTGCCGATCATCCGGAGCGCGTTGGGGCCGCGCAGATGCCACCCCCGGCCGTCGTGGTTCGGGGCCAGCACCCCGAGCCCCACCATCTCCTGGAGGTAGGCGCGGAACCCCTCGCTGTCGAGTCCGCTGAACCCCGCGTCCCACCAGCTCGCGCACTCCTCGCGGAGTTCCACGTCGCTCAGCCGGGCCTCCAGCCCGTTGTCCCGGGCGCACCGCGCCAGCACATTGGCGATGACGTTGTAGCGGTCGTCGAGCGTGAGCGTCTCCTTGAACGCCGCGGTGATGCCGTCGCGCAGTGTGGGATCCGACTCGACGGCCTCCACTTCGGAGGCTCCGATGGCGTACGGCGGCCCCGCCACGTCGCCGCGGGCCCGCCGGCGCTGCATGACCTCCACCAGCCTGCTGCCGAACATCTGGAGCAGGAAGGGCTGGTAGGAGCAGTAGCCCAGCACCCGGTTCACCAGATCCACGTCGGCGAACTCGAAACCCAGCGCGCGCATGGGAAGCGCCAGGAGATCCGCCGCGTACTGCGGCCGCAGCGGTCCCACCACGGTGGGGGTCTGCGCCAGGTGGCTGAACGGGCCGTTGCGGGCCAGCCGCGTGAACCGGTGTACGGAGTGCAGCCCGGCGAAGACGACTTTCATCCGCCCGGGGCTCTCCACGCAGAGGCCCTTGAGGCGCCGGGTCTCGGTGCAGTGCGGGGCGTCGGCCTCGAAGAAGAGGTCGCACTCGTCCATCAGGATGAGCAGCCGCCGCCGCGGATCGGCCGCCAGCCACTGCTTGATGCCGGACTTGACCCTGTTCCAGGGATGGGCGGCCCGTGCCTTGCGCCGTGGCTGGGGCGGCAGCACCCCGAGATCGGTCAGCTCCTGGTCCAGTACGTTCCAGATCGTCTCCGACCCCAGGGCCTGGCCCTTGCCGATGTTGTGGTGGTCGAGGTTGAGGTAGACCGGCTGGTGGTGGCCGGGCTGCTTTTCGGCGAAACGGTCGCCCGCTTCGTTGAGCAGGGCCGATTTCCCGAGCCCGCGCCCGCCGAAGATGATCTGTGTGCCGTCGGGGTCCAGGATCTTCTTCCGCTCGGCGTCGCGGCCGTAGAACATCTCGCGTCCGATGCGGCCGCGCTTCTCCTTGACGTACGGGTTGACGCCGGAGAACGGCAGGAGCGTCTCCGTCGCCACACTGACCTGCCGGTTGCCCCGGGCCGCCAGATAGGCGAGGGCCGCGTCGTCCACCACCATGAGCGGGGCGCACCCGGCGGAGTGCCGGGCCAGTTCGGCCCGTGCGTCGGGGCCGAGCGTGCCGAAGTAGAGGACGAGCAGACTCTCCCCGCTGGGCTCCTTCGCGGCCCGGCTCAGCACCAGCGGGGCCGGCGGCCGGCCCCAGAGCAGCAGGACACAGAGCCTGCTGCCCTGTTCGGTGATCTTCGTGCCGAAGGCGGGGGCCCAGGCGCGGCCGTTGATGCCGATGTCCATGACGTCGACGAAGCGGTACTCGTTGCTGCGCGGCAGGTCGTTGCGCACGGGGGCCTTGGTGGCCTCGTAACCGAGCAGTCTGAGCGCGGGAAGCAACAGGTCGCGCCGGACGTTGAGGCGCTCCTTGGGCTCGGTGGCGGCGAGTTCCCGCCAGCCGTCGAGGGCGGTCGCCGCCTGCGCGGCCTCGTCCTCGGAGAGGTGCGTGTAGTCGAGTACGGGCAGGTCCGGGTGGCTCCGGCGGGTCCGGACGGTCGTGACCAGTTCGGTGGTGATGCCACCGGGCAGCCCTCGGGGGACCTCCGGGAAGAATCCCGCGAGGTGCGACTCACCGGCCAGGATCTCGGGCACGGGCTCGCCCAGTTCGAGGAAGTAGACGAGGTCGGCGGCGGTGGCCAGGCCATCGGTCTCCAGATGGCGCAGGACCTGCCCCCGCTCGTCGGGGCTGATGTCCGGCAGGGCGTCCAGCCGGGCCCGCAGCCGGTCGGCGGCCTCCTTGCGGTACCGGGGCAGCAGCTCCGCGACCCGGGCGAGGGTGCGCCGTACCGGAGCCGGCTCGCGCGGAGTGCCGTCCTCCGCCACGGGGAGGGCGTCGGCCAGCAGTTCCTGGAGGGTCACGTCCTGGTCGTCGGAGAGCGCGCCGTCCGCCTGGGCCCGCCGCAGCTCGGCGGTGCGCTCCCGGTGGCTCTCGGTCAGCTCCGCGCGGCGGCGGACCGCCGACTCGTCGAGGCGGGTGCGCCAGGCCTCGGGCCGGTTCAGCGAGGAGGCTCCGGGCAGGGTGCCACGGCGGTGCAGGTCGAGAATGCACCGGGCGGTGTGGAACTCGTCCTGTTCCAACTGGAGTTCCAGCGCCTGGTCCCAGCTCCTGTCCACGGCGGCGAGCAGATCCGCCGTCGAGGGGCGCTCGCCGGGACCGAGCGGGATCTTGAGGAGTTCCGCGTCGATCACCTGCCGCACGTCGTCCTCCGGTTCGGGACGCTGGATCGCGGCTCCGTGCTCAAGTTCGTGGAAGAGGCGGGTGAGGGAGTCCCGGGCGGCGCGGGCCGTGGCGGTCCGCAGGGCGCTGGGGCTGCCGCTCGCCGCCGCCAGCTCGCCCAGGGCGGCGTCCCGCTGGGCGAGGACGCCACGGCGCATGGCCGAGATCTCCCGTACCGCCCAGTCGCTGTCGGCCACCTGGTTACGGCGCAGGGCACCGCTGGTGTTCAGCCACGCCTGGGCGGAGTCCACGGCGCGTTCGACGACATGCACCAGGTCCTGGCGGCCCGAGCCCTGGAGGGGGCGCCCGCTGGAGCCGAGGAGTTCCCGGTCCCGGCGGTCGATCTCGGTGTGGATCTCGGAGAGCCGCGACAGCCGCTCGATGGTCGCGCGCGCCGTCGCCTCCGCCCCGGGTTCCCCGTTCGCGATGCCCAGGAGCATCGTGCCCAGCATCCCGTCCTCGGCGAGCCACCCCTTGGCGATGGTGGTGGCCCGGTTGAACCGCAGGCGCTGCGGTTTCAGCAGTTCGCGGCAGCGCTCGGCGCTCTCCCGCACCCCGGCCTCGGACGCGGAGGCGTCGGCGATGACGGCCATCGGGGGCGCGGTCAGCAGCGCGGAGTTCAGGGCCCGGTCGGCCACCGCCATCGCCACGAGCGACAGCGCCTCGGGCAGGCGCGGGGCCAGCGCCTTGAGCTGGGCCCCGGCCACATGGCCGCCGGTGACCAGCGCCGTACGGACGAGTGCGGGAAGCAGCAGCAGTTCGGTTCCGTCGCCGGGGTGTACGGAGAGGTCGTCCCACCGCTGGATCGCCTCGCCGACGGCCCTGGCACCGCCCCCGGATCCGGGGCGGAGGACGGCAGCGGCGGCGGCGACATCCAGCGCGCCGGACTCGTCCTCGGGCCGCCTCGCGGCGCGCGCGAGGCAGGCGGCGAGCCCGAAGCGCCCCTCGGAGACGAGCCTGAGGAAGGCGCTCTCGGCGGAGGCCGCCGCCGTGTCGTGCTCTCCGCCCCGCGCGCTGCCGGACGCGCTGTCGGACGCGCTGTCGGAGGCTGCCGCCGGGGGCGGTACGTGCTCGGGCGGTACGTGCTCGGACAGTACCGCCGGGGGCAGGGGCGGCTCGGGCCGGGTGGGCGGGGGCGCCGGGGCCCGCGGGGCATCCACCGGTACGGTCCGGGTGGGCGCCGCCGGAAGATCCTGGACCCGGCCGGACTCCACGGGCGCCTTCCCGTTCGTCTTCCCGTACGTCTTCCCGTGCGGCCGGGGAGTCTCGGCGGACCGCCTCACGGGCACGCCGGGCGTGACCGGGGGATCCGCCGGGCTCCCGCCCGAGGCCCCCGCGTTGCCCTCGGCCCCTTCGGTGGCGTCCCGGGGAGCGGCGGGCTCCCCGGTGCCGTCGGCGGCGGGCTCTCCGGGCGGCTCCGCCTCCGCTGCCGCCGGGTCCGGCCCCACCCGCTGTCCGGGCACGTCCGCGGCTCCGACCCCCGGGGGAAGCGACAGCTCCTGGTGCATCACGGCCGCCAGGACACATTCGGGGAGCTCCGTGCCGACCTGCTGGGTCAGGGCGTTCACCACCCGGGAGTCGGCATCGGGTCCGGTGCCCAGCTCGACGAGGCGCACCAGGGCCTGGAGCCCCTCCAGTTGCGCGCGCTCGGCGGCCTCCCAGTTCCCGGCTTCCAGCAGCACCCGGGCGCGGTCCTGGGCCGTCTTCAGTGCCGAGGCGGAGAGACCGCCCTCGCGGCATGTGACGGCCAGCAGGGTTTCGAGCACCCGCCGCTCCGCCGTGTCACGGTCGCGCGCCGCGCGGTACGCGCCCACCGCGCGGGTCAGGTCGTCCAGCCGTCGGAGTGCGGCGGGGTGCCCTGCGGCGGCCAGCGCTTCTTCCACGCGGGTGAACTCGTCGGCCAGAGCGGCGAGGTGAGGTAACTCGTCCGGGGCGGGCGGGCGGCCGTCGTCGAGGAGCTCGACAAGGCGCCGGGCGTCGCGGCGGGCGGCCTGGAAGGACGCGGAGAGTCCCGCGTGGGCGGCGAGCAGCGCGTCACCGCCCCCGTCCGCCGCCTCGTCCACTGACTCTTCCGCCGCCTTCCCTGCCGCGTCCTCCGCCGCGTCCCCTGCCCTGTCCTCTGTTGTCGCGCCCTCTGTCCCGTTCTCGTTCTCGCTCTCGCCTTCGCTCCCGCCCGCCGGGTCCCGCCGGGCCGGATCGGCCCCGGGCCCGGTGGCGCCGGTACGGAAGTCAGGCGTCGCCTCGACGATCTCGGCGGCCGTCGTGCGTACGGTCTCCGTGCCCACGAAGTCCGGACCGGGGCCGAGCCGCCCCGGGGCGGTGGCCCACACCAGCACCCGCGCGTCGACCGCGTTCGCCTGGCACCAGGCGAAGACGCTCAGCCGTACCAGGGTGGCCCCCCACCGTGCCACCGGATCCACGGCGAGGTCCTCGCGCGGCTCCGCGTCGGCGTGGTGGCCGACGGCGGCCCGCTCCACGTCCGAGAACACCCGTGCCGTCAGCAGCCGAGGGGGACAGGAGCAGCCGTTCTGCCGCGCCGCCCTCCGCATACGGTCGCGTACATCGCGGCAGAGCGACTTGCCCGCGCGCCGCGGGGCGGCGAGTCTGATGCCCAGTCTGCCCAGCAGCGCTTGGCGTTCCTTGTAGGTGACGGAGTTGAAGGCCAGCTCCACCATGTCGCAGGTGAGATCGTCCAACGCGCCGGCCACCGGGGCGTCCAGCGCGTTGAGCGCCGCGGCGAGCGGTCCGAGAAGTTCGGGAGGGGTGCCCGCCGGAGAGAGCGGCGGCTCCGCGTTCACGTGGTACCGATCGTGCATGCGTACTCCTTTTCTCCGGATTTCCCCGGATTTCCCCGGCTCCCGAGGTCTCCCTGGGGAATGCGGACCATCACCAGAACCGTCACACGCGTCACGCTCTGTGAAGCCAGGAGGTTACGCCAAGTTGCCCCACTCGAAACGTCTTTGACAGTTTTCCGTGACGAATGATCATTCTTGACGGTTTCCAGACAGGGCGCGTGCGGTGCCTCCACCCGGACCTCGGCTATCCGGCATCCCCCGGCACACGAACATCACAAGGTGTCAACAGGGCCTCCTCACCCCGGAACCGCTGTGGCAGACTCGCCGGTATGTCATGGTCCGAGGGCCTGTCCGCGGGGGTGGAATGTGAGTGAGCCTCGGTCTGCCCCCACCATCGGGCAGCTCGTTCTCGGCAGACAGCTCCAGTCACTCCGCGAGAAGGCCGGGTTCTCCCGGGACCGGTCCGCGAAACTGCTCCATGTCGCGGCGGGCACCGTGCGCCGGATGGAGACCGCGGAGGTCTCCCTCAAGATCCCGTACCTGCAACTCCTGCTCCCCGAGTACGGGGTGGGCGAGGAGGACACCGAGTCCTTCGTCCGGCTCGCCGAGGAGGCCAACAAGCCCGGCTGGTGGCAGCGGTTCTACGACATCCTGCCGGACTGGTTCAGCGGGTACGTGAGCCTCGAAGAGGCCGCTAAAACGATTCGCTCGTACGAACCGCACTTCATACCCGGGCTCCTCCAGACCGAGGAGTACGCGAGCGCGGTCCTCGCCACCGGGGCGATCGGCCGGACCACGGACCCGCACCGGCTCGAACGCCATGTCGCGCTGCGCATGGAGCGGCAGGCGCTGCTCACCCGCCCGGAGGCGCCGGCGTTCTGGACCATCCTGGACGAGACGGTGCTGCGCAGGTCCGTCGGTTCGAAGGAGGTGATGCGGGCCCAGATCGACCGGCTGATCGAGGCGGTCGAGCTGCCGAACGTGACGGTCCAGATAGCCGAGTTCGGCGCCGGGCCGCACCCGGGCGCGTACAGCCCGTTCGTGCTCTTCCGCTTCGGGATCCCCGAAGTGCCCGACATGGTCTACATCGAGTATCTGACCGGGGCGCTCTATCTGGACCAGCCCCACGAGGTCTCCGCGCACATGCAGGCGATGGACCGGATGGCCACCCTCGCGGAGCCCGCCCACCACACGAAGGAGCTGCTGGCCGCGTACCGCCGCGAACTGTCAACTTGACCCGGCCCTGAAGGGCCGGGCTTGGAGGTAGCGCCCAACTGGCTGCTGGGTGGGTTCCTCCGTCCGGACACCCCTATGGGGTGGCGGGGACGCGTGACTCACGCCCCGCGGTCCACACAACCTCGCCCTTGAGGCCGATGTTGTGGGACGCGTTGTCGTCCGCGTGCATCAGGGCCCCGCAGGACCGGCAGGCGAACGTCGCTTGTGACGGGCGGTTGCGCCGGTCGATATGACCGCACTGGGAGCATCGCTGGCTGGTGTACGCCGGATCGACATACACCAGTGGCACCCCGGCCCGCTTGGCCTTGTACTCGATGTACCGGCCGAGCTGACGGAAGCTCCACGAATGCAGTTGTGCCCGCTGGTCCTTGCGGAGCCGTACCCGGCTCCGGATGCCCGTGAGATCTTCCAGGGCGATACCGGAGCCGGTGCGTTCAGCGGTGGTGACGATGGTCTTCGAGATGACGTGGTTGACGTCGGCGGTGTGCCGGGCTTCCTTGCGTGAGCGCTTCTTCAGGAGGCGTTTGGCGGATTTGGTGCCCTTGGCCTGGAGCTTCTTGCGCAGTGCGAGCTGTCGTCTCCGGTACCGGTTCAGGCCGCGTCCGGCGGCCCGGTAGCCGGTCGAGGCGGTGGCGATGTTGACGATCCCTAGATCCACGCCGACGAACCCGCTGGGCTCGTACCGCTCGGCCTCGGGGATGTCACAGACGGCGACCAGGTAGAACACGCCGTCGCGTTCGATCAGGCCGGACTCGCCCTTGCGGTACTCGCGGAGCATCTTGAGTGCGTCCGGGGAGCAGGCGAAGCGCACGTTCTTGAGCCGGCCCGCCGTTGTCCAGATCGAAACCGTCCGGGCGTCGTAGCGCCAGGACAGACACCGGTCGTCGTACGGCTGCGCGGCCTCGGGCCGGAACACGACCGGCTTCGACTCCGCCCTGACCCTGCGCTTCGATCCCGGCCTGCCCAGGTTCCCGGCACGGATATTCGCCTTCAACGTGGCATAGGCGTCACACGTCTTCTTGATGACATGCTGGGCGGCCTGCGCCCCCAGCCCACGCGCCTTCAACGCCGTGTAGGTGTGCTTGCGCAGCTCGTACTCACGCGGGACACCGCGCTCGAACGCCACCCCGGACACCCAGCACGCAGCCTCGTTGACCGTACGCAGGGTCGCCGACAGCGCGGCGACCTGGTCGGCCTCCGGCATCAGCTTCACCCGTGTCACGATCTTCACACCCGCGATCGTAGCGTTGATCTATGGCACCACGCTGGGAACCAAATCCCAATATCCGCAGGGGCAGAACAGTCGTCCACACCCTTCACGCGCACTTGGTCTTCACGCCCAAGTATCGGCGCGGGCCTTTCACAGATGAGATCCTCCGGCGCTGCGAGGAGGTCATGCGGGACGTGTGCGCGGACTTCGACGCCGAACTGGCTGAGTTCAACGGGGAGAAGGACCACGTCCACCTGCTGGTGCGCTACCCGCCCAAAGTCGCCTTGTCCCGCCTGGTCGGCTCCCTCAAGGGCGTCTCCGCCCGGCGGCTCCGTCAGGAGTTCCCAGCCCATATCCACACATACCTGTGGGGTGACCATTTCTGGTCGCCTTCGTACTTCGCCGCCTCGTGCGGTGGAGCATCACTTGAGATCATCGAGGAATACATCGAGAACCAGAAACGACCCGGCTGAGGTCAACAGTGCGGACTCATGGGAACCCGCGGGCCAGAACGCCCCAGAGAAGCGCATCCTCCCGGGCGTAAACACCCGGGGTTCCGCGCCAGATCAAGCTGAACGTCGGGCGGGCCGGAGAGCGGGGAAGCAGGGATGGGGTGGACGGGGCCGGGGCCGGGCGGGATGGTCTCTCCGGCCCGGCCCCGGCCCGGCCTCGGCCCGGCCCCGGCCCCGTCTCCGGCCGTTACGGGCGCGTGCCCGCGCCGCCGTTCGCCAGCAGCGCCTCGATCGCTTCGAGTTCCGGATCCGTCAGGGGCGCCGCGTCCAGAACGGCCAGATTCTGGTCGAGCTGGGCGACACCGCTCGCCCCGATCAGCACCGACGTGACCCGCGCGTCCCGCAGCACCCAGGTCAGCGCGAGCTGCGCCAGGGTCTGGCCCCGCTCGCCCGCCGCCTTGTCGAGCGCGCGCAGCAGCGTCAGCTTCTCCTCGGTCAGCGCGTCCCGCTTGAGGAAGTGGCCGACGGCCATCCGCGAGTCGGCGGGCACCCCGTCGAGATAGCGGTCGGTGAGCTGCCCCTGGGCGAGCGGCGAGTAGGCGATGACCCCGGCGCCCACCTCGTCGGAGGCGGCGATCAGCCCGTTCCGCTCGATCGTCCGGTCGAGCAAGTTGTACGCGTGCTGGTTGATCAGCAGCGGGGTGCCCAGCTCGCCCAGCAGCTCCGCGGCACGGCGCATCTGCTCGGGCGGGTAGTTGGAGAGCCCGGCGTAGAGCGCCTTGCCCTGCCGCACGGCCGAGGCGAGCGCCCCCACCGTCTCCTCCAGCGGCGTGTCCGGGTCGAAGCGGTGCGAGTAGAAGAGGTCGACGTACTCGACCCGCATCCGCGCCAGCGACTGGTCGAGGCTGGCCAGCACATGCTTGCGCGAGCCGAACTCGCCGTACGGGCCCGGCCACATGTCGTACCCCGCCTTGGTGGAGAGGAACAACTCGTCGCGGTAGGGCCGGAAGTCCTGGGTGTAGACCGTTCCGAAGTTCGCCTCGGCGCTGCCGTAGGGCGGGCCGTAGTTGTTGGCGAGGTCGAAGTGGGTGACCCCGCGGTCGAACGCGCGGCGCAGCACGGCGCGCTGGTTCTCCAGCGGGGCCGTGTCACCGAAGTTGTGCCACAGCCCCAGGGAGACCTGGGGCAGCCGTACACCGCTGACGCCGCAGCGCTGGAACCGCATACCGGCGTAGCGGTCGGCGTCGGCGAGATAGGGCGGACGTTTCAACGAACTCTCCTGGTGGCTGGGGGTGGAGCGGGGCGCCGCGCCTCGCTGCGGAGGCCCGGCGCCCCGACGCTACACACGGATCGGCCTACAGGGAACGGGGGGACGGAGGCGACGAGGACGGCAGGTCCTGGTCGGGTACGGGTGGGTCCGGTACGGGCCGGTCCGGTATGGGTATGTCCGGTACGGGCCGGTCCGGTATGGGCACGTCCGGTACGGGCCGGTCCGGTACGGGCACGTCCGGTACGGGTGGGTCCGGTACGGGCGCGTCCGGATCCGGGGTCCGCTCCGCCGTGCCGGGCAGCCGTGCCGCGAGCAGCGCGCCGAGCGCGGCGACGGCGGCGAGGGCGGCGAGCGTGGTCGCCATGGCGGAGGTGAAGGCGTCCACCCAAGCGGCCCCGCCCCCTCCGGCTCCGCCCCCTCCGGCCCCGCTTCCGACGAGCCCGCCGCCCGCGAGGGTGAGCAGGGTGGCGGCGAGCGCGGTGCCCAGCGCCGGGCCGATGTTCATCGCCGTCTGCTGGAGTCCGCCCGCCACCCCGGCCAGCGAGAGCGGCGCATGGCGGACGACCACGGCCGTCGCGGTGACCATGACCGTGCCGAAACCCGCCCCCAGCACCAGGAACGCCCCGCTGATCAGCAGCGGCGGCGACCCCCGGTCCACCGAGGCGAGCAGCAGAATGCCGAGCGCCAGCAGGGCCATCGCCGGTCCGGCCGTGGCGCGCGGCCCCCACCGCCGGGCCAGCGCCGGGGCGGCCGGGGCGCTCACCACCATCAGCACGGCCAGCGGCAGCACCCGCACCCCGCACTCCAGCGGGTCCATCGCGAGGACGTCCTGGAGGAAGTACGCGGCGACGAAGAGCGTGCCGAAGAGCGCGGCCGACGCGCAGAGCAGGACGGCGAGCGCCGGGGCGAGCGCGGCGGCCGGACCGCCGAAGAGGGCGGGCGGGATCAGCGGGCTCGCGGCCCGCCGCTCATGGCGGACGAAGGCGGTGGCGGCGACGGCGACCACCGCGCACCCCGCGACCGCCTCCGCCGTCCAGCCGGATTCCGGGAGCCCGACGAGGGTGTGGACCAGTGCGGCCAGGGCCACCGCGAGCAGCGCCCCACCGGAGAGGTCGAGCCGCGCGGGCCCGGTCGCGTCCGTACGTACGATGCCACCCGCCGCCCCGGACGCACCCGCCGCCCCGGACGCTGCCCCGGACGCGGCCCCGGTCCGGTCCGCCGGTTCCGTCCCGCCCGCCGCCTCGGGCAGCCGTACGGCGAGGGTCAGTCCCCCGATCACCAGCGCGGGCACGACGTTCAGGAAGAAGACGCCACGCCAGCCGAAGTGCTCCGTGAGCGCGCCGCCGACGACCGGGCCCGCCGCCGCTGCCACCCCGATGGCGCCGGTCCGCACCGCGATGGGCATCGCCAGCCGGTCGGGCGGGTACGCGGCGCGGAGCATCCCCAGGGTGGCCGGCTGGAGCAGCGCGCCGAAGACCCCCTGGACCACCCGGAGTCCGATGACCCAGCCGATCCCGGGCGCCGCGCCGATCGCCGCCGACGCGGCGCCGAAGCCGAGCATCCCGAGGGCGAAGAGCCTGCGGTGCCCGTACCGGTCGCCCAGCCGCCCGGCGAGGACCAGCAGACTGGCCACGGCGATGAGATAGCCGGTGCTCGTCCACTGGACCTGGGCGAACGTGGCGTCCAGATCGCGCTGGAGAGCGGGGCGCGCGACGGTCAGGACGGTGCCGTCGAGGGCCACGACCGAGGCCCCGATGACACTGCCGGCGAGCACCAGCCGCCGCCCCGCCCGCGCCTCCCGTTCCCGTACCGGAGGCTCGGACGCGTGGGGTGTCCCCAGGGGTACGGAGCCGGTGCGCGCCCCGGGTCCCGGGCGCTTCCCGGCGGTCACCGGGACCGCCCGGGATCCGTCGCGCCCGGGGCGGAGCCTGGCACGGTCCCCGTGGCAGGCCCCAGATGGGCGTCGACGGTGGCACGGAGCAGTGGCTCCGCGGTGTCCAGCCCGGTGGCGAGCGGAAGGCTGCCCCACGCCCACAGTTGCGCGATGCCGTGCAGACCGGCCCAGAGCGCGCCCGCCACCACCTCGGGCTCCGCCGCCGGTGCGGGGCGTACCCGGGCGACCAGGTCCACCAGCACCCGGAAGAGCGGCAGGCTGGTCTCGCGCAGCCCGGGGCCCCGGCCCTCCGTGGCGTTCTCCAGCAGGTCGTGGCGGAACATCAGCTCGAACATGCCGGGGTGGGCCGCCGCGTACCCGAGGTAGACGCGGCCGAGCGCGAGGATCCGGGCGCGCGGCTCCCCCGCCGGTCCTTCCCCGGTGGCGCCCGCCCCGTCCCCCGGGGCGCTCCCGGCCGCCGGCGCGGCCGCCGCCTCGGCTGCGAGCGCGTCGAAGCCCTGGCGGGCGATGGCGGAGAGGAGCGCGGCGTGGGTCGGGAAGTACCGGCGCGGCGCGCCGTGCGAGACCCCGGCGCGCCGGGCGATCTCGCGCAGGGAGAGCGCCGTCACGCCCTCCCGCGCCACCAGTTCGACACCGACGGCGACCAGCCGGGCACGGAGACCGGCGTCGGGTTCCCCCGCGGGAACAGCGGGAGCAGTTGTTCCAGGCAGATGCATAGACACTGTCTACCACCCGAAGGTAGACAGTGTCTACGCGCCGTGCCCTGCTCTCCGGGCCGGTCACCGCGCCCGGACCGGGACCATCCGGCTCAGCCGATCGGCTCCGCCATGCGCACCACGTCGTACGCGAGTCCGATCGTCTCGCCGGTGGCCGGGTCGGCCAGCTCCACCCGCCAGCGGTCGGCGAACTGGTCGACCCCCTCGACCATGGGGATCGTGCCGGAGATCAGCACCGTGCCCGGGATCAGCTCACCGCGCTCCCGCAGCAGGTCGGCCCAGTACGTGGGGGTGAGCAGCTCGGCGAGGGTGCCGTCCTGGATCAGGGTCTCCGCACCCTCGGCCCCCACCCAGGCACGGAGGGTGAGGGCGTCGAGCCGCTCCTCGACCTCGGCGAGCCGCCAGGCGCGCCGCGCCAGCACGTCGGGGCCCGCGTTCTTGCTCCAGGCCACCCCGTGGACCTCCAGCTCGCGGTCGGTGTGGTCGCAGGCGGCGGTCAGCAGCAGGTCGCCGCCCTCGTCCACGACCAGGGCCCACTCCGCCTCACCGGAGGTACGGCCGTGCTGGACGCTGACCCGCTCGGTGTGCTGCGCGAGGTACGGCGAAACCGGGTAGAGAGCAGGGGTGACGGAGGGCGCGGGCACCCCCAGTTCGGCGAGTTCGGCCACATGCGCGGCCACGTCGTCCTGGCTGCGCCCGGCGTATCCGGCGTTGAGCACCTGGACGACATCGGCTTGCCGGGTGGTGCCGTCGGGCAGTTCGAAGGTGAGCAGCGCCATCGGAGTTCTCCACATCGTTTGCGCGGTATCAGCGGGGTTAACTTTGTGCGCGAGGCTTGCGCATACGACCTGTATACAAGAAGTATGCCGGTAGGTCGACCTCCGGCCTCCTTCCCTCTGAACTCGGACGGACACCGTGAACCACATCTCCCAGCAGACGGATCCCCGCCCGCCCGGCGGCTCGGCGGTCCGCCGCGCGTTCTTCGCCAGCCTCACCGGGACCGCCCTGGAGTGGTACGACTTCGCCATCTACTCGGTGGCCGCCGCGCTCGTCTTCGGCGAGGTGTTCTTCCCCTCGGAGGACCCGGCCACCGGCACCCTGCTGGCGTTCTCGACCTACGCCGTCGGCTATGTCTCCCGGCCGCTGGGCGGCTTCGTCTTCGGCCGCCTCGGGGACAAGATCGGCCGCAAGAAGGTGCTGATCGCGACGCTCGTGCTGATCGGCGTCGCGACCCTGCTCATCGGTGTGCTCCCGGGGTACGCGACGATCGGGGTGACCGCGCCCGCGATGCTGGTGCTCCTCCGCTTCGCGCAGGGGGTCGGGGTCGGCGGCGAGTGGGGCGGCGCCGTGCTGCTCTCCAGCGAGTTCGGCGACCGGCGGCGGCGCGGCTTCTACGCCTCGGCCGCTCAGGTCGGCCCGCCGGCCGGAAATCTGCTGGCCAACGGGGTCCTCGCGGCGCTGGGGCTGATGCTGACGGACGAGCAGTTCATCAGCTGGGGCTGGCGCGTGGCGTTCCTCTTCTCCGGGGTCCTGGTCGTCTTCGGGCTCTGGATCCGTACGAAGCTGGAGGAGACCCCGGTCTTCCAGGCGATGGAGGCGGAGAACAAGCGCCCCGAGGCGCCCATCAAGGAGGTCTTCACCACGCACCCGCGCGGGCTGGCCGCCGCGATCCTCAGCCGGATCGCCCCGGATGTGCTGTACGCGCTCTTCACCGTCTTCGTCCTGACGTACGCGACCACCGAGCTCGGCATGTCGCGCGGCTCCGCGCTCACCGCGGTGCTGATCGGCTCGTCGTTCCAGGTCTTCCTGATCCCGCTGGCCGGCGCGCTCTCCGACCGGTTCAACCGGCGGGCGCTGTACGGGATCTCGGCGGTGGCGGCCGGGGTCTGGCCGTTCCTCTTCTTCCCGCTGACGGCGGGCGGCAGTTGGCCCGCGCTCGCCTTCGGCGTGGTGGTGGCGCTGGTCATCCACTCGCTGCTGTACGGCCCCCAGGCGGCCTTCATCTCCGAGCAGTTCTCGCCCCGGCTGCGCTACACCGGCTCCTCCCTCGCGTACACCCTGGCCGGGGTGGTCGGCGGCGCGGTGGCCCCGCTGCTCTTCACGGCGCTGCTCGACGCGTACGACTCGTGGGTGCCGCTGGCGCTGTACGTCGCGATCACCGCGGTCCTCACCGTCGGCGGGGTCCTGCTGGGCCGCGACGCGAAGGACGCGGACGCCGAGGACCTGCTCACCCCGGCGGAACCGCCGGCCCGGGGGGCGAGCGCACCGGACGGCGCGCCCAGCCTCTGACCGGCGCTTCGGTCCGTACGCCCGTACGCGCCCGCCCTCCGCGGGGGGCCGCACCCGACCTCCGCTGGGGGCCGCACCCGCGCACCCGCACCCCGTATCGCCAGCACCTGGAAGGACCCCATGCGCATCGCGCTCTGCCAGCTCACCACCGGCCCCGACCCCGAGGCCAACCTCGGCCTGCTCCGCGACCACGCCCGGCGCGCGGCGGAGGCGGGTGCCCGGATCGCCGTCTTCCCCGAGGCCGCGATGGCCTGCTTCGGCACCCCGCTCGGCCCGGTGGCCCAGCCGCTCGACGGACCCTGGGCCGAGGAGGTCCGCCGGATCGCCAAAGACACCGGGCTCGTGGTGGTCGCCGGGATGTTCACGCCCGCGCCCGGCGGCAAGGTGGCCAACACACTGCTCGCCACCGGGCCCGGGGTCGAGGCGTCCTACGACAAGATCCATCTGTACGACGCCTTCGGTTACGCCGAGTCCGACACCGTGGCGCCCGGTTCCGAGGTCGTCACCATCGAGGTGGACGGGGTCGGGATCGGCCTCGCGACCTGCTACGACGTCCGTTTCCCCGAGCTGTTCCGGGCGCATGCCGACGCGGGCGCCGTGGCCTCGCTGGTCCTCGCCTCCTGGGGCGCGGGGCCCGGCAAGCGCGAGCAGTGGGAGCTGCTGACGCGGGCCCGCGCGCTGGACGCGACGGTCTGGCTCGCCGCCGTGGGCCAGGCGGACCCGGCGGCTTCCGGAACGGAGGAGTCCGGGACGCCCGGGGCGTCACCTGCCTCGAACACCTCGAACGCACCGACCGGAATCGGCCACAGCGCACTCATCGGCCCGGACGGCACGGTACGGCACGCACTCGGCCCGGAGCCGGGGATGGTGCTGGCCGACCTCGACCCCGCGGAGGTCACCGCCGTACGCCGCACCCTCCCCGTACTGGCCAACCGGCGCCTGCCGCAGCCGCGTTGAGCACCCGGCGCTGGTGCCCCGCCGGGCGCGGCCCGGCGGGGCACCAGGCCGGGATCAGGGTCGGCCTGGCTCGGGGCCGGCCTGGCCGTGGGCGCCGTGGGTCGGCCAGGCTCGGGGCCCACCGGGATCACCCCGTGAGCAGGACCTTGAGCGTGGTCTCCAGGTGGCTGTCGATCGCGGCCCGCGCGGCGTCCGCGTCGCGCTCGGCGACCGCCGTCAGGATGGCCTGGTGCTCCCGGAGCACATCCTCCTGGCGGCCGTGCCGGCTGTAGAGCGCCACCACCCCGGCCCTGATCTGCCGGCTGCGCAGCCCGTCGTAGTGGCGGGTCAGCAGCGCGTTGCCCACGGCGGCGACCATCGTGGCGTGGAACTGGTGGTCCACCGCGATGAATTCCTTGGCGTGCTCGGGTCCGCTCAGCGCCCGCTGCCGCTCCAGCAGCGCCGCCAGCTTCTCGACCGGGGCCCGGCCGTCCGGGACGACCCGCTCCGCCGCGTACCGTTCGACGATGCCGCGCAACTCCATCAGCTCGGTGATCTCCCGCCCCGAGAGGGCGACGATCTGCGCGCCGCGCTTGGGGACCAGCCGGACCAGGTCCTCGGCGGCGAGCAGCAGCAGCGCCTCGCGGATGGGGGTACGGGAGACTCCGATCCGGTCCGCGATCTCCTGCTCGGAGAGGAACCCGCCCTGGAGTTCGGGGTCGGTGAGGACCTCCTCCTTGAGGAACGCGTACGCCTTCTCCCGGCCCGACGTCACAGCGCACCTCTCCATTGCATACAACGAGTATACGAGCCGCTCGGGCCCCCCGTACACCCTGCGCCCGTTATGTTCTTCTTTTTCCTTTCCTTCACCGGAGTTTTCAACAGTGTGTCCCAACTCTGTTGAATTTCGCCTTCCGAACTCCCTTGAACCGGCCCGAGAAAATAGGCCAGAGTTCCGAACGCGGTAACCACGCACTCTGGTTGCCGCCGGACACACGGCTACCTCTGCGAAATCGGTCCCCACGCCGATTTCCCCCCCATGCACGGCCGTGTGCGCCGAGACCGGAAGGAAATGGACTGTGCGATTCTCCGGCAAGATACTCGTGGCCGCGGCCGCGGGCGCGCTGCTCTCCGTCACCGCCGTCGGCGGGGCACAGGCGGGGCAGCAGACCACCGAGCGGTACGACCCGGCGATGGTGCGGGCCCTCGCCACCTCGCTCGGCGTCAGCGAGACTGCGGCCACCGAGCGGCTGGACCGCCAGGCCGACCAGCAGAACCGGCTGACGAAGCTCGGCAGAGCGGGCGTCGCGACCGACGGCGCCTTCTTCGACGGGACCGGCACGCTGGTCGTCAACGCCGTCGGCACCAGCGCCGAGGAGCGCATCGAGGACGCCGGCCTGACCCCGCGGATCGCCCGGCACGGCGAGGCCGCGCTCGACCGCGTCAAGGCCGAACTGGACGCCAGGGCCCTGAAGGAGACGCCGTCCGGCGTCACCGCCTGGTCGGTGGACCTGGCGTCGGACACCGTCACCGTCGAGGTCAACGACGCGAAGGACGCGGCGGCCGCCGCGTTCCTGAAGGCCGCGCGGGCCCACGGCGACGCCGTGCGCGTGGTCGAGGGCAAGCCGGAGCTGTCGACCCAGGCGGTCGTCACGCCGGGCGACGAGATGTCCTTCAACGGCTATGTCTGCTCGGTCGGTTACGGGGCCCGCGACGCCTCGGGCCGCCAGTACCTCGTCACCGCCGGCCACTGCATCGAGGACCTGCCCGTCCTGTCGTACAGGGGCACCCGCTTCGCCCAGGGCACCAACACCCGCTTCGCGGTCGGCAGCCGCAGCGTCGACATGGGCATCGCCGCCGTCGACTCGGGCAGCTCCATCGCCACCCAGGTGGGGACGTACGGCAGCGCCGGCACCGTCGCCGTCCGGGGCAGCTCGCGGGCCTCGGCCGGCGCCGACCTCTGCAAGTCGGGCCGTACGACCTTCTGGACCTGCGGCAAGGTCAACTCGTACAACGTGACCGTCACCTACACGGACCCCAACGGCGGTCCGAACACGGTCGTCACCGGCCTGGGCAGCTCCTCGGTCTGCACCCAGGGCGGCGACAGCGGTGGCGCCTACATCTCCGGCAACCAGGCGCAGGGCATGACCTCGGGCGGCCCGTCGGCGCAGCGCTGCAACGGCTCCGTCAACTCGCCCGGTTCGTCGTACTTCCAGCCGCTGGACGACGCGCTCTCGTACTACGGGCTCACCCTCAACACCAACTGACGCCCCTCGGACCAGCCGCTTCACCCCGGGCCGCCCCCACCGGCCCCCAGGACCGCCCATCGGATACGGTGGGCGGTCCTGCCCGTGCGGGCCCGGCCCGCCGGCCCCGCTCGACCCGGAGGGGGACCCCGTGCACCAGGACCCGCCCCTCACCGGGGAGCCCGCCGCCTCCGGCGCCGCGCCGGCCTTCGCCGAGGTCTTCCAGCGCGCCGTCAAACGGCGCGGGCTCTCCCTGGAACGGGTCCGCAGCCGCCTCGCCGAGCAGGGCCTCCCGATCAGCCTGACCACCCTCAGCTACTGGCAGCGCGGGCGCAGCGAGCCCGAGCGCGCCGAGTCGCTGCGCGCGGTGGACGCCCTGGAGACCATCCTCGAACTTCCCCCGGGGGCGCTGCGCTCGCTGATCGGCCCGTACCGCCCCCGGGGCCGGGTCGCGCCGCCCGCCCACGACCTGCGCTCCTCGCACCGGGTCTTCGGCGAGAACTCCCTGGCGGAGCGGATCCTCGGTCCCGACTTCGCGCGGCTCAACGAGGCGATCTCCACGCTGAGCATCCGGGAGACCGTCACCATCGACGCCCGGCGGCGGCTCCGCTCCATCGCCGTCCAGCAGGTGCTGCGCGCGGCCCGCGAGGACGCCGACCGGCTCACGGCGGTCCATACCGTCGACAGCGGGGCGCGTGCGGTGCATACGACGGTACGGTGCGGAATTGCCGGGCCCGTCCGCTTTCTGCCCGAGGTCAGTACGGTCGTCCTGGACATCGAGTTCGGCCGGGAACTCGCGAAGAACGAGACAGTGGTCATCGACTACACCCTCACCGTGGATCCCGGGGACGGCACCGACGATCATTACCAGCGCGCCACCCGGGTCCGGCTGCGCGATTATCTGCTCCATGTCTATTTCCATCCGGACGCGCTGCCGGCGGTCTGCCACCGCTATTACCGGGAGCACTCGGAGGCGGAGATGAGCTACAACCACCGGGTCGCCCTGGACGCCTCGCACACCGTCCACTCGGCGCCGGGCCGCTGTCCCGCGGGCATCTACGGGATCTCCTGGGAGTGGCCCTCCTGACACCGGCCCGCCCCTGACCCGACGCCGCCGGGGCGGCGGCCGGCTGGCTTGAAGTGTTCACCCATAAGCGGAATCAGGCATTCAAGTTGAAGATGTCTTCAATTCGCCAACCCATACAAGTCGTTACTCGATAAACTCGTCATTCCGAGGTGTCGTCAGTCCGAGGGGACGGGGTTCATGGCAAGTGCAGATGTAGCGCTGAAGGACGCGATGATGATCGAGGGCGCCCTGGGTGCCGCTCTGGTCGACTACACGAGCGGCATGGCGCTGGGCACGCTCGGCGGGAGCAGGGACCTGGATCTCGCCGTCGCGGCGGCGGGGAACACCGATGTCGTACGGGCCAAGTTGCGCACCCTGGAGACGCTGGGCATCCAGGACGCGATCGAGGACATCCTGATCACGCTGGGCGCCCAGTACCACGTCATACGTCCGCTGACGGGCTCGGCGGGGCAGGGCCTCTTCCTGTACGTGGTGCTGGACAGGCAGCGCGCCAATCTGGCGATGGCGCGCCATCAGCTGAAGCGGATCGAGACCCAGGTGGACGTCTGACCGGGGGGTACGGCCGGCGCCGCCTTACTGCGCGCCGTTCTCCGGAGGTGCGCCCCCGCTGTCCGGGGTGCCCCCGTTGTCCGCGGCGCGCAGGTCGGCGAGGAGTTCGGCCTGCCCCGCCAGCACCCCGGAGAGGATCGTCCGCGCCACGCTCAGCAGTTCGGCGAGGTACGGGTGGGCGAGCGCGTAGTGGACGGCCGAGCCCTCCCGGCGCGTGACCACGAGATTGGCCCGGCGCAACACGGCCAACTGCTGGGAGAGCTGGGCGGGTTCGACCCCGACCTCGGGCAGCATCTCGGAGACCGCGTGCTCACGCTCGCTGAGCAGCTCGAGCACCCGGATGCGGACGGGGTGGCCCAGCGTCTTGAAGAACTCGGCCTTCAGTTGATACAGCGGCGCGCTCACCGGTCTTGCCCCTTTTCCCGCGCGTACCGCGTACAGCGCATCTGCCCGGACCTCGGGAGACGACCACCTTACCGGCCGGGCATCCGGGGCGACCACGCGCTCCCCCGCGAGGACCATGGCACCCCGGGCGCCCACGGCGCTCGTTAGACAATGGAATCCATTTTCATATAGCGTCGGGCCTCCCACCCCTTACCGGAGGTCCCCATGGCCGTGCCCAAGCGGAAGATGTCCCGCAGCAACACCCGTCACCGCCGCGCCCAGTGGAAGGCGACGACGCCCCAGCTCGCGCCCGTCGTCGTCGACGGGGTCGTGTACCGGGTGCCGCAGCGGCTGGTCAAGGCGTACGAGCGCGGGCTGCTCCGCCCCGAGAGCTGAGCCGCCCCATGCCGCCCACCACTCCACCCCCGCCTCCGCCCCCTGCTTCTCCCCCGCTCCCCGTCACCGTGCTCTCCGGCTTCCTCGGAGCCGGCAAGACAACGCTTCTCAACCATGTCCTCGGCAACCGCGAGGGCCTGCGGGTGGCGGTCATCGTCAACGACATGAGCGAGATCAACATCGACGCCGCCCTGGTGCGCGGCGGCGAGGCCGCGCTCTCCCGCACCGAGGAGCGGCTGGTCGAGATGACCAACGGCTGTATCTGCTGCACCCTCCGCGACGACCTGCTGGAGGAGGTGGACCGGCTGGCACGCGAGGGCCGCTTCGACCATCTGCTCATCGAGTCGAGCGGCATCTCGGAACCCATGCCGGTCGCCGCGACGTTCTCCTTCCCGCGCGACGACGGCGCCACGCTCGGCGATCTGGCCCGGCTCGACACCATGGTCACCGTGGTCGACGCGGTGAACTTCCTGCCCGAACTGGCCGGCGGGGACGGGCTCGACGAGCGCGGGCTCGCCCCGTACGAGGACGACGAACGCACCGTCAGCGACCTCCTGATGGACCAGGTCGAGTTCGCCGACGTCCTCGTCCTCAACAAGCTCGACCTGGTCGACACGGCGAGCGCGGACCGGCTCCGCGCGGCGCTCTCCCGGCTCAATCCGGCCGCGCGGGTCGTCCCCGCCGTCCGGGGGCGGGTACCGGTCGGCGCGGTCGTGGGCACCGGGCTCTTCGACCTGGAACGCGCGCAGGAGGCGCCGGGGTGGGTGCGGGAGCTCAACGGCGACCATGTGCCCGAGACCGAGGAGTACGGGATCTCCAGCACCGTCTTCCGGGCCGAAGCCCCGTTCCACCCGGGCCGGTTGTGGGCGTTCGTCACCACGGGCCTGGAGAGCGGACGGTACGGCCGGATCCTGCGCTCCAAGGGATTCTTCCGGCTCGCCTCCCGCCCACGGGTCACCGGCTTGTGGTCGCAGGCCGGCGCGGTCGCCCGCTTCGAGCCGCTGGCCGCCGGGGCGGCCGGGTCCGGGTACCGCCAGGAACTGGTCTTCATCGGCACGGAGTTGCGCGCCGAGGCGCTGTGCACGGCGCTGGCCGGCTGTCTGCTCTCCCCCGGCGAGACGGCCCCGTACGACGACCCCTTCCCCGGGTGGGACACGCACGGCCTCGACGAGGCCTGCACGCACGAGCACCCGGAGCCCGCCACCGCTCCGGGCTGACCTCAGGCAGCGCCAGGGGCCGGGGACTTGAGTCCCGCCCCACAGAGCGGGACGACCACCTCGGGTGCGGTGAGCGCGGTACGGGCCGCCGCCTCGGCCGGGCCCCGCGTCTGCCCGGTCGCGGTGCGGGCCGCGCGGACGGCGGCCCAGCAGACGGCGGCGGTGGGCTCCACGAACACTCCCCGCGCGGCGAGTTCGGTACGGGCCGCCGCGATTTCCTGGTCGGGCACCGCGACCACCGTACCGCCGGTGGCACGGACCGCCCGCAGGATCTGTTCGCCGCGCGGTGGCGCGGCGATCGCGATGCCCTCCGCGACGGTCGTCCCCGCGTCGACGCCGACCGGGATGTCCGCGCCCCGTTCCACCGCCCGCGCCAGCGGGGCGCAGCCGGCCGCCTGTACGGCGACGATGACGGGCATCCGGGGCGCGAGCCCGGCGGCGACCAGCTCGGAGAAGGCGAGGTGGCAGCCGAGGACGAGGGTGCCGTTGCCCACGGGGACGACGACCGTGTCGGGCAGGGTACGGCCGTACTGCTCCCAGATCTCGTAGCCGTACGTCTTCACCCCGTGCGCGAAGTACGGGTGGAAGACATGGCTGGCGTACATCACCCCGGGCTCGGCAGCGGCGGCGACGGCCGCGGCGGCGGTGTCGGCGCGGGAGCCCGGGACGAGGGTGACGGACGCGCCGTGCGCCCGCATCTGGGCGAGCTTGGCCGGGGAGGTGGCGGCGGGCACCAGCACCCGGCAGGGGATGCCCGCGCGGGCGAAGTAGGCGGCGGCCGCGGTGCCCGCGTTGCCGCTGCTGTCGACCAGCGCGGACGCGACGCCGAGCCGGGCGGCGAGCGTGGCGAGCACGACGGCGCCCCGGTCCTTGAACGACAGGGTGGGCATCAGGAAGTCCAGCTTCAGCCGCACCCCCGGCAGCGTCCCGGAGTCGACCAGCGGGGTCATGCCCTCCCCGAGCGAGATCCCGGGATCGAACGCGACGGGCAGCACCTCCCCGTACCGCCACATGGTCGCCGCGCGCCCGGCGAGGACGGCCGGTTCGAGCACGGCGGACCCGGGGGAACCGGCGGGACCAGTGGGACCGGCGGGAAACGCCGCGACATCCAGCACTCCCCCGCACACGCACCGCCACACCAGCGCGGCCACCGGATACTCCGCCCCGCACCGCGCACACACCAGATCCGGAAGCCCCTCACCCGCCGTACTCACAAACCCGCCCTCCGCTCGTCCCCGCCCCGCCGCCTCACCATGGCCCCACCCTAGGCGCGCAGCCGGCCGCGAAGGGAGCGGGCGATCTCCTCGACCGCGGCGGCGGGGACCCGCTGGCCCTCGGGACGCTGGAGCATCCCGAAGACCCGCGGGCCGCGCAGTTCCTCGGGCAGGTCCTTCATCCGGGGGGGGCAGGGCGTCGCCCTGGGCCTCCTTGGCGCAGGTGTAGCAGGTCGGTGATGTCATGCGGGGCAGCGTAGCCCCGTACCGCCCCTACAACTCGGGGACCAGTAAGGGTCGTTGTGTCATCCCCAGGTCGGAGACAAGGTGCACCCCGGCGAGGGATCCGGGGGGTGGGGTGGGTGTTGAAGGATCTTTTCTGTCCGAACATGCGATCGGAAGGATCGATATCGTGCGCAGACGACGTCTCGCGCCCCTGTTGGCCGTGAGTGTGACGGCCACGCTGGCTCCCGTACTCGCCACCTCGACCGCCACCGCCGCCCCGGCCGCCGCTCCGTCGGCCGCCGCGTCCTCCGCCGCCGGGAAGGGCGCGCTGGACCGGTACACGCGGCAGAAACCGGAGTGGAAGAGGTGCGGGGACGGGACTCCGGCTGAGTTCGAGTGCGCCACGGTCAAGGTGCCGCTGGACTACCAGGATCCCGGGGGCGCCCGGATCGACGTGGCCATATCCCGGATCAGGGCCACCTCGCCCGACCGGCTCGGGGTGCTGTTCTCCAACCCGGGCGGGCCCGGCGGGCCGGGGCTGTTCATGCCGCTGGCGCTGGCGGAAGAGCTTCCCGAGGAGTTGCGCGGGAAGTACGACCTCATCGGCTTCGACCCGCGCGGGGTGGGCGAGTCCACCCCGGTCTCCTGCGGTCTTGAGGAGAAGGAGTGGAACTGGCTGCGGCCGTACAAGGAGGAGACGTTCGACACGGATGTCGCCTGGGCCCGGAGCGTCGCGGAGAAGTGCAAGGAGAAGGCGGGCGACACCCTCCCGCACATCACCACGCGCAACACCGCGCGCGACATGGACGTCATCCGGGCGATCCTGGGTGAGAAGAAGCTCTCGTACCTGGGGTACTCGTACGGCACCTACCTGGGCACCGTCTACACCCAGCTCTTCCCGGGCCGGTCGGACCGGATGGTGCTGGACAGCGCGATCGACCCGGAGCGTGCCTGGCGCGGGATGATCCAGTGGTGGGCGGAGGGCGCCGAGCCCGCGTACCACCGGTGGACCGAGTGGGTCGCCGAGCGCTCGGACACGTACGGCCTCGGGGACACCCCGAAGAAGGTGGACCGGGCCTTCTGGGACCTGGTCGAGCAGGCCGACGAGACGCCCATCGAAATCGACGGCGAGAGGGTCACCGGCGACGACATCCGGGGCGGTATGCGCCCGTCGTTCTTCTCCCCGGAGCACGCCACCGAGGTCTTCCTGAGGGTCCGGGACGCCGCGGCCGGGACCTCCGGCGCGTCCGGTACGTCCGGTACGTCCGGTACGCCCGGTACGGCTGCCTCGACGGGGACGCTCGGGCTGTTCGCCCGGGCCCAGGGGCCCGGCACGGCGGCCGAGGAGGTGGACGACAACGGCATGGCGAGCTTCTGGGCCGTCGTCTGCGGCGACAACTCGGCGGCGTGGTCCCGCGACCCGGAGAGCTACCGGGCGGACGCCATCGCGGACCGGGGCCGGTACCCGCTCTTCGGCGACTTCGCGTCCAGCATCAAGCCCTGCGCCTTCTGGGACGAGTCGGCGGAGCCGGTGACCACGGTGAAGAACAAGGTCGGCTCCCTGATCGTCCAGAACGAATGGGACTCGCAGACCCCGCTCCCCAGCGGCCAGGCGCTGCACACCGCCCTGAAGGGCTCGAAGATGGTCACCGTCCTCGGCGGGGAGGGCCATGGCGTCTACCCGAGCGGCAACACCTGCACGGACGCGGCCGTCACCGGCTACCTGCTCACCGGCAAGCTCCCGAAGAAGGACGTGACCTGCCAGGCCACCCCCGCTTCGAACGAGGAGGCCCGCCGGCAGCAGCGCGGGAAGGACATCGTTCCCGGCTCTCCGCTGCCCGAGCGCGCTCCGGACCGTTTCTGACCGGTCACCCGGTGCACAGAACGGTGCACATACGGAAACTCCCGGTACGGAACGATCCGTACCGGGAGTTTTCCCGAGTGTCCGAGGGGGGACTTGAACCCCCACGCCCGATAAAGGGCACTAGCACCTCAAGCTAGCGCGTCTGCCATTCCGCCACCCGGACGAGTGGTCGTTTCGCGGTGTTCCCCGCGGCGACAGAGACAACGATACCAGGGGTTCGGGGGGTGTCTCACCCACATATCCGGTGGTCAGAGGTGGCGGCTAGGGCATGAGGTGGTAGTCGGGGAAGTTGCCCGGCGGGCGTTCGTCCGGGGGGCCCTCGGTGACCGCGCGGACCAGGAGGTCGCCGCCGACGAAGGCGCCGCGCCAGGAGTGGCCGAAGCCGCCGAAGAGCTCGTCGCGGTCGCCCCGGGAGCGGGGGGTGCCGTGGCCCGTCTTGAAGGCGCGGATCTGGGGGGCGAGGCGGGCATAGGTCCCGGGGTCGTCGGTGGAGAGCGTCGCGACCAGCGCGCCGTTGGAGGCGTTCATCGCGGCCAGCAGCTCCGCCTCCGTGTCGACCAGGACGATCGTGTCGACCGGGCCGAAGGGTTCCGCGTAGTGGAGCGGGGAGGACGGGGGCGGGTCGAGGAGGGTGACGGGGGCGAAGTAGGCGCGGGTGTCCTGGCCGGGGAGGAGGCGGGCGTCGGCCAGGGTGGCCCGGTGGAGGGGGACGGCGCCGCGTTCGATGGCCTCGCCGACCTGGTCGGAGAGTTCCTTGGCCTTGGCGGCGTTGATCAGGGGGCCGAAGTCGAGGGTGGGGGGCGGGTCGTCCGGCGAGGCTACGGCGAGCGGGTGGCCCACCCGTACGGTGCGGACGGCGGGGAGGTAGGCGGCGAGGAACTCGGCGAAGAGGGAGCGCTGGACGACGAAGCGGGGGTAGGCGGTGCAGCGCTGCTTGCCGTAGTCGAAGAGTTTGGGGATCACGGCGGCCAGGGCGGCGAAGTCGGTGCAGTTCCACACACCCCAGGTGTTCAGTCCCTCCTGTTCGAGGACATGGCGTTTGCCCAGGTCGGCGAGGGTGGTGGCGATACCGGCGCCGGTGTCCCGGCCGCCGACGAAGGAGACACAGCCGATCTCGGGGGCCCGTACCAGCGCCTCGGAGAGTTCGCCGCCGCTGCCGCTGACCAGGGTCACCGGGACGCCCTCGCGGGCGGCGAGCGCGCAGGCCAGGGTGAGGCAGGCGACGCCGCCGTCGGTGGGTGCCTTGGCGATCACCGCGTTGCCGGCCAGTGCCTGTACCAGCAGGGCGTGGACGAGGACGGACATCGGGTAGTTCCAGCTCGCGATGTTGGAGACGGGGCCCGGGAGCGGGGCCCGGTCCGCCACCATCGGCTCGGCCTCCGCCACGTACCAGCGCACCCCGTCGATGGCCCGGTCGACATCGGCCCGGGCGAGCCGCCAGGGCTTGCCGATCTCCCAGACGAGGAGGAGGGCGAGCAGGTCGCGGTGGGCGGTGAGGGCGTCGAGGGTGGCGCCGATACGGGCGGCGCGCTCGGGCAGCGGGATATGGCGCCAGGCGCGGTGCGCGTCGAGCGCGGCGCGGACCGCCTGGCGTGCGGTGCCGGCGTCCAGCCGGGGCGGGCCGGCGACCGGGGTGCCGTCGACGGGGCTGGTGGCGGGCAGGGCGCGGCCGTCGGAGCGCCAGGACGCGGCCCAGAGGTTCCGCACCCGGTCGTCGTGGAAGGCCTCGGGCGCGGCGGTGAGGCAGCGCTCCCAGGCGTCGGACCAGGCCATACCCGGTTTGAGGATCAGTGGGGTGGGTGCCATGGGGGTCTCCGCTCGTACTCAAGTATGGGCGGTGCCGGGCGTGGGCGCGAGATGGTCCAGGACGAGCCGGGCGGTCTCGGTGGGGGTGGCGCCCACACGGATGCCGGCCGCCTCCAGGGCCCGGCGCTTGGCCTCTGCGGTGCCGGAGGAGCCGGAGACGATGGCGCCCGCGTGGCCCATGGTCCGTCCCTCGGGCGCGGTGAATCCGGCGATGTAGCCGACGACCGGCTTGGTGAGGTGTTCGGCGGCGTAGGCGGCGGCGCGCTCCTCCGCGTCGCCGCCGATCTCCCCGATGAGGACGACGAGTTCGGTCTCGGGGTCGTCCTCGAAGGCGGCGAGGCAGTCGATGTGGCTGGTGCCGACGACGGGGTCGCCGCCGATGCCGACGGCGGTGGAGAAGCCGGTCTCCCGCAGCTCGTACATGAGCTGGTAGGTGAGGGTGCCGGATTTGGAGACGAGTCCTATGCGGCCTGGTTCGGGGGCGATGTCGGCCGGGACGATGCCGGCGTTGGCGTGGCCGGGGCTGATCACGCCGGGGCAGTTGGGGCCGACGATACGGGTGGAGCGGGCCCGGGCGTACACGGTGAAGGCGACCGTGTCGTGGACGGGGATGCCCTCCGTGATGACGACGGCGAGGCCGATCCCGGCGTCCACGGCCTCGGTGACGGCGTCCCTGGCGTACCTCGGCGGGACGAAGACGACGGTGACATCGGCGCCGGTGGCCGCCATGCCCTCGCGTACGGTGCCGAAGACGGGCACGGCGGCGCCGTCGATGTCGGCCTGGCTGCCGGCCTTGCGGGGGTTGACGCCGCCGACGACGGCGGTGCCGGCGGCGATCATCCGCCGGGTGTGCCGCAGCCCCTCGGCGCCGGTCATGCCCTGGACGAGTACCTTGCTCTCCTTGGTCAGGAAGATGGCCATGGGGTTCCTCTCCTCATCCGGCGTGTGCGAGGTCGGCGGCGCGCCGGGCCGCGCCGTCCATGGTGGTGGCCTGCTGTACGAGCGGATGGGCGCACCCGGCGAGGATCTCCCGGCCGCGTGCCGCGTTGTTGCCGTCGAGCCGGACCACCAGGGGCCGGGTCAGGGTCACCGTCTCCAGGGCCCGTACGATGCCGTCGGCGACCTGGTCGCAGGCGGTGATGCCGCCGAACACGTTGACGAGGACGGATTTCACGTCCGGGTCGGCGAGGATGACGGTGAGTCCGTCGGCCATCACCTGGGCGGAGGCGCCGCCCCCGATGTCGAGGAAGTTGGCGGGGCGGGCGCCGCAGCCGGCCACCACGTCGAGGGTGGACATCACCAGGCCGGCGCCGTTGCCGATGATGCCGACCTCGCCGTCGAGTTTCACGTAGTTGAGCCCCTTGGCGGCGGCCTCCGTCTCCAGCGGGCTGGTGCCGGGTTCGGGGCCGTCCGCCGCCCAGCGGGCTTGGCGGAAGCGGGCGTTGTCGTCGAGGGTGATCTTGCCGTCGAGGGCGACAAGGTGCCCGTCCGTGGTGCGGACGAGGGGGTTCACCTCGACCAGCAGGGCGTCCTCGCCGACCAGCACACGCCAGAGGGCGCGGAGGACGGGGACGGCGGTGGCGGGGAGCCGGGCGGCGGTGGCGATACGGGCCGCCACGGCCTCGGTGACGCCTTCCGCCGGGTCGACGGGGATACGGGCCACCGCCTCAGGACGTTCCTCCGCGACCTGTTCGATCTCCATGCCGCCCTCGGCCGAGGCGATGGCGAGGAAGGTGCCGGCCGCCCGGTCGAGCACGTAACTGACGTAGAACTCGGTGTCGATGGCGACGGGTCGGGCCAGCATCACCTTCTCGACGGTGTGGCCCTTGATGTCCATGCCGAGCATCCGACGGGCCGTCAGTTCGGCCGCCGCCTCGTCGGCGGCGAGCTTCACCCCGCCCGCCTTGCCGCGCCCACCGGTCTTCACCTGGGCCTTGACGACCACGCGCCCGCCGAGCCGCCGGGCGGCGGGCGCCGCGTCCCTGGCGGTGGTCACCACCTCGGCGGGTGGTACCGCGATGCCGTGTTCCGCGAAGAGTTCCCTTGCCTGGTGTTCGTAGAGATCCATGGCTGCTCCCCTTGCTCCCCTGTGACGAAAAGTGGCGCACGCCCCCTGGACACCACCCGCCCGGATGCGGGATAACAAGCTTCATACAGTATTCGTCGACTGTATGCAATGTACTGCGAGGCGACCACGACGAGACGGCCTACGAAGGGACAGGGACCTCCTCATGCCCGACGACAACGACGACAACCAGGAACTCATCTCCGGTGGACACCTCGTCGCCAAGGCACTCAAAGCAGAGGGGGTCGAGGTCGTCTACACCCTCTGCGGCGGCCACATCATCGACATCTACGACGGCTGCGTCGACGAGGGGATCGAGGTCGTCGACGTACGCCATGAGCAGGTCGCCGCCCACGCGGCGGACGGCTACGCCCGTATCACCGGCAAGCCGGGGTGCGCTGTGGTCACCGCCGGGCCCGGGACGACCGACGCGGTCACGGGGGTCGCCAACGCCTTCCGCGCCGAGTCCCCCCTGCTGCTGATCGGCGGCCAAGGGGCGCACACCCAGCACAAGATGGGGTCCCTCCAGGACCTGCCGCACGTCGACATGATGACCCCGATCACCAAGTTCGCCGCCACCGTGCCGGACACCGCGCGCGCCGCCGACATGGTCTCGATGGCCTTCCGCGAGTGCTACCACGGCGCCCCGGGACCCTCCTTCCTGGAGATCCCGCGCGATGTGCTCGACGCCAAGGTGCCGGCCGGGCGCGCCCGGGTGCCCGCGGCGGGACGGTACCGGGCCTCGACCCGCTCGGCCGGCGACCCCGAGGCGGTCGAGAAACTCGCCGACCTGCTGGTCCACGCCGAGAAGCCGGCCATCCTGCTGGGCAGCCAGGTGTGGACGACCCGGGCCACCGACGCCGCAATCGAGCTGGTACGGACGCTCAACGTCCCCGCGTACATGAACGGCGCGGGGCGCGGCACCCTCGCCCCCGGCGACCCGCACCACTTCCAGCTCTCGCGCCGCTACGCCTTCGCCAACGCCGACCTCATCGTCATCGTCGGGACGCCCTTCGACTTCCGGATGGGGTACGGGAAGCGGCTCTCCCCGGACGCGACGGTCGTCCAGATCGACCTCGACTACCGCACGGTCGGCAAGAACCGCGACATCGACCTGGGGATCGTCGGGGACGCCGGTCTGGTGCTCTCCTCCGTCACCCAGGCGGCGAGCGGGCGGCTCAACGGCGGCTCGGCGGGGCGGAAGGCGTGGCTGGACGAGCTGCGCGCCGCCGAACAGACCGCCGTCGAGAAGCGGTTGCCCCAGCTCCGCTCGGACGCCGCGCCGATCCATCCGTACCGGCTGGTCAGCGAGATCAACGACTTCCTCACCGAGGACTCGATCTACATCGGGGACGGCGGCGACATCGTCACCTTCTCCGGCCAGGTCGTCCAGCCCAAGTCCCCCGGCCACTGGATGGATCCGGGGCCGCTGGGCACCCTCGGGGTCGGTGTGCCCTTCGTCCTCGCGGCCAAGCAGGCCAGGCCCGACAAGGAAGTGGTGGCGCTCTTCGGGGACGGCGCCTTCTCGCTCACCGGCTGGGACTTCGAGACGCTGGTCCGCTACCGGCTGCCCTTCGTCGGCATCGTCGGCAACAACTCCTCGATGAACCAGATCCGTTACGGCCAGAAGGCCAAGTACGGCGAGGCGCGCGAGCGGGTCGGCAACACCCTCGGCGATGTCCACTACGACAAGTTCGCCCAGATGCTGGGCGGTTACGGCGAGGAGGTCCGGGACCCCGCCGATATCGCGCCCGCCCTGCGGCGCGCCCGCGAGTCCGGGCTCCCGTCACTGATCAACGTCTGGGTCGACCCGGACGCGTACGCCCCCGGAACCATGAACCAGACCATGTACAAGTGAAGGAGCCCTCCCATGACCCAGGCTCTCGACACCGTGCCCGCCCACGCCCCCAAGGCGCTCTCCGGAATCCGCGTCCTCGACATGACCCATGTCCAGTCGGGGCCCTCCGCAACGCAGTTGCTGGGGTGGCTCGGCGCGGATGTGGTGAAGCTGGAGGCGCCGAGCGGTGACATCACCCGCAAGCAGCTCCGCGATCTGCCCGACGTCGACTCGCTCTACTTCACGATGCTCAACTGCAACAAGCGCTCCATCACCCTCAACGTCAAGACGGAGCGCGGCAAGGAGCTGCTGACCGAACTCATCCGCCGCTCCGATGTGCTGGTGGAGAACTTCGGTCCGGGCGCCGTGGACCGGATGGGCTTCACCTGGGAGCGGGTCCAGGAGATCAACCCGCGGATCGTGTACGCCTCCATCAAGGGGTTCGGCGAGGGCCCGTACACCAACTTCAAGGCGTACGAGGTGGTCGCGCAGGCCATGGGCGGCTCGATGGCCACCACCGGCTTCGAGGACGGGCCGCCGCTCGCCACCGGCGCCCAGATCGGCGACTCGGGCACCGGGGTGCACGCCGCCGCCGGGATCCTCGCCGCGCTCTTCCAGCGCGAGCACACCGGGCGCGGCCAGCGGGTCAATGTGGCGATGCAGCACGCCGTGCTCAACCTCTGCCGGGTCAAACTCCGCGACCAGCAGCGGCTCGCGCACGGCCCGCTCGCCGAGTACCCCAACGAGGACTTCGGCGACCAGGTGCCGCGCAGCGGCAACGCGAGCGGCGGCGGCCAGCCCGGCTGGGCCGTCAAGTGCGCGCCCGGCGGCCCCAACGACTACGTCTATGTGATCGTGCAGCCGGTGGGGTGGCGGCCGGTGACCGAGCTGATGGGCCGCCCCGAGCTGGCGGACGACCCCGAGTGGGCGACGCCCGAGGCGCGGCTGCCCAAGCTCGGCAAGATGTTCCAGCTCATCGAGGAGTGGACGGCGACCCTCCCCAAGTGGGAGGTGCTGGAGCGGCTCAACGCCCACAACATCCCCTGCGGCCCGATCCTCTCCACCAAGGAGATCATCGAGGACGCCTCGCTCGCGGCCAACGAGATGGTCGTCGAGGTCCCCCACCCCGAGCGCGGCTCGTTCACCACGGTGGGCAGCCCGCTGAAACTCTCCGACTCCCCCGTCGAGGTCGTCACCTCTCCGCTGCTCGGTGAGCACAACGCGGAGGTGTACGTGGGCGAACTCGGCCTGGGCGACGAGGAATTGCGGCTTCTCAAGACGAACGGAGTCATCTAGTGGCGGACACCACCGAGGAGAGCAGGGCGGCCGTGCGCGCGCTGCTGGACGGAGCACTGGCACAGGGGCGCACCGCGCTCACCGCGCCCGAGGGCAAGGCCGTCACGGACGCGTACGGGATCCCCACCCCGGCCGAGGCGCTGGCCGAGAGCGCGGACGAGGCGGTGGCGCTGGCCGACCGGATCGGCTTCCCGGTGGCGATGAAGATCGTCTCGCCGGAGATCACCCACAAGACGGAGGCGGGCGGCGTCCGGGTCGGGGTCGCCTCGGCGGCCGAGGTGCGCGGCGCGTTCACCGCGATCGTCGCCAACGCCCGTACGTACGACCCCGATGCGCGCATCCTGGGGGTGCAGATCCAGCAGATGGTGCCCGCCGGGACCGAGGTGCTGATCGGCACGGTGACCGACCCGACCTTCGGCCCGGTCGTGGCGTTCGGGCTCGGCGGGGTGCTGGTGGAGGTCCTCAAGGACGTCACCTTCCGGCTGGCGCCCGCCACCGAGGACGACGCGCTGTCGATGCTCGACGGGATCCGCGCGGCGGAGATCCTGCGCGGGGTGCGCGGCGCTCCCCCGGTCGACCGCGACGCGCTCGCCGGCCTGATCGTGAAGGTCTCCCGACTCGCCGCGGACTTCCCGGAGATCGCGGAGGTCGACCTCAACCCGGTCTTCGCCTCGGCCGGCGGGGTGATGGCCGCCGATGTCCGGATCCTGCTCGCCGGGGAACGCCCCGCCGCGCGGCGCCGGTACGGCCGCGAGGAGATCCTGGCCTCGATGCGGCGGCTGATGAAGCCGACCTCGGTGGCGGTGATCGGGGCCTCCAACGAGGCGGGAAAGATCGGCAATTCGGTGATGCGCAACCTCGTGGAGGGGGGATTTTCCGGCGATATCCACCCGGTGAACCCGAAGGCCGATGACATCCTCGGCCGCAAGGCGTACAAGAGCGTGATGGATGTTCCCGGTGAGCCCGATGTGGCGGTCTTCGCGATCCCCGCGCGCTTTGTGCCGGCCGCGCTGGAGGAGGTGGGCCGCAAGGGCATCCCGAACGCGGTGCTGATCCCGTCCGGCTTCGCGGAGACCGGCGAACACGCCCTCCAGGAAAGGCTGGTGGCGATCGCCGAGGAGCACGGGGTGCGCCTGCTGGGGCCGAACATCTACGGCTACTACTCCACCTGGCAGGACCTCTGCGCCACCTTCTGCACCCCGTACGACGTGAAGGGCGGGGTGGCGCTGACCTCGCAGTCCGGCGGGATCGGGATGGCCGTCCTCGGCTTCGCGCGGACCACCAGGACGGGGGTCTCCGCCATCGTCGGTCTGGGCAACAAGTCGGACCTGGACGAGGACGACCTGCTGACCTGGTTCGCCGAGGACGAGCGCACCGAGTGCGTGGCGATGCATCTGGAGGACCTGAAGGACGGCCGCGCGTTCGTCGCGGCGGCGCGGGCCACCGTACCGAGGAAGCCGGTGGTCGTGCTCAAGGCGGGCCGCACGGCGGCGGGGGCGCGGGCGGCCGGCTCCCATACCGGGGCGCTCGCCGGGGACGACGCGGTGTACGACGACATCCTGCGGCAGGCCGGGGTGATCAGGGCGCCGGGGCTCGGGGAGATGCTGGAGTACGCGCGGGCGCTGCCGGTGCTTCCCACGCCGCGCGGTGACAACGTCGTCATCATCACCGGCGCCGGCGGTTCCGGGGTGCTGCTGTCGGACGCGATCGTGGACAACGGGCTGACCCTGATGGAGATCCCGCCCGATCTCGACGAGGCGTTCCGCGCGTTCATCCCGCCGTTCGGCGCCGCGGGCAACCCGGTGGACATCACCGGGGGCGAGCCGCCCGCCACGTACGAGGCGACCATCCGGCTGGGGCTGGAGGACCCGCGGATCCATGCGCTGGTCCTCGGCTACTGGCACACGATCGTCACCCCGCCGATGGTCTTCGCGGAGCTGACGGCCCGGGTGGTGGGCGAGTTCCGGGCGCGGGGGGTGGAGAAGCCGGTGGTGGCCTCCCTCGCGGGCGATGTGGAGGTCGAGGAGGCGTGCCGGTACCTCTTCGACCACGGGGTGGTGGCCTACCCGTACACCACGGAACGGCCGGTCGAAGTGCTCGGCGCGAAGTACCGCTGGGCGAGGGCGGCGGGGCTGCTGTGACGGCCGGGCGGCGGACGGTGGCGGACGAGCCGGCAGGAGGTGGTTGATGGCCTGACCTCACCCGCACAGCACGAAAGTTTTTGGACAGGGGGCGCTGGCCAGTTCTTTCGCTGCAAGTGATGCAAGGGGTGCTCGACCTCGATGACAACGACTCAACTCAACACGTCCGTGCCCTATCACGAGGTGACGGACCGCAACGGACGCGTGTACCGGATCGGTGAGAGCGACCGGGACATCATGGGGCGTCCCCGCTGGACGATGGTGCTCTTCCCGTGGATGGGCATGCTCGGGATCAGCTCGTCGGAGTACGCGTTCACCTCCGCGGAGGACACCCTGCACCAGGCCCATCTCTGGAGCAGTGGGCACATCTTCTGGCTGATGGGCGTCTGGGTCTTCTTCCAGGCGGCCGTGGCCTTCCCGGCCGGGCAGCTCAGGGAGAGCGGGCGGCTGCCCGCCCGGTACGCCATGATGCTGGGCGCGCTGGGGACGTTCCTGGGGTATCTCTCGCTGGCGTACGCCCCGCATGTCATCGTGGCGTACTTCGGCTTCGGGATGTTCAGCGGGATCGGGGCCGGTCTGGTCTACGCGACCTGCGTCAACATGGTCGGCAAGTGGTACCCGGAGCGCAAGGGAGGGAAGACGGGGCTGGTCAACGGCGGTTTCGCGTACGGTTCGGTGCCGTTCGTCTTTCTCTTCACCGCGTATCTGGACCTGAGCAACTTCCAGCGTGTGCTGGTCTCCGCCGGGCTGGCCTGCTGCCTCGTCGTCGGTGTGGCCGGGTGGTTCTTCAAGGACCCGCCGAAGTACTGGTGGCCCCAGGGCGCCGACCCGCTGAAGGTCTCCGACGACCCGAGGGTGCGGCGGGCGCTGGCGAAGAACCCGCCGGCGGTGAAGCAGTACACACCGAGGGAGGCGGCCCGTACGCCGGTGCTGTGGATGATGTGGTTCTGCCTGCTCTGCACGGCGGGCATCAACATCTTCGGCATCGCCTTCCAGGTGCCGTTCGGCAAGGACATGGGGTTCGCGGGCGGGATCGTGGCCACGGCGATGTCGCTCAAGGCGATCGTGAACGGGACGGGGCGCGGTGTCATCGGCTGGATCTCCGACCGGTACGGGCGCCGCCACACCCTGGTGCTGGTCTGTGTGGTGCTGGGGTGTGCGCAGTACGGTGTGCTGATCTCCGGGACGCTGGGCAGTATGCCGTTCTTCCTGCTCTGCTCGATGGTCTCCGGGTTCGGCGGCGGCGCGATCTTCCCGCTCTTCGCGGCGATGACGGCGGACTACTTCGGCGAGAACAACAACGCCTCGAACTACGGCATGGTCTACAGCTCGAAGCTGGTCTCGGGGCTGGTGGGCTCCGGGGTCGGGGCCGTCGTGGTGGGTGCCTGGGGGTACCGGGGCGCCTTTGTCATCGCCGGGTCCATCGGGATCGCCTCGGCCGTGCTCGCGTTCTTCCTGAGGGCGCCGGGGAGGCCGGACATCAAGCGGATCCGGCCCAACCCGAATCCGATCGGCCGCGAGGCCGAGTGACAGCGCGGTCCTCCGCACGGTGGGCGACCACCGTGCGGAGGACCGCTGTCGTCCACAGGAGCCGGGCCGTTACCGCTTCTCGCGGAGCCCGTGCAGATGGGCCGAGGACTTGCGGGCGAACTCGATGGAGTCGACCGGCTGATCGTGCTCGACCTGCCAGTGGTGGGCGCGCCGCCCGTTGTGGGTCTTGTTGACGGCGGAGATGAAGCGCCGGTAGTCGATGTCACCGTCGCCGACGTCGACCATGCGGTAGCCGTCGCGGGTCGTGTCGTCCTCGATGCCGTCCTTCACATGGAAGAGCGGGTAGCGGTGGGGCTGCTTGAGGACGTACTTCAGCGGGTCGAGCGGCGCGGGCCGGCCGTCCGGGGTCCTGCTGAAGCGGAACTGCGCGGTGTACGCCCAGTAGATGTCCATCTCCAGGTAGACCAGGTCGGGGTCGGTCTCGGCGAGCAGGACGTCGTAGAGGCGTACGTTGGGCCGGTCGGTGGCGAAGGAGAACTCCTCCGCGTGGTTGTGCTGGTAGAACTTCATGCCGCGCCGCTTCGCCGCCGCGCCGTACGCGTTGAAGTCGGCGGCGGCCCGCTTCCAGGCGTCGACGGTGGAGCCGTACCGGAAGGGTCCGGACGCGGTGCCTATGTGCTCCAGGCCGAGTTCCTGGGCGTCGTCCAGCACCTTGGTGAGGTTCTGGGCGAAGCTGTAGGCGTCGGGGTTGCTGTCGTCGGCGTAGTTGACATGGCTGCCGATGGGCTTGAGGCCGTGGTCCCTGGCGAGCCGCTTGAGCTGGCGCAGGGTGATGGCGCCGACGCTGCCCTGGGTGTATCCGGCGAACTCGATCTCGTCGTAGCCGAACCGCTCCAGCTCGTCGAAGACCTTGGCGAAGCCGATGGTGGAGACCTTGTCGCGGAGCGAGTAGAGCTGGATGCCGAGGCGTCCCGGCGGCAGGACGGGCTGGCCCTTGCCGTGGCCGTGACCGGGCGTGGTGCCATGGCCGGGTCCGTGGCCCTGGCCGTGGGCGGCGGCCGGGGAGGCGAGTGCCGTGCCGCCGACGACCGCCGCCGCGGTGGCTCCTGCGGCGACACCGAGCATGCCGCGCCGGCTGAGTCTGTGGGCGAGTTCGGGGTCTGCGGGGGTCTTGCGGCTCATTCCGGAACTCCTTCTGTGGTGGCGGGTCCGTGCACTCCGGCGAGGTGGAGGAGCAGGCTCTTGACGTCGGTGGCCGCGACGCGGTCGCCGACGGCACGGGGGGTGGAACAGAGGATGAGCGGACCTTCGTCGTCGCTCGCGGGGAGCCGTCCGTGGCTGCCCCGGATGGGGGAAGGGTCGAGGGGGACCACCGCGAGCCGGTACCGCATGCCGAGCTTCTTGCGGGCGATGGCGGTGGCGGCCTTGACCCGGACATAGGGGTCCAGGGGGTCCATGAAGAGTTCGACGGGGTCGTACCCGGGCTTGCGGTGGATCTCCACGAGCTGCGCGAAGTCCGGGGCCCGTGCGTCGTCCAGCCAGTAGTAGTACGTGAACCAGGCGTCCGGCTCCGCGACGGCCACCAGCTCGCCGGAGCGCGGATGGTCCAGCCCGGCCGCCTTCTTGCCCTCGTCGTCGAGGAGTTCGCCGAGCCCTTCGAGGTCCTTCAGGGCCTCGCGGGTGGCGTCCAGGTCCTCCGGGCGGCGTACGTAGACATGGGCGAGCTGGTGGTCGGCGACGGCGAAGGCGCGGGAGGCCATCGGGTCGAGGTACTCCATGCCGTCCTGGGTGTGGACCTCCAGCAGCCCGGCCCTGCGCAGGGCGCGGTTGATGTCGACGGGTCGGGAGACCGGGGTGATGCCGTACTCGGAGAGCGCCACGACCGTACGGCCTTCGGCGCGCGCGTCGGCGAGCAACGGGGCGAGGACGGCGTCGAGTTCGGCGGCGGCGCGGTGCGAGCGGGGGTCGTCGGGGCCGTACCGCTGGAGGTCGTAGTCGAGGTGCGGGACGTAGGTGAGGGCGAGATCGGGGCGGCGGGTGGCGATCAGGTGGCGGGTGGCGTCCACGATCCACTGGGAGGAGACGAGGTCGGCGCCGGGTCCCCAGAAGTGGAAGAGGGGGAAGGTGCCGAGTTCCGCGGTGAGTTCGTCGTGGAGTTCGGGTGGCCGGGTGTAGCAGTCGGGCTCCTTGCGGCCGTCGGCGTAGTAGACGGGGCGCGGGGTGACGGTGTAGTCGGTGTCGGCGCCCATCGCGTACCACCAGCAGACGTTGGCGACGGTGTAGCCGGGGTGGGCGCGGCGGGCCGCGTCCCAGAGCTTGTCGCCGGAGACGAGCCCGTTGTGCTGGCGCCAGAGCAGTACGTCGCCGAGTTCGCGGAAGTACCAGCCGTTGCCGACGATGCCGTGTTCGGCGGGGAGGGTGCCGGTGAGGAAGGTGGACTGGGCGCTGCAGGTGACGGCGGGCAGGACGGTGGAGAGCGGGGCCCGCGAGCCGTTCTCGGCGAGTTCGGTGAGGTGCGGCATGTGGCGGAGCAGCGCCGGGGTGAGGCCGACGACGTCCAGGACGAGGAGCGGGGTGGGGCGGGCGGCGTCGGGGGCCTGCTCCGGGGTGTCGCTCATGGCAGCTCCTTGAGGCCGAGGTCGACCAGCAGGTCTCTGGCCAGGATGAGTTCGGCGGCGATGCCCTCGGCGAGCCGGCCGCGCGAGCGGGGGCGCAGCTCCGGCGGGAGCGCCTGCCAGGTGTAGGTCTCGACCTCCAGATGGCGGGTGCGCGGGGTGGCGCCGCCGACCAGCCGGGCGAGCGCCGCCCGGAGTACGGGGAGGGTGGAGGTGAGCGGCGGGGCGGGCGGGGCGTGCAGGGGTACGTGGAAGTGGGCGCGCCAGGGCGCCCCTTCGGGCAGGGCGTCGCCGGCCAGCGCCTCGTCCAGGTCGTCGGTGCCGCGCAGCCCGGCCGCCGTGCTGGTCCTGGTCTGGTGGAGGAAGCGGGGTTCCGCGAAGGCGCGCAGGGCCTCCCGGACCTCGGGGAGGTGCGGGTGCTCGGCGTGCAGGGCGGCGGAGAGCTGGGCCTTGGGGATGGGGATCCGGGCGGCGTCCAGCGCGTCGAAGGCGGTGGCGGGGTCCTCGAAGGCGGTGGCGAGATGGCAGGTGTCGACGCAGATGCCGATCCGGTCGCCGGGGAGCGCGGTGAGCGGGGCGATGGCGTCGGCGGTGGTCTCGACGATGCAGCCGGGCTCGGGTTCGAGGGCGATCCGGATGGACTTGCCGGTCAGCTCGGCCAGCGCGTCGAGCCGCCCGGTGAGGGTGGTGAGCGCGGTGTGGGCGGTGCGGTCGGCGGCCTCGTCCCAGACGGTGCGCCAGCCGAGCGGCAGGGTGGAGACCGAGCCTTCGGTGACATCGTCGGGGAGGAGCGCGGCGAGCAGCCGGGCCAGGTCGGCGGTGTAGGCGAGCCGTTCGGGGTGGGCCCAGTTCGGCTCGTACACGCGGTACTTGACCTCTTCGGCGCCGAACCCCTCGTACGGGAAGCCGTTGAGGGTGACGACCTCCAGGCCGCGCCGGTCGAGTTCGCCCCGGAGGGCGCGGAGTTGGGCCGGGTCGTTGACGAGGGCCTGGGCGGCGTCCCTGGCGAGCCAGAGGCCGATGCCGAGCCGGTCGCGGCCGAGTTTTCTCCGTACCGGTTCGCAGTGGTCGCGGAGTTGGGCGAGGACGCCGTCCAGGGTCTCGGCGGGGTGGACGTTGGTGCAGTACGCGAGGTGGACGGTGGAGCCGTCGGGGTGGCGGAAGCGCATCGGCTCATTCCCCTCCGCGCAGTACGGAGTTGCCTTCGTGGAGGGCGTCCGGGACGGGGACGTCGAGCTGGAGCCGGCCGCTGAGTCCGTAGAACTCCACGGGGTTGCGCCAGAGCACCTGGTCGACGTCGTCGGCGGTGAACCCGGCGGCGAGCATCGCGTCGGCGACCTTGCGGGTCTTGAGGGGGTCGCTGTTGCCCCAGTCGGCGGCCGAGTTGACGAGGACCTTCGCGGTGCCGTGGGCCTTGAGGACGGCGACCATCCGCTCCTCGTCCATCTTGGTGTCCGGGTAGATGGAGAAACCGAGCCAACTGCCGCTGTCGGCGGCCTCCTTGACGGTGGTCTCGTTGAGGTGGTCGAGGAGCACCCACTCCGGGTCGAGGGCGGATTCCCGTACCACGTCGATGGTGCGGCGGAGCCCGGCGAGCTTGTCGCGGTGCGGGGTGTGGACGAGCGCGGGCAGCGCGTGGTCGGCCGCGAGCTGGAGCTGGGCGGCGAGCGCGGTGTCCTCGGCCGGGGTCATGGAGTCGTAGCCGATCTCGCCGACGGCGACGACGCCGTCCTTGACGAGGTAGCGGGGCAGCTCCTCCAGGACCGGGACGCACCTCGGGTCGCCCGCCTCCTTGGGGTTGAGGGCGAGGGTGCAGTGGTGTGCGATGCCGTACTGGGCGGCGCGGAAGGGCTCCCAGCCGAGCAGGGCGTCGAAGTAGTCGTAGAAGCTGGCGGGCGAGGTACGGGGCTGGCCGAGCCAGAAGGAGGGCTCGACCAGGGCGCGTACCCCGGCGGCGTACATCGCCCGGTAGTCGTCCGTGGTGCGGGACGTCATATGGATGTGGGGGTCGAAGATGCGCATCAGGACTCCTCGCCGGTGAGGTGGAGCACGCGGTGCAGGTCGGCGGGTACGGGACGGCCGGCCGCCGCGCGTTCCTCCGCGAAGTCGCGGAGCATACGGGCGAGTTCGGCATCCCGGTGGGCGCGCGGGCCCAGGCAGGCGACGGCGTCCAGCGGTACCCCGGTGAAGAGGCATTTGAGGACGGCGTGCCGCCAGCCGTGCGCGTCGAGGTGGGTGGCGGCGTACGGTCCCACGGCGGCGGCGAGGAGCCGGGGGTCGTTGGTCCGCAGCGCGTCCTCGGCCAGGTGCAGGGCGCCGGGTCCGGTGAGGAGGTCCGGCAGGGCGAGCAGCACGGCGCGCCGTTCGGCGGCGCTGCCCCGCTGGTAGAGCCGGGTGAGGGTGGCGGGTCCCGCCGCCGCGCGGCGGAGCAGGAGGGTGCGGACGGCGTCCGCGTGGTCCTGGCCGCAGTGCCGGCCGGCGGCGGCGAAGCGGAGCTCCCAGGGGGCGGCGGTGCTCTCGTCCCGCTCTCCGGCCCCTCGGGCGGCTTCGGTGGCCTCGGCGAGCGCGGTGTCGAGCCAGCCGGTGGCGTCGGGGGCGAGGCGGGCGGCGAGTTCGGCGCGGGTGGCGGTCATGCCCGTACCTCCTGGGCGCGGAGGAACTCCATGGATCTGCGGGCGAGTTCGGGTCCGGCGTGGGAGTGCCGGGGCAGCTCGACGACGGTCAGCCCCTGGTAGCCGGTGGCGGCGAGCGCGTCGAGCACCGCCGGGAAGTCGATCTCGCCGTCGCCGAAGGGGAGGTGTTCGTGGACGCCGCGCCGCATGTCCTCGATCTGCACATGGCGCAGCCACGGCGCGGCCTCCCGTACGCACGCGGCGGGCGAGGCGGGCTCCAGGCACTGGCAGTGGCCGATGTCGAGGGTGAGGCCGAGGTGGGGCGGGTCGCCGAGGCGGTGGCGGAGGGTGTGGAAGGCGGCGAGGTCCCCGACGAGGTGGCCCGGCTCGGGTTCTACGGCGAGCGGGATCCCGGCTCTGTCGGCGGCGTCGAGCACCGGGCCCATCGCCTCTTCGAGCCGCTTCCACGCGGTGTCGGGGTCGGTGCCCTCGGGGGTGACGCCGCTGAAGCAGTGCACGGCGTGGGCGCCGAGGTCGGCGGCGACCTGGACGGCGGTGACGAGGAGCCGGGTCCGGGCGGCGCGGCCGGCCGGGTCGGGGTCGAGGAGGGTGGGGCCGTGTTTGCGGCGCGGGTCGAGGATGTAGCGGGCGCCGGTCTCGACGGTCACATCGAGCCCGAGCGCGGTGAGCCGGCGGGCCACCCGGCGGGTGCGGTCGGCGAGTTCGGGCGCCAGGGGGTCGAGGTGCATATGGTCGAGGGTGAGGCCGACGCCCTCGTAGCCGAGGTCGGCGAGGAGGCCGAGGGCGTCGTCGAGGCGGAGGTCGGTGAGCCCGTTGGTGCCGTATCCGTAGCGGGGTCTCATGTGGGGCTCACTTTCCGTGCGACGGTGCGGGCGAGCGGTGCCAGCGCCATGACGCCCAGCGCCACCCCGGCGGCGCCGCCGCGTGCGGCGAGCGCGCCCTGGAGCGGGATCATGGCGCGGATGCCGCCGCCGACGGCGCGCTGGGTGAGGGGCGGGGAGGGGTTGAGCGCGGCGTGCAGCAGGGGGCGGCCCGCGGTGGCGGCGTAGGCGGCGGCGAGCCCGGCGGTGAGGGCGCGGGGGCCGGCCGGTCCTGCGGTGCGGGCCGTTCCGGAACTCTTCGGCCGGCGGCGGCCGAGAAGAGTTCCGATGGCGCCGGTCACCGCGAGGGCGGCGAGCGGCAGGGCGGTGGAGCCGCCGTGTGCCTCGCGGCGGGAGACGGTGGTGACGGCGGCGGTGTGCACGCCGAGCGCGGCGGCGGCCGGGAGCGCGGCCCGGACCGCCCCTCCCCCGGCGCCCGGCGCCGCCCCCGCGGTGGCGGTGGCGCCGAGCAGCAGGTCGAGGGAGCGGGCGGCGCCCATCGCGACCGGGCCGGCGACGGTGTGTTTGAGGTGGAGGTCGTACGACCAGACGGTGGCGGCCAGCGCGGTGGAGACCGCGAAAGCGGGCCGCCCGGCGCGGGCGGCGAGCGCCACTCCGGCGACGGTGAGCGCCCCGGCGGCGGCGAGCGCGGCGGGCGGGGAGACCCGGCCCGAGGGGATCGGCCGGTGCGGCCGGTCGACGGCGTCCTCGTCCCGGTCGGCCCAGTCGTTGAGCGCCATGCCCGCCTCGTACAGGCAGAGCGAGGCGCCCACGGCGAGCGCGGTGGTACGCCCCGGTCGTGCCCCGAGCACGGCGGCACCGGCGAGCGCGTCACCGGGGACGGTGAACAGCGCGGAGACCCGCAGCAGTTCGGCCCAGGCGCGGGGGGTGTTCCGGGCGGGGGCCGGGGTGCCGGACAGAGGACTCGGGGTGCGCGGCACGGAGCCCGGGGCGTCCGGCATCGGACGCGGGGAGTCCGGCGTGGGAGCCGCGGAGTCCGGTGGTGGGGGCTGGGTCATCCGGTTTCCCCCAGGCGGTCGGCGAGGGCGAGGAGTTCGGTGAACTGTTCGGCGAGCGCGGCGGGGCCGCCGTCCGGGTCCTTGAAGTAGAAGCCGAGTCCGGGCACCGGGCCGCTGATCCCCGCCTCGTGGGCGCGGGCGACCAGGCGGGCCAGGTCGAGGACGAGCGGCGCGGCGAGCGCGGAGTCGCACCCCTGCCAGATGGTCTGGAGGACCATACGGGAGCCGAGGAACCCCTCGAAGGCGATGTGGTCCCAGGCGGTCTTCCAGTCGCCGAGCGCGGGCACGTCGTCGATATGGACCTCGCCCTCGGGCGCGGCGCCCAGGGTGTCGGCGAGGACGCGCTCCTTGCCGGCGTTCTTCGCCGCCGCTGCCGCCGGGTCGGCCAGCGCCGCCCCGTCTCCGCCGCCGAGCAGGTTCGTACCGGACCAGGCGCGTACGGCCAGGGACCGCTGGACGAACATCGGCGCGAGGACGGAGCGGAGCAGCGTCTGGCCGGTCTTGCCGTCGCGGCCCGCGTGGGGAAGTCCGCGGGCCTGCGCGTCGGCGGTGAGGGCTTCGGTGCGCACCCCGGTGGAGGGGGTGAAGTTGACATAGCCGCACCCCGCCCGGAGCGCGGCGGCGGCGTAGAGCGAGCTGGCGGGCAGCCGGGGGTCGTCGGGGGCGGGTTCGGCCTCGGTGGAGGAGACGTTGACGACGACGGTACGGGCGACACCGGTGCGCCGGGCGAAGTCGGTGAGGTCGTCGGCGAACGCCGCGATGAGCTCGTCGTCGCTCCTGGTGTCGCCGGGCCCGGGTCCGCCGGGCCGTATCTCCCGGTCGGCGGCGGCGAGTTCGGTGTGGATCGCGGCGGGCAGCCCGTGCGGCAGCACCCCGGCGGCGGTGAGCGCCTCGGCGCGCTTGGGCAGCGGGCAGCTCGCGGTGTCGTGGCCGCCGAAGACGAGGGAGGAGAGGGCGGGCAGATGGGCGCGGGCGAAGGGCGGGGTCTCCGTGACCATGCCGGTCGGGGGGTGGAGTCCCGCGGTGACGGCCGCGCATCCGGCGACGGCCGTGGTGGCGACGGAGCCGCGGGCTCCGACGAACCAGACTCCGGTGCGCCCGGCGGCCGGGGCCTGAGCCGAGGCCGGGGCCGGGTGCGCTGCTGTCGATTCCGTACCGGTCGTGGTCACGGCTGCCTCCTGCCGGTGGGGGGTCGGTGGCGGGGTGGTCGGTGATGAGGTGCGGTCGGTGGCGGGGTGGGGTCGGTGACGAGGTGTGGTCGGCGGTGGGGTGGGGTCGGTGACGAGGTGGGGTCCGTGGTGGACGGCGGGCGGGGGGTACGGCGCCTCCCCGCCCGCCGCCGGTCTGCGGTGCCGCCCGTCAGGTGGCGGGCAGTTCCTTGATCTCGATGTTCCGGAACGACACGTGGTCGTCGGCTCCGTGGTTCTGGAGCCCGATGTAGCCGTTCTTCAGGCTCCGTGCCGGGTCCTTGTTGGTGAAGTCGTTGATCTTCACGCCGTTGAGGAAGATCCGCAGCCGTTCGCCCTGGACCTTGATCTCGTAGTGGTTCCACTGGCCCGGCGGGCGCAGGACGCGGTCCCTGGCCTTGAGGTCGGCGGACTGGAAGCCGTAGACCGCGCCGGTGGTGCGGTCGGGGGTGTCGGTGGCGTCGATCTGCACCTCGTACCCGTTGTTCACGGCGGACCAGGGGTCCTCGGAGGCCGGGAAGCCCACGAAGACACCGGAGTTGTCGTCGCCCTCCATCTTCCAGTCGAGCTTGAGGGAGTAGGCGCCGAACTCCTTGGCCTGGTACCAGAGCAGCCCCATGCCGCCCTGGGAGCGGAGTTCACCGTCGACGATGTCGAACTTTCCGGGGCCTGCCTGCTTCCACCCTTCGAGGGTCTCGCCGTTGAAGAGCGAGCGGTAGCCGGTCTTCGGCTTGCAGTCGGCCTTGACCTGGCCGGCCGCGTACCTCAGGCCGCCCAACAGGTGCTGCCGGAAGGCGTCTTCGGCGTACGACTCCTTGGTGTGGCCGCCCCCGGTGTAGAAGGACCGGCCGCCCTGGTAGGTCTGGCACCAGGCGATCGGGTGGTCGCCCTTCATGGTGCCGCCGTTGTAGGTGGTCTCGTCGAGGGTGGCCAGGACACGGGCCTGGTCGCGGGGGTTGGTGCGGTAGTTGTACCACTCGTCGGTGCGCTGCCAGGTGTTGTCCAGGTGCGCGGTGGCCGGGTGGTCGTGGTCCTCGACGCGTACGGTGGCGGACTGGATCGCCGGGTGCGAGTCGAAGTAGGCGCCGACCAGGCCGCCGTAGAACTTCCACTCGTACTCGGTGTCGGCCGCCGCGTGGACGCCCATGTAACCGCCGCCGGTGGAGACGTAGTTCTCGAACGCCTTCTGCTGGTCGGCGTTGAGGACGTCACCGGTGGTGGAGAGGAAGACCACCGCGTCGTACCGGGCCAGGTTGTTGGTGGTGAACTGGCCGGCCTCCTCGGTGGCGTCGACGGTGATGCCGGTGGTCTTGCCGAGCTCCTTCAGGGCCTTGATGCCCTCGGGGATGGAGTCGTGGCGGAATCCGGCGGTCTTGGAGAAGACCAGGACCCGCTTCTCGGTCTTGCCGGGCGCGGAGTTGGAGATCTGGAAGTCGTCCACGTCGTAGAGGGCGCCGGAGCCGCCCTTGAAGACCAGGAAGAGTTCGGTGGTCTTCTTCGGCACGGAGCGCAGCGGGACGTCGATGTCCTGGAAGATCTCCCAGCCGCCGGTGACCGGGACCGGCGCGGAGCCGAGCAGGGTGCCGGTGGGCGAGCCGGTCCGTACCTCCAGGAAGCCGCCGGCGCCGCCGGAGGAGATCCGGGCGGTGAGCGTCTTGGCGCCGGTGAGGTTGTACGGCTTGAAGGAGATCCAGTCGCCGTTGTCGATGTCGCCGACGGTCTTGCCGCCGTTGGCCGCGGCCTTCTCCTGGACGGTGATGCCGGAGGAGTTGTTGAAGTGCTCGGCCTGCCGGTGGCGCGGCTGGAGCTGGGCCTGGCCGTGGCTGGTGATGGGGGCCTGGCCGCCGCCTCCGCCGTCGGTGTACTCGGCGTCGATCACACCGAAGATGTTGGCGTTGGGGTCGTGTTCGGTGTCGGCGGGCGCGGTGATGGTGCCTTCGCACCCGGTGGTGGAGGTGATCGGGTGGCCGTGGTTGTCATGGCCGAGGATGTAGCGGACGATCACCTTGGAGCAGTCGATCTCCCCGTCCTCCGGGTCGGTCACCTTCACCTTGAAGGGGAGGGTGTCGCCGAAGTTGAAGAGGGCTCCGTCGGCCGGGAGTTCGACGGTCACCTTCGGTGCGGTGTTGCCGACGACCACCCGGACGGAGGCGGTCCCGGTGCGCTCGGTCGGGTCGGTGACCGTGAGCCGGGCGGTGTAGGTGCCGTTGGTGCGGTAGGTGTGGGTGGGGTTGAGGGCGGTCGAGGTGGCGCCGTCGCCGAAGTCCCACGCGTAGGTGAGCTCGTCGCCGTCGGGGTCCTGGGTGCCCGCGGAGGAGAAGGCGACCTTCAGCGGGGCCTTGCCGGAGGTCTTGTTCGCCGCGGCCACGGCGATGGGCGACTTGCCGCCGGTGGAGTTCTCGATGCGGTAGAGCGCGGAGTGCTCGTCACCGCCGAACCAGGAGAGCCCGTAGTCGAGGACGTAGAGCGCGCCGTCCGGGCCGAAGGCCATGTCCATGACCTGGGTGCCGGACCACGGGAACGGGTTGATCTTCTCGACCTTGCCGTCGGCGTCCTGTTCGATCCGCTTGATCCACTGGCGGCCGAACTCCCCGGCGAAGAAGTCGCCGTCGTACTCCTCGGGGAACTTCACCGGGGAGTTGAGGTCGGCGTCGTACCGGTAGACCGGGCCGGCCATCGGGGACTCGGAGCCGTTGCCGAACTCGGGGACGCTGCCGCCGTCGTAGTCGATCCAGGCGGGCTGGGCGGGCGGCAGGTCGGTGAGTCCGGTGTTGTGCCGCGAGGTGTTCTTCGGGGCGGCGCAGTCGAAGGCGGCGCCGGACTCCTTGGTGCCGAAGTCGTAGTCGATGTACGGCTCGTTCTTGCCCACGCAGTACGGCCAGCCGAAGTTGCCGGGGGCGGTGACCCGGGCGAACTCCACCATGCCGGAGGGGCCCCGGGTCGGGGAGGCGGCGCCGGCGTCGGGGCCGTAGTCGCCGACGTACACGATGCCGGTCGGCTTGTCGACGGAGATCCGGAAGGGGTTGCGGAAGCCCATCGCGTAGATCTCGGGGCGGGTCTTCTCGGTGCCCGGGGCGAAGAGATTGCCCTCGGGGATGGTGTACGAGCCGTCGTCCGCGACCTTGATACGGAGCAGCTTGCCGCGCAGGTCGTTGGTGTTGCCCGCGCTGCGCTGGGCGTCGAACGCCGGGTTGCGGTCGGCGCGTTCGTCGATCGGCGTGTAGCCGTCGGAGGCGAACGGGTTGGTGTCGTCGCCGGTCGACAGGTACAGGTTGCCGTCGGCGTCGAAGTCGATGTCACCGCCGACGTGGCAGCAGGTGCCCCGGGAGGCGGCGACGTCGATGACCTTCTTCTCGCTCGCCTTGTCGAGGGTGCCGTCCTCGTTCAGCGTGAAGCGGGAGAGCCGGTTGACCCCGTCGAAGGGGGCGAAGTCGGCGGCGGTGCCGTTCTCGGGGGCGTCGCCCGCGGGGGTGTCGAGCGGGGGCGCGTAGTAGAGGTAGATCGCCCGGTTCTCGGCGAAACCGGGGTCGACCCCGACGCCCTGGAGCCCTTCCTCGTCGTGGCTGTAGACGTCGAGGACCCCGGCGACCCGGGTGTCGCCGCCGGCGTCGGTGATCCGCAGGGTGCCGTCGCGGGAGGTGTGCAGGACGCTGCGGTCCGGGAGGACGGCGAGCGACATGGGCTCACCGACCTCGTCGGCGCCCTTGGCGAGGGTGACCTGCTGGAAGCTCTCCTCCGCGGCCGGCGCCGACGGCGTCTCGGGCTCATGGGCGGCGGCGGGTACGGTGCTCAGGCTCGATCCGGCGAGCAGGGCTCCGGCCAGGAGAGCGAGGGTTTTTCTGACTCGGGGGCGTTTTCTGTGCACGAAAGTCCTCCAGAGTGGGCTGTTCGTACGGGTGCGGGCTGCCGGGAGGGCACGGTGTCCCGCGCTCTCGCCTCCCCGGGGGCGGTGGTCCCGCACCGGATTCCCCGTGGAGGGTGGCTATGTCACCGACGTGCGCCGTCACACCGGAGACCACCGTTGTGCTGTGCCGTGCTGTGCGCTGTGCCGTGCTGTGCTGTGCTGTGCGCTGTGCTGTGTCGTGATGTTGCTGTGCGTTGTACGGACGGCTGTCACCTGTTGGTCTGTACAACTCAATGTCATGGACGGTAGCCGGGTTCGTCCCGCACCGAAAGACCTTGCGCACGGGTGAAGTTGAACTTCTTCCACCTTAAGGACAAAGCGCCCACCGGGCAGGCCGAACCGCCCGGCGGCGTGTCGCCACCGCCGGGCGGCCGGACCGTGCGAACCGGGCCGCGCCCGGGACCGTACGGCCTACTCACCGCCCCCGAAGGCGGCGTCGAACGACGCGCTCGGCGGGTCGAAGTCGAAGCGCTTGAGCCCCGCCAGGGCCTCGGGCGCCCCGGAGAGCCGGTCCATGCCCGCGTCCTCCCACTCCACGGAGACCGGACCTTCGTACCCGATCGAGCGCAGCATCCGGAAGACGTCCTCCCAGGGCACATCGCCATGGCCGGCCGAGACGAAGTCCCAGCCGCGCCGGGGGTCGCCCCAGGGCAGATGGGAGCCGAGCCGCCCGTTGCGGCCGTCGAGGCGCTTGCGCGCCTCCTTGCAGTCGACGTGGTAGATCCGGTCCCGGAAGTCGTAGAGGAAGTTGACCGGGTCCAGGTCCTGCCAGACGAAGTGGCTCGGGTCGAAATTCAGTCCGAACGCGGGACGCCTGTCCACCGCCTCCAGCGCGCGGTGGGTGGTCCAGTAGTCGTACGCGATCTCACTCGGGTGGACCTCGTGGGCGAAGCGGACGCCCTCGGCGTCGAAGACGTCCAGGATCGGGTTCCACCGCTCCGCGAAGTCCTCGTACCCCCGGTCGATCATCCCGGGCGGCACGGGCGGGAACATCGCCACGAGGTGCCAGATCGAGGAGCCGGTGAAGCCGATCACCGTGTCGACGCCGAAGGCCGCCGCCGCCCTGGCGGTGTCCTTGATCTCGGCGGCGGCCCGCTGCCGGACGCCCTCGGGCTCGCCGTCGCCCCAGATACGGGGCGGCAGGATGCCCTGGTGGCGCTCGTCGATGGGGTGGTCGCAGACCGCCTGCCCGACGAGGTGGTTGGAGATCGCCCAGCACTTCAGCCCGTACTTGTCGAGGAGCTGGTGGCGGCCGGCCAGATAGCCGGGGTCCGCGAGGGCCTTGTCGACCTCGAAGTGGTCGCCCCAGCAGGCGAGTTCCAGCCCGTCGTAGCCGAAGTCACGGGCGAGCCGGCACACCTCCTCCAGGGGCAGATCGGCCCACTGGCCGGTGAAGAGCGTGAACGGGCGGGGCATTCGGACCTCCTTCTGGGACATCCCAGATTTCTGTGCCGGGAGGGCACTCGGTCCCCGGACGGTCCGGGAACCGGTTCGGTGCCGGGAGAGGCACTGGCCTCGTCAGGACGAGGCCGTCGGTACCGGGGTGTACACGGCGTTCTTCTCCGCGCTGTCCTGCACCGCGGCGAGCACCCGCTGCACCTGGAGCCCGTCCTCGAAGGACGGCGCCGGATCCCGCCCGGCGGCGACCGCCTCGACCAGATCGCGCACCTGGTGGGTGAACGTGTGCTCGTATCCGAGCGCGTGCCCCGGCGGCCACCACGCCTCCAGATACGGATGGTCCGGCTCGGTGACCAGGATCCGGCGGAAGCCGGAGGAGGCGGCGGGCTCGGTGTGGTCGTGGAAGGAGAGCTCGTTCAGCCGCTCCAGATCGAAGGCGAGCGAGCCGCGCTCCCCGTTGATCTCCAGCCGGAGCGCGTTCTTCCGCCCGGACGCCATCCGGGTCGCCTCGAAGGAGGCGAGCGCGCCGGAGGCGAGCCGTCCGGTGAACACCACCGCGTCGTCCACGGTGACCTCGCCCGTCTCCGTGCCCGCGGCGCCGGAGAGCCCGGCCCGCGCGCCGCCGAGGACGGGGCGTTCCTTGACGAAGGTCTCGGCCAGCGCGGAGACCCCCACCAGCTCCTCCCCCGACAGATACCGCACCAGGTCCACGATGTGCGCACCGAGGTCGCCGAGGGCCCCTGAGCCGGCCTGCTCGCGCTTGAGCCGCCAGGTCAGCGGGGCCGCCGGGTCGGCCAGCCAGTCCTGGAGGTAGGTGGCCCGGACATGGCGCAGCGCCCCGATCCGGCCCTCCTCGATCAGCTTCCTGGCGTACGTGATGGCCGGCACCCTGCGGTAGTTGAAGCCCACCATGGCCACCTGGCCCCGGGCCCGTGCCTCCCGGGCGGCCCGTACCATCGCCTCGGCCTCGGCGACCGAGTTGGCCAGCGGCTTCTCGCACAGGACGTGTTTGCCGGCCTCCAGTGCGGCGATCGCGATCTCCGCATGGCTCTCCCCGGGGGTGCAGATGTCGACCACCGACACATCATCGCGTGCGATCAGCGCGCGCCACCGGGTCTCGGCGGCGGCCCAGCCGTGTCTCTGGGCGGCGTCCCGCACGGCGGCCTCGTCCCGTCCGCAGATCGCGGCGAGCACGGGCCGCATCGGCAGGTCGAAGACGTGTCCCGCGGTGCGCCAGCCCTGGGAGTGGGCGGCGCCCATGAACGCGTATCCGACCATGCCGATGCCGAGTGCCGGCGGTGCGTCGGCGCCGTGGGCCGCCGCTTCCGTAGGGGTCATACGGAGTACTCCTCGTCTCTCGCTCGGTGGGGGTGACCCGGAGGCGCCGGTGGAGCCCGCTGACTCCACCGGCGGGCGGGTCAGTTGAAGCCGGTGGGGAGGTACTGGTCGACGTTGTCCTTGTCGACCACGGCCGAGAAGAGGGTGACCGAGGCGGGGATCTCCAGCTCCGCGAGGCCGCTGACGCCCCGGGCGTTGCCGAGGGTGCGGGCCAGGTCGATGGCGGAGGCGGCCATCGTGGGCGGGTAGAGCACCGTGGCCTTGAGCACGGTGTTGTCGGCCTTGATCGCGTCCATCGCGGACTTGGCACCGGCGCCGCCGACCATCAGGAAGTCCTTGCGGCCGGCCTGCTGGATGGCGCGGAGCGCGCCGACGCCCTGGTCGTCGTCGTGGTTCCACAGCGCGTCGAAGGAGGACTGCGCCTGGAGGAGCTGGGCCATCTTGGCCTGGCCCGACTCGACGGTGAAGTCGGCGGCCTGCCGGGCGACCTTCTTGATGTTGGGGTAGTTCTTCAGCGCGTCGTCGAAGCCCTTGGTGCGCTGCTGGGTCAGCTCCAGGCCGTCGATCCCGGCCAGCTCGACGACCTTGGCGTCCGGCTTGTCCTTGAGCTTCTGGCCGATGTAGTTGCCGGCGTTGACGCCCATGCCGTAGTTGTCGCCGCCGATGTAGGCGCGGTACGCCTGCGGGTTGGAGAAGACCCGGTCGAGGTTGATGACCGGGATCCCGGCGCGCATGGCCTTCAGCCCGACCTGGGTGAGGGCCTTGCCGTCGGCCGGCAGGATCACCAGGACGTCGACCTTCTTGTTGATGAGCGTCTCGACCTGGCCGATCTGCGCGGCGATGTCGTTGGAGCCCTCGGTGATGTCGAGGGTGATCTCCGGGTACTTCTTCGCCCGCGCCTTGGCCTGCTCGTTGATCGCGTTGAGCCAGCCGTGGTCGGCCTGGGGCCCCGCGAAGCCGATGGTGAGGGCCTTGCCCTCCTTGTCGTCGGCGGCCGGTCCGCTGTTGGTGGCGGTCTCCTTGGACGCGGCGGGTTCGTTGCTGGTGCAGGCGGTGAGGACGACGCCGGCGGAGACGGCGGCGGCCCCGAACAGCAGTCCTCTGCGGCTGGTTTCTGCCATGGCGGTTCAACCCTTCGGTAGGGCGGTGCGACGGGGGCGGGTGCGAGGCGGGGGTGCTATGCCTCGCCGGGGCGCGCGGTGCGGCGCTGGACCAGGACGGCGGCGACGATGATGGCGCCCTTGGCGATCTGCTGGACGTCGCTCTGGAGGTTGTTCAGAGCGAAGATGTTGGTGATCGTGGTGAAGATGAGGACCCCGAGGACCGAGCCGACGATCGTGCCGCGTCCCCCGCTGAGCAGGGTGCCGCCGATGATCGCCGCGGCGATGGCGTCCAGCTCGTACAGGTTGCCGTTGGTGTTCTGGCCGGAGCCGGCCAGGATGATCAGGAGGAAGGCGGCGATCCCGCAGCAGAGTCCGGAGAGCAGATAGAGGTAGAGGCGCTGGCGGCGGACGTCGATCCCGGCGAGCCGGGCCGCCTCCGCGTTGCCGCCGACGGCGACGGTGCGCCGGCCGAAGGTCGTCCGGTTGAGGATCAGCCAGCCGATCACGGTGACGGCGGCGAAGACCAGCACCAGCGGCGGGATCCCCAGCACGTACGCGTCCGGGAGACCGAGGTCGAGGACCGAGTTGACGGTGACGATCTGCGTCTTGCCCTCGGTGATCAGGAGGGCGAGGCCGCGGGCGGAGGCGAGCATCGCGAGCGTCGCGATGAACGGCACCATCCCGCCGTACGCGATGAGCACCCCGTTCACCAGGCCGCACCCGAGCCCCACGACCACCGCCGTGAAGAGAATCCCGGCGAACCCGAACTCCTGGGTGGCCAGGGTCGTGGCCCAGACGGAGGCGAGCGCGACGATGGCGCCGACCGACAGGTCGATGCCGCCGCTGGTGATGACGAAGGTCATGCCGACGGTGACCACGCCGATCACCGACGCCTGGGTGAGGACCAGTTGGAGGTTGGTCCCGGCGAGGAACTGCTCGGGTCTGGTGATGCCGCCGACGACGATCAGCGCGGCGAGCACCCCGAGCAGGGAGAGGTTGCGGACATCGAGCCGCAGCCCGAGGTCGCGCCAACCGCCGCTCGGCGAGGGCGTCTTGTCGGTACGGGCGCCGTGGGCGGGGCGGTCCCCGGCGGCGGACGAGGCCGTCGGGTCCTTCGCCGCCGAAGAGCCGGCGGAGTCGGCGGAGTTCGGCGAGGAGGTCAGGGTGGGCGAGGGCGGCCCGGACGCGGGCGCGCCGTCGGGCCCGCCGCGCCGCTCCTCGGAGGCGGGCTGTGTCATGGCGTCGGACTCCCTTCCATCACGAGATCGAGCACCCGGTGCTCGTCGAGTTCCTGTGCGGGCGCCCGGTGGACGACCCGCCCCTCACGGAGCACCAGCACCCGGTCGGCGAGGCCCAGTACCTCGGGGACCTCGCTGGAGACGAGCAGGACGGCGAGGCCCTCGTCGGCCAGCCGCCGGATCACGGCGTAGAGCTCCGCGCGGGCGCCCACGTCGACCCCGCGCGTGGGCTCGTCCAGCAGCAGCACCCGGCAGCCGCGCAGCAGCCAGCGGGCGAGGACCGCCTTCTGCTGGTTGCCGCCGGAGAGGGTGCGGACCGGGACGTCGGGGTTGTCGGGGCGCAGGGAGAGTTCCCTGGTGGCGGCGCGGGCGGCGGAGCGCTCCGCGGAGTGGTCGAGCCAGCCGCCCCGGGCGAAGCGGCCGAGCGAGGAGACCGACACGTTGCGGGTGACGGATTCGAGCAGCAGCAGCCCCTGGGCCTTGCGCTCCTCGGGGGCGAGGCCGAGCCCGGCGCGCACGGCGGCGCGGACGCTGCCGGGGCGGAGCGGGACGCCGTCCACGAAGACCCGGCCCGCGGTGGGGCGCCGGGCGCCGTAGATGGTCTCCAGGATCTCGGAGCGCCCGGAGCCGACCAGCCCCGCCAGGCCGACGATCTCGCCGGGCCGCAGGGTGAGGTCGACGGGGGCGAACTCGCCTTCCCTGGACAACCCTTCGACCCGGAGCACGGGCTCGGGGCGCGATCCGCCGGTATCCGTGACGGAGTCGGCGGGGCCCGAATCGGCGGTGTCGCCGGGGCGTTCGGGGAAGACGTACTCGACGTTGCGGCCGGTCATCAGGGCGACGACCTCGCGGGTCGGGGTCTCCTTGGCGGGGAGCGCGACCGCGACCGTGCGCCCGTCCTTGATGACGGTGACCCGATCCCCGATGCGCCGGATCTCTTCAAGACGGTGGGAGATGTAGATGACCGCGACCCCGTCGGCGGTGAGGGTGTCGACGGTACGGAAGAGGTTGTCGACCTCGTCGGGGTCGAGGGCGGCCGAGGGCTCGTCCATCACGATCAGCCGTACGTCGTGGGAGAGCGCGCGGGCCATCGAGACGATCTGCTGCTGGGCGGCGGAGAGTTCGCCGACCGCGCGGGTGGCCGGGATCTCGGGGTGGCCGAGCCGGGCGAGCAGCGCGGTGGCGCGGGTCCGCGCCTCGCGGCCCTTGACCACGAACCCGGCGGTGGTGGGCTCATGGCCGAGGAAGATGTTCTCGGCCACCGACAACCCCTCCACCAGGTCGAGTTCCTGGTAGATGGTGGCGATGCCGAGCCGCATCGCGGCGATGGGCGACTTGAGGGTGACGGGCTCGCCGCGCCAGGTGATCACCCCGCCGTCGGGCTGGTGGGCCCCGGCGAGCACCTTGATGAGGGTGGACTTGCCGGCGCCGTTCTGGCCGAGCAGACAGTGCACCTCGCCGGCCTCGACCGCCAGGTCCACCCCGTCGAGGGCGCGCACGCCGGGAAACGTCTTGGTGATGCCGGACATGGTGAGCAGCGGGGTCGGTGGTGGAGCTGGTGCCATGGCGGATCCCCTCGGCGGTAGCGGCCCGCCCCGTGGGACAGGCGGGCCCACGGGCAGGGTGCGGCGGAGCTGACGGACGCGGTGTGCGGGGTGTGTGCGGTGGTACGTGCGACGTGTGCGGTGGTACGTGCGCGGGGTGTACGTGTGGTGGTACGTGCGCGGTGGTACGTGCGCGGGGTGCGGCTCTGCGGCTCGTGCGGCTCTGGCGGCTCGTACGGGTGGCGCGGGTGGTGCGGGTGGTGCTGGGGTGCACGGGTGGTGCACAGGTGGTGCCCGGTGCGGTGGCGCGGTTCTTCCGGGGGCCTCGACGGCCCGTTGTGCCGTGGTGCGGGTCAGGTGTAGCCGTATCGGGTGGTCAGATGCGGGCCACCGGCCTCAGGCCGGTGAGAACAGGTGGTCGCTGATGAGCCGGGCCGCGCCGGTGACCCCGGCGGTGGGTCCCAGCTCGCCCAGGACGATGGGAAGGTTGCCGGTGGCCAGCGGCAGCGACTGGCGGTAGACCTGGGTCCGTACGCTGGCCAGCAGCGTGTGGCCGAGTCCGGTCACCCCGCCGCCGATCACCACCAGACCCGGGTTGAAGAAGCTGACCAGGGAGGCGATGACATGGCCGACCCGGTTGCCGCCGGCGCGGATGAGCTCCAGCGCCGCCGGGTCGCCGGCCGCCGCGGCGGCGGCGACGTCCACGGCGGTGAGCGGACCGCCCGACTCGGCGAGCCGGGTGGCGAGTTCGGGCGAGCGGCCGTCCCTGGCCGCCTCGTCCGCGTCCCTGGCGAGCGCGGCGCCGCTGAAGTACGCCTCCAGACACCCCTTGTTGCCGCAGGGGCAGGCGCGCCCCTCCGGCTCGACCTGGATATGGCCGATGTCCCCGGCGCTGCCGGTGGTGCCCCGGTAGACATCGCCGCCGACGACGATGCCGCAGCCGATGCCGGTGCCGATCTTGACGCAGAGGAAGTCGCCCACGGAGCGGGCGACGCCCGCGTGCTGCTCCCCCATCGCCATCAGGTTCACGTCGTTGTCGACCATGACCGGGCAGCCGAGTTCCTGGCTGAGCGCCTCCCGTACCGGGAAGCCGTCCCAGCCGGGCATGATCGGCGGGGCGACCGGCACCCCCTCGGGGAAGCGGACCGGGCCCGGCACGCCGATGCCCGCGCCGTCGAACTCCTCGGCCAGCCCGCTGTCCTTCAGCTTGTTGGCCATGACGAGGGCCTGCTCGAAGACGGCGACGGGCCCTTCGCGGACGTCCATGGGGTGGTTGAGATGGCCCAGGACCTCCAACTCGGCGTTGGTGACGGCCACATCGATGGAGGTGGCGCCGATGTCGACGCCGAGGAAGCGCATGGCGGGGGCCAGCCGGATGTTGTGCGAGCGCCGGCCGCCGCGCGAGGCGGCGAGCCCGTCGGCCACCACCAGCCCGGTCTCCAGCAGCCGGTCGACCTCGACGGCGAGCTTGGAGCGCGACAGGTCGACCTGATCGCCGAGCTGCGCCCGGGAGTTGGGGCCGCCGTCGCGCAACAGCCTGAGCAGCCGCGCCTGGTGAGCGTTTGCCGGTCGTGCGGTCATTCGTCTCACGCGCCCCTCCCCGCCTGCTCGGCCGTATGCGTCATGCGCAGATGATCGTGGCCGGGTCTCCCCGTGCCGCCGCTTTCGAGGGAACGTAGCAGCGGTTGCCCGAAGGGGGAAGAAGTTGCGCGGGAATCAGTACCAACTTTCTCCACAGCGAGGACAAAGGAGGGGCCGGAAGGTGGCCGGAAGGCGATCCCCCCGTCCGCCCCGGGGCGCGCGAAGGCCGCCACACGCCGTCCGTACGACGGCCCGTGTGACGGCCTTCGAAAACCCCCGGCCCCTCGGAAGCCCCGGGAGCCCCGGGAGCCGGGGAAGCCCCGGAAGCCTTCCGGGAGCCCCCGGGTGCCCGGGTCAGGTGCGTTCGCGCTGGTGGTACGTGGCGCGGGTGTGCTCCGTGTGCGCCTTCATGACCTCGGTGGCGCGCGCCTCGTCCCGGGCGGAGATCGCGGCGATCAGCTCGCGGTGCTCGATCCAGGACTGTCTGCCGCGCTGCCGGGCGACCGGCGTGTAGTACCAGCGGACCCGGCGGTCCACCTGGGCGGCGAGTTCGGCCAGGACGACATTGCCCGCCAGCTCCATCACCTTGGCGTGAAAAGCGGCGTTGACGGCGACGGCCCGGTCCACGTCGTCGTCGGCCACCGCGCGCTCCCCCTGGGCGCAGAGCTCCTCCAGCGCGGCGATGCCCGCCGTACCGGAGTTGGCGGCGGCCAGCCGGGCCGCCTCCGCCTCCAGCAGCGTACGGACCGAGAGGAGCTGGTCCGCCTCCTCCTCGGTCGGCTCGTGGACGAAGGCGCCCTGCGCCGGGCGGAGATCGACCCACCCCTCGGTGTTGAGCCGCTGCAACGCCTCCCGCACCGGCTGCCGCGACACCCCGAGGTGGCCCGCGAGTTCGCTCTCGACGAGGTGCTGTCCGGGCTGGAGCGCCCGGGTCGTTATGAGTTCGAGCAGGGCCTCGTAGACGCGCTCCCGCAGGGGACCCGGCCGTTCGAGCTTGGGGACGGATCCCTGCGCCAGCTTCGCGGACAGCATCGCGGTCGACCTCCTGGCCGGCTGTGTCGATGACGGTGGCGACAACCCCTGGTGGAGCGCCCGCACACAGCGTGTGAGGGCATCACCACATTGGCTATCGTCTACAGTCTACCGACCCTGCCCGAGATCATGGCCGGATGGCCGGGTTTCAGCGGGCGGCCGGGTTCAGGGGCAGCGGATGATCTGGCCCGCGTACGAGAGGTTGCCGCCGAAGCCGAAGAGCAGCGCGGGGGCCCCCGACGCGACCTCGCCGCGCGCCACCAGCTTGGAGAGCGCCATCGGGATCGAGGCGGCGGAGGTGTTGCCGGACTCCACGACATCGCGGGCGATGACCGCGTTGACCGCGCCGATCTTCTGTGCGACGGGCTCGATGATCCGCAGGTTCGCCTGGTGGAGCACGACGGCGGCCAGCTCCTCCGGGGCGATCCCCGCGCGCTCGCAGACCCGGCGGGCGATCGGCGGGAGCTGGGTGGTGGCCCAGCGGTAGACGGACTGCCCCTCCTGGGCGAAGACCGGCGGGGTGCCCTCGATCCGTACCGCGTGCCCCATCTCCGGGACGGAGCCCCAGAGCACCGGGCCGATCCCGGGCTCCTCGCCCTCCTCGGTGGCCACGACGACGGCGGCACCGGCGCCGTCGCCGACCAGCACACAGGTCGTACGGTCCGTCCAGTCGGCGACGCCGCTCATGCTGTCCGCGCCGATGACCAGCACTTTGGTCGCGGATCCGGCCCGTACGGCATGGTCGGCGGTGGCCAGCGCGTGGGTGAAGCCCGCGCAGACCACATTGAGGTCCATGACGGCCGGGGAGCCCATGGAGAGCCGCGCGGCGACCCGCGCGGCGGTGTTCGGCGACCGGTCGATCGCCGTGGAGGTGGCGACCAGCACCATGTCGATGTCGGCGGGGGCGAGACCGGCCGCCGCGATCGCCTTGGCGCCCGCGTACGCGGCCAGCTCGTCCACCGGCTCATCGGGTCCCGACACGTGCCGGGTCCTGATGCCGACCCGGCTCGTGATCCATTCGTCGCTGGTGTCGACCATCGCCGCCAGGTCGTCGTTGGTGAGCACTTTGGCGGGCTGATAGTGCCCCAGCGCGGCGATACGAGTACCGGTCATCCCGGGACCCCCTCTTCGTCGACAATCACAGGAGTGGTCCAGTCTTGTCAGCGACTCGCCGGTAACGGTGCGGGGGAACCAACAGGATTCGTCGGCTTCGCTTGGAGCTTCCGTCTCATCCGGTGAAGAGCTGAGTGACCTTGAGGACCAGCTCGTACACACCGTACGCGAGGGGAATCCCGACCCAAAGCCAGGCGAAGACGATCAGACCGGTCCTGCGGTCACCGGACGGGGTCGCGCTGCTCGTCGGCGAGGTGCTCATCGGCTGCCTCCTCCTTCTTCTCTTCCGCTTCGGGGATGTGGTGGTGGCGGGGGTGGACGGGGCGGACGAACTCGTTGGCGACGAAGCCGACGACGAGCAGTCCGATCATGATGGTGAAGGAGAGCCCGTAGAGCCCGGAGCCGCTCTTGCCGGCCTCCGCCTGGCTGTCGGCGACCCAGTTGACGATCAGCGGGCCGAGGACGCCCGCGGTGGACCAGGCGGTCAGCAGCCGGCCGTGGATGGCGCCGACCTGGTAGGTGCCGAAGAGGTCCTTGAGGTAGGCGGGGATGGTGGCGAAGCCGCCTCCGTAGAAGGAGAGGATCACCAGGGCGCAGCCGATGAAGAGCGGCTTCGACGCGTCACCGAACTGCGAGATCAGCAGATACATGACGGCGCCGACACCGAGGTAGAGGCGGTAGATGTTCTTGCGGCCGATCAGGTCCGAGGTGGAGGACCAGCCGATCCGGCCCGCCATGTTGGCCGCGGAGAGCAGCGCCACGAACCCGGCGGCGGCCGAGACGGAGACCGGCGTGGAGCTCTTCGCGAAGAAGTCGGTGATCATCGGGGCGGCCTTCTCCAGGATCCCGATGCCCGCCGTGACGTTCATGCAGAGGACGATCCACAGGCACCAGAACTGGGGGGTGCGGATCGCGGAGCGTGCGGAGACCTGTGCGGTGGAGATCAGCGAGCCGGCGGCGGGCTTTGCCTCCTCCTCGGCCTTCGCCCCGACCTCGGCCTCGGGGGCTTCGGGGGCCTGCTGCCGGTAGCCCGGCGGGGGAACCCGGACCAGCAGCACGCCGAGGCTCATGAACGCGGCGTACACCAGGCCGTGGGTGAGGAAGGCGTACGCGATGCCGTCCGTGCCGGTGCCGTACGACTGGAGCATCTGGGCGGACCACGGCGAGGCGATGAGCGCGCCGCCGCCGAACCCCATGATCGCGATGCCGGTGGCCATACCGGGCCGGTCGGGGAACCACTTCATCAGCGTGGAGACCGGCGAGATGTAGCCGATGCCGAGGCCGATCCCGCCGACGCATCCGTAGCCGAACACAATCAGCCAGAACTGCGAGGTGGCGGCGCCGAGCGCGGCGATGAGGAAGCCGGACGAGAAGCAGCAGAGGGCGACGGTCATCGCCCAGCGCGGCCCGTTGCGTTCGACCAGGGTGCCGCCGAAGGCGGCCGACAGACCGAGCATCACGATGCCCAGTTGGAACGGGAGCGCGCTCTGGGTGCCGGAGAGACCGAGGGCGGATTCGAGCGGGGGCTTGAACACGCTCCAGGCGTACGCCTGGCCGATCGAGAGGTGCACCGACAGCGCGGCGGGGGGCACCAGCCAGCGGCTCCAGCCGGCGGGTGCGAGTGGTGGCTTCATGGGCGCGACTCTAGGAACGGGTGGCCCCGCTTGGGAAGATCTTGAGCCGGAGTTTGCTGATTGTATGCCGAACTGGAGCCTTGTCGACCGCAATTCCATACTGTAGACAATATTTCTCCGGCTTCTCCGGCATGTGCCCGGAGAAGCCGGAGGTCATACCCCACGCCCCACCCCCTCGCCCTCGCCCTTCATCGGTCCCCCTCAACCGAACGGAGAGCCCCACCGTGAAAGTCGCAGTCGTCGGCGCCGGAGCCATCGGCGCCTATGTCGGAGCCGCCCTGCACCGGGCCGGCGCCGATGTCCATCTCCTCGCCCGTGGACCGCACTTGGCGGCCATGCGGCAGTACGGAGTCCGGATACGCAGCCCGCGCGGGGACTTCACCGCCCGGGTGCCCGCCACCGACCGGCCCGCCGACATCGGCCCGGCCGACTATGTGTTCCTGGGCCTGAAGGCCACCTCCTACGCGGCGTGCGGCCCGTTGGTGGCGCCCCTGCTCCAGGGACACACGGCGGTCGTCGCCGCCCAGAACGGCATCCCCTGGTGGTACTTCCACGGCCACGGGGGCCCGTACGACGGCCGCCGGATCGAGAGCGTCGACCCGGCGGGCTCCGTCAGCGCCGTCCTGCCGCCCGAGCGTGCGATCGGGTGCGTGGTGTACGCGGCGACCGAGCTGACGGGCCCCGGCGTGGTCCGGCACCTCGAAGGGACCCGCTTCTCCATCGGCGAACCGGACCGCTCGGTCTCCGCGCGCTGTCTGGAGCTGGCCGAGGCGCTGCGGGCGGGCGGCCTCAAGTGCCCGGTCGAGCCGGAGCTGCGCGAGGACATCTGGATCAAGCTCCTCGGCAACATCTCCTTCAACCCGATCAGCGCGCTGACCCGCGCCACCATGCGGGAGATGTGCCGGCACCGCTCCACCCGCGAGGTCATCGAGCTGATGATGAACGAGTCGCTGCGGGTCGCGCGGGCGCTCGGCTGCCACCCCCGGATCTCCGTCGAACGGCGCCTGGCGGGCGCCGAACGCGTCGGCGACCACCGCACCTCCACCCTCCAGGACCTGGAGCGGGGCAAGCCCCTGGAGCTGGACGCGCTGCTCGCCGCCGTGGTCGAACTCGCGGCGGCCACCGGGGTGGAGGTGCCGACGCTCCGCACCGTGGCCGCCATCTCGGACCTGCTGGCACGCGGCGCCGCCGCCTGACCGGGCGGGCCCCGGCACCTCCGCGCACACGCGGTTCCGGCGGGTGCGTGGCCGAATCCCCTGTCCCGGGGGTTCCGTTGCGCACCCGCCTACAGAATACTGTATGCAATGAAGGATGGTACGGCCGCCGGCCCTCACTCCGAGGAGAGCGCAGCGTGAAGAAGCGAGACCGGACCCCCACGACCTACGCCCGCATCACCCATCCGATGGTGCGCGACACCAAGGAAGGCCCCCTGCGCCGGGCCACCTGGGACGAGGCGCTGGACCGGGCGGCCGAGGGGCTGGCGGCGGCGCGCGGCGCCTTCGGCATGTTCTCCTGCGCCCGCGCCACCAATGAAATGAACTACGTGGCGCAGAAGTTCGCCCGGGTGGTGATGGGCACCAACAACGTGGACTCCTGCAACCGGACCTGCCACGCGCCGAGCGTCGCCGGACTCTCCGCCGTCTTCGGCTCCGGCGGCGGCACCTCCTCGTACGGCGAGGTCGACCACACCGACCTGATCGTCATGTGGGGCTCCAACGCCCGCTTCGCACACCCGATCTTCTTCCAGCACGTCCTGCGCGGGATCAGGAACGGCGCCCGGATGTACGCCGTCGACCCGCGCCGCACCTCCACCGCCGAATGGGCCGAGAGCTGGCTCGGGCTGAACGTCGGCACGGACATCCCGCTGGCCCACGCGATCGGCCGCGAGATCATCCACGCCGGGCTCCACAACACGTCGTTCATCGCCCGCGCCACCACCGGCTTCGCGGCGTACGCGGCGGAGGTCGAGCCCTGGACACTCAGCGCCGCCGAGCGCGTCACCGGGGTGCCCGCCGAGGCCGTCAGGGAGCTCGCGCACGCCTACGCCCGCGCCGAACGGGCCCAGCTCTGCTGGACGCTGGGCATCACCGAGCACCACAACGGCACCGACAACGTCCGCGCCCTGATCAACCTCGCCCTGCTCACCGGACATGTCGGCAGATACGGCTCCGGGGTGCAGCCGCTGCGCGGCCAGAACAACGTGCAGGGCGGCGGCGACATGGGCGCCATCCCCAACCGGCTCCCCGGCTTCCAGGACATCCTGGAACCGGCGGTACGGCGGAAGTTCGAGACCGCGTGGGACACCGTCATCCAGCCCCGCTACGGGCTCAACCTGACCGAGATGTTCGAGGCGATGGAGAGCGGCGGACTCCGCGCCGTCTACTGCGTCGGCGAGAACCCCGCCCAGTCGGAGGCCGACAGCGAGCAGGCCGTCCGGCGGCTGCGGCGCCTCGACTGCCTCGTGGTGCAGGACATCTTCCTCACGAAGACCGCCGAACTCGCCGATGTGGTGCTCCCCGCCACCGCCGCGTGGGCCGAGACCGACGGCACCACCACCAACAGCGAGCGCCGGGTGCAGCGGGTGCGCAAGGCGCTCGACCCGCCCGGGGAGGCGCGCGAGGACACCGAGATCATCTGCGAGCTGGCCGGACGGCTGGGCCACGCCTGGACGTACGCGGACGCCGAGTCGGTCTGGAACGAACTCCGTTCGGTCTCCCCCGACCACTACGGCATGACCTACGACCGGCTCGCCGAACACCAGGGCATCCAGTGGCCCTGCCCCGACCTCGACCGCCTCGAACCCACCTTCCTGCACGGCCGGTTGTGGGAGCGCGACCCCGAACGGCGCGGCCGGCCCGCCCCGTTCGGCATCGTCCGGCACGACCCGCCGGTCGACCTGACCGACGACCGCTACCCCATCCGGCTCACCACGGGGCGACGGCTCGACTCGTACAACACCGGTGTCCAGAGCGGAAGTTTCGCCTCCCCGCTGCGGCGCGGCGAGTATGTCGAGCTCTGCCCGGAGGACGCCGAGCGGTACGGGGTGACGGTCGGCGAGGAGGTACGGGTCAGCTCCCGGCGCGGCGCCGTCCTGGCCCCGGTCTGGATCGACCCCGGGCTCCGTCCCGGACTCGCCTTCATGACCATGCACTTCCCGGACGAGGTGGACACCAACCAGCTCACCATCGAGGCCAACTGCCCGATCGCGGGCACCGCCGAGTTCAAGGCGTCCGCGATCCGGATCGAGAAGCTGCACGTCGATGCCGCCACCGTCGCTGCCCGTGGCGTCGATACCGCCGTCCCGGAGAGGAGTTGACAGGTCGTGGACCTGCGTTTCGGGGACAGCAAGCCGACCGACGAGGAACGGGCGGCCGTGGACGCGCTGCTCGGCCCGCCCGACTCCGCCTGGGAGGGCGCGGACGACCGTACCGACACCGACCTGCGGTGGGCCCGGGGCGGCAGGGCCGCGCGCGACCGGCGCGACCTGCTCCTGCCCGGCCTGCACGCGGTCAACGACCGGATCGGCTGGATCAGCGAGGGCGCCCTCGGCTACCTCTGCCGGCGGCTCACGGTGCCCCCGGCGGAGGCGTACGGCGTGGCCACGTTCTACGCGATGTTCGCCGTACGCCCCCGCCCCGCGAAGCTCCTCCACCTCTGCACCGACCTGGCCTGCGCGAGCCGGGGCGCCACCGCCCTCCGGGCGGAGGTGGAGCGGCGGCTCGGGCCGGCCGGGGCGGTTTCGGGCGGTGCCGTCCCGGGCGGCGGTGGCGGTGGTGGAAGCGGTTCCAGCGGTACGGCGGAAGGCGCACCCCCGGGCGCCGTCCAGTGGCAGCCCAGCCCCTGCCTCGGGCTCTGCGAGCGCGCCCCCGCCGCGCTCCTGATCCAGGCCGGCGCCCCATCCCCCGCCACCCCAGGCACCGCCGCCCCAGAGGCCCCCACCACCCTCACCCCCGACCCGCGCCTCCGCCCGTACGCCACCGCCGTCGTCGCCCCCGCCACCGCCGACGCCCTGCTGCGCGCCGCCGCCGACCCCGCCGGGGCGCCCGCCGAGCCGGCCGCCGCGAGCGCCGTGCCCCAGGCCGGGCAGCCCGGTCTGACGCTGCTGCGCCGGGTCGGCGCCGTCGACCCGTACAGCCTCGACGACTACCGCGCCCACGGCGGCTACACGGCCCTGCGCCGGGCCTTCGAACTCGGCCCCGCCGGGGTCATCCGCGAGGTGACCGACGCCGGTCTCGTCGGCCGGGGCGGCGCCGCCTTCCCCACCGGGCGCAAGTGGCAGGCCACCGCCGCCCAGCCCGCCCACCCGCACTATCTGGTCTGCAACGCCGACGAGTCGGAGCCCGGCACCTTCAAGGACCGGGTGATCATGGAGGGCGACCCGTACTCCCTGATCGAGGCGATGACCATCGCCGGATACGCCGTCGGCGCCCGCCACGGCTACCTCTATCTGCGCGGCGAGTACCCGCGCGCCCTCCGCCTCCTCCGGCACGCCATCGGCCGGGCGCGCGCCCGGGGGCTGCTCGGCGACGACATCCTCGGCCAGGGATACGCGTTCGACATCGAGATCAGGCGCGGCGCCGGGGCGTACATCTGCGGCGAGGAGACCGCCCTGTTCAACTCCATCGAGGGGTACCGGGGCGAGCCGCGCTCCAAACCCCCCTTCCCCGTCGAGCAGGGCCTGTTCGCCAAACCGACCGCCGAGAACAACGTCGAGACCCTGGTCAACGTCCTCCCCGTCCTCACCGGCGGCGCCCAGGCGTACGCGGCCACCGGCACCCCGGGATCCACCGGGCCCAAGCTCTTCTGCGTCTCCGGCACCGTCGGCCGCCCCGGCGTCTACGAACTCCCCTTCGGCGCCACCCTCGGCGAACTCCTCGACCTCGCCCAGGCGCCCGCCACCGTACGGGCCGTCCTGCTCGGCGGCGCGGCGGGCGGCTTCGTACGCGCCGACGAACGGGACATCCCGCTCACCTTCGAGGGCACCCGCGCCGCCGGGACCACCCTCGGCTCCGGGGTGGTCCTCGTCCTGGACGACACCGTCGAACTCCCCCGGATGCTGCTGCGCATCGCCGAGTTCTTCCGCGACGAGTCCTGCGGCCAGTGCGTGCCCTGCCGGATCGGCACGGTCCGCCAGGAGGAGGCCCTGCACCGGATCGCCGGCCGTACGGGGGCCGCCGCCGACGACGACATCGCGCTCCTCCGCGAGGTCGGGCGGGCGATGCGGGACGCCTCCATCTGCGGGCTCGGCCAGAGCGCCTGGAACGCCGTCGAATCCGCCATCGACCGCCTGGGGGTCTACGCCGCCGCCCCCGCGCCCCCGACCACCCCCGCGACCGCCCACGAGACGGAGAGCGCCCTGTGACCGCGATACCGCTCCAGCCACCGCGCCGGCTGGTCGAGTTCACCCTCGACGGCCAGGAGACCCGGGTGCCCGAGGGCACCACCGTCCTGGACGCCTGCCGCGCCGCCGGCACCGACCTCCCCACCCTCTGCGAGGGCGACACCCTCACCCCGAAGAACGCGTGCCGCGTCTGCGTGGTCGAGGTGGAGGGCGCCCGCACCCTCGCCCCCGCCTGCTCGCGCCGCGCCGAACCCGGAATGACCGTCCGCACCGACAGCGAGCGCGCCCGGCACAGCAGAAAGCTCGTCCTGGAACTCCTCGCCTCCGCGACCGACCTCTCCACCACCCCCCGGGCCGCCGAGTGGATCGAGGAGTACGGGGCGGAGCCGGACCGGTTCGGAGCGGACGCCGCCCGGCTCGACGAAGAGCCGAAGATCGACAACGAACTGTACGTACGCGACTACGACAAGTGCATCCAGTGCTACAAATGCGTCGACGCCTGCGGTGAGCAGTGGCAGAACACCTTCGCGATCTCCGTCGCGGGGCGCGGCTTCGACGCCCGTATCTCCACCGAACACGACGCGCCGCTCACCGACTCCGCCTGCGTCTACTGCGGCAACTGCGTCGAGGTCTGCCCCACCGGCGCCCTCAGCTTCACCACCGAGTTCCGGATGCGCGAGGCGGGCACCTGGGACGAGGAGGCCCAGACCCGGACCACCACCGTCTGCGCGTACTGCGGCGTCGGCTGCAACCTCACCCTGCACGTGCAGGACAATGAGATCGTGAAGGTCACCTCCCCGCACGACAACCCGGTGACCCATGGCAACCTCTGTATCAAGGGCCGCTTCGGCTATCAGCACGTACAGCAGCGCTGAACCCGGCTCGGCACGGCTGAACGGAGCCGAACCGGGGCACCCTGTTCAACGAGCGACACAGCGACACCACGACGAGTAGGACTGATCACCATGGGACGGGTCACCGAGCGCCGCCGCACCATCCGGATCCGGGACGGGGCCGTCACCACCCGCCCCGACACCCTGGTCGCCGAGGAGCCCCTGGAGATCCGCCTCAACGGCAAACCGCTCGCCATCACCATGCGCACCCCCGGCGACGACTTCGCGCTCGCCGCCGGGTTCCTCGTCAGCGAGGGCGTCCTCGCCGCCGCCGAGGACGTCCGCTCCATCGTCTACTGCGCGGGCGCCCAGGCCGACGGCACCAACACGTACAACGTCGTCGACGTCCAGCTCGCCCCCGGTGTCCCCGTTCCCGACATCACCCTCGAACGGAACGTCTACACCACGTCGTCCTGCGGACTCTGCGGCAAGGCCAGCCTCGACGCGGTACGGACCACCGCCCGCTTCCCGATCCACGACACTCCCCCGGTCCGCGTCGAACCCACCCTGCTCGCCGGCCTCCCCGACCGGCTGCGGGCGGCGCAGGCGGTCTTCGACCGGACCGGGGGTCTGCACGCCGCGGCGCTCTTCTCCGAGGACGGCGAACTGCTCGACATCCGCGAGGACGTCGGCCGCCACAACGCCGTCGACAAGCTCGTCGGCCGCGCCCTCCGCCAGGACCTCCTGCCCCTCTCCCGGGCCATCCTCCTGGTCTCGGGCCGCGCCTCCTTCGAACTCGCCCAGAAGGCCGTCATGGCGGGCATCCCCGTCCTCGCGGCCGTCTCGGCGCCGTCCTCACTCGCCGTCGACCTGGCCGCCGAGAGCGGGCTCACCCTCGTCGGCTTCCTCCGCGGCGCCTCCATGAACGTGTACGCGGGAGACCACCGGATCGCCCTGCACACCGGCGTATGACCCCACCGGAGTGCGATCCCCTCCCGCCGCACGGGACAGCCCCCGGCCGATGAGGAGCGCCCCCTGCGTCGGCCGGGGCTCCGGGTCCTTGGCGCGGCGTTTGGCCAGGACGGCGCAGACCATGAGCTGCATCTGGTGGAAGAGCATCAGGGGGAGGACCGCCAGGCCGGCCTGGGCGCCGAAGAGGACCGTGGCCATGGGGAGTCCGGCGGCCAGGCTCTTCTTGGAGCCGGCGAACTGGATGGCGATCCGGTCCTCCCGTACGAAGCCGAGCCGCTTCGCCCCGTACCAGCTCACCGTCAGCATCGCCGCGAGCAGCACCGCCTCCACCAGGAGCAGCACGCCCAGCCGCGCCGGGGTGACCTGGTGCCAGATACCGGTGACCACGCCCTCGCTGAACGCGGTGTAGACGACCAGCAGCACCGAGCCCCGGTCGACCAGGCCCAGCACCTTCTTGTGGCGGGTCAGGAAACCGGCCACCCAGCGGCGGAGGAGCTGGCCGGCGAGGAAGGGGAGAAGGAGCTGGGCGACGATCTTGACCAGGGAGTCCGTGGAGAAGCCCGCCGTTCCGCCGCCGATCAGCAGCGCGACCAGGAGCGGGGTGAGCACGATGCCGAGGAGGCTGGAGAAGGAGCCCGCGCAGATCGCGGCGGGGACATTGCCCCGGGCGATCGAGGTGAAGGCGATGGACGACTGGACCGTCGAGGGCACCAGGCAGAGGAAGAGCAGCCCGCTGTAGAGGGGCGGGGTGAGGGCGAACGGGACGAGGCCCCTCGCCGCCAGGCCCAGCAGGGGGAAGAGGACGAAGGTGCAGGCCAGCACCGTGAGGTGGAGGCGCCAGTGGCGCAGGCCCTCGACGACTTCGGCGGTGGAGAGGCGGGCGCCGTAGAGGAAGAAGAGCAGCGCCACCGCCCCGGTGGTGGCGCCGCCCGCGACCTGCGCGGCGGTGCCGGAGACCGGGAGGAGGGCGGCGAGGCCGACGGTGGCGAGGAGGGTCAGGACGTACGGGTCGACCGGCAGCCGGGAGAGGGCGTTCGGGATGGTGCGGCGGTTCATGTGCTCCAACTGCTGGCTGTGTCGGGATCGGGATCAGGGGCGGATCCGGATGCGGATGCGGATCGGGCCTCTCCAGCTTGCGCCCCGCCCCGTCGATCGGGAATCCCGGATGCCGACCTGACTGTCATCACGTTTCGCGATGGGGCTCTACCCTGGGGGTATGTACGATCCCGGACAACTCCGCACCTTTCTGACCGTCGCCCAGACGCTGAGCTTCACCCAGGCGGCGCGGCGGCTCGGCGTACGGCAGTCCACGGTGAGCCAGCATGTGCGGCGGCTGGAGGACGCCACGGGGCGGCCGTTGTTCACCCGGGACACGCACGGCGTGGAGCTGACGGAGGACGGTGAGGCCATGCTCGGCTTCGCCGGGACCATCCTCGCCGCGCACGACCGGGCCACGGCCTTCTTCACCGGGACGCGGCTGCGCGGGCGGCTGCGGTTCGGCGCCTCCGAGGACTTCGTGCTGACGCGGCTCCCGGAGATCCTGGAGTCCTTCCGGCGCGACCACCCGGAGGTCGACCTGGAGCTGACCGTCGAGCTCTCCGGCACCCTGCACCAGCGGCTCGCGGCGGGCGGGCTCGATCTGGTGCTGGCCAAGCGGCGGCCCGGCGACACCCATGGCCGGCTGGTCTGGCGCTCCGGCCTGGTGTGGATCGGGGCGCCGCAGCTCAGGATCGACCCGGAGCGTCCGGTTCCGCTGATTCTCTTCCCGCCGCCGGGGATCACCCGGGCCCGTGCGCTGGAGGTGCTGGAGGCGCACGGCAGGCGGTGGCGGGTGGCGTGTACGAGCGCGAGTCTGAGCGGGCTGATCGCGGCGGCCCGGGCGGGGCTCGGCGTGATGGCGCACACCCGGGGGCTGATCCCGCCGGGCCTGGTGCCGGTGACCGCCAAGGCGGGGCTGCCGGAGCTGGGCGGGGTGGAGTTCGTACTGCTGGACGGCGGCGCCTCGGGGCCGGGGCGGGCGGGCCCGGCGACGCGGGAGGCGGCGGACGCGCTGGCCGCGGCTATCCTGGCGAGCGGTGACCGGCTGCACCGCGCCCCCGCCGAGGGGTGATCCGGGCGGCACGGGTGGCGTGACCGGCGGTGTCCGCCCCGCCGGGGGCGGAGCGCGCCGGGCGGGGCATCAGATGCGTACCAGAACGTCCGCCATGGTAGAGCGCCGGTGTGCGCGGCGTACGGATTCGGTGGAGATTCCCCCGTTGCCCGCTTGTTCCGGGGTCTGATGGGGCTCACCACCTGCCCCTTCGCACCCTCAGTGACGCGCTGGCCTGCGGTTTTGGGGAGGCGCACCGGTTCTCCGGGCACCCTCCCCCCGGTTCGCGGGTTCGGGTACCGTCACCGGGCTGTGCGGAGCGCCACAAGGAGCCAGGCCATTGCGCGAGTTCACCGTCCCCCCGCTGCCGGCCACGCCCTACGCCGGCGGGCTCGCCGATGCCGTCTTCGACCACGCCCTGGACGAACCGGACCGGGTCGCGCTGGGCCGCAAGGACGCGGGCGGCGTCTGGCGGGACGTCACCTCGGCGGCCTTCAGGGACGAGGTGCTGGCGCTGGCGAAGGGGCTGCTGGCGCAGGGCGTACGGTTCGGGGACCGGGTCGCGATCATGTCCCGTACCCGCTACGAGTGGACCCTCTTCGACTTCGCGCTCTGGTCCGTCGGCGCCCAGCCGGTGCCCGTCTACCCGACCTCCTCCGCCGAGCAGATCCACTGGATGATGCACGACGCCGGGATCTCGGCGTGTGTGGTCGAGAACGAGGACCACGCGATGACCGTCGGTTCGGTCATCGACCGGCTGCCCGGGCTGGGGCGGCTCTGGCAGCTCGACGCGGGCGCGGTGGAGGAGTTGTACGCGGCGGGCGCCGCCCTCGACGACGAGGTGGTGCACCGGCACCGCTCGGCCGTCACCCCCGATTCGGTGGCCACGGTGATCTACACGTCGGGCACCACGGGGCGCCCCCGGGGGTGTGTGATCACCCACGCGAACTTCATGTTCGAGGCGGACACCGTACTGGCGCGCTGGGGCCCGGTCTTCGGCGGCAGGCGGGGCGAGGAGGCGTCGACGCTGCTCTTCCTGCCGCTCTCGCATGTCTTCGGCCGGATGATCGAGATCGCGGCGGTGCGCGGCCGGGTCAGGCTCGGCCATCAGCCGGCGCTCCAGGCGAGCGCGCTCCTGCCCGATCTGGCCGCCTTCCGGCCCTCGTTCATCCTGGCCGTGCCGTACATCTTCGAGAAGGTCTTCCACGCGGCGCGCCGGCGGGCCGAGACGGAGGGCAGGGCCCCGGCCTTCGACAAGGCCGTCGAGGTGGCGGTGCGGTACGCGGAGGCCCAGGAGCAGCGCGCCTTCGACCTCGGCCCCGGCCCCTCCGCCGCGCTGCGGATGCAGCACCAGATCTTCGACCGGGCGGTGTACGCGCGGCTGCGCGAGGCGCTGGGCGGGCGGGTGCGGCACGCCATGTCGGGCGGGTCGGCGATGGACCGGCGGCTCGGGCTCTTCTTCGCGGGCGCGGGGGTGCGGATCTACGAGGGGTACGGGCTCACCGAGTCCTGTGCGGCGGCCACCGCCAACCCGCCGGAGCGCACCCGGTTCGGCACCGTGGGCCGGCCGATCCCCGGCACCTCCGTGCATATCGCGGACGACGGCGAGGTGTGGCTGCGCGGCGGCCAGATCTTCGCGGGGTATCTCAACGACCCGAAGGCGACCGACGACGCCCTGCACGACGGGTGGCTGGCCACCGGGGACATCGGGGCGCTGGACGACGACGGCTATCTGACCATCACCGGGCGGAAGAAGGAGATCCTGGTCACCTCGGGCGGCAAGAGCGTATCGCCGGTGGTGCTGGAGGAGCGGGTGCGGGCCCATCCGCTGGTCGCGCAGTGCCTGGTGGTCGGCAACGACCGGCCGTATGTCGCGGCGCTGGTCACCATCGACCAGGAGGCCGTGGACCACTGGCTCGCGCTGCGCCGCAAGCCGCCGCTCAAGGCCGCCGAACTGGTGCGCGACCCGGATCTGGAGGCGGAGATCCGGCGGGCGGTGGTGGCCGCGAACACGGCGGTCTCGCAGGCCGAGTCGATCCGTACGTTCCGGATCCTGGCGCACCCCTTCAGCGAGGCGCGGGGGCTGCTGACGCCGTCGCTCAAGCTGAAGCGGAAGGCGATCGAGGCGTCGTACGCGGCGGAGGTCGCCGCGCTCTACCGGTGAGGCGCCGGCCGGCGGGGAGGGGAGCGGTTCCCCGCCCGTCGGGAATCGGCCGGGCTCTGAGATCGTTGGGGCGAGCAGAAACCGACGACGTTAGGATCGACACCTCGTGAGCAAGGTCCCCTCCCTCACCTTGAACAACGGCATCGAGATGCCGCAGCTCGGCTTCGGCGTCTGGCAGGTGCCGGACGACGAGGCGACGCGGGCCGTGGCGACGGCACTGGAGGCCGGCTACCGCTCGATCGACACCGCGTCCCTCTACGCCAACGAGGAGGGTACGGGCCGGGCCCTGGCCGCCTCGGGCATCCCGCGCGAGGAACTCTTCGTCACCACGAAGCTCGGCAACGGCGATCAGGGGTACGACGCGACTCTGCGCGCGTTCGACGCCTCCCTCTCCCGGCTCGGCCTCGACCATGTCGACCTCTATCTGATCCACTGGCCGCTCCCGGCCAAGGACCTGTACGTCGACACGTACAAGGCGTTCGAGAAGATCCTCGCCGACGGGCGCGCCCGCGCCATCGGGGTCTCGAACTTCCTCCCCGAGCACCTGGAGCGGCTGGCCGGCGAGACCTCCGTGGTCCCCGCGGTCAACCAGATCGAGCTGCACCCGCAGTTCCAGCAGGCCGCGTCCCGCGCCTACCACACCGAGCACTCCATCGTCACCGAGGCGTGGTCGCCGCTGGGCCAGGGCAAGGGGCTGCTGGAGGTCCCCACGGTGGTGGCGATCGCCCGCAAGCACGAGCGGACACCGGCCCAGGTGGTGCTCCGCTGGCACCTCCAGACGGGGCACGTGGCGATCCCCAAGTCCGTGACGCCGTCCCGGATCCGGGAGAACTTCGACGTCTTCGGCTTCGAGCTGGACGGCGACGACCTGGCCGCGTTCGCCGCCCTGGACGAGGGCCGGCGGCTGGGCGGCGATCCGGCGAAGGTCAACGGGTAGGGCGGAGCCCGGTTCCGGGGTGACGCGGGAAACTTTTCGCGGAAACGGGGAATGAGAACTCCGAGCGGGGGCACAAGCGCATCCTGTACGGACCGCTGCGTTGGAGGGTGAGTGTCATGACGACCAGGACTGTGGATGCCGTCGAGGCCGAGCAGATGGCGGGCGTCGTCCTGGCCGGCTCACCCACGGCGCCGGGCACCACCGGGGAGTTGCCCCGTATCGAGGACCCGGCGCGGGTCGCGCCGAGAGACGCCCGGGAGCTGTCGAAGCTCTTCTTCGACCGGCTCCGGGACCTCGAAGAGGGCACGCCCGAATACCAGTACGCCCGCAATACGCTGATCGAGATGAACCAGTCGCTCGTACGGTTCGCCGCCGGCCGCTTCCGCAACCGGGGCGGCGGCGATCTGGAGGACGTCCTCCAGGTCGGCACGATCGGCCTGATCAAGGCGATCGACCGGTTCGACCTCTCCCGCGAGGTGGAGTTCACCTCCTTCGCCGTGCCGTACATCGTCGGCGAGATCAAGCGGTTCTTCCGTGACACGAGCTGGGCCGTCCATGTTCCGCGCCGGCTCCAGGAGCTCCGCGTCGAACTGGCCAAGGCGAAGGAGCACCTGGCGACGGCCCTGGACCGGGACCCGACCGTCAAGGAGCTCTCCGAACTCCTCGGGCTCACCGAGGAGGAGGTCATCGAGGGCCTGGTCGCGACCAACGGCTACACCGCCGGTTCGCTGGACATGCCCACCGGCGAGGACGGCACCAACGGCGGCGGGCGGACCTTCGCCGATGTGCTGGGCGAGGCCGATCCGGCGATGGAGAAGGTCGAGAACCTCCATGCCCTGGCGCCGCTGCTGGAACAGCTCGGCGACCGTGAGCGCGCCATCGTGGAGATGCGCTTCGGCCAGGAGCTGACGCAGTCGCAGATCGGCGCCGAGCTGGGCGTGTCGCAGATGCATGTGTCGCGGCTGCTCAACCGCATCCTGACCCGGCTGCGCGCGGGGATGCTCGTCGAGGAGTGAGCGCCGCTCCCCGTACGGGCGTGACCGCCGCGCGGGGAGCGGCGCACACCCCATTGTCAGACCCATGAACCAGACTTGAGGGTCCGGTGGATTTTCCGGGAAGGTCCCGGGGCCGCCGGGCCCACTCCGGTTCATGGGAAGGAAGCGACATGTCGACCATCACGTCCCGCACCCCCGGCGCGGCGGACGAGCAGACCGCGGCCCGCGCCTATCTGCGGCTGCTGGCGGCCGTACGGGCGGTGCTGGACGACCCGGTCCGGGCCGGGCTGGCCGCGCCGCTGCTCGCGGCCCCGATCGAGGAGGCCGACGCGGCGCTCACGGCGGCGGGGCTCGCGGGCAACGAACGGGCCTTTCTCGACCTGGTCTCCGCCCAGGCCCGGGGCGGCACGGCCCCGGAGGGCCGGCCGTGAGCGCCCGGTGCCGGTCAGCCCCTGGTCAGCCGGAGCGTGACCAGTTCGAACGGACGGAGCGACAGCAGGACCGCGCCGTCCCGCACTTCGGGGGCGGCCTGCGCGCCCTCCGGCGCTGCGGTGAGCGGGCGCTCCAGCAGGTCGGTGACGGCGATCCCGGTGGCCGCGAAGCCGAGGCCGACCCGGGCCTTGGCCCGGCCGCCGGTGGCCTCGTAGAGCCGTACCACCACATCGCCGCTCGCGTCGTCGGCCAGCTTGACCGCGCTGACGACGACCGCGTCGTTGTCGACGGTGACCAGCGGAGCGACTTCCTTCGATCCGGTGAGCCGGCGCTCGGGCAGGTTGACGCGGTAGCCCTCCCGTACAGCGTCGCCGATCCCCGCGCCGGGGGCCAGCGCGTGGCGGAAACGGTGGACGCCCTGGTCGGTCTCGGGGTCGGGGAAGCGCGGGGCGCGGAGCAGCGAGACCCGGACGGTGGTGGTCGTCCCGGCGTCGGACCCCCGGACCGTACGGGTGACGTCGTGGCCGTAGGTGGAGTCGTTGACCAGGGCGACGCCCCAGCCGGGCTCCTCCAGGTGCACGAAGCGGTGGTTGCACGCCTCGAACTTGGCGGCGTCCCAGCTCGTGTTGGTGTGGGTGGCCCGGTACACATGGCCGAACTGGGTCTCGGAGGCGTACCGCTCGGCGTGGATGTCGAGCGGGAAGGCGGCCTTGAGGAACTTCTCGGTCTCGTGCCAGTCGACCTCGGTGTCGATGTCGAGCCGCTTGGCGCCCGGCGCGAGGGTGAGGAGCTGGGTGACCGTGGACTCCCCGAAGCTCCGTACGACACGGACCCCGACGGTCCCGGCGCCGCCGGTCTCCTCGTCGGCCCCGATCGCGGTGAGCGTGTCCAGCTCCGTCAGGTCGGTGACGGTGTTCCGGTAGAACGCGTCGACGTCCCAGGCGTCCCACTGGTTGGGGAAGTCGGGGTGGATCTGGAGCAGGTTGGCGGCCTCGCCGGGGGCGATCGCCTCCCGCTCGGCGCTGATGTCGTACGCCGAGACGATCAGGCCCCGGCCGTCGATCTCGACCTCCAGCAGGCCGTTGGTGAGCACGAACCCGCCGCCGTCGCGCGCGGTGAGCTGCGGGGCGGCGCCGCTCCCCGGCACGCCCGCCGCGCCCGCCGGGACGCCGCCCCTGGCGTGCGGCGCCGCGTTGAAGGCGAGCGGGAGGCCGCCCTCGGGGTCGCCGGCGAGGGCGCGCTGCGCGGCCCCGATGACGCCGGTGAGCTCCGCGGCGACCGTGCCATAGGTCTTCTCGGCCTCGCGGTGCACCCAGGCGATGGAGGAGCCGGGCAGGATGTCGTGGAACTGGTGGAGCAGTACCGTCTTCCAGACCCGGTCGAGGAGTTCGTACGGGTAGGCGGCGCCCGTCGTGACGGCGGCGGTGGCGGCCCACAGCTCGGCCTCGCGGAGGAGGTGTTCGCTGCGCCGGTTGCCCTGCTTGGTCTTGGCCTGGCTGGTCAGGGTGGCGCGGTGCAGTTCCAGGTAGAGCTCGCCGACCCAGACGGGCGGGTTGGGGTACTCGGCCTCGGCCTGGGCGAAGAAGTCGCCGGGGGTCTGCCACTCGACGGTGGCGGAGCCTTCGAGGCTGCGCAGCCGGGCCGCCTTGGCGACCATCTCACGGGTGGTGCCGCCGCCCCCGTCGCCCCAGCCGGTGGGGGCGAGGGAGCGCCGGGCGACGCCCTTCTCCTTGAAGTTCTTCGCGGCGTGGGCGATCTGCTCGCCCGTCATGGAGCAGTTGTAGGTGTCGACGGGCGGGAAGTGGGTGAAGATCCGGGTGCCGTCGATGCCCTCCCAGCGGAAGGTGTGGTGGGGGAACTTGTTGATCGTGGACCACGAGATCTTCTGGGTGAGCAGCCACTTGGATCCGGCGGCCTTGATGATCTGGGGCAGCCCGGCGGCGAAACCGAAGGTGTCGGGGAGCCACGCCTCGTCGTTCTCGATGCCGAACTCGTCGAGGAAGAACCGCTTGCCGTGCACGAACTGGCGGGCCATCGCCTCGGATCCGGGCATGTTGGTGTCGGACTCGACCCACATGCCGCCGGCGGGCACGAACCGGCCCTCCGCGACGGCCTTCTTGACCTTGGCGTAGACCTCGGGGCGGTGCTCCTTGATCCAGGCGAACTGCTGGGCCTGGGACATCGCGAAGATGAACTCGGGCTCGTCCTCCAGCAGGGCGGTCATGTTCGCCGTCGTACGGGCGACCTTGCGGACCGTCTCGCGCAGCGGCCAGAGCCAGGCGGAGTCGATATGGGCGTGGCCGACCGCGCCGATCCGGTGGGAGGTGGCCGGGGCGGGGGTGGCCAGCGCCTCGGCGAGGTGGGCGCGGGCGGCGGCGGCCGTGCCGTTGACGTCCTGGAGGTCGACCGCGTCGAGGGCGCGGCTGATCGCACGGAGGATCTCCCAGCGGCGGGCGCCCTCCACGGGGAGTTCGGCCATCAGCTCGCCGAGCACCTCCAGGTCCTGGACGAGGTTCCAGACGTTCTCGTCGAAGACGGCGAGGTCCATCCGGGCCAGGGTGTACTGGGGTTCGTCGCCCGCGGTCTCCTTGTCGCCGAGTTGCGTCGGCAGGAAGGGGTGGTAGTCGAGGATCACCGGGTTGGAGGCGGCCTCGATGTGGAGCACGACCTCTTCGCCGCCCTCGGCGGGGGCGCCGATCCTGACCCACTGGTTCCGCGGGTTGAGGCCCTTCACCGGGGTGCCGTCGGGGCGGTAGACAAGGCCCTCGCACTGGAAGCCGGGCATGTTCTCGTCGAAGCCGAGGTCGAGCAGGGCCTCGACGGTCCGGCCCGCCCACGCGGCGGGGACGGTGCCGGAGACGCGGAACCAGCTCGTACCCCAGGGGGCGCCCCAGCGGTCGCCGGCCGAGACCGGCTCGGCGGGTCCCGCGATGCCCTCCGCGACGGGGACGGGCTCACCGGGCGCGTGCCAGACGGCGACGTCCAGCGGGATCGACTCGGGGTAGACGGCGGGCCGGATGCGTTCGGCGAGGACGCGCTTGAGGCGTCCTTCGACCAGGGTGCGGTCGTCGTGCATAGCGGGTGCTCCTGGGGTGGGTGGTGCGGTGGGAGACCGTGGGTTCCGGGTGGGCTGTGGGTTTTCGGTGGCCTGCGGGTTCTCGGTGGACCGTGGGGTGCCGGGGTCCAGTGTGACCGGGGTGTCCGGTCAGGCGACATCGTCCGGGCGGACGAGCTCCGTGACGGAGCGGGAGCCGAGGTACGCGGTGTCCTCGGCCCGGCTCGCGAGGACCACGGCGGGCCGGGCGCCCTCGGCGGTCAGCCGGGCGAACGCCTCGAAGAAGGCGCCGCCGGGTGCGCAGGTGGCGCGGGCGGGCGCGGACTCGTCGCCGCCGGTGTCCAGGACGAGCCCGAGGGTGCGGGGCGCGGGCGCGTAACTCCGCTCCCGCCAGGCGGCGACCGTACGGGCCAGTGCCTCGCCGGCCGGTTTCACCTTCCGGTCGTTGGTGAGCAGCCCGAGGCCGTACTCCAGTTCCGGGAAGTCGGCGAGGGAGCGGGAGACGTCGTGGGAGCACCACCAGGTGACGCCCCAGACGTCGGCGCAGTCCAGCGCGTTGGCGACGGTGGCCTCGGTGAAGGCGGCGGCGTTCTCGGCCGGGATGAGCGGCGCGGGGGCGCCGACCTCCTGGAGCCAGACCGGCCGGTCCGGGGTGCGGGCCCACGCCTTGGCGAGTTCGATCAGATAGGCGGCGTGGTGCTCGGTGGCGGTGCCGGTCCTGCCGTGGCGCTGCGCGGTGCCGTTGAAGACCCAGGAGTGCACGGCGGTGACGGCACCGAGGGTGGCGGCCTGTTCGGGGGTGAAGGGGTGGCCGTCCTGGTACCAGGCGGCGTCGTACTCGGCGTGCAGATGGAGCTTGCCGGGGGCGCCCTCCTCGCAGGCGGCGAGCAGGGTACGGAGCCACGCGGCGGCCTGGTCGGGGGTGACCGGGTCGGGGTCGGGGTGGGGCGGGCCCGAGAACTGGTTGATCTCGTTGCCGATGGTCATGCCGATGAAGTTGGGCCGGTCGGCGAGGGCGGCGGCGAGGGTTCTGAGGTAGGCGGCCTGTCCGGAGACGACATCGTTGTCAGTGAACAGGTTCCGCCGGTGCCAGGTACGGGTCCACGCGGGCAGGAAGTCGAAGCTCGACAGATGGCCCTGGAGCCCGTCGACATTGACGTCCAGACCGCGTTCGGCGGCGGCGTCGGCGAGCTGGACGAGCTGCTCGACGGCGCGCGGCCGGATCAGGGTGCGGTTGGGCTGGAAGAGCGGCCAGAGCGGGAAGACCCGGATGTGGTCGAGGCCGAGCGCCGCGATCGAGTCCAGGTCGGCCCGTACGTCGTCCAGGTCGAAGTCCAGCCAGTGGTGGAACCACCCCTGGCTGGGCGTGTAGTTGACGCCGAAGCGTGGTGCGGCAGTGCTCATGGGGGCGACGGTGTCCTGGTTCTGGGGCGAGGGGCGGTGAGAGGTACGGATCGGAGTGCGGGGGTACGGAGGGGAGTACGGGGTGCGGAGAGAGGCGGGTCAGCCCTTGATCGCGCCTTCGCCGACGCCCCGGAAGAAGTACCGCTGGAGGCAGGCGAAGAGCAGGATGAGCGGGGCCACCGCGATGATCGTCCCGGCCGCGACGAGCCGGGGGTCCTGGACGAAGGTGCCCTGGAGGTAGTTGAGTCCGACGGTCAGGGTGAAGTTCTCCGGGTCGCTGAGGACGATCAGCGGCCAGAGGAAGTCGTCCCACGCGCCCATGAACGAGAAGATCGCGACCACGGCGAGGGTGCCCTTGACCCCGGGGAGCGAGATCCACAGGAAGCGCTGCCAGACGTTGGCGCCGTCCACGAAGGCGGCGTCCTCCACCTCTCGCGGCTGGCTGAGGAAGGCGTTCCGCATGAGCAGCACGTTCATCGCGCCGACGCAGCCGGGCAGCAGCACCCCGATGAGGGTGTTGTTGAGGCCGAGGTCCCGCATGGTGGTGAACTGGGCGATGATGATGGCCTCGACGGGGACGAGCATGGCGAGGATGAACGCCAGCATCGCGGCTTTGCGCCCCCGGTAGCTCAGCCGCGCCAGCGCGTATCCGGCCAGGGCGGCGCCCACGCAGTTGGTGACAACGTTGGCGGTGGCCACCTTCAGGGAGTTGAGCGCGTAGTCCCACACCGGGATGATCCGGGCGACCTCGGCGTAGTTGTGCAGGGTCGGCTCGCCCGGGAAGAAGGAGGGCGGGTAGCTGTAGATGTCCTCCGTCGGGCCCTTGAGGGAGGTGGAGAGCTGCCAGAGGAAGGGGCCGACCATGACGGCGAGCATCACGAGCAGCAGGGCGTAGCGGAGCACGAGCTGCCAGGGCGCGATGCGCCGGCCTTCGGCGTCGATGGTCCTCAGGATGGTCACGCGTCCTCCTTGCGGTCGGCGCGCAGCACCAGCAGCATCAGGGCGACCGTGACGACGAAGATGACGACGGAGAGCGCGGAGGCGTAGCCGACCCGGCCGCTGAGCCCGGTGCCCATCCGCTGGACGAGCATGACGAGGGTGGTGTCCTCCCCCGCCGGGCCGCCGCTGGGGCCGGCCAGCAGATAGACCTCGGAGAAGACCTTGAAGGCGGCGACCGAGGAGAGCGCGCCGACCAGGACCATGGTGGAGCGTACGGCGGGCACGGTGACGGTGACGAAGCGGCGGACCGCGCCGGCCCCGTCGACGGAGGCGGCCTCGTGGAGTTCACGGGGCACGTTCGCCAGCGCCGCCAAGTAGATGATCATGTAGTAGCCGAGGCCCTTCCAGACCGTCACCGTCATCGCGCTGAGCAGCAGCAGCCACTGGTCGCTGAGGAAGCTGATCCGGTCGATGCCGACGATCCCCAGCAGCCAGTTGACGAGCCCCCGGTCGTCGAGGAGCCAGACCCAGATGAGGCCGACCACCACGATCGAGGCGACGACGGGCGTGTAGAAGGCGGAGCGGAAGAAGCCGATGCCGGGGATCTGCCGCTGGACGAGGAGTGCCAGCAGGAGCGGCAGCAGCACCAGGGCCGGGACGACGCCGAGCATGTAGAGGGTGCTGTTGCGCAGCCCGATCCAGAACATGTCGTCGTGGAGCAGTTCGCGGAAGTTGTCCAGCCCGACGAAGCTGCCGGCGATCAGCGTCCGGCGGTCGGTGAAGGAGTTGACCACGGTGCTGAGGAACGGGTAGAGGCTGAAGGTGCCGACGATCAGGAGTCCGGGGGCCGCGAAGAGCCAGGGACTGACGGTGTGCTGACGCCGGATCCCCGGGGCGCGCCCGCGGCGGGGCCCACCGCCGGAGCCGAAGCTCCGGGAGGTGGACCCCGCCGCGGCGGAGTCGGAGGAGAGCGCCCGGGGGGCGGTGGTGCTTTTCATGGTGCGGGGCTCGGCTCTCAGCTCTGCTTGAGCAGACGGTTGCACGCTTCGACGGCCTGGTCGAGCGCGGCCTGCGGGGACTGCTTGCCCTGGAGCGCCTTGGCGACCTGGTTGCGCAGCTCCGTCTTCATCTGCTCGTTGAACAGGACGGGCGTGTAGTTCTCGGCCTTCTTCAGGGACTGCGCGGCGGCGATGCGCACCCGGGTCTCGTCGGTGCCGTCCTCCTTGGTGAAGTACGGGTCGTCGAGCGAGCCCTCGGTGCTCGGGAAGATGGCGACCTGCTTGGCGAAGGACATCTGGCGGGTCGCGTCGGTCACGTAGTGCGCGAAGGCGACGGCGGCGGGCTTCTCCTTGGTCTTGGAGTTGACCATCACGCCCATCACGTACATGTTGACCTTGCCGGTGTTGCTGATCTGGTCCGTGATGCCGATGTTCTTGTAGAGGTTCGGGGCCTTCTTCTTGAAGTTCTCCAGGTCGAAGGCGCTGCCCGGGTTCATCGCCACGGACTCGGTGAGGAACTTGGTGCCGGAGGACTCGGGGGTCGCGGTGAGTGCCTGCGGGTCGAGCGCCTTGGCCTCGAAGAGCTTCTTGTACTCGGTGAGCATCTCGACGCCCTTGGCGTCGTTGAAGGTGAACTCGGTGCCCTTGTCGTTCATCAGGGAGACGCCGTAGCGGCCGAAGTCCTCGATGGTGGGCACCTGGGCGAGGGTGGCGATCTCGCCCTTGGACTGCTTGGCGATCTTCAGCCCGTCCGAGAAGACCTGGTCGTAGGTGGTCGGGGGCTTCTCGGGGTCGAGCCCGGCCTCGCTGAAGAGGCGCTTGTTGTAGAAGGTGGGGCCGGTGTTCAGGTACCAGGGGAAGCCGTACGTCCCCTCAAGTCCCGGTATCTGGTGGCTCTTCCAGGCGTCCGGCAGATACTCCTTGGCGTACGAGGAGGCCGTCTTGTCCTGGTCCAGGTCGAGCGCGAGTCCGGCCTTGGCGAGCGGGGCCACCAGGTCGGGGGCGATGTTGACGACGTCCGGGAGGGTGCCGCCCGCCGCGTCGGCGCTCAGCTTGTCCGCGTACCCCTCGGCGGGCTGGTCGACCCACTTCACCGTGGTGCCGGGGTTCTCCTTCTCGAAGTCCTTGATGACCCCGTTGAAGTAGTCCTTGAAGTTGGCCTGGAGGTTCCAGGTCTGGAAGGTGATCTTCCCCTTGATCTCACCCGAGGCGTCGGAAGAACTGTCGTCGGACGATCCTCCACCGCAGGCGCTGAGCGGCAGGACGGTGGCGAGAACAGCGGCGAGGGCGACTGCTCTTCGGGAGATGCGCACGGTGGACGGCTCCTTCTGCTCGGACCAGGTACATGCGTTCGGCGAGCCGGGACGCCATCGTCCCGACTCCTATGCCCAGCAGACCTTGCAATGACCTCGCGCGAAAGTCAACACATTCTGGCCACAAAGGTGTTGACGGCTGGTTTAAGCCCAGGTCACGTCGGGCGACGGCCATTAGTTGCAGCCGAAGACTAATGCGCTTTAGGATGCCGCGACTCAAACGCATTGGTCCTAGCTGAGGGCCGCTCGTCCGATACGGCAGGAAATACGGCGGGAAATGCGGCAGGAAGGGGTATCCGGGGTGACAGCCGACCGGCCTTCGGAGCGGTCCACCGTCCGGCGCACTCCGGCGCGCCGCCCGACGATGAAGGACATCGCGCAGCGCGCCGGGGTCTCGGAGAGCGCCGTGTCCTTCGCCCTCAACGACCGGCCGGGCGTCTCGGAGATCACCCGCGACCGGGTCCGCAGGGTGGCGGAACAGCTCGGCTGGCGCCCCAGTACGGCCGCCCGCGCGCTCTCCGGCGAGGGCTCGGCCACGGTGGGCCTGGTGCTGGCCCGCCCGGCGGCCTCCCTCGGCGTCGACTCGTTCTTCCTGCACCTCATCTCCGGCATCCAGGAGATCCTGTCAGAACGTCAGCTCGGCCTCCTCTTCCAGGTGGTGGAGGACGTCACCGCCGAGTGCGCGGTCTACCGCCGCTGGTGGGCCGAGCACCGGGTGGACGGCGTCCTGGTGGTCGACCCGCGGACCGACGACCCGCGCCCGGGGCTCCTGGACGAGCTGGAGCTGCCCGCCGTCGTCATCGGCGAACTGCCGGACGGCGACACCCGTACGCACCCGGCGCTGAGCCGGGTACGGGCGGACGACGCGGGCGCGATGGCCGCCGTGGTGGAACGGCTCCACGCGCTGGGGCACCGCAGGGTCGTCCATATCGCGGGGCCCTCCTCGCTCGCCCACACCGAGCGGCGGACCCGCTCGCTCCGGGCCGAGGCCGCGCGGTACGGGCTGACCGAGGTCCGCTCGCTCACCACCGACTACTCCGACACCCAGGGCGCGGCGGTGACCCGCCGGGTGCTGGAGGAGGAGCGGCCGCCGACCGCCCTGATCTACGACAACGATGTGATGGCCGCCGCCGGGGCGGCGGTCGCGGCCGGGCTCGGGCGCGCGGTGCCCGGCGATGTCTCGGTGATCTCCTGGGAGGACTCGGCGCTCTGCCGGCTCGTCACCCCCTGGCTGACGGCGCTCTCCCGGGACGCGGTCGCGTTCGGCCGGATCGCCGCGCGGGAGCTGACCCGCCTCCTCGACGGCGGCGCGGCCCGTACCGTACAGGTCCCGCTCCCCCGGCTGATCGAACGCGAGAGCCTCGCGCGCGGGGACGGCTGAGCGGGGCCCGGCCGCACCCGTACGCACCACGCGGGTACGGATGTACGGGTGCGGCCGGGCCGGCCGGCGGTCAGCGCGCCGCCGTACCGCCCTCGCCCGGTGCCCGCTCCCCGGGCGCCCGCTCGGCCGGCTCCCCGGCGGCGGCGACGAGTTCGGGCTCGGGGTCGGGGTCGGGAGCGGTCTCAGGGGCGGGGGGTTCGGTGGCGGCCGGGTCGGGGGCCGGGGTGCGACGGCGCGGCTTGGGGGTTCCGGCGCGCGCGGCCTCGGCCCGGATCATGGCGTTGAGCGCGGCGAAGGCGTCGATGGGCATGGCTGTGTCCTCACGCTGACGAAGGGGGTGAACGTGCTGCTGAAGCGGGCGGGCCCGGCGTGCGGGACGCCGTGGGGGAGCCCGGTGGACGCGCGGAGGCGGGTCCGGTCAGCAGCGCAGCACCACACAGCGCGTCGAGCCGGCCGCGCGCGGGGGTCCCGCGAGGAGGCGGTGGCTCGGATACGGGGCGGGCCGGGCGCCGTACGGGGCGGCGAGGGCCGGCGGTTCCACCCGGGCCCGCACCGGACGCTCGGTCCTGGCCGGGTCGGTGTGCTGGTCGGTCTCGGCCGTGTCCTGCTGCCCGTCGCCGCCCGGGTCCGACGGTGCGGAGGTGCCGGAGACGGGGGGCTGTGGCGCGGCGGCCCGTACGGCCGCGGAGCAGGGCGAGAAGGAGAGGCCCAGGAGCGCGACGAGCACCAGCAGCGCCACCACCACGGCCCGGCGCACGGCGGCGCGGTGCGCGGCCGTGGCATACGCGACGGTGGCGCGCTGGGCGGGAGCCGGGGCACTGCGCATGGGCATGACCTCCTGGGACATGCCACCCCTGCCCAGGCGCGGCCACCGCCGGTCCTGCTACCGGCGGAAACCGCTCGCACGGGGGACGCGCGCTACGCCGGGTCCCGCTCGTTCTCGGTCGTGCGTGCTCCGGCAGAGAACACATTCGCCTCGGCGGGCCCCTCGGCCAGGGCGGTCGCGCCGGGCGGCGGGAGCGGCACCTGGGGCCCGCCGGCCTCCCGCAACCAGCGCCGGAGGACGGTGTGCACCCGTTCCGCGCCGACGAGTTCACCGCCGTCCTCCACCGGCGCCGAGAGCACCAGCGGGGAGAGCAGGAAGGGCCGCCCCTGGTCGCCGCCGAGCCCGCCGTGCGAGCCGATCTGCGCCTCGAAGGCGTGCACCCGACCCGTCGCCGGGTCGCAGGTCGAGTTGACCATGACGTCGGCGACATGCGGGAACGTGTCGGCGCGCCGCACCGCGTCCGCCGCGCCGGGACCCATCGCCGCGAGCGGTCCGTCGTCCGCCAGTTCGGCGACGGGGACCTCGGCGCCGCCGGGCCCCAGCACCACGGAGCCGTGCTCCTCGCTCCGTACCAGCAGGAATCCGATCCCCGGATGGGCGGCGAGCGTACGGAGCAGCGCCGGGTGGCGGCGGTCGATCTCCTCCCGGCTGGCCCGCCCCGGCAGGTCGGGGAAGGAGATCAGGCCGAGGTTCCCGGAGGCGAGCACGACCGGCGCCGGGGCGCGCGCCGGGGCGGGCTCGGCGCCCGCCGCGCGTGCTCCGGAGCCGACGGCACCCGCGGCGGGCGCCGTAGGCTCCGGGGCGCCCGTCGCCCCTTCCGTGCGCTCCGGGGCGCCCGCCCCGGGTGCCGTCCGCTCCCGTACGCCCCGCGCCGGCACACCGCGCTCCGCGGCCTCGTAGGCGTCGTTGGGTTCGGCGGGCTCCGGGCGGTTCAGGGCGGCCCTGACGGGGCCGAGGACGGCGTGGCGGGCGGCGTCGCGGGCCTCGGCGCCGCTCCTGGTCCGCCGGGCGCGCCGGGAGAGGGGGAGCCCGCAGCCGGCCAGGACGAGGTCCTTCAGGGTGAGCCCGTACGCGCCCTCGAAGGTCTCGCCGGGGCTCTGGCCGTGGTCGGAGAGGAGCACGATCCTGTACGGGCGCGGGGCGTGCTCGGCGGCCCTGGCGATCAGTCCGACGGCCCGGTCGAGCCGTGTCAGCACCCGCGCGGCGTCCCGGGAGCGCGGCCCCGAGTGGTGCGCGACCTCGTCGTAGGCGACCAGGTCGGCGTAGACGGCGGTACGGCCCGCCAGCATGTCGCCGAGGACCGCCGTCACCACGACGTCCCGTTCCACGACGGTCGCGAAGGCCCGGATGAACGGGTAGAGCCCGCCCCGGCTCACCCGGGGCCGGTCGCCCCTGATCCTGGCCCGGGTCGACTGGCCGATCTCGCGGCAGACGTCGGCGGCGAACGAGAGGGCCGTACGGACGGCGTTGGCCGGGTCGGAGAAGTACGCGAAGTACCCGGCCCGGGAGCGGTTGGCCCGGCCGCGCCGGGCGGCGATGGAGAGCACCAGGGCGAGCTGGTCGGCGCCGCCGGAGAAGAGGTTGCCCCGGCTGGCGCCGTCGAAGGTGAGCAGCCCGCCGTCGCCGGTGCGCTCGATGGCGCGGCGCTGGAGTTCGGCGGCGCTCGCCGGGCGGTTGCTGACCATGACCCGGCCGCTCTCCTTCTCGTACCAGCGGAAGGCGGGGACGTCGTGATTGGAGCCGTGCAGGATGCCGAGCTGGCTGGCGCCGGTCTGGCTGGACCAGTCGGTGCGCCAGGGCGTCAGCCGGTGGGTGGGATGCTCGCCCAGCCACCCCGCCAGGTGCGGCACGCTCCCGGCGGCGACCGCGTCCAGCAGCACCTGGTGGCCCACCCCGTCGAGCTGGAGGAAGACGGTGCCCGGCGCCTCCTCGGGGCCGCCGCCGTCGCGGCCCCCGCGGCCCCTGCGGCCGCGCCGCCCACGTCCGGCGAGCCGGGAGAGCCGGCGCCGGACGGCGTCGTCGTCACCGACCGCGAGCGCGGTGGAGGTGGCGGAGGCGACGGCGGACATCACGGCGGCGACCACGACGGCGGTACGGGGGTCGGCGGCGCCGCGCCCGTCCGGGATGAGCCGGAGCGCGACCAGCAGCAGCGAGCCGTTGAGGAAGAAGACCAGCAGTCCGAGGACGAGGGCGGGCACCAGCAGCAGCGCCCGTACCAGCAGGGGCCAGACCAGCGCCCCGAGGAGCCCGAAGACGCCCGCGCCCCAGGCGGCGGTGACCGCGATCCGGGTGAAGCTGTCGCCGTCGGCGGACTGGAGCTGGAAGTCGGGCAGCACCCCCGCGAGCACCAGCATCGTCACCGTGGACACCGCCCACACCACGATCACCCGCAGCAGGGCCCGGCCCGTCGTACGCCAACGCCCCCGCCCACGCCCCTCGCCCACGCCGCCCCGCCACCTCAGCTCCGGCCCCGTACGGTTCACGGGCCCGGTCCCCAGCGTCGCACACGGCCGGGCGGAACCGGAGCCCTGTCCGGTACGCCCCTTACGGGATCCGGCCCCTAGGGGAAGGGCACCCGGGGGTAACGGCCCCTCAAGGGGCGCCCCTTAGGGAGTGGTCCCCTGAGGGAGCGGTCACTCGGGGGCGCGCGTCCGGGCGTGCGGTGCGCGGCGGGGCGCGCGCCGCACGGGCGCACGTCACCGGCGTACGGCGCCACCGGCGTACGGCGCTACCGATGTACGCCGCTACCGGCGTACGGCGCTCACCGGGCCGCCGGAGGCCCGGCGGGCGCCGGGCGCGCCTTCGCCGGGATCGAGAGCCGCCGGTGCACCTCGGCCTTGCGCGCCGCGTCGTAGCAGGGCTCGGCGAGGCCCGCGGTCTCCAGCCGTACGCCCCGCCGCTCGCACTCCGCGGCGAACGCGGCCACGGAGGTGAACGCCCGCTCCAGCACCCGGTCGTTGGCGGCGACGAAGAGATCGACCAGGCCCGCCTCCACATCGGTCCAGAGCCCGAGGTGGTCGGGGCGGAGCCGGTAGAAGTAGAGCTGGCGGGTGACGGTGTACCCCTTGTCCTCGGCCCAGCGCGCGCACATCAGATGCTGGCCGTGGGTGTCCACGAGGAACGGGTCGCGGTCCAGCTCCTCCAGCGGCAGCAGGCTGGCGATCGCCGTCACGCGTACCTCGCCCATACCGCTCCCCGCTCCCCCGCGCACCGCGGGCCCCGTCCCCCCGGACCTGCCTTCGTTCCGCCGACCCTAACCCGCGCGCGCCTTCGCGAGGCAGGCGCGCACGGGGCGGCCGGAGGCGCGCGTCCGGGCGCACCCCGTACGGCGGCCGGGTGACGGCCGTAGGCTGAGGGCGAAGGGCGGCACCGGGCGCGAGGCGGCACACCCCGCGCCCCCGCGCGCGCCGGGCGGGACGGAGCTGAGGTCGGTCGTGGGAACTGTCATCACCTGGTGGGGCCATGCCACCTGCACGGTCGAGGACTCCGGGGTACGGGTCCTGACGGACCCGGTCTTCGTGCGCCGGCTGGCCCATCTGCGGCGCCGGTCGGGCCCCGTACCGCCGCCCGAGGCGGCCCGCGCCGACGCGGTGCTCGTCTCGCACCTCCACCGCGACCATCTCCACGAGCGTTCGCTCGCCCGGCTGGCGCCCGGCACCCGGCTGATCGTGCCGCGCGGCGCCTCGGCGGCGGTGCCGGGGCTCCGGCGGCTCGACGCACGCCGTTCGGCGGCCGGGCTGTGGATCACGGAGGTCGACGTGGGGGACGAGGTGGAGGTCGGGGCGGTACGGGTCCGTGCGGTGCCCGCGCGCCACGACGGGCGGCGGCTGCCGGTGGGCCCGCACCGCTCGCCCGCGCTCGGCTATGTGATCAGCGGCGCGTCGCGGACGTACTTCGCGGGCGACACGGGGCTCTTCGACGCCATGGCCGAGACGGTGGGCCCGGTGGATGTGGCGCTGCTGCCGGTCGGCGGCTGGGGCCCGTATCTGGGGCACGGCCATCTCGACGCGGGGCGCGCGGCCCAGGCGCTCGCCCGGCTGGCGCCGCGCGCGGCGGTGCCGGTGCACTATGGCACGTACTGGCCGATCGGCCTGGACGGGGTCAGGCCGCACGAGTTCTACGCGCCGGGCGACGAGTTCGTACGGAAGGCTGCGGTGGCCGCGCCCGAGGTGACCGTCCATCTGCTGCGGCACGGCGAGAGCGCGCGCCCGGTGGCCGGGCGGTGAGCGCGCGGTGATCGACGGGATACTCTCCCAGCTCACGGTGGTGCCACCGGAGTCGACCCAGCAGGCGGTCGGCTATCCGTCGGTCTTCCTGCTGGTGGCGCTGGGCGCGCTGGTGCCGGTGGTGCCGACGGGGGCGGTGGTGTCCACGGCGGCGGTGGTGGCGCTCCACCAGCGCTCCCCCTTCAACATGCTCTCGCTGGCCGGCCTCTTCCTGACGGCGTCCTGCGCGGCGCTCCTCGGCGATGTGGCGCTGTACTGGCTCGGGCGGCGCGGGGTCGGCTCGAAGAACGGCTCGCGCTGGCTCTCGGCGCTCCGCGAACACGCCCCGCCCGACCGCCTGGAGGCGGCCCAGCGGAACCTGCGCGAACGCGGTGTGACGGTCCTGGTCCTCTCCCGCCTGGTCCCGGCGGGCCGCATCCCGGTGATGCTGGCGTGCCTCATCGGCCGCTGGCCGCTGCGCCGGTTCGCCCGGGGCGACATCCCCGCGTGCCTGGCATGGGCGGCGACATATCAGCTCATCGGTGTGGCGGGCGGCTCCCTCTTCGCGGAACCGTGGGAGGGCGTGGTGGCGGCGGTGCTGGTGACGGTGGTCGTCAGCGGCGCGCCGGCCCTGTGGCGGAGGGTACGACGCGGCACCGGCGACGGTACGGGCCCCGGCGGCACGCCCGCACCGGGCGAGCCCGGGGAGGACACGGCCGGCCCGGGGGCGGAGGGCCACCGGGTGGGGGGTACGCCTTAGGGGCCCTTCACCCCCCTTCGCCGAGGGCGGCTTCGAGGTGGGCGAGGGCGCGCGCTACGTGGGGCAGGTCCAGCGGTGCCGTGGAGGTGAGGGATTCCAGGCACTCGTCCGGGGTCGCGCCGATCAGCGGGTCGGTGGGCAGGCGGACCCGGAGCGAGCCCAGTTCGTCGCCGAAGCGGTGGCCGCCGGGGGTGGGCGTGCCCAGCCGGGCGCCGAGGTGGTTCTCCAGCTCCAGCGAGTCGGTGACGCCGAGCGCGGCGAGCCGGTCGCGGAGCGGCCCGAGGTCGGCGTAGAGATGCCGGCCCGCGTCGGGCAGCCGGGCCAGCGCCCCGGCGGCGAGCACCACCTCGCGGGCGGCCCGCGCGATACGGCCGTAGAGCGCCGAGGCGGCCAGCGCCCGTTCGGTGACGGCGGCGGGCTCGTCCAGCGCGTGCGCCGCGGCGGCGGCGACCGGGCCCGCGACAAGGGCGCCGAGCGCGGCGAGGGCGTCGAGGGTCCTGGCGCGCAGCGCGGCCCCTGCGGCGGTGGCGGGGTAGCGGGCGACGGCCATCGGCCAGGCGGCCGGGAGCAGCGAGCCGACCGCGTCGTCGAGGACGGTGACCTCGTCGGGCCACATGCCGGCCGGGCTGAACACCGCCGTCTCGTGCGGCCGGTGCAGGGTGTCGCGCCAGGTCTCGTCGCTGATGATGTGCAGGCCCTCGGCGATCGCCGCCTCGCAGGCCGCGCGGACCCGTTCGGGCGGGGCGACGGTGGCCGTCGGGTCGTCGGGGAGGCAGAGCAGCAGGACGCGCGGGCACCCGCCCTCCGCCCGGATCCGCCGGACGGTCTCCAGCAGGGCGTACGGGTCCGGTACGCCGCCCGCGTCGGCCGGGGCCGGTACGTGGTACGCGGGGCGTCCCAGCAGCCGGGCCTGCGGTGTCCACCAGGCGGGACAGGGGCGGGGCAGCAGCACGTCCCCGCCGTACGCGGCGAGCAGCGCGAGGAGCAGCGGGGGCGCGCCCGGCGCCGCCGCCACGTCGTCGACGCCGCCGGGCAGTCCGCGCCGCGCCCAGTAGCCGCAGGCGGCCTCCCGGAGCACCGCGCCCCCGCCGGGCGGCTCCGGGGCGGTCCGTCCCGCCGCCGCCGCGCACGCCTCGGCCAGCTCCGGCAGGACGGGCAGCCCCGCCGCCGGGGCGGGCGGCCCGTACCGTACGGGCCCCCGGGCCTCCAGGGCCGTCCGCCGCATCCGCACCACCTCCGGGCAGAGAAGCACCGGGTCCCGAGGTGCATTCCACGCCCCCGAGGACCTTTCTCCGACGATACGGAGGTTCGCCCCGACCGGCCCCCGGAGGCGGCGCGGAGTGAGCGGGCGGGGTCCGGGTACCCGGGTGCCATGCCGAAGACCACCCATGGCCCCGTGCCCACCATCCCGCCTACCACCCCGCCCCCTTCCCCGCTCGCCGCGCTGCTCGCCTCCTGGGACGAACGCGCCCTGCGCTCGGTCGCCGGCCGGCACTGGCCGGGCGCGGACCGGGTGCTGCCCCGGCTGAGCCGCGCCGCCGACCATGGGCTGCTCTGGTTCGGGGCGGCGGCCGGGATGGCGGTGCTGGGCGGCAGCGCGCGCTCGCGCCGGGCGGCGCTGCGGGGGGTGGCGTCGCTGGCGGTGGCGTCCGCCGCCATCAACACCGTCGGGAAGCGGGCGGTGCGGAGGCAGCGCCCGCTGCTCGACGTCGTACCGGTGATACGGCAGCTCAAGCGGCAGCCGTTCACCTCCTCCTTCCCGTCCGGGCACGCGGCCTCGGCGGCGGCGTTCGCGACCGGGGTCGCGCTGGAGTCGAGAGGGTGGGGCGCGGCGGTGGCGCCGGTGGCCGCGGCGGTGGCGCTCTCCCGGGTCTACACCGGGGTGCACTATCCGAGCGATGTGGTGGCGGGGGCGGCGCTGGGGGTGGGGGCGGCCTTCGCGGTACGGGGGCTCGTACCGACGCGCTCGCAGCTCCCCGCGCCGGGCCGGCCGCACGCCCCGGCGCCCGCGCTCCCCGGGGGCGAGGGGCTGACCGTGGTCGTCAACCGGGCCTCGGGCTCCTCGGACACGGCCGGGCTGGTACGCGAGGAACTGCCGCTCGCACGGGTGGTGCTCTGCGAACCCCAGGAGGTGGGGGCGGAGCTGGAGAAGGCGGCGGACGACTGCCGGGCCCTGGGGGTGCTCGGCGGCGACGGGACGATCAACCGGGCCGCGTCGGTGGCGGTACGGCGCGGGCTGCCGCTGGCGGTCTTCCCGGGCGGCACCCTCAATCACTTCGCGTACGACCTGGGCATAGAGAACGTGCACGACACCTGTCGGGCGCTGACGGCGGGTGACGCCGTCCGGGTCGACCTGGGGCGGTTCACCCCGGGCCCGGACGGCGGGGCGCCGGGCTACTTCGTCAACACCTTCAGCCTGGGCGTCTATCCGGAGCTGGTACGGGCGCGGGAGCGCTGGGCGCCCCGGATCGGCGGCTGGCCCGCCGGGGTGGTCGCGGCGGCGGAGGTGCTGCGCGGGGAGCACCAGATCGACGCGGAGTTCGAGGGCCGGCGGCGCTCGCTCTGGCTGCTCTTCGCGGGCAACGGTATCTACGACCAGGTGGGCCCGACCCCCGGCCACCGGCGGAACCTCGCCGACGGGCTGCTCGACCTCCGCATCGTCCACGGCGGCCGGGCCCCCGGCGCCCGCCTCCTCGCCGCCGCTCTGGCGGGCCCGCTGAGCCGCTCCCCCGTCCACGCGGCGGTCCGCATGCGCCGGGTCCGTGTCAACCACATCGCCCCGGGCACCCGCCTCGCCTACGACGGCGAAGTGGCCCCGGCCCCGCGCCGACTGACCCTGGACAAGGCGGTGGAGGCCCTGACGGTGTACCGTCCCCAGGCCCTGCTCTGACCTCCCGGGCCGGATATCCGCTGGACGGCGCCGGGCACGGCGGCCGAGGATCCCGGGCCATGGACACGGACGCCCCCCCGACGACCCTGACGACCCGACGGCTGCTGACGACCCGACGGCTGCTCCTGCGCCCCTTCTCCGACGACGCGGCCGAGGTGGCCCGGCTCGTCGCGCTCGACAACGACCCCGGGGTGCGGCGGTACATCGACGGCGGCGCGCCCGTCTCCCCGGACACGGTACGGCGCACGACGCTGCCCAGAGTGCTGGGCCCGGGGTTCTGGGCCGCCGAGGAGCGGGCCACCGGCGCCTGGATCGGCTGGTTCTGCCTGGAACCGCGGCCGGACCTGGCCCCAGGACAGGACGCGGAGCCTGAGGCGGACACGGAGCCGGGACCGGACGCGGAGCCGGGACCGGCGCCCGGGGGCGCGCATGGGTGGCGCGTGGTCGAGCTCGGGTACCGGCTACGCCGGGCGGCGTGGGGCCGGGGGTACGCGACCGAGGGGGCGCGCGCGCTCGTCCGTACGGCGTTCACCGCCCTCGGCACGGAGCTGGTCACCGCGGAGACGATGACCGTGAACTCCGGGTCGCGGCGGGTGCTGGAGAAGGCGGGGCTGCGGTACGTCCGGACGTTCTTCGCGGAGTGGCCGGAGACGATCCCGGGGTCGGAGCACGGGGACGTCGCGTACGAGCTGACCCGGGAGGAGTGGCACCGCAGGTCCGGATGAGGTCCACATCGCAAGACGCCTATCTCATCATGCGACATGGCGGCGTAGCCTGAGCCGACCGCGTCACAACGGTGACCACCGTCACGAGAGCGAGGCCGGCCATGCCGAAGGAGACCGCCGTCTACACCCACGGGCACCACGAGTCCGTGCTCCGGTCGCACACCTGGCGTACCGCCGCCAACTCGGCCGCGTATCTCCTGCCCGAACTGCGGGCAGGCCAGGACGTCCTGGACGTCGGGTGCGGGCCCGGGACCATCACCGCCGACCTGGCCGCGCTGGTGGCGCCCGGGGCGGTGACCGGCGTGGACGCCTCCGAGGGGGTGCTCGACACCGCGCGGGCGACGGTGGCGGCGGCGGGCGGGCCCGAAGTCCGGTTCGCGGTCGCCGATGTCCACGAGCTGGACTTCCCCGACGACTCCTTCGATGTCGTCCATGCCCACCAGGTGCTCCAGCATGTCGGTGACCCGGTCCAGGCCCTGCGGGAGATGCGCCGGGTCTGCCGGCCGGGCGGGATCGTCGCGGCGCGGGACTCGGACTACTCGGCCTTCACCTGGTTCCCGGAGGTCCCGGCGCTGGACGCCTGGCAGGCCCTGTACCAGCGGGTCGCGCGCGCCAACGGCGGCGAGCCGGACGCGGGGCGGCGGCTGCTCTCCTGGGCCCGGCAGGCCGGGTTCACCGACATCACCGCCTCCGCCGGGACCTGGTGCTACGCGACACCCGAGGAGCGCGCGTGGTGGAGCGGGCTCTGGGCGGACCGTACGGTCGCCTCGGCCTACGCGGACCGCGCGGTCGGCGGCGGACACGCGACCCGCGAGCGGTTGGCGGAGGTGGCGGCCGGATGGCGGGCGTGGGGCGCGGCGCCGGACGCCTGGTTCATGGTCCCGCACGGCGAGATCCTCTGCCGGGTCTGAGGCGCCAGGGGCACCGCCGGGACCCGTCACCGGATCAGCGCCGGGGGTCCACCGCTCCCCCGCTCCCCACCGCCCGCCGCGCCAACTAACCTGGCGGGCATGGACATCATGGGCACCACGCTGCGTATCTGCGTCGACGATCTGGAGACGTCGGTGAGGTTCTACGAACGCCTCACCGGCGCCTCCGCCCTCCGCTTCGAGCGCGGCGGGGTCTCCGTCGCCGCCGTCGGCTGCTTCCTCCTGATGAGCGGCCCCGCGTCGGAGATCGACGTGCTGCGCAGGGTGACGGCGACCATCGCCGTCAAGGACGTCGAGGAGACGCTGACGGTGCTCACCGAGGGCGGCGCCCGGATCGTCGCGGGCCCCGTGCCGACCCCGGCGGGGCGCAATCTGATCGCGGTGCACCCCGACGGCTCGGTCTTCGAGTACGCCGACCGGAAGGTGGTCGCGGGCGCCTGAACGGGCCGACGGCGGCGGGCCGAAGGCGTCCGAGCGACAGGACGCACCGTCGGGACGCGTCGTCGGGACGGCCCAGGCGCCCGCTCAGGCGCCCCGCCCGGCGCCCCGCCCGGCGTCCGGCACCGCCCCCTCCGCGGTCAGCGCCCACCGCTCGTGGTCGCGCCACGCGCCGTCGATGAGGAGGAAGGCGGGCGAGTACCCCTCCAGACGGAACCCGGCGCGCCGCACCAGCGCGATGGACGCGGCGTTGCCCGGCTGGATGTTGGCCTCCAGCCGGTGCAGGCCGAGCGGCCCGAAGGCCTCGCCGACGACCAGGCCCAGCGCCTCGGACATCAGGCCCCGCCCGGCCGCGCCCACGAAGGCGCCGTACCCCAGTGCCCCGCAGAGGAACGCGCCCCGGACGATGTTGTTGATGTTGATGAACCCCGCGATCCGGTGGTCAGCGCGGATACGGACCAGATACCCGGCCCGCGCCGGGTCCTCGGCGATCCGGCCCGCGTAACCGGCGTACGCGACGGGCTCCTGCGGCGGGAAGAGCCAGGGGCGGTGGAGCCCCCTGCTCTCCCGCGCGCGGGCGGTGAACTCCTCGGCGTCCTCTGGGCGGTACGGGCTCAGATACGTACGCGGGCCCTCCGCGACCGGGGCGACAGGCGGCGGCCCGGCGGGCCGTCCGGGCACGGCGGACCGTCCGGATCCGGCGGGCCGTCCGGGCACGGCCGGCGGTTCCGTCACGGGGTCACCTCATGCCGCCCGTACCGCCGCACGTCATCCACGTCACGTCAGCGCCGGTACGTCCAGCGTGAGCGTCGCGCTCTCCGCGTCCAGCACCCCCGGCACCCCCAGCGGCACCGTCAGCGCGGTCTCCGCGTGCCCGAAGCCCAGCTCCTCGACCACCGGTACGCCGAGCCCGCCGAGCCGGTCCAGCAGCACCGCCCTGACCTCCTCGTACGGGCCGCACCCGGCCCAGGAGCCGAGGCCGATCCCGGCGACGCCGTCCAGCCAGCCGGAGCGGAGCAGTTGGGTGAGGATACGGTCGAGGCGGTACGGCTCCTCACCGGTGTCCTCGATCATCAGCAGGCCCCCGGTGGCCGCCCGGCGCCCGTACGGCGTGCCCAGGTCGGAGGCGAGGAGGCTGACACAGCCGCCGAGGGTGACGCCCCGGGCCCGCCCCGGGACCAGGCAGCGCGCGGTGGCGAGGCCGAGGGTGCGGACCGACTCGGGCTCGAAGAGCGTGGCCCGCAGGGACTCCTGCGTGGCCGGGTCCTTGAGGAAGGTGAGCGCGGCGGTCATCGGGCCGTGCAGCGTGGCGAGTCCGGCGCGCAGGGCGAACGCCTCGTGGAGCGCGGTGATGTCGCTGTAGCCGACGAAGACCTTGGGCCCCGCCGCCCGGATCGCGGACCAGTCGAGCAGGTCCACCATCCGCTGGGCCCCGTACCCGCCCCGGGCGCAGAACACCGCCGAGAAGGCCGGGTCGCACCAGGCCGCCTGGAGGTCGCGGGCGCGCGCCTCGTCCGTACCGGCGAGGTAGTCGTGGCGCGGGTGGACGTCCCGGACATGCGGGGCGACGACCGGGTCGAGCTCCCAGCGGCGCAGGATGTCGAGCCCCGCCTCCAGCCGGTCGGCGGGGACGGGGCCGCTGGGCGCGACGACGGCGACCCGGGCCCCCGGGCGCAGCCGCGCGGGCCGGGTGAGCCCCGTACCCGCCGAGGAGGGGTCGAGCGCGTCGGACGGACAGGTCATGGCGTCGGCTCCGGGGTCATCTCGTCGGCTCCCAGGGTCATGTGGTCAGCTCCAGATGCGGGATGTCGGTCCGGGCGAGCCCGAACGTCTGGGCGTACAGCGAGAGTTCGGCCTCCAGCGCGCGCACCATGGTGTCCGCCCTGCGGAAGCCGTGCCCCTCGCCCTCGAAGCCGAGATACGCGTGGGGCACGCCGCGCCCGGCCGCGCGCTCCAGGAGGCGGGCGCTCTGGACGGGCGGGCAGATCACGTCGTCGAGCCCCTGGAGGAGCAGGAACGGCGCGCTGAGCCGGTCGAGGTGCGACAGCGGCGAACGCTCCCGGTAGCGGGCGGGGACCTCGGCGTACGGACCGATCAGCGAGTGGAGGTACTGGGACTCGAAGTCGTGGGTCTCGTCGGTCGCCCACCCCTCCAGGTCGAGCACCGGATAGATGATGGTGCCGCAGGCGTAGACGCTCGTCCCGGTGAGCGAAGCGGCTGCCGTCCAGCCGCCCGCGCTGCCGCCGCGTACCGCGATCCTGGCCCGGTCGGCGGTGGACTCGGCGGCCAGCGCCTCGGCGACGGCCGCGCAGTCCTCGACGTCGACCACGCCCCACTGTTCGCGCAGCCGCTCGCGGTAGGCGCGGCCGTAACCGGTGGAGCCGCCGTAGTTGACGACGGCGACGCCGATGCCGCGCGAGGTGAAGTAGGCGATCTCCAGGTCGAGTTCGAGCGGTGCGTGGCCGGTGGGTCCGCCGTGCGCCCAGATGATGTACGGCGGCAGCTCGCCCTCGGGGGCGGTCAGCTCCGGGTGGCGGGGCGGGTGGACATGGGCGTGGATCTCGCGCCCGCCGGGCCCGGTGAAGACACGGCTGCGGGGCGCGGAGTAGTACGCGGGGTCGACCGGGTCCCGGTGCGCCGAGCCGATCACCCGGACCTCCCGGGTGCGCGGGTCGGCCTCCACCACCTCGGCGGCGCTCCACGGGCTCGCGGCGATGCCGACGACCTTGTCGCCGTGGGCGGCGAGGGAGGCGCCCCACTGGGTCCAGGGCCCGGCGACATCGGCCAGTTCACCGGTGGCGGGGTCGAGGAAGCCGAGCGCCGTGGTGCCCTTGCCGTGCACGACGGCGACCGAACCGCCGGTCAGCGGCTGGAACCAGCGCTGGCCGAGCTTCCAGAGGGGGCCGCCGAACTCCTCCTCGCGGCCGGGGCAGAGCGCCGTGCTCGTCGCGGAGCCCTCGGCCAGGCGTCTCAGCTCCCACCAGCCGTCCGGATCGGAGACATAGAGCAGGGAGCCGTCCGGCGCCCAGTCGACCTGGGCGACCGCCTCGTCCGTGCCCCCGGCGACCGGCCGGACGCCGGTGAACGGGGGCGTGCCGGTGAGCGGATCGGCGGGCGAAACCTCACCGGTCATCACCTCGGTGCCGTCCCACGGCATCCGGGGGTGGTCCCAGGCGATCCACGCGGCGGTGGTGCCGTCCGGGGAGAGCCGGGGCCCGGTGACGAAGCGGTGCCGGAAGCCGGAGAGTTCCCGTACCGCCGTACGGTCCTCGGCCGCCGACCCGTCGAGCGGTACGGCGGCGATGGTCCGGCGCACGTCAGTGGGGTGCTCGCCGGTGAACTCCTCCAGCACGCACCAGACTTCGCCCCGGTCGAGATGGATCACCGGATCGGCCCAGCGCACCCCGCCGCCGACGGCGGAGACCGGCGTGAGCGGACGCGGCCCGGCCGCCCCGGCCGCCCCGCCGAACCCCTCGTCCCCGCCGTCCGGCGCGTACGCGTAGAGCCGCTGGTCGGGGAAGTGGACGAAGACGACGAGCGGCCGGCCCGCCGGGTCCGCCGCGCCCGCCCAGGGCTGCCCGCCGTATTCGATCACCCGGCTGCGGACGTTCCACGGCGCGGGCAGGACCGTTTCCGCGCCCCCGGGCTCCCCGGCCCCCGCGTCCCCGGCCCCGGCGGCGCGCCGCCGTACCAGCGCGCGCCGGCCGCCCTCCTCGGGGCGCGGCTCGGTCCACCAGACCTCCTCACCGACCGTCCCCAGATGGTCGGGGCGTCCGTCGTGGGAGGCCGCGAGGGCGGCGTCGATGGGTGACGGCCAGGTTCCGTACGGGCTTATGCGCTCTGTCACGGGTGTTCCTCACTCCCCGGGCACGGGGTCAGGCGAACTGGAGGCGGGTCAGGCGGACTTGAGGCGGGCCAGGCGAACTGGAGGCGGGTCAGGCGGACTTGAGGTAGTGGTCGAGCACCCGCACCCCGAAGTGCAGCGCCGAGACCGGCACCCGCTCGTCCACCCCGTGGAAGAGCGCCTGGTAGTCGAGGCCGGGCGGGAGCCGGAGCGGCGAGAAGCCGTAGCCGGTGATGCCGAGGCGGGAGAACTGCTTGGCGTCCGTACCGCCCGACATGCAGTACGGGACCACATGCCCGGCCGGGTCGACATGCTCGACGGCGGCGCGCAGCTTGGCGAAGGTCGGCGAGTCGACGGGGGCCTGGAGGGCGACCTCGCGGTGGTGGAACTCCCACTCCACGTCGGGGCCGGTCAGCAGGTCCATGGTGGTACGGAACTCCTCCTCGCCGCCGGGCACCATCCGCCCGTCGACATACGCCGTGGCCTGCCCGGGGATCACATTGACCTTGTAACCGGCCTCCAGGACGGTCGGGTTGGCGCTGTTGCGGACGGTCGAGGCGACCAGCGCGGCGGCCGGGCCCAACTTGCCGAGCAGCCCGTCCACATCGAGGTCGTCCGAGGAGACATCGGCCTCTATCCCGTGGAGCAGGGCGATCTCGGCGAGCGCCGCCCGTACGGTCGGGGTGAGCCGGACCGGCCAGGGGTGGTCGCCGATCCGGGCGACGGCGGCGGCGAGCCGGCTGACCGCGTTGTCGTGGTTCACCTTGGAGCCGTGGCCCGCCCGGCCCCGGGCGGTCAGCTTGAGCCAGCCGGTGCCGCGTTCGCCCGCGCCGATCGGGTAGAGCGTCATCCCGGAGCCCGCGTGGAAGGAGAAGGCGCCGGACTCGCTGATGCCCTCCGTGCACCCCTCGAAGAGCCCGGGGTGGTGGTCGGCGAGGAACCCCGCGCCGTCCTCCGCGCTCGCCTCCTCGTCGGCGGTGTAGGCGAGGACGATGTCGCGGCGCGGCCGGATCCCGTTCCTGGCCCAGGCGCGGACGACGGCGAGGACCATCGCGTCCATGTTCTTCATGTCGACGGCGCCCCGGCCCCACACCACCCCGTCCCTGACCTCGCCGGAGAAGGGGTGGACGGTCCAGTCGGCGGGCTCGGCGGGGACGACGTCGAGGTGGCCGTGGACGAGGAGCGCGTCGGCGGACGGGTCGGTGCCCTCGATCCTGGCGACGACATTGGTACGCCCGGGGGTGCGCTCCAGGAGGGTGGGTTCGAGCCCGGCGGCGGCGAGCCGCTCGGCGACGTACTCGGCGGCGGGCCGCTCCTGGCAGTCGCCGCCGCCCCGGTTGGTGGTGTCGATGCGGATGAGGTCGGAGGTGAAGGTGACGACCTCGTCGAGCGCCGCCGCGTCCAGGCTGTTCTCGCCGGCCCGGCCGGTCTTACTGGTGTTACTGATGTTCATGTCAGCCATACTGCTCCTCCACGGCGGCGGAAACGATCGTCGTGACCGCTTTGAAGGTGCGAATGGCCTCATACATCGTCCCGCTGAGGTACCTGACCCGCCGTTCGCCGCTCACCGTGACACCGGGGACGACGGTGGCGGCGGCGGAGAGATGCGCCGCGTCGAACTCCATCTCGACCGTGAACGGGCCGCCGTCCACCGGGTCCCGGCGCCCGGCGAGGGCGGTGGCCGCCCGCGCGGCGGCGCGGATGTCGGCTGCGGTACGGGCCGGGGTGCGGCAGACGGCGGCGTACCGCGACACATGGTCCTTGACGGCGACCTTGTGCGCCTCGGGGGCGTAGCCGATGGCGTCCTCGCAGGTCAGGTCGTCACCGGTGACCAGGAGGACGGGGACGCCGTACTCGGCGACGACATGGGCGTTGAGCAGTCCCTCGCTGGCCCGCACCCCGTTGAGCCAGACCCCGGTGAGGGTGTTGGCGAGATAGGTGTGGGCGAGCACGCCCTCCGTCCCCGCGCCGGTGTGGTAGCCGACGAAGGCGATGCCGTCGACGTCGCCGTGCTGCACCCCCTCGACCATGGAGAGCGACTTGTGGCGCCCGGTGAGCATTTCGGCGCGCTCGTCCAGCCGCTCCAGCAGGAGGTTCCGCATCGACCAGTGCGCCTCGTTGATCAGGACCTCGTCCGCGCCCCCGTCGAAGAAGCCGAGGACCGCGGCGTTGACGTCGGAGGTGAACAGGGCGCGGCAGCGCTCCCACTGCGGGGTCCCCGGCAGGACGTCGGCGGGCCAGGTCACCCCGGTGGCACCCTCCATGTCGGCGCTGATGAGGATCTTCACGACTGCTCCGTTTCTCCGGCCCGGGTACGGGTGCGCGTACAAGCCGCCATCATGGCCCGGGACGGGCCGCGCCCGAAACACCGTGATCCGTACGGCTCCCTCGGGGTCGAGGGGCGCCGTACGGATCACGGGCCGGCCGGGTGGGGGGCGCCGGCCGGGCGGGACCGGCCGGTGGGGCGGCCGGGTGGGGGGCGGACCATGACGGGTCAGCACCTGCGGATCAGCGCATACGGGCCGCCGGGTGGTACGGCTCCGCGCCGGGCGGGAACGCGTCGGCCGGCGTCGGGTCGAGGTAGAACCACTCGGCCGTCGGCCCGGGGAACGGCGTGGCCTCCTCCGACGGCTCCTGCGGCGCGAACGGGTCCCGCGGCATCGACGCGTCCCGCGCGAACGGGTCCCGCGCGAACGGGTCCCGCGGTGCGGAGGAGCCGGGCGCGACCGGCGGTGTAAGCGGTACAGGTGGTACGGGCGGTACGGGCGGGACCGGTGCGCCCGGGATGTCGGGCCGCAGCAGCTCCACCCGTACCTCGCCGGTGCCCCGCTGCTGGGCCACGAACTCGTCGACCTGGCTGCGGCAGGCGTGGTCCCAGTGGGTGACGCCGGTCAGGTCGAGCCGGATCCTCGGCAGCCCGGCGGAGGCGACCTCCTCCAGCGCGTCGATCAGCTTGGGCAGCCGCAGGAAGGTCGCGTTGCCCGCCATGACCAGCTTCGCGGTGTCCCCGGCGATCTCGGTGCGCACCGAGGTCCGCGACATCCGCAGCGCGGCCAGCACGATGCCGGCGGCGAGCCCGATCAGGACGCCTTCGAGCAGGGCGGTGGCGACGATCGTGACGGTGGTGAGGGTCATGACGGCGAACTCGCCCCGGTCCTGACGCCACATCTTCGGGAACTCGGCGGGCGCGAAGAGCTTCCAGCCGCTGTGCACCAGGACGCCCGCGAGGACCGAGATCGGGATGAGGGCGAGCACCCCGGGGAGCAGCACGGCGAAGGCGAGCAGCCACAGGCCGTGCAGGGTGCGCGAGATCCGGGTCTTCGCGCCCGCCTGCACATTGGCGGAGCTGCGGGCCACGACGGCGGTCATGGGGAGCGCGCCGAGGAGGCCGCAGATCGTGTTGCCCGCGCCCTGTGCGATGAGTTCGGAGTTGTAGCGGGTCCGGGCGCCGGTGTGCATCCGGTCCACGGCCGCGGCCGTGAAGAGGCTCTCGGCGGAGGCGATGACGGTGAAGGTGAGGACGGTGGTGAGGACCGCGCCGTTGGCGAGCTGCGCGAACTGGGTGGGCCCGGGAAGCTGCACGGAGGCGAGCAGGTTGCCGACCTGGAGGGTGTTGATGTCCACCCCGGGCAGCGCGGCGACCGCCATGCCGCCCGCGACCGCGACGAGCGCGGCGGGCACCTTGGTGAACGGCCCCGGCACCTTCTTCCAGAGGAAGCTCAGCGCGACGGTGCCGATGCCGAGCGCGGCGGCGATCGCCTTCTGCGGGTCGGCGAGGGTGCCGGCGAGGAGCCCGGGGATGCCGAGCATGTTCTCGACCGGTGCCCCGATCGCCTTGGCGTCGGCCATCGGGTACGCCTGACTGAACATCAGCGGGATCCCGATCCCGGCGAGCATGCCCTGCACCACGGCGATGGAGATCGCCTGGAACATCCGGCCCAGCCGGATCAGTCCGAGCCCGATCTGGAGCACCCCGGTGGCGAGCACGATCACACCGAGGGTGGCGAGCCCGTGCTCCAGGACGGCCTCGGCGACCAGCGCGGCGAGTCCGGCGGCGGGCCCGCTCACCTGGAGGGTGCTGCCGCGCGCCATGCCGACCACCAGGCCGCCCACGACCCCGGAGATGATGCCCAGCTCGGGCGGGGCGCCGGAGGCCACGGCGACGCCGATGCAGAGGGGCAGCGCGACGAGGAAGACGACGAACGACGCGGTGATCTCGGTCGCCAGATCGGGCTTCCCGCCCGGGGACTTCCGGGGCGCGGGCCGCTGAGCCGGCGTCCGCCGGCCCGGGGCCTGCGGCTGCCAGGGCGGCCGGTCCGGCGGCGGGGGCATCGGCCCCCCGCCCGGCCGGCTCCCCGGCATCGGACCCCCGGGCATCCGGCCCCCGGGCGTCTGCCAGGTGTGCTGCCCGGTCTCCGCCTCAGCGGCGTAGGGGTCCGGTGCGTAGGGGTCCGGTGCGTAGGGGTCCGGTGCGTAGGTTTCCTGTGCGTAGGGGTCCGGTGCGTACGCATCGGGGGCATACGTCTCGGAGGCGTACGCACCGCCCGCACCGCGCCCCGCGTGCCGGGCCCGGTGGCGTCCCGGGCCCGGCGGGCCCGGCTGGACGGGGCGACCGCCGAACCCCTCCCCCGGGGTCAGCACGGGTGCACCCGGAAGCGTCCGTCGGCCTGGTCCAGCTCCCACACCTCGCCGGTGTGGACCTCGTAGTACCAGCCGTGCAGCCGCAGCCGCCCCTCGGCGAGCCGGCGCCGGGCCGCCGGATACGCGCGCAGCGCGGCGAGTTGGACCCGTACGTTGAGCTGCGCCAGCTCGGTGACGAGCGCGTCGCCCGGCGCGGCCGGGTCCGCCGCCCCGGCGCCGGACGCGGCACGCTCCAGCACGGGGGCCAGCCCCGGCCGGGCGTTCTCCAGCCAGGCGCCCACGCCCGGCAGCCCGGAGAGGTCCTGCCCGGAGGCGAGCGCGGCCATCGCCCCGCAGTGCGAGTGACCGCAGACCACGATGTCCTGAACGTCGAGCACTTCGAGCGCGTACTCAACGGTGGCCGCCTCGCCGGAGACCAGCCGGGGCCGGTGCGGCGGGACGATGTTGCCCGCATTGCGTATTTCGAAGACCTCGCCCGGCCTCGCCCCGGTTATCAATGCCGGTATGACCCGGGAATCGGAACAGGCGACGAAGAGCGCCTCCGGAAATTGCCCTTCGGCCAGTTTGCGATAGCTGTCGCTTTCGAAATCCACCTGGTGGCGGAACGAGCGGGCGTGTTCGAGCAGAGCCTTCATGGGTGCCTCCCCAGCGGGTGGTTGTGGCCAGGACCTGGCTCAACACCGTAGAGAGTGCTGTGCAAGACGAAGGTTAGAGGAACGCTAAGGCAATCCCATCTTTTGACCGGCCCCTGTGACCTGCCTCCCATTCCCGGCGAAGCGGTGTGCCGCTCATTCATTTATCGTACGGTGTTCGCCCCGGCGCGTCCGCCGGGCGGAAATCGCGGTGCCCGAATTCACGGAGAGACGGAATTACATGACCCTGAGGGCCCTGCTCATCGAAGATGACGCGACGATCGCGGAACCCCTGGTCGAGGGTCTGGGACGGTACGGGGTGACCGTGGGCCGGGTGGCCACGGGGACGGAGGGGCTGCGCGGCCCGTACGGGGACATCGTGCTGCTCGATCTCGGGCTGCCGGACATGGACGGCATCGACGTCTGCCGAGGCATCCGGCAGGTCTCGGACGTCCCCATCATCATGCTCACCGCGCGCGGCACGGAGGCCGACCGGGTGCTCGGCCTGGAGCTGGGCGCGGACGACTATCTGGCGAAGCCGTTCAGCGTACGGGAGTTGATCGCCCGGATCCGGGCCGTGACCCGCAGGACCACCGCCTGGTCCGGTCCCGCCCCGGCCGCCGGGGCCCCGGCGGGACAGCCGGTCTCCCCCGAGGCGGCCACCGGTGGCCCCGGCCCGTTCGACGGGATCCCGGCGCCGATCGGGGTGGAGGTGACCAACGCCCAGCCGCCCGCCACGGGCGCCCTGATCGTGGACCGGCGCACCCGGCAGGTCTGGGTCGGCGAGCGGGCGGTGATCCTCACCCCCAAGGAGTTCGATCTGCTGGCCCTCCTCTCCGAGGACCCCGGCGCGGTCTACTCGCGCCAGCAGATCCTGGACCGGGTCTGGGACCCGAACTTCCACGGCCCCACCAAGACCCTGGACGTCCATGTCGCCACCCTGCGGCGGAAGTTGGGGGATCCCGCGTGGATCCAGACGCTGCGCGGCGTGGGCCTGCGGCTCGCCGTACGGTCGGAGCCGCGCCCGGAGGGGGTGCGGAGGGCCCGGCCGGCCAGGGCCTCGGGACCCGCGTACGACAGGACCGGACCGGCCTTCGACCACCCGGAGTTCCGGTTCTGATGACACGCCGACTGCTGGTCAGCTATCTGACCCTCGCCGCGCTGGTCCTGCTCTGCCTGGAGCTCCCGCTCGGCTACGTCTACAGCCGGGCCGAACGGGAGCGGGCCACCAACGCCGCCCACGAGGAGGCCGAGGCGATCGCCGGATACGCCTCGCTCACCCTCGCCTACCAGCACCCCGACGAACTCTCCGCCCAGGTCACCGCCTGCGCGGAGCGCATCGGCGGCCGGGTCCTCGTGGTCGATCCGGCGGGCGCCCTGCTCGCCACCTCGCATCCGCTCGACGCGGCGGACCAGGCAGCGCTGGCCGACCGCCCGGAGATAGCGGCGGCGCTGCGCGGCGGCAACGGCGCCGATGTACGGACCTCGTCGATCGGCGGCGTCAACTGGCTCTCGGTCGCCGTGCCGGTGCGGCACGGCGCGACGCTCCAGGGCGCCGTCCGGCTCATCGTCCCCACCGGGGCGATCGCCGACGACGTGCACCAGGTGTGGCTGGGGCTGGCGCTCGGCGGGGCCGGGGTCCTCGTCGCCGTCGGTACGGTGGCGGCCACCCTGGCCCGCTGGATCGGCCGGCCCATCCGCGAACTGGAGCGCGCGGCCCGTACGCTGGCGGGCGGCAGCCTGACCACCCCGGCGTCGGTCACCACGGGCCCGCCCGAAGTCCGGGTGCTGGCGGCCACGTTCAACCGTACGGCCGCGCTGCTGGAGCATCTGCTCGCCTCCCAGAGCGCGTTCGCGGGGGAGGCGTCCCATCAGCTCAAGACCCCGCTCGCGGCGCTGCGGCTCCGCCTCGACAATCTGGAACCCGATGTGCCGCCGCATCTGCGCGGCCATCTCGACGCGGCGATGACCGAGACGGACCGGCTGGCCAGGATGGTCGAGTCGCTGCTCGCGCTGGCGAGGATGGAGGAGACCGCGCTCACCCCCGAGCCGGTCGACCTGGACCGGGCGGCGAAGGACCGCGTCCACGCGTGGGGCGCGCTCTACGAACGGCACGGGGTACGGCTGCTGCTGCTCGGCGCCCCGGTCGGCCGGGCCCTGGCGGTGCCCGGCGCGGTCGAGCAGATCCTGGACAATCTGCTCTCCAACTCCCTGCGGGTGGCTCCGGCGGGCTCCACGGTGACCGTGTTCCGGCGGCTGAGCGGTATCTCGGCGGAGCTCCATGTCGCGGACCAGGGGCCCGGGATGACCGCCGAGCAGCGGCGGCGCGCCTTCGACCGGTTCTGGCGCGCGCCCGACGCGCCCAAGGGCGGCACGGGTCTCGGCCTCTCCCTCGTCCAGCGGCTCACCCTGGCCAGCGGCGGCGAGGCGGTGCTGCTGGAGGCGCCGGGCGGCGGCCTGGAGGCGGTCATCCGGCTCCAGACCCTGACCCCCCGCCATCCCGGCGGCTTCCCCCTCCCCCTCCCCCGCCGCCGCCCCATGGCCGGGTCGAAGGCGGGCGCGGGGGTGGGCGCGGGGTGAGCCGGAGCGGCCGGCGGCCGAGGTGCCCAGGGGGCGGCGCGTACGCCCGTACGGGACGACCGGTTACCGCCCCGCGAGGACGAACCAGCGGGCGGGCAGGTCGATCCGGGTGCCGTCGGGCAGGTGTTCGGTCTGCGGGAGTGCGGTGTCGCCGTCGGCCAGGATCTCCAGTCCCGCCGCGCGGAGCAGGCCGGGGATCTCGTCCTCGGTGGCGCTCGCGGGCTTCAGACCGTGCTCGAAGACCCGGCGCAGCTTCTCCGGCGGGCCGCCGGGCCCCTCGGCGGCGCTCCGCAGCACCTCCTTGGAGGCGGGGGTGAGTTCGGCGACGAAGGCCCGGCCGCGCGCGCCGATCAGATGGGCGACGGCCGCCGCGACGGCCGGCCGGTCCTGGGGCTCGCTCTGGTGGATGACGGCCCGCATATAGACATTGGTCTCCCCGGTGCGCCCCCGCAGCGCCCGGACGGCCTCCTCGTCGACCAGGTCGACCTGCTCGAACTCGGCGCTCCCCGCAGGGTCGGCGCGGCGCGCGTGGGCGATCGCCTCGTGCGAGAGGTCGACGCCGATGGCGCGCGAGAAGCGGGTGGCGAGATAGCGGGTCTGGGTGCCGTTGCCGCAGCCGAGGTCGACCACGGGCAGTGCGGCGTCGGCGTACGGCAGGAGCAGTTCGCTGTGCGGGACGGAGCCGAGCGAGGGATCGCAGTCCCAGATCGCCTCCCCCGGGGCATCGGAGGTCTCCCGCCAGTAGCCTTCCCAGGATTCGCGGTAACGCGTGGACACGTCCATGTCGGTCCTTCCCCTTGCCGGGCTCACCAGGAGTGCTTCTGTCGCACCATGGAGTACCGCCCGTGGGGCGGGAGTGGCAAGAGGGCCCGGGGTGATCCGATCACCTGGACCGGGGGTGGACGCGCGCACCCGCACCGGCCGGGAGTGCGAGTTCGAACCAGACGGTCTTGCCGTGGGCCGAACTGCTGCTGCCCCACTCCCGGGCCAGCGCGCTGACGACCCGCAGCCCGCGCCCGGCCTCGTCCGAGGGGCCCGCGCTCAGCAGGGTGGCGGGGGCGGGTTCGTCGTCCAGGACCTCGCAGAGGAGGGCGTCGGTACGGACCAGACGGAGCACCACCGGGTGGGTGCGGGCGTGCTGGACGGCGTTGGTGACCAGTTCGCTGACCATGAGTTCGGCGGAGTCCACCACGGTGCCGGGCAGCTCCCAGCCGCGCATCCGCTCCCGGACCAGCCGCCGGGCGCGCCCCACTTCCCCGGGTTCCAGGGCGAGTTCGTACTCGGCGACATGGCCGGCGGGGATCCCGTTGAGCCGGGCCATCAGCAGCGCCACGTCGTCCTTGCGTCCGTCGCGGGTGTTGAGCGCCCGGATGATGGTGTCGCAGGCGTCGGCCATCGAGGCGGCGGGGTGGGCGGCCGAGGCGCAGAGCGCGGCGAGCCCGTCGCCGATGTCCGCGCCGCGCACCTCGACCAGGCCGTCGGTGCAGAGCACCAGCCGGTCGCCGGGGCGGATCCGTACGGTGACGGTCTCGAAGGCGACCCCGCCCACGCCGATGGGCGCGCCGGTCGGCACGTCGAGCACCTCGCCGCTGCCGTCCTCGGCGCGGACCAGCACCGGCGGGATATGGCCCGCGTTGGCGATCTGCACCTCGGAGCGGATCGGGTCGTACACCGCGTACAGGCAGGTGGCCAGGTACTGTTCGCCGAGCCGCTGGGCCAGGTCGTCCAGGTTGCGCAGGAGTTGGGCCGGCGGCATCTCCATGGTGGCCATCGTCCGGACGGCGGTGCGCAACTGCCCCATCATCGCGGCCGAGTTGAGGCCGTGGCCCATGACGTCCCCGACGACGAGCGCGGTGCGGGAGCCGGGGAGTTTGACGGCGTCGAACCAGTCGCCGCCGATCCGGCCGAGCCGGGTGCCGGGGAGATAGCGGGTGGCGATGTCGCAGCCCGCCATCCGGGGCTCGACCTGCGGCAGCATGCTGTCCTGGAGCGTCTCCGCGACGTTCTCCTGGTAGGTGTACATACGGGCGTTGTCGAGGACGAGCCCGGCGCGGGCGGCGAGTTCGGCACCGGTGGTGCGGTCCATGGCGTCGAACGGCTCGCGCCCGGGGCGGCGGAGCAGCACCATGAAGCCGAGGACGACATCGCGGGCCTTGAGCGGGACGACCAGCAGGGAGCGGTTGTTGATGAGGGGCCGCAGATCCCGCTTCTCGAACTCGCCGGAGATCCGGTCCCCCTCGCGCTCGCCGATCCGGGGGATGAGGACGGGCTCGCCGGTGCTCATGCACCGGAAGAACGGGGTGTGTTCGGGGAAGGCGATGGCCTCGCCGACCGGGACCGTGTCGTCCCACCGCCCCGGTTCGTCGTTGTGTTCGACCCAGACGCGGTGCCAGAGGGTGGTGGCGTCGGGCGGCCCGTCGGGGAAGCCCTCACCGGCGAGGACGGCGGCGCGCAGATGGGTGCCGGCGAAGTCGGTGAAGCGGGGCACGGCCGCGCTGGTGACCTCGCGGATCGTACGGGCGAGGTCGAGGGAGGAGCCGATCCGGCCGCTGACCTCGTTGAGGAATTCGAGGCGCTCGCGCACCGCCGCGTACTCCAGGTCGAGTTCGGGCCTGTTGACCGTGGGCCGGTCCGCCGGGCGGCGCGGGTGCGGTACGGACTCCACCGGGAGGCGGTGGACCGTATGGCCCGGCGCCCGCTTCGGCACGCCCCAGTCGGGGGTGACCGGGATCCGCTCCTGGTGGCTGAACTCCATGACGGGGTAGCCGAGTTCGAGGACCTGGGAGACGATGCGGCCGGCTGCGGCCGGGCCCATGTTGGGCAGGATGTCCGGCAGCCGCCTGGCCAGCCGGTCGGCGTCGGGGAACTCGGTGTGCAGGGCGAAGGCCGGGGTGATCCGGAGCGCGCCGCCGTCCGGGTCGCCCGGAGCGCCGCCGTCCGCCGAGCGGAACTGGGCGGCGTCGGCGGCGAGCACCAGATGGCGTCCGGGGCCCGGTCCCACCAGCGGATAGGCCCACCAGAGCAGATCGATCCGGCCGGATCCGGGGGCCGGTCCAGGCCCGGAGACCTTGGCGCACCCGGCGGTCGGGAACGCGCCCCGGCTGTGCAGCCCGGGCCCCAGGGTGCCGGAATCGCCGAACCCCTGTTCCCCGTAATCCTGCTCCCCGTACGCCTGTTCCCCGTATCCCTGGCCGTCGTACCCGTACCCGTACCCGCCGTACCCGTACCCTCCGTTGACCATGCTCCGCTCGTCCGGCGCGAGCGCCCCGGCCACCGGCATCAGATCCGCGGCGGGCCGGCCCACCGCCTCTTCCCGGGCCGGGCCGAAGAGCCTGCGGGCCCCGCTCGACCAGTGCGAGACCAGACCGTCGCCGTCCACGACGACCACGGCGAGCGGAATCCGGCCGTCTGCCACGGAAAACTCCGGCGGCCTCGGCGGAATACCCCTGTCCATGGGTGGGAGGCTCCTTCCCTGCCGCCAGGATCCGCGGCTCCGCCCTCCACGGTACGCACCTTCACAGTGGTTGCGCCGGGCAATGAATTAATAGGCAGTGCGCCCGCGCACAACCCTTTTCCGGCTGACTTCCGGTCAGTCTTCGTGGCCCAGTTGGAGATCGCGTTCGGTCCGTCCGCCGCCCGCCATCCGGAGCACGGTGGCGACCGGCGGATACCCCGCCGCGATCACCGTGTACTCGCCGGAGGAGAGATCGACGAAGCGGAAGACGCCGTCGCTCCCCGTGGTGAGGGTGTCCACGACATTGCCGGCCGCGTCGAGCAGGGTGACCCGGGCGTCCTCCACCGGGCGCCCGCCCCCGGCCCGTACCGTTCCGCGCAGCACCGCCCCGCCGGCCAGTTCGATGTCCTGCCGGGTCTCCCGCGCCGCCTGCACGGTGACGGGGAGCGCGGCGGGCCGGAAGGCGGGGGCGGAGGCCGCCAGCGTGTACTCGCCCGCGACCAGCTCCGAGATCACATAGCCGCCCTCGCGTCCGCTGCGGGTCGACGCCACGACCTCGCCGCGGACATCCGTGAGGGTGACGGCGGCGTCCCGTACCGGTGTGCCGTCGGCGGTGCTCACGGTGCCCGCGAGCCGCCCCGCGCCGCCGAGGACCACGTCCAGCTCGACCGGGCGCTCCCCGACCGTCACCGTGACGGCCTGTGGCTGGTGCCCGCCGGCCGCCGCGATCATGACGTACGAGCCGGGCCCGGGGACGCTCAGCGCGTACCGCCCGTCCATACCGCTCGCGCCGCGCCCGATCTGCTGCCCCTGGACGTCGATGAGGGTGAGGGCGGCCCGGGGCACCGTGGACCCGTCGGGGTGCTGGACGGTGCCGCAGACGGCCACGCCGGGGATGTACGGGGCGGGGGCGCCCGGGAGCGGGGCGGCGTGCGCGGGGTGCCCGGCCTCCGAGCGGGCGAAGGGCACCGTGCCCTGCTCTTCGGTGGCGGGCTCTGCGGCGGGGGCGTTCTGGGACACCAGGGGTTTCTCCTTGAGGAAGAAGGCGGTCAACAGGCCGAGCGCGAGCACCGGCACGAGGTAGAGGAAGATCCGGGGCATGGCCTCCGCGTACGCCTGGACATAGCCGTCGCGGAGCGCGGGCGGCAGGGCGCGGACCAGCTCCGGGGTGAGCGAGTCGGGGCTGGGCAGTCCGCTCGCGGCGTCCACCCGCGCGGCGATCTCGTCGGTGAGCCGGGCCGCGAAGAGCGTGCCGAAGAGGGCGGCGCCCAGGCTGCCGCCGATCTGCCGGAAGTAGTTGTGGGCGCTGGTGGCGGTCCCGAGGTCGGCGGGGCGTACGGAGTTCTGTACGGCGAGCACCAGCACCGGCATCACCAGGCCGACCCCGATCCCGAGGACCGCCTGGGCGACGCCGCAGACGAGCCGCGAGGTGTCGGCTTCGAGCCGGGAGAGCAGCCACATCCCGGCGGCGGCGATCACGGAGCCCACCACCGGGTAGACCTTGTACCGCCCCGTACGGCTGACGAGCTGCCCCGAGACGACGGAGGCGATGACGATGCCGCCCATCAGGGGGAGCATCAGCAGCCCGGACTCGGTGGCGCCCGCGCCGCCCGCCATCTGGAGGAAGGTCGGCAGATATCCGGCCGCGCCGAAGAGCGCCACGCCGGAGACGACCGCGAGCACCCCGGTGACATTGAAGACGGAGTCGCGGAAGAGGCGGAGCGGGATGAGGGGTTCGGCGGCGTACCGCTCGGCGAGCAGGAAGAGCAGCGAGGTCACCACGGCCCCGGCGAGCAGCGCGAGGATGGTCTCCGAGCCCCAGGCGTAGGTGGTGCCGCCCCAACTGGTCAGCAGCACCAGGCAGGTGGAGGCGGCGGCGAGGAGCAGGATGCCGGGGAGGTCCAGCCGGCCCCGGACGGCGGGGCGGGGCAGCTTGAGGACGACGGTGACGACGGCGAGGGTGACCAGCCCCAGCGGCACGTTGAACCAGAAGCACCAGCGCCAGGAGGCATGGTCGGTGAAGAAGCCGCCGAGCAGCGGTCCGGCGACGGAGGCGAGCCCGAAGGCGGCGCCGATGAGCCCCATGTAGCGGGCGCGGCGGCGGGGCGGGACGATGTCCGCGATGATCGTCTGGACCCCGATCAGCAGCCCGCCCGCCCCGGCGCCCTGGAGCGCCCGGAAGGCGATGAGCTGCTCCATCGTGCGGGACCAGCCGGCCAGCGCGGAGCCGATGACGAAGACGACGATCGCGAACTGGAAGACGCCCTTGCGGCCGAGGAGGTCGCCGAGCTTGCCGTAGACGGGCAGGCCGATGGTGGAGGTGAGCAGATAGGCGGTGATCGCCCAGGACATCCGCTCCAGGCCGTGGAGTTCCCCGACGATCTTCGGCAGCGCGGTGGCCACGATCATCTGCTCCAGCGAGGCGAGCAGCAGGGCGAGCATCAGCCCGAGGAAGACAAGACGAACCCGGCGCGGGCTGAGCGGGGCGGGGGCGGCGGCCTGGGAGGCGGTCGCGGGGTGCTCGCGCTCGCCGGACGTACCGTCGCGGGACACGCCGTCCCGGTACGTACCGGCCTCGTACGTACCGGCCGTACCGTCGCCGTCCGCGCCCTGGCCATAGGCATCGGCGTACGCGCCGTACGCGCTCCCCTCGGACGCGCCGCCCTCCGACGCGCTCCCGCCGGACGCGCGGTCCCCGTCGCCGCGTTCGGCGACCGGGCCGTCCTTCGCCAGCGTGGTCCCACCCATGTGCCGCTCCCCTCGTCACACCTGCGCGGCGCCATTCTTCGCATCGGGCGCCGAGCGGGAGCAAACGGAAGGCTCTCCCCCGAAGAGGAGTGTGACGGGCGGAAGTTGATCGGAAAAGGGGGCAACGAGGCGCTCATCAGGGGCTTTCCCGCGACACCGCGCGCCGGGGGCGCACCACCGCGCCGCGGGGAAGACCACTCGAAACGGTGAGCCGGGAGGGGAATCCCGGACGGGTCAGGACTTCTCGGTCTCCTTGGCGAGGTTGGCCAGCACCTCGTCGTAGATCCGGCCGAGCCCCTTCGGCGCGAAGGTCCGCTCGAAGAAGCCGCCGATGCCGCCGGCGCCGTTCCAGACGGTGGAGACGACGGCCTTCGAACGGCCCTCACCGGCGGGGGTGACGGTCCAGGTGGTGACCATCGAGGAGTTGCGGTCCTTCTCGACCAGCCGGCCGTCGCTGGGCTCGGTCACCTCCAGCAGGCAGTCGCGCACGCGCTTGCTGGTGGCCTGGAGCTTCCAGTGGACGAGGGTGCCCTCTCCGTCGCCGCCCTCGCGCACCTCGTACTCGCTGAACTGCCCCGGGAGGAGCTTCGCGCGGGTGTTCTCGTAGTCGGCCAGAGCATCGAACACCGTCTCCGGGTCCGCCGCGATGACTCGCTCCGTCGTGGCCTCGACCTGCGCCATGGCTCTTCCTCCAGCACTCGGGTTCTCAGTGGGGTGCGGCCACCCAACCACCCCCCGGCACGCCCGCCCAAATCCGGGGTGGCGGCGATCAAGCGAACAGATGTTCTATTCTGTGGCCAGTGCTACCGAGGAGGCATCCATGCGCTGGGACAATCTGGCCGAAAGCCCACCCGCGGAGATCGCGCTGTTCGGCACGGACGCCGTGGTCACGCGCACGTTCGACACCCCCGAGTTCCGCGGGGTGACCTTCCACGAGGTCCGGGCCCGTTCGATCGTCAACCGGGTGCCGGGCGCGTCCCGGATGCCGTTCGAATGGACCGTGAACCCGTACCGGGGATGCACCCACGCCTGCGTGTACTGCTTCGCGCGCAAGACCCACAGCTATCTGGATCTGGACACCGGGCTGGGCTTCGACTCGCAGATCGTCGTCAAGGTCAACGCCCCTGAGCTGGTCCGCCGCCACCTCGGCTCCCGCCAGTGGGAGGGGGCGCATATCGCCATGGGCACCAATGTCGACTGCTACCAGCGGGCGGAGGGGCGGTACGCCCTGATGCCGGGCATTCTGGCCGCGCTCCGCGACCACGCGAACCCGTTCTCGATCCTCACCAAAGGGACACTGATCCTCCGCGATCTCGACCTGCTGCGGGAGGCCGCCGCCGTCACCGATGTCGGCGTCTCGGTCTCGGTCGGCTTCACCGACCAGGAGCTGTGGCGCACCGTCGAGCCCGGCACACCCGCCCCCGAGCGCCGGCTCGACGTGGTGCGCGCGCTGACCGCCCAGGGGCTCGACTGCGGGGTGCTGATGGCCCCGGTGGTCCCGTTCCTCGGCGACCGGACCGAGCAGCTCAGGGCGACCGTACGGGCGATCGCGGCGGCCGGGGCGACCTCGGTGACCCCGCTCGTGCTCCATCTGCGGCCCGGGGCGCGGGAGTGGTTCATGGCGTGGCTGGGGCAGCACCACCCGTGGCTGGTGGGGCGGTACGAGCGGATGTACGCGGCCGGTGCGTACGCGCCGAAGTGGTACCAGCGGCGTATCACCCGCCAAGTACACGAACTGGCCGACGAGTTCGGCATCGGCCCCGCGAGCAGCGGCACGGCCCGCCGAATCCGTACCGCCCCCGCGGCGCCGCCGCCCCAGGAACCCGGCGGGACCCAGCTCACCCTGCTGTGATTCCGGGCAGCGCGTAGTCCGCCGCCCGGAGTACGTCGGTGGCGAGTGCGGCGGCGGCCCGGGAGGCGCGTGGGCCGCCGCCCCTGTCGCCATGACCACAGCGAATCGAAGAACCACCAGCCGCCCTGCGGGAGCTCCGGCGTCACCTGCGCCAGAACAGGTGGTGTGTCACGCCACTCGGGCTGGGCACAACCTCCAGGTGGAACCGGTCGAGCAGTTCATCAGGGGACTCCCCCAGCCGTAGTCCGGACCCGAGCCCTACCGGCGAGACCGCCACCTGCATGGTGTCGACGAGGCCGGCGTCAAGGAACTGCCGGATGGCGGTGACCTCGCCATCCGAGCCGGACAACCTGACCTCGCGCCGCTTCCCGCGCCCGTTCGAGGACCGTGCCCTGGCCGTCGCCGACGAAATGGAACGTGGTGTCGGAGAGCGTGAACGACGGACGCCCGTGGTGGGTCATGACGAACACCGGCGTGCGGAACAGGGGCTCCTCCTCCCTCCCCCACCACCAGCCGCGCCACTCATGGTCCGGCCAGGGACCGCGCTGGGGCCCGAACGTGTTACGGCCCATGATCTCGGCACCGATGTCGCGTGCGAAGTCCCGCGTGAAGTAGCCGTCGAGGGCCGGCTCCCGCCGGGATCCGCGCGCACGGCACCACCCGCCTCCGGGCACGGAAGGCGCGAGACCCGTGAGAGTGTCTACGCCGTCACCAGCCTCGACGCCCGCCAGGTCGGCCCGGCCGACCTGGCCTCCGCGATTCGCGGGCACTGGGGAGTGGAGAACTCCTCGCACCACATCAGGGACGTCACCTTCGCCGAGGACGCCTCCACCGTCCACGCCGGGACCGCGCCACAGGCCATGGCGACCCTCCGCAACCTCGCTATCGGCGTGCCGAAATCCCTCGGAGCCGACAACATCGCCATGACACCCGGGCGATCCGCGACGAGCACTCCCCATCCTGGGCATCACCAACGAAACGGACACCTAGCCAAGGAACTTGAACAAACCCTGCCTTCGCAGACGGGTGTGTGCCTATGCGCCGTCGCCGTCGAATAGGCAACTCGTGCTGATGTGACGAGACACCAGGCCCGTTCATAGTCGACTCATGACCTCGAAGGACAAATGGTCGCCACCGTCGTCGGCCGGGATCCCCCACCGGGGTCGGCATGCGGGTGACGATCCGGCCGGCGAATTCATCCAGCCGGTCTGTCGGCGCTCAGCACCGTACGCCCCATGGGCTCGCCATAGTCAAGCCCAGGCCGCTGGACTTCTTGGTCAATAGCATCAATAGCACCGACGGTATCCGGCCGGCTCGGCCGCTGGGAGATCCGCCGATAATCTGGAGCGCGGCCGGTGCGGAGGTGTGGTCAGCAGCACGGTGACGGCGACTCCGCGAAGCTACATCCTCCTGCCATTGCATGCGGACGCTCGCCCTGTTCACGTGCTCTGGTACGACGCTCCTGCTCTGCATCGTGTGGGCGGCATACGTTTCGCCACCTCTATGAAGGGGAGCACGATGATCTACCACGGCATCCGCCCGAAGGCCCGCCGAGAACCCGTCCACCGCGCCGGACTTCCACCCTGCCCAAGTGCCGCAATCGCTTCGCCCACACATCTGTTACTGCTCCGAAATTCAGATGGTTCCGTTCGAGGATGTGGCAGACATGTGGTCCGCAGATGTAGCCGCAGGCGATGTGGGGGCCGGCGGCCTTGGCGGTTATGGAAGAACCGACGCCACGTCACCATCACAAGCCGGAAGTTGATGACGCACGGCGGATCGGAGTCCGCGCAGTGGGGTCATGTCCACCATCGCGGGGAACCCAGCACCCGTGTCCTTCGCCCCCGTGACCGGAAGGCTGGAGTGGTTGTCCGGAAACGCCTGGAGCAAGGGAGGAGCGGTCGTTGGACCGCCGCTGTGAAAAAGCGCGACACAGCTGCATGATCTGCTCTCATGGATGAGAGCGTGCGGCTTCCCCTCCATTATCCGACCAGCGATGTCTCATCGGAAATTTCAGATCCTCTCCTGGAGGCCTCATGACTACGTTTGAGACGCCCCTTCCCGTCCTCGATTTCCTGGACAAGACCGAGATTCGGTGGCTTTTCGGTCCGGAGGACCGGATGCCGACGCATTACCGCGGGCCCCATCGCCTGAGCCATCGCGACTGGCTGAATTTCGCGGAGCGTCTGGAACGACGCGAGGAGATCTCCGCCACTCTGGCCGCCCTGTCCGGTGGTCAGCAGATGCCGGGCGTCGGCGGCGGTACCGGCAAACTGCCCCGTGCCATCACGGCGCAGGCGGATCAGTGCACCACTGTCGGACCTCATCGAGAGCGAGTGGAGACGCTGCGGGCCAGGGCCGCGACCATCCGTGCGCTGCCAGGCCACGCCGAGGCACCGCCATTCCCGGATCGAAGCTTTGACGCGGTCATGGCCACCTGGGTGTCGCATTACGTCGACGATGTGGTGCGGGCTGTGCGGGAGATGATCCGGGTCTGCGACGAGACCAATGCGGCCGCCCGGATCGTGCTCATCGGCAGTAGCCGGGACAGTGGGTCGGTCAGTCTGCTCAACCAAGTCTGTGTACCTCTCGCCGGTGAGCCGCACGACCGCCAAGGGTCCCTGCTCGCGACTGCCTCGCGGGTTCTCGCCGAAGCCGGTTTTTCCCGGCTGGCGGTGTGGCGGAAAGAGGCCCTGCGCCCGGTGCTGTACCGCCATTTCGCCCAGCGGCCGCACGCCATCGGTGATCAGGACGTCGTACACGTCGCCCATCCGGCGGCGCGCTCGTGACCCAGCGCAGGAGCTTCGTAGGCCACTGGGATGCGCGGCGTGCGCTGGCCAAGGCCGGCCAGGACAGTATGTCCGAGGGCCTGGTCCGGTACGTGGTGTCCGGCGAGGCGGGCATGGGCCGTACCGCGCTGCTCGACGAGTTCGTCCATGACGTCGAGCTCCAGGGCGGTCTGGGCATCCGGCTGGCGGGGCGCCGGGCCGATCACGATGACGCCACGAGGGTGGCGGGCGACTTGGCGCACGCCCTGGCCGCGCGGCTCCCGGGCGAGGGCGCGCACCGCGATGCGCTGCTGTGTGCCGGGGCAACCGCCGATGTCGGGTGGGAAAGGGCGCTGGTCGAGGCGGTCCGAGCAGCGATCTACGCCCTCACCGACGAAGCGCCTGTAGTGCTGACGGTCGACGACGTACATCGCGCTTCCTCGGCCTCGCTGGAATTCCTCCAGCGTGTGACCCAGGTGTGCGCCTGCCGGCCGGTGGTACTGGTTCTGTCGGTACGGCTGGGCGAGCCGGCCCAGGCCCCGGCGGAACTGGCCCGGCTCCTGCTCGGCGGACGGGAAATCGTCCTGTCCGGTCTGACCGAACAGCAGGCCACCACCATGCTGAGCGACCGGCTCGGGCGCCGCCTCGACAAGGCTCTGGCCACCGCCTGCCACCGCGTCACCCTGGGCAATCCATTCCTGCTCGACGCGCTGAGCGCGTGGCTGATGGCAGGCGACGCGCTTCCGGAACCGACGGCGGTGCACGAGGTCGTGCTCCCCGGCATCGTCGAGTACCTTCTCGGGCCGGCACTCTTCGTCGACCTGAACACCGTGCGGCTGGCCGAGACGATCGCGGTGGCGGGACGCGTCGGCAGTGTGGACATCGCCATGGCCGCGCACCTGTCCGGGCTGGGGTTAGTAGACGCCCTCAAGACACTTGACCTGCTGGTGCGGATGCGTCTGGTGGCCGACAACGACGCCGTGGAACTGCGCCATCCACTGCTGCGAGCCGCACTGACCGGCGGCACGACGCTGATGGCCCGCAATGCGGTTCATCTGACCACGGCTGCCTACCTGCATGAACAGGGTGCCCCGGCCGATCTGGTCGCGGCCCACCTGAGCGCTTCGACCGTACCGCAGGAGGGCGCCTGGCCCGCCGGTGTGATGTTGCGGGCGGCGGATATCGCCCGGCGCACAGGCCACCATGCCACCGCACGGCGATATCTCAAGCTCGTGGTGGACAGCGCGTCCGGGCATGAGCAGAGCGAGGCCATGCTCGAACTCGTCGACCTGCGGGGCGAACCCGATGCGGTGTCCGGGCTCGAAGCAGCGGTGGGGATGCTGCCGAGGGCCCGTGACGAGTTCGTGCTGCGTCGGCTGATCAGCCACATCGGACGAACCCTGTCCGACTCGGCCGAGGAGAACCAGCCGATTCTGGACGCGACCGGGGCGGCCCTCGCCGGAACCGCGCTGCGCGGCTGGGACCGGGCCTACCAGACACTGAGCCGGGTGGCCGACGAGCCGCCACCGGCGGCCGCGAAGATCACCAGCACGTTGGCCGAACTTCCGGAGGCTCATGGAGGTGCGCTGACGGCGGCCGCGAGCGGTCTGGCCGCCTTGTACCGGCATGTGGTCAATGACGACCCGCGGGCGGCCCTGCGGTTTGCCCGGGCCGCTCTGGAGCGCGAGATCGACGAACTCGACACCCAACCGCTGGCGCTGCTCGCGGCCCTCACCGTGCTGGTGGAGAGCGGCTACCCGGCCGAGGCTGCGGCCCACCTGCGTAAACTCGACGACGAAGCCTATGGGCCCCGCTACACGCGGCGACCGGATGTGCTGTTCGTGCGGGCCCAGATCGCGTTCGCGGAGGGGAATCTCATCGCGGCCGAGAACGGGCTGAACAGCGCCCTGGCCGCGCTGCCGCAAACCTCGGGCCGGCCCGGGCCACTGCGCACACGCATGGTCGGGCTGCTGGCCTTCGTCCTGCTCTGTGAGGGCCGTACCGGTGACGCCGAGGCGCTGTTGCGGCGGTATGACGGTCCGGAACGTCGGCCGGACTCATGGTGGGCAGGGGACCTGGTGTTCGCGTCGGCCTTCCTGCACGCCAGGGACGGCGATCTCCGCCGGGCCGCCGCAGACCTGACGGAGTTATGGGAGCGTGCCACAGCGACGGGGTGGGGGCTGGTGGGCTCCGCTCCCTGGCGGATCTACGGTGTCGGGCTGTTGGCCCAAGTCGGCTATAACGGGTGGGCGCGGCAGGTCGCCGACTCTCAGGCCCGGTTCGCCGAAGACACCGGGTCCCCGCTGGAGCAGGGCCGTGGGCTGCGCGCGCTGTCCCAGGTCGCCACAGATGACACGAAGGAGGAGTTGCTCCGGAAGGCCGTGGCCGTGCTGGAGTCCACCCAGGGTCAGCTCGATCTGGCTTACGCGGCCGGCGATCTGGGCCGAGTGCTGGCCCAACAGAAGCGTCAGGACGAGGCGGTCACCGAGCTCACCAGGGCGGCACGGCTGGCCGACCAGTGCGGGGCGACCGCGCTGAGCGTCCGTATCCGCCAGCAGGTCCTGGCATTGCACGAGCACCCCTCACTGCGCGGGATTCTCTCGCTCACCGCACGGGAGCGGGAGATCCTGATCGACGCGGTCCGCAGCATGACGAACCGCCAGATCTCGGAGTTCCGGAAGATCAACGTCCGCACCGTCGAGCACCACCTGTCCAGTTCCTATCGCAAGCTGGGTATATCCGGGCGGGATGACTTTCCCGAGGCGTTCCGCAACCGTGCGTTGTGGACACTGATCACCGACGGTCACCCCATTGTCCGGCGGTCGAAGCCGGTAGGATCCCGCGCCGGAGCCGGCACTTCGGCCGTCGGCAGGAAACCTCTCGGTCACGGCCCTGATCCGCGGCCGAGCTGGCGCGGTGATACGTGACGCACCGAACCTTCCGATCCCAGGCAATCGAAGGACAGCAATGCCGGACGACGCGGTTCGACATCGTCGACGAGCTCTTCCCCGACGGCCTGGTCAAAAACCTCGTCTCGGGCTATCAGAGGCTCCTCGAAGCCCTGTTGACGGACGAGGCATGGCAGGCGACCACGTCCGGACTGCTCCCCGAGTACCAGCGGCGCCGGCGCCGGGCCGCCGGCGACACGGCCGCCCCGCTGCCCGCGCTGCGGCTGATGATGCGCGGGGACCGCATTCCTCCGACGCGGCCGGCCGCGCTGCGCGGGCTCAGGGCCCGACCTGGAGGTCGTGTCGCTCGGCGGTCCGACGGAGACCACCATCTGGAGCATCCCGCGCCCGGTCCGCAAGGACGAGGACGGCTCGCGCAGCATCCCGTACGGCAGGCCCAACGCGAACAACCGGCCTATGTGCTGGACACGTTCGGCTGCGACGTGCCCGACTGGGTGAGCGGCGGGATCCGGGCCACCGGCACCGGTCTCGCCCGGGGTCACTGGGCGACGAGGCGTGTACCGCGGAGCGGTTCGTCCACGACCCGGTGCGCGGGGAACGGCTGTACCGGACCGGTGCCCTGGGGCCTTGTCCGTCCGACGGCGAGATCGACATCCTCGCTGGAGCGCCAGGTGGCCGCCCTGTGGGCCACGGCGCTACGGATCGCGGAGACGGACCTCGACGTCATGCGCATGGCCGCCGAGCAGGAGGCGGGGCGGGTGCCCCGCCGGTCGTCCACACTCCCGAGGGCGCGACGTCCCTCAAACTCACCTCCGGCAGCACGGGCGAGCCGAAGACGATGACGGCGAGTGTCGACAGCATCGAGAGCGACCTGCTGGCCGTCCAGGCCAGAAAGGCCGGCCACGCGAGCCACGGGTACCACGGCACTGGAGAGACGAACAGCGGCCGGGCCGAGGATACGGCGTGTTGGGCATACAACGGCCGGCGTTCGGCGACAACGCACCAGCGTTCAGCTGCAGACGGCGGCGGCTCGGGCGGGTACATCGCGGTATCGGCCGCGGAGGAGCCGAATCCGCGAGCGGGACCCAGCCGTCCTGGGTGACCCGGTCGGTGAAGAACGCCTGCGCCGTGGGCCCGACGAGGTCCACGTGGCCCGACGGCAACCGGAACCCGCCACCGGGAGGAAAGAGCCGCCTCGGGTGTTCCGACCGGCGGTGGCAGCGCTGTCTGCCAAGCACGTAGTTCCGCCGTCCAACGCCGTCGCAGCTCCGACTCGTTGTCCGCGATCTCTCGTGTCCAGGAGTGCGGCGGCACCGCTCGGCGGGCCCGACGAGCTGTCCTGCCACCGGATGAATGCTCACGGGGCGGCGAACTCCGTGACACCGTCGATGTAGTCCGTCGGATCGGCGAGGCCGGCTTCGCGGAATGCTTCACGGCGTTCGAAGCACGTTCCGCAGGTGCCGCAGTGCCGTTCGCCACCCTTGTAGCAGGACCAGCTCTCGCCGAGCGGCGCACCCAGACGTGTCCCGTGTGCGGCGATGTCGGACTTCGACCAGTGGATGAAGGGCGCCTCGATCCGGGGCGTGGGGAAGCCCTCGTTGGCGACGCCCACCAGTGTGTTCAGCGCTGACACGAAGGCGGGTCGGCAGTCCGGGTACACGAAGTGGTCACCCGCGTGCATGCCGAGCGCAACCACGGAGGCTCGTTCCGCCACCGCGATCGACACCGCGACGTTGGCCAGGACGGCGTTGCGGTTGGGTACCACCGTGGACCGCATGGACGCTTCCGCGTAGTGGCCGTCCGGTACGTCCACCTGCTTGTCCGTCAAGGCTGAGCCCTTGAGGAGTCGGCCCAGATCGCTCAGGTCCGCCACCAGGTGCCGGGCTCCGAAGTGGGCGGTCACGGCGCGGGCCGCCTCGATCTCACGGCGGTGCCGCTGTCCGTAGTCCACGGTGACGGCGAGCAGGCGGCTGCCGAGCGCGGCGTAGTGCGCCAGGAGGGTGGTGGAATCCAACCCTCCCGACAGGACGACCACGACGGTGAACGGGTCGGGCTTGTCGATGTCCTGGCCCATACGGCTTCTCCTTGCTGTGGCCGAGGTCGCGTGAGGCCGAGGCGTGTCTCGCTCCGGCTGTGCGGTTCCGATCGTCGGCCCGTCACGCGGCCTGCGCATCAGGGCCATGCCCGAGAATTCCCGGGCCGCGTACCGAAGAGTGCGGACCTGGCGACCGAGACTCAGCGGTGCGGCCGGCCGCAAAGCGAGCGACAGGAGCCTCTCCGCGCCCGCACGCTACTCCGACGCCGGCAGCTGTTTCGGTTCCCGCTGTGGAGACTCTCGGTACATCGGCCGCTATTTTGTCGGCCGATACCGTGAGGCGAAGGCCGTGCGGGGGGAGTCATGCTGGGTCCGATCTCGGCACGTGGTGAATGCTCCGCGGATCACCTCCCGCTGGGCCGGCCACTTCCACAATCAGCTTTCCGTGTCAGGACGAATCCAGCCGGGAGCCCGCTGGGACAACGCCGGGACTACAGCGACAGCGCGTTTTCACCTTGGGAGCCGCCCACATGTCCTTCACCATCAGCAAGGAGTTCCACTTCTCTGCGAGTCACCGACTTGACGGCCTGGAGGCGGGCCATCCGTGCGGCCGTCTGCACGGGCACAACTACGTTGTGCAACTGGAGCTCTCCAGCGCCGACGACGGCCTGGACAAGAACGGCTTCGTCCGCGACTACGGCGACCTCTCCTCCTTCCGCAACTGGCTCGACGAGGAGGTCGACCACCGCCACCTCAACGACCTGGTGACCGACCAGAACCCGTCCGCGGAGAACCTCGCCCGGTGGATCTACGAGAGGTGGTCGCCGCAGTTCCCCGAACTCAGCTCTGTGCGGCTCTCGGAGACACCCAAGACCTCGGCGGAGTACCGGCCGTGACACGCAGAAGCACGACCACCAGCGCCACGGTGGACGTTACCGAGGGAGGTGGTGCCTCCGCGGATCCGAAGCTCGTCGTGAACGAGCTGTTCGGCCCGACTTGAACTGTGCAGGGCGAGGGGCCTTCAGCGGGAAGGCGGTGTGCCTTTCTCCGGCTGGGCGGCTGCAACCTGTCGTGCCGGTGGTGCGACACGCCGTACACCTGGGACTGGACGGGAGTCGGCGACACCGGAGTTGCCTACAGTCCACGCGCGGAACTCACAACAATGCCCACGAGCGCTGTACTGGAGCGCCTCCTCGGTTTCTCCGTACCGCTGGTCGTCGTCTCCGGTGGCGAGCCGCTCAACCAGCAGAAGCGCCTGATCCCTCTGGTGACCAGTCTGCTCGCGGCAGGCCACCGGGTGGAGTTCGAGACGAACGGCACTGTGGTGCCGGACGCCCGACTGGTCACCGACGGGGTGCGCTTCAACGTGTCCCCGAAGCTCGCCCACTCAGGAGACCCTGAAACTCGACGACTTGTGCCCGAGGCGCTGCGCGCACTCGCGGCCGTTCCCGGGACGGCGTTCAAGTTCGTCTGCCGGACCGCCGAGGACTTGGACGAGGTCTCCTGGGTGGTGGAGCGCTGGGGGACGACACCGGTATGGATCATGCCGGAGGGCCGGACCGCCGCGGACGTACACCGCAACCTCGCGGGCTTGGCCGACGCGGTGATCGCCCGCGGCTGGAATCTGACGCCACGGCTGCACATCCATATCTGGGGGGAGAAGAGGGGCGTATGACCATGAAGCATCATGACAACGTGCCGTCCGCAGCGCCTTTGTACCACACCGCCGGGCGCACCGACCGGGCCGGCACGGCAGACCCGCTGGAGGAGCTGTGCCGCCAACTCCTGTTGGAGATAGGCGAGGATCCTGACCGCGAAGGGCTGCAGGAGACGCCCGCGCGCTTCGCCCGCTGGTGGCGGGAGTTCACCCAGTACGACGCAGGGAAGGTCGACTCCCTCTTCGAGCTGAAGACACATGGCCAGGTCGTGGTGGTGTCGGACATCGAGGTCTGGTCGCTGTGCGAACACCACCTGCTGCCGTTCTCCAGTTCCGTCACCATCGCTTACCGGCCGGGGAATGCCGTGCTCGGCCTATCCAAGTTCGCTCGCATCGCTCAGCGGCACGCGCACCGGCTCCAGGTGCAAGAACGGCTGGTGGGCGACATCGCCGAGGAGATCAGCGCCGTGACGGCGTCCCCGGACGTGGCAGTGATCGCGCATGGGGAGCACCTGTGCATGAGCATGCGCGGCATCCGCACACCGGCGACAATGACCTCCTCGGTCTTCCACGGGATCTTCGAGGAGTACGGTCCGCCCCGCGAGGAGCTGGTCGCAATGGTTCTCCGGGGGTCGGCCGGGCGATGACGACACCCCTGGATCGAGGCCGTTATGGCAGCGACTCGATGCGGGCCCTGTTTACGGACCAGTCCCGGTACCGCCACTGGATCCGGGTGGAGGGCGCTGTCGCCGCCGTACAGGGAAGACTCGGCGTCATCCCCGCCGACGCGGCCGCGGAGATCAGCGCCAAAGCCGACGCCTATCAACCCGACCTCACCCGCGTTGCCGCCATCGAGGCGGAGAGCAGGCATGAACTGTTCGCCGTCGTACAGCAGTTCGCCGAGTCCTGCGGGCCCCACCAAGGATATGTGCACCACGGGCTGACCAGCAGCGACGTGCAGGACACCGCGATGGCACTGCAACTGGACTCGGCCATCGCGCTGTTGGGGCAGAGGTTGGCCGACCTGTTGACGTCGCTGCGGGACCGGTCCGTCAAAGGGCGCGGTCAGATCATGATCGGGCGTACACACGGCCAGCACGCACAGCCCGTCACGCTCGCGTTCAAACTCGCCGTACATCTCGATCAGATGACGCGATGTCTGGAGCGCCTCGACCAGCTCAGGGAGCGCGCCGTGATGGGCAAGGTGTCCGGGGCCGTGGGCTCGCTCGCCGGTCTGGGATCCGAGGGCGGGCAGGTGCAAGCCGAGGCCCTGGAGCGGCTTGGTCTGCAGCGGGCCCAGATCTGCACGCAAGCGGTCGCCCGCGATCGGTTTGCGGAGTTCGTCGGCTGGGCGGCGCTGACTGCGGCCTGCCTCGAGAACGCGGCCACCGAGGTCCGCAACCTTCAACGCACCGAGATCGGCGAGGTCGCGGAACACTTCGTCACCGGCGCCCAGATCGGCAGTTCCGCCATGCCGCACAAGCGCAACCCCGTCCTCAGCGAGCGCGTGTGCAGCCTGTCGCGACTCCTGCGGTCCTTGGTCGGCCCCGCTCTGGAGAACGTCGTCACCTGGCACGAGCGGGACCTCGCAAACTCGGCCAACGAACGGTTCGTCCTGCCCGAGGTTTGTGTGCTGCTGGAGGAGGCACTGATCACCGCCACCACCGTGGTGGACGGGCTGCTGACATTTCCTGAACGCATGGCAGAAAACCTGGCACGCTCTCAGCACGCCCACCTGAGTGAGGCAATCCTGCTGGCACTCGTCGACACCGGTATGCCCCGCCTGGATGCCTATCGGGTTGTGCAGCGGGCCAGCTCCACCGCCGCGGCCGAGCGGCGCGATCTGCTGCACGTGCTCGCCGCCGACGACCAGGTGACCTGCGTGATCACGCCAGCGCAACTGACATCACTCGCACGTTCCGGAACCGACACGGGTCTGTGCGACGAACTGGCACACGAGGCGGTGCAACGGGCTGATCGGGCCCTGGCCGCCAGAAGCGGAGGGCAAAAATGCCGGGCACGATAGTGGTGGGTGGCCAGTGGGGCGACGAGGCCAAGGGCAAGATCTGTAGCTACCTGGCGATGCGGGACAACCCCACGGTCTCGGTACGTGCCGGCCTCGGCCCGGGTGCCGGCCACACGGTCATCCACGAGGGCCGCACACTGCGCATGAGGCAGTTGCCCAGCGCCGTCATCAATCCCAAGACGCGACTGCTGCTCGGCGCCGGAGTCCTCGTCCGACCAGAAGTGCTTCTGCGGGAGATCCAGGAACTGGGTGTGGGCGACCGGGTGGGCATCGACTTCCGGGCAAGCATCATCGAGCCGGAACACGTCGAGGCCGAGTCCCGTGATCAAAACCTCACAGAGCGGGTGCGCAGCACGGGCAGCGGGCACGGCCCCGCGCTGGCCGCGCGCGCCATGCGGTCCGGGCTCCGAGCCGAAGACATCCCCGAGCTCGCCCCCTACCTGACCGACGTGGCGGCGGAAGCCAACGAGGCCCTGGACCGGGACCAGCACGTCCTGGTTGAGGGAACCAACGGCTACGGCCTGTCGGTGCTGTTCGGCAGCTATCCCTACACGGTCGGCAAGGACAGCACCGCGAGCACGGCCGCCGCCGACGCCGGGCTCGGCCCGCTGGCGATCGACGAGGTGGTGCTGGCCTTTCGGACCTACCCCATCAGGGTCGGCGCCGGTCCTCTGCCCACCGAGATTCCACAAGCCCGCGCTGAGAAACTCGGCATCGTCGAGTACGGCACCGTCACCGGGAGGCGTCGCCGCGTAGGAACCTTCGACCTGGACAAGGCCCGCGAATCCATCCGCGTCAACCGGCCCTCGCGGATTGCCCTCACCTTTCTGGACTACATCGACCCCTCATGCCGCGGTCTGCGCGAGGACACCCTGCCCGAGGCGGCGGCCGCATTCGTCGCCCGGATCGAGGAGGGGCTCGGCCGCCCGGTGGACCTGATCGGCACCGGCCCGGACACCACCGACATCATCGACTGCACCGGCGGCCCCACACTGCACGGCAGGGCAACGGCTCCCGCGGCACGCACCGTTGTGGACGGACCTCGATGACCGACGAGAGCCATTCCATGAGCAGCACCTCGCTGTGGCGCCGAGAACGCCTGCTGCTGCTCGGCTGGCCCGAGGTCGGCAAAGCTCTGACCCTGCTCGCGGACGAGGTACGGGACAGCGGATTCCGGCCCACCGTCATCGTCGGCATCGCGCGCGGCGGACTGCCACCCGCCGTAGCCCTGTCCAACCTGCTCGGCGTGCAGGACTTCCGCATCTTCAGCATCCCGAGGAACACATCCAACTCCCGCTACAGCGAACGGGGGGAGCCCACCCTCAGCTATACCGTTCCCGACCGGCCGATGACAGGCGCCGACGTCCTGATCGTGGACGACATCATGGGTGACGGCGGCACCATGGCCCTGGCCGTACGCACCGCCCAGAACCTTGGCGCCGCCGCCGTTCGCACCGTGGTCCTCGTCCGCAACATTCACGCGGCGGGCCACCCCGACCACCAGGCTCTGGAGGTCGACGACTGGACCGTCTTCCCCTGGGAGAGACCCCCGGGCCACGGTGAGAGCCACGCGCCCGTGCCGGGCCCAGCATGACGCAACGCTACATGGACCGGGACCCGCGCTCGTGCCGGGTCTCGGTCGTGTTCGACCGCGACGGCACCCTCGTGGACTGGTCCGAGATGTTCCTGCGCTTCGTACTCGACCTGCACCGACAGGAGCGGGTACGACCGCCGCTGCGGGAAGAAATTCTGGGAGTCGCCTACTGGCAGGCCATCATGGGCGGAGAGTTGTACATCGGTTCCGTCCGAGTACGGGACCGGGTCGATGACGTGGTCAGGCGCTACATGCACTACGCCACGCTCTATCCGGGCGTCGCCGCCACGCTGACTGCGCTGGCGGCGGCGGGAGTACGAATGGCCCTGGTCAGCGCCTGGGTGGGAACCGGGCCCACCACCGCCCTGCTCGAACGGCACGGAGTCCGGCATCACTTCGCCTCCGTACTGACCCGCGACGACCTTTCCGAGCACGAACGGGACTACGACGACGTGACGGCCAAGAGCACCTTGGCCGGGCGCGCGCTGATGGACATGAAACACCTGGCCTCCAATCCGCTCTACGTGGTCGGGGACAGCCCCGCCGACGTACAAGTGGGTCGGATACTCCAGGCCGGCGTCGTCGGCGTACGCACCGGCAACGGCGTACGGCTGCGTGCTACCGCCCCGGAGGGTCCCGACGTCCTCCTTGCGTCCGCTGCATCACTCGGCAGGTTACTGCTGGGGAAGAAGGACCGCACCGATGCCAGCGGCTGAGCGGGCAACAATCGAAACCGAGCCTTCTGCAACACCTTTCGAGCTGGTTGTCCGGTCTCATTAGATCTTGCAGAGACAGGTCCGTTGACCTGCGGGGTGACAGGTTGCATTGCGACTCGGAGCACGGAGGGTACGGAGTCCCCGGGAGGTTGTAGCTGGCGCCGGGTTCGCGTCCATCCTCGGCGGGGCTGCCGGGGGCCGCGGACAGCACCAGCAGCTCCATGCCCGATTCGTCCGGCAGTGAGAAGTTCTCCTGGTGCAGTTCCAGCAGTCCGACCAGCGGCTGCCGGTACGCCTTGCGTCCATGTGTGCGGGCGCGCACGTCCGCGCGGGCCCAGAGGCGGCGGAAACGCTCGCTGCCCATCGCCAGTTCACCGATGAGCGGGGCCAGACGGGGATCCTCGGGGTATTTGCCGGCGGCCAGGCGCAGGTGCCCGACCACGTCGAGGGTGCATTTCTCCCAGTCCGCGTAAAGGCCGCGCTCGGCCTCCTCGAGGAAGATGTGCCGGGCGGTGTTCAGGCCCGGCATCGACCGGCCGTAGAAGAGCCCGGCGAGGCGGTTCCCGGCGAGCACGTCCAGGCGGGGGTCCATGATCAGCGCGGGCGCGTCGGCGACCAGGTCGAGGACGCGCAGCAGCTCCGGCCGGACCCGCCCGCCCGGCGCCTTCGCGCGGCGGCGGCGCTGCCGGGCGAGCCGGTAGAGGTGCCCGCGTTCGGTCTCGTCGAGGCCGAGGACGCGGGCGAGCGCGTCGAGGACCTGCTCGGAGGGCTGGGTCGCGCGGCCCTGCTCCAGGCGTACGTAGTAGTCGACGCTGATTCCGGACAGGTGCGCGACCTCTTCGCGGCGCAGCCCTTCGACCCGGCGGCGGTCGGTGGGGATGTCGACGGCCGCCGGGTCGACCCGGGAACGCCGGGTCCGCAGGTAGCCCGCGAGATCGTCCATGCCCCCCGTATGGCCTCGGTGGTGCCGGTGAAGGTGGTCCTGCCGTTACCAGGAAGTCCCGTCCGATGGAAGAGGCGCCCCTGAATGCCGGGCACCGCGGTGCCCGGAATCGGAGGCTCCCGATCCGAAGGAGTTCCCATGAAGGCGCTGATCGTCTACGCCCACCCCGAGCCGAAGTCGCTCAAGGCTCTCTCAAGGACCTCGCGGTGTCCACATAAGAGACCGCCGGGCACGAGGTACGGGTGAGCGATCTGTACGCGATGGACTGGAAGGCGGTCATGGACGCCGCGGACGCACGATCATCATGCAGTTTCCGATGTGGTGGTACACGATGCCCGCGATTTTCAAAGGCTGGGTAGAAAGGGTATTCACCTTCCACTTTGCGTACGGCGTCGGGGAGCACAGTGACGCAAGGTTCGGCGATCGCTTCGGAGAGGGCGGGCACCCTCGCGGGCAGGAGGGCTATGTTGTCGGTGACCACCGGCGCCCCGGAGTCGCATTACGCCGCCCGCGGGATCCAGGGCCCCATCGACGATCTGCTGTTCCCGATCCAGCACGGCATCTTCTGGTATCCGGGCATTGAGGTGCTGCCGCCGTTCGTGCTGTACGGCACCGCCCTGATGACCAGGGAGGACTACCCGGACGTTGCCGAGGCATGGAAGCAGCGCCTGCTCACCCTGGAGTCGACCGAGCCGATCCCGTTCCGGCCACAGAATTTCGGCGACTACGAGATGCCCTCGCTGCACCTGAAGGAGGGCCTGGAGCCTGCGGGCCGCACCGGTTTCGGGCTGCACGTGCGCGGCTGAAGGGGGTTGCAGGAGGTCCGGCTTCGGCAGGTCGAAGTGGTGGTTGACCTGCTATTTCACCGTGTCATGGCGAGGTTGTGCATGGTTGCGACGGCTTGGACGGCGTGGTGGAGGCCGTCTCCTTTCCGGCGGCAGTCGCGCAGGATCTTCCAGTTCTTCATCCGGGCGAAGGTGTGCTCGACGCGGGCACGGACGCGTCGGTGTTCGGCGTTGTCTTCTTCCTGGCCACGCAGGAGGGGGCGACCGGCTCTCTTGCGGTGCGGGACGATCAGGCCGGTGCCCAGGTAGGCGCCGTCCGCGATCACCGTCGTCCCGGCCTCCGCGGCCGGCAGGCACGACGCCCGCCACACGTGGGCGTCGGCCTTGTTCCCCGGCGCCGGCCGGGCCGAGGCGATGACCAGGCGGCTGTCCGCGTCAATGATGACCTGCACGTTTGCCGAGAACCGGTAGTTGCGGGAGGAGGCTCCGACGGTGCGGTCGCGGACCGGGATCAAGGGTCCGTCCACGATCCACAGCCGGTCCACGTCGGCAATCGGCCGCAGGGCCGGCTCCAGTGCCAGCAGCGGGCGCAGGCGGTGAATGACCCGGCAGACGGTGGCTGGGGAGATCCCGAACGGCGGCAGCCGAGCCGCTCGCCGGACTCGATTCCGGGACGCGCGATTCGCGGGATCGGGCCGCGGTCGCGGAGCCAGGCCAGGTGGTCGGCGGAGAAGTACGTCTTGTCGGCCCGGATCTTGACCGGTCGCCGCCGGCGCGGTCCGTGCCGGGAGCGGACGGCGGGTATCGCAAGGATCAGCGGCTTGAACGCCTGGCTGTCGTGCAGGTTCGCCCCGGACACCGCGTCGGCCGGCGGGATGCGCCGGGCGCCGGACAGGACGTGCGGTTCGCTGCCCTACTTGCCGCGATCGACCTGGTTTCGCCCGGTCAGAGTCCCGTCCTAAGGAGCCCTCACCGGAACGTCGGTGAGGGCTCTGTCAGGGCTCGGAGGTGCGCCAGGTCTGCGTACAGATACGGCGCCTGCCCTGCGCGGTCGCACACCGGGCATTCAACGCTGTCGGGGCCTGAACAGAGCGGGCGGCGCGGGTCTTGCATTCCCTGATCCGCCCGGCGCCGTACTCGATCAGCACCGACGCGGAGGGCGAGCTGCTCGGCACCATGTTCAACGACCGAGGCGGGCGGGTCCTGGGGGTTGTTCAGGAAGCCGTCACGCGGGCCTGGGTCAGCCGCAGCGAAAGGGGCCACCAGACGGGCCGACTGGACACTCCGCGCCACCACCGGGGGTGGTCGGCGTCGGCAGGACCGGGCGAGACGCCCCCAGGGGAGTCCGCTGTCACATCGGGCGGCGCGCCACCGGGGTCAGAGTCGTTCACGTTCTCGCGGACACCCGATGCCGCGGCGATCGAGCAAGTCACTCGCCCAGGCGCGCGAGTGCCTCGTCGGCCGCCGCCGCCAGGCGGGGGTGGTCCCGCGCCGTGGTCAGGACGGGACGGGCCCGGTCGTCGCCGAGCCGGCCCAGCCCCTCGACGCAGGCGAGCGCGACCCGCCAGTGCGGCTCGTCCGGCGCCAGCAGCCGCTGGAGCGTGGTGATCAGCGCCGGTACGGACTCGGGCGCGCGTAACGCGGTGAGCAGCCGCACCGGGTGGAGCGCGTACGCCGTGCGGAGCGCGTTGGTGGCGAGCGCGGCGGCGGCCCGGGGGGTGCGCGGATCGCCGAGCCTGGCGAGCGCGTACGAGGCGGAGACGCACCGTTCGGGGTCGCGGTGGTTGAGGAGGAGCACCAGCGGCTCGAAGGCCCGTACGTCCCTGGCACAACCGAGCCGGAAGGCGGCGATCTCCCGCGCCCACAGGGGCTGTTCGCGGGCGACGAGGACATCGGCGAGCGCTTCCAGGTCATCGGTGGAGATCAGCCGCCGGTATGCGGCGGAGCCCCCGGACTCGTCCCTGGTCCGGTCGGCGAGCGAGCGGAAGTCCTCGTCCATGGAGCCAGGGTATCGGCGCCCACCTGCGTCAACCACGGCCCCGGCGGGCCACCCTGTCCCGCCGCGCCGTCCGCCCCGCGGACCGCCCGGCGGACGGCGCCGTACCCGAGGCGCGGTTTTCGGGCGGAGAGCGGCGCTGACCTGCCCCTCGGGCGCGCGGAACCGCCTGGATGCAGTACGTTCACCTTATGTCCCAGCCCGCCAAGTCCTCCCGTACGAGCGCCAGGGCCGACGCCCCGGAGAGCGCCGCGGGCACCCGTGCCGCCGCCCAGCGGCTGAAGATGCGCCGCGAACTGGCGGCGGCGGCCATGGAGCTCTTCGCGACCAAGGGGTACGAGGCGACGACGGTCGACGAGATCGCCGCCGCCGCCGGGGTCGCGCGCCGTACCTTCTTCCGGCACTTCCGCTCCAAGGAAGAGGCGATCTTCCCGGACCACGACGACACCCTCGTCCGGGCCGAGGCGGTGCTGAACGCCGCGCCCTCGCACGAGCACCCGCTCGACACGGTGTGCCGGGGCATCAAGGAGGTCATGCGGATGTACGCGGCCTCCCCCTCGGTCTCCGTGGCGCGCTACCGGCTGACCCGCGAGGTGCCCACGCTCCGGGAGCGCGAGATCGCCTCGGTGGCCCGGTACGAGCGGCTCTTCACCCGTTATCTGCTGGGCCACTTCGACGAGCACGACCACATCGACGGCAACGACGACCCGCTCCTCGCCGAGGTGGCCGCGTCCGCCGTCGTCACCGCCCACAACCATGTGCTGCGGCGGTGGCTGCGGGCCGGCGGCGAGGGCGATCTGGAGGGCCAGCTCGACCACGCCTTCGCGATCGTGCGGGACACCTTCGGCAGCGGCATCGGCGCGGGCCGCGCCATGGGGCGCCCCGCCCGCCCGGCCGCCTCCGCCCGTACGAGCGGGGACGTCCTGGTGACGGTGGCCCGTACGGACGCCCCGCTGGACGAGGTCATGCGGACCATCCAGCGCGCCCTCAAGGACGCCTGAGGGGGTTCCAAGAGCGGCGCACGCCCCGGGCCGGTGCGAAGGCCGCGGCGAGCGCGGCGACCCGCTCCCGCCCGGCCGCCGCGCCATCGCCGACGCCGCCCGTACCACCCCTGCCGCCCGTACCGTCGCTCCTTTCGCTCCCGCCCGTGACCAGTGCGCCGACCAGCCGGCCGGTCGCGGGGGCGAGCATCAGGCCGAGCATGTTGTGCCCGGTGGCCAGCAGCACCCCGGGCCTGCCGGGCAGCCACCCGATGAACGGCAGCCCGTCCGGGGTCATCGGGCGGGGCCCCATCCACTCCTGGTCGCGCCGGTCCCACTCCACACCGCGCAGATACGGTCGTACGGCGGCGACGATCGCCTCCACCCTGCGCTGCCGGAACCGGTCCGGGTCGCGGTCGAACTCCATGGTGCCCGCGACCCGCAGCCGGTCTCCGAGGGGCGTGAGAACGGCCTTCGCGGCGCCGAGGTGGACCAGCCGGGCGGGCATGGTCTCGACGGGCGCCGAGAAGCTGTACCCCTTGCCCGGCAGCAGGTCGATATCGGCCCCGAGGCCCCGGCAGAGCTCGCGGGACCAGACCCCGGCGGCGATCACCGTCACATCGGCGCGGTATGTCCCCGCGCTGGTGCGCACCTCGGTACGGGCCCCCTGGCGCCGTACGGCGGTGACCCGCGCGCCCTCCACGAGGGTGACGCCGCCCTGACGGAGCCGGCCGGAGAGCCCGTCCACGAAGAGCGAGGGGTCCAGCGACCACTGGCGCTCCACCAGGAACCCGGCGCGGGCGGCGGCGCCGAGCGCGGGCTCCCGTTCGGCGAGGGCGGCCGGTCCGAGGATCCCCCCGGCGGCCACGGGGGCGCCGAGCCGCCGGAACCCCTCCTGGGCGTGGGAGGCGGAGCGGGCGTCCGGATAGACGAAGAGATAGCCGTCCTTCTCCGCCCGCCCGTCGGCCCCGGCCGCCGCCAGCTCCTCGAAGAGCTCGAAGGTGTCCCGGGCGAGCGCGGCGAGGGCGGCGGCGCCCCGGGCGTGGTGGCGGCCGGTGCTGTGCCGGGCGAGGCGGGCCAGGAAGCCGAGCAGCTCCGGGTGGGGGGTGGGGCGTACCGCGAGCGGGGTGTCGGCGCGCGCCATCCCCAGCACGGCCTTGGCGGCGACGCCGGGCGCGCCGAGCGGTTCGACCAGATCGGGGCAGACCTCGCCGGCGTTGCCCCGGGAGGCGCCGCTGCCGATCCGGTCCCGCTCCAGGACGGTGACATCGAGCCCGGCGAGGCTCAGGTAGTGGGCGCAGCAGAGGCCGATGACGCCGCCGCCGACGACGGTCGCCGAGGCGGGGCGCTGGGCGGGGTGCGGGGTCACGAGGTCTCCATCAGGGGTGAGCCGGTTCCGGGGGCGCTGGATTCGGCCAGGGTCTGGCCGCTGGTCTCCGGGGCCAGCAGGTAGGAGGCGAACCATCCGACGGCGCAGATCAGCGCCGCGAGGAACATGGCGAGCCGGGTGGAGTGGCCGAGGACGACGGGCGCGCCCCAGGTGCCGATCGCGGCGCCGATCCGGCTGGCGCCGGTGGCGAAGCCGTTGGCGGTGGCGCGGATCCCGGTGGGGAAGAGCTCGGACGGGTAGATCGCCTGGAGGCACTGGCTGGAGAAGGAGGCGAGCCCGAAGAGCGCGAAGAGCACGAGGACGGCGGCCGGGCTCGGGTCGGCCAGCAGCGAGAGCGCCAGCAGCGGCACGGTGGCGAGCGCGAAGGACCAGAGCAGCAGCGCTCTGCGCCCCCGGTTGACGAAGAGGATCCCGGAGAGCGAGCCGAGCACGAAGAAGATCTGGAGGGCCACCGCGCCCAGATAGGCGCTGTCCCCGTGGTCGAGCCCGAGGGAGGCCAGGATGGTCGGCTCGTATGTGGTGATGGCGTAGATCGGCAGGAGCTGACAGGCCCAGAACACCCCGATGAAGACGGTACGGCGCAGATAGACGCCCCGGAAGATGTCGAGGTAGCGGGTGGGCGCCGCGGCCTCCTCTTCCAGTTCGGCGACGTCGGCGCCGGGGCCGAGCATCCGTTTGAGGACCTGGGTGGCCTCCTCCACCCGGCCCTTGCTCAGCAGCCACCGCGGCGACTCCGGGGTGCCGAAGCGGAGCAGCAGGATGAGCGCGGCGGGGACGGCGCTGCTCGCCAGCATGGTGCGCCAGTCGTCGTGTCCTGTGGTGAGCATCGCCCAGCCGACGACATAGGCGAGGGCGGCGCCGACCGACCACATGGTGACCATGACGACGAGCAGCGGGCCCCGGGAGCGTTTGGGCGCGAACTCGGAGGCGATGGTGCCCGCGATGGCGAAGTCGGCGCCGATCGCGATGCCCATGGCGAAGCGCAGCAGGGTCAGCGTCCACGGGTCGGTGACGAAGAACTGGGCGGCGGAGAGCACGATGAAGGCGGTGATGTCGGCCAGATAGACCTTCTGCCGGCCGATGAGGTCGGTGACATAGCCGAAGACGAGTCCGCCGACGAACATCCCGACGAGGGAGGCGGAGCCGACCAGCCCCGCCATCGCGGAGCCGAGGTGGAAGTCCATGGTGATCAGGGGCAGGGCGACGCCGATGATGCTGAGGATGTAGCCGTCGCAGAGCTCGCCGCCGCCCGCGTAGAGCGTGATGAGCCAGTGGGTCCTGCCGGGGCGGGTCTTCTCCAGTGAAGCGGTCATGGCCGTCTCCGGGATGGGAGGGGAAGGGATCGGGAACGGGGGGTGCGGGGTTGCGTAGAAGGTAGGGAGTCCCGGTCGCGGCGTCACCGTACGAAGCGTCCAGTGGGGGTGCCTCGAATACGGCGCCCTCTGTATGGTCCGCACATGAGCGAACGTGGGGGTTCCGTGGTGCTCACGCCCGAGCTGGCGCAGGAGATCGCCTGCGACATCGGCCGGATCACCGGGTTCAATGTGCTGATCACCGACCGGGAATCGGTGGTGATCGGCTGTGGTGACCGGGCGCGGCTCGGCACCGTCCACGAGGCGTCGTACGAGGTGCTGCGCACCCGGCGGGCCGCCACGCACACGGCGGGGCAGGCGGAGCGGCTGCGCGGGGTGCGGCCCGGGATCAGCCTGCCGATCCGGGTGGGGGCCGAGGTGGTGGGCACGGTCTGTCTGACCGGTGAGCCCGAGGAGGTGCACCGGTTCGGTCTGGTGGTGCGGCGGCAGACCGAGATCCTGCTGGAGGAGGCGGCGCTGGTGCGCTCCCGGCTGCTCCACGAGCGGGCGGTGGACGACTTCGTCCGGGACATCGCGCTCTACGACCCGGAGGTGGTGGACGCGGAGAGCGTGGAGGCGCGCGCGACGGAGCTGGGGCTCGATCCCCGGCTGGCGCGGACGGCGCTGGTGCTCGACACCCGGCCCGCGCCGCCGTCCCCCGACACTCCCCCGGTCTCCCGGATGTCGCTGCTGCGCACGGTGCGGGAGGAGTTCCACGGCCGGCAGGACGTGGCGGGGGAGATCGCCGCCGGGCGGTACGCCGTGCTGCATCCCTCGTCGGCGGGTGGCGCCCCGGCGGAGCGGGCGGCCCTGCTCGAACGGTGCGCCCTCCTGGTGGAGTTGGTGCGCGAGCGGCATGGCGTGGACGCCAGGATGGCGGTCGGGGATCCGGGGTCGGGGGCGGCGGGGATGAGCGGCTCGTACCGGGACGCGGCGGCGGCGCTGCGGATCGGCCCGGCGCTGGATCCGGCGGCGCGGGTCCTGGTCGCCGCGGAGCTGCGGATTCCGCGCCTGGTGGCCTCGGCCGTACGGCAGGAGCGGCTCCGCTATACGCACGCGGTGCTCGGTACGGTGCGGGGGCGCCCCGACTGGCCGGTGCTGCGGGAGACGCTGATCGCCTGGGGCGAGAGCGGGTGCCGGCTCGTGGGCGCGGCGGAGGCGCTCGGGGTGCACCGCAATACGCTGCTGTACCGGCTGGAGAAGATCGAACGGCTCTCGGGGCAGCCGGTCAGGGAGCCGGTGACGGCCCTCGCCCTCTATCTGGCCTGCCTGGCGGACCTGCTGGATACGCCCCGCTGATCGTCGGGCCGTATCGTCGTCGGGTCCGTACCGCGTCCGCACGCGCCGTACAGCGTGTGCCGTGCCCACTCGCCCTCTGGAGGCCCTTCATGACCGCGCCCGCCACCCCCGGTTACGGCCTCCCCGGAGCGGGAGCGACGCGCCCGCAGCGCCCACGCCGCTCCTGTCTCGCCGTGCCCGGGTCGAATCCGCGCTTCCTGGAGAAGGCCCAGGGGCTCCCGGCCGATCTGGTCTTCCTCGATCTGGAGGACGCGTGCGCGCCGCTCGCCAAGGAGGGGGCCCGGCACGCGATCGTGGAGGCGCTCAACACGGGTGACTGGGCGGGGAAGACGCGGGTCGTCCGCGTCAACGACTGGCTGACGGAGTGGACGTACCGCGATGTGATCACGGTCGTGGAGGGCGCCGGGCAGAACCTCGACTGTGTGATGCTGCCGAAGGTGCAGGACGCGGAGCAGATCGTCGCCCTCGATCTGCTGCTCACCCAGATCGAGCGCGCGATGGGGTTCGAGGCCGGCCGGATCGGTATCGAGGCGCAGATCGAGAACGCCAGGGGGCTGGTGAACATCGACACGATCGCCGGCGCCTCGCCCCGGCTGGAGACGCTGGTGTTCGGGCCCGCCGACTTCATGGCCTCGCTCAACATGAAGACGCTGGTGGTCGGGGAGCAGCCGCCCGGCTATGGCGCGGACGCCTACCACTACATTCTGATGCGCATCCTGATGGCCGCCCGCACCCATGATCTCCAGGCGATCGACGGTCCGTACCTTCAGATCCGTGATGTGGACGGGTTCCGCGAGGTGGCGGGGCGGGCGGCGGCGCTCGGATACGACGGGAAGTGGGTGCTGCACCCGGGGCAGATCGAGGCGTCCAACGAGATCTTCGCGCCGTCGCAGGCCGACTACGACCGGGCCGAGCTGATTCTCGACGCGTACGCGTGGCACACCTCGGCGGCGGGCGGCGCGAAGGGGTCCGCGATGCTCGGCGACGAGATGATCGACGAGGCGAGCCGGAAGATGGCGCTGGTGATCTCGGGCAAGGGGCGGGCCGCGGGGATGCGGCGGACCACCCGTTTCGAGGCGCCGGAGGGGTGAGCGACGGGCCCGGCGACGGCTCCACGGCGGCTCGGCGGCGGCTCGGCGGCGGCTCGGCGAAACGGGTTTTGCCAAATATTGGGCGGGGAAGAGAACCGAACCGTCCGGTTCGGAGCGGCCGAGACGGCTACCGGAGCCGGTACCACCCATGCGATGATGGTCGGCACGGCACGCAAAAAGGACTCCGGTGAGCGAAACGCCCCGGGGCCAGGGATCGGCGCGAGTACGCCGAGATCCAGAAAATGATCATCGGCCGCCGACCGCTGGAGGGGTACCGATTGCAGGGGCAATGATCGGTTTGCGCCGCTTTGACGGCGAAGAAAATCACACCCTGTCGCGCTCTACCGCACACTTCACGCCGCCCGACTCGGCTGCTGGCTTGCTCAGTTGCGGCTTGTAACCAGTACCATCGCTGAAAAGCCGCCGTCCCCCGTTACCAGCGCGGCATCATCCGCTACGAAGGTCTTCCATGCCCCACAGCCAAACCTCTGCACCCCGCGGTCGTGTCCGCATCGCTCGCGGAGCATCGCCGTGGCTTCTCCCGACCGTCGCCACAGCGGCGATCGGACTGGTCCGCGCGCGCAAGTCCAAGCGTGCGGCCGTCCTCGCTGTGCCCGCCACCGCGCTCGCGGCGGGCATGCTGTGGTTCTTCAGAGACCCGGAGCGCGAGATCACGCAGGGCCGGGTCATCTCCCCGGCCGACGGTGTGGTGCAGAGCATCATGCCGTGGAAGGACGGGCGCACGCGGGTCGCCATCTTCATGAGCCCGCTCAACGTCCACGTCAACCGCGCCCCGCTCGCCGGAACGGTGACGTCGGTGGAGCACATTCCCGGAGGGTTCGTCCCCGCGTTCAACAAGGAGAGCGAGAACAACGAACGCGTTGTCTGGCACTTCGACACCGAACTCGGCGACATCGAGATGGTGCAGATCGCCGGCGCGGTGGCCCGGCGCATCGTCCCGTACCTCCCGCAGGGCACCAAGGTGGAACAGGGGGAGCGCATCGGTCTGATCCGCTTCGGCTCGCGCGTCGACATCTACCTGCCGGAAGGTGTCGAGGTCGCCGTCGAGGTCGGCCAGACCACGACCGCAGGGGTGACTCGAATTGACCGTGATTGATCCCGATACCCAGGCCGGATGGGCCACCGAAGCCGAGGCCGAAGCGGAGGACGACGCGGAGGAAATGCCGCTGTCGATGCGACTGTCGATAGCGGACACGCTCACGCTCGGTAACGCTACGTGCGGCTTCATGGCCGTGTACTTCACCACGACCGGCATCCTGATCCCGCACCTCACGGGCAGCGACGAGAGCGGCATGGCGCGGCACTCCGCGGCGACCGCCGTGATCCTGATGCTCGCCGCGGCGATCTTCGACCTCTTCGACGGGCTCGTGGCGCGGAAGCTGCGCAGCTCGCCCATGGGCGCGGAGCTGGACAACCTCTCCGACCTGATCAGCTTCGGCCTCGCCCCCGCCTATTTCGTACTGGTGTACGGAATGGTCGCGGATGACGCGCATCAGCGGGTCTCGGCGCTGGCCGCCGTGGTGGTGCTGCTGGCCGTGGTGCTACGGCTGGCGAGATTCTCCTGTGTGACGATGAAGGACGGCATGTTCCAGGGGATGCCGTCCCCGTTCGGCGCGCTGACGGTCATCTCGATCGTCCTGCTGGAGCTGCCCTTCGTCCCGACGACGCTCGCGATCATCGGGGTGGCGTGGCTGATGGTGAGCCGGGTCGAGTACCCGAAGCCCCGGGGCATCCTCGCGGTGGCCATGCTGAGCTGGATCGTGGCCGCGATGGGGCTGCTGGCGGCCTGGGCGTTCGACGCGCCCGGCGGTCAGCTCCTGCTCCAGACCGGCTGTGCGCTCCAGGTGGTGACGGGCGCGGTGATTCCGCTCTTCGCCACGGCACGCCGGGTGAACACCTTCCGCGGCAACCGCCGCGAGGCGCGGGCGGCACAGCTCCCGTAGCACGCGTACGGAAGGCATACAGAAGGCATGCGGAAGGGGCCCGGGCGGGGGAAACGCCCGGGCCCCTTCCGTTCCGTGTGCCGGGGTCCGTATGCCGAGGTCCGTGTGCCGGGGGCTACCTCACCGGCTCAGGGTGTCGTGGGCGATGGTTTCCGCCAGGCGTTCCAGCAGGGGGCCCGCCTCGGCCATGCAGCGGGCCGGGTCCGGTTCGAGGTCGGTGAGGGCGTACGCGCGCCGGATGCCCGCCCCGGCGAGCGCCGCCTCGGAGAGGGTGAGCCGGCCGCAGACCGCGACGGTCTCGGTCCCCCGGGCGCGGGCCGCCGCCGCGACGCCCGCCGGCGCCTTGCCGTGCAGGGTCTGCTCGTCCAGCGAGCCCTCCCCCGTGATCACCAGGGTGGCCCTGGCCAGCGCCGGGGCGAAGCCCAGCACGTCGAGCATCACCTCGATGCCGGGGCGGAAGGACGCGCCGAGGCCGACCAGCGCCCCGTATCCGATACCGCCCGCCGCACCCGCGCCCGGCGCGAGGGCCAGCTCCGCCGCTTCCGGCACCCCGGAGGCCGCCAGGACGGCGGCGTAGTGGGCGAGGGCCGCGTCGAGGACGGCGACGTCCTCGGGGACCGCGCCCTTCTGCGGCCCGTAGACGGCGGGGGCGCCCTGGGGCCCGGTCAGCGGATTGTCGACATCGCTGGCGAGCACGATCTCGGTACCGGCGAGCCGGGCGTCCAGACCCGAGAGGTCGGCGGTGGCCAGCTCGGCGAGGCCGCCGCCGCCCGGCGGGACGGGCGCGCTGGCCGCGTCGAGGAAGCGCGCGCCGAGCGCCGCGAGCATCCCAGCGCCGCCGTCGGTGGTGGCGCTGCCGCCCACCCCGAAGACGAGGGTGCGCGCCCCCGTGTCGAGCGCGGCCCGCAGCAGTTCGCCGGAGCCGTAGGTGGTGGCGGTACGGGGCGCGAAGACGCCCTCGGGGAGGTGTTGGAGCCCCGAAGCCTCGGCCATCTCGATGACCGCCGTACCGTCGCGGAGCGCGTACGCCGCGGTGACCGGCTCGCCCAGGGGGCCGGTCACCCGTACCTCGTGGCGGGTGAATCCGGCCGCCACGGCCGCGGCGACCGTACCGTCGCCGCCGTCGGCCACCGGCAGGGTCTCCACCGGGACGCCGGGGGCGACACGCCGGAGCCCGGCGGTCACGCGCTCGGCGACCTGTGCCGCCGTGAGTGATCCTTTGAACTTGTCCGCCGCGATGAGTACCCGCGGGGTGGTGGACACCGCTCCGTCCGTCACTGTGATTCCCTTACATTCGAACAGGCAGTCGCGCCGGTATCGACCTTATCCGCAGGCCGGTGCCCTGCCCAGAGGCCCGGTGGCGGCGGGCGACGGGGCGCCGGGGGGACACCCGGGATACGGGTTGACGGGTTCGGTTGACTTTCAGGTTGCCTGAACGTCGAGAATCGCGGCCATGGACAGCACTATGGACAGCGCCAAGAACCCCTCTCCCTCCCCCTCCCCCTCTCCCTCCCCCTCCCGTCCCGTCGACATCTCCATCGGCTCCACCGGTTCCGTCGGCTCCACCGGCTCCATCGGCCTCTTCCAGCCCGAACTGCTGAGCATCAGCGTCTTCGCCCGGCGCGTCGGCCTCGCGCCCAGCGCCCTCCGCTTCTACGACGACTGCGGCGTCCTGGTCCCCGCCGAGGTCGACGCCGCCACCGGCTACCGCTCCTACAGCCCCGACCAGGAGCTGCGCGCCCGGGTGCTGAAGAGCCTGCGCGAGTCCGGGCTGCCGCTCGCGGAGGTCATGGTCGTGCTCGACGGCGACCCGGAGACCGCGCGGGAGGTGCTGGAGCGCCACCGCGACACCGTACGGGAGCGGTCCAGGACCGCCGATGCCACGATCGCCGCCGTGCTGCGCTCCCTGCCCGGTCTGGAGAGCCTGGGCGCTGCGGACGGGGACGGTACGGAGGAGGAGCCGGTCACGCGGGTGCGGCTCGGCGGGCCCGAACTGGCCGGTGCCGTACGGCAGGTGGGGTCGGCGGTGGGGTCCGACCCGGCCCATCCGGTGCTCGGGCGGGTCCTGATGGAGATCGACGAGAACGAGGTCAGGCTGGTCGCCACCGACCGCTACCGGCTCGCGGTCCGGGTGCTGAAGCCGGTGATCGCGGTGACCGGTCCCGACCGCCATGTCCTGCTGGACGCCGCGCCGTTGGCGGATGCGGGGGCCTGGGCGGCGGGGTGTTCGGCGGTGACGTTCGAGGCCGGTTCCGAGGCGGTCGTGTGGTCCGACGCGGACGGCTCGGGGTCGCGTGAACTGACGCCGTGGGAGGGCGAGTTCCCCGCGTACCGGGAGATGCTGGCCGAACTCCCGGAGATCCGGCACCGGTTGATCGTGGACCGGGCGGCGCTGCTGGCGGCGGTCACCGGGCTGCTGGGGGTGCCGGCGATCGCGCTGCGGCTGGGCGAGGACGACGTACAGATAGCGCCGGCCGCCCCGCCGGCCGCCGACGGAGAGTCCACGGCCTCGGACACGGAAGCGCCGGAGCCCACCACACTGCGGGCCCTGCGCCTCGGAGAGGGGCCGCTCCGGGTCGGCTTCGATCCGGCCGTTCTCGCTCCCGCGCTGGAGGCGAGCGTCGGTCCGGACGTGCTGCTGGAGGTCTCCTCGGTGACCCGGCCGGTGGTGGTGCGCTCGGCGGACCAGGGCAGCTTCACCACGCTGGTCATGCCGGTCGCGCCGGCGGCCGGGCCGACGGGCTGACCGGCACCGGGCCCGGCGGGCCCGCCCGACCCGCGGAGTGACGGGCCGTCGGCCGGGCCGCCGGATCCGGTCGCGCGTTCACACCGTGTTGGTCCCCCGTGCACGGATCCGCGCCATCATCCTGATGTCCCACGGCGTTCCGACGTACCTGGAGGCATCATGCGAAGCCAGCAGCAAGGGCACGGGCAGGGGCACGCGCGGGCGCGGACAGGGGCCTGGGCGCGGGCGCGGCGGCTGCCGCGCGGCAGGATCGCGGCGGCCCTGGTCACGTCCGTGTTCGCCGGGTCGGTCCTGGTGGCCGGAGGGGGCGCCGCGCACGCCCAGGACGCGGCGGCGCCCCGTACCGTACGGTCCTCCGCCGCCCCGGCCGCCACCGGCGCTCCGGCCGCCGACGCCGCCCCTGCCCTCGCCCCCGGCTCCGCCGCCGACGCCGAACTGCCCGCGCTGCCCACGGCGGTCGACGGCGGCGCCTGGCAGTCGGGCCATCTCCAGGGCATGGCCCTGGACCGGCGCAAGGGCGTCATGTACTTCTCCTTCACCGATCTGCTGGTGAAGACGGACCTGGGCGGCAGACCTCTCGGCTCCGTCCGGGGCTTCACCGGCCACCTCGGCGACCTGGACTTCAACACCACGGACGGCCGGGTGTACGGCTCGCTGGAGTACAAGGCGGCGAAGGCGTTCTACATCGCGGTCTTCGACGGGGACCGCATCACCCGGATGGACATGGACGCCGCGTCCTCGGGGGTGGTCACCACCGTCCATCTCGACGAGGTCGTCAAGGACTACACGGCCGACATGAACGGCGACGGCGTCTTCGACGGCGACACCGCCGACACCCCGGACCACCGGTACGGGTGCAGCGGGATCGACGGGGTCGCCTTCGGCTCCTCGTTCGACGGCCGGGGCGGCCTGAAACTCACCGTCGCGTACGGGATCTACTCCAACACCGCCCGGCAGGACAACGACCATCAGGTGCTGCTCCAGTACGACGTACGGGGGTGGAAGAAGTACGAGCGCCCGCTGACCGAGGACGACCCGCACACCTCGGGCCCGGCGCGGCCGGACGGCAAGTACTTCGTGTACACCGGCAACACGACGTACGGCGTGCAGAACCTGGAGTACGACGCGCACAGCCGCTCCTGGCTGATGGCCGTCTACAAGGGGAAGAAGACGGCGTTCCCCAACTACTCCCTGTACGTCGTGGACGGCACCAAGCGCCCGGTGCGCGGCACCGTCAAGGGCCAGCAGACCCCGGAGCAGGGCCTGTTGCTCCCGCTGCTGCCGCAGGGGCTGCACGACCCGGCGACCGGGCTGCGCGGCTGGGAGTCGGCCGGGCAGTACGGGCTGGTCGCGCTGGACGACGGGCGGTATTACGTCGCCGAGATCGGCACCGTCACCTCCGGCGGGGTGACCCGGCAGACCGGGCGGGCGCTGCTGCACCGGTGGACGGGGCTGACGCCGAACCCGTTCACGCGGGTCACCTCCTCCTGAGCCTTCCGCTCCGGGCTCCCCGCCTCGACGGCCGGGGCACGGCGTCAACGGCCGGGGCACCGCCCCTGGTTCACCAGAGCCCGGGGGCCGCCTCGGCCGTCGCGGCCCGCTCGGTCCTGGCCTCCGCCGGGGCGCCCTCGAAGGCGAGGAGGCGCTGCTTGCGGCTCAGCCCGCCGCCGTACCCCGTGAGTCCGCCGCCCGCCCCGATGACCCGGTGGCAGGGGACGATGATGCTGATCGGGTTCTTGCCGTTGGCCAGGCCGACGGCGCGCGAGGCGCCCGGTTTGCCGAGGAGTCCGGCGAGTTCACCGTACGAGCGGGTCTCGCCGTACGGGATCCGCAGCAGCTCCGCCCAGACGCTGCGCTGGAACGCGGTGCCGTGGAGGGTGAACGGGACGTCGAACTCGGTCAGTTCGCCGTCGAAGTACGCGGTGAGCTGACGTACGGCCTCGGTGAAGGGCTCCGGGTCCCGGGGCCCGAAGGACTCCTCGGGCGGGCGGTGGCGCTGTTCGCGCATGTAGAGGCCGCTCAGGACGCCGTCGGTGGCGACGAGGGTCAGCGGTCCGTACGGGCTCTCCAGGACGGTGTGGCTCCTGGCGCCGGGGGCGGTGGTGCCCCGGGTCGTGACGGCGCCCTGCTTCTCGCCGGTCATGATGCTCAACTCCTTTTTCCTCAGTGCGTGTTGCCTGCTGCCCGTCACACGGGCAGCCGGTTGATGGCGTGGTCCTCGACCGCCCACAGATACTGCACGGCGTATGCGCGCCAGGGCCGCCAGGCCGCCGCGCGGGCGGTGAGCGCGGCGGGGGTCGCGGGCAGTCCGGTCCGGGCCGCCGCGCGCCGGATCCCGAGGTCCGTGGGGAGGAAGGCGTCGGGGTCGCCGAGTCCGCGCATGGCGATCACCTCGACCGTCCAGGGCCCGAACCCGGGGAGTGCGGAGAGCCCGGCGCGGGCCTCCGCCCAGTCGCTGTCGGGGCCGAGCCGCAGGGTCCCGTCGGCGAGTGCGGCGACCAGGGTGGTGAGGGTGGTACGGCGGCTGCGCGGCAGGGCCAGCTCCGCCGGGTCGAGGGCGGCGAGCGCGGCCGGGGCGGGGAAGAGGTGGGTGAGCCCGCCCTCGGGGTCCTCGACGGGCTCTCCGTACGCCCTGACCAGCCGGGCCGCATGGGTCCTGGCGGCGGCGGTGGAGACCTGCTGGCCGAGGACGGCCCGTACGGCGAACTCGGCGGCGTCCACGGTACGGGGCACCCGCCGCCCCGGCGCCTTGTCGACCAGCGGGGCCATCAGCGGGTCGGCACGCAGGAGTTCGTCGACGGCGACGGGGTCGGCGTCGAGGTCGAGGAGCCGGCGGCAGCCGCTGATGGCGACGGTGAGATCGCGCGGGTCGGTGAGCGAGAGCCGGCAGGCGATGTGGTCGGGGCGCGGGGCGAGGGCGACGATGCCGGGTCCGTACGGGAGGGCGAGGGTGCGGCGGTAGGCGCCGTCGCGCCACTCCTCGACGCCCGGGACGGCGGTCGCGGCGAGATGGCCGAAGAGGTTGTCGGGGGTGAGGGGCGCGCGGAGCGGGAGGCGCAGCGAGATCGCCCCCGGGGTGCGGGCCCCCGGGTGGCCGGTGGCGGACGTATCTCCGGTACGGGGTGTGCTGTCGCCGGTACGGGGCGCGCCGCCGCGCGTACGGGACGCGGCGCCGCCGGTGCGGGCGGCCCGGGTGCGCAGTTCGCTCGGGGTGAGGGCGAAGACCTCGCGCACGGTGTCGTTGAACGCCCGGACGGAGGCGAACCCGGCGGCGAAGGCGATCTCGGCCATGGGCAGCCCGGTGGTCTCGATGAGCAGCCGGGCGGTCTGGGCCCGCTGGGCGCGGGCGAGGGCGAGCGGTCCCGCGCCCAGCTCGGCGAGGAGCTGGCGTTCGATCTGGCGGGCGGAGTAGCCGAGCCGTCCGGCGAGTCCGGGGACGCCCTCGCGGTCGACGACACCGTCCTGGATGAGCCGCATGGCGCGGGCGACGGTGTCGGCGCGGGCGTTCCACTCCGGGGAGCCGGGGCTGGTGTCGGGCCGGCACCGCTTGCAGGCGCGGAAGCCGGCCTGCTGGCAGGCTGCGGCGCTCGGGTAGAAGGTCATGTTCTCGGCCTTCGGCGGCACCACCGGACAGCTCGGGCGGCAGTAGATGCGGGTGGTCAGGACCGCGGTGAAGAACCAGCCGTCGAAGCGGGCGTCCTTGGAACGGACCGCTCTCAGACAGCGCTCGACATCGGTGTGCATGGCTCCAGCATCCGTCACGGGAAGCGCTCCGGCTGGCAGGAAAACGACATCAAGGTACGCCGGCCCTGGGTCGTCCCGGGGGCCTGCACGGATGGCTCGCAGTGGCAAAGGGGCGCGCCCGAGGAATTTCTCTTCGGCTTGTTTCCCACCTTCACCCGAAGGGGTTCCGTGAAGCAGTGGTGAATTCGTCTCCACACTCTACCGGCCGCACCCCCGCTGACCACCCCATCTCTCTCGAAAACGATACGCACATCAAAGGATCAGCCGTTGACCGAATAGATCTCTTGACCATTCCTTGGAAAAGAAACCAGACTCGCAAGCGGCACTCATACATCACGAGTCACGACGCATGATCACGCGGCTGACCGCGCGGATGACCAACGCGAACGGCCCAGCGGATGACCGTGCGCGACCGGTACCGCTATCGCATGGGGGTGTGACGGGGGAAACGCAGGGGGGCGTACCCGGGTGCGGACGGTGTCCGCGCGCGTGGCGGCGCGCTCCCGCGGTTTTCCCTCCTCATCCCTTGATGCGCAAAGGGATTGGAGGGGGAATGCCGACGCACATGGGCTATCCCGGCGTTTACATCGAAGAACTTTCCAGCAGCACACGCACCATCGCGTCGGTCACCACATCGGTGACCGCTTTCGTGGGCCACACCCGCCGGGGTCCGCTCCATGAGCCGGTGCGGGTCACCAGCTTCGCGGAGTTCGAGCGCCGCTTCGGCGGGCTGACCGCCCGGAGCGCCGTCGGCTACGCCGTGCACCAGTTCTTCGGCAACGGCGGTACGGTCGCGGTGATCGTACGGGTGGCCAAGGCGGGCACCGGCAAGGCGGCCTGCGTCACACTCGACTCCACCGAGGGCAAGAGCCAGTGCCCCGTTCTGGAGGTGCACGCCAAGGAGCCGGGACGGTGGGGCTCGCGGCTGCGGGTGGCCGTCGACCACGACACGCCCACCCCGGACCGTACCTTCAACCTCCAGGTCCTCGACGCGCGCGGCGGCGCCCGGGAGTCCTTCACCGGGCTGTCGATGGACCCCGACAACGGACGGTTCGTCGAGACGGTCGTCAACAGCGGCTCCGGACTGGTCCGGGTGAAGGCGGTGGACCGGGACCGGCCGGACCCCTCGGGCACCGTGTCCAAGCCGTTCGCCGCCAGACTCCCCGATCTCAAGGTGGAGCTGAAGGTCAAGATCGGTGATGTGGAGCGCGAGTTCACGCTCTACCACCCGCACCACGACGGCAAGGCCCCCGCCACCGTCCCGGAGCTGGCGCTGCTGCTGGAGCGGAAGCTGCGCGCGCTGCCGGACGCGCCGGGCAAGCACACCTACGCGGGCGTCAAGGTCACCCCGTTCGGCCGCCGTGTCCAGGTGGTCGCCGGCTCCGTCGACCCGGCCGACGTGGTGCGCTTCGTCGGCGAGTGCGCCAACGACCTGGGCCTGGAGGGCTCCGTCAACCCGCCCGTCTTCGCGCTGGAGGGCGGGGAGGACGGCGAGGCGCCGGGCCCCCGCGACCTCATCGGCGGCGAGACCGACAAGACCGGCATCCAGGCGCTCCGCGATGTCGACGACGTCAACCTCCTGGTACTGCCCGAGCTTTCGGCGTACGAATCCACCGACGACATGGTCACCGTGGTCTCGGCGGCGGCCCAACTCTGCCGGGAGCGACGGATCTTCCTGCTCGTGGACGCGCCGTCCGCCTGGGGCAGTGTGGACGCGGCACGGGCCGGGGCCGGCGCGTTCGACGCCGTACAGGACGACCACGCGGCCCTGTACTTCCCGCACCTCCAGCTCACCGACCCGCTCACCGGGCGGCTCCGCGCCTTCCCGCCGTCGGGCTCGGTCGCCGGGGTCATCGCCCGGGTGGACGGCGAGCGCGGGGTGTGGAAGGCGCCGGCGGGCACCGAGGCGCGGCTGGCCGGGGTGCGGTCGCTGACCGTGAAGCTCACCGACCGGGAGAACGGGCTGCTGGGCCCGCTCGGCGTCAACTGTCTGCGGACGTTCCCGGTGGTCGGGCCCCTGGTGTGGGGCGCGCGCACGCTGGCGGGCTCCGACGCGCTGGACAGCGAGTGGAAGTACGTACCGGTGCGGCGGCTGGCGCTCCATGTCGAGGAGTCGCTCTACCGCGGGTTGCAGTGGGTGGTCTTCGAGCCGAACACCGAGCAGTTGTGGCAGCAGATCCGGCTGAACGCGTCGGCATACCTCAACGACCTGTTCCGGCAGGGCGCGTTCAAGGGCGCCACGCCGCGCGAGGCGTACTTCGTCAAGTGCGACCACGAGACCACCACGCGGGCGGACATCGACAACGGGGTGGTGAACGTGGTGATCGGGATCGCGCCGGTCAAGCCCGCGGAGTTCGTGATCGTGAAGATCCAGCAGGTCGCCGGGGAGTTCGACCTTTCCTGACCAGGCCGAGACACGCCGAGGAAGACAGATCGTAAAGGAAACCGATGGCTGAGTTCCAGATCAACGCCCATCGTTTTGACCCCTACAAGAATTTCAAATTCCTGGTTCTCTGGGACGGTCGAACGGTCGCGGGCGTCAGCAAGATCAGTCCGCTGAAGCGCACCACCGAAGTGGTCAAGCACCGGCACGGCGGCGACCCGAGTTCGCCCAGGAAATCCCCGGGCCGCTCGGAATTCGAGGGCGTCACGCTGGAGCGCGGCGTCACCCACGACCCGGAGTTCGACCGCTGGGCCAACAAGGTGTGGCAGGTCGGGGCCGGGCTCGGCGCCGAGGTCTCGCTCCGCGACTTCCGCAAGGACATCATCATCCAGGTCCTCAACGAGGCCGGTCAGGTGGCGGTCTCGCACAAGCTCTACCGGGCCTGGGTGAGCGAATACCAGGTGCTCGGCGAGCTGGACGCCAATGCGAACGCGGTCGCCATCCAGAGCGTGAAGCTCGAATGCGAGGGCTGGGAGCGGGATTACGAGGTGGAGGAGCCGGTCGAGCCGTCCTTCACCCACCCCGTCTAGACCGGTCCGGCGCGATCCGGCCAGCGCGATCCAGCCCGGTGCGGACCGGGCAGGGAGGAACGAGGGATGACTCCGACAGGCCCCGCCGAGCTGCTCGCCACCTGGGAGGCCGGGCTGGCGCGGCAGGACACCTCCGGGCAGGCCAGGTCGCTGCTCCTGCACCAAGCGGCCCGGCCCGGGGCGGCCACCGAGGCGCTGCTGGCGATGCCCGTCGGCGAGCGGGAGGCCGACCTGTTCGCGCTGCGCCGTGCGCTCTTCGGCGAGCGGATGCAGGTCAGGGTGGAGTGCGCCGCGTGCGACGCGCCCATGGAGTTCGACCTCGACGCGACGGTGTTCGGCGCCCGGGGCCCGGGCCGGGAGGGGCCGCTGCGGGTGGCGGAGGGCGAGTGGGTGGTCGAGTTCCGGCCGCCCACCGTCGCCGACCTCGCGGCGGCCGGGCGCGCGGCCGACGCGGCCGAGGCGCGCCGGACGTTGGTGGCGCGGTGCACCGTATCGGCGCTGCGGGACGGGGAGTTGGTCCCGGCGGAGCGGCTGGCCGCGCTGCTCCCGGCCGAGGTGGAACGCCGGCTGGCCGAGGCGGCGCGGGAGGCCGATCCGGCGGCCGAGGTGACCCTGACGGTGAACTGTCCGGAGTGCGGCGGGGCGACCCCCGCCGAGCTGGACATCTCCTCGTACCTCTGGACGGAACTCGACACCTGGGCGAGGGACGTGCTGCTCGATGTGCATCTGCTCGCCACCGCCTACGGGTGGAGCGAGCCGGAGATCCTGGCGCTCAGCCCGCTGCGGCGCCGTTACTACCTGGAGCTGTGCGCGGATGGCTGACTACTTCGACCGGCTGCTGGCCCGGTACACCCCGGTCGCGGCGGCCGACGGCGGGGCCGGTGCGGGCGGCGACGGTACGGGCGAGGGCGGTACCGGTGGTACGGGTACGGGCGGGATGGCGCGGGTGCGGCCCCGGCTGCCCGGCCCGTTCGAGCGCGTCGAGGCGCTGCGTACGGCGCCGCCCGAGCCCGACGCGCCCGCCTCCCTCCTCCCCACGGCACCCCAGCCCGCCTTCGGCCCGGCCGAGTCGGTCCGGCACGAGCGCGAGGTGCGCACGGACCGCCACACGGTCGTACGGGCGGCGGAGCCCCCCGGGGACGGCCTGGACGGCCGCACTCCCCCGGCCGTACCCCGTGGCGGGCCGGACCCGCGCCCGTCGGCCCGCCCTTCGGCCACGGTCCCGGTACGGCGCGGGGGCGACGGCGAGGGCGCGCGTACCGCACGGCGGACGGCGGACGGCGAGCCCGCCGGGCCCTCCCCGGCCCTGCTCGCACCTCCTGGGCTCTCCGCCCCGCCCGCTCCCCCGCCCCTCGCCGGGCGGACACGGCCGCGTGACACCGACACGGCGGCGGTACGGGGCGCGGCCCAGGCGGGGGCGGGGCGCCGGACGTCCCGGCCCGCCGAGCGCGTGGTGCATGTGCAGATCGGCCGGCTGGAGGTGAGCGCGGCGCCCCCGCCGGCCGCGCCGCGCCCGGCCGCCGACCGCCCGGGGCCCGCCGGACGGCGGGCGCCCGTACTGACGCTGGACGACTATCTGGCCCGCGGCGAGAGGAGCAACTGAGCCCATGAGCAACGCACTTGCCGTCGCGACGGTCACCCAGGCACTGGCCCTGCTGATCGGGAACAACCTGTCCCCCGAGATGGACATCGCGGTGACGGTGGAGACCCGCAAACCGCCCGCCGAGCCGCCGGCCGAACCGACGATCAACGTCTTCCTGTACCAGGTCACACCGAACCCGTCGATGCGCCACACCGACCTGCCGACCCGCGCCTCGGACGGCACCCTGGTCAACCGCCCGGCGGCGGCGCTGGATCTGCACTATCTGATCAGCGCGTACGGGGACGAGGCGACGCTGGTCGGGCAGCGGCTGATCGGGGCCGTGGTCCGGACGCTGCACGAAATCCCTGTACTGCCGCAGGAGTTGATCGAGCTGGCGGCGGAGCGCCCGTATCTGACCGGGAGCGATCTGGCGGAGTCCGCGCAGCGGGTGCGGTTCACCCCGACCGTGATGGACATCGACGAGACGTCGAAGCTCTGGGGGATGCTCCACCAGACCCCGTACACCCTGTCGGTGGCGTACCAGGCGTCGCTGGTGCTGATCGAGGGCCGGGAGCGGCCGGTCCCGGCGAAGCCGGTGGAGCGGCGGACGGTGCGGGTGGTGCCGACGGTGGCACGGCCGGGGGGTCCGGTGGGGGCCGAGGGTGCCGGGGCGGAGGGCGCCGATCCGGAGGCGAAGGCGACTGCCCCGGCTCCGGCAGCGGCACCGGCACCGGTCCCGGTTCCGGCCAAGCGGGCGGCCTCGAAGCGCGCGGCGGGGAAGCGGGCGGCCGGGAAGCAGGCCGCTGGGCAGCAGACCGCCGGGAAGCGGGCGGCGTCCACCTCCCGTACCCGCAAGGCCGCCCGGTCACGTACGGCCGAACCCCGGCCGGACACGGGTGACGACGGCAAGGAGAGCTGAGGGACGTGCGCGGAACGGGGGCGGGTGAAGGCATGGGAACGGGTACGGCTGCGGGTACGGCGGAGAAGGCGGCGGGCCGGGCGCTGACCGGGGCGGTACGCGCGGTACTCGCCCGGGTGGACGCCCATGCGCGCCGCGCGCGGCCGGAGGAGAGTTCACCGCCGGAAGCGGAACCGGCGTCGGCGGCGGAACCAGCGTCGGCGGCGGGACCGGCAACCGCGTCGGTGCCCACACCTGGACCGGCCCCCCTCCCCACCCCTCTCAAGGCGCTGGCGTCCTGCTTCGGGCTCACCGGCTTCGAGTGCGAGGTGGTGCTGCTGGCCGCGGCGGCGGAGCTGGACCCGACGACGGGCGCCCGGTGCGCGGCGGCGAGCGGGGCGCGGGAGCGGGCGTATCCGACGTTCTCCCTCGCGCTGGCCGCGCTCACGGAGCCGCACTGGAGCGCGCTGACCCCGGTCGGGCCGCTGCGCCGCTGGCGGCTGGTGGAGCTGGACGAGGAGACACACCTCACCACCTCCCGGCTCCGGCTGGACGAGCGCATCCTGCACTTCCTGGCCGGATCGCCGTACCTGGACGCCCGGTTGCACGGGCTGCTGCGCCGCGTACCGGTACCGGAGGGGCTGCCCGAGGCGTACGGCGCCGCGGCGGACCGGGTCGCCGCCGGGTGGACGGACGGTGGCGTCGGGGCGCCGCCACGGGTCGAGCTGGTGGGCGGCGAGGAGCGTTCGCGGGCCGATATCGCGGCGGAGGCGGCGGACCGTTCGGGGCTGGGCCTGTACGCGCTGTCGGCGGCCGACCTGCCCACGGCACCGGCCGAGCGCGACCGGCTGGCACGGCTCTGGCAGCGGGAGGCGGTACTGCTGCCGGCCGCGCTGCTGGTGGAGGTCGGCGACGGCCTCGACCGTGAACAGGCGGGCGCGGCCGACGCGTTCGTCGAGAGCACGGCGGTGCCGCTCTGTGTCGCCAGTACGGACCCCCGGCCGAGCGAACGCCGCCGGGGCGAGCGGGTGACCGTACCGGCGCTCGACGCGGCGGAACAACTGGGCATGTGGACCCGGGCGTTCGCCGATGTACCGGACGTGGCGGAGGACGATCTCCGCGATCTGGTGGAGCAGTTCTCCCTCCCGCCGCATCTCATCAGATCGGCCGGGGCCTCCGTCGTACGGAACCTGCCGCACTCCGGGGGCACGGGCGCCATGGAGCTGGCGTGGCAGGCGGGTCTGGCGGAGGCCCGGATGGGCATGGACGAGCTGGGCCGGCGGATCGAGCCGCAGGCGTCCTGGAACGATCTGGTGCTGGCGGAACGGCAGTTGAGGATCCTGCGGGAGACGGTGGCGCATGTACGGCAGCGGGCCACCGTGTACCAGGAGTGGGGTTTCGAGGCGACGCTGCGCCGGGGCCTGGGGGTCACGGCACTCTTCGCGGGCGGGTCCGGCACCGGAAAGACCCTGGCCGCCGAGGTGATGGCGAGGGAACTCGGGCTGGATCTCTTCATCATCGACCTGTCGCAGGTGGTCAGCAAGTACATCGGGGAGACCGAGAAGAATCTGCGCAAGGTCTTCGACGCGGCCGAACGCGGCGGCGCGCTGCTGCTGTTCGACGAGGCGGACGCGCTCTTCGGCAAGCGCAGCGAGGTGAAGGACAGCCACGACCGGTACGCCAACCTGGAGGTCAGCTATCTGCTGATGCGGATGGAGGCGTACCGGGGCCTGGCGATCCTCACCACCAATATGAAGCAGGCGCTGGACACGGCGTTCCTGCGCCGGATCCGCTTCGTCGTCGACTTCCCGTTCCCCGGCGAGGCCGAACGGGCCGAGATCTGGCGGCGGGTGCTACCGGAGCGGGCCCCGGTGAAGGGCGTCGACCCCGCTCTGCTGGCCCGGCTGACGGTGGCGGGCGGCTCGATCCGCAATATCGCGCTCTCCGGGGCCTTTCTGGCGGCGGAGGAGGGCGACCGCCTCCAGATGCGCCACATGCTGGAGGCGGCGCGCACCGAATACCTCAAGCTGGACCGGTCGTTGACGCCTTCGGAGGTCCAGGGATGGGTCTGAACGGAGCACGGTACGACAGGACTCCACACCCCGCGTCGGTACGGGTGGACATCGCCGAACTCTCCCTGACCGGCTTCGGACCGCTGGACCCGGAGCGCGTATCGGCCGCGTTCGAGGCGGAGTTGGCCCGGCTCGTACACGTACACGGCGTACCGCTGGCGACGGAGGGCGGGCGCTCTCTGGACACCCTCACGGCCCTCCCCCCGCTTCCCGCGACGGCCTCCCCGCGCCGCCTGGGCGAGGCGCTGGCGCGGGCGGTGCACGCGGGCCTCTCCGGCCGTGGCGAGGCAGAGGGAGGGCCTGTCCGATGAGCACCCGCGAGGCCTCGTCCTCCTCCCAGGAGGCCCGTTCGGCGGCGGAGGCGAAGCGCCGCAAGCGCAAGGAGCGCACGGCGGCCTCCCGTACCCCCGAGCCGAAGGACATCGTCAGCGGCGCGGGCCAGCCGCTGGACCTGAGCGTACGCCGCGAGCTGGAGGAACAGCTCGGCCACGACCTCGGCCGCGTACGCCTCCACACCGACCGCGACGCGGGTGCCCTCACCGGCCTGCTGGGCGCCGACGCGGTGGCGGTGGGCCAGGACATCTTCTTCCGCGAGGGCACCTACCGCCCCGGCACGGCGGACGGCCGGCGCCTGCTGGCCCATGAGCTGCTCCACACCCTCCAGAACCCGCACGGCCTCGGCACCCTGCGCGCCGGCCGCGACCTGGGCGCGGTGAGCCTCCCGCACGAGCCGATGGAGCGCGAGGCGGAGTCGGCGGCGCAGGCCCTCGTAAGGGACGAGGAGCGCGGCCCCGAGGCGGCCCCGGAGATCGGGCCGGCCCCGTCCGCCACTCCGGGGTGGCTCCGCTACGCGACGGTGGACGCGGACCGGAACCGGATGGAGCGGATCGATCCGGCGACGCTGGTGGACCGGCTGGCGAACGGTGTGGTGCGTTCGCTGCGCGGCGATCCGCAGGACCGGTCGAAGCGGACGCGTCTGCAACTGTCGCGGATGTCCGAGGAGTTGCAGGACGCGGTGGTGGAGCGGCTGGAGACCAGGCTGCTGACCCCGGAGCACGAGCGGCTGCTCGATCTGGTCGACGACGTCGCGTACGAGGGCGAGCCGGAGCTGAGCGCGCTGGAGGCGCCGGCCGTGGAGCCGGACCCGGCGGCGGAGTGGTGGTACGAGGAGGAGAGGGAGCGGGAGCGCCGTTCGGAGGCGGAGCGGGAGGCCCGGGAGCGGGCGGACCAGCAGGCCGAGGAGGAGCGGGAGGCGCGGCGGCTGGAGTCTCCGGAGCAGGTCGCGGAGTCGGTCGCCTCGCCGGAGCGGACCCCGGCCCCCGCGAAGAGGCAAAAGGCGGGGAAGGCGGGCGCGCCCCGGGGCACCGCCGCCCAGGCCGGTACGAACACGTCGTCCGGCGGGGGCGGGGGCGGGGGCTCGCAGGGGTCGGCTGTGCGGAGCGCGGCGGACACCTCCGCCTCGTCCGGCGGCGCGGGCGGCGGCATGTCGGGCGCGTCGACGTCGGCGTCGGCGGACGCGGCGTCGACGAGTGCGGAGGCACAGGGGCAGGCGCAGGAGTCGGCTCCGGCGGCGAGCAAGGAGGAGTCGGCCGCCAAGAACCGTACGGGCGCGGTGGAGCCGGCGGTGGCGGACCGCCCGCCGAAGCAGGAGGACCGGAACGGCCGGGAGAAGGAGACCGGTTCACCGACGGCGCCCGGGAAGGACGCCGAACTGCCGGGCCCGCTCTCCACGTTGGAGGGGGCACGCAACCAGGACATCGAGGCTCCCGAGGAGAGCCCGGAGGAGGACCCGTTCGGGGCGGGCGGCGAGTCGGAGGTGGAGGTCGGCGGCGGGGAGAAGAGCGCCTGGGACGTCAAGCTCCAGCCGGAGGACTTCCTTCCCGCGCAGGACCTGGACGTCTCCGCCGTACCGACGGCGGACACACTGGACCCGTCGTCGTCGGCCACCCCGCCGATGCCGAGCTTCCCCGCCCCGCCGCCGACCAGGGCCGATCAGGTGCAGGCGGACCGGGACGCGGAGGACGCCGAGGACGCGGCGGCGGAGGCCGAGGCGGAGTCACAGCCCCCGGAGCCCGCCGAGGACACCCAGGATCTGGTGGCGGAGCCGGACGATTCCCAGGCCCGCCCGGCGGACGAGGGACCGGGCACGGATCTGTCGGCGCCCGTACCGGTGCCCGCGCCCGGGTCCGCGTCGAAGGACCCGAAGAGCGGGGCGGACCCGAAGGCGGGCCCGGTCGCCGCGCAGATGACGGTGGCGGAGGCAACGGGCGGCACGTCGGAACCCGGCACGGGCACGACGGGTGCCACGGGCGCGGCGTCGGTCGCCGGCGGCACCGGGGCCGGTGGGGCCGAGTCGGCGGGCGGCCAGGCGAAGGCGTCCCCGGCGGCGGTCGCCGGCACGTCGGCGGCGCCGGAGTCCGGGGCGAGTCAGGAACGTAAAACCACACCCCCGGCCGCCGCGCCGGGGCCCGCGGCGCCGGCCCCGGAGACATCAGCCGCCCCCGCGTCCTCTTCCCCCTCCCCGACAAGTTCCCCAGAACCATCCGCCCCAGCTCCCCCCACTGCCCCACCTCCCCCGCCCTCCCCCGAGCCGGTCGCGTCGCACGCCCCGTCGACGAAGGCCAGGCGGACCGCTCCGGCGCCCACCCCGGCGAAGGCGCCGCAGGGCAGGGGTGCGGGCGGGGCCGGTGGCGCGGGTGCCAAGGCCATGGGCGCGGCGAAGGGGAAGAAAAAGGCGGCCGCGGCGCCCGACCTGTCGGCGGCCACACCGGAGGCGGGCCTGTCCACGGCGTCAAAACTCAAGCCGCATCTGGCGGCCGAGGCCATGTCGGGTGTGAGCGGCGCGGTGGACCGTACCGTCGACGACGAGCACAAGACGCTGGCCGCGTCGCCGCCCGCGATGCAGCGCCCGTCGGGCGCGCCGCAGACGCTCCAGGGCGCGCCGAGCACCGATGCGCCGGCCCAGTACTCCGAGGACCCGGCGCAGAAGTCCGAGGCTCCGGAGGGTGAGGACGCCGAGGTCACGGGCGCCAAGGAGCCCGAGGGCGAGATCGAGGCGGAGAAGGCCGAGGAGCCGGGCGGCTGGGACACGTTCAAGATGGCGCTGGGCTTCATCGGCGGCAAGGTCGTGAACGCGGTCGCGGGCTTCTTCGGCGCCGACGAGCCCGTGGTCGACCCCCAGGAGCTGGCCGCGAAGTTCGCCGGCCTGCCGACCAAGGACGAGGCGCTGAAGCAGGCCCAGGCGGGCAACGCGCCGGGCGTGGACATGCAGGGGGCGGCGGGCGAGACCTCCTCCGAACAGGGGACGAGTGTCGACGCCAAGGGCCAGGAGACCCTGGCGACGGGCCGCGACGACGCCGCCCGCGACCTGGGCGAGCACCAGGTCTACCCGGACGCTCCCGCGGAGCGGATGGCGGCGAAGATCCCGGGCGGGAAGGGCGGCGGGGGCGGCACCCCGAAGAGCGGCGCACCGTCCGGTTCGGTACCCCCGGAGGCGCTGTCGGAGGTCGCCGAGCACGAGCGCGCGGACGAGTTCCAGGCCGCGTTCACCGATGGCCAGAAGGACATGTCCGACGAGCGGCAGACCAAGGACGACGACTCCCGTACCGCTCAGGAGAAGCACAAGCAGCAGGTCGAGAAGGAGATCCAGGCCAACACCAAGAGCCAGACGAACGAACGCGACAAGGCCCTGGCCGAGGTCACGTCGGAGCGTACGGACTGGCGCGAGGAGCAGGACGAAGAGCTCAGGACGCTCGGCACGAAGAAGACCGACAAGCAGGACCAGGTCCGCAAGGACGTGGAGAAGAAGGAAGAGGACACCGACAAGGACGTCGATCAGGAGAAGGAGGACAGCGACAAGAAGATCCAGGACGAGAACACCAAAGCCGAGGAGGACGCGGAGAAGAAGCGCGACGACAGCGTCGACGAGTCGGGCAACTGGGTCACCAAGGCCTTCGACTGGATCAAGCAGAAGGTCATCGAGATCAAGAACGCGATCGTGCGCGTCATCCGGGAGGCGCGCGACGCGGTCATCGGCTTCATCGAGAACTTCAAGGAGAGGGTAGAGGGCTGGATCAACGCGGCGCGCACGCTGATCGTCGACGCGATCAAGAACCTGATCGACGATCTGATCGAGTTCGCCAAGTCGATGGTGCGGGCGGTGATCGAGCTGGCCAACCGGATCCGGACCTTCATCACCAATCTGATCGAGTCGGCGATCGCCCTCGTCCAGGAGCTGGCCAACGCCCTGAAGCAGATCGTCTCCGACCTGCTGGACGCGATCGGCAAGATGCTGAGCGGCATCCTCGACTTCCTGAAGAAGATGCTCCAGGCGGTCGTGGACGCGGTCGTGAGCGTGGTGAAGCAGGTCCTGGACTTCGCGTCCCAGCTCCTCAGCGCCCTGGGCGACTGGATGATGATCGCGGTCGACTTCCTGATGGACCCGGGCGGCTGGCTGAGCGGCGCGGGCAACTCCGCGGTGGACGGCGCGAAGAACCACCTGTTCCAGGAAGTCAAGACGGCCGTCATGCAGTGGTTCCAGGACAAGATCCAGGAAATCATCGGCGTCCCGAAGGCCACCTTGGACAAGCTGGTCAAGGGCGGCATGACGATGTCGGAGATCGTCCAGGAGGCCTGGGAAGCGGTCGTCCCCCAACTCCCCCTGATCATCGGCGAACTGGTCATCACGAAGGTAGTGGCCAAACTGATCCCCGGCGCAGGCTGGGCCCTGGCGGTCATCGACGCCATCCGCACCGCCTGGGGCGCCCTGAGCGCCATCCTCAGCGCCCTCGGCCTGGTCCTGGACTGGCTGAAGTCCGTACGCCTGGGCGGCGCCGGCCTCCTCTTCGCCAAGGCGGTGGCCGCCGGCGTAGTAGCCCTCCTGGAAGTCCTCTACCAGGCCCTCCTGACCGGCATAGGCAAATACGTCTCCAAGGTAGGCCGCCGCCTCAAGGGCGTAGCCGCCAACCTGGGCAAGCCGAAGCCCGCAAAGCCGGCCGGCGGTTCATCCGCACCGGCCGACGGCACCAACAACCAGAACACCCCCCGCCCCGAATCAAAGCCAGACACCCAGCCCTCACCCCACCCAACCTCCAGCACGGCCCCCAAACCCTCCACCACCCCCGCCAAGCCATCCGTTCCAAAGCCAGACCTCAACAAACCCCCAACAGTCACACCTGACCCCAAGCCTAAAGACACGAGCGACGAAAAGAAGCCTACGCCGCACGACAGCAAGAACGACATCCCTAAAGGAAAGGAAAACGACACACCAGACACCCATCCAACATTTTCACCCAATAAGCCCAAGCCAAGAAATCAACCAAAAACAAAGCCGGACACGGAGACGAAAACGAAACCGAAGGAAGGATCTCCAAACAGCCTCAAACCCAATAACACCGAAAGTCCCGGAAAGTCAAAATCCACCGAAAACGCCGAGAGAAAGCGTACATCGACGGCGGACCACGACAGCCCACACGGACGGCCCCCTAAGAACGACAAAAACAGGCCCGGAAAGCCAAAATCCACCACAGAAAAGCGTGGCCCAGGAAGACCCAAGCCCAAATCAGAAAAAGACAGGAAGAAAAAAGAGGAGAACTCAAGGGAGTCGAAGGACGATCAGCTACGCAAGATCGTGGCACGCATACGACCCAAATTGCACGATCGGATGCACAACGGCCTTCCCCGCTCATCCTTCCTCAGTCTTCTCAGTTCGATGAAGCTCTACTACAGGCTCACCGGGCTTTCGCCAGTCGGCGGAGATCCGTTCACCATCGTGGCATCTCTGAACCCGTCACGCCCAGTGCTGGGCGGAGACTACTCAGAGCCTCGTTCTCAACCTTCGGCCTACCCCAATCCCCCTGGGGCACCGAGACCGATCAACGACATGCCCAAGCCTAAACTCCCCAGTTTTCACGGTGGCAGGGCCAGCACAATCAGCGCCGAGTTCCTCAGCAAACGACGCAGAACAAAAGGAACCCCGCCCCGCAGCAGCCCACCCGGCTGGGATTACATTACGGATCCCACACGCAAACTCCAGCAAGGCGGAGCCTGGGTTCGGGCACACCTCCTCCCGGAGCGTCTCGGAGGAGAGGGAACCGAGAACAATCTCGTACCGGCACGTCGAGCGGTGAACAAGGACCTCGAACTCGGGATAGAAGAACCGGCATGGGACGCTTTCGGAAACAAATTCAAAGCCCCCATCTGGTACGAATCCAGGGTGAAATTTGGCAACCCATCACCTGTCGCAGATATTCCAACGTACATACGCTCTACCTTCGGCCAGTACAAAAAGATAAAGGGAATAGGAAGGAACCGAAGCGACTGGCAACGAAAGAGCGCAACGACGACTCTCGGGCTCGACCTCATACCGCCACAGGTAGACGAAAAGAAAAAGCTCTGGATCAACACCTACGGGGCCACACAAATCCGCAAATGGCTCAAGGTTCCCATATCAGTGGGAGAGCACATCGTGGATGAGCGTTCCAAACAATCCGGGCGCCAATTCACTTCAATGCGCGATTTCGTGTCGAGCATGCGCACGAGACGGAACAACGGCAGGGCAGGAACACTGCTTAAACTAGAGGATGCAATCAGCCAACTAAGAACACTCCAAAATAAAGGGAAAGTCGGCTGGGATCCGCTACACAAGGAAAAGTGAGGTTTGCGTGTTTCCATACGATCAACGCCTATCCAAGGTCGCCGACGAATTGCGCGAATCACCATACTTCGAAATCATACATGAGGAAGTAGGACCAGGAGGCCCAGACAAAGATCCGACAGGAATCTTTGAACTGATGAAAGAAGAAGGATTTCCGCTCACCGAAAAACTCAAGGAATCATATTTTCCTTACCGATACAGAGCTCTACACTGGCGCGCCACAGACACGAAAATTCCACTCTTCGGCGAATTCAATGTCATGAACATCGACGCCGCCAGCGAAGTCATGATCCCGGTGCAAGATTTCGCCTGGAAAAAGAGCGACGAAGGGCTACTTTCCGGACTCTCCATCCTCGACGACATTTCACGAGGCGGAGGAGGACAACTGGCCACCATGAGGTTCCTCACGGGGGTTCCCAGTCCGGAAATTTGGTTCCTCGACAGATTTCACACCTTCGTCAAACTCGACCTGGACTATCGCAGCTACCTCGACAATCTCATCGTCACGAAAGGCATCACCGGCTGGCAGTACCTCTTCGCCGATGTCTCACTCAGTGCCAGCGAGTACGACTCCACTCTGGAGAGCATAAGGACAATGCTTCAGATCCTTCCAGAGCATTTTCCCAGTTACGACTACGAACCGTTGAAGGGGCGTCTGGAGGCTCGCCTGTGACCCGGTACGCTGATATACCCAAGCCTATTCGCTCCGGGATCGTCATTGTCGATCCCGAGCGCGGCACCCCGCAGCGCATTATCGTGTTGCAGTTCAACCCCGACACCCTGGAGCGTTCCGTCGCGCCTCAGGCTGCCGGGGGGAGTGGGGATTCTGGTGGGGGAGGGAGTGGGAGTGGGGATCGGAATGAAGCTCTGCGGTTGAAGGGGCCGGCCGAGGAGACGTGGAAGTTCACGGCTGAGATCGATGCCACCGATCAATTTGAGGTGGCGGCGCCTGATGGGATTCACCCTCAACTTGCTGTGCTGGAGATGTTGGTGCAGCCCACTACCGCGCAGCTTCGGGCCGCTTCGAAGTTGGCTCAGAACGGGACCATTGAGATCAGTCCGATTGAGACGCCGCTCACTCTTTTTACGTGGGGCAGCAAGCGGGTCATGCCTGTGCGGTTGACCGAGTTGTCGGTCAATGAGTCGGCCTTTGATGTCAATCTCAACCCGATTCGGGCCAGTCTCAGTATCGGGCTCAAGGTGCTGACCGTCAGTGATCTGCCGGCCGGGCATCGGGGGGCCGAGTTGTATCTCGCTCACCTGGCGCAGAAGGAGCGGCTGGCCGCAGCCGCCGCCGGGGGGCAGCTCGGGAGTCTCGGGCTGAGTGGTGGTGTCGGCTTCGGGGCCGGTGCCGGGATGGGGAGGTAGGGCGTCGTGATCGAGCCGTTCGAGAGTGCTCTGGACGCGATACCGGGAGGACATCCTTATCCCCGGGACAGCCGGTATCACGATGCCGCGATGTCGGTGCATGTGCGGGAGGACGGGACCGAGGTCCGGTATGTCGGGCGGCGGTTGTTGCCGGCGATTGATCCGGGGCAGCCGGTGAACTCGGTTCACACGGTGAGCAGCGGTGAGCGGGTCGATCAGCTCGGGCAGCGGTATTTCGGGGATCCGGGCCAGTGGTGGCAGATCGCCGATGCCAATCCGGTGCTCGATCCCCGGGAGCTGACCGCCGAGCCGGGCAGCTCCCTTGAGGTGCCCTTGGCCGGCGGGTTCTCCGCGAGCCCTCCCGGGGGTGGCCGTGGCTGATGAGCCTGTGGGGAATGGGCCAGTGCATCTCACCTTGTACATGGGGCCCCAGCTCACCCGGCCCGTGCCGGCCGAGGTGAGTGAGGCCCTGCTGTCCGCGCAGATCACCACCACCGCGGGGGAACGGAGCGGGTTCCAGATCGCGTTCGATCTGACCAAGACCGGGGTGATCAATCGGCGGTTGCTGCCTGAGGGGTTTTTCGATCCTCGGACCCGGGTCATTCTCAGCGCCGCCGTCAAAGGCGTGGTCACTGTTCTGCTCGACGGGCTGATCGTGCGGCAGGAGGTCGGGGCGAGCAATCAGCCGGGGCAGACCACCCTCACCATCACCGGCGAGGACCTCACCCTGCTGATGGATCTGGAGGAGCGGACCGACCGGTATCCCAATCTCGCGCCTTCCCAGCGGGTCGAGAGAATTCTGGGGAAGTATGCCGATTACGGGATCGACACCCGTATTGTTCGCGAGCAGATTCAGCAGCCGCCTCGCGAGCAGTGGCGCGTCGACTATCAGACCGGGACCGATCTCCAGTATGTGAATGAGCTGGCGAAGGCGAACGGGTTCACGTTCTATCTCGAACCCGGGCCCCGCCCGGGGCGGTCCGTCGCGTTCTGGGGGCCCGAGCAGCGCCTCGGGCAGCGGCAGCACGCGCTCAACGTCAATATGGACAACAACTCCACCGTCGACCAGCTCACCTTCGCGTACGACGGGACCGCTCGCGAGGAGCCGCAGGCGCGCGTCCAGAATCCGCGCACCCGCGACATCACCCTGCTCGGCCAGCCCGACATCAGTCCGCTCCGGCCACCGCTGGGCCGGCGCGCCACGCCCGCGCTCAAACGCAAGACCCTGTCCGGGACCGCCAAGAAGGACCCGGGGCAGGCCGAGGCGGAGGCCCTGGCGCGCGCCGCCACCTCCGCCGACGCCATCTCCGGCTCCGGCTCGCTGGACGTGAACCGGCACGGGTACATCCTGCGCCCGCGCGAGCTGGTCGGGGTGCGGGGCGCCGGGGTGACGTACGACGGCGACTACTACGTCAAGTCCGTCACCCACAACCTCAGGCCCGGCTCGTACCAGCAGAACTTCACGCTCTCCCGCGAGGGGCTCATCGCCCGGTCCACCACTGTCCGTCCCTAGTGCCCTTCCCCGCCACGGGCGAGGAAGAAGAGTTCAGCCGATCAGACCAGGAGCTACTTCGTATGGCGGCACCGAACAACCGCTTCCTCGGCAAGTTCCGGGGCCGGGTCATCGACAACAGGGATCCGCTGCGAATCGGCAGGATCACGGCCCAGGTGCCGGATGTGCTCGGTGACGAGGCGTCCACCTGGGCGCTGCCCTGTCTGCCGTTCACCGGGCGCCAGTCGGGCCAGTACGTCGTGCCGGAGATCGGCGCCGGGGTGTGGATGGAGTTCGAGCAGGGGGACCCCAGTTTCCCCATCTGGTCGGGGAGTTGGTACGGGGATGTCGCGGAGCTGCCGCCGCGTGCCGCCGCCGAACTGCCGGGCTCGCAGCCGGTGGTGATCCAGACACCCGGCAATCACAAGCTGGTGATGTCGGACGTGCCCGGCGGTACCGGGATTCTGCTGGAGGCCCGGGGCGGCGCGTACATCCGGATCGACGAGAAGGGCGTGACCATCGGCAACGGCGCGGGCGCGGTCATCGAGCTGATCGGGGACGAGGTCAGCATCAACGGGGGGCGGCTGATCGTGCCCAAGGGCCCGTGAACTCGGCGGTGGGAGACGGGGTTTGCGAAGCGGGTCACGGAACGGGGCACCGAGCGGTTCATCCAGCAGGTCACCAAAGTGGTTCACGACGTGCCACCACAGCGACTACGAGCACAGTTACGGGGAGAGGGAACGTGTCCGGGAATCTCATCACCACCGGTTCCACGATCAGTTGTCCGCACGGCGGGCGTGTCGCAGCCGTCTCCGGTACGGCCTCGGGGGCGACGGGGGTACGGGTCGACGGGGCCCTCCTGCCCGCACCGGGCGACGCGTTCAGGGTCACGGGCTGCCCGCACACCGTCGGCGGGGTGCCGGATCCCTGTCTCAGTGTGCGGTGGATGCCCGTACGCAGTAAGGGGGTTGTGCTGGTGGACGGGGAGCCGCTGTTGTCGGACGCCACCGCCGCGCTCTGTCTCAACGCCGCGCTCGTGCCGCAGGGGGCGCCCGCCGTGGCCGCGCCGTCGGGGCGGGGGGTGCGGGTCCGATGAGGAACACCACCGTGCGGACCGATATCGCCTTCCCGTTCCGGGTCGACCGCCGGGGGCGTACCGCGCACTCCGGGTACGAAGCGCATGTCCGCGACCTGATCGAGCAGTTGCTCTTCACGAGCCCGGGTGAGCGCGTGATGCGCCCCGACTTCGGCTGCGGCCTGCTCGATCTGGTCTTCACGCCCAACAGCCCCGAACTCGCCTCCGCGCTGGAGCTCTCGGTGCAGGCGTCGTTGCAGCGCTGGCTGGGCGAACTGATCGAGGTGGAGACGCTCGATGTGATCAGCGAGGAGAACGTGGTCCGGGTGTATCTGCGGTACGTGGTGCGCTCCACCGGGAGCCGGCGCGACGAGGTGTTCGAGGGGAGTGGTCCGGCATGAGCGGGCCCGGAGGACCGGTGGAGTGCCGAACGGACGGGCGGCGCGGGCGTGTTCGGGCGGCGCGGCTCGGCGGGGTGGACGCGGTGGAGGTGGGCGACGACGGGGTGACCCTGACCGTCACCTTCCTCGGGAAGGCCCCGCACGGGCTGCGCGCGGGGAATGTACGGATCGACGGCGGCCGGCGGATCACCGGGCTCCGCGCCGTCGGTGTGGCGGTGGAGCGGGAGGACGACCTCGAGCTGGACGACCGGCTGCTCGTCACTCTCGACCGGAGCGGGGACACCTCCCGGTACCGGCTCTCTCTGGTCGAGAGGGACCCGTACGGGCGACCCGGCACCGAGCCGTTCCGCGGTTTCGACCAGCGTTATTTCTGGGGGGATTTCGACTTCCGGGGCGGTCTGCCGACTCCCTTCGACTGTGTGGACGAGGCGTCCGCTGGTCCGCTGGACCACGGGGCCCCGCCTGTCATCGACTACACGGCCCGCGACTACGACACCATCCGCCGGGTGATCCTGGACCGGCTGGCGCTCACCAACCCCGGGTGGGTGGAGCGGAACGCCGCCGACCTCGGTACGACCCTGGTCGAACTCCTCGCCCACAGCGCGGATTTGATCAGTTACCAGCAGGACGCGGTGGCCACCGAGGCATATCTGGACACGGCCCGGCGCCGGGTCTCGGTACGGCGGCATGTGCGGCTCATCGACTATCCGATGCATGACGGGGTCAACGCCCGTGCCTATGTGACGATCGAGGCCCGCCGACAGCTCACCCTGCACCCGGGGACGTTCCGGTTCGCGGCGGTGGATGTACGGCGGCTGGGGCCGCGCGACCGGCCCGAGCTTCCTGCCGTCCTGGACGACGGCGAGTTGGACGCGCTGGACGAGCGGGGGTCGGTGGAGGTCTTCGAGCCCGTGGTCGCCGAGACCGTCCCGGAGGACCCCCACAAGCCCAGCGGTAAAAGGGCGTTGGTGGTACGGCCCGAGCACAACACCATCCGGTTCTGGACGTGGGGCGAGAGCGAGTGTGTGCTGCCCAAGGGCGCCGTCTCCGCGACCCTGCGCGATTCCTGGACCGACGAGAAGCACACGGAGCGCGCGCTGCGGCTGGCCCCCGGCGATCTGCTGCTGTTCGAGGAGGTACGGGGCCCCCGCACCGGCACGCCCGGTGACGCCGACCCGGCGCACCGGCAGGCCGTACGGCTGCTCACCGTGGCGCCCGGCGTGGACCGGCTGGCCGGTCAGCCGGTGCTGGAGGTGACCTGGGCGGCGCGGGACGCGCTCGCCTTCGCCTTCTGCCTCTCCACCCGGGGCGGGCCGCGCTGCGAGCCGGTCGGGGAGGTGAGTGTGGCGCGCGGCAATGTGGTGCTGGTCGACCATGGGCGGACGCTGCCGCACGGCCATGGCGAGGGTGCGAGCGAGACGCTGGTCGTACCGCCGGAGCCCGCGGTCCTCGGCTCCTGCGCCCCCTCCGGCTTCGGCTGCTGGGACGCGGACGCCGGAAACCCGCCCGCCAGGCTCCTCAACTCGCTGCTCGACCAGACCCGTTCGGGGCGTCCGCTCACCCCCCGCCAGGAGCGTGAGGTGTTCGCCGTCGTCGGCGACGAGGCCACCGCGCGGGCCGGTATCGGGGTGGAGCAGGCGGGCCGCAGTCGCGAGAAGGTCGTGCCCGGCACGGCGTACGCGCAGGCCGAGGCGGTGGCCGCGCTGCTGGCCCAGGTCTCCTACCCGGGGATCGCGCCCCGCTTCCGGCCGGTGCTGCGCCACTCCCCCGTCGTCCACTCCGTACCGTTCCCCGACCCCCGCCATGTCTCGGCGGGCCAGGCCGACCGGCTGGCCGCGATCCCGGGCCGGGTACGGGAGCGGCTGGTGGAGCTGTGGCGCGGCGCCCAGGACCGGGGCGGGCTCTCCGACGCCGAAGTCCGCGAACTGACCGTGCTGTTCGGGCTGCGGGTGCTGGAGCGCTTCGAGTTGCGCCGCCATCCGGTGCGCGCGCTGCGGGAGTTGCTGCACCGAAGCCCCCGGCTGCTGGCGGCGAAGGAGCGCCGGATCGGGGTGCTGAGCGCGCGGGCCCGGGCGGGCGCGGTGCTCGCCTCCGCCATCGCCTGGGAGATCGAGCAGAGTTGGGGCCGGGGGTACGCGGCGGGGCTGCGCCCCGACGACCCGGTGCTGTACGGCCCCGCCGCCGCCCTCGTACCGGATCCGCGGGCCGCGCTCCCGGCGGTACGGCTCAGCGACGGCGACACGTTCTGGACGCCCCGGCGGGATCTGCTCGCCAGTGGGCCACGGGACCGGCACTTCGTGGGCGAGCTGGAGGACGACGGGCGGACCGCGCTGCGCTTCGGCGACGGGCGGTACGGCGCGCGGCCCCGGCCGGGGGCCCGGCTGGCGACCCGGTACCGGATCGGCGGCGGCCGGGCGGGCAATGTGGGCGCCGAGGCCATCGGCCATCTGGTGATCTGCCGCGACCCGGATCCGGCTGAGGCGGAGGTCGCGGGGCGGCCGGACGGGGAGAAGGGGAGGCGTCCGGACCGGCCGTGGGACCCGACGGCGGTACGCGCGGTACGTAACCCGCTTCCCGCCGTCGGCGGCACCGACCCCGAACCGGTCGACCAGGTAAGGCAGTTGGCTCCGCTCGATCTGAAGCGGGCCCGGCTGCGCGCGGTCACCGCCGAGGATTACGCGGCGCTGGCGACGGCCCTGCCGGGGGTGCAGCGGGCGGCGGCGGAGATCCGCTGGACCGGGAGTGTGCGCGAGGCGCATGTCGCGGTCGACGCGCTGGGCACCGGTGAGCCCTCCGCCGAACTGCTCGACTCCGTGGCGTACGCCCTGGAGGGGTACCGCAGGATCGGGCACGACCTGGTGGTGGGGCCCGCGCGGAGTGTGCCGCTCGACATCCACCTCGCGGTGTGTGCCGCGCCCGGCTTCCATCACGGGCAGATTCTCGCGGAGTTGTACCGGCTGCTGGGCAACGGACGGCTGCCCGGCGGCGGGCTCGGCTTCTTCCACCCCGACGCGCTCTCCTTCGGCACCCCGGTGCGGCTGAGCCGGCTGGTGGCCGTGGCGGCGGGGGTGCGGGGCGTGGAGAGCGTCCGGGTGAAGCGGCTGCGCCGGCTGTTCCAGGGGGATCTCGTCGACGACAACGCACTGGAGGACGGCGTGCTGCGGCTCGGACCGCTGGAGATCGCACGGTGCGATCACGACCCGGACCGGCCGGAGAACGGCCGGCTGACGATCGACCTCGGCGGAGGTGCCCGATGACCGGCTACCCGGGCACAACACCCGGCCACGGAAACCGGGGAGCCAAGATCGGCGGCTCCCCCGGCACTCCCGGCACTCCCGGCACTCCCGGCACTCCCGACTGCGGCTGCGGCTGCGGCGGCCACGACGAGCGGTACGCGCCGCCCGCGCTCTACAACCCGCCAGGCCGCACCGCGCTCGACTACCGTGTCGGGACGTACGGTTCGTTCCTCGCCGCCATGCTCGACCGGCTCGCCTCGCCCGCCTATCCGGCGCTGCGCGGGCTGACCGTCCGTACCCCGGACGACCCGGCGATCGGGTTGGTGGACGCCTCGGCGGTCGTCGGCGACCTGCTGACGTTCCACTCCGAGCGCGCGGCCGACGAGGGGTATCTGCGGACGGCGAACGAGCACCGTTCGCTGGCGCTGCTGGGGCGGCTGGTCGGGCACCGGCCCCGGCCAGGGATCGCCGCCGACACCCACCTCGCGTACACCCTGGACCGCGATCCGCGGGCCGAGGATCTGCCGGTGCTGATCCCCCGGGGCTCGCGCGCCAACAGTGTGCCGGCCGGTGCGGACGAGGAGTCGCAGGCCTTCGAGACCAGCGCGGATCTCACCGCCCGCGCAACCTGGAACGAACTCGCGGTGCGCCGCCGCCGGCCGGCCCTGCTCACCCCCGACGACCTGGCCCGGCGCTCCGAGATCCAGTTCGCGGGGACGGACCTCTCGCTCCGGACCGGTGACCCACTGCTGTTCGTCTTCGGTACGGACGGCACGGGCCAGGAGGCGGGCGGCGAGCGGCTGTTGCTGCCGGTGGCACGGGTACGGGTCGACCGCGAGGACGGGGTGACGGCCATCGGGCTGCCGCAGTCGCCGCCCCCGTCGCTCACCGAACTGGTGACGGTCCTCCGCACCTGGATCACCGAGGACGACCGGGAGACGGAGGAGGGCGACCCAACCCCGGAGAACCCCAATCCGCGCCCCGTATCCCTGTTCATCTCGGTCTTCGACGAGCAGGTGCTGGCGCCGCTGCGGGCGGACCTGGGCGGGATCACCACCCCGGGACAGTTGGTACTGCGCCTCGCCGAGCCTCGTGAACGGCTGGTCGAGGCGGTCGCGTTGGCCGCCGCGTACGAGGATGTCGCCGCCTGGTTCGAGCAGTTGGCTGCGGTTATCGGAGAACTCCGTGCCCGCGCCGCCGATTTGGAGACCTCCCAGCCCGACCCCGAGCCGGATCCGGGGGACGGCTCCGGTACGCCGGCGCGCATCGCCCCGTACCGTACCGGCAGCGGCACCGGCCGTACCGGCCGCACCGGAGCGCACCGCGCCCCGGGCGCCACCGCCCACTCCGCGCTCAGCGCGCTCGGTGCCGTACTCCCCGCGCTCCGCGTCAGGGCCGCCGCGCCGCCGCCGTCCGTACGGCCCTTCGCGCCCGGCTCCGACCTGGGCGCCCGGCTGCTGGCCGCGCTCGATCCCCGCGTACGGGACGGTCTGTACGCGGCCTGGCGGAACGCGACGGCCACCGGTGCGACCGCCGCCGGTGCGACGAAGGCCACCGGTCCGGGTGCCGCCGGGGCCGCTTCCCTGGCCGCGCCCGCGTCTCCCCTCCTGCGGGAGGTGCGGGCGCTGCGGGTGACGGCGGCGCCCTTCGGGGCCACCGCGCCGCTCCAGCCCGTACAGGACGAGCGGGGCCGAGTTGTCCGGCTGACGGACTGGCCGCTCTCCGGCTCCGAACTCACCACCGTGCGGGTCGTGTTCGACACGGCGGGCAAGGTGCCGGTACGGGCCGAGTTCCTGCACGCGGCGCACGGCTCCTCGGTGCAGACCTCCAAGGACCTGCCCGCCGACACCTCGTTCGGCCTCGGCCCCGGCCAGGTCGTGCTGACCACCGCCCCTGCCCCGCGCACGGCGGACGGCGAAGAACCGGGTTCCCCCCGCGCCGTACCCGAAGACCCGGGTGTGCGCGTGCAGTTGCTGTCCGGTCTCCCCGAACGGACCATCTCGGTCGGGCTCCCCGGGGACGACGGGCGGGTGACGGTCACGGTGGACAACGGCGGTCCGATGCGGTGGGACCTGGCGCCCGGCGAGCGGCACCAGACCGGCCACGGAGAGTACGAGGTGACCGTGCGGTACACGGTCGCCGGGGAGCCGCCGACTGTCGAGATCGGCCTCGCGAGCGTCCCCGAGCAGCCCCGCCGCCATGTCCTGGCGCTCGACTCGGTGCAGGACTCCGTCACCGTGGGGAGTTGGGTCGCCGTGGAGCGGCCCCGCAAGGGCGCCCCGACGCCGGACGGGATCCCCGGCGACCGGACGCTCGCCTCGGTACGGACCCGGGTGACCGCCGTCCGTACCGCCGTCCACACCGACTTCGGAATCACCGGGCGCGGCACCGAACTGACCCTCGCCGACCCGTGGCTCGACGCGCACGACGTGCTGCTCTCCACGATCCGGGACACCGTCGTGCACGCGGGCGGCGAGGCACTGCGCCTCGCCGACGAGCCGCTCGCCGACGACGTGGCCGGCAACGAACTCGAACTGGACGCCCTCTACGACGGGTTGAGTCCGGGTCGCCATCTCGTCGTCTCCGGGGAGCGCACCGACATTCCGGGCACGACCGGGGTGCCGGGCACCGAACCGGCGGTGATCGCCGCCGTGGAGCAGCGCCTCGACCCGCTGCTCCCCGGCGACCAGGTCCGTACGACGCTCACCCTCACCGCCGAACTGGCCTGCCGCTACCGGCGGTCCACGGTGCGTGTCCAGGGCAATGTGGTCCCGGCGACGCGCGGCGAGAGCCGGGACGAACCCCTCGGGAACGGCGACGCGGACCAGGTCAACCAGACGTTCGCCCTCTGGCAGTCGCCGCTGACCTGGCTCGCCGCCGACAACGCGCTGGGGGCCGCCCCGACCCTGGAGATCCGGGTCGACGGATTGCGCTGGCACGCCGTGGAGAGCCTGGCCGGGCACGGGCCCACGGACCGGGTCTATGTGCTGGGCACGGACACGGCCGGGCATCCGACGGTGACCTTCGGCGACGGGGTGTACGGGGCGCGGCTGCCCAGCGGCCACGAGAACGTACGGGCCCGCTACCGCTTCGGCACCGGCCGGGCCGCCAACCTGCCGGCGCACCGGATCACCCAGGCGATCACCCGGCCGCTGGGCGTCACCGCGGTGACGAATCCGCTACCCGCGACGGGCGGCGCGGACGGCGACGGGCCCGGTCTGACCCGGCGTACCGTGCCGCTCGCGGTCTCGGCGCTCGACCGGCTCGTCTCCCTCAAGGACTACGAGGACTTCGCACGCTCCCGGGCGGGGATCGGCCGGGCATCGGCCCGCGAACTCTTCGACGGGCGGCGGCGGGTGGTGCATCTGACCGTCGCCGGGACCGATGACATCGCGATCGCCGAGGGCTCCGATGTGCTGCGCGCGCTGCGCTCCTCGCTCGCCCGGTACGGCGACGCGCGGCTGCCGGTCCGGGTCGATGTGCGCGAGCTGGTGCTGCTGCTGATCGCTGCCCGGGTGAAGGTGGCCCACGACCACACCTGGAGTGTGGTCGAGCCCCGGCTGCGCCAGGCGCTGCTGTACGGATTCGGCAGCGGGCGAAGGGAGTTGGGCGCGCCCGTCCATCTCTCCGACGTGCTGGCCACCGCCCACCGGGTGCCCGGGGTGGAGTACGTGGACGTGGACGTCCTCACCGGTGTCCCGGCCTCGCTCACCGCCGACGGCTGGGCGGAGCTGGCGGCGGAGGCGGCGGAGGCGGCCCGGCCGCGCGACACGGTGCCGGCCCGGGTGGCCACGTACGAGGTGGACACCTACCGGGTGACCGCGCCGGAGGGCGAGACGCTCACCTCGGTCGCGGCGCGCCACGGGCTCGCGCTGGCGGAGCTGCTGCGGCTGAACCCGGACATCACCGACACCCGGCGGCTGGCGGAGGGGCGGGTGGTGACCGTCTTCCGCGGCATCAGGCCGGCTCAACTCGCCGTGCTCACACCGGAGGTCACGGACACACTGATTCTGACGGAGGTCACCGGATGAGTTTCCCGAGCAGGCAGCCGGACGGGCTCGCGGAGCTGCTCCCGCAGTGGCACCGGCTGCGCGACGCCGAGGAGGGCGAGCCGCTGCGGGCGCTCCTCGCGGTGATCGCCGAACAACTCGACCTGGTACGCGACGGGGTGGCGCAGGGGTACGACGACTGGTTCGTGGAGACCGCGGCGCCATGGGTGCTGCCGTACCTCGGCGACCTGGTCGGCTACACCCCGCTGCCCGGGTACGAGCGGGTCCGGGCGCGCGGGCTCGGCGCCCCGGGCCACGGCGGGGCCGGGGAGGACGACGCCCTGGCGCGCGGACGGCTCGCGGAGGCGCTGGCGCCACGGCGGGATGTCGCCGCCACGGTCGCCAACCGGCGCCGCAAGGGCACCCTCGCCCTGCTGGAAGAGTTGGCCCAGGGCGTGGCGGGGTGGCCGTCGCGGGCCGTGGAACTCTCCCGGCTGGTCGCCCACCACCAGCCGGTGAGGCTGTACGGCGCGGGCACCGAGGCGGCCAACGCCCGTCGCCTGGAACGCGGTCGGCTCGCCGACCTCCGCCAGGGGGCCGAACTCGATCTGGCGGGCGGCCCGTTCGGGACGGTGGCGCGCTCCGTCGACGTGCGGCGGGCCGGTTCGGCGCGCCGGGCGGGCGGCAACTCACCGGCCGGGGTCGGCCTGTTCGTCTGGCGGCTGAAGCCGCAGCGGGTGACCGGGTCGCCCGCGTACTGCATCGACCGGGCCCGCAACCTCTACACGTTCTCGATTCTCGGCAATGACACCCCGCTGGTGACCGAGCCGGTGCCGGAGCCCTCCCCCACGCATATCGCGACGGCGGACAACGTACCCGCGTACATCACGCGGCGGCAGCTCGCCGACCGGCTCGTGGACTACTACGGGCCGGGGAAGAGCTTCACGATCCTGCGCGACGGCCGGCCGGACCCGGTGCCGCTCTCCGATCTGGTCGTGGCGGACCTGTCGCAGTGGCGGTACCGTCCGGCGCGCGGGCAGGTGGCCGTCGACCCGGAGCTGGGCCGGATCGCGTTCGGGGCGCGCTCGGCGCCGCGTCAGGGCGTCTGGGTCGGCTATCACACCGCGTTCTCCGACGACATGGGCGGCGGGGAGTATCCGCGCGACCGCGAGACGCCGGTCGGGGCGACGGTCTACCAGGTGGGCCCCGGGCGGCCGTTCGAGCGGATCATGGACGCGTACGGGGCGTGGCGGGCGGACCGGCGGGCGGGGCGCTGCGGCCCCGACGGTGTCATCGAGATCACCCACAGTGGCGCGTACCAGGAGCAGTTGGACTTCGAGCTGGAGCCGGGCGACCGGCTGGAGGTACGGGCGGCGGAGGGCACGCGGCCGGTGATCCGGCTGCTGGACTGGTACAGCAACCGGCCGGACGCGCTCAACATCCGGGCCACGGAGGGGCGCGAGGACGACGGCGGCACGAAGGGCGCGGACGAGCCCCGGGGCGAGGGCGAGGACCAGGGCGGGGACGCCGCGAAGATCGAAGGCGAGGCGGAGACCGGCGGCGAGCGGCCGGGCCCATGCCGGCCCGCGCCCCGTATCGTGCTGGACGGGCTGCTGATCACCGGGCGCGGGCTCCATGTCTCCGGGCCGCTCGGCGCGCTCGTGCTCCGCCACTGCACGCTCGTGCCCGGCTGGTCGCTGGAGTCGCACTGCGCGCCGCACTCCCCCGAGGAGCCGAGCCTGGTCCTGGACCGCACCACCGCGTGTGTGGCGATCGAGCGGAGCGTCCTGGGCACGATCGAGGTGGTCGGCGACGAGGTACGGCACGATCCGCTGCCGCTGCACATCCGCGACAGCGTGCTCGACGCCACCGGGCGCGACCGGGCGGCCGTCTCCGCGCCGGAGTGCCGCCATGCCCATGCCGTCCTGCACATCCAGCGCACCACGGTGATCGGCGAGATCCACGCGCACGCGGTGGAGCGGGCCGAGAACAGCATCTTCACCGGGGTGGTACGGGTGGCCCGGCGCGGCGTGGGCTGTGTGCGGTTCTCGTATCTGCCGCCCGGCTCGCGCACCCCCCGGCGCCACCGCTGCCAGCCGGATCTGGTGGGCCGGGAGAACGCCGGGCGGGTCCGCCCGCTGTTCACCGGTGAGCGGTACGGGACACCCGCGTACGCGCAGCTCGCGGCCGGGTGCCCGGAGGAGATCGCGCGGGGCGCCGAGGACGGCTCCGAGATGGGCGCCTTCCACGGTCTGTACCAGCCGCAGCGCCTGGACAGCCTGCGGGCCAGGCTCGCCGAGTACACCCCGGCGGGCACGGACGCGGGGATCGTTCTCGTGACCTGACGCCTCCATGACCTGGCACCACCGTGACCTGGCACCTCCCTGACCTGACGCCTTCGTGGCCGCGCTTCGCGGTGGCCCGGCAAGGCACCCGCGCCCTGACGCACCGTGTCGGCCACCCATCGACCCGCCGCCCATCGCCCCATATGCCCGACCGAACTTCCGAGGGGGACCCCTTCCCATGCACGCAGACATCTCCCGCGACACCTTCCGGCCCGAGGCGCGCTACTCGGCCGTCGTCGCCCAGCAGGGCCGTGTCCAGCTCGACGCGGACGCCAATGAGCAGGCCGCGATCGAGCGCCACCGGGCCCGTACGGTCGCCGCCGATCTGATCGGGGCCCATGGCGGGCCGCGCGACGCCGCCGGCTTCCGGGTGGACTTCAAGGCGGGCAGCCGGGAGCTGGACGACCTGACGATCGGGGGCGGCCGTTACTACGTGGACGGCATCCTGCTGGACGCCACCCGGCCGGCGCCGGGTGACGCGGTCCCGGACGACGACACGGCCTCGTCCGCCGCCGAGGCCGGGGGCGACGGCGGCCAGGCCGGCTCCGGGGCCGGATCCGGAGCCGGGGCGTCCGCCGCCGCGGAGCCGCCGGCCCCGGCCGGCTGGACGTACTGGGAGCAGCCGGACGCCTTCCGCGATCCGGAGCGCCCCGGCGACCGGCTGCCCACCCAGTTCCCCTATCTGGCCTATCTGACGGTGGGCGAGCGCTCGGTCACGGCGGCCGAGGACCCGCTGCTGCGCGAGGTGGCGCTCGGTGCGGCGATGCCCGACACGGCGGCCCGGCTGAAGGTGGTCTGGCAGGTGCTGCCGCTGCCCGGCGGCTCGCTGGAACTGGACGACGCCGACGGGGCGCCGGAGGCCCAGGTCCGCGCCGCGTTCGCCCGCTGGGTCACGGCGCAGACGCCGACGGCGCGGATGGCGGCGCGCAGCCGGCGCCCGGACCAGGCCGGCGAGGAGCCCTGCCTGGTGAAGCCGGACGCCCGCTACCGGGGCCCGGAGAACCAGCTCTACCGGGTGGAGGTCCACGAGGGCGGCACGGCGAAGGAGGCCACGTTCAAGTGGTCCAGGGAGAACGGCTCCGTGACCTTCGCGGTGGACGGACTCGACGGTACGTGGGTGGAGCTGGCCTCCCTGGGCAGCGACGACAAGCTCGACCTGAACGTGGGCGACCTGGTCGAGTTCACCGACACCGGGGCGATCGGCCGGGGCGAGCCGCTGCCGCTGCTGCGGGTGGAGGAGGTCGACCTGCCGGAGCGGCGCGTACGGCTCTCCGGCGAGCCCGAGCGCCATGTGGGGCGCCGCCCCGAACTCCACCCGTTCCTGCGCCGCTGGGACCACCGGCCCGCCCAGCACCGTCCGGGGAGCGCCGGTACGGGCGGGGCGCTGCGGATCGAGGAGGGCGGCTGGCTGCCTCTGGAGGACGGCGTCCACGTCTACTTCGAGCCGGGCCGCACCTACCGTTCGGGGGATTACTGGACCGTGCCCGCGCGGACCGCCACGGGCGACGTCGAGTGGCCCACGGACGCGGCGCGCCGTCCGCTGCTGCGCTCCCCGCACGGGATCGCGACGCACTACGCACCGCTGGCGTGGGTGGCGGGCGAGGGTTCGGTGACCGATCTGCGGATGGTCTTCGGCCCGCTGTCGGGGCCCGTCCCGGCGGCGAGCGCGGCCGAACTGGCCGCGGAACGCGCCGCGGAGGAGGAGAGCCTCGCCGCCGAGCGGGCGGCGGCGGCCGAAGCGGAGTCGGCGGCAGCGGAAGCGGAAGGGGCGGGAGAGGCCGAGGCGGAGCACTCCGCCGTCGGGGAGCCCGGGGCGGCGGAGTCCGAGCCGCCCGCCCCGACCCGCAGGGGCCGCCGGACGGCCGGGAACTGAACCCGGGCGCGCTCCGCCCCGTACCCCACTCACCAGAGCGAACAGCACCCCCTGAAGGAGACGCACCACCATGGCCACCCCACTGACCGCAGCGAAACTCCTCTCGGCCCTCCGTGCCGAAGGGCTGACCGTCGTCGAACACCGGAGCTGGCGTACGCACAACCGGAATCACAAGGGCGCCTGGGGGCCGTTGCACGGGGTGATGATCCACCACACCGTCACCTCCGGCACCGACAGCTCCGTCGAACTCTGCTACAACGGCCACTCCACCCTGCCGGGTCCGCTCTGCCACGGGGTGATCGCCAAGGACGGCACGGTCTATCTGGTCGGCAACGGGCGGGCCAACCACGCGGGGCTCGGCGACGCCGATGTGCTGCGCGCGGTGATCAACGAGACGGCGCTGCCCCCGGACAACCAGGCCAACACCGATGGCAACCGCCACTTCTACGGCTTCGAGTGCGTCAACCTGGGGGACGGCAAGGACCCGTGGCCGGCCGCCCAGCTCGACGCGATCGAGCGGGCCGCGGCGGCGATCTGCCGGGCGCACGGCTGGAACCAGCGGTCGGTGATCGGCCACAAGGAGTGGCAGCCGGGGAAGATCGACCCGCGCGGCTTCACGATGGACGCGATGCGGAGCCGGATCGCCAAGCGGCTCGGCTCGGCGCCGACGACGCCGCCCCCGCCGGCGAAGCCCCCGGTGACGTACGAGCCGTTCCCCGGCTCGGCGTTCTTCGCCGTCGGGCGGCGGAGCGCGGTCGTCACGGCGATGGGCAAGCGGCTGGTCGCGGAGGGATGCGGCACGTACAAGGTGGGGCCAGGGCCGGAGTGGTCGGGGGCCGACCAGGCCTCGTACGCCGCCTGGCAGCGGAAGCTGGGGTACACGGGCAAGGACGCCGACGGCATCCCCGGCCGGACGAGCTGGGACCGGCTCAAGGTCCCCCGCTCCTGACCCCCGGGACCGGGTGACCCCGTATCCGTACCCGTACCCCTGCCTCTCCCGCTGCCCGTACCCGCGCGCTCAGCCGCCCTGGGCGCGCAGCCGCCGCCACACCGCCTTCGCCGCGTTGTGCCCGGACATGCCGTGCACACCGGGGCCCGGCGGGGTGGCGGAGGAGCAGAGGAAGACCGCCGGGTGCGGGGTGGTGTACGGGGAGAGGGTGATCCGGGGGCGGAGCACGAGCTGGAGCCCGGCGGCGGCGCCGCACGCGATGTCGCCGCCCACGTAGTTGGCGTTACGGGCGGCCAGCTCGGGCGGGCCCGCCGTGGCGCGGGCCAGGACGCGGTCCCGGAAGCCGGGCGCGAACCGTTCGATCTGGCGCTCGACGGCCTCCGTGAGGTCGCCTTCCCAGCCGTTGGGGACATGTCCGTACGCCCAGAAGGTGTGTCTGCCCTCGGGCGCGCGCGAGGGGTCGATCAGGGAGGGCTGGGCGGTGATCAGGAACGGGGTCTCCGGGGCCTCCCCGCCGGAGGCCTGGCGCAGCGCGCGCCCGATCTCCCCGCTGGTGGGGCCGATCTGGACGGTGCCGGCGCGGCGCGGCGCCTCGGCGGTCCAGGGGACGGGCCCGTCCAGCGCGTAGTCGATCTTGAAGGTGCTGGCGCCGTACCGGTATCCGTCGTAGAACCGGCCGAGTCCGGCGATTCTGGCGAGGGCGGTCGGGGAGGTGTCGAAGACATACGCGCGGGCGGGCGGGAGGTCGTCGAGCCGCTTCACCTCGTACCCCGTGTGGACCGTGCCGCCCAGGTCGGTGAGGTACGCGGCGAGCGCGTCGGAGATCGACTGGGAGCCGCCGCGCGGTATGGGCCAGCCGCCCGCGTGCGCGGCGAGGGCGAAGATCAGGCCGACGGCGCCGGTCGCGACCCCGTTGAGCGGGGCGATCACATGGGCGACGAGCCCGGCGAAGAGGGCCTTGGCGCGCTCGTCGCGGAAGCGGCGGGCCAGCCAGGTCGAGGGCGGGAGTCCGGCGAGGCCGAAGCGGGCGAGGGTGACGGGGTCGCGGGGCAGCGCGGTGAGCGGCAGCGCCATGAAATCCCGGGCCAGGGAGTCCCATTTGCCGATGTACGGCGCCACGAGCCGCCGGTACGCCCCGGCGTCGCGGGGGCCGAAGGAGGCGGCCGTCTCGGCGACGGAGTGCGCGAGCACCGCGGCCGTGCCGTCGTCGAAGGGGTGGGCCATGGGCAACTCGGGGTGCAGCCACTCCAGTCCGTACCGGGCCAGCGGCATGGTCTTGAAGACGGGCGAGCCGATCCCGAGCGGGTGGACGGCGGAGCAGGGGTCGTGGCGGAATCCGGGGAGCGTCAGCTCCTCCGTCCTGGCCCCGCCGCCCACGGTGTCCCTGGCCTCGAACACGGCGACCGAGAAACCGCGCCTGGCCAGCTCGACGGCGGCGGTCAGCCCGTTGGGTCCCGCTCCCACGACGACGGTATCGAGCATGGACGTCACCTCGGACTCCTTCATCAGCCGATGGCAAGGGGATCCAGGATATTCCCGGGCTCTGACAGCCCGTCGGCGGGTGGTCCTGGCGCGGCGGGTTCTTCCGGAGCCGGAGCCTCAACTTCCGTACAGCGTCACCCGAAAGAGGAAATTACTTATCGCGCGCGTCCGACTACTCTTGGTGACGAAGCCGGGGGCGGGCGGATGCCGGTCCGGGCTTCCGGGCCTTCAGGGGCCTTAGAGGCTCCAGAGGCTTCGAAGATTTTCGGATATGAAGGGATTCTCTCCATGAACCGTATGCGTACCGCGCTCGCGGGGGTCGGTGTCGCCGCCGCGCTGATCATGGCGCCGGCCGCCGCGAGCGCGGCTCCCCAGCAGGATATGAAGGGGTCGGTGAAGGCCGCCGTCCCGCTCCCGGTGACGGACGCCGTCGCCAACACGCTTCCGGGCGCGCTCGCTCCGGCGCCGTGCACCGGGGCGTTCCTCGATGACGCGCGGCTGGGGCCGCGGTATCTGCCGGGCGCCTCGCAGAAGCCGGTGGGCCCGCTGCTGGTGGGGTGGGAGCGGACGGGGAAGCTGTCGCCACCGGACTTCCTGAAGAAGTACTGGGAGGGGCCCGCCGATTCGGGGAGCTGGAAGTACCCGCCCCATGACGGGTTCGCCGTGGTCAACGGGAAGGTCGACAAGAAGGCCACCGTGCTGAAGAAGGACCAGAAGCTGGACCGGTTCGGCGGTGAGGGCGGCCGTTATCTCGCCCCGGTGGGCGACCCGTACGCCAAGCGCGCGCTGCCGCCGCAGAATCTCAACACCCGGGACGCCGCCGTGCCCTGTGACTACCGGGTCTACCGGGTCCTCAAGCCGTTCACCGTCTGGCAGGGCGGCATCGCCCCCTGGTTCGAGCAGCCGGGCGGCGGGCAGCAGATCCAGCTCGACGCGGCCCTCCTCGACCCGGGCCCGGGCGAATATCTCAATGTGACCTGGCTGCTCAAGCACGAGTACCTGGACCACGCGAGCGCGTAACGTCGTTTCCATGGACCGCCACGCATTGCGGGCCGCGCTCGGCGCGGCAGGGGTACCCGACGACTACTACCGTATCGAGGGGGTCCATGAACCGGCCCCCACGCCCGTCGACTTTCTCTTCGTCCGGAGGACCGGCGACGGCGCGTGGGAGACCGGCGCGTACGAACGCGGGAAGAGGGAGACCATCGCCCGCCACCCGAGCGAGGCGGCGGCGTGCGAGCATCTGCTGCGGCTGCTCACCTGAGCCGTGACACCGGCTGAGACGCCACCGCTGGGGACACGGCGGAGGGGCGGGCTCATCCCCCGGCGAGGAGGCGTTCCCGGATCCGCTGTGCCGTGGCGCCGTCCCTGGCGGCGGTGAAGGGGAGCGCGTTGTCGCCCGTGATGCGGTACGGGTCGCCGGTCAGGGTCATGTGGGCGCCGCCCGCCTCGGTCACCAGGAGGAGGCCGGCCGCGTGGTCCCAGGCCAGCTCCCAGGTGAAGGCGACCGCGTCGAGGGTGCCGCGCGCCACGGCCAGGTACTCCAGGCCGGCCGCGCCGCAGGGGCGGGGGTCGATGGAGTCCGTGCGGAGGCCGAGCAGGGCGCGCTTCTGGTCGGGGGTGGTGTAGTCGGGGTGGGAGGTGGCGACGTGGAGGGTCGCGTCGGGGGTGGGGGATCCGGCGTGGAGGGGGGTTCCGTCGAGGACGGCGCCCCGGCCGCGTACCGCGATGGCCATCTCGTCCAGGGCGGGGGCGAAGGTCCAGGAGGCCAGCAGCTCGCCGCCCTGGGCGAGGGCGACCAGGGTGCCGAAGCCGTCCTCGCCCCGGATGAACTGGCGGGTGCCGTCGACGGGGTCCACGATCCAGACGGGGGCCTCGCCGTGGAGTGCCTCGTACCGCGCGGGGTCCGCGTGGACGGCCTCCTCGCCGACCACGGCGGAGCCGGGCAGCAGCGCGGTGAGCGCGGCGGTGAGATGCTCCTCGGCGCGGCGGTCCGCGATGGTCACGAGGTCGTGCGGGGCGCTCTTCTCGGATATCTCGTGGTCCGCGAGGCGGCGGTGGCGGGGCATGATCTCGGCCGCCGCGGCCTTCCGCACCGCCTCCTCCACGGCGGAGACATGGACGGTCCTGGCCGTCCCGCGGAGAGAAACCGTTCCGTACACCGACTCGTCGCTCATGGGCCCAGCCAATCACGGACCGCGGACGGCCGGCGCCCGGGGCCGGTCAGCGGCCCACCGCGTACCCCTGCATGCCCCGAGGATTGGCGGCGGCGGAGAGGATTCCGGTCGCCGGGTCGCGGGCGACGGCGCAGAGCCGCCCCTCCGACCAGGCGTCCCCGACGGTGACGTCATGGCCTCGGCGGCGCAGCTCGGCGACGGTCCCGGGGTCCATACGGGCCTCGACGGTGACACTGCCGGGGCGCATGGCGCGGGGGTGGAAGGAGCCGGGGAAGCTGTCGTTGTGCCAGTTCGGGGCGTCGATGGCGCCCTGGAGGTCGAGGCCGCCCCGGACCGGGGCGCGGAGGGCGAGGGCGAGGAAGAAATGGAGCTGCCACTGGTCCTGCTGGTCCCCGCCGGGGGTGCCGAAGGCCACGACGGGGGTGGAGTCGCGGAGGGCGAGGGAGGGGGTGAGGGTGGTGCGGGGGCGGCGTCCCGGGGTGAGGGTGTTCGGCAGGCCGGGATCGAGCCAGGCCATCTGGAGGCGGGTGCCGAGGGGGAAGCCGAGTTCGGGGACGACCGGGTTGGACTGGAGCCAGCCGCCGCTGGGGGTGGCGGCGATCATATTGCCCCAGCGGTCGACGATGTCGAGGTGGCAGGTGTCGCCCCGGGTGGCGCCGTCGGTGGCGACGGTGGGTTCGCCGCTGCCGGGTGCGGGGCGGCCGGTCCCGGTCGGCGGGGTGCCGGAGGCGACGGCGCGGGCGTGGGCGCTGAGCCGGGGGGTGCGGCCGTCCGGGGAGCCGGGGCGCAGCTCGTACGAGGCGCGCTCGCCGATCAGGGCGCGGCGTTCGGTGTTGTACGGCTCGGAGAGCAGCGTGTCCAGGGGGACGGGGGCGGCGTCGCCGTACCAGGCCTCCCGGTCGGCCATGGCGAGCTTGCACCCCTCGATCAGGAGGTGGACATAGTCGGCGGAGCCGTAGCGGGGCAGGTCGGCGCCGTGGGCGGGCAGCAGGGCGAGCTGCTGGAGGAAGGCGGGGCCCTGGCTCCAGCCGCCCGCCTTGCAGAGGGTCCAGCCGTTCCACTCGTAGGTGACGGGGGCCTCGTAGGTGGCGGAGTATTCGGCGAGGTCGGCGGCGGTCAGGGTGGCGCTGTGGTGGGCACCGCTGGTGTCCAGGGTGGGCCGGGCGGCCTGGGCGAGAAGTGCCTCGGCGATGAATCCGGTGCGCCAGACGGCGCGGGCGGCCTCGATCTCGGCGGTACGGTCGCCGCCCCCGGCCGCCTGGGCCTCGGCTATGAGGCGGCGCCAGGTGGCGGCGAGGGCGGGGTTGCGGAAGAGCTCGCCGGGGGCGGGGGACTTTCCGCCGGGGAGGTAGAGATCGGCGGAGCTGGTCCACTCGGTGGTGAAGAGTTCGCGGACGCTCTCGACGGTCTCGCCGACGCGTTCGACGGGGGCGTGGCCGTCCTCGGCGTACCCGATGGCGTATCGCAGCACCTGGGCGAGGGACTTGGTGCCGTGGTCGCGCAGGAGCACCATCCAGGCGTCGAAGGCGCCGGGCACGGCGGCGGCGAGCGGTCCGGTGCCGGGGACGAGGTCGAGCCCGAGGGAGCGGTAGTGGTCGGGGGTGGCGCCCCGGGGCGCGGGCCCCTGGCCGCAGAGGACCCGTACCTCGCCGCCGGCCGGGGCGAGGATGATCGGCACCTCTCCGGCGGGGCCGTTGAGATGCGGTTCGACGACATGGAGGACGAACCCGGCGGCGACGGCCGCGTCGTAGGCGTTGCCGCCGTCCTCCAGGACCGCCATCGCCGACTGGGAGGCGAGCCAGTGGGTGGAGGACACCATGCCGAAGGTGCCCTGGAGGGTGGGACGGGTGGTGAACATTCGGCCTCGCACCTCGCTGTCGACAGGGAGCGGCCCGAGCGGTGGGCGCTCGGGCCGGGTCCGGGGGAGAATCCGGGAAGCTTGTGCCAAGATCTGCTTCTCCCACTCCCCCGGAAGGCCGCCGGGAAACACGCGGGGCGGGCCGGGGCTGCTCACGGACGGCGGGGAGCGCTCAGTTCGGCGGTGAGCCGGGCGATGGCGTCCTCGGCGGTGGGGGCGGGTCCGAAGAGCTGTGTCTGCCGTGTGGTGTCGGCGACGTAACCGCCGCCGTCGAACCAGCGGAACATCGCGGCCATGTCCTTGACCATGGGTACGAAGGGCCCGACCACGGCGCCCGCGACCCGGGTGAGCGCGGACGGGACCCCCCGCACCTTGATCGCCTTCCCGGCCCGGGTCCCCATGATGTCGCCCACCTCGCCGATGCCGAGCGGCCGGTCCCAGCCGATGTCGACGCGCTCCGCGTCCTTGACGTCGGCGTCGACGGCGGCCGCCAGATAGACCGCGAGGTCGGAGGTGAGGACGAACGTCAGGGGAACGGTCTTCTTGCCCATCCACAGGAGGCGTCCCTTGTCGAGGGGGTTGCCGGTCATGGAGGCGATCTGGTCGAGGAAGGCTCCGGGGCGCAGGGCGACGAACGGGACGCCGAGTTGTTCGAGTCTGTCCTCGGCCAGTTTCTTGTGCCAGAAGTGCGGTACATCGGGGGTCTGGTCGCTGGTGAGGATGCTGGTGAGGACGAACCGCCGTATGCCGGAGCGGTGGGCCGCATCGGCGAGGTTGGTGTTACCGGTGGTGTCGATGTCGCGGGCCTTCTTGTCGCCGCGGGTGTAGCCGGCGGCGGTGGTCACGACGGCGTCGGCCCCGTCCATGGCGGTGGTGAGCGAGTCGGGGTCGAGCATGTCGCCGCGAGCGATCTCGACGCCCTTCCGCTGGAGTCCGCTCGCATCGCTCGAAGGGCGGACGAGCGCACGGACGTTCTTGCCGCGTCGGAGCAGTTCGTCGACGACCTGGCCGCCGAGCGCGCCGGTCGCGCCGACGACGAGAACCGGTCGTGTTGTGGAGTGGGGGGTATTCATGGATGGCTCATTTCTCGTCGGGTCGCTGGTGGTGGGTCCGGGGTGGCATCGGGCCGGCCGTCGTCAGGAAGTGCTGCGGGGGTCACCCGCGCGCAGGAGCTTGGCGAGGTCGAAGGTGACGCGGACGGCGGTGATCCGGCCGTCTTCGACGTGGAGCCAACTGGCCACGGGGAAGGGCTCCGTGCCCGCACGGGGGTGCAGGTCGAACCAGGTCATCACGTCCGCGCCGTCGACCCAGCGCTTGTGGAAGACGAGCGTGCCGGTGAGGGCGAAGATCCGGCCCAGGGATTCCTGGTACCGCTCGGCGCCTTCGATCAGGCCCAGGGGTCCGTGGACCCGGATGTCGGGCGCGAACACGTCGGCCAGGTCGGCCGGGCGGTCGGCCTGCCAGGCACCGAAATAGGCGTCGGCCGCCGCTGTGGGATCGCTGCTGTCCGGGGTGGCGTTCATGGGGTGCCCGTCTGTGATCTGAAGGAAGGACCGGAAAGGGGAAGGGAAGGGGGAAAGGAGGGAAGGGGAAGGGGAAGGGGCGGGGGCCGTCTCCGGGGTGCCGGGGGTGCCGACGGCGGCACCCCCTTTCCCCTTGGGAAGCGGCGGGGGCGGAACGGCTGGTCCGGTACCGGACCGGTACGAAGGGCGTTCAGGCCGTGACGCGTTCGGCGCGCAGCGGCGCCAGTGCCTCGCTCCACGCGATGACCTGGTCGAGCAGGTCGGTGAGGACGGGGAGGTTGTAGTCGCCCGGCTTGAAGGTCCGGTAGTTCTCGAACTCGGTGGCGAAGGGCAGGACGACCTGCGCGCGTACGTCGGCCATCTTCAGCTCGCCGGCCATCACCCGCAGGTGTTCCACGGCGCGGACCCCACCGTGGGGACCGTAGGAGATGAAGCCGATGGCCTTGTTGTTCCACTCGGCGAACAGGTAGTCGATCGCGTTCTTCAGGACCCCGGTGGTGCTGTGGTTGTACTCGGGGGTCACCACGACGAAACCGTCGAACGAGGCGATCTTCTCCGCCCAGCGCCGGGTGTGTTCGTGCTGGTACTGGCCGAACGACGGCGGCATCGCCTCGTCCAGGTGCGGCAGCGGGAAGTCCCGCAGGTCCACCAGTTCGAACTCGGCGTCCGTTCGCTTCGAGGCCAGCTCCAGCGCCCAGTGCGCCACGGGCTCACCGTTCCGGTTCGGACGGGTGCTGCCCAGGATGATGCCGATGCGCGTCATGATCACTCCTTGCGAATGGTTCGGTGAGTAGATAGTACACACCATGCACTGTCCCCGCGCTGTACCATGACTCCCATGCCTGCCTCTCCGTCCACGGCCCCCGAAAGCAGCGCGGCCGCCGTCGGCCCCGCCGCGACAGCGGAGGCGGACGCCATAGCTCTGGTCCGGCTCTCCCATGTGATCCGGGACACCTTCACGCGGGTCGCCGAGCGTCACGACCTGACGCCGGTCCAGGCGCGCATGCTCTGCGTCCTGGCCGAGCGGCCGTACGGCATGGCGGAACTGGCCCGCCTCTTCGGCGTGGGAAAGGCGAATCTGACCGGGCTCGTCGACCGGGCGGCCCAACGCCGCCTCGTCGAGCGTTCACTCGTCCCCGGCGACCGTCGCGCCGTCCAGGTGGTCCTCACCGAGGACGGACGTCAGTCGGCCCTCGCCTTCCACACGGCCGTGACCGAGGAACTCGCCGGGCTGCTCTCCCCGTTGACCCCCCAGGCCCGGGCCGACCTCCGCAGGAGCGCCGCCGCCGTCGCCGAGGCGGCGGGCCCGCCCGGCACCCGGCCGGGCCACCCGGCCTGCTGAGCCCGACCGGCCGCTGCCCTTCTTCGACCGGCCATCACCCTTCCCCGACGGGCCGGCGGGCGGAGCGGCGCCGTCAGCTCAGGGGGTGTCGCCGGAGAGGTTCGGGGCGGCGCTGACGATCGCGTGCACGGTCTCGGCGACGAGGCGCCGGTCCAGCGGCGCGCCGTCGAAGGCGCGGTGCATGGGCCACCCCTCGATCAGGGCGTCGAGCGCGCGGGCCACCCCCGGCGTGAAGCAGAGGGCGAGGCTGTCCCGGCTGCGTTCGAGCCAGGTGCGGGCCGTGACGGACACCGCCTCGTTGTGGTTGGCGTAGGCGTACATCTCGAAGATGAGCGTCATGTCACGCTCCGTGGCGTAGGCCGGCCCGCAGATCAGCTCGACGACGGCCGCCTCCGCCTCGGCGGCCGATCCGGCGCCGCGCACGGTCTGCCGGTAGAGCGCGGACATGGTGTCGGCGAGGCGCGCGAACGCCTGCGCGAGCAGGTCGTCGATGCCGTCGAAGTAGTACGTCAGCGAGCCGAGCGGAACCTCCGCCTGCGCCGCGATCCTGCGGTGGGAGGTTCGGTGCACCCCGCTCTCGGCGATGACGTCGAGGGCGGCATCGAGGATGCGCTCCTTGCGCCCGGGGTCGTTGGGGATCTCGCGCCGTGTGCCGCTCACGCCCCCAATGTGCCATGAGACACCCAGCGGGAAGTGTGTACATACGTACACGCTAGTGCGTACGCTAGTACACACTCTGCTCGCATGTGTTGGGGAGCCACCGTCGATGACCACCGAACTCGCTCTGCGCCGTACCGCCGTGTTCACCTTGTTCCTCCTGCCCGGCCTGACCATCTCCTCCTGGGTGTCGCGCACCCCGGACGTACGCGATCTGGTCGGCGCCTCCACGGCGCAGATGGGCCTCATCCTGTTCGGGCTCGCCGCCGGGTCGATGGCCGGCATCCTCTGCTCGGGCCCGCTGGTGGCCCGCTGGGGTGCCCGGCCCGTCATCGTGGCCGGGACGGCGGCGGTGGCGGCCGCCGCCGCGGTCATCGGCATCGGAGCCGGTACGGGCTCGGGCCTCGGGGTGGCCCTGGGCCTGGGTCTCTTCGGTCTCGGGATGGGCGGCGGCGAGGTGGCCCTCAATGTCGAGGGCGCGGAGGTGGAACGGCTGCTCGGCCGCTCCACGATGCCGGCCATGCACGGCTTCTTCAGCCTCGGTACGGTCATCGGCGCCGTCGCCGGCATGGGCCTGACGGCGGTGCGGTTCCCGGTTCTCGTCCATCTCGCCACCGTCGCCGCCGTGGTCCTGGCCGGGCTGTTGCTCGTGATCCGCCATGTCCCCCCGGGCGTGGGGCGACGGCCGGCCGCCGAGGACCACGGGCCGAGCGCGGACCGTACGCCGGTGTGGAAGGACTCGAAGCTGCTGCTCATCGGCTGCGTCATCCTCGCCCTCGCCATGGCGGAGGGGACGGCCAACGACTGGCTCCCGCTGGTCATGGTGGACGGCCACGGCTTCGACCCCGCCCTGGGCTCGGCCGTGTACGCCGCGTTCGCCGCCGCGATGACGGTCGGCCGCTTCGTCGGCGGGCGGGCCGTCGACCGCTTCGGGCGGGCCGCCGCGCTCTGCGGAAGCGCCCTTGTCGGGGCGGCGGGACTGGCCCTGGTGATCTTCGTCGACCATCAGGCCGTCGCCGCCGGCGCGGCGGTCCTCTGGGGCCTGGGTGCGTCGCTCGGGTTCCCCGTCGCGCTCTCCGCCGCGGGCGATTCCGGTGACGACTCCGCCGCGCGCGTTTCCCTCGCCGCCACCGTCGGCTATGTCGCGTTCCTCGTGGGCCCGCCCTCCCTCGGTTACCTCGGCGAGCACTTCGGGCTGCGCCAGGCGCTGCTCCTCGTCCTCGTCCTGGTGGTGGCCGCCGCCTTCGCGACACCTGCCGCGCGGCACCCCGGACCGGCCGTCCTGCCCAGGCCCGGGGTGCCGCGTACCTGACGGGTATCCGGTCAGGCGTCTTCCGTCAGGAAGAGTTCGACGACGGGGACGGCGACATCGGGGCGGATGATGGGAAGGGTGATGGTCAGGGTGCCGGCGGGCTGGCCGCCGAGCCCGGTGGTGAGGGCCTTCACCTTGGGGTCGATCTCGCGGAAGGGGATCTCCGAGGCGTCGTTGAGGAGTTGCGCGTAGGCGACCTTGCCACCGAGCCCGGGCAGGTGGAGGTGTTCGAAGGGCCAGGCGAAGAGGTGCAGGTAGAGCCGGTTGCCGCGCTGGGTGTAGCGGGTGTCGGCGGGGGCCCGGAAGGCGGAGGGGCCGGCGCCGCGTACCGAGCGCTCGTGGCGGCGCATCCACTCGCCGATGCCCTCCAGGGCGCCGACGGCGGCGGCGTCGAGTTCGCCGCGCCCGGTGGGGCCGACGTTGAGCAGCATGTTGCCGTTGTTGGAGACGCCGTCCACGAGCATCCGGACGAGCAGGTCGGTGCTCTTGATGTTGATGTTGTCGCGGTCGTATCCCCAGCTCCCGTTGAGGGTCTGGCACGCCTCCCACACCACGGGGACGCCGTCGACCTCCATCGGGCGGTCGGGTTGGTACTGCTCGGGCGTGACGAGGTCGCCGGGGATGTCGAGCCGGTCGTTGACGACGATCTCCGGCTGGAGGCGGCGGGTGAGGGCGAGGAGTTCCTCGGAGCCCCAGTCCTCGGCGCCCTTGCCGTTCCACACATCGGTGTGGTGGTCGTCGTGCTTGTAGGAGAAGTCGTAGAAGAGGTAGTCGATCTGGCCGTACTCGGTGAGCAACTCCTCGACCTGGCCATGGAGATAGGCCCGGTACCGCGCCATGTCCCGGCCCTCGTTGAGCCGTTCGATCTCCTCGGGGCCGTCGTCGCGGCGCGGGTGGTAGCCGTCGATGACGAAGTCGGGGTGGTGCCAGTCGATGAGCGAGTGGTAGAAGCCGACGCGCAGCCCCTCGGCGCGTACGGCGTCCACGAACTCCCGGACGAGGTCCTTGCGGATGGGGGTGTTCATGGACGTGTAGTCGGTGAGCTTGGAGTCCCAGAGGCAGAAGCCGTCGTGGTGCTTGGTGGTGAGGACCATGTACCGCATACCGGCCTTCTTGGCGGCCCGCGCCCACTCGGCGGGGTCGAAGAGGTCCGGCTCGAAGTGGTCGAAGTACGTGTCGTACTTGGCCTCGGTGATCCGTTCGCGGTTCTTCACCCACTCATGGCGTGCGGGCAGGGCGTAGAGGCCCCAGTGGATGAACATGCCGAAGCGGTCCTCGGTGAACCAGGCGGGGACGGTCATGGCGGGGTTCCTTCCGTACGTACGGATGTGGGCGTGCCGGGGTGAGCAGGAGAAGGGGGACGGGAGAAGGCGGGGCAGGGCAGGAGGGGGCGGGCGCGGTCAGCGGCCGCCCAGGCCGCTGGTGACGATGCCCCGGATCAGGTGTTTCTGGAGGAGGACGAGGATGATCACGGTGGGCAGCATGGAGACCACCGAGGCGGCCATGACGAGGTTCCACTGGCTGCCCTGCTGGCCGAAGAAGGCCTGGAGGCCGAGCGGAATGGTGGCGTGGGCGTCGATGTCGTTGACGACGACGAGCGGCCAGAGAAAGGAGTTCCAGTAGCTGATGAAGGTGAAGACGGCCAGCACCGCGAGGGTCGGCCGGGCGAGCGGCAGCATCACACTGAGGAAGGTGCGGACGGTGCCGGCCCCGTCGACACGGGCGGCGTCGTCGAGTTCCTGCGGGACGGTCAGGAAGAACTGCCGGACGAGGAAGGCGCCGAGCGCGGTAAATGCCCACGGCAGGATCAGCGCCTGGAAGGTGTCGACCCAGCCGACGCCCTGCATCATCACGTACATGGGGATGACGAGGACGTCCTGCGGGATCATCAGCGTCACCAGGAAGAGCAGGAACGCGAGGTTCCGGCCGCGCCAGCGGAGCCGTGAGAAGGCGTAGCCGCTGAGCGCGGCGACGACGAGGTTGACGGCGGTGCCGAGCGTGGCGACCAGGACGCCGTTGACGATGAAGCGGCCGAACGGCAGATAGGTGAAGACGTCCACGTAGTTCTGCCACTGGAGGGCGGAGCCCCAGAGGGTGGGCGGGGTGGTGAAGGTCTGGTCGTCGGGCTTGAGGCTGGTCGCCACCATGTAGATGAGCGGCGCCATGAAGACCAGGGCGATCAGGCAGAGGATCACATACCCGGTGGCCCGCCGGGCCCGTCCGGCCGCCCCCACTCCGCCCGCCGCGATTCCGCCCGCCGCGATTCCGCCGGCCGCGTTCCCGCCGGCCGCGTTCCCGCCGGCCGCGATCGTCCGCGTACCGCTACCCATAGTGCACCCACCGCTTCTGGCCGAGGAACTGGACCGCCGTGATGCCGAGGATGATGACGAAGAGCACCCACGCGCCCGCCGACGCCAGTCCGAGCTGCTGGTTCTGGAAACCGGTGGTGTAGATGTACTGGACGAGGGTCTCGGTGGAGGTGCCGGGGCCGCCCTTCGTGAGCAGGAAGGGCTGGGCGAACACCTGGAAGGAGGTGATGAGCGTCATCATCGTCGCGAAGAACACCGACGGCGAGATGGCCGGGAACTTGATGCGCCAGAACGTCTGCCACGGGCCCGCGCCGTCGAGTTGCGCGGCCTCGATCAGGTTCTCCGGCACCGCGTCGAGCGCCGCCGAGAAGATCAGCATGTTGTAGCCGAAGCCCTGCCAGACGCTCATCGCGACGATGGCGAGCATCGCCCAGTTCTCGTCCACCAGGAAGTTGGGCGCGTGGGTCCCGACCGTCGACTGGAGGGTGGCGTCGATCAGCCCGTCGGGCTGGTAGAGCATCCGCCAGACGACGACGTTGGCGACGATCGGGGTCACCGTCGGGATGAAGAACAGCACCCGGAAGATCTGCCGGTGCCGGATCCTCGGGGTCAGCCAGGCCGCCAGGCCGAGCGAGACCACCAGATTGAGCGGCACGTACAGCACCACGAAGCCGACCGTGTTGAGGATGACCGTCCGGAAGACCGGATCCCCGAACAACCGGCTGTAGTTGTCGAGCCCAATCCAGGAACGGTCCCCGAGCAGGGGCCAGTTCATGAAGCTCACCACGAGGGAGGCGAGGATCGGGACGACCGTGAAGACCGCGAGGCCGATGGAGTGGGGCGCCGCGAACGCCGCGCCCCACCACGAGCGCCGCCCCGCGGGCTCCGGTTCGCCGCGCCCGGCACGCCCGTCGCGTCCACCGCGCCGGCCGGACTTCTTCGGCGAACCGGTGCCGGGCGCCCTGCCGGCCACGACCGCGCCTGGGCCGCCGGCCACGCCAACGGCCCCTGCCGCGCCCTCGGTCCGGAGCGTGCCGCCCGCACCCGAAGTGCCCCGGGCGTCCGCCATCTCCCTCACCACCCGACTCTCTCCGTCCTCGTCACCGGGAGGGACCGGTGACGGGCTCACCACGCTCGTCACCGGGCGAGCTGGCCCGCGATGGACTTCATCGTCCGCGCGCCCGACGACTGGCCGTTGACCGCCTGGATTCCGTACTGGACCAGCAGTTGCTGGAGCTGGTCGCTCTGCTTGTTGCCCGGCAGCGGGGTCGAGTCCTTCTGCGCCACGGCGAAGACGGACTCGGCGTCGTCGATGCCCGCGTTGTCGAACCAGGCCTTCTGGGCCGCCGTACGCCCCGGGAAGGCACGGCCCTGCTGGGCGAGCGAGGTCAGGACCTTCTCGCTGGTCATCGTCTCGATGGCGTGGTACGCCTGCTCGGGGTACGCGCACTGCTTCGAGATGCCGAAGCCGGAGCCGGCGGAGAAGGTGGAGGGCCCGGAGCCGCTCTTCGGCATGGTGGTCACACCGACCGGGAACTTCGCCTTCGCCTTCTGGTCGAGCAGCGACCAGGGGCCGTCGATGTACATGCCGACGTCCTGGCTGACGAACGCGTTGTTGTCGGCCGTGGGTTCCGAACTCGCCTGGGTCGCCTCGCCCTTCTTCACCAGTGAGGAGACCCAGTCGATCCCTTCCGCGAACTTCGCGTTCCCGGGGTCGAGCCGGCCGTCGGCGGTGACGATCCGGCCGCCGTTGTAGCCGAGGATCATCGACTCCAGGTTGAGGTCCTCGACGGTCGTCCCGAACATCGTCTTGCCGGCTGCCTTGAACTTGGCGGCGGCGGCCTCGAATTCGGCGACCGTCCACCCCGGCTTCGGCGTCTGCGCGCCGACCTTCTCGAAGAGGTCCTTGTTGTAGAACATCAGCATCGGGCCGGTGTCGTACGGCAGGGCGTAGAGCTTCCCGTCGACCTTCATGCCGTCGAGCGCGGTGGTGTCGAACTCGTCCAGCTTGGTGCCGGCCTTCTTGGCGTACTCGTCGATCGGCCGCAGCACATCGGTGTAGTTGGCCGCCCGGAGGCTCTGTACGGTGACGATGCAGGGCGCGCTGCCCGTGCCGAGCTGGGTACGGAGCTTGGTCCAGTAGTCGTTGAACGGCGAGCCCTGGACGGTGACTTCGGCGCCGCCGTTCTCGCCGACCGAGTCGGCGACCTTCTGCCAGGCCGCCTTGTCGGCGGAACCGGAGATCCACATCGACCAGACGAGCTTGTCCTTCGACTGACTCGACGCGCCCGTGCTGGACGAACATCCCGTCATCGCGAGCACCAGCGCGGCGCCCACCGCCGTGGCGCTCACACAGAGCCGTTGTTTCATCGCGACATCCACTTCGTTGTGTATGGGTGCTGGGTGGTGGGGGTGGTGGGTTCGCTGAGGGGGGTGTTGCCGAGGGGGTGTTACGGCGTGGGTACGGCGCCGACGCGGCCGGGGGTCTCCTCGGCGCGGCCGTCGGGGGTGCCCTCCGGTTGGGCGTCGGTCTCCGCATCGGCCTCGGCCTCGGCCCATACCGGGCCGCCGGGGTAGGCGTACGCGGTCAGGGAGGTGGCGAGCATCTCGGCGCCCGCGCCCGGGGCCGACGGCGGCCAGTACCGCCCGTCGTGGACGTCGACCGGGGTGACGAAGTGTTCGTGCAGGTGGTCGACGTATTCGAGGTACCGGCCCTGGTCCGTGCCCGACACGGCGATCCGGTCGAACATCGAGAGGTGCTGGACGGCCTCGCAGAGCCCGACGCCGCCCGCGTGCGGGCAGACCCGTACCCCGTGTTTCGCGGCGAGGAGGAGGATGGCGATGTTCTCGTTCACGCCCGCGACCCGGGTCGCGTCGATCTGGAGGACCGAGACCGCGCCCGCCTGGATGAGTTGTTTGGCGACGACCCGGTTGGGCATGTGTTCGCCGGTCGCGACCGGGACCGGGGCGATCCTGCGGGCGATCTCGGCGTGCCCGAGGACATCGTCCGGGCTGGTGGGCTCCTCGACCCAGGCGAGGCCGAAGGGGGTGAGCCGCTCGATCCACGCCACGGCCTCGTCCACGTCCCACCGCTGGTTGGCGTCGACCGCGATCGCGATGCCGGCGCCGACGGTCTCCCGGGCGAGGCGCAGCCGTCGGACGTCCTCCTCCAGGTCCCCGCCGACCTTCAGCTTGATCTGGGTGAAGCCGTCCGCGACCGCCTCGCGGCAGCGGGCGATCAGCCGCTCGTCGTCGTAGCCGAGCCAGCCGGGTGTCGTCGTGTACGCCGGGAATCCGTGGTCCAGCAGAGCCTGGCGGCGCTCGGCGCGCCCCGGTTCGGCCGCGCGGAGCAGTTCGAGCGCCTCGTCGCGGGTGAGCGCGTCGGAGAGGTAGCGGAAGTCGACCAGGTCGGCGATCTCCTCGGGGGTGAGCCCGGCGAGCAGCTCCCAGAGCGGCAGCCCGGCGCGCTTGGCGCGGAGGTCCCAGAGGGCGTTGACGACGGCGCCGATCGCCATGTGCATCACGCCCTTCTCGGGCCCGAGCCAGCGGAACTGCGAGTCGTGGACGAGGGAGCGCCACGTACCGCCCAGGTCGGCGCAGAGCGCCTCGGCGTCCTGGCCGACCAGTCCGGCGCTGAGCGCGTCGACGGCGGCGGCCTGGACCTCGTTGCCCCGGCCGATGGTGAAGACGAAACCCGCGCCGACATGGCCGTCGTCCGCGTCGGTGGTGATCTCGACATAGGCGGCCGAGTAGTCGGGGGACGGGTTCATGGCGTCCGAGCCGTGCCGCTCCCGTGAGGTGGGAAACCGGACATCCCGGGTGGACACACTCGTAATCCGGCTCACGGCTGCTCCTTCGTACTGTTCCGTGCTGCCTCGGCGTGGTGCGCTGGGGTGAACATGGTGCGTGTGGGGCGCCCGAGGCGTTCCGCGCATCAAAACATCGGAGGTATCGGGTGTCAAGAGATCCGTACGCACCCCAGAAAGGCTTTATTGAGGCGTGAATCGGGGCAGAGTTAGGATGAATCACCGAGCGTGTCCGGCCCTTCAGACAAGCCCGGCACACGCCCCGTACGGCCTCGCCCGGGCTCCGTACCGGCCCCGGACAGACTTCAGGCCGCCGTCCGGGATCCGGGGATCCTGGGACGGCGGCCTGAGGGCGACCGGTGCGCCGAGAGCCGGCGACGGGGGCCGGCGGGTCAGCGGGTCAGCGGGTCAGCGGGTCAGCGGCAGTACGGGACCGGCGCGAGGTTGTGGACGTAGCGGGCCGCGACATAGCCGGGGCGCCCGTCGCCGAGGCGGTACCAGAGGCTGTTGCCGTCGACGTCCTCGCCGACGACCTTGCAGGAGAGCGGGATGATCGCGCCCGGCTGGACGGACCCCAGATAGGTGGAGTGCGCGGTGGGCCGCTGCCGTACGGCGAGCGGGAGCCGGGAGACGACCCGCCCGGTGGGCTCGGCGGCCGGAGCGGCCTGGGGAGCCGCGGGTGCCTGTCCGGGCGCCCCGGGGGCCACCGGGGCGGCGGGAGTCGCGGGCGCCTGCCCTGAAGCCGCCTCGGGGGCTGCCCCGGGAGCCGTCTCGGGGGCGGTGGCCGTGGGCTTCCCCAGGGCGCCCGGCTGCCCCTGCTCGTGCTCCTGCGCGCCCTCGGCCGCGGCCGGCGGGACCGGCGGCGGGGCGGCGGCGCTCGCGACGGCGGCCGTGGCCGTCAGAGCGGCGGTACCGGTGAGCGCGAGGACCGCGAGCGCGACGGCGGCCCGGGTCCTGATACGAAGTGCGGACATCGTCATCCTCTTTCCCTTTTGGGCGTTACCTCCTTATGGCATGCCGGGCGGCGCGCAGGCCAGCGCGAAACGGATTCCTCACCCGGATAGGTAGTCGGGCGATGGAGTCGACTATCGGTCTCATCTTCATATCGCCTTACCGGGGTTGAGGATTCCGTGCGGGTCGAACGCCTCCTTCAGCCGGTGGTGCAGCGCCACGCTCTCCGGCCCCAGCTCCGCCGCGAGCCACCGGCGCTTGAGCGTGCCGACACCGTGTTCCCCGGTGAGGGTGCCGCCCAGGCGGAGCGCGGTGGCGAAGATGTCGGAGGCGGCGGCCCAGGCCGCTTCGGGGACCTCGGGCAGCGCCGGGTCGATGACCAGGATCGGGTGGAGGTTGCCGTCGGCGGCATGGGCGAGGGTGTGGACGGGTACGGCGTGGCGGGCCGCGATCGTCTCGATCTCCCGGACCGCCTCGGCGAGCCGGGAACGCGGCACCGCGATGTCCTCGATGAGGGGGCGGCCGAGGCGTTCCAGGGAAGGCAGCGCGAGCCGGCGCGCGGCGAACAGCTCGCGCGCCTCCTCCGGGTCGGCGGTCACCTCGACGGACGTCGCGCGCCCGCGCAGCACCTCGGCGGCGCGCGCCGCCTCGGCCGCCGCGCCCGCCCCGTCGCACTGTACGAGGAGCAGGGCGGCGCCCCTGCCGCGCAGGCCGGTTCCGTGCGCGTCGTCGATGGCGGCGAGGACGGGCCCGTCGAGCAGTTCGGCCAGGGCGGGTTCGATCCGGGCGGCGGTGAGCGCGGTCGCCCCGGCGGCGGCCTCGGCGAAGGTGGCGAAGTACGCGGCGAGCGTGGCGGTGGCGACCGGGATCGGCCGGAGCCGCACGGTCGCCGCTGTGATCACGCCGAGGGTGCCCTCGGAGCCGGTGAGCAGGGCGGTCAGGTCGTATCCGGTGACGCCCTTGACCGTACGGCGGCCGGTACGGAGCGGGGTGCCGTCGGCGAGGACGGCGTCGAGGCCGAGGACGCTGTCGCGGGTGACCCCGTACTTGGCGCAGCGGAGTCCGCCCGCGTTGGTGGCGATGTTGCCGCCGATGGTGGAGAGCGCGGCGCTGGCCGGGTCGGGCGCGTACCGCAGCCCGTGCTCGGCGGCGGCCCGGTCGAGCTCGGCGGTGATCACCCCGGGCTCCACCACGGCGAGCTGGTCGTCCGGGGAGAGTTCGGTGATCCGGTTCATCCGCCCCAGGTCGAGCACGAGCGACCCCTCGGCCGCCGCTGCCCCGCCGGAGAGCCCGGTGCCCGCGCCCCGGGGCACGACCGGGACGCGCAGGGCGTGGGCGTGCCGGAGGGTGGTCCGTACGTCGTCGGCGTGTACGGCGTGCACCACGGCCATGGGCTGCCCGTCGGGCCGCGCGCCGGACCGGTCGGTGGCGTACGCGGCGGTGGCGGCCGGGTCGGTGGTGAGCCGGTCGGGCGCCAGGTCCCGGGCGAGCAGCCCGAGCAGCGTGGCGCCGGCGGTGGCCCGCGCGGTGGGCTGGTGGGTCGGCTGGTGGGTGAGGGTCACGTGGGCTCCTCGGTGGGCTGCGGGGATGTCCTGTCGGGCGGCGGGACGACGGACGAGGCGGACGGCGACGCGACGGGCGGCGGGGCGGCAGGGGACAGCGGGGCGACGGGCGGCGGGGCGGGCGGCCGGCCGGGGGCGTCCTCCGCCCACTCCTCCAGTGCGGCGGCCCCGATGGCCAGCAGCGCGGTGTCCTCCTGGGGCGCGTGGACCGGGGCGCACTGGATGTCCCGGAAGTGGCGTTCCAGGGGGTTGTCCCGGCTGAGGCCCGGGTTGCCCAGGAGGCGGAGTGCGCTCCGTACGGCGGTGGTGGCGTGCCGGGTGGCGAGGATCCGGGCGCCCAGCGCCTGTTCGGGGGTGTACGTGGGGTCGGCGCGGTCGACGCGCCGGGCGCCGCCGAGGACGAGCTGTTCCGCGCTGTCCAACAGGAGCTGGATCTCCCCGGCGGCCTGCCGGAACCGCTCCGTACGGGCGACGGGGTGGCCGAGGTTGGCCGGGATCCGTTCGTGGGCGAACCGGGTGAAGTACCGCTGGGCGGCCCGCCCGACGCCGAGGTAGAGGGCGGCGAGCGGGAGGTGGAGCGGGGCGCCCGCCCGGTTGTCCTGGGCCGCGGCGGGGCCGTGCGGCGCGGCGCCGACCAGGTGGTCCGCCGGGATCTCCACATCGTGGAAGGCGATGTCGTGGCTGCCGCTGGCGCGCAGGCCCAGATGGTCCCAGCGCCGGGTGATCTCGATGCCGGGGGCGTCGCCGGGGACGGCGAACGTACCGACGCGCGGCTCGGGTTCGTCGGTGGCCGCCCACACCAGATACCAGGTGAGCCCTTCCGCCCCGGTGACGAAACGCTTGGCGCCGCTGAGCGCCCAGCCCCGCGCGGTACGGCGCGCGGTGGTCGCCGGGAGCCCGCCCCTGGCCGGGGAGCCGAGTTCGGGCTCGACCCGGGCGTTGTTGAGGAGTACGGGTTCCACCGCGGCCCTGGCCAGCACCTCCCCGTACAGCCGCTCGGGCCAGTGCGGGCGGCGGGCCTGCAGGGTGTGGACGTTGAGGGTCATGAGGGTGATCAGGGCGGTGGCCGGGTCGCCTTCGCCGAGCGCGGCGAGGATCCGGGCCGTGTCCGCGACGCCGAGCCCGGGCCCGCCGTGCCGCCCCGCGACGGTTGCGGTGAGCAGGCCCGCCTCGTACACGGCCCGGATCCCGGACGCGGGGAACGCGCCGGTACGGTCGTACTCCCCCGCGGTGGCGGCGAGCCGGCGGGTGACCTGCGGGAGGCCGTCGAGGTCGGGGGCCGGGAGGGCCGCGAGAGCCGGGAGGGCCGGAAGCGCCGGGAGGGCCTCAACGGCCTGGCGCGGGGCCGGGGACGGGGCCGGGGCAGGAGTCGGGGGCGGGGCAGGAGTCGGGGGCGGGGCAGGAGCCGGGGGCAGGGCAGGAGCCGGGGGCAGGGTCATGACGTGGGGGTCTCCGTGGCGGGGGCGGTGGCGGCGGGGGCGGAGGAGGGGGCGGACGCCCCGGACGACCCGAGGGCCCGGGTGAGGTCCGCGTCGAGCGCGTCGGACCAGAAGGTGCCGACATCGAGCCGGGCGGGGAGCGCGCCGAGCTGGTGGAAGGCGTCGGCGACCCGCTGCCCGGAGGCGAGCGCGGCCTCGCCGGTCGTCTCGATCCTGGTCGGCCGCTGGCGCTCGCCGTCCTCGAACTGGCTCAGCGCGAGACGCACGGGCTGGTGGGTGTGGGCCGCGAACACCTTGGCGTACTCCCGCTGGTGGCCGTCGCGCAGATAGGCCCAGGCCCGGTCGATCCGGGCGAGCAGGTCGGCGGTGGCGGCGCGGGCCGCCGGGTCGGCGAGCGTACGGTCCGACGCCTCCCAGTTGAAGTTTCCGGAGAGGATGTCCGCGCCGGAGCCGATGGTGGTGGCGCCCTGGGTGTGCGCGGTGATGATCGCATTGCCGTACGAGGCGAGGGCGTCCACGGAGCCGCCGGACAGCGCGGCGATCCCGGCGTCGGGGAGGAGCGGCACCGCCGTGATGTCGCTCCAGCGCAGCCCGGCCCGCTTCAGCAGCTCGTACAGGAAGTACTGGGCGGTGGTGTTCTTGACGTAGCCGACCTTCTTGCCCTTGAGCTGGCCGATGGTCGTGACCGCCGAGCCCTTGGGCGCGACGACCTCCTGGAGCAGGGTGTTGCCCTTCTGCACGGCGACGACCTTGAAGTTGGCCTTGCCGTCGGCCGCGGCGAAGACGGGCGGGATCTCGCTCGACTGGGCGACATCGAGCGCGCCCGCCCGCATGGCCTGGAGTTGCAGGTCACCGCCTTGGAACACGCTCCACTTCACCGTGTACGGGGTGTCGTCGAGCCCCGCGAGCTCCAGTACGGCCCGATGGCGCGCCCAGCCGGTGTCGCCCACGGCGAGGGTGACGGAGGAGAGCCCGCCCGCGCCTCCGGACTCCCCCGCGCTCTTGTCCTCCGCGCCCGCACCGCCCCCGCACGCGGTGAGCAGCAGCGCGGAGGCGAGCAGCCACCCGAGCACGGCGGACACCCTCCGGTCCTTCCCCGGGAAGGACCACCCCCGCGCGGGCGCCGGGGCGGGCACCGGGGCCGAGTCCCACGAGAGGCGGCGGCTACGGAAGCGGGCACGGAGGCCGGGACGGGAACGGGGATAGGGACGGGTACGGGTACGGGTACGGAAACGGGGACGGGGACGGGGCATGGCGGGCAGTCCTTGTCGGGCGTGCGGCGGGGCGCGGGAGGGGGAGGGGGAGGGGGAGATGGCCGGGGTCAGGCCGCCGTGGCGGCGCGGGCGTCGCGGGCGGCGAGTTCCTGGCGTACCAGCGGAAGGACGTACCGCGCGTAGTCGATCGCGTCGTTGAGCGGGTCCCAGCCCCGGATGGAGAGCAGCTCGCACCCGATGTCGACATAGTCGAGCAGCGCGGCGGCGACCGTCTCGGGCGAGCCGACGAGCGCGGTCGAGCTGCCCGCCGCGTTGGTCGCGGTGGCCAGCGGAGTCCACAGCGCGCGGTCGTGGAGATCGCCCCGGGCCGCGATGTCCAGCAGCCGCTGCGAACCGACGTTGGCGGGGCGGCCGGCGCCGGGCGCCGGGTAGTGGTTGGCGTGCTGGTTGCGGGCCCGCTCGGCCGCGCCCTCCTTCGCCTGCCCCAGGATCCGGTGCGCCTTCTCCCAGGCCAGTTCGTCGGTGGGCGCGATGATCGGCCGGAACGACACCCAGATCCGGGGCCGGGCCCGCCCCGCCGCGTCCGCCACCGCGTTGACGGCGGCGATCTGCTCGGCGGTCTCCTTCAACGGCTCGCCCCAGAGGCCGAAGATGTCCCCCTGCTGGCCGCCGACCCGGTAGGCGTCGGCCGAGGAGCCGCCGACCGAGATCGGGATGGTGCCGTGGTACGGCGCCACGTCGGAGACGAAGTCATCGAACCGGTAGTACGCGCCCTCGTGCGAGACGGGCCCCTCGGCGAACCACACCTTGCGCAGGATCTGGATGTACTCGTCCGACCGCTCGTACCGCTCGCTCTTGCTCAAGTAGTCACCTTCGCGGCGCTGTTCCTGATCGCTGCCGCCGGAAATGATGTGGACGGAGAGCCGTCCCCCGCTGATCCGGTCGAGCGTGGCGAAGGCGCGGGCCGCGTGGGTCGGGAAGATGACACCGGGGCGGTGGGCGAGCATCGGCTTGAGCCGCTCGGTGTGGTTGGCCACGAACTGCGCGAGCTGGAGCGCGTCGGCGGACGAGGAGTGGTAGGCGACGAGCGTGTAGTCGAAGCCCCCGTCGTCCAGGGCGCGGGCGTACCGGCGGGTGAAGTCGGGGTCGATGCCCCGGCCGAAGGTGGAGGTGCCGTCGAAGGTGGGGTTGGGGTGGACGGCGCTGATGAACTCGACCGGCATGGCGGGGCCTCCTGGTTACGGGATGGCGGGGAAGGGAGTTACGGAGAGCGGGAGTTGGGAGGGGGAGTCAGGGAGGGGGAGTTGGGGAGTTGGTGGGGTACGGAGGCGCCCGTTATTTGACGGACAGAGTGGTGTCGACGGAGTCGGCGACCTTGACGTTCGGGTCCAGGACCTTGATGCCGTGCATGGTGTCCGCGACCATCTGCACCGCCCGGGTCACCTCGGGGGTGATCGGGACGACTTCGCCGTAGCTCTGGCTCACGATGGTCTTCGCGACCTCCGCGGAAGCGCCGTTGTTCTCGCGGATCGCCGCGGCGTACGCGTCCGGATGGGTCCTGGCCCACTCCAGCGCGGTGCCGAGCCGCTGGACCGCGTCCGCGAGGGCGGGCCGCTTGGTCCGGTCGGCGAGCGCCTTGTCGGTGGCCCCGATGAACCCGTACCCGCTGACCCGCCCGTCCGCGCCGTTGACGATCTCCCGGCCGCCCTGCTGGGTGGCGACCGCCTTGTACACCCCGAAGATCGCCCAGACGTCGATCTTCCCGGCGCCGAACGCGGCCTGCGCGTCGGTCGGCAGCAGGTACTTGACCTTCACGTCGGAGTACGAGAGCCCCGCCTCCCGCAGGGCGTTGGCGAGCAGGTACTCGGAGATGCTGCCCTTGGCCGAGGAGACCACGACGGTGCGCCCCTTGAGGTCCGCCACCGTCTTCACCGGCGAGTTCTTCCCGGCGACGAGCCCGACGGCCGTACCGTCGTTGCGCAGCGCGGCCACCGCCTTGATCGGCACTCCCCCGCTGAGCGCCTGGAGGGTGGGGAGATCGGCGGCGTACGTGGTGTCCGCAGCGCCCGCCTGCGCCGCCTGGAAGAGCGGCGCGGCGCCCTCGAACTCCGCCCATTTCACCTGGTACGGGGCGCCCTTGAAGGCCCCCGAGGCGTTCGCGATCGTCTGGAGGTTCTTGGCCTGGTCGCCGAGGGTGAGGGTGACGTCGGAGGCGTTGGCCGCGGTCCCGGCGGCGCCGCCGCCGTCCGAGGCGCCACAGCCGGTCGCGAGGAGCGCGAGGGCGGAGAGCGCCAGCGCGGCGGCGAGGGCGGTACGGCCCGGGGCGCGGAGAAGGCGTGGGGTCATGGCGGGGTTCCTTCGAAGGTCTTCGGGCCCTGGCCCGGGGACGAGGACGGGGACGTGGACGTGGACGGGGACGCGGGCGGGGATGTGGACGGGGGCGGGGACGGGGTGGGGGCGGATTCCGGATCCGGGGTGGCGGAGGCGTCCCTTACGCCCAGCCAGGCCAGCAACTGGCCGCGCAGCGCGACGAATTCGGGGGAACCGAGGCTCCGGGGGCGCGGCAGGCCGACGGTCACCTCATGGGCGATGCCGCCGTCGGCCATCACCAGGACCCGGTCGGCCAGCAGCAGCGACTCCTCCACGTCATGGGTGACGAGGAGGATCGCGCAGCCATGGCGCTGCCACAACTCCCCCACCAGCCGCTGCGCCGTGGCCCGGGTCAGCGCGTCCAGCGCCCCGAACGGCTCGTCCAGCAGCAGGAGTTCGGGGTCGCGGACGAGCGCCCTGGCGAGCGAGACGCGCTGGGCCTCGCCGCCCGACAGGGTCTTGGGCCAGACCCCGGCGCGCCGCTCGATGCCGACCTCCGCGAGATGGCGGGCGGCGAGCGCCCGGTCCGGCTTGCCGGGCAGGCCGAGTACGACATTCCGCCACACCTTCAGCCAGGGCATCAGCCGGGGCGACTGGAAGGCGGCGGCCCGGCGGCTCGGTACGGTGACCTCGCCGCTGATCTCGTCGTCCAGCCCGGCCAGGATGCGCAGCAGGGTGGACTTGCCGCAGCCGCTCGCCCCGAGCAGCGCCACGAACTCGCCCTGCCGGATGGTGAGATCGAGCCCGTCGATCACCGTCCTGCCGTCGAAGACCCGGGTCAGCCCCCGGATCTCCGCGCCGGCTCCCCGGTCGGCACCGTCGCCGATATCGGTACGAGTGCCCGCACCGGCACCCGTACCGGCGTCCGTGCCCGTGCCCGTGTCCGTGCTCGTGCCCGTGTCCGTGCTCGTACTCGTGCTCGTGTCCGTGGTCATCGTGTGTCTCACACCCCGTCGCCGTCGAAGGAAGCCCGCCAGGTCAGCAGCCGCCGGGAGAGCAGCCGGACGATGAAGTCGCAGATCAGGCCCAGGACCGCGTAGACGGCGAGGCAGAGCACGATCACATCGGTGCGGAAGTACTGCTGGGCGTTGCTCATCAGATAGCCGATGCCGTTGCCCGCGTTGACCTGCTCGGCGAAGACCAGCGCCAGCCATGCCGTGGAGAGCGCGTACCGCAGTCCGATCAGAGCGCCGGGGAGCGCGGACGGCAGGATCACGTACCGGATCAGGCCGAGCCTGCCGAGGCCCAGCATCCGTGCGGCCTCGATGAGTTGGGAGTCGGCGGAGCGGATACCGCCGTAGATGTTGAAGTAGAGGGGGTACGTGACGCCGAGCGCCACCAGGGCGATCTTCGGGGTCTCCTCGATGCCGAACCAGACGATGAACAACGGGATCAGCCCCACCCACGGGATGGCCCGGAACATCCCCATCGAGGAGTCGATGACGTCCTCGCCGAGCCGGAAGAGTCCGGCGGCGAGGGCGAGGGAGAGCGCGATCACGGCGCCGATCACGAAGCCGGTGGCGGCGCGTCTGCCGGACGCGGCGATGGCGCTGGGGAGTTCACCGTTGGCGGTGAGTTCCCAGGCCTGGCGTACGACGTCGACCGGGGAGGCGAGGACGTTGACCGGCAGGACACCGGTCGCGCTCGCCACGTACCAGAGCAGCAGCACCCCGACGGGGCCGCTGGCGCGCCGGGCCCACCGGGGGGCGCGTACCGTGCGCCGGGCCTGTTGGGCGGGGCGGACGGTGAGGCGGGACGACCGTGCAGGGCCTGCCGCCGCCGTACGGGCCCGCGCCTCCGGCTCCGTACCGTCCGGTGCCGTGCCGTCGGGGGCCGTACGTTCCGCTGCCGGGTCGGCGGGGGAGGGCGGGTACGGGGACGAGGAGGAGGCGGGCAACTCCTGTACGGACATGGGGTTCCTCTCGGTCATCGGTCAGCCCGGCTGCCGGCCGGTGGCGGCGGGGCGGGCGGGGTCGGCGGACCAGGCGGACCAGGAGCCGGGGAAGAGCGCGGCCTCGGTGCCGGCGAGGGCGAGTGCGGCGATCTGGTGGGCGGCCGTGACACCGGAGCCGCAGTAGACCGCGACGGGTCCGCCCCCGCCCGTACGCGCCAGGCCACCGGACTCGTCCGTACCCCCGTCCCCGTCTCCGCCCCCGTCCGTCGTGCCGATGCCGAGGGCGGCGAAGCGGGCGCGGAGGGCGGCCGGGGGCAGGAAGGTGCCGTCGGCGGCCAGGTTCTCGCCGGTGGGGGCCGAGCGGGCGCCCGGGATATGGCCGGCGCGCGGGTCGACCGGCTCGCTCTCGCCCCGGTAGCGCTCGGCGGCGCGGGCGTCGAGCAGGGTGCCGGTACGGGCCAGTTCGGCGGCCTCGCCGGCGTCGACGGTGGGCAGGTGGCCGGCGCCGAGGGTGATGTCGCCGGGGGCCGGCACCACTTCCCCGTCCTCCAGCGGGAGCCCGGCGGCGCGCCAGGCTCCGAGGGCGCCGTCGAGCAGGGTGACATCGGCCACCCCGGCCCAGCGCAGCAGCCACCAGGCGCGGGCGGCGGCGGTGTTGCCGTTGTCGTCGTGGACGACGACCGGGCGCCCCGCGGTGAGCCCCCAGCGGCGGGCCGCCGCCTGGAGGACGGCGAGGCCGGGCAGTGGATGCCGGCCGCCGTGCGGGGTGGCGGGGGCGGCGAGTTCGGTCTCCAGGTCGGCGTAGACGGCGCCGGGGATATGGGCGGCTCGGTAGTGCGTACGGCCGTGCGGGTCGCCGAGGGCCCACCGCACGTCGAGCACGACCGGCGGGGCGGCCGAGCCGAGCAGCGCCGCGAGTTCGGTGACCGTGGTCAGCACGCGGGGGCCGGTGAGCGGGGGCGGGGTGGTGGCATGGACGGGCATAGGGGCGCCTCCGACGGGGGTGATGGGGGCGGTGGGACCGGCAGGGCGGTCTCGGACGGGTGCGAGGGGGTGTGCGGGTGCCCGGCGGGCGTACGACGGCGGACGCGCGGGGCGGGGAGACGGTCGGGGCGGGGAGACGGTCGGGGTGGTGGACTGAGCAGGGGTACGGGACAGGGCTGCGGTACGGCGCGATACGGCGCCCCGGGCGGGGCGCGTTCCGGGGCTCCGGGCCCGCACCCCCGGTCCGCGCCCCGGATCGCCGGTCCCGGCCCCGCGTTCGGAGCGGCGGAACGGGATCGGCGAGGAAGAGACGAGGGGAAGGGGCGAGGGGGAAGGGGCGAGGGGGAAAGGGGCCGGAAGGGCCGGGAAGGATCGGCGGGCGCTCAGGAACCGGGCCCGGGATCCGGCCGGAGGACGGTCCGCCGGGGCGGCCGGTCCGCCGGCGGACCCGCGACCTGACCGGCCTCGGCCGGACTGCTCCCGACCGGACTGCTCCCGCCCGGACTGCTCCCCTGCCGGACCGGCCCCGGCCGGCCGCCGCCCGACCGTCGGGCGGGACGCCAGTGGCCGACGACGACCGGCGATCAGTCGACAACCACCAGCGGACAACCACCAGCGGACAACCGTCAGGAGACAACCGTCAGGGGACAGCGGTCAGGGGGCAGCGGTCGGCGGGCAGCGGTCCGCCGGTGACCGCCGCCGGTCCCGCGCGATCAGGAGTGTCCTAGGTGTTCAGCGACAGCGAGCGCTGTTGACGAGGCCGAAATCGACCACGCGGCGTTGCGTCAGCGACGTGCCCTGGGCGGTGGGCCGCCCGGCTTCGGTGGGGTCCGGCTCGACGGCCGCCCCGTGCACGGTTCGCAACATGGACCCAGCATGGCGGACGCGCACCGCGCCCGTCCAACAACAATTCGCACTCATCATCGATCACGTTCTCTGATCGATCGGTGTTAGCGTGCGGACATGGCACCCGTTCTGGACATCACGGCGCTGCGCAGCCTGGTCGCGGTCGCGGACCGCGGCGGATTCCACCGTGCCGCCGAGGCGCTCGCCCTGAGCCAGTCGGCGGTGAGCCAGCATGTCCGGCGGCTGGAGAAGACGCTGGGCCGCCCGGTGGTCGAACGCGCGGGCCGGGGCGCCCGGTTCACCGCCGAGGGGACGCGTCTGCTGGAGCAGGCCCGCCGTATCCTCGCCGTACACGACGAGGCGGTCCGTGCCCTGCTCGGGGATGCCGGGGACTCGGTCGTCATCGGCTCCACCGAGCACGCCGCCGACCAGATCCTGCCGCTGCTGACCGCCGCCGTACGCGAGGCGCGGCCCGAGTGCCGGGTGCGGTTCCGGATCGACCGCTCGGCGCGGCTGGTGGAGGCCGTGGAGCGGGGCACGGTGGACCTCGCTGTGTATGTCACAGAGGCCGGCGGCACCGAGGGCACCCCGGTCGGCGGACTCCCGCTGAGCTGGTACGCGGCGCCCGGCTGGGCCCCGCCGGAGGCGCCGGCCCCGCTGCCGCTGGTGGCCGTGGAGGACCCGTGCGCGCTCCGCCGCCGGGCGCTCGGCGTGCTCGCGGAGCGCGCCATTCCGACCACCGTCGTCTGCGACGCGGGGTATCTCGCCGGGGTGCTGGACGCCGCCCGCGCCGGGCTCGGCGCCGCGCTGCTGGCCTCGGTGGGCCCGGGGCCCGAGGGGCTGACCGAGCGCCATGACCTGCCGCCGGTCCCGGCGATCCGGATGAGCGCGCACGCCCGGCGGGGCGCCGACCCCGCGATGGTGGCGGGCGCGGTCGCGGCGGTCAGCGCGCTGCTGGCGAAGGGCTCAGCCGCCGCCGCGCGGTGAGGCGACCCCGGTGCGCGGGGCCCCGGTGCGCGGGGTCCGCCCCCCGGTCCCGGGCCCCGCCCCTGCCCGTGCGCCGGCCGCGGCGTCCGGTGCGGTGCCGTCGTCCGCGACCAGATGGCAGGAGACCTGCCGGGTCACCGGAGCCCCCGCCCTCCCCGGTCCCTCCGGCCTCTCACCTGGCCCTGCCTCCGGCCCGGCTCCCCCCGGCCCGGCTCCCTCCGCCCCGTACCGCGCCGTCGGGTACGGCACCGTGCGCGGCTCCGGGCGTTCGGTGCGGCAGCGGTCCACCGCGACCGGGCAGCGGGGGTGGAACCGGCAGCCCGGCGGCGGGGCGAGCGGGCTCGGCAGTTCGCCGCTGAGGACGATGCGCTCCCGGGAGCGCTGGACCACCGGGTCGGGCACCGGGGCGGCGGAGAGCAGCGCCTGGGTGTACGGATGGGCGGGGGCCGCGAACAGGGCGGCGGCCGGGGCGAGTTCGACGATCTCCCCGAGGTACATCACGGCGATCCGGTCGGCCAGGAACTCCACGGCGGCGAGGTCGTGCGTGATGAAGAGACACCCGAAGCCCCGGTCCCGCTGGAGGTCGGCGAGGAGGTTGAGGACGGACGCCTGGACGGAGACGTCCAGCGCCGAGGTGGGCTCGTCGGCGATCAGCAGATCCGGGTCGACGGCGAGCGCCCGGGCGAGTGAGACGCGCTGGCGCTGGCCGCCGGAGAGTTCATGGGGACGCCGGTCGATGTGCTCGGGCCGCAGCCCCACCTGGGCGAGGAGCGCGGCGGCCCGGGTGCGGGCCCGCTCGCCCCGGGCGATCCCGTGCAGCCGCAGGGGCTCGGCGACGATCCGGCCGACGGTCATCCGGGGGTCCAGGGAGGACGACGGGTCCTGGAAGACCAGATGGAACGCACGGCGCAGGGGGCGGAGCGCGCGGCGCGAAAGGCGGGTGATGTCGGTGCCGTTGACCCGTACGGTGCCGGAGGTCGGTTCGTCCAGCCGTACGGCGCACCGCCCGACCGTGGACTTCCCGCTCCCCGACTCCCCCACCAGGCCCAGCACTTCGCCCCGGGCGACGGTCAGGGTGACCCCGTCGACGGCGCGGACCGTACCGCCGCCGGTGGTGAAGTGCCGGGTGAGGGAGTCGAGTTCGAGGACGGGCGACGGTTCGGGGACGTCCGGGACATGGATGGTCGTCACTGCTGCTCCTCCTCGGCGACGGACGGTTCCGGAACCGGCGGTACGGTGCCGGGCGCGCCGGTGACCGGCGCCTCCCCGTCCGGCGGTACGGTGCCGGGCGTACCCCCGACCGGGTGCCAGCACGCGACACGGTGCGGCCCCGGCACCACACCCCCCGTATCACCGGCCCCCTTACCACCGGCCGCCGTACCATCGCCCCCCGGGCCGCCGCCCACCCCCGCCAGCGCGGGCCGCTCCCCCGTGCACCGGGCGTCGGCACGGGCGCAGCGCGGGGCGAAGGTGCAGGCGTCCGGCCGGCCGTCGAGGCTGGGGACGAGCCCCGGGATCTCCGTCAGCCGCCGTGGCCCCGCCCCGGGACCGCCCTCCCCCGGGCGGGGCACCGCGCCCAGCAGGCCCGCGGTGTACGGGTGGTGGGGGGCCGCGAACAGGGCGTGGACCGGGGCCTGTTCGACGGCGCGGCCCGCGTACATCACCAGCACCCGGTCCGCGGTGTCCGCGACGACGCCGAGGTCGTGGGTGATGAGGACGATCGCCGTGCCGAGCCGTTCCCGCAGCGAGTGCAGGACCTCCAGGATGCCCGCCTGGACGGTGACGTCCAGCGCGGTGGTGGGTTCGTCCGCGATCAGCACCCCGGGGTCGCAGGCGACGGCCACGGCGATCATCACGCGCTGCCGCATGCCGCCGCTGAGCTGGTGCGGGTACTCCTCGACGCGGCGGTCGGGGGCCGGGATACCGACCAGGGCGAGGAGTTCGACGGCCCGCGTCCGGGCCTGACGGCGGCTCAACCCCTGGTGTCTGCGGAGGACTTCGCCGATCTGCCGGCCGACGGTGAGGACCGGGTTGAGGGAGGTCATCGGCTCCTGGAAGATCATGGCGATGTCCTTGCCGCGTACCTTCCGCAGCTCCTTGTCGGGCGCGCCGGCGAGTTCCCGGCCGCCGAGCCGGATCGAGCCGGTCACCGTCGCGGTCGGCGGCAGCAGCCCCATCGCGGCCATGGAGGTGACGGACTTGCCGCACCCCGACTCCCCCACCACCGCGAGGACTTCACCGGGGGCGAGGTCGAACGAGAGGGCGTCGACGGCGTGCACTGTGCGCCCGCCGGTGCGGAACGAGACGGACAGGTCGCGGAGGCTCAGCACCGGCTGCGCCGTGGCGGCCCCGGCCGGGGCCGTGCGGGATTCGCTCATCGGGTGGCTCCCCTGGGGTCGAGGACATCGCGGAGTCCGTCGCCGAGCAGGTTGAAGGCGAGGGTCGCGGCCACGATCGCCAGGCCGGGGAAGACCGCCAGCCAGGGCGCCGGGGCGAGGAAGGACTGGGCGCCGGAGAGCATCACCCCGAGGGAGGGTTCGGGCGGCTGGACGCCCAGGCCCAGGAAGCTGAGCAGCGCCTCGCCGATGATGGCGGTGGGGATGCCCACGGTCGCCTGGACGATGAGGGCGGAGGAGGCGTTGGGCAGGACATGGCGGCCGAGGACGGTGCCGGCGCCGCCGCCGCTCGCCACCGCGGCGGCCACGTAGTCGGTGTGTTTCAGCCGCAGGGTCTCGGCGCGGCTGATCCGGATGACGGCGGGGATCTGGGCGATGCCGACGGCGACGGTCGCGTTGGTCAGCGAGGGGCCGAGGACGGCGGCGAGGCCGACCGCGAGCACCAGGAAGGGGAAGGCCAGCATCGTGTCGGTGAGCCGGGAGACGGCGCTGTCGGCGATACGGCCGTAATATCCGGCGAGCAGGCCGAGCGGTACGCCGACCAGGAAGGCGAACGCCACGGCGACCAGGCCGACCTGGAGCGAGGCGCGGGCCCCGTACATCATGCGGGAGAGCTGGTCGCGTCCGAGGTCGTCGGTGCCGAGCCAGTGCCCGGCGCCCGGCGGGGCCAGCGCGTCGGTGAAGTCGGGGCGCGCCGGGTCGTACGGGGCGATCAGCGGGGCCAGCACCCCGGCCAGCACGAAGACGGCCGCGACGACGGCGCCGGTGAGGGCGAGCCGGTTGGCGCGGAGCGCCCGTGCCCGGGGGCCGTCGAGTGCCGTGCGGAGGGAGGTGGTCACCGGGCGCCTCCGAGCCTGATACGGGGGTCGATCACCGAATAGACCGTGTCGACCAGCAGGTTGATGAGGATGTACGCGGTGGAGGTGCACAACACCACGGCCTGGAGCGTCGCGTAGTCGCGGGTGAAGACGGCGTCGATGGTGAGCTTGCCGAACCCCGGCAGGACGAAGATCTGTTCGGTGACGACGGCGCCGGAGATGAGATGGCCGAGCTGGAGCCCGAGCACCGTGACCACCGTCACCAGGGAGTTGCGCAGGGCGTGGCCGCCGATGACCTGACGCCGGGTCAGCCCCTTGGCGCGCGCGGTGCGGACGTAGTCGGCGGAGAGCGCGTCGAGCAGGGCGGCCCGGGTCTGGCGCATGACCACGGCCGCGAGCCCGGAGCCCAGGACGACCGAGGGCAGCACCATACGGCGGAGGTTGTCGAGCGGGTCGGTGGTGAAGGGGACATAGCCGGAGGCGGAGAAGACCGGGACGGCGACCGCGAAGAGGAGGACCAGCACGATGCCGAGCCAGAAGGTGGGCACCGAAAGCCCCAGCAGGGCGACGGCGTTGGCCAGCCACTCCTCGGGCCTGCCGCGCCGGACGGCGGCGACGACGCCCGCGCCGATTCCGACGACGACGGCGAAGAGCAGGGAGAGCGCGGCCAGTTCGAGGGTGACGGGCAGTGCCCCGGCGATGGCGTCGGCCACCGGGAGTCCGGTACGGGAGGAGGTGCCGAGGTCGCCGGAGAGCGCGTGGGTGATGTAACGCCAGTACTGCACGGCCAGGTTGTCGTCGAGCCCGTAACTCTCCCGGACGGCGGCCAGCACCTCCGGGGTGCGCTCCTCGCCCGCGAGGGCGAGCGCGGGGTCGCCGGGGAGGGCCCGGACGCCCGCGAAGACGACGACGCTGACCAGGAAGAGGGTGATCAGGGCGTGGCGCAGCCGGGTGAGCAGATGGCGGGTCACCGGACGTATCCGGCGGTCGTGACGCGGACCAGTCCGTCGCCGTAGATCCGTACCCCGGCGACGTCCTTGGTCGCGACGGCGTAGTTCTTCTGCCGGTAGACATAGACGAGGGCGTGCCGGTCGTTGACGCGCCGCGTCAACTCGCCGTATATCCTGGCTCGTTCATCGAGATCGCGCTCCGACCGCCCCTGGGCGATCAGCGCGTCGATCGCCGGGTCGGAGAGTCCGTACGCGTTCATCGAGCCCTGGGTGCCGAGGATGGCGGCGATGTTGCCGTCCGGGTCGAGCCGCCCGGACCAGCCGATGAGAAAGGCGTCGTAATCACCGGCGTCGGTCTCCTCCAGCAGGGTGGCGAACTCGGTGGGGCGCAGGGTGATCTCGAAGCCCGCCTCCTTCGCCATGGCCTGGATCACCTGGCCCAGGCGGCTGGACTCCGGGGTGGTGGAGACCTTCAGCTCCAGGCGTACCGGGGTCGGGACGCCGGCCTCGGCGAGCAGCCGCCGGGCCGCCGCGGCGTCCCGTTTCGGGCACTCCTCGGGCGGGGGTCCGGGGGCGATGGCGGAGCCGGGCGAGACGGGGCCGCAGGCCGGCTCGTACATCCCCTGGAAGACGACCTTGTTGATCAGCTCGCGGTCCAGGGCGAGTTCGAAGGCGGCGCGGACCCGGACGTCGCGGGCGACCGGGGTGTCGATCCGGCCCGGCTTCTCGCCGGTCCCGTGCACATTGCCGACGTTGAGGCCGATGCCCTGGTAGCCGAGGGAGGGCGAGTTGAAGATCTGGAGCTTCGGTTCGGTGAGGGCGCCGCGTACGTCCACCGGGGGCATCTGGTCGCCGATCTGGACATCGCCGGAGCGCAGATTGGCGAGGCGTACCGCGCCGTCGGGGATGGGCTTGTAGATCACGCGGTCGAGGCTGACCCGGTCGGCGGCGTAGTAGCGGGGGTCCTTGCGGAGCACGATCCGGTCGCCGCCGACGCGTTCCTCGAAGCGGAAAGGGCCGACGCAGGAAGGGTGGTTGGTGAAGTCCTTGCCGTATGTCCGCAGCGCGGCCGGGGACATGACCATGCCGGACCGGTCGGCGAGGACGGCGGTGAGGGGGACGTACGGCCGGCTGAGGGTCAGCCGTACGGTGTCGTCGGCGGTGGCGTCGATCCGTTCCACGGGGGCGAGTTCGGTGGCGCGGGCGGAGCCCGGCAGGTCGCGGTGGCGGAGCAGGGAGCCGACGACGGCACGGGCGTCGAGCCGGGTGCCGTCGCTGAACCGGGCGTCGCGGCGGACCCGTACGGTGACGGTGCGGCCGTCGGCGGAGACGGTGGGCGGCGCGGTGGCGAGCTGCGGCACGATCCGGCCGTGCGCGTCGATGTCGTACAGCTTCTCGCACATGCCCGCGAAGACGGTGCGGCCGACGAGGGTCTGCGACAGGCTGGGGTCGAGCCGGTCGGGGTCCGACTGGAGGGCGACGGTGAGGGTGCCGCCCTGGCGTACCGGCCGCTCGTCGGTCATCCGGACCCCGCCGACCTCGGTGGCGGCGGACTGGAGCGACGCGCAGCCGGAGAGCGGCAGGGCGAGCAGCAGGGTCAGGGCGACGGCGGCGGGTCCTGGGAACGTTCGGCGCACGAGGTTCTGCCTCCTGCCGAGAGCCGATCAGGAGCTGACCGGGAGCCGATCAAGGAATACCGCAGACCGTATTTCGCATACACGGGCGCGACAAGAGGAACTTCCGTGCTCCGGCCGGGAATTCGATGAAGATCGGGTAACCCGGCACGGCAATTCGGACGCCCGCCCCTATACGGCCCGCACGGCCCGGCTGATACGGCCCGGCCGGTACGGCCTGCCTCGTACGGCCGCCTCGTACGGCCTGCCTCGTACGGCCTCCGCCGCGTACGGGCGCCCGTGTCACCGTCAGCCGAGGTAGGCGAGCCCGGGGTGTTCGGCGCGGTACGCGTCCAGCAGCCGGTGGGCCACCGTGACCGAGTCGACCAGCGGGTGGAGCGCGAAGGCCGCGACGGCGTGGGCGCGCGAGCCGCTCTCGGCGGCGGCCAGCACCTCGCGTTCGACCGCCTTGACCGCGCAGACCAGACCGGTGGCGTGGTACGGCAGCGGATCGACGGCGACGGGGTGCGCGCCGTTGCCGTCCACGAGGCAGGGCACCTCGATCACGGCGTCGGCGTCGAGCGCGGCGAGGGTGGTGCGGTTGCGGACATTGAGGATGAGCGTGGCGCGCTCGTCGCGGGCGACGGCCCGCATCAGCGCGAGCGCGACCCGCTCGTACCCGCCGCTCTCCAGGTCCTCGTCCTGCCGCTCCCCTGCCCCGGCGGCCTCACGGTTCTCCGCCATGTACGTCGCCTCGCGCTCGGCACGGGTACGGTCCCAGGCGGCCAGCGCGGGGGCGTCGGGGCGGGTCAGCTCGGCGTAGAAGCCGGCCTGCTGGTCGCGGAGGAAGGCGCCGCGGGTCAGCTCGGCCTGCTGGTAGGCGAGGACGGCCTCGCGGTTGAAGTAGTAGTAGTGCAGGTACTCGTTGGGGATCGCGCCGAGCGAGCGGAGCCAGTCGGCGCCGAAGAGCCTGCCCTCCTCGAAGGAGCCGAGGGTGGCGGGGTCGGCGAGCAGCCGGGGCAGCTCGTCGCGGCCGTCGACCCGGAGCCCGCGCAGCCAGCCGAGGTGGTTGAGGCCGACGTAGTCGATCCAGGCCCGTCCTGGGTCGGCGCCGAGCACCCGGGCGACCCGGCGGCCGAGCCCCACCGGCGAGTCGCAGATGCCGATGACACGGTCGCCGAGGTGGGCCGCCATGGCCTCGGTGACCAGGCCCGCCGGGTTGGTGAAGTTGATGACCCAGGCGTCCGGGGCGAGCCGCGCCACCCGCCGGGCGATGTCGACGGCGACGGGGACGGTGCGCAGCCCGTACGCGATACCGCCCGCGCCGACCGTCTCCTGCCCGAGGACGCCCTCGGCGAGCGCGACCCGTTCGTCGGCGGCGCGCCCTGCCAGCCCGCCGACCCGGATCGCGGAGAAGACGAAGTCGGCGCCGCGCAGCGCCTCGTCGAGGTCGGTGGTGGCGGTGACGGCGGGCGCGTCGGGGATCCCCTCGGCCTGTTCGGCGAGGACCCGGGCGATGGCGCCGAGCCGCCCGGCGTCCAGGTCGTGGAGGGTGACGTGGGTGACCCGGCCCTCCGCGTGGTCGCCGAGGAGGGCGCCGTACACCAGAGGGACCCGGAACCCGCCGCCGCCGAGAATCGTCAGCCTCACACCCACACCACTTTCGCCTGCCGGTTTCGCCCACCGGCCCCCGTCGAACACGTCGTGACCATGGTTCCACGGTCGGCCGGCCGGCCGGTGCCGGTGGTGGTACGCGCGCCCCGCACGCGTACCACCGCGTGGCGCCTCAGCTCCCGTCGCCGGTGCGGACGCTCCGCGCGCCCGCCGTGGTGAGCAGCAGATACACCAGCAGCGAGGCCGCGAGCCCCACCGCCCAGCCGTAGTCGGCGAGCGGCTTGAGCACGGGGATCAGCCCGTCCTCGGGGAACGGCCCTGTTCCCGGCGCGGAGTGGGAGCCGCCCACGGCCAGCACGCCGCCGACGGCGAAGGCGAGGACGGCGCGCGGGTTCCAGCCGTTCCGGTACCAGTACGGTCCGCCGGGCCGGTAGAGCCCGGCGAGGTCGAGGACCGTACGGCGGACGATCCAGTAGTCGGCGATCAGGATGCCGGCGACCGTACCGAGCAGCCCGCCGACCAGCCCCAGCCAGGTGAAGATGTACAGCTCGGGGGTGGCGGTGAGTTTCCACGGCATGATGACCACACCGACGACGCCGGTGATCAGCGCGCCCGTACGGAAGTCGACGAGTTTCGGGGCGAGGTTGGCGAGGTCGTACGCCGGGGAGACGACGTTGGCGGCGATGTTCACCGAGATGGTCGCGACCAGTACGGTCACCAGGGCGAAGAGCAGCCCGAAGACGTTGTCCGTCTTCGCCGCGAGTTCGACCGGGTCCCAGACGGCCGCGCCGTACACCGCCTGGGAGCCGGAGGTGACGAAGACCGAGAGCAGCGCGAAGAGCGTCATCGTGGTGGGCAGTCCGAGCGCCTGGCCCCGGATCTGGGCGCGCTGGCCCGCGCCGAAGCGGGTGAAGTCGGGGATGTTCAGCGACAGGGTGGACCAGAAGGCGATCATCCCCATCAGCGCGGGGAAGAAGACCGGCCAGAACGCGGCGCCCCAGCCCAGTCGGGACGGCTGGTCCAGCAGCGGGCCGAGGCCGCCCGCCTTGACGGTGATCCAGACCAGCAGCGCCAGGGCCCCGACGATCACGAACGGCGCCGCCCAGTTCTCGAACCGCCGCAAGGTGTCCATTCCCCGGTGGATGATGGCGAGTTCGAGCGCCCAGAAGAGCAGAAAGCAGAGCCAGAGCGTCCAGGGCTGGCCGCCGATCCGGGAGGCGTCGGCCCAGCCGCCGAATACCTTGCCGAGCAGGACGAAGATGCCCTGGCCGCCGATCCAGGTCTGGATCCCGAACCACGCACAGGCCACGGCCGCCCGGATCATCGCGGGCAGGTTGGCGCCGCGCAGCCCGAACGAGGCACGGGCCAGCACCGGGAAGGGGATGCCGTACTTCGGCCCCGCGTGCCCGGTCAGCATCATCGGCAGGAGCACGATCACATTGGCGAGCGCGATCGTCAGGACCGCCTGCTTCCAGTCCATCCCCAGCGTGACCAGGCCGGAGGCGAGCAGCCAGGACGGGATGTTGTGCGCCATGCCTATCCAGAGCGCGGCGAAGTTGTAGGTGGTCCACCGCCGCCGCGCCACCGGCACGGGCAGCAGATCGGCGTTGACGAAGCGGGGGTCCTCGGGCACCGCGCCGGGCGGCAGCTCGACGCGGCCCGGGGAGCCGGTGTCCGGTCCTGGCGCTGAGGGGGCGGGCGGTACGGTCGCGGTCATGGCAACGGAACCCTTCGTACGCGAACGGATGTCGGGGGACGTCGAACGAGGCCGTGCGGTGCGGGGTGCGTCGTGCGATGGTGCGGGCCGCGCCGGTGCGGGGTGCGGGCGCGGGCCGGGCCGCGAGGGCGGGGTCGCTCCTGGTCAGTCCGTGAGCGCCGGGATGATCTCGGCGCCGTACGCGTCGATCGTCGCCTCCTTCGCGTCGTGCATGTCGTAGACGGCGAACTGGTCGACGCCGAGCGCGCGCAGCGCCTTCAGCTTCTCGATGTGGGCCTCCGCCGGGCCGAGGAGGCAGAAGCGGTCCACGATGTCGTCGGGCACGAAGTCGGCCGACGGGTTGCCGGTCCGCCCGTGGTGGCTGTAGTCGTACCCCTGGCGCTGTTCGATGTACGCGGTCAGCGCCTCCGGTACGAGGCCGGAGTGGGCCCCGTACCGCGCCACCAGGTCGGCGACGTGGTTGCCGACCATGCCGCCGAACCACCGGCACTGCTCCCGCGCGTGCGCGAGGTCGTCGCCCACATAGGCGGGCGCGGCGACACAGATGGTGATCGCGTCGGGGTCGCGGCCCGCGTCGGCGGCCGCCGTGCGGACGGCCTTGACCATCCATTCGGTGAGGAACGGGTCGGCGAGCTGGAGGATGAAGCCGTCGGCGCTCCGTCCGGCGAGGGCGAGCGCCTTGGGCCCGTACGCCGCCATCCACACCGGCAGCTTGCCGTCGCGCACCCACGGCAGTTTCAGCACCGTGCCGTCGACGGTGGCCTCGCGCCCCTCGGCGAGGTCGCGGATGACGCCGATCGCCTCGCCGAGGGTGGCGAGGGTGGTGGGCCGGCGCCCCGCGACGCGGAGGGCGGAGTCGCCCCGGCCGATGCCGCAGACGGTGCGGTTGCCGTACATCTCGTTGAGGGTGGCGAAGGTGGAGGCGGTCACCTCCCAGGACCGGGTGGACGGGTTGGTGACCATCGGGCCCACGGTGAGGGCGGTGGTGTGGTCCAGGATGCGGCTGTGGATGACGTACGGCTCCTGCCAGAGCACGGCCGAGTCGAAGGTCCAGCCGTACCGGAAGCCGTTGCGCTCCGCGCGCCGCATGAGGTCGACGACGGCGGAGGCGGGCGGGTCGGTCTGGAGGACGAGTCCGAAGTCCATCGCAGTCGCTCCTTGGGTGGTCCGAGAGAGGGTGGTCCGAGGGGGGTTCGGAGAGGGGGGCCGGAGAGGGTGTTCGGAGAGGGGTGTTCGGAGAGGGGGGGCGGAGAGGGGGTCGAAGAGGAAGGCGGAGTGGTCCGGCGGGGGCCAGGGCAGGGCGGGCGAGCCGGAAGATCCTCGGATCCTTCCACACGGTCCGTGTCGAACCCTGTACAACGAGGCTACGAACACGCGACCGGAGGAGGCTCCATGAAGGGCGATCAGCCCGGGCAGGACATCTGGCGGATACCGCTGCCGGACCCGGCGGGCCCTGCGGCCCCGGCCGGCGCGGCGGGACCGGCGGGCGCGGCGGGACCGGCGGGCGCGGCGGGCGCCGCTCCCGTGCCGGAGCTGGTGGCGCGGGTCACCATGCCCGCCGGGACGCCGCGCGCGGCCGTGGTGATCTGGCCCGCGCTGGGTGTCGTCGCCTCGTACTACGACCGGTTCCGGGCGGAGCTGGCGGCGCTCGGGATCGCCGCCCTCACCGTCGACCTGCGCGGACAGGGCGAGAGCGGGCCCGAGCCGGGGCGCGGCGCACGGTACGGGTACGACGAACTGGCCCGGCGGGACTGGCCGGCCGTGCTCACCGTGGCCCGGGAGCGGTTCGGGCCCGGGGTGCCGCTCTACCCGCTGGGGCACTCCATCGGCGGACAGGTCGGGGTGATGTACGCGGCCAGGGAGCCGGCGGCGGTCGACGGACTGCTGCTGGTCGCTGCGGGCTCGGTGGACTTCCGGGGATTCCCGGGGCGGGCCCGGTTCCGTATCCTCGCCTCCACCCAGTTCATCGCCCTGGTCTCCACCCTGTGGGGGTACTGGCCAGGTCACCGGCTCGGCTTCGGGGGCCGGCAGCCGGGGCCGCTGATGCGCGACTGGGCCCGGATCGCGCGCACCGGCCGCTTCGCGCCCGCCGGATCCGGCTTCGACTACGAGGGGCGCTTCGGCGAGGTGAAGGTGCCGGTCCTGGCGGTCTCGGTGGCCGGGGACGAGCTGGCGCCCGAGGGCGCGGTCGACCGGCTCTGCGCGAAGCTCCCCTCGGCCGCCGTCCAGCGCTGGCACTGGCACCCGGCCGAGGGCGAACGCGGCGACCATGTCCGGTGGGCCCGCCACGGCGCGCGGATCGCGGAGCGGATCTCCGCCTGGGTGACGGAGCGGAACCCGGAGCGGGACCCGGGCCCGGACCCGGATCCGTCGGCTCATACGCCCGGTCATGAATCGGGTCATTGAAGGGTAAAGACCTTTTCGCGAAGGTAAGGAAATACCCACGTCTTTGCCCCGTTCGTGTTCTCTGAGGAACGGACAGGTGTCGGTGGCCTTCCTGCTGGGTGAAGGAGACCGTACGGGCGAGGAAACCGAGGACGGGTGCCATGGGGCTGACCAGCGAGACGACCGTCTACGTGGCGGCGGGTGCGGCCGTGGTCTGTGTGGCGCTGCTGGTGCGGCTCTGGCCACGGCTGGCCGGGCCCGGGGTCTGGCAGGTGCTGGGGCGGCTGGGGGCGATCGGGGTCGCGCAGCTCACGATCCTGGCCGCGTGCGCGTGCGCGCTGAACTCCTCGTACCAGTTCTTCGGCTCGTGGGACGAGTTGCTGGGCAGGACCGACACGGCGGACGTCGGCGTGACGGGGCCCGGCCTCGCCGCCGGAGGCGGCACCGGGGGGACGGAGGCGGTCGGCGCCGCCGCGCCGGGGGCGCTGGTCCAGCCGGCGGGTGACGAACAGTTGCGGCGGGTCAGCGGGCTGCCCGCCGGGCCCCCGGCGGTGACCGGTCGGGTGGAGTCGGTGAAGATCGTCGGCCGCAGGACGGGCGTGGTCGACCCGGCGTTCGTCTATCTGCCGCCGCAGTACTTCCAGAAGGCGTACGGCAGGCAGCGCTTCCCGGTGGTCGTCGCGCTCAGCGGCTACCCGGGCTCCATCTTCAACCTGGCGCAGTATCTGCGGGTGCCGCAGACCGCGGCGCGGCTCCAGCGGGAGGGGCGGATGCAGCCGACCGTCATGGTGATGATCAGGCCGACGATCGCCCCGCCCCGGGACACCGAGTGCGTCAATGTGCCGGGCGGGCCGCAGACCGAGACCTTCCTCGCGAAGGACCTCCCGGAGGCCCTGAAGTCCGCGTACCGGGTGGGGCGCGACGCCAGTGCCTGGGGCGTCATGGGGTACTCCTCCGGGGGCAGTTGCTCCCTCCAGCTCACCCTGCGCGACCCGGGGGTGTATACGACGGCCGCCGCGCTCTCCCCCGACTACAAGGTGACGGACGACCCGACGACCGGTGATCTCTTCGGCGGCGGCCCCGGGCGGGCGCTCCGGGTCCGGGAGCACGATCTGATGTGGCGTCTGGGGCATCTGCCCGTGCCCCGGGTCTCCGTGCTGGTCGCCAACAGCAAGCACGGCGAGCGGGGTTATCCGCAGACCCGGGCGTTCATCAGGGCCGTGAAGCCGCCGATGCGGGTCGTGTCGATCCTGCCCGACCAGGGCAGCCACAACTTCCCGACCTGGGTACGGGAGATGCCGGCCGCCCTGACCTGGCTGGGCGGCCAGCTCACCTTCCCGCAGGATGTCGTGCCGCTCCACCGCCCGCAGGGGCAGGGGGGTCCCGGTGGGGCGGCCGCGAGTGCGGCGCCGGCGGGTGCTCACCCCGTGTACTGGCAGAGGCCGCGCGGCAGATAGGTCCCATGGCCCGGACTCCCCACGTACGTACGGCTGTCGATGACGGGGACGCCGCGCGAGAGCACCGTCTCCACCCGGCCCCGGACCCGCTTGCCCTCGTACGCCGAGTAGTCGACGTTCATATGGTGCGTGGCGGCGGAGATGACCTGCTCGGCCTCCGGGTCGTAGACGACCAGGTCCGCGTCGGCGCCCGGGGCGATCGTGCCCTTCTGCGGGTAGAGGCCGAACATCCGGGCCGGGGCGGCGCAGGCGAGGTCGATCCAGCGGCGGCGGCTGATCCGGCCCTCGACCACGGCCTGGTGGAGCAGGTCCATCCGGTTCTCCACCCCGGGCAGGCCGTTGGGGATCTTCGAGAAGTCGCCCCGGCCCAGCTCCTTCTGGCCGGTGAAGCAGAACGGGCAGTGGTCGGTGGAGACCACCTGGAGGTCGTCGGTGCGCAGCCCGCGCCAGAGGGCGGTCTGATGGTCCTGGGGGCGCAGCGGGGTGGAGCAGACGTACTTGGCGCCCTCGAAGTCCGGCTCCGCCAAGTTGTCGGTGGAGAGGAAGAGATACTGCGGGCAGGTCTCGCCGAAGACGGGGAGCCCCTTGTCGCGGGCGGCGGCGAGTTCGGCGAGGGCCTCCTCGGCGGAGACATGGACGACATAGAGCGGCGCCCCCGCGACCCGGGCGAGCTGGATCGCCCGGTGCGTGGCCTCGGCCTCCAGCAGGGCCTTCCGTACCTCGCCGTGGTAGCGGGGGTCGGTGTGCCCGGCGGCCAGGGCCTGCTCGACCAGGACGTCGATGGCGATGCCGTTCTCGGCGTGCATCATGACCAGGCCGCCGTTGTGCGCGGCGCGCTGCATGGCACGGAGGATGCGGCCGTCGTCGCTGTAGAAGACGCCCGGGTACGCCATGAAGAGTTTGAAGCTGGAGACGCCTTCCTGGACGAGGAGGTCCATCTCCTTGAGGGAGCTCTCGTTGACGTCCGACATGATCATGTGGAAGCCGTAGTCGATGGCGCAGTTGCCGTCGGCCTTGGCGAACCAGGCGTCGAGCCCTTCCCTGAGCGACTGCCCCGGGGACTGGATGGCGAAGTCGACGATGGTGGTGGTGCCGCCCCAGGCGGCGGCGCGGGTGCCGGTCTCGAAGGTGTCGGCGGCGAAGGTGCCGCCGAACGGCATCTCCATGTGGGTGTGCCCGTCGACGCCGCCCGGGATGACGTACTTGCCGGTGGCGTCGATCGTACGGGCGGCCGTCCATCCCGCCGCGAGGCCGGAGCCGTGCGCGGCGAGGGCGACGATCCTGCCGTCCTCGGCCAGCACATCGGCGTGGAGCTCGTCCGCGGCGGTGACGACGAGTCCGCCGCGGATCAGGGTGCGGGTGCTGCTGCTCATGGCGGTGGCGCTCCCTTGCGTACGGTCGGTGGTCCGGCGGCACCGGGCCCTGGCGGTCCGGCGCGGCGGAATCAGGCGGTGCGCAGGGCCTGTTCGAGGATGGCGGCGCCTTCCTCGGCCTCGGCGACGGTCAGGGTGAGGGGCGGGGCGATCCGGAGCACGCTGGTGTTGTGGCCGCCGCCCTTGCCGAGCAGCAGCCCGCCCTCGCGGGCCGCTTCGAGCACCGCGGCGGCGGTCTCCGGCGCCGCCGCTCCGGTCAGCGGGTCGACCAGCTCGATGCCGATCATCAGCCCCCGGCCGCGTACCTCGCGTACCGCGTCGACCCCGGCGCCGATCGCCCGCAGCCGCTCGATGAGGAGACCGCCGACCCGGCGGGCGTTGCCCTGGAGGTCGTGTTCCTGGAGATACGACAGGTTGGCGAGGCCGGCGGCCATGGTGACGGGGCTGCCGCCGAAGGTCGAAAGGGAGTTGGCGTCCAGGCAGTTCATGATGTCCGCGCGGGCCACCACGCCGCCGACGGACATGCCGTTGCCGATGCCCTTGGCGAAGGTGAGCAGGTCGGGCGGCCCGTTCTCGGCGTGCGCCTGCCACCCCCAAAAGTGGTCGCCGGTGCGGCCCCAGCCGGTCTGCACCTCGTCGCTGATCCACAGGATGCCGTGCCGGCCGAGGACTTCGCGGAACGCGGCGTACAGGCCGTCCGGCGGCGCGGTGAACCCCCCTACGCCCTGCACCGGTTCGGCGATCAGCGCGGCGGGGGTACGGGTGTGGCCGAGCAGGTCCTCCAGGTCGGCGACGCACGCCTCGATGAACCGCTCGTCGGTGAGGCCCGCGTACGGGCCCCGGTTGCGGACGCCGCCGTGCACATAGAGCGTCTGGAGCGGGGAGAGCCCGGTGGGCGACCAGCTCCGGTTGCCGGTGATGGAGACGGTGGAGAAGGACCGGCCGTGGTAGCTGTTGCGCATCGCGAGGATCTGCGAGGAGCCCCGGTGGGCGGTGGCGAGCAGCAGCGCGGTGTCGTTGGCCTCGGTGCCGGAGGTGGTGAAGAAGACCCTGGCGTCCGGGATGCCGGACAACTTGGCGATGCGTTCGGCGAGTTCGACCATCGGGCGGTTGAGGTAGAGCGTGGAGGAGTGGATGATCCGGCCCGCCTGCTCGCTCACCGCCTTGGTGACCTCGGGGAGCGCGTGGGCGGTCATGGTGGTGAGGATGCCGCCGAAGAAGTCGAGGTAGCGGTTGCCCGCCGCGTCCCAGACATGGCGGCCCTCGCCGTGGGTGATCTCGATGGGTTCGGCGTAGTAGAGCGCGAGCCAGTCGGGGAGGACGGCGCGGTGCCGGTCGAAGAGGTCGCTCATGGCCGCACCAGCCCCTCGTACGCGTCGGGGCGCCGGTCCCGGTAGAACGCCCACTGTTGTCGCACCTCGTCGATCAGCCCGAGGTCCAGGTCCCGTACGACGAGTTCCTCCGACTTGTCACTGGCGGGCTCGCCGACGAACTGTCCGCGCGGGTCGACGAAGTAGCTCGTGCCGTAGAAGTCGTTGTCGCCGTACTCCTCCTGGCCGACGCGGTTGATCGCGGCGACGAAGTACTCGTTGGCGACGGCGGCGGCGGGCTGTTCGAGCTGCCAGAGGTAGCTGGAGAGTCCGCGCGAGGTGGCCGACGGGTTGTAGACGATCTCCGCGCCGTTCAGGCCGAGTTGGCGCCACCCTTCGGGGAAGTGGCGGTCGTAGCAGATGTAGACGCCGACCTTGCCGACGGCGGTCTCGAAGACCGGCCAGCCGGCGTTCCCCGGCTTGAAGTAGTACTTCTCCCAGAACCCCTTGACCTGCGGGATGTGGTGCTTGCGGTACTTGCCGAGATACGAGCCGTCGGCGTCGATCACCACGGCGGTGTTGTAGTAGAAGCCGGAGCCCTCGATCTCGAAGACCGGGACGACGAGCACCATCCCGGTCTCCCTGGCCAGCTCGCGCATCCTGGTGACGGTCGGCCCGTCGGGGACGGGCTCGGCCCACCGGTAGTGCTCCGGTTCCTGCACCTGACAGAAGTAGGGGGCGTTGAAGACCTCCTGGAATCCGATGATCTCCGCGCCCTGCCGGGCCGCCTCACGGGCGTGTTCCTCATGTTTGGCGATCATGGATTCGGTCTCGCCCGTCCAGGTCGCCTGGACGAGCGCGGCACGTACGACTCGGGCCACGGGCTGCTCCTTCCGCGGGTGCTTCGGCGGGTGCTCCCGGCCGTCTCTACGCACGTAGAGACGGCACGTAGGAGGAGAACGTAGGCCGAGGTGCACACGGGGGCAAGACCATCGCCGTTAACCCGCAGAGTCGATCAAGTTTCATACCCGAGCGGTCGATATCGGACAGTTGCCCGGTGCTCAGGCCCGGTCCGGGGCGGCCGGTTCCGGGGTACGGCTCGACCAGGCCGACCAGAGTGCGGCATACCTCCCTCCCGAGGCGAGCAGCCGCTCGTGCGGGCCCTCCTCCACGATCCGGCCCGCCTCCAGCACGATCACCCGGTCCGCGGTGGCGGCCTGGGCCAGCCGGTGGGCGACCACCAGCGCCGTACGGCCGCGCAGCACCTCGCGCGCCGCCGTCTCCAGACCCCGCGCGCCCTCGCTGCCCGCCTCGGCCGCCGCCTCGTCGAGGACGGCGACCGGCGGATCGGCGAGCACCAGCCGGGCCAGGGCCAGTTGCTGCGCCTGTACGGGGCCGAGCGGCGTCCCGGCCGGGCCGAGCACCGTGTCCAGTCCGCGCGGCAGCGCCTCCGTCCAGGCGAGCGCGCCCGCCCGGTCCAGCGCCCCGCGCACCGCGGCCTCGTCCGCGTCGGGCCGGGCCAGCCGGAGGTTGCCCGCGACCGTATCGGCGAACACATGGGTGTCCTGGTCCAGCAGCAGTACGGCCGGCCGCCCCGCCGCTCCCCCGCCGTCCGTGCCGTCCCGACCGCCCCCGCCGCCCTCGCCGCCCGTGCCTTCCCGCGCCGCGATCCGTATCTCGCCCGCCGTCGGGGCGACGGCCCCGGCGACGATCCTGGCCAGCGTGGACTTGCCCGCCCCGCTGGCGCCGACGAGGGTGACCTGTTCGCCGGGGGCGATCCTCAGGTCCACCCCGTGGAGGACGGGGTGGCCGGGGCGGTACGCGTGCCGCACGTCCAGCGCGGAGACGGCGTACGGGGAGTCGGGGCACGGGGAGTCGGGGGCTTCCGGGGCGCGCGGGGCGGGGGACACGTCCGGCGCCGTATCACCGTCCCCCGGGGCGAGTTGGGCCACCCCGACCAGGCGGGCCAGGCCCGCCCCGGCCTCCTGGGCGCTGCCGGCCAGGGCCAGCAACAGGTTGACAGGATCGAAGAGACGGGTGAAGAGCAGCGCGGCGGCGGTGGCCTCACCGAGCCGGGCCCCGCCGGAGCCGACCAGGAGGTAACCGGTCAGCAGGATCAGCGAGAGCCCGGTGAACTCCGCGACATTGAGCCGCCCGAAGAACTTCGACCGCAGCACGGTGGCGCGGATCGCGAACTCCATGGCGGCGGCGGAGCGTTCGGAGATCCGCCGGGTGTGGTCGGCGGTCAGCCGGAAGGCCCGGACCGCCTCGGCGCCGGAGAGCGACTGGAGGATCTGCCGGGTGCGTTCCCCGCCCGCGACGCGCTGCGCCGCGTACAGCGGGGTGGAGTGGCGCAGATACCAGCGGAGCGTGGCCGCCTGGACGGGCAGCGCGCAGAGCCCGGCCAGCGCGAACCGCCAGTCCAGCGTGGCGAGTCCGAGCACCGTGAAGCCGATGGTGAGCCCGGCCCCCGCGATGCTCGGCACCGCCCCGCGCAGCGCCGTGGCGACCAGGGCCGCGTCGTCCCCGACGCGCGCCGCCAGGTCCCCGGCGCCGGCCGCTTCGACCCGCTGGGCGGGGAGCGCGAAGGCCCGGGCGATCACCCGTTCCCGCAGCTCGGCGAGGGCGCTCTCGCCGACCCGGGCGGTGAGGGCGCGCCCGGCCACCGTCAGGGCCGCCTGGACCAGGGCGGCGGCGAGCAGCACGGCGGCGGCCACGGTGACCGGGCCGCTCCCCCGCCCCCGCTGTACCGCGTCGACGATCCGGCCCAGCGCCAGCGGCCCCGCGAGGCCGACGGCAGCCTCGGCGACGAAGACCCCGGCGGTCACCAGCGCGAGGGCCCGCCGGGGGCGGAGCAGCGCGAGGGCGGCACGGGCGGTGGCGGCACCGGAGGCCGTGGGGAGCAGTTCGGGGGCGGCGGGCGGCTCGGGGGCGGGCGACGCGGTGGCGGGAATCCCGGAGGCGGGCAGCGGCCGGGGCGCGTCGGTCACGCGAACACCACCGCCCGGTAGGCGGCGTCCCGCGCGGCGAGCACGGCGTGCGGCGCGTCGGCCGCGACCTCCCCGTCCACCAGGAGGACCACCCGGTCGCAGGCGGCCAGCAGGGCCGGGGAGGAGGTGACGAGGAGGGTGGTCCGTCCGGTGCGCAGGGCTCTGACTCCTTCGGCGATACGGGTCTCGGTCACCGCGTCCACGGCGGTGGTGGGTTCGTGCAGCGCGAGCACCGGCGGCTCCGCACGGAGCGCGCGGGCCAGGGCGACCCGCTGGCGCTGACCGCCGGAGAGGAAGACCCCGCCCTCCCCGATCCGGGCGCCGGGCCCGCCGGGGAGCCCGTCGAGGACCTCGTCGGCCGAGGCGGCGCGCAGGGCCCGCAGGTCGGCGCCGTCGTCCGGGGCGGAGTGCGCGGTCCGTACGTTGTCGAGGAGGGTGCCGTCGAAGAGGTACGGGTGGTGCGGCGCGACCAGGAGCGCCGCCCTGGCCGCCGCCAGGGGGAGGTCGGGCAGCGGGGTCCCGTCCAGCCGTACGGTGCCGCGCTCGGGCTCCGCGTCCCCGTTCAGGCAGCTCAACAGGGCCCTGGCGGTGGCGGGTTCGGGGGTGACCACGCCCAGGTGCTCGCCCGGCGCGACGGTGAGGGAGAGTCCGCGGAGCCCCCTCGGCCCGCCGTACGCGACCTCGTGGAAGCGGAGTTCGCCGCGTACGGCACCCGCCGCCGGTGCGGCGTCCCCGGTCCCCGTGGTCTCCGTGGTCCTTGTGCTGTCCGCGCCCCCGGACCCGCCCGGTACCGGTGTGTCCAGCAGTGCGGCGACCCGTCGGGCGGAGGCGCGGGCGCGGGCGAGGTCGGGGCCGATCGCCATCAGGGTCTGGGCCGGGCCGATCAGGAACTGGCAGAGTCCGGCACAGGCGATCAGATCCCCGAGGCCGATCTCCCCGGCGACCGCGAGCCGCCCCGCCACCAGCGCCACCGCCGTGACCAGCACCCCGGCGAGCAGCACAGCGCCGCCGTCGAGCAGCGCCTCGGAGCGGGCCGCGGCGACGGTGGCGCGCAGACTCGCCCGGTTGGCCTCGGCGTACCGCGCGTAGGCGGGGCGTTCGGCGCGCAGGCCCTTGAGGACCCGTAGCCCGGCGACGAAGTCGACCGCGACCCCCGCCGCCCGTGCCGCCGCGGCCTGTTCGGCGGCGCCGCGCCGCTCCAGCGGACGGCCCAGGCGGTTCATGACCAGCAGCACGGCCGGCGCCCCGAGCAGCACGAGCAGCCCGAGCGGTACGGACATCCGGAGCAGGAGTACGGCGGCGAGGACGAGCGCGGCGAGCGCCCCGGCCGCCCCGGCGAGGGTGGCGTGGAACCTGCCGACCTGCTGGGCGTCGGAGGTGGCGACGGAGAGCAGCTCGCCCGGCAGCCGGTCCCGGCCCGCACCGCCGTCGGGTGCCAGCAGCCGGGCGGCGAGGGAGACCCGCAGGGTGTGCGCGGAGCGCTCGATCGCGGTGGCGGTGGCCCGGGAGCCGAACCGGAAGCAGAGCGAGAGCGCGGCGAAGTCCAGCGCGAGCGCCGCCAGCCAGAGCAGCAGCGACCCGCCGGACCCACCGTCCAGCGCCCGGTCCACGACGACCCCCACCAGCACCGGCACCAGCGCCTCGCACCCCTGGTGGCCGCTGATCAGGAGCACGGAGACGGCCAGCCGCCCGGCGACCTGGCGGGCCGCCCGGGCCAGCAGCGCGTCGGGGCTGGTGGCGGGCGGGGCGGTGGCAGCGGCGGCGGCGGTGTCCGCCGCCGTGGCCGTGGCGTCGGGTCTGGGCAAGGGGGACCCCTTTCGCGGCGCGGGGCAGGGGGGGCGGGGCGGCGGGAGGCCGTCGTCTCGACGCTAGGCGGCGTACGCCGTGACGTACATGCGATACGGTGCCGTTCCATGTCGCTGAACGGCCAACCTTCCGAGGGCGCTTCCGCCGGGGGCGCTTCCAGCGGAAGCCGGAGCGGGAACGGGGCCGGGGCGCTGCGGGTGCTCAACTTCGGCATGAGCCGGGGCCAGCGCTTCGGGGAGCACGAACACACCGTCCACCAACTGACCTGGGCCCCGGCCGGCGTGCTGACGGTCTCCGTGGCGGACGACTCCTGGGTGCTGCCGCCGACCCTCGCGCTCTGGATCCCCTCCCGGGTTCCGCATACGATCCTGGCCACCCGTCCGGCGCTGATGCGGAGCGTCTATCTGCCGCCCGAGGGCTGCCCGGTCCGCTGGGCCGAGCCGACGGTGGTGGCGGTGGGGCCGCTCCTGCGCGAGCTGGTGACGCATCTCGCGGCCCCGGACCCGGCCCTCGCCCCGGACCCGGCGGCCAGGGCGCGGGCGGAGGCGGTCCTCTTCGATCTGCTGCGGCCGGTCACGGTGACCACCGTCGAGCTCCCGATGCCCGCCGACCCGCGCGCCCGCCGGGTCGCCGAGGCGCTGCTCGCACACCCGGCCGACCGGCGTTCGCTGGCGGAGTGGGGGCGGGAGGTGGGCGCGGGTTCCCGTACGCTCGCCCGGCTGTTCGACGCCGGGACCGGGCTGTCGTTCGGCCGCTGGCGCACCCGGGCCAGGCTCCGCGCGGGGCTGGAACACCTGGCTGCGGGGCGGCCGTTGACGGCGGTGGCCCACCATGCCGGGTACGCCACGGCCAGTTCCTTCGTCGCCGCGTTCCGCCAGGAGACCGGCCGCACCCCGGGCGCCTACCTCACCGGCCGGCCGTCCCCGTAGGCCTCCTGGGTCTGCCGGCCGGGGGCGCGCTCACTCCGGCGCGATGCCCGCGACCCGCAGCGCGTGCACCACGGCGCGCTCGTGGGAGGTGGATACGGTACGGGCCGCTTCGAGGAGGTACGGGACGAGCCGCCGGGGGTCGCCCGCCGCCAGCCGGGCCGCGTCCTGGGCCGTACGCGCCTGGACGAAGGCGCCGAGCAGCGCCCGCGCCTCGTGTGCCAGGCCCGCGTCCCGCAGGGCGCCGGCCGCGTCGGCGATCTCCTCGGCGGGCCGTGCGACGCCCTGGCGCAGGAGCTGCCCGCAGTCCCCGTCCCGGCCGGCGGCGGCGAGCGCCCCGGCCGCTGCGGCGAGCTGGACGGGCGGCAGGAAGGCCGCCTCCCAGAGCAGCTCGGCCCAGTCGGCGCCGAGCCCGGCCCGGTCGAGCGCGTCGGCGAGCGGCGGAAGCTGCCGGGGCTGGCGCCGGGCGGCCTCGCAGAGGACGACATGCGCCTCACCGGTCCGCCCGGCGGCCCGCAGCTCGCGCAGGGCGGCGACGGTCTCGGCGGCGGCCCGGTGATCCTCCGGCGACGGCCCGGAGGGTACGGGGGACGGCGCGGCGGGACCGGTGGGGGCGCCGCCGAACCGGGCGCCGCGCGGGGCGGCGGGGGCTGCGTACACGGGGAGTACGGACGCGGGGGCGGGCGCCGTGACCTCCGTACGTACGCCGCCCCCGGTGCCCCCGGTGCCCCCGGCAGCCCCGTTCGTCCCCGCCGTTCCCGCCGTCCCTTCTGTCCCCGCCGTTCTCTCCGCCTCCTCCGTCTCCTCCGCCTCGTCGATCTCCAGACCGGCGAAGCGCGCCCCGCGCGGCCTGCGCTTCTTCGGCCGGGGCGCGGGCGCAGGGGCGGCCTCCCTCGCCTCCCCCGCCTCCCCCGCCTCCTCGCCCGGGTCCGGCAACGCCGCCAGCCGCGCGCCGAGTTCGGCGCAGCGGGAGGTGGCGCGGGCGAGGTCGTCCCGGGTCCAGGCCAGCTCGTGGGTGAAGCGCCGCTCGTCGGCCGAGCCCTCGGGGACGGTACGGAGCAGCCGTACCAGTTCCTCGGCCCGGCGCGCCGCCCGCAGCCGCTCCTGGTCCATCAGCCGCAGCCGGTCCTCCACCGCCCGGTGCCCGCCGGGGAGCCGGTCGGTGGCGGCGGCCGACGCCGTGTACAGCCGCCGGGCCCGCTCGGCCTCCTCGGCGACGGGGCCCCGGGCACGCCCGGCGGCGTAATCCTGGAGCAGGGACTCGACCACGTCCCAGGGCGGGATCTCGGTGCCGTCCAGGCAGGCCCGTAACCCCTCGGGGTCGCGGTGCAGGAAGACTCCGTACCAGCCGGCCCCGGGGTCGAGCAGTGCCGTCAGACCGGTCAAGTATCGCGCGAACGTCCCGGTCTCCACCGGGAGTTGCCGCACCGCCATCGCTGTCCCGCTCCTCCCGTTCCGAAGAGAACGCTTCGGTCCGAGGCATTTGACAGCAGTCGTGTTACAGGACGAATACGGAGAGTTTTCCGGGAGGGTGCGATGCCCTCATAGAACTCCCTTCCGTACCACCACAATTGACGGTACGTCAGAGTGAAATCGCCGGGCCGGACGTCAGACCGGTACGGGCGCGCAGCTCGCGGCGATCCGGTCCATCGACAGGCCCAGCGCCTCGGCGAGCGCCGCGACCGTGAAGAAGGCGGGGGTGGGGGCACGGCCGGTCTCGATCTTGCGCAGGGTCTCCGGGGAGATTCCGGCGGCGGCGGCGATCTCGACCATGCTGCGCGGGCCGCGCGCCTCGCGGAGCAGCCGGCCGAGCTGCTCGCCGCGCTCACGCTCTTCCGGGGTGAGGGGGGTCCGTACCATTCCGTCATTGTAATACCGCCCGGGAGATTCCCGGCCCGGCCGGAACCCGTCCACCGGTCCCTCGCCGGAGATTCCTGCACGCACCACTGACCGGTAAAGTTATTGGGCATGGTGGAGATCAAGAGCGACGCTTCCCTGGACGCCATGCGGGCCGCGGGCCGGGTCGTCGCCCAGGCGCTGGCGGCCGTGCGCGAGGCCGCCGCCGTGGGGGTCCCCCTCCGCGCGCTGGACGAGACCGCGCGGGCCGCCCTCCGTGCGGCGGGGGCGGGGTCGCCGTTCCTGGACTACCACCCGCACTGGGCGCCCACCCCGTTCCCCGCCGTCATCTGCGCCTCGGTCAACGACGCGATCGTGCACGGCATCCCGGGCTCCTACCGGCTGGCCGACGGCGACCTGGTGTCGATCGACTGCGGCGCGGTCCTCGACGGCTGGGTCGGGGACTCGGCGGTCAGTTTCACCGTGGGCCGGGCCCGCCCGGACGACCTCCGGCTGATCGACACGTCGTACGAGGCGCTGGCGGCGGGTATCGCGGCGGCCCGGGTCGGCAACCGGATCGGGGACATCGCGCACGCGGTCGGCCGGGTCTGCCGCGCGGCCGGGTACGGCATCCCCACCGGGTTCGGCGGGCACGGCGTGGGGCGCACGATGCACGAGGACCCGGGCGTCCCCAACGAGGGACGCCCGGGGCGGGGGCTGCTGTTACGGCACGGGATGGTGCTGGCGATCGAGCCGATGGTGACGAGCAGCGGTACGGACCGCAGCTTCACCGCCCGCGACGGCTGGACGCTCCGTACCCTCGACGCCAGCCGCGCGGCCCACACGGAGCACACGGTGGCGATCACCGACGACGGCCCGCGGATCCTCACGGAGCTCTGAGAACCGCCCCGGGCCGCCGCCCTTCTCCTCCTTCTTGCTTGTTCCCGGTCCCTCCGGTCAGGTGCGCGGCTCGATCCAGAGGTTCCGGAAGCGGACCTTGTTCCCGTGGTCCTGGAGCCGGATCGCCCCCGTGGCCGCCGATTCGGCGTCGCCGCCGCCGGTCGGGCCGTCCACCGCCACGTTGTCGTGGACCTTCACGCCGTTCCACACCACGGTGATCCGGGCGTCCTCGGTCTTCCGGCCCTCGCTGTCGAAGCGGGCGGCGCGGAAGTCGATGTCGTACGTCTGCCAGGTCTCGGGCGCGGTGGCGGCGTTGGCGTCGGCGGCCTTCTTGTTGTAGATCGCCGCGGCCTCGTCCTTGCCGAGCTTCGCCACCCCGAAGGAGTCCAGGATCTGGATCTCGTACCGGTCCTGGAGGTAGATACCGCTGTTGGCGCGGTCCTGCCCGGTGACGTCGTCCGGCAGGTCCGGCAGCCAGAACTCGGCGTGCAGGGTGAAGTCGCCGAACCCCTGTTTGGTGCGGATGTCGCCGCAGCACACCTCGATGGAGTCCTCGGGGGTACGCGGCCAGGTGGCGCTGCGCCCGTCGGTGTGCTGCCAGGCGGTGGAGAGGCTGCCGCCGGAGAAGAGGTCGATCCGGGTGCCCGGTTTCCGTACCTCGATCATGTCGAGGTTGACATGGCCGGTGTCCTCGGGGCGATGGATGTACGTGATGGTGTTGCGCCCCTTGTTCAGGGTGAGCCGCTCGGTCTTGGTGGACCAGCGGTTCCAGGGGCCGGTGGAGGGCAGGCTGGTCTGTTTCGCCTGCCCGCCGTTGACGCTGACCCCGAGGGTCTTCGTCCCGGTGAAGGGGTTGGGCCCGTTGGCGTACCGCAGGCCCACGTCGTAGGCGCCCTTCGCGGGGGCGGTGACCTCGACGGTGACGGAGGCGCCCGCCGTACCGAAGCCGTCGACGAAGCCGCCGCCGGTGTACCCGGAGTGCTCGGTGGCGATGCCCGCGCCGCCGGCCAGCTTCCCCGACTCGGCGTCGTACGAGGTGACCGGCTCCTCGGGGCCCGGGCGCGCGTTCAGGGTGTACCAGGCCTCGGTGGACCAGAGTTCCTCACCGGCGGCCGAGGCGAACGGGCGCGGGGAGCGGACATGGACCACCCGGTCGGTCTTGAGCCCCGGGATGGTGAGCCGGACCTTCTTGCGGTCGGCGGAGAGCTTGGCCGCCGCGACGGGCAGCACCTCCTCGTCGATCTTGGGGCCGCCGTACGCCGGGGTGGGGACGTACCGCCACTGCTCCACCGAGTAGGCACCGTCGGCCAGTTCGGCGGCGGTCTCCTCCGACAGCGGCTGGGTGTAGGTCAGTTCGAAGCCGTCGCGGGTGGCGCGCATGGTCTTGATGTCGAACGGGTTCTTCCCGTTGGGCGTGAGCTTCTGGAGGCCGTACCGGAGTTTGCCCTCCTGCCCCCAGTTGCCCTCGGCACCGAGGCCGCCCGCGTAGATCGCGCCGTCGGGGCCCGTGCTGATCCGGGTGATGCCGGCTTCGAGGCCCTGGGTGTGGCGGAAGACCGCGCCCTGGTACTCGCCCTTCACCTTCTCCAGGTCGGCACGTTGGAGCCCGCCGTAGGTGACGTCGCCGAAGACCATCTGCCCGGCGAAGGGTCCCTTCTTCAACACCATCGGGGTGCTCGGAGAGTTGGCGATCTCGTTCTGCGGCAGCCAGAGCACCGGCTTGGTGACGGTACGGTCGTCGAAGGGTCCGGCCGGTTCGGTGTAGTGGCCGAAGAACCGGTCCTTCTTGACATGGAGCAGCTTGGAGGCGGGCAGCCAGCCGCCCTGGTTGTCGGTGACGAAGAGTTCACCGTCCGGGCCCCGGCCGATCCCGTTGGGGGTGCGCAGGCCGCCGGCGAGGTAGGTGACCTTCCCGGTCTTCCGGTTCACCTTGACGGTGGTGCCGCGGTTCTCCGCGGGCTGCGGGCGGGTGGTCGCGCCGCCGAGGTTGATGGCGACCGACAGGTTCAGATAGAAGTCGCCGCCCTCGTAGAGCAGCCCGAAGGCGAACTCGTGGAAGTTCTTGCCGTACGGCCACTCGGCTATCTTGCGCCGCTCCTCCGGAGGGTTGGGTCCGTCGAGCCGCGACAACTCGGTGAGCTGGTGCTTCTCCGAGACGTACAGCTTCCCCTCGACGTACTTGATCCCCATCGGCTCGCGCAGCCCTTCGGCGATCTTCGTGTACGTGACCTTCTCCGGGCTGGTCTCCCCGGTGACATGGTCGAGTACGTAGACCTCGCCCGCCAGGTTGTCGGAGCCGCCCCAGGTGGTGATGGCGAGCCGGCCGCCCGGCAGCCAGTCCATCGCGGATATCTGCGGCTGGAACCCGGCGGGGCGCAGGTCGGTGAGGTCGTAGCCGGGGTTGACCGAGGTCAGCGGCAGCCCGTCGCCCGGGGTGTCGAAGGTGCCCTCGCACTCCTTGCGGCCGGGGGCGGTGACCCGGACCACCCCGGCTTCGGTGGAGAGCACGGAGTTGGGGACGAGGGTGAACGTGTCGGCGCCCGGCGGCTTCCACTGGAGGGTGACCTGCTGTTCGCCGTACCGGTCGAAGTGGTCGATACGGAGCGGGTGGTAGCCGGCGGTGAGGACGATCTCGCCGTCCTTGGGCTCGGCGCCGTGGAGCCCGTCGTGGTCGATGACCCTCTGGTCGCCGAGGAAGAGGCGCGAGCCGTCGTCGCTGATCAGCCGGAAGGCGTACGTACCGTTCTCCGGAACGTTCAGGTTGCCGGTGATCTGCGAGACGAAGAGGTCGTCGAAGCCGAAGCCCTCGGTGGAGGACCAGTCGATCGTCGGGATCAGTTTGTCGACGTTGGGGGTCTGCGCCGGTTTGAGGTCGCAGAGCTTGCTCAGCGGCGTCTGGATGTCGAAGACCCGGAGGGTGACCCCGGGTTCCTGGGGCGGCAGGTCCCCGAAGGGTTTCTCGTCCGCCTGGGCGGCGGGCGCCGCGAGCCCGCCGGCGAGGAGGGCCGCGAGAAGCGTCCCGACGATTCTCCGGGGGCCTCTGCGCGGACCTCTTCGGCGGTCTCCGGGGGATCCACCGCGCTGTCCGGGGCTGCTCAGGTGCGTGCGGGGCGTCACTCTGCCTCCTGCTGTGCGCTGCGGCGCAGCGCGGGCCGGGGAGCGGTACCTACCGTGCGAGAGCGACGCCCAGCGTACGAAGAGCGCACCGGACCGTCCATACTTTGTCCACGACGAGTTCAAACTCGCCGGGGGGTGTGTACGGACGGCCCGTACAGGTGACGCCTACCGGCCGTGCGTACGGGACCGGTGCGGCCGGATCGGCGCACCGGGATCACCGCGTACGGGACCGGCGTGACCGGATCAGTGCGTGCGGCCCGGCGACGGCTGGACGACCATCGCGGAGCCGCCGCCCCTGCGCACCTTCTCGGCCGCCGCGAGCCAGCGGCCGTCCGGCAGCCGCTGCACCCCGGTTGCGGCGCCGATCTCCGGGTTCTGGGTGAACGTGTGCCCCAGCGCCTCCAGTCGGCCCCGCACCGGGCTGTTCCAGAGGCCCGGCTCCAGCTCCGTGGCGGCCGTGTTGCGCTGGCTGGCGCGCGGCGCCGCGATCGCGTCGACGAGCGGCATCCCCCGGTCCAGCCGGTTGGTGAGGGTCTGGAGCACGGTGGTGATGATGGTGGCGCCGCCCGGTGATCCCACCGCGAGGACCGGCTTGCCGTGGCGGTCCAGGACGATGGTGGGGGAGATCGAGGAGCGGGGGCGCTTGCCGGGGCCCGGCAGGTTCGGGTCGTGGACCGCCGGGTTGGCCGGGGCGAACGAGAAGTCCGTCAGCTCGTTGTTGAGGAGGAAGCCCCGCCCCGGCACGGTGATGGCGCTGCCGCCCGTCGACTCGATGGTCAGGGTGTACGCGACGACGTTGCCCCACTTGTCGGCGACGGTGAGGTGGGTGGTGTTCTCGCCCTCGAAGGTGGTCGGCGCCGAAGTGCCGCCGCGGTCGCACGGCTTGGGGTCGCGGGGGTCGCCCGGGGCGAGCGGGCTGGTGAGCGCCTTCTGGCCGGAGATCAGGCAGGCGCGCGCGTCCGCGAAGCGCCGCGAGAGCAGCCCTTGCACGGGGACGTCCTCGAAGGCCGGGTCGCCAACCCAGCGGCCCCGGTCGGCGAAGGCGATCCGGCTCGCCTCGATGTACCGGTGCAGATACGCGGCCTGCGAGGCCCGTGAAAGGTCGGTGCGGCCGAGGATGTTGAGCGCCTCGCCGACGGTGGTGCCGCCGGACGACGAGGGCGCCATCCCGTAGACGTCGAGCCCCCGGTAGGTGACCTTCGTCGGCGCCTCCCGCTTGGTGCGGTACGCGGCGAGGTCGCGCTCCGTCAGATCGCCGGGGCGTACCGTGCGGGTCGCCGCGGGGTTCACCGGGGGCGTACGGACCGTACGGACGATGTCGCGGCCGAGGGCGCCCCGGTAGAGCAGCCCGGTGCCCTCGCGGCCCAGTTCGCGGTAGGTGCGGGCGAGGTCGGGGTTCTTGAAGACCGAGCCCACGACGGGGAGTCGGCCGCCGGGCAGGAAGAGCTTGGCGGTGTCGGGGAAGTCCGCGAACCGGGCCTGGTTGGCCTGGGTCTGGGAGCGGAAGGTCTCGTCGACGGTGAAGCCGTCCTTGGCCAGCCGTTCGGCGGGCTTGAGCACCTCGCCGAGGGAGCGGCTGCCCCAGGCGCGGAGCGCGGTGTCCCAGGTGGCCGGGGTGCCGGGGGTGCCGACGCTCAGTCCGCTGGTGACGGCCTGGTCGAAGGGGAGCGGGACGCCGTTCTCCAGGAAGAGCGAGCGGTCGGCGGAGGCGGGGGCGGTCTCCCGGCCGTCGATGGTCCGTACCGTACGGGACGTGGCGTCGTAGGAGACGAAGTAGCCGCCTCCGCCGATGCCCGAGGAGTAGGGCTCGGTCACCCCGAGGGCGGCGGCGGTGGCGACGGCCGCGTCCACGGCGTTGCCGCCCTTCCTGAGTATCTCGATGCCGGCGGCGGAGGCGTCGGCGTCGACGCTGGCGACGGCTCCCCCGTACCCCTCGGCGACGGGCACCTTCGCCGGTGGGTGGGGGGTGGTCCGGCCGGTGGGCGCCGAGGGGGCCGAGACCGCGGCGGGCGGCGCTGTGCCACCGGTCAGGAGCACTCCGGCGGCGATGGCCACGAGCGAGGTGTTGCGCACTGCGGAGCGACGCATCTGGTACCTCCAGTCAGCGGGTGGAGCGGTCGGCGCGGGACCCGTCCCAGCGCTCCGTACGCAGCGTAACCGCGTGGCGGCGGCCCCGTCAGGACCGCCCGGGACACCGGTGGCGCCCGGCCGCTACGATGCGCGCCCATGAGTGACGACATACGCAACATCGTGCTCGGTGCGGTCGCCGCGGGGGTCGGTGCCGCGCTCGGCTGGATCGCGCGCACCTACCTCTGGCGGCGCAGGCTCCGCAGGAAGCAGAGGTTCTTCGGGCTGCCCGCCAACTCGGAGTCCCTGCTGGTCGTCGACCGGAAGGCGGGCGGCGACGGGGCCGTCCACCGCAACGATGTCTCCGCCCTGCTGGAACTCTCCGCACTGATCAAGGAGTGCGGTGCCCACGCCGAGATCGTCCAGCACGACACCGCGCGCCAGGGCTTCGGGGAGCGTACGGAATTCTGCCTGGGCGGCCCTTCCTCCAATCGGCGGATGGCGGCCCATCTCTCCTCCCTGCTCCCCGGCGTCCGGGTGAACACCGACGCCGAGCCGGTCTCCGAGCGGGGCGCCTTCCGGATCGGGACCGACCGCTATCGCGCGGAGCCCGGCGTCAGCGAGTACGTCCTGCTGGCGCGGCTGACCGCCGGGGAGGGGGCGCGCCCCGTCTTCCTCTGCTGCGGCCAGCGGTCGGTCACCAACCAGGCGGCCACCCGCTATCTCGCCCGCCACCACGAGCGGCTGGCCCGCAAGCACGGCGACGGCTCGTTCGTTCTGCTGCTGAAGGTGGTCAACTCGGAGGCGTACGGCCCGGATGTGGCGGAGCTGGTCGCGGAGGTGACCCGGATGGCCAGGACCCCGCTGCCGGAGCCCGCCCCCGGGTCCGGACCGGCCGGGAAGACGTCCTCGGCGAAGAGCACAACCCGACCGGCAGACGGCTGACCTTCCTCCCGTGCGCCGGTTCCGGCCGGTGGGCCGGGTACCGCCGCCGTACGAGAAGTGATCTCCGGCTGTCTGCCGGGCGGGCCACTGCCCTTTCCCCTTCTTTTACGCCGCTACTGCCCGCCCGGCAGCAGCGTCCCTGGTGCGGCCGGGGCGGCTCCCACGGCCTCGGTTCTCGGGTTGCGCCGCTGCCGCCCGGCCAGCCAGTGGGCGAGCCAGGAGAGCAGCATGCACATCCCGATGTAGATCGGCGAAATCACCATCACCACGGGGATGAACGGCAAATCGTAGTCGAGATTCGAGGCGATGAGCTTTCCGGCATGGAGGAACTCCTCGTAGGTGATGAGATAGCCCAGCGATGTGTCCTTGAGCGCGACCACCAGTTGGCTGACGATCGTGGGAAGCATGGCCCGGACCGCCTGAGGCACCAGCACATGGGTCATGACCTGGGTCTTGCGCATGCCGAGCGCGTACGCGGCCTCGCCCTGACCGCGCTCCACCGCGTGGATGCCGGTACGGAAGACCTCGGCGAGCACGGAGCCATTGTAGAGGGCGAGCCCCGCCACCAGCGCGGGGAGCGGCTGGACCTTGAGCGCCACGAAGATGAAGAAGATCATCACCAGCACGGGCATGGCGCGGAAGAACTCCACCACCACGGTGGCGGCCAGGCGGACGGGGCGGTGTTCGGAGAGCCGGCCGCAGGCGAGGAGCGCGCCGAGCGCGAGCGAGAGGACCGCCGCGAGGGCGAACGCCTTGAGCGTGTTGGCGAGACCGCGCAGCAGCAGGTCCTGGATGCCCTGGTAGGTGAAGGGGTTCCACTTGGTGGCGGTGAACTGGCCGCTGTCGAAGAGCAGCCGGAGCAGGAGCGCGAGCAGGGCGAGGAGCACCACCGTCGTCACCACCCCGTAGAGGCGGTGCCGGCGCAGGGTGCGGGGGCCGGGGATGTCGTAGAGGGCGGTGGAGGGTCCCGCGCTCATCGGGCGACCCCCCAGCGCTTCTCCATCAGATGGAAGAGGGCGCTGATGGCGAGGGTGATGACGAGATACCCCACGGCGATCCAGATGAACGACCAGATGATGTTGTAGCCCCTCTCGCTGAGGACCTTGTAGGTGCCGAGGAGTTCGGTGACGCTGAACGCGCCGGCGATCGCGGAGTTCTTGGCGAGCGCGATCAGGGTGGAGCCGATGGGCGGGATGACGGTGCGGAAGGCCTGCGGCAGGACGACGCCGCCGAGCGTCTGGCCGAAGGTCATCCCGAGGCTGCGGGCCGCCTCGCCCTGGCCCTTGTGGACGGTGTTGATGCCGGAGCGCAGCACTTCGCAGATGAACGCGGAGGTGTAGCAGCCGAGGGCGAGGACCGCGAAGAGCTGGAAGGGCAGGACGAGTCCGAAGCGCGGCAGTCCGAGGACGACGGCGAAGAAGAGCAGCGTCAGCGGGGTGTTGCGGAGCACGGTGACCCAGACGGTGCCCACCGCGCGCAGCGAGCGCACCGGCGCCACCCGGAACGAGGCCATCAGGAAGCCGAGCGCGAGCGCCAGCAGCGAGGCGTACACGGTCAGTTCGAGGGTGCCGAGGAAGCCCCTGCCGTAGAGGGCGAAGTTGTCGGTGAGTACGTCCATGGCGTGGCCTCAGCTCGCCGGGTAGCGGTCGATGGGCGGGGGTGGGGTCGCCTTGCGGCCGGAGAGGCCGAGGGTGGCGTCGTATGCCCGCTGCCAGTCGCCGTTCCGCTCGTGGACGGCGAGCGCGTCGTCGAGGGCGAGCCGCAGGGCGTTGTCGGCGCGGGGGACGCCGATGCCGTACGGCTCCTCGGAGAACGGCTTGCCGACGACCTTGAGTTCGCGGGGCGCCTTGGCGGCGTACCCCTGGAGGATGGTGTCGTCGGTGGTGACGGCGGCGACCTGATAGGTGAGCAGGTTGTCCACGCAGATCGAGTAGGTGTCGTACCCGACGAGCTGGATGCGCGGGTACTCCTGCTGGATGCGCTGGTACGGGGTGGATCCCGAGGCGGAGCAGACGCGCTTCCCCGCGAGGTCCCGGGGCCCGTCGATGCCGTGTTCGTCGGTCCGTACGAGGAGGGACTGTCCGGCCAGGTAGTAGGGGCCGGCGAAGCCGACGAGCTTCTTGCGGTTCTCGTTGATGGTGTAGGTGCCGACGTAGTAGTCGATCTGGCCGTTCTGGAGGGCGGTCTCGCGGTTGGCGGAGGCGATGGTGCGGAAGCGGATGGTCTTCGGGTCGAAGCCGAGGGAGGCGGCCATCATCTTGGCGATCTCGATGTCGAAGCCGGAGTAGACGCCGGTGGCGGGGTCCTTCTCGCCCAGGTACGGCTGGTCCTCCTTGGCCCCGACGACCAGGTATCCGCGGCGTTGGGCCCGTTCCCAGGTGGGCGAGGCGGGGAGCCGGAATCCGGTGTCGACGTGGTAGCGGGGCAGTGCCTCGGGCCGGGGGCCCTTCACGGGCGGGCTGCCGGGCCTGCCGCAGCCCGCGGCCGGGAGGGCGAGCAGGGCGGCGAGCAGCGCGACGAGAAGGGCCCGCGGGGCGGAGAGGCGGATACGGAGGCCGAGTGGATGTCTCACGGAGCGCGCCCCCGTCAGTGCTTGAGGATCTTGGAGAGGAAGTCCCTGGCGCGGTCGGACTCCGGGGCGGTGAAGAACTCCTCGGGGGTGCGGTCCTCGATGATCCTGCCGTCGGCCATGAAGACGACCCGGTGGGCGGCGGAGCGCGCGAAGCCCATCTCGTGGGTGACGACCACCATGGTCATGCCCTCGGCGGCGAGCTGCCGCATGACATCGAGGACTTCGTTGATCATCTCGGGGTCGAGCGCCGAGGTGGGCTCGTCGAAGAGGAGCGCCTGCGGGTCCATGGCGAGCGCGCGGGCGATGGCGACCCGCTGCTGCTGGCCGCCGGAGAGCTGGGCGGGGAGCTTCTCCGCCTGGTCGGCGAGGCCGACCCGGTCGAGGAGTTCGAGGGAGCGCCGGTCGGCCTGGGCCCGGCCGCGCCCCCGGACCTTGATCTGGGCGAGGGAGACATTGGCGAGCACGGTCCGGTGCGCGAAGAGGTTGAACGACTGGAAGACCATGCCGACTTCGGTACGGAGCCGGGCGAGCCCGCGCCCTTCGGCCGGGAGGGGGCTGCCGTCGATGGTGATCCGGCCCGAGTCGATGGTCTCCAGCCGGTTGATGGTGCGGCAGAGGGTGGACTTGCCGGAGCCCGAGGGTCCGATGACCACGACGACCTCGCCCCGGTCGACGGTGAGGTCGATGTCCCGCAGGACGTGCAGACTCCCGAAGTGCTTGTTGACATTCCGCAGCTCGATCAACGGATCGCCGGCCATACGCTGCCCCACCCACTCACTCTCGGCTGTGTCGAGGTCAGCGCAAACTATCCAGCCGGAAAAGGGACTTCACGCACGACACGCACATATGGGGCATAAGCCGTATTTACTGCGGAGTGCCGGGGTCCTGGTCCGGGCCGGCCAGGGGCCGGGCGGCCGGGTCAGCCCTCGGCGGCCTCCGCGTAGACCTGGGAGAGTTCCGGCGCCCCGGTGGCCGCCCAGGCGACCCCGGCCTCCACGACCTGGATCTCCCGGCCCGACGCCAGCCGGACGACGGGGTGGCCGCCCGGCCAGACGCGCCAGGCGGCGCCGGGGACGGTACGGACGATGACCGTGCCCAGATAGAGGCCCGCGTCGTTGCCGAGCCAGGGCAGCTCCTCGGGGTCGTCGCGCCAGCGCGGGGGCAGCTGGTCGAGCGCGGCCAGCGAGGCCGGGGAGTCGTCCAGTTCCAGCCCGTGCTGCCCCGCCCTGACCCGGAGCAGCTCGCACTCGGAGAGCAGTTCCGCCACGCCTTCCCGGTCGCCGGCGGCGGTGGAGAGCGTCACGGCGTCCGCGCCCTCGTGGCGCTTGCGCCAGTTGTCCAGAAAGGAGAAATTCATACCGCTCAGGGTGCCACTCCCCCGGGCGCTCCACCACAGGGCGCGCGGGGGCGGCGGGTCCCGGCGGGACGGCTCGGCGCGCGGCTCAGACGTCCAGGTCGACCACGACCGGGGCATGGTCGGAGGCGCCCTTGCCCTTGCGCTCCTCGCGGTCGACATAGCTGTCCTTGACCGCCCCGGCGAACGGCCCGTTCCCGTACACCAGGTCGATCCGCATGCCCTTGTTCTTCGGGAAGCCCAGCTCCCGGTAGTCCCAGTAGGTGTACGGGCGGTCGTACTTCAGCGGGCGCGGCACCACGTCGGTCAGACCGCGCTCGCGCAGCGCGGCCAGCGCGGCGCGCTCGGCCGGGGTGACATGGGTGGCGCCCTCGAAGCGGGAGAGGTCCCAGACGTCCTCGTCGGCCGGGGCGACGTTGTAGTCACCGAGGACCGCGAAGGGGCGGGGGCCCGCCGCGTCCTCGCTCACCGCGTCGCGCAGCGCCTCGAACCAGCGGAGCTTGTACGCGTAGTGGTCGTGGCCGACCTCCCGGCCGTTCGGCACGTACACCGACCAGAGCCGGACCGGGCCGCAGGTCGCGGAGATCGCGCGCGGCTCCTCGGCCCCCTCGTACTCGGGGCCCCCGGGCAGCCCCTTGACGACATCGGCGAGCCCGGCCCGGGAGATCAGCGCCACCCCGTTCCACCGCCCCGTGGCGTTGACCGCCGACTCGTACCCCGCCTCGGCGAGCTGCTCGAAGGGGAACTGCGCCTCGGCGCACTTGGTCTCCTGGACGCAGAGCACGTCCGTGCCGCTGCTCTCCAGCCAGGCCAGCAGCCGGGGCAGCCGGGCGGTGATCGAATTGACGTTCCAGGTGGCGATGCGCATGCGTGACAGCCTATCGGCGGGGTCCGACAGTCGGGGTACGGCGCCCTCGACGCCCCCCGGGCCCGGCTCCGGCCCCGGCCCGGCCCCGGCCCCGGGCTACAGGTCGGCCGAGGCGCCCGGGGCGAGCCGGGCGTGCTCCGCGCCGCCCAGGTTGCCGATGTGGGTGTCGTAGACGGGCCGGGCGAGGTCGGTGAGGAGCGCGTCGTGGACGTCGAAGGCCCGCACCGGCTTCACCTCCCGTACATACTCGATGACCTCGGAGATCTTGCTCCAGGGGGCCTGGACGGGCAGCAGCAGCGTGTCGACGGGGTGGTCGGGGACGGTGAGGGCGTCCCCGGGGTGGAAGACGGCGCCGTCCACCAGGTAGCCGACGTTCGTGACGCGCGGCAGATCCGGGTGGATCACCGCGTGGAGCTCGCCGTACACCCGTACGTCGAAGCCCGCCGCCGAGAACGCGTCGCCGTGCCCCACCGTGTGGACCCGTCCGGGGAAGGCGGCGGACATCCGCTCCGCGACACTGCGCAGCGTCCACAGCTCGGCGCCCGGGTTCCCGGTGAGCCCGGCGCGCAGCCGCTCCTCGCTGAAGTGGTCGGGGTGCTCATGGGTGACCAGCAGAACGTCGGCGTCCCGGACCGCGTCCTCCTCGGTGAAGACGCCGGGGTCGATGACGAGCGCCCGCCCGTCCTTCTCCAGCCGCACACACGCGTGGGTCTTCTTGGTGAGCCTCATCACTGCCTCCCGCGCCGAACCGAACCGAACCGCATCGAACCGAACCGCATCGAGCCGAGCCGACCGCTCCCCGCTCCCCCCGCCCATCCTCCTACGCCTCCGGCCGGGTCTCCTCCTGGACCACGGTCCTGGCCACCCGGAACGCGGTGTTCGCCGCCGGGACGCCGCAGTAGACGGCCGCCTGGATGAGGACTTCCTTGATCTCCGCCGGAGTGAGCCCGTTGCGGAGCGCCGCCCGGGTGTGGAAGGCGAACTCCTCCATATGGCCGCCGGCGACGAGCGCGGTGAGCGTCACGGCGCTGCGGGTACGGCGGTCGAGCCCCTCCCTGGTCCACACCTCGCCCCAGGCGTACCGGGTCAGCAGCTCCTGGAAGTCGCCGGAGAACTCGTCGGCGGTGGCCATGGCCCGGTCCACATGGGCGTCGCCGAGGACCTGGCGCCGTACGAGCATCCCCGCGTCGTACGGGTCGACGCGCCCGGCGGCCACCGGCTGGGGCTGCTCGGCGGGGGCGATCTCGGCGACCGGGCCGACCGTCGCCGAGACCGAGGGCCCGGCCATCCGGTCGGGCATCACGGTGAGCCCGGTCGCGGTGTCGGACGGGTTGTACCAGGCGGTGGCGAAGTGGGTCACCAGCAGATCGGTGACGGCGGCGGGCTGCTCGACCGGGGCGAGGTGGGAGGCGCCGGGGACCAGCGCGAGGCGCGCGTCGGGTATCCCCGCGACCAGGGTGCGTGCCTCGGCGGGCCCGGTGACCTGGTCCTCCGCGCCGACCAGAACGAGGGTGGGCACGGAGATACGGCCCAGCTCGGCCCGGATGTCGAAGGCGGCCAGCGCCTCGCAGGCGGCGATGTAGCAGCCGGGGTCGGTGGTACGGACCATCTGGACCGCCCATTCGACGATGGCCGGCTGGGCGGCGGCGAAGCCGGGGGTGAACCAGCGCTCGGGCGCGGTCCTGGCCATCGGGTCGAGGCCGTTGGCCCGGACGATTACCCCGCGCTGGCGGAACTCGTCGGCCGTACCGAACCGGGGCGAGGCCGCGACCAGCGCCAGCGAGGCGATCCGGTCGGGGCGGCGCAGCGCCAGTTCGGCGCCGATGGCCCCGGCGATGGAGCACCCCACATAGCCGAAGCGCTGGATGCCGAGCCCGTCGAGGGTGTCGAGCAGCCGGCGGGCCAGCTCGGGGACGCTGGTGGCGGGGTGGGCCGGGGCGCCGCCGTGACCGGGGAGGTCGTAGCGGAACACCCGCCACTGGCGGGCCAGCTCGGGGACCTGACGGTCCCACATGTGCCAGGTGGTGCCGAGGGAAGGCCCCAGAATCAGGACAGGGGCGTCCTCCGGACCGTCCATGCGGTACTGAAGGGTCTTGGGGGGCGTTGTCTCACTCACCCGCTCACGCTCCCATATCTCACGATTTCCCATGGGAGGGGGGCGGGGGACTCCGCCAGACCTCCTCATCCTGTCCGGCGTATGTCCGGCCCCGGAGGATGATCCTCCACATCCCCCGGGGCATCGTAGTGGGCCGGGCGGTCGGCGGTGGCCGAGCAGAGCGAAGCCGGGGGCTGCTTCGAGCCATTCCCCGGACCGTCCAGCGACCAGCGGGGCCGTCGGCGCGGGCGGAGGGGGCGTCAGCCGTTCTTGCGGGCCACGCCCGCGTAGATGCCGATCTCCTCGGAGTGGGGCGGCGGCGGGCCGTCCGGGCGCCAGAACGGGACCTGGACCAGCCCGGGTTCGATCAGGCCGAAGTCGCCGAAGAAGCCCTCGATCTGGGCGCGGGGGCGGAGGTTCAGGGTGGCGGAGGCGTTGTCGTAGACGGCCACGGCGTCGCGGCGGTCCTGGAAGTCGTTGGTGACATGGGACAGGACCAGGAAGCTGCCGGGCGCCAGGGCGTCGCGGAGGGCGGCGACGACCTCCTCGGGCTTCTCCTCGTCGGTGAGGAAGTGCACGACGGCGACGAGGAAGAGGGCGACCGGCCGGTCGAAGTCGATGACGCGGCGGATGTCCGGGTGGTCCAGCACGGCCGACGGGTCGCGCAGGTCGCCGAGGACGATGCTGGTCGTAGCGGAGTCGCTGAGCAGCGCGTCGGCGTGGGCGCGGACGATGGGGTCGTTGTCGACGTACGCGACCCGGACGTCCGGCGCCGCCTCCTGGGCGACCTCGTGCACGTTCGGGGAGGTGGGCAGCCCGGTGCCGATGTCGAGGATCTGGCGGACGCCGCTGTCGACCACATGGCGGACGGCGCGGCGCAGGAAGGCCCGGTTGGCCTTGAGGCCGATCCGTACCTCGGGCGCGGCGAGTGCGAGCCGTTCGCCGGCCTGCCGGTCTATGTCGTAGTTGTCCTTGCCGCCCAGCAGATAGTCGTAGATACGGGCAGGGTGCGCCCTGCTGGTGTCGATGTCCTCGGCGCGGAGGCCCTGCTCTGACACGCTGTGCTCCTTCCGGCGGACCGCCCGGGGGCGCCCGGCCCGCGAATCGGCAGGCGACAGCTTTCCATATCAACTTCTTTACGGGCGAGCCCAGTTCGCCGAGAGCCGACTCCTCGCGGAGGAGCCGCCGGCTCACGGGGTCGTCGTGGAGACCACGTACACCCTCGGGAACCCGGGGTCGGTCAGGTCCACGACGACGTCCTGGCTGGGGCGCGGGCCCGGCTGCCGGTGCTGGACGCCCGCCAGGTGGTGTCCTGGCTGATCGAAGTCCCACCCCACGGTCTGCCGGTCGCGGGGGGTGATGGGGAGGGATCCGTCCACCAGGGCCGAGCGGCTGGTGCCGAGGTCGGTGAGGAAGGCGTCGAGCCGCCCGGAGGTCACGTCGAACTGGACATAGAGCCTGCTGGTCTTCCAGTTGCTCGTCTCGAAGTACCGCACCCGGGTGGCGCCGGGCGGGACCGGCACCTCGAAGACGCGCCGCTTCATCTTGGAGGGACGCAGGTCCTGGAGCCCGGTCGCGGCCGACTCGATCTCTTTGTTGCGGCCGCTGTCCCGGCTCTGCTCCGCCGAGACCACGAGATACCCGGCCGGGATCCCGATGAGCAGCACGATGACGATCGCGGTCAGCCAGCGGCGCCGGTTGCGGTGGCGCCGGTCCTCGGGCGGCCTGGCGGCGGGCTCCGCGGGCCCCGGCCGGTCCGGGCCGGGTACGGAGGGGGGGTGCGGCCGGTCCATGGTCATGACGGCGGCTCCTGGCCCGGCCGGGCGGTCCTGATGGCCTGTGCGTACCGCTCGTACCGTTCATGGCGCTCCACCCGGCGGCGGTTGGCGCGCCGGAAGCGCCGGGCGACGAGACGGGCGAGGTCCGCGGCGCCGACCATGCCCGCCTCGGGGCCGAGCTGGGCCTTGGCGATCCGGGCCTCGGGGCGGTAGCCGCGCCCGGTGAGATGGCGGCGGAAGGCGTCCCTGGCCGGGCCGATGAGGAGGTCGTCGGCGGCGCTGACGCCCCCGCCGATGACGAAGCAGGACGGGTCGAGGGCGGCGGCGAGGTTGGCGATGCCGACGCCGAGCCACTGCCCGATGTCCTGGAAGAGTTCGACGCACATGGCGTCGCCGTCCCTGGCCAGCTCGGTGATGAGCGGCCCGGTGATCTCCTGCACGTTGCCCTTGACGTGCTCGATGATGTTGTACGCGACCGGGGAGTCCGCGGCGGCCAGCTCCCGCGCCTCCCGGACCAGGGCGTTGCCGGAGCTGTACTGCTCCCAGCACCCCCGGTTGCCGCAGGCGCACCGGTGGCCGCCGGGCACGACCTGCATATGGCCGAACTCTCCGGCGACCCCGAACTTGCCGCGCTTGACCCGGCCGTCCTCCAGGATGGCCCCGCCGATGCCGGTGCCCAGCGTGATCATGACGAGGTGGTCCTCGCCGCGCCCGGCGCCGAAGCGCCACTCGGCCCAGGCGGCGGTGTTGGCGTCGTTGTCGACCATGACCGGGACGGCGAGCCGGGAGGAGAGCGCGTCCCTGAGGGGTTCGTCGCGCCAGGCGAGGTGCGGGGCGAAGAGCACCTTGGAGCGGTCGGCGTCGACCCAGCCGGCCGCGCCGATACCGACGGCGTGCACGTCGTGCCGGTCGGAGAGATCGAGGACCAGCTCGACGATGGTGTCCTCGACGACCCGGGGACTCTTCGACTTGTCGGGCGTCTCGGTCCTGATCTTCTCCAGGATGTTGCCGTCCGGGTCGACCACCCCGGCCATCACCTTCGTACCGCCGATGTCGATGCCGACGGTCGGGACGCGGGGCGCGGTCAGCAGGGAGCGGCGCTCCCGGGTGCCGACGGTCCGCAGGACGGTGGCGCGGGCGGTGCCCCGGTGGGCGAGGTCCCGGTAGGTGCTCATCGGCCCGCTCCTCGGGTGTCGTCCGTCGGATCGGTCGGGCCGTACCGAGTGGGCCTGGGTGCTCGCACGAGTCGTGGTGTCCCTGGGGGTCGGGGGCCGCCGGTCCCGGTCGGGCGGCGACGGCGGACCGGTGTCCGCCCTGCCAGATTGTGCCATCCGGGGCAGACGGGGGCACCGTGCGCCCCGGGGTCACTTCTCGTCCGGGGTGTCCTTGCGGCGCAGGTCGGGGGCGGGGGTGCGGGCCAGCTCGTGGGTGAGTTCGGCCAGCTCGGAGCCGCCCGCCATCTGCCGGGTCAGCTCGTCCAGGGTGATCGAGTCCTTGGTGTGGCTGCCGGCCATGGTGCCCCGCTTGAGCAGGACGAAGCGGTCGCCCACCAGGTAGGCGTGGTGCGGGTTGTGCGTGATGAGGACCACGCCGAGCCCGGCGTCCCGCGCGGCGGCCACGTATTTCAGGACCACCCCGGACTGTTTGACGCCGAGCGCCGCCGTCGGCTCGTCCAGCACGAGGACCCGGGCGCCGAAGTGGACGGCGCGGGCGATCGCCACGCACTGGCGCTGGCCGCCGGAGAGGGTGCCGATGGGCTGGTCGACATCGCGCAGCTCGATGCCCATCCGGCGGAGCTCGGCGCGGGTGGTGGCGCGCATCCGGGCCACGTCGAGCCGTTTGAAGGGCCCGCGCCCCTTGCGGGGCTCGGAGCCGAGGAAGAAGTTCCGCCAGACCGGCATCAGGGGGACGACGGCGAGGTCCTGGTAGACGGTGGCGATGCCCCGGTCCAGCGCGTCGCGCGGGGAGCCGAGCGCGGCAGGCTCGCCGTCGACGAGGAAGTCGCCCGCGTCGTGCCGGTGGAGCCCGGCGATGATCTTGATGAGGGTGGACTTCCCGGCGCCGTTGTCGCCCAGCACACAGGTGATCTCCCCGGCGCGTACCTCCAGGGAGACGCCCTCCAGGGCGCGGACGGCGCCGTAGTCCTTGCCGACGCCGGTCAGTTCGACGAGTGCGGTCATCGGGACGCCTCCGCCCGTGCGCGTACCCATGCGTTGAGCAGGGTGGCCAGCAGGAGCATCGCTCCGAGGAAGAACTTGAACCAGTCCGGGTTCCACTCGGCGTAGACGATGCCCTTGCTCGTCATGCCGAAGATGAACGCGCCGACGGCGGAGCCGATGGCCGAGCCGTAGCCGCCGGTGATCAGACAGCCGCCGATGACGGCCGCGATGATGTAGATCAGCTCGTTGCCGACGCCTTCCCCGGACTGGACGACGTCGAACGAGAGGAGCAGATGCTGCCCGGAGATCCAGGCGCAGAAGGCCACACCCAGGTAGAGGCCGATCCGGGTGCGCCGCACCGGGACGCCGACGGCGCGGGCGGCGTCCGCGTTGCCGCCCACCGCGAAGATCCAGTTGCCGAAGCGGGTACGGAGCAGGATCCAGGTGGCGAGCGCGACCAGACCGAGCCACCACAGGATGGTGACCTTCAGCGTGACGCCGCCGAGGGTGAGCTGGGAGGCGAAGAGCGCGCGGGCCGAGGCGAAGCCCTCCATGTCGCCGATGGACTTGGTGGAGACGGTGCCGCTGAGCAGCTTCGTCACCCCCAGGTTGAGTCCGGTGAGCATCAGGAACGTGCCGAGCGTGATGATGAAGCTGGGCAGCCGGGTACGGGTGAGCAGGAACCCGTTGAGGAATCCGAACCCGAGCGTGACCAGCAGCGACACCGCCACGCCGACCCATACGTTCGCGGTCATCTGGTAGCTGAACATCGAGGAGACCAGCGCCGAGCTGGTCACCATCACCCCGGCGGACAGGTCGAACTCGCCGCCGATCATCAGCAGGGCCACCGGGACGGCCATGATGCCGATGGTGGAGGCCGCGTACAGGACGGTGCCGAGGCTGGCGAGGCGGAGGAACGAGTCGGCGGTGAAGGCGAAGAAGAGGAAGACCGCGGCGGCGCCGACGACCGAGCCCAGCTCCGGCCGGCCGAGCAGGGCGCGGAGCGTGGCGGCGGGCGCCGCCCGCTCCCCGTCGGCCGGCGGGGCGGTCGCGGTCACCGGGTGCCCCGCTCGGTGTAGGCGGTGAGGGCCGCCGCGTCCTTCTTGGTGATGATCTGGGGTCCGGTGAGCACCGGCCGGCCGCCGCCGAGCGTGTCGGCGTTGTAGCGGTGGAGCCAGAGCAGGTCGACCGCCTCGTACCCTTGGAGGTACGGCTGCTGGTCGACGGCGAAGCCGAGGGTGCCGGCGGTCAGCGCGGTGGCGACCTTGGCGTTGAGGTCGAAGGTGTCGATCTCGGCCGTGCTGCCTGCCGTCCGCTTGGCCTGGACGGCGGCGTCAGCGAAGGGCGCGCCGAGGGTGACGACGGCGTCGATGGCGGGGTCGGCCTGGAGCTTGGCCTCGATGGACGCCTGGACGTCGGGCATGTTGGTGCCGTCGACATAGAGGTTCTGGAGGGTGCCGCCGAAGGTCTTCTCCGCCCCGGCGCACCGCTGCTCGTGGCCGACGTTGCCCTGCTCGTGGAGGACGCAGAGCGCCTTCTTCCTGCCGCGCTTGTCCAGTTCCTCACCGACGGCCTCGCCGGCGATGGTCTCGTCCTGGCCGATGTGGGTGAGGGCGCCGAAGCTCTTCGACTCGGCGGCGCCGGAGTTCACGGTGATCACCGGGATGCCGGCCCGGACGGCCTGGGCGACGACGTCCTTCATGGCGTCGGGCTTGGCGAGGGTGACGATCAGCCCGTCGACCTTCTTGTCGATGTACGACTGGACGAGCTGGGCCTGCTGCTGGCCCTCGTCGCTGTTGGCGTAGAGGAAGTTGATGTTGTCCTTGGCGGCGGCCTGCTTCGCGCCGTTCTGGACGATGTCCCAGAAGGTGTCGCCGCTGCCCGAGTGGGTGACCATGGCCACGGTCCACCGGGGCGTGTCCACGGCGGCCCGTCCCTGGGCGGCGCTCTGGCGGGCCCGTTCCTCGGCGCGCAGGCCGCCCGTACTGCTACAGGCTGTGAGGGCCGAGGCCCCGAGCACCGCCGCCAGTACGGCGCCCAGCGCGCGTACCCCTGTCCGAACCCTTGCCACGACGCCGTGCCCTTCTTGCGGTACTCCTCGGTGCGGCCGGGCATGGGTGTCGAAGGCCCGGCCGACCGATTATCCGTCATGGCTGGTCAGCGGTGGTCGGCGGGGCCACGTACGGGCTGCGCGCGGGCCACGTACAGGCGGCGTACGGGTTACCGGCGGGGTGCGGGTCGGGTGCGGGTCAGGCGCGGACGAGGAGCTGGAACTCGAAGGAGTACCGCGACGCACGGTAGATGTGCGAGCCGAACTCGACCGCGCGCCCCGTGTCGTCGAAGGCGGTGCGCTCCATGGTGAGCAGCGGCGCCCCGGCGGGCTCCCCCAGCAGTTCGGCCTCCGCGTCGGTGGCGGCCCGTGCCCCGACCGTCTGGCGGGCGCTGTGCAGGGTGATCCCGGCGTCGCGCAGCATCCGGTAGAGGCCGGTGGTCTGGAGGGTGTCGGTGGCGCAGTCGACGACGTCGGTGGGGAGGTGGTTGCGGAGGTACGCCATGGGTTCGTCGTGCGCGTACCGCAGCCGCTCCACCAGGATCACCTGGGTGCCCTCGGGGACCCCGAGGGCGGCGGCGACCTCGGCGGGGGCGGGGCGCAGGACGTTGCGGAGGACGCGGGTGGCGGGGCGCTGTCCCGCCGCCTCCAGGTCGTCGTAGAGGCTGCTCAGCTCCAGGGGGCGTTTGACCTGGCTGTGCACGACCTGGGTGCCGACGCCCCGGCGGCGCACCAGCAGCCCCTTCTCGACCAGGGACTGGATGGCCTGGCGGACGGTGGGCCGGGAGAGCCCGAGCCGTCCGGCGAGCTCGATCTCGTTGCCGAGGAGGCTGCCGGGGGCGAGTCTGCCGCGCTCGATGGCGCCTTCGAGCTGCTGGGCGAGTTGGAAGTAGAGCGGTACGGGGCTGGCGCGGTCGACGCCGAGCCGCAGCGGCGGGGCGTGCTCCGGCGCCCGGGCGACGGGGTCGGCCGGGCCGGTGGTCTGCTGTCCGGTGCGGAGAGCTCTCGGCTGCTGGGGCACGGCCCGAGCGTAGTCGCATGGCCTGTTGACGGGAAGTAGGGAAGTCCGATTGTCAGGACATAGCCTTGACAGGGTGATCGACTGGGGCAACCTAGTGGCCATGCGCATCGGACTCATCGGCACCGGCCGGATCGGCACCTTCCACGCGGATGTACTCAACCGCCATCGCGACGTCGGCAACCTGGTCGTCGCCGACATGGAGCCGGCCCGCGCCGCGCGGGTCGCCGACCGGATCGGGGCGACGTTCGCGCCCTCCGTGAACGAGGTCTTCGCCTGGGGGGTGGACGCGGTCGTGATCACCTCGGCCACCTCGGCGCACGCCGAGCTGATCAGCCGGGCGGCCCGCGCGGGGCTGCCCTGCTTCTGCGAGAAGCCCATCGCGGTGGACCTGCCGGGCACGCTGGCCGCGCTGGAGACGGTGGACCGGGCGGGCACGGTGCTCCAGCTCGGCTTCATGCGCCGCTTCGACGAGGGGTACGTGGCCGCGCGCGAGCTGGTCCGCTCGGGGCGGCTCGGCCGGCTGCACACCGTACGGGCGGTCACCTCGGACCCGGCGCCGCCGCCCGCCGCGTATCTGCCGCTCTCCGGCGGGCTCTACCGGGACTGTCTGGTCCACGACTTCGACATCCTGCGCTGGGTGACCGGGCGGGAGGTGGCGGAGGTCTACGCGACGGGGTCGGACGCGGGCCCGGCGGTCTTCGCCGAGGCGGGGGACATCGACACGGCGGCGGCGGTGCTGACCCTGGACGACGGGACGCTGGCGACGGCGACGTCGACCCGGTGCAACGGGGCGGGGTACGACGTACGGATGGAGCTGGCGGGCGAGCGGGACCAGTTCGCGGTCGGCCTCGACGACCGTACGCCGATCACCTCGACGGAGCCGAAGGGCCCGCCGCCCTGCGACAACCCGTGGCCGGGGTTCCTGGAGCGCTTCGCCCCGGCGTACGAGGCGGAGCTGGACGCGTTCGTGAAGGTCGTCATGGGCGAGCTGGCCAACCCGTGCGACGGCCGGGAGGCGCTGCACGCCCTGCGCATCGCCGAGGCGTGCGAACTCTCCCGCGCGGAGCACCGCCCGGTACGGCTGGCGGAGATCCCCGGGGGTGCCCCGGGCGCGTGAACCGGGTAGGTGCCCCGGGCGCGCAACCCACGAGCGTGCCCCGGGCGCGTGAACCGGCTCCCGGAGCGGGCTACTCCTCCCCCGCCAGGCCCGCGTCATGGACCAGGAGGGCGATCTGGACCCGGTTGTTGAGGTCGAGCTTGGCCAGGACGCGGGAGACATGGGCCTTGACGGTGGGGACGCTCATGTAGAGCCCGGCGGCGATCTCCGCGTTGGAGCGGCCGTGTCCGACGGCGAGCGCGACCTCCCGTTCCCGCTCCCCGAGGACCGTGAGCCGGTCCGCCGCGCTCCGCCGCCGGCGCGCTGCACCGTCGCCCGGCGGGAACCCCGGCTCCGTACCGCCGCCCGCGACATGGGTCATGAGCTGCCGGGTGACGGCGGGCGAGAGCACCGGATCGCCGGCCGCCACCCGCCGTACGGCGGTGACGATCTCGGCCGGCGGGGTGTCCTTGAGGACGAACCCGGCGGCCCCGGCGCGCAGCGCCCGCACCACCTGTTCGTCGGCGTGGAAGGTGGTGAGGACCAGGACCTCGGGGGCGCCCGAGGTCCGCCGGAGCCGTTCGGTGGCGGTCAGCCCGTCCACCGCCGGCATCCGGATGTCCATGAGGACCACGTCCGGCGCGCACCGTGCGACCAGGTCGGGCACCTCACCGCCGTCGGCCCCCTCCCCCACGATCTCGATGTCGTCGGCCCCGCCGAGCATGAAGGTCAGCCCGGCCCGGACCAGGGGGTCGTCGTCCACGATGATCAGCCTGATGGTCATACCGCCCACGGTAGCCAAGCGCGGACGGCGAATCCGCCGTCCCCGGTCGGTCCGTGCTCGAACCTGCCGCCCGCCAGCGCGGCCCGCTCGGTCAGCCCGATCAGCCCCTGCCCCGAGGAGGGCACCTTGACGACCTCGCCGGTGGGCGCGGTGTTGCGGACCTCGACGGTGAGCCCGTCGCCGGGGCCGCCGCCGACCCGGACGGTGGAGCCGGTGCCGGGGGCGTGTTTACGGGCGTTGGTCAGCGCCTCCTGGGCGATCCGGTACGCGGTGCGGCCGACGGCGGCGGGCACGGCGGCCGGCTCGGCGACCCGGTTGTCGAGGGCGACGTCCATACCGGCCCTGCGGGACTCGGCGATCAGGGTGTCGAGCGTGGCCAGGGTGGGCTGGGGGTGTTCGCCGTCGTCGCCGTCCGGGGCGCGCAGCACCCCGATGATCATGCGGAGGTCCTGGAGCGCCTCATGGGCGCTGTCCCGGATCACCCCGGCCGCGCGGGCGATCTCGGGCGCGGGGGCGTCCGGGCGGAACTCCAGGGCGCCCGCGTGGACGCTGAGCAGGGTGAGCCGGTGGGCGAGGACGTCGTGCATCTCGCGGGCGATGGCCTCGCGGGCCAGCCGCTGGGCCTGCTCGGCGCGGAGCGCGGCCTCGGCCTCGGCCCGCTCGGCCCGCTCGCGGAGCGCGACGACGAGCTGGCGCCTGGCCCGTACGAGCATGCCCCAGCCGACCGGCAGCAGGGTCACGATCGCCGTCGCGACGAGCTGGAAGGTGAGCGATGTGCCGGGGTCGGGGCGGAGGTAGAGCTGGCCGACCCCGGCGGCCAGGCCCAGCCCGAAGACGACGGCGACCGGCCGGAAGGGCCGGTGCACGGCGACGGAGAAGAGCGCGACGGTGGCGGCGCCGCCGGCCAGCGGGGCCACCGCGCTGAGTACGGCGAGCGCCGCCCCGAGCCCGACCGGCCACCGCCGCCGCAGCCAGAGGGCGGCGCAGGCGAGGACGCCCGCGAGGATGTCGAGGCCCTGGGCGAGATCGGATTGGTCCGCCTTGGCGATCTGGCCGAGGGTGAGCGTCGCCATGCCGGCGGCGAGCAGGAAGAGACAGGTGTCGATGGCCCAGTCGCGCACGGTACGGCGCGGCGGCGCCTCGCCCCCGTCCCCGGGCAGGCGGGGGCCGCGCTCGCCGGCCAGTTCCGCGGGGAGCAGCCAGGGGTGGTCCGTACGGGTCGCACTCATACGGAGAACATAGGCGCCCGGGCCGGACACGGGACGCCCGCGCCCGGCGCCCGATACCAAAGTCACGGCTTTCCCGGCTTCGGTCGCGCGCGCCACGACTTTCGCCGGTGCCGGGCCGTGTCCGGAACCGGTGCCGGGCCCGGCGCCGGCTGAGGGAGGCCGGGGCCGGGCCCGTGGAAGGCCCTCCGCGCCGCCCCGCACGGTGGCGGTCGCGGTGGGCCCGCTGGTTCCCCGGGGCGCCCGGGGCCATCCGTCCCCGGGCTATCCGTTCAGCTCCTGGTGGCGGGCGGCGAGGCGGGCGGCGCCGCGCTCGGTGAGGGAGCCGAAGAGGCGGAGCCGGGAGATCCCGCCGTCGGGGTAGATGTCGATCCGTACGTCGGTCGCGACCACCGGCTCCGGCAGGACGAAGCGGTGGTTGGTGTCGGGCTGGAGCCGGGTGCGCGGCAGCACCTCGGTCCAGCCCTCCGCCTCCGTACCCCCGTCGCCCCCGGCGCCCGCGCCCCCGCCGTCGCCCGCGTCCCGTACCGACAGCCTGGCCCAGCCGGCCGCGTTGCCCTTGAGGTACGCCGTGTCGATCTCGACGGCGCGGATCTCGCCCTGCGCGGCGAGCCGGTACCGGATCCAGTCGTTCTCCAGGTCGCGGCGGCGCCGGGTCTCCCAGCCGTCGTCCATCTTCTGGGAGCGCCCCGGGCAGATGGTGTTGGCCGGGGAGGAGTAGAAGCGGTCGGAGGCGTCCTCGGCGGTGCCGCCGTTCTCCAGCGCGAGCAGGTCGAAGGTGCCGAGCGCGGTGAGCCACCCGGGGTCGGGGACGACCTCGCCGTGCACCCGGAGCCGGGCGATGCCGCCGTCGGGGTGCTGGTTGACCCGCAGGTGGGTGAAGCGGCGCTCGGTGTCGACCGCGAAGCCGTTGGCGGCGTGGCCGCCGACGGCGGTACGGGGCACCAGCACCGTCCAGGCGACGCCCGGGTCGAGCAGTTCCTCCGGGGAGGGCGTGCCGGGCAGCGCGACCGCCTCGATGGAGACGGACTGCGGGTAGTTGCCCCGGAAGTGCGCGGTGTCGACGACGATGCCCCGGATCACGCCGGGGGTGCCGAGCCGGACCAGCGCCCAGTCGTGGTCCTCGGCGCCGGGGTGCGGCGCCTTGGCGGCCGTGCCGCGCCGCCGCCGGGTCTCCCAGCCGTCCATGACCTTGCCCTTGTGGCCGAAGTGCTCCGGGTCGAACTCGGCGGGTCCGGGCTTCAGCAGGTTCTCCCGCTCGGCGAAGAACTCGTCGTTGGCCGCCACCACCCCGCCGCCGAGCCGCCGGTCGGCGAGGTCGGGGAGGTGGGTGAAGGGGAGGTCCTCGGAGCGGTGGTCGGCGTACGGGTCGCCGCCGGCGTAGGGGCGGGCGTCGCCGGTGAAGCGCGCTTCGGGGAGCCGGTCGGCTCCGGGGTGCTGGGCGGAGTCGGAGTGCTGAGGAGCGTCGGACACGGTCAGTTGTTCCTTTCGAGCAGTCGTCCTGAGGGGCCGGCGAGGACGCCGTCCCGGTGGATCGGGGTGCCGCGCAGCCAGGTGGAGGTGACGACGCCGTACAGCGTCCGGCCCGCGTACGCCGTCACCTGGTTGCGGTGGTGGAGCCCCGCCGGGTCGACGGTGAAGCTCCGGTCGGGCGCGAGGACGGTGAAGTCGGCGTCGCGGCCGGCCTCGATGGCACCCTTCCCGGTGAGCCCGGCGAGCGCGGCGGGGGCGGTGGACATCCAGCGGGCGACGTCCTCCAGGGTGTGGCCGCGCCGGCGGGCCTCGGTCCAGATCGCCGGGAGGCCGAGCTGGAGGGAGGAGATGCCGCCCCACGCGGTGGAGAAATCGGGGGTCTTGAGGTCGGTGGTGCACGGGGAGTGGTCGGAGACGACGCAGTCGATCGTGCCGTCCGCGAGCCCCTGCCAGAGCGCGTCCTGGTTGGCGGCCTCGCGGATCGGCGGGCAGCACTTGAACTCGGTGGCCCCGTCGGGGACCTCCTCGGCGGTGAGGGTGAGGAAGTGCGGACAGGACTCCACGGTGATCCGGACGCCCTCGCGCCTGGCCTCCGCGATCAGCGGCAGCGCGTCGCTGGAGGAGAGGTGCAGTACATGGACCCGGGCGTCGAGCCGCCGGGCCTGGGCGATCAGATGGGTGATGGCGGTGTTCTCGGCGGCGCGCGGGCGGGAGGCGAGGAAGTCGGCGTAGGCGGGGCCGCCCCGGGCGGGCGCGGCGGCCAGCTCGTGCGGGTCCTCGGCGTGCACGATGAGCAGCCCGCCGAAGCCGGAGATCTCGGCGAGGGAGACGGCCAGCCGCTCCTGGTCGAGTTCGGGGAACTCCTCGACGCCGGACGGCGAGAGGAAGCACTTGAAGCCGAAGACCCCGGCGTCGTGGAGCGGGCGCAGGTCCTTCACGTTGCCGGGTACGGCGCCGCCCCAGAACCCCACGTCGACATGGGCCTTGGGGCGGGCCACGTCCTGCTTGACCCGGAGGTGGGCGGCGGTCGTGGTGGGCGGCAGGGAGTTGAGCGGCATGTCGAGCAGGGTGGTGATCCCGCCGGCCGCCGCGGCGCGGGTGGCGGTCCAGAACCCCTCCCAGGCGGTGCGGCCCGGGTCGTTCACATGGACATGGGTGTCGACGAGCCCGGGGAGGACGACCTGGTCCCCGGCGTCCTCGACCACCGGGGCCGGGCCCGAGGCGCCGTGCGGGGGCTCCGCGTCGTACGGGAGTACGGCGGCGATGGCACCGTCCGCGACGGCGATGGTGGCGGGGCGCGTCCCCTCCGGCGTGACGACGCGCGTGCCCCTCAGCAGGAGGCTGACCTCGGACATCCGTACTCCTCACTGGCCCCGGGGGCCTCGCGGGACCTGGCAGAACAGGGCGGGACAGGGCGTAGCAGAGTGGAACAGGGGGCGGTACAGGGCGGAACAGGGTCTATCATTTCCGTAGCGTGAAATTTTCCTTCCGCCAGACAGAACACCCTACTCAGCCGGGACGGCCGCGCAACCCCCGGACACACACCACTTGACCGGCGGAGACGTCCGGAGCCGGGCGGGGACGTCCCCTCGCCCCGGCCATCCGCCGTTTCGGCGCGTCCGGTATAGGCTGCCCTTTCGTCCGCCCGCCCCGAAAGGACCGTTGACGTGCCGTCGTCCAGCGCCAGCAGCACCGACGCCGCCAGATCAGCCACCGGCGCCGGTGGCGTCCAGTCCCTTGAGCGCGCCTTCGACCTGCTCGAACGCATGGCGGACGCGGGCGGCGAGGTCGGGCTCAGCGAGCTGTCCACGGCCAGCGGCCTGCCCCTGCCCACCATCCACCGGCTGATGCGCACCTTGGTGGCGTGCGGTTACGTACGCCAGCAGGCGAACCGGCGGTACGCGCTGGGGCCCCGGCTGATCCGGCTCGGCGAGTCCGCTTCGCGGCTGCTGGGCACCTGGGCCAGGCCGTATCTGGCCCAGCTCGTCGAGGAGACCGGCGAGACCGCGAACATGGCACTGCTCGACGGCGACGAGGTCGTCTATGTCGCGCAGGTGCCCTCGAAGCACTCGATGCGGATGTTCACCGAGGTGGGCCGCCGGGTGCTGCCGCACTCGACCGGGGTGGGCAAGGCGCTGCTCGCGCACATACCGCCCGCCGAGGTGCGCGCCCTCCTCGCCCGCACCGGGATGCCGGCCGCCACCGAGAAGACGATCACCACGCCGGACGGCTTCCTGGCGGCGCTGGAGACGGTGCGCAGGACGGGGTACGCGATCGACGACAACGAGCAGGAGATAGGGGTCCGCTGCCTGGCGGTCCCGGTGCCCGACTCCCCGACCGCCGCCGCGATCTCCATCTCGGGCCCGGCGGGCCGGGTGACGGAGGAGGCCACGGAGCGGATCGTGCCGGTCCTGATGGAGGTGGCGCGGGACCTCTCGACCGCGCTGGCGAACACGTCGGCGGGGCAGCAGGGCTGATCACGGGGCGGGAACGCGGCCGGTCCCGGGGCAGCGGGCCGGCGAGGCGGGGCTGCCGGGCGACGGGGCCGCCCGGAGACGGGCCGGTCGGAGACGGGGGCCGCCCGGAGACGGGCCGGTCGGAGACGGGGGCCGCCCGGAGACGCGGCCGGTCGGCCGGGCCACCCGTACCACCGGCACCACCCGTACCACCGGCACCACCCGTACCACCGGCACCACCGGTGCCGCCGGTCAGCAGGGCGGGCGCGGGGCGGCACCGAAGAGGTCGACGGCGTCCCGTACCTCCATCAGCGCGGGCCCCAGGGCGCTGACCGAGCCGATCGACCCGACGATCAGCAGCAGCGAACGGCGCATCCGGGCGGTCTCCGGGCTGCCGCCCGCCACCATCGCCGCGAGCGCGGCGAGTTCGTCCTCGGCTATCGCCCGGTCCCGGAACTCCGCCGGGTAGACGGCGAGTTCACGCCGGAGCCGGGCCACGGCGGCCCGCAGCCCCTCGACTCTCAGCTCCTCGCCCCGCTCCGCCACCGGCGCTTTCCCCACGCTCCGCAACAACGCTCCCCCTCGCTCGACTGAGCAGCACTCCCTGCTCGACTGAGCAGCACTCTCTGGACGGTTCCCCCTCGGCGGTGGTCAATCGCCGGGGTTCGCGGGCAAGTTAACGCCATCGCGGAGGGTAGGCGCCACTCCACGGACCGAATACGGTGGGAAGAAGGCCGTCCTACGGAAGGATTTCCCGGTGATCGTCCGCGCACGCGGAAGCTTCACCGCGCGGTGGGGTGCGCGGGGGCGTGGGGGCGCGCGATCGGGTAAGCAGGGAACCATGCCGGACACCCACCCCGTACACCCCGTACACCCCGCACCCCCCGTACGCCCCGTGAGCCACTCCCCTGATACCGGCGCGGCCCCGCCGGCCGTCGCCGGGCTGCTGCTCGCGGCGGGCGGGGGCCGCCGGCTGGGCGGCCGGCCCAAGGCGCTGCTGGCCCACCGGGGCCGCCCGCTGGTCGAGCACGCGGCGCGCGTCCTGCGGGCGGGCGGGTGCGCCCCGGTCCATGTGGTGGTGGGCGCGGCGGCGCCGGAGGTACGGGAGCGGGCCGTGCTGCCGGACGCCGTGCTGGTCGACAACCCCGGCTGGGCCGACGGCATGGGCTCCTCGCTCCGCGCCGGACTCGCCTCGCTCGCGGGTACGGGCGCGGGCGCGGCCCTCGTCCTGCTCGTGGACCAGCCGGGGATCGGCGCGGCGGCGGTGGCCCGGCTGGTGGCCGCGTACCGGGGCCCCGGGACGCTGGCCTCGGCGGCGTACGGCGGGCGGCGCGGCCACCCGGTCCTGCTCGGCGCGGAGCGGTGGGCGGCGGTGGCGGCGGACGCGACCGGCGACCGTGGTGCACGCGGCTATCTGAAAGAGCACGAAGACGAGATCCTGCTCGTCGAGTGCGCGGACATCGCGGAGCCGTACGACATCGACACCGAGGCCGACCTGTCCCATCTGGAGCAGACAACCGCCCCCGACATTGAACTTCCACGATAAGGAAACTAGTATCCACAGGTCAGAAGCGCCCGGCTCCGCCGGCGCGCTCGTCGCTACGCCGGTCGCCACGGCGCCCCATGCCCGCCGGCGCCGCTCGTGAAGGAGTGACAGTCATGTCCGCACCAGCGTCCTCACCGCTGGCCATCGTCGACGCCGAACCCCTGCCGCGCCAGGACGAGGTACTGACCGAGGCGGCCCTCGCGTTCGTGGCGGAGCTGCACCGGCGGTTCACCCCACGCCGTGACGAGCTGCTGGCCCGCCGGGGCGAGCGGCGCGCCGAGATCGCCCGTACCTCCACCCTGGACTTCCTGCCGGAGACGGCCGCCGTCCGCGCGGACGACACCTGGCGGGTCGCCCCCTCCCCGGCGGCGCTCGACGACCGGCGGGTGGAGATCACCGGGCCGACCGACCGCAAGATGACGATCAACGCGCTCAACTCGGGCGCACGGGTCTGGCTCGCCGACTTCGAGGACGCCTCCGCGCCCACCTGGGAGAACGTGGTCCTCGGCCAGCTCAATCTGATGGACGCCTACCGGCGCCGTATCGACTTCACCGACCCGCGCACCGGCAAGTCGTACGCCCTCAAGGACGCCGCCGAACTGGCCACCGTCGTCATGCGCCCGCGCGGCTGGCACCTCGCCGAGCGCCATCTCGTGGTGGACGGCGAGCCGGTGCCGGGCGCCCTGGTCGACTTCGGGCTCTACTTCTTCCACAACGCCGGGCTCCTGACCGAGCTGGGCAAGGGCCCGTACTTCTACCTCCCGAAGACGGAGTCCCACCTGGAGGCGCGCCTCTGGAACGACATCTTCGTCTTCGCCCAGGAGTACCTGGGCATCCCGCAGGGCACCGTCCGGGCGACCGTGCTCATCGAGACGATCACCGCCGCGTACGAGATGGAGGAGATCCTCTACGAGCTGCGCGACCACGCCTCCGGGCTCAACGCGGGGCGCTGGGACTACCTCTTCTCCATCGTGAAGAACTTCCGGGACGGCGGCGCGAAGTTCGTCCTGCCGGACCGCAACGCGGTCACGATGACGGCGCCGTTCATGCGCGCGTACACCGAACTCCTCGTCCGCACCTGCCACAAGCGCGGCGCGCACGCGATCGGCGGCATGGCGGCGTTCATCCCCTCGCGCCATGACGCGGAGGTCAACAAGGTCGCGTTCGAGAAGGTCAGGGCCGACAAGGACCGCGAGGCCGCCGACGGCTTCGACGGCTCCTGGGTGGCCCACCCGGACCTGGTGCCGATCGCGATGGCCTCCTTCGACGCGGTCCTCGGCGAGCGCCCGAACCAGAAGGACCGGCTGCGCGAGGACGTCTCCGTCGCCGCGGGCGATCTGATCGCCGTCGACTCGCTGGACGCCCGCCCCACGTACGAGGGGCTGCGCAACGCCGTCCAGGTCGGCATCCGCTATATCGAGGCATGGCTGCGCGGGCTGGGCGCGGTCGCGATCTTCAACCTGATGGAGGACGCGGCCACGGCGGAGATCTCCCGTTCGCAGATCTGGCAGTGGATCAACGCGGGCGTGGAGTTCGAGCACGACGGGCGTACGGTCCGGGCCACCCCGGAGCTGGCCCGCGCCCTCGCCGCCGAGGAGCTGACGGCGATCCGCGCCGAGACCGGCGAGGAGGCCTTCGCGGCCGGCCGCTGGCAGCAGGCGCACGACCTGCTGCTCACGGTCGCGCTGGACGAGGACTACGCGGACTTCCTCACCCTCCCGGCCTACGAGCAGCTCCGCGGCTGAGCGATTCGGCCGGGCGATTCGGCCGGGCGATGAGTCCGGGCGGCTCCGGCGGTCTCTCTCTGTATGGACACCACAGAGGACATCAGGGACAGCACGCCGGAGCCGTTCGACCTCGCCCCCGTCTGCCGGGAGACGGCGCGGGTGGCGGCCGGGATCACCGAGGAGCAGTTGGCCGGGGCCACCCCGTGTTCCGCCTACGCGGTACGGGAGGTGCTGGCGCATCTGCTCGGCCTGAGCGTGGCCTTCCGGGACGCCGCGCGGAAGGAGCCGGGCCCGACGACCGACACCCCGCCCGGCGCCGCCCTGCCGGTGCTGGATCCGGAGTGGCGCGCGGCCCTGCCCCGTGGCCTCGACGCACTCGCCGAGGCCTGGCGGGCGCCCGCCGCCTGGCAGGGGGAGACCCGGGTAGGCGGGGTCGGCCTGCCCGGCGCGGTGGCCGGGGTGGTCGCCCTCAACGAGGTGCTGGTCCACGGCTGGGACCTGGCCCGCGCCACCGGGCAGCCGTACCATCCCGCCGAACCCGGGCTCCGGGCCTCGTACGGGCTGCTGGCGCCCGGCACCCTCGGCCCGGACGCGCCGTTCGGCCCGCCGGTGCCGGTGGCCGACGACGCCCCGCTGCTGGACCGGGTGATCGGACTGAGCGGCCGGCACCCCGACTGGCGCCCCGAGTGATCTCCGGGGCCTCCTGACCGCCGGCCCTCCCCGTACAGCGGCGCCCCGTACAGCGGCCCTCCGTACAGCAGCGCCCCGCACGGCAGCGCTCCGTACAGCAGCGCCCCGTACCGCACGGTGCGTACGCCGCCCGCCGACGGGGGCCGGCGGGCGGCGGGGCTCACGTAACCTCGGGCCAGGACGGTGCGCCACCGGGGGCACCAGGGGGAAAGGTCCGCTCACGTGTTCCAGGCGCTCCGCCGTGTGCTGCTCGCTCTCGTCCTGCCGGTCCTGGCGCTCGCTTCCGGCTGTACGGCCGCGTCGGGGGCCTCGGCGGACCTGGACGACCCGGCGAAGAAGGAGACGGCGATGCGGCTGGTCTCCAGCGCGGAGAACTCCTCGCTGGACTGGAGGGCCCAGTACCGCTACATCGAGGACATCGACGACGGCCGGGGGTACACGGCGGGGATCGTCGGCTTCTGCACCGGCTGCGGGGATCTGCTGCGGGTGGTCGAGCGGTACACCCGGGCGCGGCCGGAGAACCCGCTGGCCCGCTTCCTGCCCGCGCTCCGCGAGGTGAAGGGGAGCGACGCCCACGACGGGCTCGGCAGGAAGTTCACCGCCGCGTGGCGCGAGGCGGCCGGCGACCCACTGATGCGGGAGGCGCAGGACGCCGAGCGGGACCGGATCTACTTCGACCCGGCGGTGAAGCGCGCGAAGGCCGACGGCCTGGGCGCGCTGGGGCAGTTCATCTACTACGACGCCTATGTGATGCACGGGTACGCCGACGCGAAGGGCACCGTCGGCTTCCGCACCATCCGCGCCGAGGCGCTCGCGGAGGCGGACCCGCCCGCGCGCGGCGGCGACGAGACGGAGTATCTCGACGCGTTCCTGGACGCCCGGGTCGCCGCGATGCGCACCGAGCGGGGCCACCACGACACCAGCCGGATCGACACGGCCCAGCGGGCCTTCCTGGAAGCGGGCAACCTCGGGCTCCGGCCGCCGCTGTCCTGGAAGGTGTACGGGGACACCTACCGCATCGGCGGGTGAGCGCACGCGCGGCCCGGGGCCCGGGGCCCGGGGCCTGAGGCCTGAGGCCTGCGGTAGGGCCCCCGGTCACCCCCCGGCGGCGAGCGTGGCGAGCCGGCGGGCCTCGGTGCGGGTGACCCGGGCGAGTTCGTCCTCGTCCACGGTGGTCAGCCGGCCGTCCTCGACCACGGGCTTCCCGTCGACCAGGGAGAGGGTGACGGGCGCGGGGGCGCCCAGCACCAGCGCGGCCACCGGATCGGCGATGGACGCGTGGGCGAGGGTGTCCATCCGCCAGAGCACCAGATCGGCGAGCTTGCCCGGTTCGAGCGACCCCAACTGGTCCGCCCGGCCCAGGACCTGGGCTCCGCCGTACGTGCCGAGGCGGAGCGCCTGACGGGCCGTCAGGGCCCGTTCCCGGTGCGGACCCAGCCGGCTGACCAGCAGGGTGTTGCGCAACTCGGTGTGGAGTTCGCCGGATTCGTTGGAGGCGGTGCCGTCGACCCCGAGGCCGACCGGGACCCCGGCGGCGAGCAGGTCGGGGACGCGGGCGATCCCGGCCGCCAGGCGGGCGTTGGAGGAGGGGCAGTGGGCGACCCCGGTGCCGGTCCGGGCGAAGGCCGCGATGTCGGCGTCGTTCATATGGACACAGTGGGCCATCCACACATCGGGGCCGAGCCACCCGGTCGACGCGAAGTACTCCGTGGGCCCCATCCCGAACCGCTCCGTACAGAACCGCTCCTCCTCCACGGTCTCACTGCCGTGGGTGTGCAGCCGCACCCCCTTGCGGCGGGCCAGCTCGGCGCCCTCGCGGAGGAGTTCGGTGGAGACGGAGAACGGCGAGCAGGGCGCGACGGCGATCTGCGTCATGGCGTCGAAGGAGGCGTCGTGGTGGGCGTCGATGGTCTCCTCGGTCGCGGCGAGCGCGCCGTCCAGCGTCTCGACGGCGAAGTCCGGGGGCAGCCCGCCGGCCGAGACGCCGAGGTCCATGGAGCCCCGGGCGAGGGTGAACCGTACCCCCGTACGCGCCGCGGCGCCGATGATGGCGCCGGAGAGGTCGCCGGAGCCGCGCGGGTGGACGTAGTGGTGGTCCATGGCGGTGGTGACCCCGCCGCGCGCCATCATCGCGAGGGAGCCGCCGGCCGCCGCGCCCACCATCGGCTCGTCGATCCGGGCCCAGGTCGGGTAGAGCGCGACCAGCCAGTCGAAGAGGTGGTGGTCGGTGGCGAGGCCCCGGGTGAGCCACTGGTAGAAGTGGTGGTGGGTGTTGACCAGGCCTGGGGTGAGCAGATGGCCGGTGCCGTCGACCCGGCGGACGACCCCGGCCAGACCTGCGGGGGCGGGCCCGGCGCCGACGGACTCGATCCGGTTGCCCGCGACGACGACATGGCCCGAGGCGTACTCGGTGCCGTGCGCGTCGACGGTCGCGACGGCGCAGTGCTCGATGACGGTGCGTGCGGCCGCCACGGCGGTCTCCATGGCGGTCTCCTCGGGGGGCGCGGGCTCGTGCGGGCCCATGGGGTGGTTCACGGGGCGGCTCACAGGGTGGTCAGGTCGTCCGGTATGAGCTGCTCGGCGCCCTCGCGCAGCACGGTCGCCTCGATCAGGCCGTACGGGCGGTCGGCGGCGAGATAGACGGCGCCGTCGGCCGACTCGTTGGTCAGCCCGAAGGGGGTGAGGTCGGCGAGGAAGTGGTGCTTGTTGGGGAGCGAGAAGCGGATCTCGTCGATCTCCGGACGGTGCTCGATGACCCGGGCACCCATCTGGTACAGGGTCTGCTGGAGCGAGAGCGAGTACGTCTCGGCGAAGGCCCGCAGGATGTGCTCCCTGGTCCGCGCGTACGAGGCGTCCCAGTCGGGCGGGGTGCCTTCGGGCGGGGTGCCTTCGGGCCCGGTGCCGTCGCCGCCGGTCCAGGAGTGGCGCCAGCGGGCGGAGACTTCGGTGGCGAGGATCCGGTCGTACGCCTCCTTGAGGGTGGTGTACCGGTCCTTGGCGTACCCCCAGAACTCGGAGTGCGTCGAGTTCAGCACGGTCAGGTCCTTGAGCCCGGAGACCACCTCCCAGCGCGCGCCGTCGAAGGTGATCTGCGCGACCCGCGTCTCCTGCCCCTTCCGGACGAAGGAGTGCCCCGGCCCGCCCCCGGCCCGCTCCCACGCGTACTCCTCGATCCGGATGCGCGCCCGGTGGATGGGCTCCTGGCTGGTCACGAAGTGCCGGGCGAGGTGGATGCCGAACTGCTCGGCGGATTCGATGCCGTACTCCTTGGCGAACGCGTACACCGTGTTCTTGGTGGTGTCGGTCGGCAGGACATGGGTGTTGGAGCCCGAGTAGTGGACGTCGTCCAGGTCGCCGGAGAGCGAGACGGAGACGTTCAGGTCCTTGATGTGGTGGGTGTCGCCGTCCCGGACGATCCGGACGACGCGGTTCTCCGCCTTGCCGTACTGGTTGGAGCCGATGCGGGCGGCGGAGCCGGTGGGCCCGGTCCGGGGCACGGCGCCGGTGCGGGTCGCCGGGCGTGCCCCGCCGGAGGGGCCGGAGAGGTCGGTCATGGGCGCTAGCTCCCTCGGTATACGGAGTAGCCGAACGGGTTGAGGAGCAGGGGTACGTGGTAGTGCTCGCCCGGGTCCACGGCGAAGGCCGCCGTCACTTCCGGGAAGAACGGCGCGCCGCCGTCCCGGTGTGCGAGATACGGCCCGGTCGCGAAGGCGAGCCGGACGTGGGCGGTACCGGGCGGGGGCGCCGGCAGCCCCGTACAGCGGCCGTCGGCGTCCGTGACGGAGCCGCCGATGACGGACCACTCGGAGTCGTCCCCGTCGGTACGTACGGAGAGGGTGACGGCGACGCCGGCGGCGGGGCGCCCGGCGCTGGTGTCCAGGATGTGCGTGGATACGGTGCAGAAACTTTCGGCGGCGGCAGGGTCCTCCGCGTACTCCGCACCCTCCCCGTACTCCCCGCCCTCCGCGAGCAGCCCGGCGAGCCGGATCCGGTTGATCTTCCCGAGTTCCGTACGGGCCACCTCCCGCTCCCGGTCCGGCGGGTGGCCGAGCCGGGTGAGCAGGGCGTCCCGCATCTCCTCGGCGGTGGCACCGGTGGCGCAGATCAGGAAGACATGGCCGAAGCGTTCCTCGTACGCGGCGTTCAACTCGGCCATATCGGCCCTGAGCCGCGCGCCGGCCCCGGCCATCCCGCGCTGCTCCCGGGCCGAGCGGGCGTCGCCCGGGTCGGGGCGCCCTATCCGGGGGTGCCCGGCCAGGGCCTCGGTCAGTTCCGCGCCGGTGAGCCGGGCGGTCGCGGTGTCTCCGGCGGCGAACAGGGCGTCCTCGGTGGCGTACGGGCGCCCGGCGAGCACCGCCCGCCCCCACCCGGGCGCCGCGCACACCTCGCGGAGCGCGGCCAGGGCGGCGGTGTCGGGGGCGGTGTTGAACCGTTCGAGGCCCGGCACCGGCCGGGCGGGGGACGTGGTCACAGCGGGGCCTCCGTGGGGCGCGGGGGCGGTGCGGATGCCGTGCGGGCTGCGCCCAGCTAACGCCCTTCGGCGAGGAAGGTCAACACTTTGTTGAACCGGCCCGTGCGGCGCGTCCGGCCGAGGACCGTCCAAACGATTGACGTGGACACGGCCACCCCCTACCTTCCTTCTGATCGATTTCCCGAACCTGGTTCGATATTCCGAACAGGCCGGGATGTAACGGTCCCGAACGCCGTACGTCACTCACCCGCTCCGTGCCCGCACGCCACCTGGAGACCCCCATGAGTGCACGCCCCCAGCCCCAGCCCTCCCGCCGCACCGTCCTCGGCATGGCCGCCGCCACCCCGCTCGCCATGACCGGCGCGCTGACCGGCGCGCTGAGCCTCGCCGCCGGGACCGCCCACGCCGCCGACTCGGCGTACGTGATGTGCTACTTCACCGAGTCGCCGAACGGCGACGGCACCGACTACGGCCTCCACCTCGCCGTCAGTACGGACTCGCTCAACTGGTCGCCGCTCAACCAGAACAACCCCGTGGTGACCCCGACCTCGGGCGCCCTGGGCCTGCGCGACCCGTTCATCCTGCGGAAGCAGGACGGCACCTTCGTCGTCGTCGCGACCGACCTCAAGGGCACCGACTGGAACTACGTCAGCCAGTACGTCCATGTGTGGAACTCCACCGACCTGCGCACCTTCACCGGCTACCACCGCCTGAAGCTCCACGACATGAACACCCACTCCTGGGCCCCCGAGGTCTTCTGGGACGCGGGGCGCGGCCAGTACGCGCTGATCTACTCGGCGGTCAACAGCACCGGACACAACGTCATCATGGTGAACTACACCACCGACTTCGTGACGGCCTCCGCCCCGCAGGTCTTCTTCGACCCGGGGTACGACGTGATCGACGGAAACATGACGGTCGGCGTCAACGGCGTCAACTACCTCTACTTCAAGAAGAACCAGACGCTGGTGGGCGCGCGCTCGGCCTCCCTCGACCCGGGCAGCTTCGCCGAGTTCACCGCGGGGGTCGCCCAGGGCGGCACCGAGGCGCCGGAGGTCATCAAGTCGCTGACGTCCAACACCTGGTACCTCTGGGGGGACACGTACACCCCCAACGGGGTCTTCTACGCCTGGCAGACCACCAGCCTGGCCGCCGGCACCTGGAGCGCGCTCGACCAGCGGACGTACACCCAGCCGGTCAACTCCAAGCACTGCGGCATCGCGACGATCACCGCGACGGAATACAGCAACCTGCTCGCCGCGTGGGGCGCGCCGACCTGGAACCGGCTCAAGTCGTACAACTATCCGGCCCGTTACGTCCGCCACTCCAACAACGTGGGCCGGATCGACACCTACCCCTTCGACCCGTACGCGGACTCCCAGTGGCAACTGGTCCCGGGGCTCGCGGACGGCTCAGGGGTCTCGTTCCGGTCGGTCAACTACCCGGCGCGCTATCTGCGCCACTACAACTACCAGCTCCAACTGGACGCGAACGACGGGACGTCGACGTTCGCGGCGGACGCGACGTTCTACCGTACGGCGGGGCTCGCGGACTCCGGCTGGGCGTCCTTCCGCTCGTACAACAACCCGACCCGGTACCTCCGCCACTCCGACTACGTGCTGCGCATCGACCCGGTCTCGTCCACGGTCGACCAGCAGGACGCGACGTTCCGGGTGGGCTACTGACGGCTGCGGCGCGGGCCCCGGCCGTCACGGGGCGGGATCATCCGCCGCCCCGTGCTCGCGTGCCCTGGCCCGCTGTTCGTCGGCGTAGTTGAGGTAGTTGTAGACGGTGAAGCGGCTGACGCCGAGCGCGGTCGCCACCGTCTCGACACCGTGCCGTACGACGAAGGCGCCGCGCGCCTCCAGGCTCCGTACGACGGACTGCTTGGTCTTCCGGTCCAGCTCGGCGAGCGGCCGGCCGTGGCCGCGCTCCAGCGCCGCCAGGAGGTGGTCCAGGGATTCCGCGAGCCGCGGCAGCCGTACGGCGACGACGTCCGCGCCCTCCCAGGCGAGGACGACATCGTCGGGCCCGGCTTCCCCGACCGGCACCATCCGCCCGCCCATGGCATCGACCAGCGGCCTGACCGCCGCGACGAATTCCTGACCGCCCTGCCCCGCCTGCCCGGCCGCCCCGCTCACCGGCCACCGTCCGCGACGGCGCCGCCCTCCGGGGCACCCCCGCTCCCCGTCCCGGTCCCGCTCCCGGTCCCACCCCCGGCCACATTGACCTGGAGCGAGATCCGGGTGGCGCCGGCCGCGAGCGAGCGGCGCAGGAGGGTGTCCACCGCCGCTAGTACGGCGTCGGCGCCGCCCTCCGCGGTGGTGCCGAACGGGCCGACATCCACCGCGTCGAGCCGCGCCTCCTCGACGGCCTCGCGCGCCGCCACCGCGTGCGCGGGCGGCTCGTCGAGGTCGAAGGGCTCGGTCGTGAACTCCACCCTCAGGCGCACCGTGGACCCACCGCCTTCGCTGCCTTCACCGCGGAAAGCCCGGCGGGTCCCGCTGCGGCCGTTCGGGTGTCCCGGTGCCCGGTGCCCCGGGCACGTGCTCGGGAGACGACCTTAGCCGTTACGCGGCCGGGACGGCACCGGAGGCGGCGATGGTGATCTTGGCCGAGGTGGCACCGGCGCGGGAGCCCAGCGACTCGATCTTCTTGACCAGGTCCTGGCCCTCGACGACCTCGCCGAAGACGACGTGCTTGCCGTCCAGCCACGACGTCACCACGGTGGTGACGAAGAACTGCGAGCCGTTGCTGTTCGGGCCCGCGTTGGCCATCGAGAGCAGGAACGGCCGGTCGTGCTTGAGCTGGAAGTTCTCGTCGTCGAACTTGTTGCCGTAGATGCTCTTGCCGCCGGTGCCGTTGCCGGCGGTGAAGTCACCGCCCTGGAGCATGAAGTCCGGGATGACCCGGTGGAAGCTCGACCCGGCGTAGCCGAAGCCGTGCTCGCCGGTGGCCAGCTCGCGGAAGTTCTGGGCGGTCTTGGGAACGACGTCGTCGAAGAGACGGAAGACGATGCGGCCGGCCGCCTCGCCGTTGATCGTGATGTCGAAGTACACGTTGTCAGTAGTCATGGCCCCCATTCTGTCAAAAGCCTCACCGCCCACCCCGACCGCCTCCGCCCGGCCCCGGAACGCAAACCTCACGCGCCGCCCCCGCCACGGGCGGCGCGCCTTACGGACGATGCCCGTCGCAGACCGCGCGGTGGGGCAGCCCGGGGAGGTAGGTCTTCCATTCGGACGGTGACAGTCCGGTGCCGACACGCCGGCACACGGCGTCGTCCGCCTGCGCCGGGCCGGTCAGTAGACGGCCGGGGTCGTCGGGTTGCGGAGGGATTCGGCCGCGGTGGAGACGCGCTGGAGGAGGTCGAAGAAGACGGTCTGTTCGTCCGGGGTGAGCGGGGCCAGGAAGACCTGGTTCATGCGGGCCGCGCGCACGGCGAGTCTGCGGTGGGTCCGTACGCCCTCCTCCGTGGGGCGGAGCAGGGAGCGGCGGCCGTCCTGGGGGTCGCGCACCTTGTCGACCAGGGCGCGGCGGTTCAGCCGGGTGATCACCTCGGCGATGGTGGAGCGGTCCAGGCCCACCCGTTCCCCGGCGGTGCGCTGGTCCAGGCCCGGCTCCGCGACCAGGGCGTTGAGCACGGCGAACTGCGGCGAGGTGATCTCCTCGGAGACCATCGTGGTCCACAGCAGGTAGTGCGCCTGCTGGAGGCGACGGGCCAGATGCCCGGGGTGTGTGGTCAGGTCCACCGCGGCCATACGCGCTCCTGGTGATTTCGTTGGTGCACTGAACGATACCCCGCCGCATGCGCTCGCCGTGCACCCCTTGACGTGCAATGGCGCGGGTGGCAGCTTGAGTGAAGCTTTCCGCAGATAGTCAGTGCCCTGAGTATCAGGGTATCTTGCCTGTCCTGCGTTCCGCGTCCCGTACCGTACCTACGGAGCCGTTTCATGCCCCATGCGCCTCATACGTCCCCTGATCGCCCCGCTCTCCGTCCTCCCCTGCCCGACGGGCTGAGCCAGCGCGAGATCGACGCCGCGATGGCCACGGCGGCGGCCGCACCGGGCGCGTCCGGTGTGCGGCACCATCCGGCGCGCGACTATCCGCCGTACCGCAGCAGCCACCTCCGCCATCCCAGGCAGCCGCTGATACCGGTCCGGGACCCGGAGGCCGTGGAGCTGTCGGGGCCCGCGTTCGGGGTCACGGATGTCACGGCGCTCGACTCCGATCTCACCCGGCACCACCAGGGCGAGCCGCTGGGCGAGCGGATCACCGTCACGGGGCGGGTGCTCGACCGGTCGGGGCGGCCGGTGCGGGGGCAGCTCGTGGAGTTGTGGCAGGCCAACGCCTCCGGGCGGTACGCGCACCAGCTCGACCAGCACCCGGCCCCCCTCGACCCGAACTTCACCGGGTTCGGCCGCTGCCTCACGGACGACCAGGGCACCTACCGGTTCACCACCGTCAAGCCGGGCGCGTACCCGTGGCGCAACCACGTCAACGCCTGGCGCCCCGCCCATATCCACTTCTCGCTCTTCGGTACGGCGTTCAGTCAGCGCCTCGTCACCCAGATGTACTTCCCGGGCGACCCGATCTTCCCGTACGACCCGGTTCTCCAGTCGGTGACCGACGCGGCGGCGCGGGAGCGGCTGGTGGCGGCGTACGACCATGACCTCTCCGTCGCCGAGTGGTCCCTCGGCTACCGCTGGGACATCGTCCTCGACGGGCCCGGAGCCACGCTCTTCGAGGAAGGCGGCGACCACTGATGTCCGCACAGACCGAACAGAACGCACGGGCCGGAGACGGCGGGACCGGGGTGCTTCCGCCCACGCCGTCGCAGACCGTCGGGCCGTTCTACGGGTACGCCCTGCCCTTCGCGGGCGGCGGCGAGATCGCCCCGGCCGGACACCCCGACACGCTCACGCTGCACGGGTACGTGTACGACGGCGCCGGCCACCCCGTGCCCGACGCGATCGTGGAGACCTGGCAGCCCGCGCCCGACGGCTCGCGCACCGGGCGGCCGGGATCGCTGCGCCGGGACCCGGTCACGGGCCGGGCCGTCGGCCGCAACGGGGTCGACTTCACCGGCTTCGGGCGGGTCGCGACGGACGCGGACGGACACTGGGCGGTCCGTACGCTGCCGCCGGGCGGCGTCCCGTACATCAGCGTCCTCGTCTTCGCGCGCGGGCTGCTGCACCATCTCCACACCCGGGCCTATCTGGCGGATGCCCTCGAAGGCGCCGGGGGCGACGCGGTGCTCTCCTCGCTGGACGCGGAGCGGCGCGCCACGCTGATCGCCACCGCCGAGTCCGCCGCGCCGCGCACGTACCGTTTCGACATCCGCCTTCAGGGCGAAGGGGAAACGGTCTTTCTGGAGTTCCGGTGAGCGACGACATCATCTCCGGGCCGCTCGATGCCGGGCCGCTCGATGCCGGGCTGCTCGCGCCGGGGCGGGCCGGCTCCCCCGCCGAGGCCGCCACCGGGGACCCGGCGTTCCTGCGGGCGATGCTGGACGCGGAGGCCGCGCTGGTCCGGGCCCAGGCGGCGGTGGGGCTCGCCCCCGCCGAGGCGGCGCGGGCGGTGGGCGCGGTCTGCGCCGCGGCCCGGCCCGATGTACGGGAGCTGGCAGTGCGGGCCCGGAGCGGCGGGAATCCGGTGATCCCGCTGGTGGCCGATCTGACCGCCGCCGTGCCCGCCGCCCACGCGCCGTACGTGCACCGGGGCGCGACCAGTCAGGACATCCTGGACACGGCGGCGATGCTGGTGGCGGCCCGGACGCTGGGGCCGGTCCTCGCCGATCTGGAGCGTACGGAACGGGCGTTGGCCCGGCTGGCGGCGGAACACCGCGACACCGTGCTGCCGGGCCGTACCCTCACCCAGCACGCGGTCCCGACGACCTTCGGGCTGAAGGCGGCCGGCTGGCGCAGCCTGGTGCTGGACGCCCGTGACCGGCTCCGTACGGTACGGGCCGGACTCCCCGCCCAACTGGGCGGCGCGGCAGGGACGTTGGCCGCCTTCGACGCGTACGGCCCGGAGGCGGGGGCAGTTGACGCCGGTGATGCCGGGGGCGTCGGGGACAGTGGCGCGGGGGCGGACGCGATGCGGTTGCCCGGGGTCTTCGCCGCCGAACTCGGCCTGGCGGAGCCCGCGTTGCCCTGGCACACGCTCCGTACCCCGGTCGCTGATCTCGCCGCCGCGCTCGCCTTCACCACCGGTGCGCTCGGCAAGGCGGCGGCCGATGTGCTCACGCTCTCCCGCACCGAGATCGGCGAGGTGGCGGAGGGCGCCGGGGGCGGCTCCTCCGCGATGCCGCACAAGGCGAATCCCGTACGGGCCACGCTGATCGCCGCCGCGGCCCGGCGCGCACCCGCCCTCGCGGCGACCCTGTTCGGCTCGCTGGCCGCCGAGGACGAACGGCCCGCGGGCGCCTGGCACGCCGAGTGGGAGCCGCTGCGCGAACTGCTGCGGCTGGCGGGCGGCGCGGCCCGGGACGCGGCCGAACTCGCGGAGGGGTTGCGGGTGGACGCCATCGCTATGCGGCAACACCTTGAACTCACTGGCGGGTTGATCGTCTCGGAGCGGCTCTCGGCCGTGCTGGCACCGCTGTTGGGGCGCGCCCGCGCGAAGGCACTGCTCACCGAGGCGGCGCGGCGCGTCCGTACGGAGGGCGCCCCGCTCGCCGAAGTCCTCGCCCCAGCGCTCGGCCGAGCCCTCGCGGACGAAAAGGACCTCACGGGACGGGACTTCGGCGGGATCGACCTCGCCGCACTCACCGACCCCACCCGGTACACCGGCAGCGCCGGTGCCCTCACCGACCGTGCCCTGGAGCGACGTTGACGACTTCGGACCACCCCGCGCCCACCCCCGCACCCCTGCTCCACCACCGCGTCGAAGGCCCTCCGTCCGCTCCCCCGCTTCTGCTCGGTCCCTCGCTGGGCACCTCGATGGCGCTCTGGGACCGGGTGGCGCCCGAACTCTCCCTCACGCACCGGGTCGTACGGTGGGACCTGCCCGGACACGGCGGCTCCGACGCCTCGCTGGTCGGCCCGGGGGCGACCGTCGCCGACCTCGCGGGGCTCGTCCTGGCGCTCGCCGACGCGCTCGGGCTCGAACGCTTCGCGTACGCCGGGGTCTCGCTCGGCGGCGCCGTCGGACTCCACCTCGCGACGCACGCCCCGGAGCGGGTGGCGCGGCTCGCCGTGGTCTGCTCCTCGGCACACTTCGGGGGCCGGGAGCCGTGGGAGGAGCGCGCGGCCACCGTACGCCGGGACGGGATGGGCGGGATCGCGGAGAGCGCGCCGGGGAGGTGGTTCACCCCGGGGTTCCTGGCGGCAGAGCGGCAGCCAGGGCGGGGGCAGGCCGCCGCCCTGGCGGAGGGGCAGGCCGAGCCCCTGGCGGGGCGTCTGCTGGCCGACGTACGGGGGACCGACCCGGCGGCGTACGCGGCCTGCTGCGATGCGCTCGCCTCGTACGACCTGCGCGGCCTGCTCCCCACCGTCGCCGCGCCGACCCTCGTCCTCGCGGGCCGGCTGGACCCGGCGACGCCGCCCGCGCACGCCCGCGAGATCGCGGACGCGGTGCCCGGCGCCACCCTGGTCGAGCTGCCCGGCGCCGCGCATCTGGCGCCCGCCGAGTGCCCGAAGGCGGTGACGGCCGCGCTGCGCACCCACCTCGGGGGCGCGCCGGCCTCCGGGATGGCCGTGCGCCGCGCGGTGCTGGGAGAGGCGCATGTGGCACGGGCGCAGGCCGGGACGACCGCGCTCACGGCGCGTTTCCAGGACTTCATCTCGCGCTACGCGTGGGGCGAGATCTGGACGGACCCGACCCTCACCCGGCGCGAGCGCAGCATGATCACGCTGACGGCGCTGGTGGCGCACGGCCACTACGACGAACTGGCGATGCATGTGCGGGCCGCGCGCCGCAACGGGCTCACCCCGGAGGAGATCGGCGCGGTGCTCCTCCAGTCGGCGGTCTACTGCGGCGTGCCCGCCGCCAACTCCGCGTTCGCGGTGGCCAAACGGGTCCTGGCGGAGGAGCCCCCGGCAGAGGCCCCGGAAGCCCCGCACACCACGCGAACCCCGGAAGCCCCGGAAGCCCCGGAAGCCCCGGAAGCCCCGGAAGCCCCGGGGAACGCGTAACCCAGCGCTCGCTCAGCGGCCGGCGGTCTCCTCCGGGGGTGTGGCGGGGCTGCCGGCCTCCGGGCTGTTGGGCAGCAGATGGGTGAGGGCGATGAAGCTGTTGGTCCGGGTGACGAACGGCTCGGCCCTGATCCGCTCCAGCACCTCCTCGAAGTGGTCGATGTCGGCGGCCCGGATGTGCAGCAGGGCGTCCGCCCCGCCGGTCACGGTCACCGCGGCGACCACCTCGGGGTAGGTGCGCGCGACCTCGGCCAGCCGGCGGGGCGGAGCCGCGCCGTCGCAGAAGACCTCGACATACGCTTCCGTACGCCAGCCGAGCGCCGCCGGGCGGACGACGGTGGTGAAGCCGGTGATCACCTCGGTCTCCCGCATCCGGTCGACCCGGCGTTTCACGGCGGGCGCCGAGAGTCCGACCGCGTGGCCGATCTCGGTGAAGCTGGTACGGGCGTTGGCGACGAGCGCGGCGAGAATGCGCCGGTCGAGGTCGTCCAGGACCGGCTGCTGATAGGTCACCCGAGTCTCCGTCTCTGGCCGTGGCCGTGGATTCCTTGACAGCACGGAAGCACACGAGGCAGCATTCCACTCATTCCATTAAGCAGAAATCATATTTCGCGATGCGGAAGGGGCCCGGACTCTCCATGTCTCATATCTCCCCGCTCTGGAGCGGTACAGAGCAGCGATTCGATGTGAATCTGTCCATCCTCTTCACCGAACTGCCGCTGCTGGAGCGGCCGGCCGCCGCCGCGGCGGCCGGGTTCACCGCGGTGGAGCTGTGGTGGCCGTGGACCGACACGCCCACCCCGCCCCGCGCGGCCCTGGACGACCTGCGGAAGGCCCTGGACGACGCGGGGACCCGGCTCGTCGGCCTGAACTTCTACGCGGGCCTGCTGCCGGGGCCCGACCGGGGCGCGCTCTCCGTCCCCGGCGAGGAGTCCGAGCGGTTCCGGGCCAATGTGCCGGTCGCGGCCGAGTTCGCCGCCGCCACCGGGTGCCGGGCGCTCAACGCGCTGTACGGCAACCGCGTCTCCTGGGCGGATCCGGCGGCCCAGGACGCCCTGGCCCTGGAGAACCTGGCGCTGGCGGCCCGCGCCGCCGACGAGGCCGGTGCCACGCTGCTGATCGAGGCGTTGAACCGGCCCGAGTCGCCGGACTACCCCTTGGTCGACGCGGAGTCGGCGGTCGCGGTCGTGGACCGGGTCAACGAGGCCACGGGGCTGGACAACGCGCGGTTCCTGCTGGACCTCTACCACCTGTCGTACCTGGCGGGCCCGACAGGTACGACAGGCCCGACAGGTACGACGACGTACGGCGCGAACCTGCCCGAGGTGATCGACCGGTACGCCGCGAAGTCCGGCCATGTGCAGATCGCCGACAACCCGGGGCGGGGCGCGCCGGGCACCGGGACGCTCCCCCTGGAGGAGCTGGTCGGCCGGCTGCGCACGGCGGGATACGCGGGGTGGATCGGCCTGGAGTACAAGCCGGGCGACCGCCCGTCCGCCGAGTCCTTCGGCTGGCTCGGCCACTGACCGGCCGCCGGCATGCGGCAGACAGGCCGCTGACCGGTCCATCCCTGCCCCCGGCCCCCTGAACGCCGGACGGCGGCGGCGCCGACACCCGTACGGTCGCGCCCGGCCCGCCGCCGTCCGGTCATCCCTTCCACCGCCCGGTCACCCCTTTCGCCGCCCTGGCGCCCTTTTCCGGGCCAGGCCCTCCCCCCGTTCTCGCTCTTGGTGGACGATGAAACACTGAGCGCGACCGAACGGAGGGGATCGTCATGGGTGAGAGCGTTCCGGTGTCCTGTCCGTCCTGCGGCGACGGCCACACCTTCACGGTGTCGGTCTTCACCTGCGCCTGCGGGGCTCCGGTCGCCCCGTCGCTCGCCGTGGACGCGCCACCGGAGCGGGTCACGCACCGTACCTGGGCCGAGGAGTGGGTGACCGTACGGTGCCAGGAGTGCGGGACGGCGTGCGAGCTGCCCCGGCCCGAGATGGGCTGTCCCTGCGGCACGGTGGTACGGATCCCGGTACGCGCCCCGGGGCCGCCGGCCGTCACCCGGGCACCCGAGACATCCGAGTCACCTGAGCCGCCTGAGGCACCCCAGCCGGCCGTCACCGAGACACCTGAGCCGCCCGCGCACGCCGAACACCCCGAACACCCCGAGCACCCCACGCACCCCACGCACCCCGAACACCCCGCGCACATCCCGCTCCCCAGGACCGCCGCCGCCCCGCGCCCCGCCTTCCGGCCGCTGACCATCCGTACCTCCCACGACGCGGTGACGGCGGCCGGGCTGTATCTGCGCTGGCTGGGGTTCAAGGGCGTCGTCCAGGCGGACGAGCCGGCCGTCCCCGGGATCGACCTGCGCGGCCCCGATGTGATCGCCCAGGTCGACCCGACGATGAACCCGGCGTCGGTACGCGCCGTCGAGTGCCTCTGGCTCAACGGGCTCAGCGCGTCGGCGGTGAGCGTCTACTTCTCCCTGGCGGGGTACGCGGACGACGCGCGGGCCCGCGCCGACGACCTCGGCCTGCCGCTCTTCGTCATGGACCTCTCGGGCTCCCCGACCCCGGTCAACGGCCCGGCCGACGAACTGGTCTCCTCGGGCGCCTGAGCCGTCCACGAGCGCGCCGCACCCGGGGCGGCGTAAACCCGTACCACGCCCCGGCCCCGCCCCGGCATACTCACCGCATGCTGTCCCGCTCCCCCGCGCCCCGGCCCCTGGTGATCCGGCCCGCCGCCCATGCCGACCTGCCGGTTCTCCAGGAGATCGAGGGCGCGGCCGGCGAGGCGTTCCGGGCCCTGGGCATGGCCGGGATCGCCGACGACGCGCCGCCCTCGCTCGCCGTCCTGGAGGGCTACCGGAGCAAGGAGGGTGCCTGGGTGGCCGGGCTCCCCGGCATCGGCGAGGGTGCCGGCCGGCCCGTGGCGTATCTGCTGGACGAGCCGGTCGACGGCGCCGCCCATATCGAGCAGGTGTCGGTCCACCCGGACGCCGCGCGGCTCGGGATCGGCCGGGCGCTCATCGACCACCTGGCCGTACGGGCCCGGGGCGCCGGGCTCACCGCCCTCACCCTGACGACCTTCGCGGCCGTACCGTGGAACGCCCCGTACTACGCACGCCTCGGCTTCCGCACCCTCCCCGAGGACCGGCTCACCGACGGCCTCCGCGCGATCCGCCGAGCGGAGGCGGCCCACGGCCTGGACCGCTGGCCCCGGGTCTGCATGCGCCGCGAACTGCCGTCCTGACACCCGAGACTGCCCTGACGCCCGAGGCCGCCCCGTCAGGCGGTGGGCCGCATGTGCTCGCGCGCCCATTCATCGAAGCTGGTGAGGGGGATGCCGAGGTCCCTCGCGTACTGCGGGCGGGCCGGCTGGCCGGTCACGTTCAGCCGCTCGTGCGTGGCGCCCATCTGCGGCATTCCGGCGGCCAGGGCCTGCTCCTCGGTCATGTCCGGCGCGGAGAGCCGGATGTCCAGCGCGCGGGAGAGAACTTCGGCGATCTCCGTCATCGACAGGTAGTCGCTCGCCAGCTCCAGTTCGACGCCGTCGAATCGCTCCGGCTCGGCGATGGCGGCGGCCGCCGCCGCGCCGATGTCGTCCACAGCGGCCAGGGAGAGCCGGGTCCCGGGCTTCACCACGCTCACCAGGCCGCCCGCTGTGCCGCGCGGGAAGAGAAACGCCATGGACGGGAGGAAGTTCTCCATGAAGAAGCCCGGCTTGAGCAGCGTCCAGTGGGGGAACCCGGCCGCGCGGACCCGGTCCTGGATCGCGCTCTTGGCGTCCAGGGAGGGCGCCGCCGATGCCCAGCGGCCCTCGGCCCAGCCGGGGTCCTCGGTGTGCTGCCCGGCGCCGGTGACGGAGGTGTGCACGAACTGCGGTACGCCGGCGGCCTTCGCGCCCTCGACGAGGTTGACGCCCTGGGCCACCTCCCCCTCGAAGTCGAAGCCTTCGGCGGTGATGGCGGGCATCTGCACGGAGAAGACGGCGCGGGCCCCCTGGGCGGCCCGGATCACGGAATCGCGGTCGTGGAGATCGCCGGTGACCAGCTCGGCGCCGCGCGCCTCGATGGCCTTGGCCCGGTCGGTGGCCGGATCGCGCACCAGGGCGCGGACCGGGACACCCGCCGCGAGCAGCGCACGGGCGGTGGCGCCGCCCTGCCTGCCGGTGGCGCCGGTGACCAGGACGGGCGCGGGTTGCGCGGAAGAACGTACAGAGGAACGTACGGCGGAAGGACGTACAGACGGGTGGGCGGACATGGCACTCCCTAAGGGTCGAGCATAAACGGCGGGGCCCGCCGTTTATGCTCGGCTACGATATGGCGGAGCCCGCCACTTATCAATCCCGGAGGTGATCCGATGCCCGAGCACCAGCGCGCGGATGCCCGGCGCAACTACACGCGCATCCTCGCCGTGGCGGAGGAGGAGGTGGCCGCCCAGGGCGCCGACGCCTCCCTGGAGCAGATCGCCCGCACCGCGGGGGTGGGCTCCGCGACCGTGCGCCGGCACTTCCCCACCCGCCGCGCACTGCTGGAGGCGGTCTCCAAGAACCGGATCGACGCCCTGTGCGCCCGCGCCCGGGAACTGGCCGAAGGCGCGCAGGAACCGGCCGACGTCCGGAAACCGGCCGACGTCCAGGAACCGGCCGGCAAGGACGGCAGCCGGGACGCGCTCCTGGAATGGCTCACCGACCTCACCGCCTACTCCGTCTCCGCCCGGGGGCTGGCCGCCGCGCTGGCCTACGACGGCCCGGTGCACGAGAACAGTTGCTCGGCGGTACTGGAAAAGGCGGCGGACCCCCTGGTGCGCCGCGCCGTACAGGACGGCGCGCTGGCGGCCGACGTCACCGTCGCCGATCTGATCACCCTGGTCGTCGGCATCGCCCTCGCCACGGAGCACTACCCCGACCCCACCGCCCAGGCGGACCGGCTGTTCCGGCTGGCCGTGGCGGGCCTCAGCCCACGGAGCTGAGCCCCCGGAGCCGAACAGGGCTCACGCCGACGAGAACAGGACTCACGCCGAGGACAGGACTCACGCCGACGAGGACAGGGCTCACGCCGAGAAGCGCTCCCGCAGCTCGACCTTCCGCACCTTCCCGCTGACCGTCATCGGAAAGCCGTCCACGATCTCCACCCGGCGCGGGATCTTGTAGTGCGCGAGCCGTTCCCGGCAGTACGCCCTGATCTCCTCCGCCGAGGGCGGCGCCGCCGGGTCGCGGGGGATGACGCAGGCCACGATCTCCTCCCCGTACCGTTCGTCGGGCACCCCGACCACCTGTATGTCGGCGACCTGGGGGTGGCCGTACAGAAACTCCTCGATCTCCCTCGGGTAGACGTTCTCGCCGCCCCTGATGATCAGGTCCTTGATCCGGCCGACGATCTGCGCGTATCCGTCCTCCCTGATCACCGCGAGGTCCCCGGTGTGCATCCAGCGCCCGGCGTCGACCACTTCGGCCGTGAGGGCCGGCTCGTCCCAGTAGCCGAGCATGACGCTGTAGCCGCGCGTGCACAGCTCGCCGGGGGTGCCGCGCCCCACGGTCACCCCGGTGGCCGGGTCGATCACCTTGACCTCGATGTGCGGGAGGGCCCGCCCGACGGTGCCGGTGCGGCGTTCCAGGTCGTCGTCGCGGCGGGTCTGGAGGGAGACCGGGGAGGTCTCCGTCATGCCGTAACAGATGGACACCTCCCGCATGTTCATCCGTTCGACGACCCGCTTCATCACCTCGACCGGGCAGGGCGAGCCCGCCATGATCCCGGTGCGGAGGGAGGTGAGGTCGTACGTGGTGAAGCCGGGGAGGTCCAGCTCGGCCAGGAACATCGTCGGTACGCCGTAGAGGGAGGTGCAGCGTTCGCGCTGGACGGCGTCGAGGGTCGCGGCGGCGTCGAAGGACGGGGCGGGGATGACGACGCAGGCGCCGTGCGAGGTGGCGCCCAGGTTGCCCATGACCATGCCGAAGCAGTGGTAGAAGGGGACGGGCAGGCAGATCCGGTCTTGTTCGGTGTAGCCGACCGTCTCCCCCACGAAATAGCCGTTGTTGAGGATGTTGTGGTGGGAGAGGGTGGCGCCCTTGGGGAATCCGGTGGTGCCGGAGGTGTACTGGATGTTGATCGGATCGTCGCAGGAGAGCCCGGCCGCGCGCGCCGCGACCTCCTCCGCCGCGACCCGTCCGCCCTCCGCCAGCAGCCGGTCCCAGCCCGGGTCCCCGAAGTAGTGCACGGAGCGCAGCCCGGGACACTCCCCGCGCACCTGCTCGACCAGGGCGCGGTAGTCGCTGGAGCGGTGGCCCGGCGACGCGAAGAGGACGGAGATCCTCGACTGGTTGAGGACGAACGCGACCTCGTGCGCGCGGTACGCGGGGTTGATGGTGACCATGATCGCGCCGATCCGGGCGGTGGCGTACTGCACGAGCACCCACTCGGGGCAGTTGACCGCCCAGATCCCGACCCGGTCGCCCTTGGCCACCCCGCGCCCGAGCAGCGCCCGCGCGAGCGTGTCGACGTCGGCGCCGAACTCCGCGTACGTCCAGCGCCGTCCGGAGGGGACGTCGACCAGCGCCTCGCGGTCGGGGAAGGCGGCGACCGTACGGTCGAGATTGCCGCCGATGGTGTCGCCGAGCAGCGCGGTGTCCCCGGTGCCGTGCACGTACGACGGCACGGGGCCGGCGCCCGCCACCCCGGAGCCACCCCCCGCCACCGGCACGCCCGCCCCGGGACCGCCGCCCGCCACCGCGTTCACCGGCCCAAGGCCGTCCCCCGCCACCGGCACACCCATCTCGGGACCGCCCGCCCCGGGACCGCCGCCGGTCACCGGAGTTCCCCCTCGTCGTACTCCCCGGCCCCGGAGCCCTCCGCCGTCAGCCGGCGCAGCTCGATGCGGCGGATCTTGCCGGAGACCGTCTTGGGCAGGTCGGCGAATTCCAGCTTCCGGATCCGCTGGTACGGCGCGAGCACCGCGCGCGAGTGGGCGAAGAGCGCCTTCGCCGTGCCGGGCCCCGGTTCCCACCCCTCCGCGAGGACCACGTACGCCTTCGGGACGGCGAGGCGTACCGGGTCGGGGGCCGGGACGACGGCGGCCTCGGCGACCGCCTCGTGCTCCAGCAGGGCGCTCTCCAGCTCGAACGGCGAGATCTTGTAGTCCGAAGACTTGAACACATCATCGGATCTGCCCACATACGTGATGTACCCGTCGGCGTCCCGCGAGCCGATGTCACCCGTCCGGTAGTAGCCGCCCGCCATGGCCCGCTCCGTCAGCTCCGGGTCCCCGTGGTACCCCGTCATCACCCCCACCGGCCGGTCCGCGAGCACCAGCGAGATCTCGCCTTCCCGCGCCCCCGGCTCGCCCGTCACCGGATCCAGCAGCTCCACCCGGAACCCGGGCGTGGGCCGCCCCATGGAGCCCGCCTTCAGCAACTGCCCCGGCGAGTTGGCGACCTGCACCGCCGTCTCGGTCTGCCCGAACCCGTCCCGGATCGTCACCCCCCACTCCCGCCGTACGGTCTCGATGACCTCCGGGTTCAGCGGCTCGCCGGCCGCGACCGCCTCGCGGGGCGCGGAACGGAGCAGGGAGAGATCGGCCTGGATCAGCATCCGCCAGACGGTGGGCGGCGCGCAGAAACTCGTCACCCCGGCCGCGTCCATCTCCGCCATCAGCCGCCCCGCGTCGAACCGGCCGTAGTTGTGAATGAACACGGTCGCCTCCGCGTTCCAGGGGGCGAAGAGATTCGACCAGGCGTGCTTGGCCCATCCGGGTGAGGCGATGTTGAGATGGACGTCGCCGGGGCGCAGCCCGATCCAGTACATCGTGGCGAGGTGGCCGACCGGGTACGAGACATGGGTGTGCTCGACCAGTTTGGGGCGGGCGGTGGTCCCGGAGGTGAAGTAGAGCATCAGGGGGTCGCTCGCGCGGGTGACACCGTCCGGGGTGAAGTCGACGGACCGCTCCCGGGCGTCCTCGTACGCGCACCACCCGTCCGGCGCGCCCCCCACCGCGATCCGCGTGAAGTCGCCGGGCACTTCCGCGAACTTGCCGGTGTCGACGGACCGGACGAGAACATGCCGGGCCCGCCCCCGTTCCACCCGGTCCCGCAGGTCGGCGGGGCCGAGGAGAGGTGTGGCGGGGATGACGACGGCCCGCAGTTTCATGGCGGCAAGGGCGGTCTCCCAGAGCTCCGCCTGATTCCCGAGCATGACGACGATACGGTCCCCGGCCCGCACCCCCACCTCGCGCAGCCAGTTGGCCACCTGGTTGGAGCGGGCGGCCATCTCGGCGTATGTGACGCGGGTACGGCTGCCGTCCTCCTCGACGATATGGAGCGCGAGCCGCGCGTTCCCCCGCCCGTCGGGCCCTTCGGCGACCCGGTCGAACCAGTCCAGCGCCCAGTTGAAGAACGCGGGGCGCGGCCAGCGGAACCCGTCGTACGCGGCCTGATAATCCTCCCGGTGAGCCAGAAGAAAATCCCGGGCGCCCCGGAACTCCTCGGTGGCGCCACCTACAGCAGCCCCGTCACGCCCCCTCACCCCCCTCGCCCCGCTCGGGCCACTCACCCCGCTCGACCCGGCGGATGTCCTTGCCGTCATGTGTCCTCCTCATTGCGCCACCGTTCACTAGCATCGTGTAATCAGTGACGCAGGTCTCACCACCCCCGAACGGGGGTAGTGGCGACGCGGCGGAGGGAACGGGCATGGCCGAAGAGCGCGGAGCCGGGGGTGCCGAACCGGCGGAGGCCGTGGAAATGCGGGCCGCACTAGGACAGCTCCGCCGAGCCACCGGGCTGCCGGTGGCCTTCGGCGGCCTCCTCCCCGAAACGGGAAACCTCCGGATCGCGGAGCTGAACGGCACGGCGACCAGCGCACTGCGCTCCCTGGCGATCTCCACGGGGAACGGCCTGGGCGGCAAGTCCATGGCCCTCTCCCGCCCCTGCGCGGTGACGGACTACACGACGGCCCGGCACATCAGCCACGAGTACGACGCGGCGGTGTCGACGGAGGGCCTGCGCTCCGTCCTGGCGGTCCCGGTGGTGGTACGGCGCAGAGTGCGCGGCGTACTGTACGGCGCCCTCCGCACCGCCCTGCCGATCGGCGAACGCACCTTCGACGCGGCGGTGGCGGCGGCGCGCGACGTGGAGCAGGCCCTGGTGGTACGGGACGAGGTGCGCCGCCTGCTCACGGTCACCCGGGAACCGGCGGCCGGCCCGGGCGCCTGGGAGGAGGTCCGCGCGGCCCACAGCGAACTCCGCGCCCTGGCCCCCCGGATACTGGACAAGGCCCTGCGCCAGGAACTCCTCACGGCCTGCGCCCGCCTGGCCCAAGCCGCGCCCCCACCTTCCCCTGGCCCCCCGGGCCGCCTCCCCACCACCGCCCTGGCCCCCCGCGAACTGGACGTCCTGGCCTGCGTGGCGGCCGGCGCGACCAACGCCAGAGCAGCCGCCCTCCTGGGCCTCCGCCCGGAAACGGTGAAGGGCTACCTCCGCTCGGCCATGCGCAAACTGAGCACCCACACCCGCCTGGAGGCGGTGGTGGCGGCGCGCCGGGCGGGGCTGCTGCCGTAACGAAGCCGGACCTCCGGGCGGGAGCGGGCTCGCTCCCGGGCTCAGCCCCGCAGAACCGGCAGTTCAGGCGGTCCGCCCCCGACGCCACACCGCCAGAGGGCCGCGCACATCCGCCCTGCGCTGGCCGCCCGCCCGGTCGGATACCCCTCAAGCCGGGGCAGTTGGGCAGGGGAGAGGGCGGCGGCCAGCGGGGGGATGCGTAACTTCAGCACCATTCCGGTGACGGCGTAGGGCGCGAGCGCGTGGCCGGTGGAGCCTACCGCCCGCCCGTCCCAGGTCGCGCCGAAGGCGTGCGAGCCGTCTTCCAGCAGCTTCAGTCCGTGGCGCCCGGCGAAGGCGGTGAGCCTGTCGGTGTCCTCCGGCACTCCCCACAGGTGGACGGCGACGACAGCCTTCGTACGGAGGGTGACGCGGCACCAGGCGTCCTCCATCGAGCCGGCCTGCCTCGTCGGCCTCACCGCGCGGCATACGTTCCCGGGTCGTCCGGCTGGTCGCCCCCGTGAACACGATCAGGACCAGTGCGCATGTGGTGCGCGAGGATCTCGCGCAGCCACGGGCTGCGGACGGTCGGCAGCCGGACCAGAACGCGCCAGAACACTTCCGGGTCGGCCCGGAACAGGTGACGGGGGCGCGGCGCGGGCGGGTCGAAGTCGTCGCGGAGGACGCCGATGGGCAGGGCGCCGGACCTGGGGACGGGCAGGTCGGCGTCGGGGAAGGCCAGCCATAGCCACACTCCGAACGGCAGCGGCACCAGGTACGGTGCCGGGTCGGCTGGGGCCCAGGTCTTCCCCGTCTGAGGATGGGACGGCACGAGGAGGATGGAGACGTCTACGCTGGGAGCCGGCAATCCCGGGCCGGCCAGAACGGCGCACCGCGCCTGCGGACCCGCGGGCAACAGAGCATCGAGCGCGCGTTGGAAGACCTCCCCGACCAAGCCGTCCGGGACGAGCACTGGTTGGCCCTCCGAAGCCGCCAGCAGGTGGGCGAGCGCTTGGCCCGCCGCAGCCTCCCACTGCGGGCTCCACGACCACCAGTAGTTGGACCAGTGGCCCGCCGCCATACGCGACCCCCATGCGGCGATCGGCTCAAACGGGGGCGTGCCCATGCCTTCCGCCATCAGTTGGGACCAGGAAAGCGGCGCGGCGCCGAGGCCGGCGATGGGAAGGCGGCGTACGGCGTTCGGGGCGAGCCACATCGCCTGCCAGAGCGAGCAGTCGTCGATCCGGCTCGCCACAGGCAGGGCACACTCCGCGCAGGCCACGTTCGGGCCGTCAGCACCGTCGAGGCCACAGCAATAGCCGCCTCCGTGATTTCCCGGGATCAGCACCGTGCCGCTGGCGTCGCCTGGTGCGATGACGATCGCGCCAGGCGCGCCGTCGGAGAGGGCGTACACCGGCGCGTAAACACCGCGGGCGGTCGCCTCGTCCGGCGGGATCTCCTCCCACCTCCGCCACGGCGGCCCCCAAGGCTCCGGGTCCACGGCGAACGTGCCCGACTCCATGAGCACCGGGAGCTGGACCCCGTTCCCGTACTTCTGATGAGCGTGGGCCGGCAGCGCGACCTTGGACAGCGGGATGGTCAGCCTGGCGCCACAACCAGCACACACGAAGACGAACAAACATCCTCCGTAAGACAAGCGGAGGGCATCGTCGCAGCTCAGAGGTGGACCAGCCAACGTTTTTTTCACCCGCTGCGCGAGACCGTGTCGCCGATGATGCGAGCGAGGGCCCGGTGGCGCGGGCGTGGAGGCTGGGCAGATCCTCCCGCCGGACAGCGTCGAGCCAGGCCGGCAGGTGTTCGCCTTGGCGCTGGGCGAGCATGACCGCGAAGGAGCGGACGTGTCGGTGAGGGCGTCGAGCTCAGGACAGGGCCGCTCGGGTTCCTACATCCCCGTCCCCACCGAGGAGCCGGCTCGTGAAGCCGCGCGACACGAGCCGCCCGTATGCCCGCGTCACGTCATCGGGCACGTCCTGCGGGATCGTGAAGCCCTGCGCCGGGTAGAGCAACAGGCGTTGCAGGGAGCCCACCAGCATGTCGACTACGAGTCGCGGGTCCCCGATCGTGGCGACGTAATCGGGGAGCGTCATCGGGGTCGAAGCGCTGACGAACTCCACCCCGGGCCAGAGCTTCCGGGCGGTGGCGCAGGCCCGCCGTTCCTCGTACGGCTTGCTGATCAGCAGCACCGAGTCCACCGCGAACCCGCGCGCTTCGAGAAGGGCGCGGGACAGGGCGATGTTCTCCCCGGTGTTGCGTGCGCGCGGCTCCACGAGGACGGCGTCCGCCGGAACGCCCAGTTCGAGCGCGCGCGTCCGGTAGTGCTCGGCCTCACCGCGCGGCATACGTTCCCGGGTCGTCCGGCTGGTCGCCCCCGTGAACACGATCAGGGGCATCATGCCGCGCCGGAACAGGCTCACGGCCGTATCGGCCACGCCCAGGTCGTGGCTTCCCAGCCCGATACCTACGGAACAGGGGCGAGGTTCATGGCCCATCCGCTGGTACGCCCAGAGCAGCCGGGCGTCCGCCCAGTCCTGTTCCGCGATCACGCCGAGCCGTCCTCGTGCTTGCCGTGGCCCCCGCCCGCCTCAGGAGAGGAAGCCACCCTGCTGGACACCACCGACAAAGCCCGCCCACGCGCCCGGCGCGAACAGGAGGGCGGGTCCGTGCGGAACCTTGCTGTCACGGACGGGCACGGCCCCGGCGTAGCCGTCCGTGACCTCCACGCAATCGCCCTGTTGCGCGCCACTGAAGGAGGACTTCCGCCAACCGCTCAGCGTGGACGCGTCCTTGATGCGTTCAGCCATGATTCCTGTGTTCCTTCGCTATTTCCCGCAAGCGGGCTACGGACACCTGAAGCGGCAGCGCCTCACCTAGAGCAAGATCGTAAGCCCCCTGGATCTCTTCGACCACGGCAGGGGAGTCGTGAACCTTACCCATGCGCATCCCCTCCGCGTACGCGATCGGTGGCTGGTCCTCGAACCACATCAGTTTCAGATAGCCGTCCAGCAACGGGTGCGGCCCCGCGCTGAACGGTACGATGTGCACGCGGATACGTCCCGACTCGGCAAGCGCGGCGATGCGGTCCAACTGATCGGCCATGACCGCATGGCCCCCTATGGGCCGGTGCAGCACCGCCTCGTCCATCATCGCCCACACTGCCGGGGTGAGCGGGTTCTCAAGCAACTTGGCCCGCTCCAGCCGTGTCACCACGGCTCTTTGACGCTCCTCTTCGCTCTCCCGTGGGTATCCGGAGTCAATAACCGCCGTTGCGTAGGCCTCGGTTTGCAGGATGCCGGGCACGTATGACAAGCCGTACTCACGGATCATCGTGGCCTGCTGCTCGAACTCGCGCGCCTTTTCGAACCAGTAGGCAACCGGCTTGCCGTTCCGATTTTGGCCCGGCCTGAAAGTGACCAGCACGGTTCCCGTATCCAGCGCCAGGTCAAGACGCTTCGCGTCCTCTTCGCTGGGGTAGCGGGAACCGTTCTCAATGGCCGCGATGAGAGAGCGCGACATGATCGCGGTGTCCGCTAGCTGCTGCTGTGTCCAGCCCTTCGTTTGGCGAGCCTCCTTCAACCACTCGCCATAAGTCATAGCCAAAGCTCAACGCTCCCTTGTCACGTTGTCCTTGTGACAAGGATGCCAGTAGCGAGGGCTGCTGAAGCCGCCGTTACCTGGGAAAGGAGCGAATCAACCACGGACGGCGGACAGATGGCCAACACCAGCGCACGGAATGACGAGCACTTGACGTACCCCCCGACCGATTCCGCCCCGTCGCCCGGGTGCGACCTGTGCGACTGGTGGCGTCGGCGTCGGGAGAACGCCCTGCGCGGGATCGCCGCCGCCACCCCCGAGGAGTGCGCCCGGGAGATCGCGGCGCATCCTCATCGGCGGGCCGGTGGTGCCGTATGACGCACGGACTCCGGCTCGGCATGGCCGTGTTCGACCGCAGGACGGACATGCCGGGGGTGATCAGGTCGTTCGCCGGGGACCTGGTGCTCCTGGTCCGGCCCTCGGGGCACATCTGGCAGGCGTCCCTGTACTCGGTACGGCCCGCGACCGAACGGGAACAGCTTCAGCTCCGCGCCCTCGCGCGGCTCCACCGGCAGCAGCGGCGCCCGCGAGATCGCCCGGCCGAACACCCGTCGCCGGAGCGCCAGTCGTCGGAGCGCCCGAAGGGGGAACGGGCCGCGTCGGAGCGACCGCACGAGCGCCCGGCGAGGGAACGGGACGAGACGGAACGCCCCGCGCCCGAGCGCCCCGCGACGGACGCGGCCCCGTCCGGACGCGCACCCGCCCAGCGGCCCCCCGCGGGCCGGCCCGTCGGCCGGTGGTGGCGATGAGTGCGCGGCGGTATCAGGTGACCGTCCTCGGCGAGGGCCCGGTCAACGGAACGTGGGCCCGGGTCGTGCTCGCCACGCGGGAGACGGTGTCGCCCGATGACGCCCTGCTCTTCCTGCGCCGCCAGGCCCGCCGTATCGCCAACGGGCTCGACCCCGGACCTTGTTCGGGCTGGTTCCCGCCGGGCGCGTCGGCCCGTATCGAGGAGCGCGGGCCCGACGCGCCGACCCAACTGCGGCTCTGGTGCACGGACTCCGCCGCGCAGGAGGCGGCCCGGAGCAAGCTGGTCGCGGGAACGGACTTCACCCTGACGGCAGCCGACGCCGAGGGGCACTTCACCCTCCGGGCGGTACCGATCGCCCCGTACATCCCGCACCGCATACCGCGCCTCCCCGCCCCCGAGAGGGCCGCACCCGCGCTGCGCACGGGCCTGGTCGTCGCCGCCACCCTGGCCGCCTACGCCGTACTGGGCTGGCTGCTGGCCGTACCACCGCCCCGGTAGAACCCGGGCCGGGCCCCCTCACCCCCAGTCGGTGTCCGCGGGGGACCGGTGGGGAGGTGCGGGGCGTGGGGCGCCGAGTGAGCGGTAGTGCCAGGTGAAGCCGATCACGATGGACGTGACGACCAGCACCGCGTGCTGGAGGAAGTCCTGTGTGCCCATGGTCCGGCTCTGCGTCAGCATCGGGAGCGACACGAACACCGCGCAGCCGAGCAGCAGGGCGACCCTCGGGTGGACGTGCGGGCGGTAGCGGCTGTAGCGGATCTCCCGGACCCGGCGCTCGGGGGCGGACTGGGCCATGCGGCGGTGCGGGTGGCGCTCCAGGTGGTCCACGACATGGCCAAGGGGGGTGGCGCACCAGAGGAGTTCGTCCTTGTCGGTGACGAAGACCAGTCCGTACGGTTCCTTGTCCGGCCCCCGCCAGGTCCGCTCCCAGAACAGCCAGCCCTCCTGGCCCGCCAGGTCCAGGCCGGCATCGCGGGCGTCGGTGTGGGCGGGGACGGCCACGTCGATCTCCTGGGCCGGGCCGGACACCGGGACCAGGCGCAGACAGTGGTGCGGGGTGTCGCGTCGCTGCCGGAGGAGCGAGTCCTTGTCGGCCGGGGCAGCCGCGACCCGGCATCGCAGGCCCACCACATGTTCCGGGCGGGCGGCGGAGCGGCGCAGCGGTGCGGTCCTGCGCGCGGTGACCCACGGCCGGTACAGGAGGCTGATGAGACCCGTGGGGATCAGGGCCATCAGGATGAGGAAGATCGCAATACCCCCGTTCGCATCCCAGTCCACGGGGTCCTTCGGCTCCCTGACCACGCCCAGCCCCGGCTGGTCCGGGGCGTAGAGGATCTCGGTCGTGTCGCCGACCTGCGGGCGTTCCCGCATCACCTGTGCCGCGAGACGGACGGTCCGCGCTCCGCCGGTGTAGGGGACCTCCACGGTGATGTCGCTCCGCCAGTAGGAGCGGTTCTGGCGGCCCTCCCGGCGCTCGAACCGGGTCACCGGCCCCAGTTCGGTGATGGGCAGGTTCCGGGTGACGCCGCCGGCCCGGGTGATCCGGACGACCGGGTCGTGGACCGGGTCGGGCGGTGCGACGGGAAGCGTGGCCATCGTGAACAGGTACAGCACGGTGAGCGCGACCCTGACACAGCGCGCGAACCCGAAGTGCCCTGGAACGCGGGGCAGTCGGGCCGGGATCAGCGGCCGGAGGTACTGGCCCCCGAGGACGCCGCCCGAGGGCGTCTCCACGCGCCGGTGGTAGAAGCGCATCCAGGCCAGGCCGAGGAGGGCGGTCACCGCCAGCGGTACCAGCACGTCCCATCGGGGCGCCGGGGCGAAGAATTCGACGTTCTTGGTCCCCAGGGTCACCACCGCTCCGGCGATGGTGGCCCAGCCGAGCCAGGTGCCCTGCCGCACGGCCCGCCGGTACGGAAATCTCCCCGCTCCGGCTCCCGTTCCCCAGGAACCCCTGGATCCGTCAGATCCGTCGAATCCGTCGTATCCCCCGGATCCGTCGTATCTCCCGGGTCTCCCGGCCGTCCCTCGTCGCTCCATACGCTCCCCCCGAGGCGTCTGTTGTCGCGCGCACAGCATAGGCCGGGAACGAAGAGGGGCGGCCCGGGGTGTGTCCCCGGGCCGCCCCCGTCGTCGGGTCGTGTGCGGCGTGCGTTACGCGGACCCGCTCCGGGCCGGGCGGGCCAGGGTGTAGCCGGCTATGCCGGTGAGCGCGGCGATGACCGCGCCGGCCAGGGTCCAGAGCCAGCGGTCGGTCCACCAGCCGCCGGACCAGCCGCCCTCGGGTTCCACGCCGGAGGCGGCGAGTTGGGCGCCGGCGGTGGAGGCGTTGCCGTCCGCCTGGGAGACGGTGGTGCGGCCGGGGGTGAGGGGAACCGACAACTTGCCGTCGACGGCGTGGGCGCCTCCCTGGTCGGGGGTGTCGGCCTCGATCTCGGCGGAGATCGGCAGGCCCAGGTCCTCCTTCTGCGCGTTGAGGACCGTGAGGCGGACGAAGTAGCTGCCGGGCAGGGGGTCGTTGGACCAGGGTTCGGCCCAGGACCGTACCGTGCGGAGGACACAGCGGACCTCGACGGTGTCGGCCTCGGCGGCGAGCGCCTTCGTCTGCGTGCCGTACACGCAGGGCTGGCGGCGGCGCAGGCCGTCGTAGATGTCGACCTGCCACGTGGTCGAACCCTTGCGCGCGGCGGCCGACTTGGCGATCTTCACCTTGGCGGTGACGGCGGCGCGCTGGCCCGCGTCGACCGGGAAGACCCAGTAGAGGTAGTCACCGGAGGACCCCTCGGCCGTGGCGCGCTGGCCGGGGCGGAACGCCGTGGCCGTACGGAACGAGGTGCCGGCCTCGGTGGGGGCCTGCGCCTCCTCGTCGTCCGTGGCGGTGGCCGAGGGCGAGGGGGTCTCGTCGGCGGTGGCGGGGGTCGCCGTACCGAGGAGGGCGGAGGCCGCCAGGAGCGCCGCCGCCAGGAGGGTGCGGACCGCTGACCCGCCGGGGGCTCCGGTGCGGGGCGCGGCCGAGCGGTCGAATATGCCTGTTATACGCATCAGTTGGTGCTCCAGACGATCCGCAGCCGCGAGATCCAGCCCCACAGCAGGCCGGCCAGCAGACCGGCGACGGCCAGCGTGCCGAGGAACCACCAGCCGCGTCCCAGGCCGAAGGCGGCCGGGTCGGCGGCGGCGCTCGGGGCGTCCACGAGGTCGACGGTGAGTTCGAGGGGGAGGCCCGGGGTGGTCTTGACGCCCGCCGGGGCCGAGAACGCGTTGCTGACCTGGAGACAGACCGTCTCGGCGGCCGGTTCGCCGACGTCACTCGAACTGTCCCCGCTGTCCTGCTCGGGCTTCGGGTAGCGGATGCCGGACGAGATCACGTCCGTACGGCCGTCGCCCGACTCCGCGCCACGGACGATCTCCCGACCGTGGACGGTCAGGGCGCGGAGCAGGACGCCGTAGTCGCGGTCGACGGCGCGGTCGGCGCCGACGCTCACCGAGGCGCGCAGCTCCTGGCCCGGCAGGACGTCGACCCGGTAGAAGCGGTGCTCGGAGAACTTCTCACGGTCGCTGTAGAGGCCCGGCTTGATCGACGGGGCGTCGGCGCAGCGCGCGGCGCCCTCGGTCGCCACGGGGGTGACGACGGGGTCGGCGGCGCGGTCCACCAACTGGGTGACGCGGCGGGAGAGGTCCTTGGTGTGGCGTACGGAGGTGAAGGTGCCGCCGGTCGCCTCCGCGATGCAGGTGAGCTGCGCGCGGGTCTTCTCGTCGGGGACGAGCCCCAGGGTGTCGATGGTGAGGTGGATGCCCTGGGCGGCGATGTCGCGGGCGACCTCGCAGGGGTCGAGCGGGGCGCAGGTGTCCTCGCCGTCGGTGATCAGGACGATGCGGCGGGTGGCCTCCTCGTCCCCTTCGAGGTCCTTGGCGGCGGCGATGAGGGCGGGACCGATGGGCGTCCACCCCGTGGGGGCGAGGGTGGCGACCGCGGTCTTGGCCTCGGTGCGGTCCAACGGCCCTACCGGGTAGAGCTGTTCGGTGTCCTCGCAGCCGACCTTGGTGTCCTTCCCCGGGTAGTTGGCGCCGAGCGTACGGATGCCCAGCTCCACCTCCTCGGGGACGGAGTCCAGGACGTCGTTGAACGCCTGCTTCGCGGCCGCCATCCGGGTCTGGCCGTCGATGTCCCGGGTCCGCATCGAACCGCTGACATCGAGCACCAGATCGACCTTGGGTACGGGCTGACCTGCTGGTTCATCGGCGGCGACAGCGGCTGAGGGGAGGAGCCCTACGGCCAGAGCGGCCACGAGAGCGCACACGGCGGCTGCCGGCCGTCTACTTATGATCATCGCCGGATGATAGTGATAACCCACCCGGGGGGACAAACGAAAGCTGACGGGCCGTCAAATCTTCTCTCATCAACTCTTCATAGCGATGTGATCCCAGGGGTGGGAGCGCTCCCAGAGATCGGGTGACAATGGGGACGACAGTGATTGGATGGCTGGAGCCCGTGGACCGCGCACCGATCGGACCGGGCTCAGGCTGACTGGAGGTCGCACGATGGTGACGAAGGCACGCACGGGCCAGCCCACCCTGGAGGAGGTCGCCGCGCTCGCCGGCGTCGGCCGGGGCACGGTCTCCCGCGTCATCAACAACTCCCCGCGCGTCAAGGAAACCACCCGGCATCTTGTCGAGCAGGCCATCGCCCAGCTCGGCTACATACCCAACCGCGCCGCCCGCGCCCTCGCCGGCAGCCGTACGGACGCGGTGGCGCTGGTCATCCCGGAGACCGAGAAGCGGTTCTTCGCCGAGCCGTACTTCTCCGACATCGTGCACGGCGTGGGCGACGGGCTCGCCGACACCGATCTCCAGCTCCTGCTCACCCTCGTCCGCACGGAGAGCGAGCGGCAGCGCTTCCTCCAGTACGCGCGGGCCCGCCGGATCGACGGCGTCCTGCTGGTCTCCGTGCACGGCAGCGACCCGCTCCCCGATCTCCTCGCGGAGATGGAGATGCCCACGGTGCTCAGCGGGCGGCGCTCCGCCGACGAGCCGGTCTCGTACGTCGACTCCGACAACGTGGGCGGCGCCCGCGCGGCCGTACGCCACCTCTGGGAGTCCGGGCGGCGGGCGATCGGCACGATCACCGGGCCGCTCGACATGTACGTGGCGCAGTGCCGGCTCCGGGGGTACGAGGAGGCCGTACGGGGGGTCGGAAACGGGGACGCCGGAGCCTCCGTCCCGGGAGCGGGGCCCTCCTGGGTGGCGCACGGGGACTTCACGGAGGAGAGCGGGCGCCGCGCGATGGCCGAACTCATGGCCAGGAACCCGGAGATCGACGCGGTGTTCGCCGCCTCCGACCTGATGGCGGTGGGCGCCCTGCACGCGCTGCGGGCGGCGGGCCGCCGGGTCCCGGAGGACGTGGCGGTGGTCGGGTTCGACGACTCCCCCGTGGCCCGCCACACCGACCCCCAGCTCACCTCCGTACGGCAGCCGGTGGCGGAGATGGGCCGCACGATGGCCCGGGTGCTGCTGGAGACGATCAACGACTCGTCCGCCGCCTGGCAGCATGTGGTGCTCCGGACGGAGCTGGTGCGGCGCGCCTCGGGGTGAGGCGCCCTCCGGCCGGCGCCCCCTGGCCGATTCGCGTACCGCCCGAACCGGCCCCGCCCGAACCGGCCCCGCCCGCACCGCCCTTGACAATGACCTGCGGCTCGACAAGGCTCATGGGAGCGCTCCCACATCGGAGAAGGCGGTGCCGACATCGCCGCCCCGCTCGGACCGCCGCACCCCGGCGCGGGAGCGCACCCCCGCCCACCAGGCGGGGCCGGGCCACCGCCGTGTCCCGCATCCGTGGGGGACGCGGGACACGGCGGCGGCCCGTCGAAGCCGCCGGAGCCCCGTGCGCCGGGGCCGCTGCGGCCGAGTCCGTTCCCGTACCGCCGGGGCCACCGGAGCCGCCCGGGCCGAGTCCGCCCCGTACCGCCGAAGCCCCTTTCACCGGCGGCGAGTTCGGCCCCGCTCAGCCCCCGGTGAGGTGTTCCGGCCGTACCGGTGTGCGGTTCAGCTCCAGCCCCGTCGCGGCCCGGATCGCCGCCAGGATCGCGGGAGTCGCCGAGAGGGTCGGGGCCTCGCCGACGCCGCGTACCCCGTACGGCGCCCGGTGGTCGGCGAGTTCGAGGAGGTCGACCGGCATGGACGGGGTGTCGAGGATGGTGGGGATCAGATAGTCGGTGAAGGACGGGTTGCGCACCCGCGCCGTGACCGGGTCGACCACGATCTCCTCCATCACCGCGATGCCCAGCCCCTGTGTCGAGCCGCCGTGGATCTGGCCGAGGACGGAGAGCGGGTTGAGCGCCTTGCCGACGTCCTGGGCGACGGCGAGTTCGACCACCTTGACCAGCCCGAGTTCGGTGTCCACCTCCACCACCGCGCGGTGCGCGGCGAACGAGTACTGGATATGGCCGTTCCCCTGCCCGGTCCGCAGGTCGAAGGGTTCGGTCCGGCGGGGCCGCCACTCGCGCTCCACCTCGACCGTCTCGTCCCCCAGCACCTCCGCGAGGTCCGCCAGCACCTCGCCGCCGTCGGTGACGACCTTCCCCCCTTCGAGCAGCAGCTCGGCCGTGGCCCAGGCCGGGTGGTACGTGCCGAAGCGGCGCCGCCCCAGCTCCAGGACGCGCTCCCGGACCTGCTCGCACGCGTACTTGACGGCGCCCCCGGTGACATACGTCTGGCGGGAGGCCGAGGTGGATCCCGCCGAGCCGACCCGGGTGTCGGCCGGGACGATGGTCACCTGGGCGACGCCGAGTTCGGTCCTGGCGATCTGCGCGTGGACGGTGACCCCGCCCTGCCCGACCTCGGCCATCGCCGTGTGCACGACGGCGACCGGCACCCCGTTGACCGCTTCGAGCCGGACCCGCGCGGTGGAGTAGTCGTCGAAGCCTTCCGAGAACCCGACGTTCTTGATGCCGACCGCGTAGCCGACGCCCCGGACCACGCCCTCGCCGTGGGTGGTGTTCGACAGGCCGCCCGGCAGCGCCCGCAGGTCCGGCTCCTCCCCCGCCACCAGCCACTGGCGCTCCGGCGGCAGCGGCCGGGCCTTGACCCGGCGCAGCAACTCCGCGACGGGCGCCGGGGAGTCGACAGGCTGGCCGGTGGGCAGCAGGGTGCCCTGTTCCATGGCGTTGATACGGCGGAACTCCACCGGGTCCATCCCGAGCGCGGCGGCCACCTTGTCCATCTGCGCCTCGTACGCAAAGCACGCCTGGACGGCGCCGAAGCCGCGCATCGCGCCGCAGGGCGGGTTGTTGGTGTAGAGCGCGAGCGCCTCGATGTCGACGTTCTCCACGGCGTAGGGACCGGCCGAGAGCGAGGCCGCGTTGCCGACGACGGCCGGGGAGGAGGAGGCGTACGCGCCGCCGTCGAGGACGATCCGGCACTTCATATGGGTGAGCCGGCCGTCCCGGGTCGCGCCGTGCTCATAGTGGAGCCGGGCGGGGTGGCGGTGGACATGGCCGAAGAAGGACTCGTAGCGGTTGTACACCATCTTGACCGGGCGGCCGGTGCGCAGGGCGAGCAGGCAGGCGTGGATCTGCATGGAGATGTCCTCGCGGCCCCCGAAGGCCCCGCCGACGCCGGAGAGCGTCATCCGGACCTTCTCCTCGGGCAGCCCGAGAACGGGCGCCATCTGTTCGAGGTCGGCGTGGAGCCACTGGGTGGCGACGTAGAGGTCGACGCCACCGTCCTCGGCGGGGACGGCGAGCCCGGACTCCGGGCCGAGGAACGCCTGGTCCTGCATGCCGAAGACATAGTCGCCGGTGACGATCACATCGGCGCGCTCGGCCGCGCGGGCCGCGTCGCCCCGTACCACCGGCTGCCGGTGCAGCACGTTGGGGTGCGGGACATGGGCGGCGTACGGGTCGGTGCGGGCCTCGTGGATCAGGGGGGCGCCGGGCGCGGTCGCGGACTCCTCGTCGGTGACGACGGGCAGCGGCCCGTAGTCGACCCGGATCTTCGCGGCGGCGCGGCGGGCGGTCTCGGGGTGGTCGGCGGCGACGAGGGCGACGGGCTCGCCGTGGTGGCGGACCCTGCCGTGGGCGAGGACGGGGGTGTCCCTGAACTGGAGGCCGTAGTGGGTGACGGCGGCAGGGAGGTCCTCGTACGTCACCACGGCATGGACGCCGGGGGTGGCCAGTGCCTCGGAGATGTCGAGGGCGCGGATCTCGGCATGGGCGGTGGTGGAGCGCAGGGTGTGGCCCCAGAGCATGTCGGCGTGCCAGAGGTCGGAGGCGTAGGCGAACTCCCCGGTGACCTTGAGGGTGCCGTCGGGGCGGAGGGTCGACTCTCCGATTCCGCCTCGGGTGGGGGACGCCTGGGTGAGGCTGGTGGGGGTGTTGAGGGGGGTGTTGACGGGGGTGGTCGTTTGGGTCTCGTCGGAGGCCTTGGCGGGTGTGGGGGCGGTGTCCGCTGTGGGGGCGGGTGTGGCGGCAGTGGCGATGACCGCTGTGGCGGCGGGGCTGGTGACCGCCGCGGGGCCGGGTGTGGCGGCCCGTACGGGGGCGGGGGTTTCCGGTGCCGTCATGGCCGGGCCCCTTCCGTACGGTCCCGTTCCTGTTCCTGCCGGGCGGCGGCGAGCCGGACGGCGTCGAGGATCTTCTCGTACCCGGTGCAGCGGCAGAGGTTGCCGGAGAGCGCCTCCCTGATGTCCCCGTCGCTCGGCGACGGCACCCGCTCCAGCAGCTCGTCGGCGGCGACCAGCAGCCCGGGGGTGCAGAAGCCGCACTGGACGGCACCGGCGTCGATGAACGCCTGCTGGACGGGGGCGAGCGGGGCGGGATCCGGCTCGGGGCCCGGGCCCTCCGGTGGGGCGGCGCCCACTCCCGGCCCCCCGCCCGGCCCCGTGTCCGCGCCCCCGCCCGGCCCACGCGTCGCCCCCCGCTCCCGCCGCCCCGCGTACGCCGCCAGCCCCTCGACGGTGAGGATGTCGCGCCCCTGCGCCTGGCCTGCGGCGACCAGGCAGGCGCAGACCGGGACGCCGTCGAGCCGTACCGTACAAGAGCCGCATTCGCCCTGCTCACAGGCGTTCTTGGGGCCCGCTATCCCCATCCGCTCGCGCAGCACGTACAGCAGACTCTCGCCCTCCCAGACGTCGTCGGCCTCCCGCACCCGCCCGTTCACCGTCCATCGCACGCGCATGATCAGGCCGCTCCTTCGCCTCCGCCGGCCAGCGGGCCGGCCTCCCGGTACCGTTCCCAGGCCCAGCCGAGCTGGCGGCGGGCGAGCACGCCGACCGCGCGCCGCCGGTAGGAGGCGGTGCCCCGGACGTCGTCGATGGGGTTGCAGGCGCCCTCCGCGAGCGCCGCGAACTGCCGTACGACGGACGGCGCGAGGGGCCGTCCGCTCTCCCAGTAGCCGTCCTCGTCGAGCGCGGCGGCCAGGAACGTCTCGGCGTCCCGGGCCCGCACCGGGGTGGGCGCGGCCGAGCCGATGCCCGTCCTGACCGTACGGGTGGCGGGGTGCAGCGCAAGACCGAAGGCGCAGACGGCGATGACCATGGCGTTGCGGGTGCCGACCTTCGCGTACTGCTGCGGCCCGTCCGCCTTCCGTATGTGGACCGCCCGGATCAGCTCGTCGGGCGCGAGCGCGTTCCGCTTCACCCCGGTGTAGAACGCGTCGATCGGGATGCGCCGGGTGCCCCGTACGGAAGCGGCCTCCACCTCCGCGCCGGCGGCGAGCAGCGCCGGGTGCGCGTCGCCCGCCGGGGAGGCGGTGCCGAGGTTGCCGCCGACGCCGCCCCGGTTCCGTATCTGCGGGGAGGCGACGGTGTGCGAGGCGAGCGCGAGACCGGGCAGCTCGGCGCGGAGGTACGCCATGATGTGGGCGTACGGGACGGCGGCGCCCAGCGTCACGCGGTCCGCGCCGATCTCCCACTCGGCGAGTTCGCCGATCCGGTTCAGGTCGAGGAGCTGGTCGGGGCGGCGGTGGTCGAAGTTGATCTCGACCATGACATCGGTGCCGCCCGCGATGGGCACGGCGGCGGGGTGCGCGGCCTTGGCGGCGAGCGCCTCGTCCCAGCTCGCGGGGCGTAGGAAGTCCATGCGTGGCTCTCTCCTCGACCGTCGTGATCATGCGTGATCATGGTTGGCCCCGTCGCCCCGTCCCCTCAGTACACAAGGGGCGGAGGGGGCGGGTGCAGTCACGGAAACCATGAAGAGTTGGCTGGCCCACCACTCAGTCTTGTAGATTCGAACGAATGATGGGGTTCCGGTAACCGAAAGGTCTTCCCATCGCAACGTAAGACATTTCCGGTGGGGCGGCAGCGGGGACCGCGCCGCTCTCCGGACCGGACGACGACGGACGAGATCGGCGGCGACACGACACGATGCGGCTGCGCGCACTGCTGAAGACCGACGCGCTGGGGCTGCGGCTGCTCGGTGGCGAGGACGAGCTGGACCGGACCGTACGCGGGGTGATGACCACCGATCTGCGCGACCCGAGCCGCTATCTCTCCGGCGGTGAGCTGGTCCTCAGCGGGCTGGCCTGGCGCCGGGAGGCCGCGGACTCGGAGCCGTTCGTACGGATTCTCACGCGGGCCGGGGTGGCCGGGCTCGCCGCGGGCGAGGCGGAGCTGGGCGTCATACCCGACGACCTGGTGGCGGCGTGCGCCCGGCACCGGCTGCCGCTCTTCGCGGTGCACGAGAAGGTCGCGTTCGCGACGATCACCGAGCATGTGGTGCGCCAGGTGTCCGGGGAGCGCGCCGGGGACCTGGCGGCGGTGGTGGACCGGCACCGCAGGCTGATGACCTCGGGCCCGGCGGGCGGCGGCCCCGAGGTGGTGCTCGACCTCCTCGGCTCCGACCTCGACCTGCGGGCCTGGGTGCTCTCCCCCACCGGCCGGCAGGTCGCGGGGTCCGGCGCCCCGCTGCCGCCCGCGCGGGCCGCCGTGCTCACGGGGGAGCACCTCGCGGCCGTACGGGCGGGGGTGCGGCCGCCGTACCGTACGGCCGTCGACGGTACGGCGTACGCGCTCTTCCCGGTCCACGCGCACCAGCGGGGCGAGACGTTCCGCCCGGCGCCGGGCGGGGCGGGGGCGCGCGGAGGCGGAGCGGCGCGCGGGGCCGGAGCGGCGCGCGGGGCGGCGCTGGCGGAGTGGCTGCTCGCGGTCGAGGCGGACGCGGAGGAGTGGCCGGAGGCCCGGCTCGACCTGCTCCAGGGCGTGACGCAACTGATCGCGGTGGAGCGCGAACGGCGGGACACGGCGCGTACGGTACGGCGCCGACTCGCCCAGGAGGTCCTGGAACTGGTACAGGCGGGCGCGGCCCCCGCGGAACTGGCGGCCCGGCTGCGGGTGGCGGCCCCGGTGCTGCTGCCGGGGGCGGTCGGGGCCGCGCCGTACTGGCAGGTCGTGGTGGCGCGGATCGAGTGGACGGAGCCCGGAGGCGGGGAGGCCCGGGAGGCCGACGGGTCCGGCGAAAGCGGGCGCGGGGGCGAGGGAGAGGGCGAGGGCGGAGGCGGCGTACCGGGTGCGCCGGTGGTCCAGGCGCTGCTGGAGGAGATCCTGACGGGCGCGGTGGGCGCCGGGGGCCCCGATCCGGCCGAAGGCCCGGCCGCCGCCGGGGACCGGATCGCGGTGGCCCATCTGGGTGACGAGGCGATCGCCCTGATCCCCCTGATACCGGAGCCGCCCGCCGAGCGGACAGAGGAGACGGGGGCCACCGGGTCCCTGGAAGCTGCTGGGTCCGGCCGTCAGGGGGTGGGGGCGACCGCCGGGAACACCGTGACCGGTGGGGCTGGTGGGGCTTCTGCTGCTGGGGCGGCTCCCATGCCCGGCACGGCCACCGTGCCCGGTGGGGCTCCCGTGTCCGGTGGTCCCGGTGGGGTCTCCGGCTCGTCGGGGCCCGGGCTGCACGCGGACGCGTTGCTGGCCGCTGTGCTGGGGCCGCTGGGTGCGGGGCTCGGGGACGAGGGGCGGCTGACCTTCGGGGTGAGCGCCGCGGTGCACTCGGCCGAGGGGCTCAAGGGCGCCCTGGAGGAGGCCCGGCACGCCCGCCGGGTCGCGAGCGCCCGGCCCGGCCGGGTCTGCGCGGCGGGCCACCACGAACTGGCCTCGCATGTCCTGCTGCTGCCGTTCGTCCCCGACGACGTGCGCCGCGCCTTCACCGCGCGGCTGCTCGACCCGCTCCGCGCGTACGACAGCCGGCACCGCGCCGAGCTGATCGACACGCTGGAGGCGTTCCTCGACTGCGACGGCTCCTGGACCCGGTGCGCGGCCCGGCTCCATCTGCATGTGAACACATTGCGGTACCGGGTGGGCCGGATCGAGCAGTTGACGGGCCGCGACCTGTCGCGCCTGGAGGACAAGTTGGACTTCTTCCTCGCCCTGCGCATGACCTGACGGCAGCGGCCCGGCCGGCCCGGCTCGGCTCGGCTCGATCCGGCCCTGTCCCCCGGTTCAGCCCCGGCGGAAGCTGTCCACCGGGCCGCCGAAGCCGCCCTCGGGCCCGGCCCAGTCGATGGCGAGGGCGTCCGCACCCTTCATCGTGACGCTGCCCGTGCCGCGCCCGCCGTCGTCGCCGCCCGCGCAGGTCAACAGCCGCTGGTCAGCGCCGTTTCCGTGGATCCGCCGGACGGTCCGTCAGCTTCGGTTGACCGCCGTCACCCGGCCGGATCCGGCGCCGTGCGCCCCCTCTTACCACCGGGAATCCCCCAAGCGATTGTGAAATTTTTCACCTGACCTATTGGCCCGGCGCGGTGATCCATGCTGAGATGCGTCCACACTCAGAGCACAATGGCGCGCTAGGGGAGGGCAATGTGGCGTTTACCGCCATGTCTGGTTCCGGAACCACCGCTGGTGACGACCCTCTCCAGACCGCCATATGGCGGCTGCGCTCGCGCGGTTGCTGGGTCGACGCGGCGGCCCTGCTCGTCCCCCATGCCGCCGTCCCCGCCGCCGCGCTCCAGCGGGCGGCGCTGCTCGTGGAGCGCTGTCTCTTCACCGGCGAGGGGTGGGCGGAGGCCGAGGAGGCGCTGAGGGCGGCGGAGGCCGCGGCCCGCGAGGACGCCGAACGGGGCGCCGCCGCCTGCGAACGCGGCCACCTCGCCTACGCGGCGACCGTGCTGGGCGTACGGGACCGGGTGGACGAGGCCCGCTCGGCGCTGGGCCGGGCGGCAGCGCTGCTGGAACCCACGGCACCGGACCGCGCCCTGCTCGACTTCCGGCGCGGGCTGCTCGCCGAGCATCTGTCGGACTCCCCGGAGTCGGCCCGGGCCGCGTACCGCCGTGCCCACGCCACGGCGACGGCCCACGGCCAGACTCTTCTGCTCTCCTTCACCTGGCGCCATCTTGCCGGGCTCGCCCTGCGGGAAGGAGAGATGGCGGAGGCCCGGCACGGCTTCGGCGAGTCGCTGCGGATCCGGGAGGAGCTGGGCTATCTGATCGGCACGGCTCCGGCGCTGGCCGCCCTGGCCGAGGTGGAGCCGGAGCCGGAGGCCACCCGGCTCCGTGCCGAGGCGACCCGGCTCTTCCGGCTGCTGGGCGGCGTCCCGAGCTGGCTGGCCGGCCAGCTCACCCCGTTACCGCCGCCCTCGGCCCCCGCGGTCTGAGGGCTCTTCACACCCTCCCCTCCCTCTCGCTTCCCTCCCTCTCACTCTTCGACTCCCCTTCCCCCCCGGCCCTCCCGCCGCCGCTCCACCGCTCCGTCTCCTGTCGCCCGTCTCACATCGCCCGTATTCCGTCGCCGGTCTCCCCGTGCCACGAGCGCCACAGCCGGGCATACGCGCCGCCCTCGGCCACCAGGGCGTCGTGCGTGCCGAGTTCGGTGAGGCGGCCGTCGTCCAGCACGGCGACCCGGTCGGCGTCGCGGGCCGTCTGGAGGCGGTGGGCGATGGCGATGACCGTACGGCCTGCCAGGACCGCCGCAAGGGCCCGTTCCGTGTGGCGGGCGGTCGTGGGGTCGAGGAGGGCGGTGGCCTCGTCGAGGATCAGGGTGTGCGGGTCGGCCAACACGACGCGGGCCAGGGCCAGTTGCTGGGAACGGGCGCCGTCGAGCACGGTGCCGCCCGGGCCGAGTCCGGTGTCGAGGCCGGCCGGCAGGCCGTCCGCCCAGTCGGCGCCGACGGCCGCCAGCGCCGCCCGTATCCGGGCGTCCGTGGCGTCGGGCGCGGCGATCAGCAGGTTGTCCCGGAGGCTGTCGAGGAAGACATGGTGCTCCTGGGTCACCAGGACGACCTGGCGGCGCAGTTGCTCGGGGGCGAGCGAGGCGATGGGGACGCCGCCGACCGTCACCGTGCCGGCGCGCGGGGGTTCGATGCCCGCCAGCAGCCGGCCGAGCGTGGACTTCCCGGCGCCCGACGGGCCGACCACCGCGAGCCGTTCGCCGGGCCGTACGGTCAGATCGACCCCGCGCAGCACATCGCGCCCGCCGTCGTACGCGTACCGCACACCGCCGACCTCGATCCGGTCGTCGGCCGGGACGGGGGCGGCGGGCCGCGCCCCGGGGGCCTCCGGGGCATTCGCGGCGTCACGGTCCGGCGCGATCCCCTCCACGCGGGCGAACGAGGCGCCGCTGCTCTGTAGTTGCTCCGTCCACCGCAGGATGTCGTCGAGCGGCTGGTCGAGCTGGCGCAGATAGAGCGCGCAGGCGACGACGGCGCCCAGGCTCACCGCCCCCTGGTCGTGCAGCGCGCCGCCGACAAGCAGCACGGCCACCACCGGGACGGCATACGAGGCGTCGACCACCGGGAAGAGCACGCTGCGCAGATGGAGCGTCCGGGTACGGGTACGGACGCACCGCCCGACGGCCGCCTCGCAGGTGTCGAGGCGGCGCCGCTGGAGCCCGAACGCCTCGACCGTACGGGCGCCCTGTGCCGTGGCGGAAAGCACCTCCGCCAGTGCCGAGTTGGCCGCGCCCTCCGCCAAGTACGCGCCGCGCGCGCGGCGCAGGTACCAGCGGGCGGCGAACCAGATGGCGGTCAGGCCGAGCAGTCCGCACGCGCCGAGCAGCGGGGCCACCAGGAAGACCGCGCCCACGACGAAGCAGACCTGGATCACCGCGATGAAGACATCCGGGCCCGCGTCGCGCAGCGTGGTGCCGACGGCGGTCACATCGGTGGTGCCGCGCGCCGTCAGATCGCCGGTACCGGCCCGCTCCACCACGGCGGTGGGCAGCCCGAGCGCCCGCTCGGCGAACTCTTCCCGGATCCGGGCCGAGGTCCGTTCCCCGAAGCGGTGCCCGATGAAGCGGGCGTACCGGGCCAGCAGGAGCTGGGCGAGCGCCCCGGCCAGGAGGAGCAGGGCGTACCGGTCCACGGCGGCCACCCCGCCGCCGGCCCGGACCGTGTCGACGATACGGCCGAGGAACCAGGGCCCGGCCAGTGCGGCCCCGGCGGCCAGCGCGTTGAGGAGGACGGCGGCGGCGAAGGCCCTGGGGTCCCGGCGCACCAGCCGCAGCGCGGCCCGGCGGACCTGTGCCGAGGAGGCGACGGGGAGCGCGTGCGCACCGCCGGTGCCGTCGTCCGCGCCGTCGCCCCTGCCGTGGTCCCTGCCGTCGCCCGTGCCGTCTGTCGTGTTCGTGGCGCCCGTGGTCATCGCACAACCTCCTCGGAGCGGCCCGGCTCACCCGGTTCGCCTGCCGCACCCGGCCCGCCCGGACTCGCACCCCCCGGGTCCTCCACGTCCTCCACGCCTTCCGCGTCCTCCACGCCGCGCGACACCAGGGCGCGGTATCCCGGCCGGTCCGCGAGGAGTTGGCGGTGGGTGCCGGTTGCCTCCGTACGGCCGTCGACCAGGTAGTGGACGGTGTCGGCGTGTTCCAGCATCAGCGGGGAGGTGCTGGTGACCAGGGTGGTGCGGCCCGCGCGGTGGGCGCGGATCCCGGCGGCGAGCGCCGCCTCCGTATGGGCGTCGACGGCCGAGGTGGGTTCGACGGTGATCAGCACCTCGGGGTCGGCGAGCAACGCCCGTGCCAGCCGGACCCGTTGGCGCTGGCCGCCGGAGAGATCGCGGCCCTGGCCGAGGAGTTCGGCGTCGAGTCCGCCGCGCAGGCCCAGCACGACGTCCCGGGCGCCAGCCGCGTCGAGCGCCGCCTCGACGGCGGACTCCTCGCGGTCCCAGCGGCCCTGGACCGCGTCGCGCAGGGTGCCCGCGAAGAGGTCGGCCTCGTTGTCGGCGACCAGGATCCGGTCGCGTACCTCGCCCAGCGCCACCGCGTCGAGCCGTACCCCGCCCCAGGTGGCGTCCGAGGCGGTGAACCTGCCGAGCCGGTCGGCGACTTCGGCGGCTTGCGCGGGGTCCCCGCTGACCAGGACCGTGAGGGACCCCGGCGCCACCTCGACCCCGGAGGCGGGGTCACGGAGCGGCGCGGGCGCCCCGGGAGCCGGTACAACGGCCAACTCCGCGCCGCCGTCAGCGAGTTCCCCCTGTTCGGGCGTCAGCTCCAGGAAGTGGAGGACGCGGCGCGCGCAGACCAGGCCGCGGCTCACGTCGTACGCGCCCTCGATGAAGAACCAGACGGGGACGACGAGGACGGCCGTATAGCCGTAGACCGCGACCAGTTCGCCCGGCGAGATCTCCCCGCGCGCCGCCGACCGCGCGGCCAGCCAGACCACGGCGGCCAGGAAGAGCGCGGGCAGCCCGACCCCGAGGGCGTCGATCCAACTGGTCACCGACCCGACCCGGTACCCCTCCTCCCGCAGCCGCCCGGAGTCCCGCCGGTAACGGGCCGCGTACGCCTCCTTGCCGCCGAGTCCGCCGAGCACCCGCAGCCCGCCGACGATGTCGGTGAAGCGCGCGGCCAGGGCGCCCTGCCGTTCCCGGTACGCCGCTTCCCTCCCCTGCAACCGCCCCAGCAGCGGGCCGAGGACGAGCGCGAGCAGCGGGACGCCGAGGAGCACCACCGCGGCGAGCAGTGGCTCCACGGCGAGCAGGAGCCCGGCGACGATGACATAGGCGACGACCGCGCCCACCCCGGGGCCGGTGACGGTGAGGGCCTGGCTCATGGCCATGACGTCGGAGAGGCCGATGGTGACGACCTCGCCCGCGGTGAGGTGGCGCGGCAGGGTGGCGCCGAGCCGGGTGGCCTGGCGGACCACGACCCGTACGGTGCGGAAGGTGGCGTCCATCCGTACCCGGGTCATGGTGCGGTGGCGGGCCAGGCCGACCAGCGCGTTGGCGAAGCCGACCGCGAGCAGGGCGCTGGTCCACCCCCACAGGGCGGTCCTGTTCCCCGGGGCGAGGCCGTCGTCGATCGCGCGGGAGAGGAGGTACGGCGGGAGGGTCAGCCCGGCCATCCAGGCGCTGCCCCAGAAGGTGCCCGCCGCCGCGCGTCCGCGCTGACTGGTGACAAGCCACCAGAGGTAGCGGGCCGCGCTCCGCCGGTCCGGGGTACCGGGATCGCTGTATATGTCAGCCATTCCCCGGAGCCTAACGAGCGGCGCACGGGCTTTCCTCTCCATTACGTACGGCCGGTTCGCCCGGCGCCGGCGCCGGTGCCGGGAGTGGCCTCGGGGCCCGGCCCCCACACCCGCCCACACTCCCCCACACGATTACTCGCGAACACACGCGCACGCACACACCCGCACAACCTCCCCACATCCTTATCGGCTCGTTACGCATGTGCCACGGGCACATGCACGGGGTTCGGAGCGAAAGGGGCGTCGCACCACAAGCGGGCACAGAACAGTGCCGCAGAGGCGGCCGAGGGCGACCACCTAACGATCATGAACGCACCCAAAAGGGATAGGCCGCTGAATTGGCGTCAGACGCCAGAAAGAGAGCAGAACGCCCTGGCCACCGGCACATGCCATGGTGCTAAGATCACCAAGCTTGCCAAAGTGGTGCCCAACCCGCTATGGCATAAAAGAAAGTCAGCGCATCGGCCCAGAATTCCGCCACCCCGGGGAGAACTATGCCATTAGCCGGGCCTTTCGAGGCATTCCGGCAGGCGAGCATGGGCGGCCGATCCCGTATGTCTGAGACCGCCGGCTCACCCCAACGCATTCTCCAGACATTCAGCACCCGGTGGCCCACTCGCCCGAAGAGAGCCTTATGACGCAATATCTCCAGGATCCAGCGGTGTGGGGTCTCATCGCCGGTACTCCTGTCGCCGCAACCGCGATCATTCGCGGCAGAAAGTCGATCGCCGAGCTGAAGAAGGAGAAACAGGAGCTCAAGGCGCATTACGCGAACCTTGAGGAGCATTACGCCGAGGCCGTCGAAGAGGCCAAGGACCGGGCGGAAGAAGACACGAAGACCGCGCTGAAGTCGGCCATGCGCACGCTTCAGGGTCTGGCCAGCGAACAGCAGCTCGCCATTACGAAGCTCCAGGACAAGTACGGGGAACTCCAGATTCTCCAGGATCTCCTGGACATCGACCACATGAACTCGCAGTTCGCCCGGCGTGCTCAGTCCATCGCCGTGCTCTGCGACGGCTGGCTGGGCCGGCAGCGCGCCGCCGCCTCGCTCTATGACGTGGTCCGCAGCGCCAAGGGCCGTATTCGCCACTTCACCCGTGTGGAGATCCGCGCCCAGAGTAATTTCGCCATCGTCAGCCGGGCCGTGGAGCCCGTCGCGCTCACGCTCGCGGAACTGCTCGACAACGCGACCAGTTACTCCGCCCCGGAAACGATCATCGAGATCAATATCCGGCCCGTTCCCAAGGGCGTCTGCATCATCGTCGACGACGCGGGTGTCGGCATGAACGAGGAGGAGAAGAGCCGCGCGGCCAAGCTCCTCTCGGCCGAGCGTTCGCCCGGTGTGTCGGGGCTCGGCAACCCGCCGCAGTTCGGCTTCACCGTGATCGGCGTGCTCGCCCAGCGGTACGGCTTCACCGTCTCGGTGGACTCCACCTCCCCCTACGGCGGCGTCCGCGCGGTCGTCCTGCTCCCCGACGAACTGCTCACCGCCATGCCGGAGCCCGAGGCCAAGCCCGCTCCCCGGGCGGCCAGGCAGCCCGAGCTCAAGCCCGCGCCCGCGCCCCAGCCCGAGCCCAAGGAGTTCCCCACCGTGGCAGCGTCCTCCCCGATGCCGCCCGAAGAGACTCCGGCGGCCCCTTCGACCACCTTCGGCGGCCTCCCCAAGCGCCGCCGCCGCGGGGCGATATCGATCGTGCCGACCGCCGAGACCACCGAGGCGCCCGTCCGCGACAGCGAGCAGGCCGCGTCCGTCATGGGTGCGTTCCAGCGCGGAACGCAATCCGGCCGTCGTTTCAACAACACAAGCAGTGAAGGGCATGAGAATCAGTGAATTACGATCTGTCATGGATGCTTGACAGTGCTCTGGAAGTGCCCGAAGCACGTCACGCGATTCTCGTATCCGCCGACGGCCTGCTCATGGCCCGTTCCAAGGAAGTCGGCAAGGATCACGCCGACACTGTCGCCGCCGCGATGAGCGGTATGCAGTCACTGAGCCGCACTCTGGCCGACTTCTGCGGCGCCCAGCCGGGCCACCGGGCCCAATGGCGGCAGACGGTGGTCGAATTCGACCACGGCTGGGTGTTTCTCATCTCCGCCGGCGAGGGCGCCTATCTGGGCGTCTCGGCAACGCTGGAAGTGGATATGGCCGAGGTCACCTTCCGTATGCAGCAACTCGTCGGCCAGCTCGGCAAGTCCTTGACCAGTCCCCCTCGCGAGATTGCTGACACGAAGGCATGACCACACCAGAAGAGCCGGATCAGGAACCAGAAGCCCCGCAATTAGTACGTCCGTACGTCATCACCAATGGTCGCAGTCTGCTCGAAGACCACGAGTTCTCGCTGATCACTCTGGTCACCATGGCTCCGGACGCCCCGAGGACGGGACATCTGGATCCTGAGAAGCGCGATCTTCTGGAGCTGTGCACGGGCGGTCATCTCTCCGTCGCAGAGATTGTCGGACATACCCACCTACCGGTCGGGGTCGTGAAAATCCTGCTGTCCGATCTCACGCAGGAGGGGTACGTGGTCACACGTGCCCCGATTCCCCCCGCGAAGCTGGTCGAACGGCACATACTTGAGGAGGTGCTGAATGGCCTTCAAGCCCGTTTTGGATGACGGCGCCTATCTTCGCGAGTCGGTACAGACCGCCGCGAAGATTCTTGTCGTCGGGCATTTCGCCGTCGGCAAGACCACATTCATCGGGACGATGTCCGAAATTCCTCCGCTGCGTACCGAAGAGGTGATGACGCAGGCGGGCGAAGGGGTCGACGACCTCAAGGGCACCCCCGGCAAGACCACCACGACGGTGGCGATGGACTTCGGCCGGCTCACCCTCAGCGAGCGGCTGGTCCTCTACTTGTTCGGGACACCGGGACAGCAGCGCTTCGTCCAGGTGTGGGAGGACATGTCCCGGGGTGCGCTCGGCGCCCTGGTCCTGGTCGACCCGGAGCGGCTCGAAGAGTCCTTCCCCGTGATGGACCTCGTCGAGCACTACGGGATCCCGTACGCGATCGCGGTGAACCGTTTCGACGACGGTGCCGACCATCCGGACCAGGAGATCCGGGAAGCGCTCGACCTGCTCCCCGAGACGCCGCTCATCACCTGTGACGCGCGCGACGAGCGTTCCTCGGCGAACGCCCTCATCTCGCTCGTCCGTTACCTTCAGTCACGCCTCAACTAGGAGCCCCGGCAGATGTCTTCCCCTTCGGACTTCCCCTCCCCCCCGCCGGGGTGCCCAGCGCACAACAGCGGCAAGGGCATCCCCATGTACACGCAGGAGTTCGCGAGGGATCCGGACGCCTTCTACGACTACATGAGGCACTTCGGCCCGGCCGCCCCGGTCGAACTCGCCCCGGGCGTGGAGGCGTCGCTGATCACGGATTACGCCGCGGCCCTGCACGTCCTCCAGAACCCCGACACCTTCGTCCGCGACTCGCGCCGCTGGAAGGCGCTGAACGAGGGCCGGGTCCCGCTGGACAGCCCCATCGTGCCGATGATGGCGTACCGCCCCAACTGCCTCTTCGCCGACGGCGCCGAGCACATGCGGGTGCGCCAGGCGGTGACGGAGTCGCTCGGCCGGATCGACTCCCACCGGGTCAGCCGCCATGTCGACCGCGTCGCCCGCTATCTGATCAGCCAGTTCACCAGCCGGGGCCGGGTCGACCTGGTCACGGACTACGCCCAGCTCGTCCCGCTGCTGGTCTTCAACGACCTCTTCGGCTGCCCGGCCGAGATCGGTGACCGGCTGGTCTTCGGGATCGCCAGTCTCATGGACGGCGTCGATGTCGAGAAGGCGAACGAGGTGACGACACAGGCGCTGATGGAACTGGTCTCCCTCAAGCGCTCGCAGCCCGGCGACGACATCACCTCCTGGCTGATGCAGCACCCGGCGCGGCTGACGGACGAGGAGATGATCCACCAGCTCATCACCCTCGTCGGGGCGGGCAACGAGCCCACCCAGAACGTGATCGGCAACGCCCTGCTCCTCCTGCTCTCCGACGACAAGTACGCCGGTGACCAGAACGGGTCGGGTCTGCTGGTCGAGGACGCCATCAACGACGTCCTGTGGAACAGCCCGCCGATCGCCAACTACGCCGTGCACTACCCGGTGTACGACGTGGACCTGTCCGGAAGCAAGCTGGACGCCGGCGACCCCGTGGTGATCAGCTTCGCGGCGGCGAACACCGACCCGAGCCTGTCGGTGAGCCGGCAGACGCTGAGCAAGCGGGCGCACCTGGCCTGGGGCGCAGGACCGCACGCGTGCCCGGCGAAGGACCTCGGGATGCTCATCTCCGTCCTGGCGATCGAGAAGCTCCTCAACAGCCTGCCCGACGTGGAACTGAGCGTGCCCGGCGAGAACCTGACCTGGCGTCCGGGTCCGATCCACCGGGCGCTCAATACGCTCCCGGCCCGGTTCACGCCCGTACGGAAAGAGGAGGCGCCGTCACCTTCCCGTAACACTTACGGGCGTCCGGGCCTCCCCGCCCCCCAGGTATCCGAACAGCAGCGGGGGCGTGGGCAGAAAAACGGTTTCTGGAGCGGCTTCCTCACGTGGTGGAAAGCGTGAGATTCGCTACACCGGCAAGTTACTGACTGCTGCATAGGCATTACTCAACGGGGGTAGACACGGCAGGCGAATCACGCGTGATCTCTTCGAGAAAGAGTCCTCATGGATCCCTCCCCGGTCGACCGCCGAGCCTTGACCTCTCTGTTCTCCCGGCTTCGCAAACCACGCGGACAAGCGAACCCCCTGCCCCTCTATTCGGAATTGAGGGGACTGGGTGATGTCATCTCCACCCCTTGGGGCGGACACCTGGTGACCTCGTACGATCTCTGCGACCAGGTGCTGCGGAGCCGGGAGTGGAAAGTCCCCGACGCCGCCTGGCGTGCCAGTCAGACAAACGACGCACGCTGGAACTCGCCCGCCTCACAACAGGCGGCCAGAACGCTCCCGATGCTGAATCCGCCGCACCATACCCAAATGCGGCAGTCCGCCGCCAAGCTCTTTGGACGCGGATTCCTCCAGGACATACGAATAACCATCGAGCGGACCGTCGAGGACCTTCTCGACGCGTTCGAGAAAGAGACACTTCAGGAGGGCTCGGCGGATTTCAACTCGCTCGTCGGCGAACAGCTCCCCATCATGACGATCGGCGGATGGCTTCAATTGCCTTCCGCCGATTACCCGTTGCTCAGGTCGCTCGTCAACAAGCAGGTCCTCACCCAGGAGTTCTTCCCGCAGCCCAGCGACATCGGCAATTCCGACAACGCGACCCAGCGGCTCCGGGACTACTTCGGCGAGGTGGTACGGGAGCGCCGCGCCGCCCCCGGGGACGACCCGGTCTCCCTCTGGATCCGCGCCTGGGACGAGATGGAGCCCGACCGGGAGAAGGCCGACGCGGCGGTCCACTCGCTGGCCTTCTTCGTCCTGGAGGCCGCCCTGGAGACCACGACGCACCTGCTCAACGGTGTCACGTTGATGCTGCTCAAGCGCCCCGAGCGGTACGCCTGGCTGCGCGCCCACCCCGAGCAGATACCCAACGCGGTGGAGGAGTCCCTCCGTTACGACGCGCCGATCCATATGATCAGCCGGATCGCGCCGGAGGATCTGACGCTCGGCGGAGCCCCGGTCCAGGCCGGCGAGATGGTGCAGCTCATGGTCGGTGCCGCGCACCACGACGAGCGCAGGTTCGAGGAACCGCAGGACTTCGACATCCAGCGCCAGCCGACCCACCTGGCCTTCAGCAGCGGAATGCACTACTGCCTCGGCGCGCCACTGGCCCGAATGGAGGGGGTGGCGATGCTCACCTCATTGCTCGCGCGTATGCCAGGACTCCGTATCGCGCAGTCGCCCACCTGGGCCGGACAGGTGACTTTCCGCCGGCTCACCTCATTCCGGCTCGCCCTCGACTGAAGCCGGCCGAGGAGAACACGGCACCCGCACACCCCGTCGTCACAGCATCGTTTCGGCCATTCGGCACCCACCTCTCCTGTCCCGTTCCAGCCATACGAAACACGTCACCAAGGACGTCCATGTTCGACGATCTCAAAGCCCTTCAGGTCATTCACGACGGACCGTCGCTCACGGTGCGGTTCAACGCCCCCGAGACCGGCAACGCCATTTCCGGCCTTCTTCTCGATGAACTCCTGGCCGTTCTCGGCGCGTTGGACGACCACCCGGACATACGGGTGCTGATACTCGCCGCCGCGGGGGACGACTTCTGCCTCGGCGGGGACCGGGCGGAATTCCCCTCGCTGATCTCCTCCCAGGAGGGCCAGGCGGCCATGCGCGCGCTCGGCAACAAGGCCCGCCGGGTCTGCGACCTGCTCGCGACCACCGGGGTGGTCACCATCGCCCGGCTGCACGGCGCGGTGGTCGGCGCCGGCGTCGGGCTCGCGGTCCTCTGCGATCTGCGGGCCGGGGCGGAGAACTGCCGGTTCCGCCTGCCCGAGCTGGGCCTCGGGGTCCCGCCGGCCTGGGGCGGGATCATGCCCCGGATGCTCTACGAGTCCGGTGCGGCGCGCCTGCGCGAGCTGGTCCTCACCGCGGAGAACTTCGACGCCCGCAAGGCGGCCGAACTCTCCATCCTCCACAAGGTCGTCCCCGAGGAAGAGCTGGACGCCACGATCGACCGCTGGACCAAGCCGCTGCTCCGCCGCTCCCCGGCGGCCCTGCGCACCGCGAAGGCGATGCTCAACTCCTACGCGGGCGCCCACCGGCTCGGCGACGGCACCCTGCTCGACACGGAGTTGCTGACCTACGCCGTCGCCGCCCGCGAGGTGTCCAGGTCACCCCGCTGACCCGTGATATGCCCGGTCGCCAGCGCCCCCACCCGTACGGGATCGCCCGCCGCCAGCGCGTCCAGCAGCGCCAGATGCTCGGCGGCGTGCGCCAGCAGCTCCGCGCGGCGGACGGCGGGGGCGCCGGCCGGGGGCCACTGGGCGCGGCGGTGTACGTCGTCCGCGACCGCGACAAGTTGCCGATTGCCGGAGAGGGCGAGGAGCGCACGGTGGAAGGCGCGGTCCGATTCGGCGTAAGCGGCGCGGTCGCAGTGGGCCGCCGCGGTGCTCGTGGCCTCCGCCAACGGGCGTATCTCCGCCCACCGTTCGGCGGGGACGGTACGGGCGAGCCGCCGCAGCACCGGCACTTCGAGCAGGGCCCGCACCTCGGTGAGTTCGGCGATCTCACCGGGGGTGCGCAAGGTCACCCGGAACCCCCGGTTGGGCACCGTCTCCACCGCGCCCTCCAGGGTGAGTTGCTGCATGGCCTCGCGTACGGGGGTGGCGGAGACCCCGAAGCGGGCGGCGAGCACCGGCGCCGAGTAGACCTCGCCCGGCACCAGTTCGCCGCCGACCAGCGCGTCCCGCAGGGCGGTGAGGATCTGGCCGCGTACCGAGTGCCGCCGTACGGAGGAGGCGGGGGCCCCGATCGGGTGGTGTTCGGCGGAGCCGGTGACGGTACGGCCCCGGGGCGGCGCCGGGGGCTGCCCGGTCGCTGGCTGGTCACTGTGCGTGTGCTCCCCGCGCGCCGGCTCGCGCGCGTCCGAACGCGCCTGCCCCGGCACCCGAGGGGCTCCGGACGCCCCCGCCTCCGCCCCGCGTACGGCGGCGCGCCGCTCGCTCTTCTCGGGTGCCGCCCCCCTGGGCTGGGGCGTTGCCGGCGCGGTGGCCTCACGCGCGCTGCCCTGCTCCACTCGGGTCCTCCTCGGCCGTCCGGTCAGCCCGGCGCGCGAGCGGGCCGGGTCCTCCCTGTGCACGATAGGCGGAACCGGGGCGCGGTTCACACCTCGATCACATCGGGTAAGGTAAGGCTTACCTGCAAACGATCCCGATTCGGTGGTCCCCTGCATGACCCTCCCCGCTGTGCTCCCCGGCCTTCTCGCCTCTCCCCTGACGGACGCCTACGCCCGTCTGACCGAGGTGTTTCCCGCGCTGAGCATCGAACTCCTCACCGAGGGTGAGCAGCCGCCCAGCGGCGGCGGCTGGGTGGGCGCCGCCGATCTGGCCGCCGGGGGCCCGGCCCTCGACACCTTCCTGGCCTGGGACGAGGCGCAGGTCCTGCGCGACTACGGGCAGCCGGCCCGGCCGGATGTGATCGCCAGCTTCGCCCTGCACCGCTACGCGTGGCCGGCCTGTCTGCTGATCACCGTGCCGTGGTTCCTCCACCGCCGGGTGCCCCGCTATCCGGTCGAGTCGGTCTCGTTCCAGCGGGCGCTGGGCCGGATGACCGTCCGGGTGCCGGAGTTCGCCTGTCTGCCGGGGGACCCCGCCGCCGCCCTGCCCGGCGCCCGGGTCGTACCGGACGAGGAGGCGCTCCGCACCGAGGTGCGGGAGGCCGTCGCCGAGCAGCTCGGGCCGGTGCTGGACGGGTTCGCCCCGCGCATGCGGCGCGGCCGGCGTGCGCTGTGGGGGATGGCGACCGACGAGATCGTCGAGGGGCTGTGGTACATCGCCCATCTGCTGGGCGAGGAGCGGCGGGCGATGGCGGAACTGGAGCTCCTGTTGCCCGGGGCGACCAAACCCTATGTCGGCGGTGCGGGTTTCCGGGAGTTGACGGGGGCTCGGGGCGAATCTTTGCCGACCCGTGACCGAGCGAGTTGCTGCCTTTTCTACACGTTGCGCCCCGAGGACACCTGCGTCACCTGCCCCCGTACCTGCGACGACGACCGGGTCCGTAAGCTCAGTACCACCGTCTGACCCTCCGTCACCCGTGGATTCCACGCCCCCCGCCGGGGTGATATTAATCGAACATGACAGCCACCTGCCGAACGGCAGCTCTAGCCGATCGTGCATATTTGTGTGCCACATCGCCTCGTTGGTGTTCTCTTGTCCCAAAACCCTCTGAGGGGCACCACGCTTCCGTCAAAATGGCGTCCCAAACGCCCTACTGCGATGCAAGGAACACCGCATGCGACTGACTGACATATCGCTGAACTGGCTGATTCCCGGCGTCGTGCTGATCGTCGGGGCCCTGGTGACGGTGGCGGTACTCGCCGGAGGCAAGCGCGCCAAGGAGAAGCCCGCCGTGGAGGACTCCTGGGAGCGGAGCGAGGAGCGCCGCAGGCGGAAGGAGGCCATCTACGGGATAGCCTCCTACGCGCTGCTCTTCTGCTGTGCCGCCGTGGCCGCCGCGCTCTCCTTCCACGGCCTGGTCGGCTTCGGCCAGGAGAACCTGAACCTCTCGGGCGGCTGGGAGTACCTCGTGCCGTTCGGTCTCGACGGCGCCGCGATGTTCTGCTCGGTGCTCGCGGTGCGCGAGGCCAGCCACGGTGACGCCGCCCTCGGTTCGCGTCTGCTCGTCTGGACGTTCGCCGGTGCCGCCGCCTGGTTCAACTGGGTACACGCGCCCACGGGTCTCGGCCACGAAGGCGCCCCGCAGTTCTTCTCCGGCATGTCCCTCTCGGCCGCGGTGCTCTTCGACCGCGCGCTGAAGCAGACCCGCCGGGCGGCCCTCCGCGAACAGGGGCTCGTCCCCCGTCCGCTGCCGCAGATCCGGATCGTACGGTGGCTCCGGGCACCGCGCGAGACCTTCGGCGCCTGGTCGCTGATGCTCCTCGAAGGCGTGCGCACGCTGGACGAGGCCGTCGACGAGGTGCGCGAGGACCGGCGCCAGAAGCAGCAGAGCCGGCACCGCAGGCGCGAGCAGGGGAAGCTGGAGCGGGCGCAGATCAAGGCGCTCAACCGGCAGCACCGCGCCTGGGGCCGCGGGCGCGGCGGCCGTCAGGTCGCCCTGCCCTCGGCGAACGCGGGGTCGGGTTCGCCGCCGGCCGTCGAGGCCGCAGCGGAGCCTGCCATAGGAGAGCAGCCGCAACTTCCCCAGCGTTCCCGGCTCTCTCTTCAGGCCGTGAAGGGTACTGAGGCCCGCACCGTGGACCTCACCGCCGAGGACGACACCCAGGCCCTGCCGAGGCTCGACTCCCTGGAGCGCAAGCTCAAGGAGATGGAGCGTCAGTTCGGCTGAGCGCCCGCCGCTCACCCCGGCACGACCCGCACCACCAGCACCACCCGTAGGACCCGCACCACAGGCGACGCCCGCGCAAGGCTGTGCAACGGCACCGTGAGGACCGGCGTGACGGACCCCCGTCGCGCCGGTCCTCCGCTGTCCGGGCCATGGTCCGGGCCGTACGTCGCCCCGTATCCCGGGCCGTGGTTCAGGCCGCACTCGCTAGGCCGCCTCGCACTTCAGCTCGAACCAGACCACCTTGCCCAGTGGCCTCGCCCGTATCCCCCAGTCGTCCGCCAGGCTCCGGACCAGGGCGAGACCCCGGCCGTGCGTGGCGTCGTCGGGGACCGGACGCGGCGGCTCCGGAGGCGCGACCGGGGCGGAGACGAAGTCCCGCACCTCCACCCGCAGCCGCGAGTCCGCTACCGTCGCCGTCACCACCGCTCCCGTCTCGGTGTGCACCAGCGCGTTCGTCACCAGTTCGCTCATCAGCAGCTCGGCCACCGCCGCGGAGTCCCCCTCCCGCCAGTGGACCAGCATCTCCCGTAACGCGTGCCTCGCCTCGGGGACGGCCGCCATGTCGGCGCCCGCCACTCTGAGCCGTAGCCCAGTCATCACCCTGTCCCCCCGCTCGTTCCGTCTGTCCCCCGCCGGAATGGCTCGCTGCGCATGCGTACAAGAGGTGTATTCCCCTTGCCGGAATCGGCCACTCATGGTGTTCGTCACGTGTTGCCTTCCCCGCCGCCGCCGTACGGGCGCCGTAGGGCATGACCGGCGCCCCGGGGGGTGCGCCCGCCCTGACCGGGGAAGTTTCGGGGGGAGCGATTCCGAGAGAGCGAGGAGCCCCGATGCACGACGACCGCACTCAGGTGGAAGGGCGGCTGGAGCGCGCGCTGCGCCAGTTCATCCGCCCCGCGCAGTACGCGGCGCGGCAGCCGCTGACGCTCACCGTCTGGCACGCCCCGGGCGAACCGGTCCCGGTGGAGCAGGCGTTGCGCGGTTCGTACGAGCCGTTCGCCGCCGGTACGGAGTGGGGTTCCCCGTGGTCGACGAGTTGGTTCCGGCTGACCGGCACGGTGCCCAGGGAGTGGGCGGGGCGCCGGGTGGAGGCGGTGATCGACCCCGGATTCACCGGTGAGGGGCCCGGGTTCCAGGCCGAGGGGCTGGTGTACGACGCGGCGGGCGTGCCGCTCAAGGGCATCCATCCGCGCAACCGGTACATCCCGGTGGCCGCGCCGGCGGCGGGCGGCGAACCTGTCGAACTGCTGCTGGAGGCGGCGGCCAACCCGGCGGTGCTCCACCACTTCGAGCCGACGCTCCTCGGGGATGTGCTGACGGCGGGCGACCGCCCCCTCTACCGCTTCGCCTCGGCCGAACTCGCCGTCCTGGACGAGGAGGTGTGGCATCTCGTCCTCGACATCGAGGTGCTCTCCGAGCTGATGGCCGAGCTGCCCGCCGACCGCTCGCGCCGCCACGAGATCCTGCGCGCCCTGGAGTCCGCCCTCGACGCGCTGGACCTGCACGACGTGGCGGGCACGGCGTCGGCCGCGCGCCGGGAGCTGGCGGAGGCGCTGGCCCGCCCCGCCTCGGCGAGCGCCCACCGGCTCTCGGCGGCCGGGCACGCCCATATCGACTCGGCGTGGCTCTGGCCGCTGCGGGAGACCGTACGGAAGGCGTCGCGGACCTTCGCCAATGTCACGGCGCTCGCCCAGGAGTATCCGGAGCTGGTCTTCGCGTGCTCGCAGGCCCAGCAGTACGCGTGGGTGCGGGACCATCAGCCGCACATCTGGCGCCGTATCAAGGAGGCGGTGAAGAACGGGACCTGGGCGCCGGTCGGTTCGATGTGGGTGGAGTCGGACGCCAACATGCCCGGCGGTGAGGCGCTGGCCCGGCAGATCGTGCACGGCAAGCGCTTCTTCCGGGAGGAGCTGGGGGTGGAGACGGAGGAGATCTGGCTGCCGGACTCCTTCGGATACACCGCGGCCTTCCCGCAGTTGGCGGAGTTGGCGGGGGTGAAGTACTTCCTCACGCAGAAGCTGTCGTGGAACCAGTCGAACAGGATGCCGCACCACACCTTCTGGTGGGAGGGCATCGACGGCACCCGGGTCTTCACCCACTTCCCGCCGGTCGACACCTACAACGCCCAGTTCCACGGCTCCGAACTGGCGCACGCGGAGCGGAACTTCGCCGACAAGGGGGTGGCGACGCGCTCACTGGTGCCGTTCGGCTGGGGCGACGGCGGGGGCGGCCCGACCCGGGAGATGGTGGAGAAGGCGCGCCGGCTGAAGTCCCTGGAAGGTTCGCCCCGGGTGGAGATCGAGCATCCGTCGGCGTTCTTCGCGGCGGCCTGGGAGGAGTACGGGCGGCGGGCGCCGGTCTGGTCGGGCGAGCTCTACCTGGAGCTGCACCGGGCCACGTACACCACCCAGGCCAAGACCAAGCAGGGCAACCGGCGGAGCGAACACCTGCTGCGGGAGGCGGAGTTGTGGGCCTCGGCGGCGGCGGTACGGGCCCGCCGCGCCCCGGGGGCGGCGCGCGGGACGCGGCGCGGATCGCGGCCGTACACCTACCCGTACGAGGCGCTGGACCGGATCTGGCGGACGGTGCTGCTCCACCAGTTCCACGACATCCTCCCCGGGTCCTCGATCGCCTGGGTGCACCGGGAGGCCCGCGCCACCTACCGGGCGGTGCGGGAAGAGTTGGAGGGGATCATCGCGGAGGCGGTCGCGGCGCTCGGCGGCGGTCGGCCCGCCGTGCTCAACGCGGCGCCGTTCGCCCGCCGGGAACCTGTCGAGTTCGCCCCGGCGGATGTCCCCGCCTCCGTACGGACCCAGCCGCTGGCGGACGGGCGGGTGCTGGCCGCCGCGTTCACCCGGTCGCTGGCGACGGGTTCCTTCACCGGCGCCCTGGACCGTTCGGGGGTCACCGCCACCGCCCAGGACGGCACGATCACCCTCAGGAACCAGGTGGTCGAGGTGGTGATCGACGCGGACGGGCTGCTCTCCTCCGTACGCGACCTGGTGGCGCGGCGCGAGGTGCTCGCCCCCGGCACCCGGGGCAATCTGCTCCAGCTCCACCCCGACCACCCCAACCAGTGGGACGCCTGGGACATCGACAAGCACTACCGGCACCGGCACACCGACCTCACCGCCGCCACCTCCGTCGAGCTGACCGAGACCGGCCCGCTGCGGGCATCGGTGCGTGTGGTACGGGAGTTCGGGGCGTCCCGGATCGTCCAGGAGCTGCGGCTCACGGCGGGCAGCAACCGGATCGACGTCCTCACCGACATCGACTGGCACGAGTCGGAGAAGGTGCTCAAGGCCGCGTTCCCGCTCGATGTGCACGCCGAACGCTCCACGGCCGAGATCCAGTTCGGCCATGTGCACCGGGCCACCCACGACAACACCGGCTGGGACGCTGCCCGGTTCGAGATCTGCGCGCACCGCTGGCTGCGGGTGGCCGAGCCGGGGTACGGCGTCGCGGTGCTCAACGACTCGACGTACGGCCACGATGTCACCCGGGTGCCGCACCGGGACGGCCTGGGCACGACCGTACGGCTGACCCTGCTGCGCGCCCCGCACTCGCCCGACCCGGAGACCGACCAGGGCCGCCACCGTTTCCGGTACGCGCTGCTGCCGGGCGCCACGGTGGAGGAGACCGTACAGGAGGGTCTTGCGCTCAACCTGCCGCTGCGGGTGGCGCCCGCGCCCGAGCTGGCGCCGCTGGTCGATGTCGACAACGCGGCGGTGACGGTGGAGGCGGTCAAGCTGGCGGAGGACCGGAGCGGCGAGGTGATCGTACGGCTCTACGAGTCGGCCGGCGGCCGGGCCGACGCCACGCTGCGGCTCGGCTTCCCGGTGGCGGCTGCGCGGGTGACCGACCTGCTGGAGCGGCCGCTGCACGACGCGGAGCGCGGCGAGGAGGGCGTACGGCTCCGGCTGCGCCCCTTCCAGATCCTGACGCTGCGCCTGACCCCGGCGTAACGGCAGGGAGCCGGGGCCCATGCTGCCCGGCCGTACCGGGGAATGAGTCCGCCGGGCGACCCCACCCCCCACGGGAAGGACGCCCGGCGAACGGCTCCGGGGACCCGGTCGGCCGCGCGCGGAGGCGGCGGGCCCGCGCCGGTGGGCGCATATGACCGGGACTGTTGCTGCTGTGATGGCGCCCACCATGACAGAGTGCCGGGCCTCCGGGGGATGATGTGCGCGGCGGGTTTACGCCGTGGCCGGTATCCGCCACGGCGGGCCGGGTACCCGTGCGTCCCAGGAGGTCGCGCGGGGTGAGCGCGGGGTGTACGGGGCGTGTGGGGAGGAGCCGGGCAGGATGCTGGGAGCGATAGGTCTTGACGAGAGACATGAGGCCGCCTATCGGGCGCTGGTGGCGATCGGCGCCGGGGAGGTGGCGGACCTGGCCCACCGGCTCGCCCTCCCCGAGCCGGAGACCGAACAGGCGCTGCGGAGGCTGGAGCGGCAGGGGCTGGCCGCCCAGTCCTCCTCGCGGGCGGGCCGCTGGGTCGCCGCGCCGCCCGCCGTCGCGCTGGGCGCGCTGCTGACCCAGCACCGGCACCGGCTCGAACAGGCGGAGCTGGCGGCGGTGCTGCTCGCCGAGGAGTACCGGGCGGAGGCGGCGGAGCCCGCCGTACACGACCTGATCGAGGTGGTGACCGGCGCCGACGCCGTCGCGCACCGTTTCCTCCAGCTCCAGCTCGGTGCGACGGAGGAGGTGTGCGCGCTGGTCACCGGCGAGCCGGTGGCCGTGACGGGCCAGGAGAACGAGGCGGAGGACCGGGCGGCGAGCCGGGGCGTCGGCTACCGGGTGGTGATCGAACGGGAGGTGCTGGCGGAACCGGCCGCGCTGGCCGAACTCTCCGCCGCGCTCGGCCGGCAGGAGCGGGTCCGGGTCACGGAGCGGCTGCCGACGAAGCTGGTGATCGCGGACCGCACCCTGGCGATGGTGCCCCTGACCGGGCGGGGGGCGGCTCCGGCGGCCCTGGTGGTCCACGCCAGCGGGCTGCTGGAGTCGCTGATGGGGCTCTTCGAGGCGGTGTGGCGGGAGGGGCTGCCGCTGCGGCTCGGCGCGGACGGCACGACGGTACGGGAGGACGGCGCGCCCGGCCCCGACGCCATCGACCTGGAGATCCTCTCGCTGCTGCTCGCCGGGATGACGGACGCGAGCGTCGCCAAACAGCTCGACCTGGGGCTGCGGACCGTACAGCGCCGGGTGAAGGGGCTGATGGAGCTGAGCGGGGTGACCACTCGGCTCCAGCTCGGCTGGCACGCGTACGAGCGCGGCTGGGTGGCCCGCACCCCCGGCACCTGACCCCCGCCGCTCCGGTACGGCCGCGCCCCTCCGGTGCTCCGGGCTCCGGGCCGCCGGCCCTCCCGTACTCCGGTACGGGCGCGGCGCGACCTGCGGGAACGGGGGGCGTCCTGCACAGTTGGCGGATGGAAGTGTGGCAGCTCGTGCTGGTCGCCCTCGTCATGGTGCTCGGACTGTTCGGCGTGCTCGTGCCCGGGGTGCCGGGCCCGGCGATCGTCTGGGCCGCCGTGCTCTGGTGGGCGCTGACGGACACCACGCGCACCGCGTGGGGCCTCCTGATCGGGGCGACCGCGCTGCTCCTCCTCAACCAGGCGCTCAGGCCGCTCCTCCCCGCCCGCCGGACGAGCCGGACGGGCGTCCCCCGCCGCACCCTGCTGACCGGTGGCGTCACCGCGATCGTCGCGTTCTTCCTGATCCCGGTGGTGGGCGGGATCCTGGGTTTCGTCGGCGGGTTGTACGGAGCGGAACGCGTCCGGCTGGGCAGCCACCGCGACGGCTGGGCCTCGACCCGCACGGTCCTCCGCACGGCCGGGGGCTCCCTGCTGGTCGAGTTGTTCGCCTGCCTCCTGGTGGTGGGCGCGTGGCTGGCCGTCCTGCTCTGGTCCTGACGGGGCGGGGCGGACCGGCACCCCGCCCGGCCCGGCCCGCCCCGGCCTCGTACGCGGCGCACGCCCGTACGCCCTTACGCCCGTACCGCCCGTACGACGCGAAGAAGCCCCGTCAGCGCGGCCCGTACAAGGCGCGCGAGCCCCGTCAGCGCGGCCGGCCGCCGCGCTTCGCCTCCATGGCGGCGCGCCCCTCCGCCCCCTTGCGCTTCCACTCGCGGCGGATCTCGCCGCGGAGCCGGGCGTCGGTCTTGGCGACGATGTACTGGTTCTCGCGGAGCAGCTTGCGGTAACTCGCCAACCGCCGTTCGGAGAGCGCGCCGTCCTCGACGGCCGCCAGCACCGCGCACCCCGGTTCCGCCGTATGGGCACAGTCCTGGAAGCGGCAGGCCTCGGCCAGCTCCTCGATCTCCGAGAAGACCTGGCCGACCCCGGTCCCCGCGTCCCAGAGCCCGACGCCGCGCAGCCCCGGGGTGTCGATGAGGACGCCGCCCCCGGGCAGGACGAGGAGGTTCCGGGTCGTGGTGGTGTGCCGGCCCTTGCCGTCCACGTCCCGCGTGGCCTGGACCTCCATCTCCGCCCTCCCCAGCAGCGCGTTGGCGAGCGTGGACTTCCCGGCGCCGGAAGCGCCGAGCAGCACGCTCGTACCGCCGGAGAGCACCGCGGAGAGCACGTCGACCCCGTCCCCGGCCGCCGCGCTGACGGCGAGGACCTGCACCCCGGGCGCGGCGTTCTGGACGTCCTCGACGAGATGGGCCCGGACGGCCGGGATGTCGACGAGGTCGCTCTTGGTGAGCACGATGACCGGCAGGGCCCCGCTCTCCCACCCGAGGGCGAGGAAGCGTTCGATCCGCCCCAGGTCGAGTTCGACCGCCATGGAGACGGCGATGACCGCGTGGTCGACGTTGGCGGCGAGGATCTGCCCCTCGGAGCGCTTGGAGGAGGTGGAGCGCACGAAGGCGGTACGGCGCGGCAGATACGCCCGGACGAAGCGCGGGTCGCCGTCCGGGTCGACCACGGCCCAGTCCCCGGTGCAGATGACCCGGAGCGGGTCGTGCGGGGTGACGAACTCCGTATCGGCCCGCACGACCCCGGCGGCGGTGGCCACGTCGCACTGCCCCCGGTCGACCCGGACGACCCGCCCGGGGAGCAGACCACGCTCCGCGTACGGAGCGAACGCGGCGGCCCAGCCGGTGTCCCACCCGTACGAGGTGAGCGGGTGCAGGGCGTGCGGAAGCGAAGACAAGCTGAGAGAAGACAAGGGAAACCCTTCAAAGGGTGGCCCCGGCACGCCCGCACGGGCGTGGAACAGCGAAGAGAGGTCAGCCGGAGGCCACGGAGGCGGAGGTGGGAGCGGAGGTGGGAATGGTGAGCTGCTGAAGCTGGGCGGCGCCCAGGACCGTGACCGTCATCAATGTCCTCACCTCTTACTCACGTGCTCTGCTCATGCTCTGCGGGCGCGCGTGCGGCGCGCCCAACGGCTGACGGAGTCACCATAACCGGGCCTCGGGAGAGGGTGCGAGCGAATTACGGGCGGGCCGTCGGAGCAACCTCTCGGGGGCCGGTGGAGACCTGGGGGTGGAGGGGGTGTGTGCCTCCTCTGTTCTTCACCCCCCACTGGAAGGGTCGTCATGGTGTTGCGTTCGATCCGAAGAGCCTTGGTCGCGCTGGTCGTCGGCGCGCTGGGTGTGCTCGGGCTCGTCACCCCCGCGGGTGCCGTGGCCGTGCCGCCGTCGGTTTCCGTGTCCGGCTCCGGGTCCGGGGTCGCGGCTGATTGGAATCCGCCCGCGCATCTGGTGCAGCCGCTCGACGAGGTGTGGCGGCATGTCGAGTCCACGTATCCGGACCTGTACGGGTTCCGCAACTACGGGTGGGACCAGGTGATGGCGAACTCCGGGCGGATCGCGTACTGCGTCCGCTGGGAGTCCGACCAGCCGGTCTCGGCGCAGTTGCGGGACGAGATCCATGCCGCGCTCAAGCGTCAGTCGAAGAAGTGGGCGGACACCGTCGCGGGCTTCGAGGGGTTCCCCTACCAGAACGTTCCGGTGGACATCGTCGGGTGGGCCGTCAAGGACCGGGCCACGCTCCAGTGGAGCGACAGCTCCGTGGACATCTACACCAATGTGCTGGACGGCGGGGGCGCGCCGCAGTGCGCGCCGGACTGCGGGCGTTTCTTCCATCAGAACGGTGACTACTCCCGGTGTCCCGGGGGTGCCGCGCGCCACTACGACCAGTCGCTCTGGCTGACCAAGGGGTTCCAGGGCGGCGCCGGCGGGGACTGGGGGCAGCGGATCGGCAGTGAGTACATGGTCGGCGCGCGGTTCCAGGAGGACATCCACATCCTGGAGCACGAGATCGGGCATACGTACGGGCTCGACGACTTCTACGACTGGACGCCGACCGGGGTCGGCGGCTTCCTGATGAAGGCGGGGAGCGCCACGTACATCACCGAGTTCGACATGTGGATGTACCGGGACTTCTGGCGGCATGTGAAGGGCCGGTACGGGCTCTGAGGAGATGACGGGGCGGGCGGAGGGGCCGGTTCAGGTTCGTCTCGTCCGCCCCGTTGACCTCCCTGTAACCCACCTCTACGGTTTCGGCGTTCGGAATCACAGATGGTGTTCGAGATCTCGTACGACGCGACCCTCTGTCCCGGAAAAGCCTTCCCGGAAAGGGAGACTGCATGAGCCGCAGTGATGTCCCCAGCCGCCGCACGCTGTTGAGAGGGGCGCTCGGTGCGGGCGCCCTCGCCGCCCTCCCCGGCACCGCCCTCCCCGGCACCGCCTTCGCCGCCCCGGCACCTTCGGGTGGTCCGGGCGAGCGGGGGGCCGTCGCCGCCGCGTACCGTAATCCGCTGGTGGAGCAGCGGGCCGATCCGTTCATCCACCGGCACACCGACGGCCGTTACTACTTCACGGCGACGGCGCCGGAGTACGACCGGATCATCCTGCGCCGCGCCACCACCCTCCAAGGGCTCTCCACCGCCCCGGAGTCGGTGATCTGGCGCCGGCACACGAGCGGCGACATGGGTGCGCACATCTGGGCGCCCGAGCTCCATCACATCGACGGGAAGTGGTACATCTACTTCGCGGCGGGGCGCACCGACGATGTGTGGAAGATCCGGATCTGGGTGCTGGAGAACTCCAACCCCGATCCCTTCCAGGGGAGTTGGACGGAGCGGGGGCAGATCACCACCGCCTGGGACACCTTCTCCCTCGACGCGACGACCTTCACCCACAACGGGACCCGCTATCTCGCCTGGGCCCAGCACGAGCCCGGGCTCGACAACAACACGGGTCTGTTTCTCTCGGCGATGGCCGATCCGTGGACGCTGCGAGGCCCTCAAATACGGCTCTCCACACCGGAGTTCGACTGGGAGAACGTCGGTTTCAAGGTGAACGAGGGGCCTGCGGTCATCCAGCGCAACGGCCGGGTCTTCCTCTCGTACTCGGCGAGCGCCACCGACCACCACTACTGCATGGGGCTGCTCACCGCCCGTGCGGGCAGTGATCTGCTCGACCCGGCCTCCTGGTCGAAGTCGCCCACCCCGGTCTTCGTCAGCAGTGAGGAGAACCGGCAGTACGGGCCCGGCCACAACTCGTTCACGGTCGCGGAGGACGGGCGTACGGATGTCCTCGTCTACCACGCCCGGCAGTACAAGGAGATCACCGGCGACCCGCTCGACGACCCGAACCGGCACACCCGGATCCAGCCGCTGGGGTGGCGGGCGGACGGGACACCGGAGTTCGGGGTGCCGGTGGCCGACGCGGCGGCGACGGCCGGCCCGGCGGCGGTGACGCGGTACACGATGACGGCGTTCACCAACTCCAGCGAGTCCAACATGTACGTGTACGAGTCGTCGGACGCGCTCGCGTACAACCTGCTGAAGGGGCCCGCCTACACCCCGCCGACCGGGCTGATCCGGGACCCGAGCCTGATCCGGCACACCGACGGGCTCTACTACATCGTGTACACCACCAACTGGACCGGGAACACGATCGGCTTCGCCCGCAGCTCCGACCGCGTCAACTGGCAGTACTACGGGCAGCACACGCTGCCGGTGGCCGGGCTCGCCCGTACCTGGGCGCCCGAGTGGTTCGTGGACGCGGACGGCAGTACGCATGTCATCGTCTCGCTCGACACGACGGACAACTACATCTTCCGGCCGCACCTGCTGACGGCCACCAGCTCTTCGCTGCTCAACTGGACGACCCCGACGCCGATTTCGGGGCTCGCCAACTCGAACTACATCGACACGTTCGTCGTACGGCACGGCGGCAAGTACCACGCGATCACCAAGCAGGAGACGACGAAGTATCTGGAGCACGCGGTCGCGGACCGGCTCGCGGGCCCGTACACCTTCACCGGCACCGGGAACTGGGCGGGCTGGGGCAGTTGGCGCGAGGGGCCCGCGCTGGTCCAGCTCGACAACGGCGGCTGGCGGATCTACTTCGACGGCTACGCGGAGGGGAAGTACTACTACAGCGACAGCCTGGACGGGCTGAACACCTGGACCCCGATCCGGGAACTTCCCGGACTCTCGGGCTTCGCACGGCACTTCACCGTCCTGAGGGAGAGTGTCTGAGATGGCCCGGCTCCGTACGTTCCTGGTCTCCCTGCTCGCCCTCTGTCTCTCCGCCGCCGGGCTCCTCCTCCCGGCGACGACGGCCACCGCCCTGGAGGCCGGGCCCGTCTCCGTCACCAACGGCGGCCAGTTCACCGACACCAGCGGCCAGTTGGTGCACGCCCATGGCGGCGGGGTCATCAAGGCCGGGTCGTACTACTACTGGTTCGGCGAGAACCGCAACGCCGACAACACCTTCCGGTACGTGTCGGCGTACCGCTCCACCGACCTGAAGACCTGGGAGTTCCGCAGACATGTGCTGACCCAGGCCACCGCTCCGGAGCTGGCCGCCGCCAACATCGAGCGCCCGAAGGTGATCTACAACGCGGCGACCGGCCGGTACGTGATGTGGATGCACAAGGAGAGCGCCACGGACTACAGCCAGGCGCGGGCCGCCGTGGCCACGTCCGCCACGATCGACGGCGACTACACCTGGCAGGGCAGCTTCCGCCCGCTGGACACGCACATGTCGCGGGACATCACACTCTTCACGGACACCGACGGCGCCGGGTACATGGTCTCGGCGGCCCGGGAGAACTACGACCTGCACATCTACCGGCTCACCGCCGACTACACGGGTATCGCGAGCCTGGTCGCCAACCCCTGGCCGGGCGGCCACCGCGAGGCGCCGGCGCTCTTCAAGCGCGGCAGTGTGTACTTCATGCTGACGTCCGGGGCCACCGGATGGAGCCCCAACCAGCAGCAGTACGCCACCGCGACCTCGCTCGCCGGGCCGTGGAGCGCCATGCGCAACGTGGGCGACTCGACGGCGTACAACTCCCAGACGGCGTACGTGCTTCCGCTCCAGGGCACGGCCGGCACCTCGTACCTGTACATGGGCGACCGGTGGGGCAACTCCTTCGGCAAGCAGGTCAACGACTCGCGGTACGTGTGGCTGCCGCTCTCCTTCCCGACCACCACCACGATGACCATGGAGTGGTACCCGGAGCTGACCATCGACACGACGGCCGGCACCGTGACGGGGTCCGGCGGCCCGTTCGAGACGCTGACGGCGCGGCACAGCGGCAAGTGCGCCGACATCCCCAACCAGTCGATCCTGGACGAGGTCGGGCTCACCCAGTACACCTGCAACGGCGGCGGCAACCAGCGGTTCTGGTTCCGTGACACCGGTGACGGCTATGTGCGGTTGATGGCCCGGCACAGCTCGCTCTGTCTGACGGAGACCTCCGCCGGGGTGGTGCAGCGCGCCTGCGGATCCACCACCGACCAGCAGTGGCGGGTGACGACGAACGCGAGCGGCTACACCACGCTGGCTGCGCGGGCGAGCGGCCAGTGCCTCGATGTCGTCTCGGCGTCGGCGGACAACTCGGCGCGCGTCATCACGTACACCTGCTCGGGCGCCACGAACCAGCAGTGGACGCGCGGGACATGACCGGACCGGAGGACGGACTGCCGTAGCCTCGCGGGGTCGTCGGGCTCAGGTGTCCGGGCTTACGGGTCCGGCTTACGGGTCCGGCACACGAGTCCGGGTTACGGGGCCGACGCGTCCCACGTGGCGCAGAGGCGGTCCAGGTCGAGCGGGGCCGGGGGCGGCAGCCGCGTCCACGACCGCGGCACAGTGCCCGAGCTGGTCCGCGAACGCCTCGGTGACCAGCGACTCCTTGGTCGGGAAGCGCCGGTAGAGGGTGGCGGCGCCGACCCCGGAGCGCCGGGCGATCACGGACATCGGTACGTCGAGCCCGCGCTCGGCGAAGGTCGCGCGGGCCGCCGCGACGATGCGCTGACGGTTCTCGCGGGCGTCGGCGCGGAGCATCCGAGAGGGTTCGGCGGCGCTGTACGACCGTTACGGACCCCCCGAGGTGCTCTATGTGGGCACGGTGCCCACCCCCGTCGCCGGGCCCGGCGAACTGCTGGTGCGGGTGCACGGCATCAGCGTGAACGGCGGCGAACTCGCCGCACGGGCCGGGAAGCTGGGCATCGTGGCGGGCCGGAAACTCCCCCGGCGCACCGGCGTCGACTTCACCGGTGAGGTCGCGGCGACGGACCCCGGCACGGCAGGGCCCGCCGTGGGCGCCCGGGTGTGGGGCATCCTGCCGCGCGGCGAGGTCATCCGGGGGACGGCCGGCAGCGCGGCCGAGTACGTCACCGTACGCCCCCGGCAGGTCTCCCTCGCCCCGGACGGCCTGGACCTGGTCGAGGCCGCCGCGCTGCCCGCCGTCGGTACGACGGCGGTCACCGCGCCGCGCGACAAGGCCGCGCTCCGGCCGGGCGAACGGCTGCTCGTCCGGGGCGCGAGCGGCGGGGTCGGCTCCGTCGCCGTCCAGCTCGGGAAGGCGTTCGGCGCCCGGGTCACCGCGCTCGCGGGCGCCAAGAACCGCGACTGGGTACAGGAGTTGGGCGCCGACAAGGCGTACGGCTACGCTCGCCTCCGTCGTCCACGGCCCCCGGCGCGTCCGGGCCTTCAGCGGCAACCCCCTGCACCAGGACTTCGTGGATCTGGCCGGCTATGTGAAGAGCGGGGCGATGCGCCCGCTGGTGGACACCGTGTTCCCGCTCGCGGAGATCGCGGCGGGGCACCGGGCGATGGAGGCCGGCGGGGTACGGGGCAAGCATGTCATCCGGGTGATCTGACGCCCCGTACCTCCATCCTCAACTCCCCCTGCGGAAGGGCCGCTCAGCCCCGCGCGTCGAGCCAGACGGCGGTGTCCGGGGCGAGCACCGGCGCGGCCCCGCCGTCCGTGCTGTGCGTGCCATCCGTGCCGGGCTCCGGCGCGCTCGACAGCAGCGGTACGGCGCCGGTGGGCAGCGGCAGCGGTACGCCGGAGAAGTTCACCCGGCACTCCAGCCCGGCGCCCTTGCGGAACGCCAACTCGCCCTCGGCCGACGGCAGCCAGCGGAAGCCCTCGTCGCCCCGGAACTCCCGGCGCAGGGCGAGCGCGGCGCGGTACAGCTCCAGGAAGGAGCCGGGGCGGCCGGTCTGCTCCGCCACCGCGTACCTCCCCCAGCCGGCCGGCTGGGGGAGCCAGCTCCCGCCGGGGCCGAAGCCGTACGAGGCGCCGGCCGCCGTCCACGGGAGCGGCACCCGGCAGCCGTCACGGCCCTTGACGGTGTGTCCGGTGCGCTCCCACATCGGGTCGCGCAGCGCGTCGGCCGGCAGGTCGGCGACCTCGGGGAGGCCCAGCTCCTCGCCCTGGTACAGGTAGGTCGTACCGGGCAGGGCGAGGGTCAGCAGCGCGGCGGCGCGGGCCCGCCGCCGCCCCCGCGCCTCGTCGGGCACGGGGGCCGGAGCGCCGTCTCCGCCGCTCATCAGCCAGCGGCGGGTGTCGGTGCCGTCGGGGAGCGCGTACCGGGTGAGGTGGCGGACCACGTCGTGGTTGGAGAGCACCCAGGTCGGCAGGGAGCCGGTGGGCGCGGCGCCGGTCAGGGAGGCGTCGATGACCTCGCGGAAGGCGTCGGCGCCCCAAGGGCAGCGCAGATGGAAGAAGTTGAACGCCTGGTGGAGTTCGTCGGGCCGGGTGTAGAGCGGCAGCCGGGCGGCGCTGACGCCCGCCTCCGCGACCATGATGCGGGGCGGCGCGTACGAGTCGGTGATCTTGCGCCAGGCGCGGTAGATGTCGTGGACCTCGTCGCGGTCCCAGAAGGGGTGGTCCTCGCCGCTGGGCGGGGCGTTCAGGGGCGCGGTGTCGCCGCCGCGCGTGTCGCGGAGCGGCGGGGTGAGGTCCTTGCGCAGTCCGTGCGCCACGTCGATCCGGAAGCCGTCGACGCCGAGGTCGAGCCAGAACCGCAGGGTGCCCTCGAAGTCGGCGATGACATCGGGGTTCTCCCAGTTCAGATCGGGCTGCTCGGCGGCGAAGATATGCATGTACCACTGGCCGTCGGGGACCCGGGTCCACGCGGCGCCGCCGAACTTGGACTGCCAGTCGGAGGGCGGCTCGGCCCCGTCGGGCCCGCGCCCGTCCCGGAAGACGAACCGGTCCCGTTCGGCCGAGCCGGGCCCGGCGGCCAGCGCCTCGGCGAACCAGGGGTGCCGGTCGGAGCAGTGGTTGGGCACGATGTCCACGATCGTACGGAGCCCGAGCTCGCGGGCGCGGGCGAGCAGCGCCCGGAAGTCGTCCAGGGTGCCGTGCCGGGGGTCGACGTCCCGGTAGTCGGCGACGTCGTACCCGCCGTCGGCGAGCGGCGAGGGGTAGAAGGGCGTCAGCCAGACGGCGTCGGCGCCCAGCTCCGCGATGTGCCCGAGGCGGTCGGCGATCCCCCGGAGGTCGCCCATGCCGTCGCCGTCGGCGTCGGCGAAGCTCGGTACGTAGATCTGATAGACGACCGACTCCCGCCACCAGTCGCCGCCACTGTCCGCTATCGCGTACGGGTTCTCCGGGGTCGCGTGCTGAGTCACTGGAGCCTCTCGTGCCGGGTGGTCACCAGGCTGAAACTCTAGTGGCGCGGTGCGATCAAGGGATGATCTTCTCTGTCTTCGGCAGCGCCTCCTCCGCCGAGTGCAGCGAGCGGAGCGCCATCAGCAGCACCCCGATGTCGTCGATGTAGATGGGGTCGGGCAGCACGTCGAACGGCAGGACCAGATAGGCGAGCGCCCCCCAGAACAGCCACTTCTTCGTCATCGGGACGCCCGCGTTCGTCAGTGCGGACCGCGCCTTGAACAGCCGCACGGCAAGGTAGATCGCGGTGCCCAGGGTGACGACCACCACGACGACGGCCACGGCGGTGAGTACCTGGAGTTCGCTCACGGCGCTCTCCTCCTCGGGGCTCGGGGGTTGGGCTGAGTACTCGGGGGCGTACGTTCCCCCTCCACCTGACCGGATACCCGCCCGGAGCCATGTCACCGCCGCCGCGCCAGGACCTTCGCCAGCCCGCCGTCGACCAGGATCACCACACCGCCGCAGGGGCAGGCGCAGTACTCGACCACCCCCTGCGAGGTCCGGTGCCGGGACAGCAGCGACCAGCGGGCCTCGTCCGCCGCGCCCGCCCGGTCGCACACCGCGCACCGGTCGGCGCACCGGTCACCGAACGGGTCACCGAACTGGTCACCAAACGGGTCACCGCCCGGGTCGTCGCCGCCGCAGCCGGCGCCACAGGGTTCACCGGGCCCACAGGATCCAAGGGGTCTCCGCATACCCCTCAGCCTGATGTCACGCCCTAGAGCAGTTCAACCCTTACATCCGGGGCTAGGGTGGCCCCATGCAGTTCACCCACTACGGCGGCGAGGCCGCGCTGCTCGCCGTGGACCTCGTCAACGCCACCGTCACCGGCGCGCCGTTCACCCCCGAGAGCCTGGCGCCGCTGCTCGCCGCCCACGGCACCGACCGGCGCCCGCTGACCGCCGGGGAGGCGGCCGAGGTGGCGGAGTGGAGCCAACGGCTCCGCCCCTGCTTCGGGCCGCAGGATCCGGCGGGGCGCCGCGACGCGGTCAACCGCCTGCTGACGGAGGCCGCCAGCAAGCCGTACATCACGGTCCACGACGGCCATGCCCCGCACCTCCACTACGCCGACCCCGCCCTCGGCCTGGTCGCCCATATCCGCGCCATCACCGCCGCCGCCCTGGCCCATGTGATCTGCTTCGCCGGCCAGAACCGCCTGGGCCGCTGCGCCCGCGCGCGGTGCGGCCTCGCCTTCGTGGACACGTCGCGCAACGGCCGGCGCGCCTACTGCTCCGTGCGGTGCGCGAACAACGACGCGGTTGCCCGTCACCGCAGCCGCGCCGGCGCCCCGTGAGCCCTGCGGAACCCATGAGGTCCAGGGGGTCCATATGACTTAAGAGACTCAAGGGACTGATAACCCCATAAGCCCCCGCACCGCCCTCTTCCCCTGGATACGCCCAGTCGTTACCTTTCTCGGCCTACCGGGTCACAGGGGGCATCCGGCGCCCCGCCCGGAAATCGGGGAGGCGTCATGGTGCGGGCCGTACCGGATGTGCAAGGCCACTGCGACCAGCGGTTCGACGCGGTGCGTGCCGCGTTCGAGGAGAACTTCCGGGCGCGGGGCGAGCTGGGCGCGGCCGTCACCGTGGAGGTGGCGGGGGACCGGGTGGTCGACCTGTGGGGCGGCTGGGCCGATCCCACGGCCACCCGGGCCTGGGGGCGCGACACCGTGGTCACGGTGTGGTCGACCACCAAGGGGGTGGCGGCGCTCTGCGCCCATCTGCTGATCGACCGGGGACTGCTCGACCCGGAGGCGCCGGTCGCCGCGTACTGGCCGGAGTTCGCGGCGGCCGGCAAGGAGTCCGTCACCGTACGGCAGACGCTGGCGCACCGAGCGGGGCTGGCCGGTCTGCGCGAGCCGCACTCGCTCGCGCAGCTCTACGACCGGGAGCTGACCACCGCCCGGCTCGCGGCCACGGAGCCCTGGTGGGCGCCGGGGACCCGGTCCGGCTATCACGCGGTGACGTACGGCTTTCTCGTCGGCGAACTGGTCCGGCGGATCGCGGGGGTGCCGCTCGGGGTGTTCCTGCGCCGGGAGGTGACCGGGCCGCTCGCCGTCGACTTCACCATCGGGCTGCCCGAGCCCGAGGCGTACCGGGCCGCCGAACTGGTCCGGCCGCCCGTCGAGATCACCCCGGAACTGGCGGCGAGATACGAACAGTTGACCCCGGTGGCACTGGCGGCGCTGGGCAACCCCGCGACGAGCGCGGCGGACGCGTACACCCCGGCGTGGCGGGCGGCGGAGCTCCCGGCGGTCAACGGGCACGGCACGGCGCGCGCGGTCGCCGCGCTCTACGGCATCCTCGCCGGACGCGGCCGGTACGGGGGCCGCCGCGTCCTCTCCCCCGGCACCGTCGAGCTGGTCCGTACGGGGCAGGGGCGCGGCCGGGACCTGGTGCTGGGTCCGCTCGTCGGGCGGGACACGGAGGCGGGCCTGGGGGTCTGGCTCAGCGGGCCCGACCGGATGTACGGGCCGAATCCGAGGGCGGTCGGCCATGACGGTCTCGGCGGCTCGTTCGGGCTCGCCGACCCGGAGGCGTCGCTTTCGATGGGGTACGTCATGAACCGGATGGGCCCGCACATCGCGGACGACCCACGGAAGACGGCGCTGATCGACGCGGTGTACGAGGCGCTGTAGGGCGCGGCGTACGGGGCACCGCAGGGGGCGTCGGCGCCGTAGGGGGCGTCGGCGCCGTAGGGGGCGTCGGCGCCGTAGGGGGCGTCGGCGCCGTAGGGGGTGTCGGGGCGCCGTAAGGGGGTGTCGGGGCGCCGCAGGGCATGGCCCCGCCCGCACCACGGAAACCCCACCGACGCAAGAGCGCCCCTCCGGCCACATCCGGGGGTGGCGCCGCGCCGTTCCACAGCCGCCTCCCAGGAAATCGAAAGGTTTCAGCCATGATCATCTGATGGGCATTTCATCGTACGCCGCCGCCAAACGGACGTTCTACGCGCAGAGATTCGAAGCTTTCGGCCGCGAATGCCGGGGAGCCGCGACCTGTTACGTCACCCATCCGCCACCCACCGTGAACCATGTGTGTTCGTGACGGCCTCCAGCGTGGCCGAATGCCGTCGCCTTCCCCATCTCCCCCGCTCAGCACGGGTGCTGACGTACCGTCACTCACTTCCTCACCCGCCGCGACGGCCTTTGCAGGAGTTCACCCGTCCGGGTCCGCCCGGCGCGCCGCGCCGACAGGGACTCCGCGCGGCGCCCGGCCGTTCCGCCGCCTCGGGCCGGGATCCGGGGCGGCGGAACAGTCCCGTGCCCCGGGTCCTGAAGTCGGCCTTGTCTCACCGGCGAACGCCCCCAAGGATGCTCAGCGTGCGTTGACAGGTTCACGATCAACACCGGTGGCCGTCGGACCTGCGCACATCAGCGGGCCGCAACCCAACGGCCCGCGAAGTTCCCCCACTCTCTGGAGGACGTAGTGACCATCAAGCGCTTTTCCCCCCTCGGCGCGGTGTCCAGACGAGCCCGGCTCCTCGCCGTCGCCTCGGGTCTGGCGACCGCCGTCGCGCTTGCGGCCCCGAGTGCCGTCGCCGCCCCGGCGCCGGCCCCCGCTCCTTCCGCCGCGCAGCTCACCGCCGCGAGCGAGGCGATCGGCGCCGCCGACATCGCCGGCACGGCCTGGTACACGGACAAGGCGTCCGGCAAGGTCGTCGTCACCGTCGACAGCCGGGTCTCCGACGCGGAGATCGCCGAGATCAAGCAGTCCGTGGCGGACGCCTCCGCGGACGTCACCATCAAGCACACCGAGGGCACCTTCAACAAGCTGATCGCGGGCGGCCAGGCCATCTACGCGAGCGGCGGCCGCTGTTCCCTCGGCTTCAACGTGCGCAGCGGTTCGACGTACTACGCGCTGACCGCGGGCCACTGCACCAACATCGGCTCCACCTGGTACACCAACTCGGCGAACACCACCGTGCTGGGCACCCGGGCCGCGTCCAACTTCCCGACCACCGACTACGGCCTGATCCGCCACTCCAACTCGGCGGCGGCCGAGGGCCGTGTCTCCCTCTACAACGGCTCTTACCAGACCATCACCTCGGCCGCCAACCCCTCGGTCGGCCAGTCCGTGCGGCGCAGCGGCTCCACCACCGGGGTCCACTCCGGCACGGTCACCGGGCTCAACGCGACCGTCAACTACGGCGGTGGCGACATCGTCTACGGCATGATCCAGACCAACGTCTGCGCCGAGCCGGGCGACAGCGGCGGCTCGCTCTTCTCGGGCAGCACGGCGCTGGGCCTGACCTCGGGCGGCAGCGGCAACTGCACCTCCGGCGGCACGACGTTCTTCCAGCCGGTCGTGGCGGCGATGAACGCGTACGGCGTGAGCCTCGCCTGATCCGGACCCGAGCCGGGCTGATCCAGGCCCGGATCCGGGCCCGAGCACCACTCCGGGCCTGACACGTCCCATCCGTACGACCGTATGAACCGCACGGGCGCCCCACCCCCGTGCAGGCACCACCGGTGACCGGCGGGCCGCGCAGCATCTGCGCGGCCCGCCGTGTCGTTTCCCGGCGGGCGGCGATCACGTCCGATTCGTTCAAGACCGGCCCGCCGTCCCCTTCCTAGGCTCGGCCCCATGACAAGCACCTCCAGCCCCAGCCCCACCTCCTCCGGATCCGCATCCGCCCCGGGGTTCGACGCGATCGGCCTGGTCGTCTCCGACATGGCCGCCTCCCTCGCCTTCTACCGCCGCCTCGGCCTCGACCTGCCCGCCGTCGCCGACACCGCGCCGCACGCCGAGGCGACCCTGCCGAGCGGGCTCCGGGTCCTCTGGGACACGGAGGAGACCGTACGGTCGTACGACCCGGGGTGGACCCGGCCCGGCGGCGGCGGGCGCGTCGGGCTGGCCTTCCGGTGCGCGGACCCGGCGGCGGTCGACGCCACGTACGCCGCGCTGACCGGGGCCGGCCACCGGGGGCATCTCCCGCCGTGGGACGCGGTGTGGGGGCAGCGGTACGCGGTGATCCTGGACCCCGACGGCTGCGAGGTCTCCCTCTTCGCGGACGCGGGGAACAGCGCCTGACCAGAGGCCCGACCATCAGCCCGTGGGGAACGCCCGCCGGTACGCCCGTACGTAGCCGCCCAGCGTGAGCCCGGTCAGCGCGCGCGTCTCCCGGGCCAGGTGCGCCTGGTCGGCGCAGCCCGCGGCGAGCGCGGCGGTCCCGTACGGTACCCCGCGCCGTACCAGCTCCAGCGCGCGCTGGAGCCGCAGCACCCGGGCGAGCGTCTTGGGCCCGTAGCCGAAGGCGTCCAGGGAGCGGCGGTGGAGCTGCCGGGCGCCGAGTCCGACGGCGTCGGCGGTGGCGGCGACCGGGCGCCCCGCGTCCAGCCCGGCGACGACGGCCCGCAGCAGCGGATCGGGCGGCGGCGCCCCGGCCGCGCACCGCAGCGCCGCCGCCTCCAGGCCGGCGGCCGGGTCACCGGTCGCGGCGGTGGCACGGGCGGTCAGCCCGGCGAGGGCGCGGGCCTTCGCCGGGGACCACAGGTCGGCGAGATCGACCCGCAGGTCGCGCAGTTCATGGGCCGGTACGCCGAGGAGCGCGGGCGCGGTGCCGGGCGCGAAGCGCACCCCTACGAGCCACCCCGGACGGTCCGGACCGTCCGGACCGTCCGGACTCTCGGGGAGGTACGCGTGGGTGTCGGGCCCGGCGACGAACAGCCGGTCGCCGGTCCACAGCAGGTCCATACAGCCGTCGGGGAGCACGGGGTACGGGTCCTCCGCCGTACCACTGTTCCGGTCCTCCCGGTCCGCCCCGCTTCCCGGGTCCCCCTTGCGCCAGACGACCGCGCCGTCCAGCCGCGACACCCGTTCCTCATACATACGAATGAGGCTAAAGCCTCGCCCCGCCGAGGGCCGCTGATCCAGAATGGACGGTCGCGGGGTGTCCGGACCGGGATACCGCGGGTTCTATCGCGGGGGCGATGATGACAGCACTGATGGAGTTCACCACGGACAGCGGGGCGACGGTCACGGTCGAGGTGGCGCAGGACGCGCCCGGGGCCCGGCCGGTCTCCCGCTCCAACTCCCTCACGCAGGCGAGCCGTACCTTCGACGCGGCCCTCCAGGGGATCCGGTCGGCGGCCGAATCGGCGCTCACGGTCTTCCGGGACGGTTCGCTCCGGCCGGACGCGGTGGAGCTGGAGTTCGGGGTGAAGATCATGGCCGAGGCGGGCGCGGTGATCTCCAAGACGGCCGGCGAGGGCCATCTCACGGTGAAGCTCTCCTGGAACCCGGGCGCGCAGGGCGCGACGGATCCGGAGCAGGGGTCCGGGGCGGCGGCACCGACACCGCCACCGGCACCGGCACCGGCCCCAGCGGGTGACACGCGGGCGGCGGGCGACCAGTGACGCGCTCGCCCGCCTGGCACGCCCGTATCGACATCGCGGGGGCGGCGGAGGGCTCGGGCTTTCTCGTCTCCGACCGTACGGTGCTGACCTGCGCCCACGTCCTGCTCCACCACGACCGGGCCGAGGCGGTCTTCCCCGGCGCCCCCGGGCTCGCCCCGCTGCCCGCCCGGGTGGTGGCCCGGGGCACCTGGGCCGGCGGCGACCGCGACCGGGGCGATCTCGCCGTACTGGAGCTGGAGCGGCCGGTGCCCATCGCGCCCGCGCGCTTCGCCGCGCCCGACGCGGCACACGGCACACCGGCGCGGAAGCTGGTGGCGTACGGCTTCCCCTACGGGTACGACGTCGAAGGCGTCCAGAGCGAACTCCTCGTCACATCAAGGCAGTTGATCGCCGACGAGTGGGCCCAGCTCGAATTCCCCCGGGGGCACGGACAGCAGACCGACCAGGGTTTCAGCGGCGCCGCGGTGATGGTGGAGGACGGTGGCACGGTGGCCGGGATGGTCGTCTCGCACGACCCGGTGACCCGCAACGGCCGGATGATTCCGGCGGCGGTGCTGGCCCGGCACTGGTCGCCGCTGGGCGAGCTCGTCCCCACCCCCGGCTATCCGGCCGAAGAGAAGCGCGGTCTGCGGCAGTTGGTCGACCGCTCGCCCGCCGTCCCCGCACCGCTGGGCCAACTGCTGCGGGACGCCGTGGGCCCGCTCTGGGCCGACCTGCCGCCGGAGCCGCGCTCGCTGTGGGAGGCGGTCTGGTACCTGCTGTCGGAGTCGAGACCGGCGGTGGGCATGCTGCCGCTGGCGGAGCTGACGGTACGGCTGAGCGGGCTGGTCGGCGACGAGGCGCTCGCCCGGGAGCTGCGGCAGTGGGCGCAGGCCCACCGGGCCCGGCACGACGCGCCGTGGAGCACGGGGACGGGCACAGGGACAGGCACGGCGGCGGGGATGGGGTCGGGCACGGGGTCGGGGACGGGACCGCCGACGGCGACGGCGACGGCGTTCACTGCGGCGGCCACGGCACCGGCCGTACGTACGCCGTACACCGCACGGGCGGTAGATACGGTCCCCGTACCGGCGACGGCGCCCACCCCTTTACCGATGCCGGTGCCGGTGCCGTCCGTACGCCGCTGGTCGCCCATCCTGGTCGAGATCAGACGCAGCGGCGCCGGGCGCAACGCGCTGCTGGTGGAGGTCTCGGCGTACCGGGACGGCAGACGCCGGCTGGTGGGTGAGGAGCGGCTGGCGGAGCGGGAGGTGCGCGCCTGGGTGCTCGACCGGATCGATGACGCGTTCGCGGAAATCGACACGGAGGGACGCGAGTTGATCGCGTTCGCCCTGCCGCGCTCCTGGCTGAACAGACCGGTCGACCAGTGGACGGGGCGCAAGGCGATGAGCACCCCGCTGGGGTGTGTGGCCCCGGTGGTGGTGATGGACCACGACCGGCGCGACAGCAACCGGCTCCAGTTCCGGCTGAGGAAGATGTGGGAAGTGCTCGACGGACAGCCGGGCTCCGCCGTGCACCGGATCTCCTGCGCACGGCCGGTCAGACCCGAGCGGCTTGCCGTACAACTCCAGGATGTGACGGGCCCGGTGGCGCTCACCCGGCCGCCGAAGGCACCGCGCGACCGCGCGCTGCACGGCGCGGTGCTGGACGCCCCGGCGCCGATCGTGCTCTGGCCGCGCACCGGGTGCCCGGGCGGCGCGGAGTGTGACGGCGGATGCCGCGGGGAGGATTTCCTGGACGCGCTGGCCGACCGTCTCGCGGCCCTGCCGCCGGGCGAACTGCCGGAGGAGGTCTTCACGTTGCGCAAATCGGCGTTCGCCCACGAGGGCCCCGAGCCGCACTGGGCGGCGGACCTGTCCCTCGTCTGGGAGGACCCCCGCTGGATCCCCGCCGTCCCCCGGCTGAGCGGAACGCCGGTGGCCTGATGACTCCCCGCTTCCTCCTCTCTCCGCCCTGACCCTCCCTACGAGCTGGAGCCCTCGCATGCCCCTGTGGCCGGTGTACACCGGAGCCGACCAACCGCACGACGGCGTACGGCAGTTGCCCGCGCCTCCGCCGTGGCGCGACTTCGACGGCGGCCCCGTCGTCGAGCCGCCGCCGGACGGCGAGGTCTCCTCACCGGACCGCGAGCACCGGGCGCGGGCGTACCGGGCGACGGAGGAGAGTGTCCAACTGGTCAACGCGGCCCTGTACTTGCGCCGCCCGCTGCTGGTGACGGGGCCGCCGGGCAGCGGCAAGTCGAGCCTGGCGTACGCGGTGGCACGGGAGCTGCGCCTCGGCCCCGTACTCCGCTGGAACATCACCAGCAGGTCCACCCTGAGCGACGGGCTCTACCAGTACGACCCGCTCTCCCGGCTCTACGCGGCGGGCCGGCAGGAACAACAGGGACAGCGGGGCGGCGGGGCCGGGGACACCGGACCGGGCGGGAATGTCGAGGACCACCTCCGGCTGGGCCCGCTGGGCACGGCGCTCCTGCCGTACGAGCGGCCGAGGGCGCTGCTGATCGACGAGATCGACAAGAGCGACCTGGACCTCCCCAACGACCTGCTGAACGTCATGGAGGAGGGCCAGTACGAGATCCCCGAGCTGGTCCGGGCCGCGCGGACGCGCCCCCGGTCGCGGGTGCTGACCGCCGATGCCGACCGGCCGGCGGCGGTGGAGCGGGGCCGGGTGCGGTGCCGGGCGTTCCCGTTCGTGGTGCTGACGAGCAACGGGGAGCGCGAATTCCCGCCCGCGTTTCTGCGGCGGTGTGTGACCCTGGAGCTGAAGCAGCCGGTCGCGTCCCATCTGGCGGAGATCGTCCGGGCCCACCTCGGCGAACTGGACCAGCAGGGGCTGGAGTTGGTCCGTACGTTCCTGGAGCGGAGCAGCGGCGGCGAGCTGGCGACGGACCAACTGCTCAACGCCATCTATCTGACCCGGGCTTCGGGGGTGGCGGGGGCGACCCGGGAACAACTGGCGGACCATCTCATGCGCTATCTGAGCCAGGCACCGGGCACCGATGACGACTTCTGACGCTTCCGGCTCTTCCGGCTCTTCCGGCGCCGGTACCGGCGGCGCGGAGGGCCACCCCGAAGCCTTCCCCGAACTGGACGCGCTGCGCGAGCTGTTGACGGCGGCGGGCACGGAGCCGCCCACCGGCCGGGAGCTGGCGGAACTGCTCTGGCTGGCCGCGCAGACGCACCCGGAGGCGGCACCCCCGGCGCCCGTGCCGGAGTCCCCTCGGGGCGCCCCGTCGGGGGTCGCCCCGGCGGGACCTCTGGCGCGGCATCCCGGGCACCCCGGGGAACGCCGGTCCTTCCCCTGGCACCCCCGCAAGGGGAAGGGCCCCCGCACCGTGCCCCCCGTGGTCCTGCGCTCCCCCGCCCCCGCGTCCGGCTACCCCCTGCCCGGCTCCGCCGCCGTACCCCCGCCCCCGGCGGAACCGGCCCCGGAACGGCCGCCCGAGGTGCTGGCGCCCGCGCCGCCGATGCTCTCGCGCCCGCTGACGCTCCAGCGGGCCCTGCGTCCGCTGCGCAGAACCGTGCCGTCGGTGCGCGAACGGGAGCTGGACGAGGCGGGTACGGCGTACCGCATCGCCTCGCTCGGCGCGCACCGCGACCAGTGGCTCCCCGAACTCCGCCCGACGCGCGAACGGTGGCTGCATCTGAGGCTGGTGGTGGACGAGGGGCCGACGATGGCCATGTGGCAGCCGCTGGCCCACGAGCTCTTCACGGCGTTCGGGCAGACGGGTGCGTTCCGTACGGTGGAGGTGGTGCCGCTGGGCGCGGACGGCATCGTACCCCCGCGCCCCTGGACGGCCGGGCGGACGCTGACCCTGGTCGTCAGCGACGCGATGGGCCCCCAGTGGCGGGAGGGTCCCGCAGGCCGGTGCTGGTACCGGACCCTGCGGGGGTGGGCCCGGCGGATGCCGGTGGCGGTGCTCCAGCCGCTGCCGGAGCGGATGTGGCAGCAGACCGCGCTCGCCCCGGTGCCGGGCCTGTTCACGACGCCGGGCCCCGGCGCGCCCAACACCGCGCTGCGCTTCGCACCGTACGACGGCCCCGCGTACGGCATCCCCGTACCGGTGCTGGAGCCGGCCGCCCCCTGGCTCACCCACTGGGCGGACCTGGTGGCCGCGCGGGGCGGGGGCCCGGTGCCGGGGGCCGCCGCGCTGCTGCCGCCCGGGGACGCGTACGCGCTCCCGGACGGCGGGGTCGACGACGACGCAGACACGTCAGAAGCGTCGGACGCGTCGCACGGGCTGCTCCCCGGGCAGGTCTCCGCCACCGACCTGGTCCTGCGGTTCCGCTCGGCCGCCTCCCCGCAGGCGGCCCGGCTGGCCGGGCATCTGGCGGTGGGCCCGGCGCATCTGCCGGTGATGCGGCTGGTCCAGGCGGCCGTCGAGGAGCATCCGCAGCCGCAGCATCTGGCGGAGGTGGTGCTGAGCGGCATGCTCCGCTCCGTACCGGGCCCGCCCGGCTCGTACGACTTCCGCCCCGGGGTCCGCGAGGTCCTGCTCAACACACTGCCCCGCACCAGCCTGGCCCGTACGGTGGGCCTGCTCGACCGGGTGGGCGCGGAGATCGAGTCGCGGGCGGGCGCCGCCCGGGGCGAGTTCCGGGCGCTGCTGGACGACGGGGCGGGCGGCGGGGCGGGCGGCGGTGTGGGCGGCGGCGCAGGCGGCGAGCCGTTCGCGCTGGTGAGCCGGGAGAGCCTGCGGCTGCTGCGGGGGCCGGAGGTGCCGGAGCGGGAGACGGGGCCGGTGTCGCCGCCCCCGATGCCGCAGACGGCGCCGCAGACGAAAGCGGCGCCCACGCCCGTACCCACCCCCGCCCCCACGCCCGTACCCACCCCGACTCCCCCTGGACGCAAGGTGGTGGCCGGCCGGTACGAGTTGCTGGAGGTCGTCGGGCGCGGCGGGAGCAGTACGGTGTGGCGGGCGTACGACAGGACGGAGCGCCGCTCCGTCGCGGTGAAGTGGATGCGCGGGCCCGGCGTGGAAGTCGACGCGGTCTCCACCCGGGCCCGGTCGCGGTTCCTCCACACGATGCGCGTGGTCGCCGAATTGCGGCACCCGAACATCATCGAGATCCACCATTTCGGTACGGACGACGACGGCGCCTCGTATGTGGTGATGGAGCTGGTGACGGGCCGCACCCTCGACGCGCCGGCGGCGGACCCCGACGACCACGGGCACCGCGCGCGGCTCTCCGTGGCCGAGATCGCCGTCATCGCCCGGCAGGTGATCGCCGCCCTCACCTACGCCCATGACCAGGGCGTCTGGCACCGGCATCTCTCACCGGCGAGCATCCTCCTGCGCGTGGACGGCGTCGTGAAGGTCGGCGGCTTCGGGCTCACGCGCACCGGCCTCGACTCCACGCGCACCTCGCAGGCGGTCCGCAGGCCCACGGCCGTGGGGACCCCCCAGTACATGTCGCCCGAGCAGATCGCCGGCGGCGAGGTCGACCAGCGCAGCGACCTCTACTCGCTCGGCTGCGTCCTGTACGAACTCGCCACCGGGGAACCGCCGTTCGCGTACCCGGACATCTGGCAGACGCTCACCGCCCACCGGCACGAGCGCCCCCGGCCGCCCGGGGAGCTGAGGGCCGACCTGCCCGCCGCGCTGGAGGACGCGATCCTGGATCTCCTGGCCAAGAACCCTGAGGAGCGCTGGCGCGGCGCGGACAGCCTGGCCTCGGAGATCCTTCCGGAGTCCACCTGGCAGTACGGCGTCCTGGGGCGGCTCCGGGCCACCCACGGCGGGCGGGACCGTACGCCGAGAACACCCGCCGGACGGGTTGTCCTCAGCAGACTTCTGCTGTCCGGTGGCACCACGGTCTCCGTCCGGGATCTGAGGCTGGCTCTGAGCGGCGATCCCTCGGTGCGGACGGATGTTCTGGTCACCGCAGGCATCGATGAACTTCTCGCGAGCGGACACAACATCGTGGAAGCCGAAGGCGGCTACCGTCTGCGGCACTTCTCGGAGTTGGACCTCATCACGGTCGAAGAACTGGCCCGGACCGCAGCGAACACACGTGACCTCAGGAAACTTGCCGTGTTGTATCAGGCGGCGCTGGATTACTGGCGCGGCGAACCACTCGCCAACGTCGAGGGCGCATGGGCCGAGCGGCAGCGCGAAGAACTGTCCGCGTGGAAGCGCTCGCTGGAGGCCGCGCGCGACATCGCTCGCGACGGGGCGGCCGCTCCCCTCCCCTCCCCCGGGAACGCCGTCCGCTCCCCCGGGAACGCCGTCCGCCTCACCATCGGCGGCGCCGAGTTGTACAGCGTGCCTCCGCGCGGCCGGCCCGCCGCCCAGGCCGTCTTCCTCCCCCTGCTCCGGCAGGCCTGCCGGGAGGCCTTCGGCTCGTCCGGCACCTTCGTCGGCCTCGGGGACCGGCCTCACCAGCCCACGATGACGTTCCGGGTGACGGCCGACCCCGCGTACACCGTGCCCGAAGTGCTGAACCGGCTCGCCGGCCCGTTCGCCGAGGCACTCACGGCAGGCATGTCGTCGCTCTTCTTCCCGCTGACCGTGCTGCTGACCGTGCTGGTCGACGTGGGAGAGCCCGAGGAGGCGGCCAGAGCGGTGGAGGGGCGTTTCCCGGCGCCCGTGGAGGTGGGCGGCTCCCGGCCCGGGAAGATCTCGATGATGGTGGGGATGCGCGACGAGGTGTACCGGCAGAGCGGCGTGCCCGGGGACTTCGTACGCCGGGACACGGAAGGGCCGGACGGCATCGCGCGCCCCGTCTGGTATCTGACCCTCGGATATCCGCCGGAGCCGCAGGCCCCGAAGGCGTCCTGGTTCCGCAGACTGCTCGGCGGTGGCGGCGGTGGCGACACGAACCCACCGGGGACGACACCACCGTCAGGCGGGCCGCGCTAACCCTCCGTCCCCGTCTCCGACCCCGTCCCCTTGGGATTCCCGCCGCCCCCAGTACCTCCCCCACCACTCCCGCCATTCACGCCTCCACCGTTCACGCCCCCACCCGGCTTCGTACGCGCCCGGGATCCCCGCAGCCCCCCCGCCATCCGCGCCTTGACGTCGTCCGGGGGCAAGAACTTGGACCAGCGTTCCGGGAACTCCGAGGGCATGTCCGGGTCGCCGTCGTCGTCGCGGGGCGGGTCGGTGGTGGCCCCCGCGCGGGCGACGAGTTCGGCGGCGTGGGCCGCGCGCAGGCGCTCGTTCGCGGCGCGGGCCGCCGCCGTGGAGACCGAGGGCCAGACCCGGTCGATCGCCGCGTTGACCGCCGCGCCCACCAGGACCGCGAACGCGGAGACGCCGATCCACAGGAGGACGGCGATGGGCGCGGCCAGCGAGCCGTAGATGGTGGGGCCCTCGACCGTGTTGGTGAGGTAGATACGGAGCAGGAAGCTGCCCAGCACCCACATCCCCAGGGCGACCAGCGCGCCCGGCATGTCCTCTATCCAGCGCGACCTGACCGGCACGGAGACGTGGTAGAGCGTGGTGAGGAAGGCGATGGACAGGACTATGACCACCGGCCAGTACAGGATGCTGACGACCTCCGTGCCCCACGGGATCCACTCGACCACCCGGTCGGGGCCGACCACCGCGAGCGGCAGCACCACCGCGCCGATCACGATCGCGACGACGTAGAGCAGGAAGGCGAGCAGCCGGGTGGCGACGATGCCGCGCCGCCCGTCGAGGCCGTACATGACCGTGATCGTGTCCACGAAGACGTTGACGGCACGCGATCCGGACCAGAGGGCGATGGCGAAGCCGATGGAGATGACGTCGGGGCGGCCCCCGTGGGTGATGTCCGCGAGGAGCGGTTTGGCGATCTCGTCGACGCCGCGCGCGGAGAGGACCGTACCGGCGGCGGCGAGGATGTTCCGTTCGATGGAGGCGACGGTGGTGGTGTCGGTCCAGTCGTCGACGTAGCCGAGCAGCCCGATCAGGCCGAGGAGCAGCGGCGGGAGGGAGAGCAGCGTGAAGAACGCCGCTTCGGCCGCCAGTCCGAGGATCCGGTATTCGATACACGAATTGACCGTGTCCTTCAGCAGCAGCCAGGCCATCTTCCGCTTGGATACGTTGCGGTAGAGGACCCGCGCTCGGTGGAGTCGGCCAGTCGGCCGCTCAGGTGTTTCTTTTGCTGCCTGCACCTCCTTACCGTATCGGCATGGCAGCCAGCACCCATACAGTGACCAACCAGGTTCCGCCCCTGGTGGGGTACGACGTCTTCCGCGCCGACCGGGCCCTCGGCGAGGCGGTGGAGCGGCACTCCACCCCCGCGCTGCTCGACACGGCGCGCACGGAGCTTTCGGCGCTCGGCCGGGCGGCCGGGTCGGCGGAGGTCCAGGAGTGGGGGGTACGGGCCAATGAGCATCCCCCGGCGCTGCGCACCCACGACCGGTACGGGAACCGGATCGACGAGGTCGGCTTCCATCCGGACTGGCACCGGCTGCTGGACCGGGCGGTGGCCGCCGGCCTGACGGACGCGTGGGGCGGACCGGACGGTCATGTGCGGCGCGCGGCCGGTTTCCTGGTGTGGAGCCAGGTGGAGGCGGGGCATCTCTGTCCGGTGTCCATGACGCACGCGGCGGTGCCGGCGCTGCGGGCGGATCCGGCGCAGGCGGCGGAGTGGGAGCCCCGGCTGACCTCGCGCACGTACGAGCCGGGGCTGCGGCCCGCCGCCGGGAAGGCCGGGGCGCTCTTCGGCATGGGCATGACGGAGAAGCAGGGCGGCAGCGACGTACGGACGAACACGACGGCGGCGGAGCGCCTGGCGGCGGCCGGGGAGTACGTACTGACCGGGCACAAGTGGTTCTGTTCCGCGCCGATGTCGGACGGCTTCCTGGTCCTCGCGCAGGCGCCGGGCGGCCTGAGCTGCTTTCTCCTTCCGCGCGTGCTGCCGGACGGGGAGCGGAACGTGTTCCGGATCCAGCGGCTCAAGGACAAGCTGGGCAACCGCTCCAACGCCTCGGCGGAGGTCGAGTTCGACGGGACGTGGGCCCGGCTGATCGGCGAGGAGGGGCGCGGGGTCCGTACGATCATCGACATGGTCGCGGCGACCCGGCTGGACTGTGTGCTGGGGTCGGCGGCGCTGATGCGGCAGGCGGTGGCGCAGGCGGTGCACCACGCGACGTACCGTACGGCGTTCGGCGGCGAGCTGATCGACAAGCCGCTGATGCGGAACGTACTGGCCGATCTGGCGCTGGAGTCGGAGGCGGCGACGACGCTGGCGGTGCGGCTGGCCGCCGCGTACGACGCGGAGACCGAGGAGGAGCGGGCGTTCGCGCGGCTCGCGGTGCCGGTCGCGAAGTACTGGGTGACGAAGCGGGCCGCGCCGCTCGCCGCCGAGGCGCTGGAGTGCCTGGGCGGCAACGGGTACGTGGAGGAGTCGGGGATGCCCCGGCTGCTCCGCGAGGCGCCGCTCAACTCGATCTGGGAGGGCTCCGGCAACGTACAGGCGCTGGATGTGCTGCGGGCGCTCCAGCGGGAACCGGCGGCGCTGAACGCGTTCCTCCAGGAGGTGGGGCGGGCGCGGGGCGCCGATCACCGGCTGGACGGGGCGATCAAGGACCTGCTGACCGAACTGGCGGACCTGGCCGGCATCGAGGCGCGGGCGCGGCGGCTGGTGGAGCGGATGGCGCTGGTGCTCCAGGGGTCGCTGCTGGTGCGGTGGGCGCCGCCGGAGGTGGCGGACGCGTTCTGCGCGTCGCGGCTGGGGCGGGAGTGGGGGACGGCGTTCGGCACACTGCCGCACACGCTCGACCTGGCGGCGGTGGTGGAGCGGGCGCGCCCGGTGCACGAGTGAGAGGGCCGGACGAGTCGGCCGGGGATCCGGGCGGACCGGGCGGGGATCCGGGCGGATCAACCAGGGACCAGGGCGGGGATCCGGGCGGGTCAACCAGGGACCAGGGCGGGGATCCGGGCGGGTCAGAGGTGGTGCCGCGCCGACACGGCGCCACCTCTGACTCCTGGTCACTTTTGCCTACCTGTCAGGGATCCGCCAGGGTTGCAGGCCGTTGCAGAAGAATCGATACGGCGCCTGGAGAATCGACACAGCGCCCCCAACACTCCTGGTGGGCGGGGAGACCCCGATGAAGGACACTCCACTGGACAAGCACAGCACCGCCGAGCCGAACCTCCCCCCACTCCCCCCACTTCCCCCACTCCCCCGGTACGCCAAGGCCGCCCCGTACGCCCAGGCCGCCCCGGCCGGCGAGCGGCCCCCGGCGGCGCCCCGCCCGGAGATCGACGCGTCGTGGCGGCGGGCGATCAGGATGGGGCTCGACCCCGGCCGTGGCCCGGCAGAGGGCGGGGAGTTACTCGACCGGGACGAGTTGGAGGAGCGGCGGCAGGCCTCGGAGCTGGGCGCGGTGTTACGGGCGCTCGGCGCGGGGCCGGGCGGTCAGGGCGGGATGGTGGACGCGTCGACGCAGATCATGGTGGTCAGCGATGACGAGGGCCGGGTGCTCTGGCGCGAGGGGGGCGCGGGGGTGCTGCGCCGGGCGGACGCGATCCGCCTGGAGGAGGGCGCCAACTGGTCGGAGCGGGGTACCGGGACCAACGCCATCGGTACGGCGCTGGCGCTGCGGCTGCCCGTACGGGTGCACTCGGCCGAGCATTTCGCGCACGCGCTGCGCGCCTGGACCTGCTCGGCGGCCCCGGTGCACGACCCGCGCGACGGGCGGCTGCTCGGGGCGATCGATGTGAGCGGTCCTGCGCCCGGGTTCCATCCCACGACGCTGGCGCTGGTCAGCTCGGTGGCCCGGCTCGCGGAGGGCGAGCTGCGCGAGCGCCATGGGCGGAGCGTGGACCGGCTGCGTTCGGTGGCGGCGCCGATCCTGTGCCGGGTGGGCGGGCGGGCGCTGGCGGTGGACCCGCACGGGTGGGCGGCGGCGGTGACCGGGATGGCCCCGGTGGACCGGCTGCCGCTGCCGAAGTCGCTCCGGCCGGGCCGGATCTGGCAGCCGTCGCTGGGCATGTGCACGGTGGAGCCGCTGCCGGGCGGCTGGCTGATCCGGGTGGACGAGGAGAGCCGCCAGGAGGAGGCGCGGGAGGGGGCGCCGGGCCGGGTGGTGCTGGATCTGAGCCACCCCCGGCGCTGGTCGGTGACGGTCTCGGGCCCGGCCGGCGACTGGACCCAGGCGCTCACCCCGCGCCACGCCGAGCTGCTGTACCTCCTGGCCACGCACCGCTCGGGGCGCAGCGCGGCGGAGCTGGCCCTGGACGTCTTCGGGGACCCGACCCGTACGGTGACGGTACGGGCCGAGATGTCCCGGGTACGCCGCCACCTGGCCGGGGTCCTGGCCCACCGCCCGTACCGCTTCACGGAGGAGATGGAGGTACAGGTGATCCCCCCGCCGGCCCCGGCCGACCTCCTCCCCCACTCGACGGCCCCGGCGGTGGTACGGGCCCGGGGCGCGTGAGGCGGGGCCGGTGCGCGTGAGGCGGGGCCGGCGGGCGCACCCTCAGGGACTGAGGGCCCCTGAGGGGCCCTGCGGGACCCGCCCCTCCTCCCCCTCCCACCCCTGTGTTCTCCTGACCCCATGAGCATCACCGTGACGACCTGGTCCCTGGAACAGACCTCCCCCGCCGACCTGCGCCCCGCCACCGGGTCCCCGGACGGGGTCGGGATCGTACGGGCGGCGACGCCGTCCCCTGAGTTCAGCCGCTTCCTCTATACGGCGGTGGGCGGGGACGTGGCCTGGACGGACCGCCTGCCGTGGACGTACGGCCAGTGGTCGGGCCATCTGTCCCGCCCCGGGGTGGAGACCTGGGTGGCGTACGAGCACGGCACCCCGGCGGGCTACCTGGAGCTGGAACCGCAGGCGGAGGGCGCGGTGGAGATCCTCTACTTCGGCCTCCTCCCCGCCTTCCGGGGCCGCCGCATCGGCGGCCACCTCCTCGCGTACGCCACCGCCCGCGCCTGGGACCTCCCCACCCGCTGGCCGGACCTCCCCCCGGTCAAGCGCGTCTGGCTGCACACCTGCACGAAGGACGGCGACCACGCCCTGGACAACTACCTGCGCAGGGGCTTCCGCCTCTTCGCCACAGAAACGGAGGAGGAACCGGAATCCGCACCCCCGGGCCCATGGCCGGGCGCACACCCGGCGGTCTGACAGCCCCGCGGGGCGGGAACCGAGGGTGGGAACCCAGGGTGGGCCGCTTCTTCGCCGTACGGCACGGGGCGGGCGGAGCCGAGCGACAGGAAACCGCACCAGTTATGCGGGCCTCTCTCAGAGATCCCAGCGCCATTCCCGCCCGTCCGGGGCCGTGTACGCGACCGTCTGCCGGTCCGGCGCGGCGTGGAGGGTGAACCACTCCCGGCGGGGCCGGTGCAGGCCGAGCCAGTGCGCGTGTGCCTTCTCGATCGGCTCCCACAGGTCCCGGCACCCCGAGGTGAGGACCGTGGCACCGGGGCCCGACGGGTGGTCGGTGACGCGCGCGTACGAGTTGTCGAGCGGGTCGAAGAGCACGGTGACGTGGGTGCCGTCCGGCCCCTGGCGGAACGAGCGCACCGTACTGGCCGACAGGTGCAGGTACGCGAAGAACGAGAACGTCCAGTCGTCCAGCACACTGCCCGAGAGCTCCGACACCCGACGCACACTGCCCACCTCGGCCTCCGGGACCTCCGGGGTTTCCGGAATCTCCGGGGGCGTCGGGGCGCTCTGCGGTCCGGTCAGCAGCGGCATGAACGCGGCCGGTGTGTGCAGGAACCGTCCCACGGCCGTCCCGTCGGCACGCTTCTGGAGCCAGGCGATCGCCCCTCCTGCGAGGGCCCCCTTCACCGGGACGACCATAAGCCCGCCGGGCGCGCACTGGTCGAACCAGGCCGCCGGGACCCGCCGTACCGAGCAGGTCGCGACGACCCTGTCGAACGGCGCCTCCTCCGGGGCACCTTCCGCACCGTCGGCGCATCCGACCGTGGGGGCCATCCCCAGCGCCTCCAGCCGGTCACGGGCCGTGTCGGTGAGCCGCTTCGAGCGGTCCACGGTGGTGACATGCGCTTGGCCCGCGAGCCGGCACAGCAGTGCCGCGTTGTATCCGGAGCCGGTGCCGATCTCCAGCACGCGCGTGCCCTGGCGCACATCCAGGGCGTCGAGCATGTCCGCCATCAGGCCCGGGGCGGTGGACGACGACGTGGGCACGCCCGTGACGGGGCCGGGCCCGGCGTCCTCGGCGTGGACACCGTCCACCTCCGTGATCAGGGAGTCGTCCGCGTACACCTGGGCCAGCCAGGCCTCGGTGTACGGCCGCGTACCGGCCCAGGGGCTGAACCGGTCCCCCTCCCTGCGGTAGAAGACGGGGACGAACGGTTCCCGGGGCACATTGAGGAACGCCTCGGCCATCCGGGCCGACAGCACGAGGCCGCCCCGCTCCATGCTCCGCACCAGGCCGACACGGGCCGCGAGAACCCGTTGCCGCTCCGCCGAGAGACCGGTCACGCCTCCCCCTCCAGGTAGTCGGCGATCGCGGCTGTAATGGGCAGGCCGGTCGCCACCTCGACAAACCCGTACTGCCCGGACGGATTCACCTCAAGAAACACCACCGGTGAGCCCGGCGCCGGCTGCCGGGCTCACTCCGTCGCCCCGCACGTCCGCAGCCTCCGGAAGGCATGTCGGCCGAGGCGAAGAAAGTCGCGGAGCGGGAAGCCCGGCAGGGCTTCGGCGGTCTGCTGAGGCGAGCGGGCCGGTCCCGTTCGCTTTTCGCTGTCCGGAGCCGGTGCGGTCAGCTCCGGCAGAACCTGAGCCGCGCCCTGCTCCAGCGGAAACCGGCCCTCCGGCCGCTGCAAGAGGGCGACATTCTCGGTGTACGCACAATCGCCGCGCGCTTCCACAGCCACGGCCCCTCCCGATCCTGCGATCCTGCGATCCCTGGAGACGAATGCCCGTCATCAGCGCTCTCTCCTCTGCCAGGGCGGGCGCCCCGGGGCGGTGGCCGAGGGCCCGGTCAGCTCCGGCCGAGGGCGTCGGCGGCGACGGCGGTGACGAAGGCGGACCAGGCGGCGCCGGAGACCCGGGCGGCGGGGAGGGCCCGGTCCTTGGTGTCGCGGAAGGCGAAGCCGGTGGCGGCGGGGAGGGGAGCGACCTCGACGCAGTTGCCGTTGCCAGCGGTGTAAGAGCTTGTGCGCCAGGCGGCACCCGCAAGGTCGACCGCGTGATGAACGGCCAGCTCATTCATTCAGGATCAGCTCTTTCTCGATGCTCTCGATCAGCTCGCGGCTATCGTCCTCCGAGAGCGCAGCATCGGACAAGTTCCTGAACAGACGGTTCAGACGCTTGAGCGTCAAAGGGTTGTCCTGGTACGCGGTGGTGTTCTCCGCCGACTCGATGAAGGCGACCTCGGCTTCGACGTCTCGTCCTGAGGCGAAGAGCAGAAAGGCACCCGTACTCGCTCCCTTCTCCCCTGCCCGGAAGGGGATGACCCTGAACCTGACGTTTTCGAGCCGGGAGACGTCGATCAGGTGCCTCAACTGCTCCCGCATCACCCGGACTCCGCCCACGAGCAGATGCAGGGCGGCTTCGGTGACGACCGCGTCGATCACCAGTGGTTCGTCCTCGCGCAGTCGTTGCTGCCGCTTCATCCGCACCTCGACGAGGCTGTCCACCTGATCAGGGCCGAGTGCCGTGAAGCCGGTACCCGTCACCGCCCGCGCATAGTCGGACGTCTGCAAGGGACCCGGAATCAGCAGAGGCTGGAACTCGTAGCACTCCACCGCCTCAGCCTCATAGGCAAGGAACTCCTCATAGTTGGCGCTGATCACGTCGTTGAACGCGTACCACCACGGGGGCACCCGCTGCCGCCCCTTGATCATCAGGGCCTTGAGTTCGGAGAGTCTGGGCTCCTCCACCCCGAACAGTTCCATGAGTCCGTCGAAGTCTTTCTTCGTGCAGGCCCGTTTGGCGTTCTCTATGCGGCTGACCTTGGAGTTGTGGCAGTTGAGATGCGCCCCCACCTCTTCGGTGGTCAGTGCGTGCTGGTCACGCAGCATCCGCAGGGCGGCACCCAGCCTTCGGCGTGCGGTGAGCGGGCTCACGCTGGCGACAACGGTCACGACGACTCCATCTCCCTTGTATGCGAATGCGGTTGAGAGTACCGCTTCGTCCCCCTTGTTCGATCAGGTCTCCCCGAACGGGGGATATCAGAGCATGATTCTGGCAATCTGCCACTCATCGGCTTGACCTAAAGATGTCGCCAGCAACATCATGCTGCCAGATACGCGGAGCAACCACTCCGCGACGGATCGTTGATCAACCCTGCCCCGAACACGAAGGGGCCTGGAGGCGACGTGACACCCCCACATACGCAACGCCCGGACCACCAGTACCGCTTACCACTGACCGTCCGCCCGTACGAACTGCCCCGCATCCGCAGCAAGACCGCCGACCGGCTGCGACTCTGGGGCCTGGAACACCTGGCCGACCACGCCTGCGTGATCGTCACGGAGCTGCTGGTCAACGTGTACCGGCACGCGGACGGCAGGGCGGTGCTCCTGCTCCAGGGGTGGCCGCCGGGCCGGCTCCTGATCACCGTCAGCGACCGTTCCGCCGCGCTGCCCGTCGCCAAGGAGCCGGACTGGGAAGCGGAATCCGGCCGGGGCCTCTGCATCGTGGAGGCCCTGGCCGACTGGTGGCGGGCCGAACCCACCACCACGGGCAAGGACATCACCGCGTCACTGATTCACCCGGGGCGAGCCCGGGCCCTGCCATGAGACTCCGGAGCAGCCAGAGCAGGAGAACCCCTGACCGTGCGACAGGCGATTGCCGTGACGCTCTGCGCCGCCCTCTGGATCACCGCCATAGCGATCGCCGCGAGCCGTCTATAGAGAGGGAGACGTGACATGCCGCCACAGCCCCCGGAGTACGCCCGGAACCGGCTGCGCATCGGAATGATCGTGTTCGATAGACGCCAGGACATGATCGCCCGGATCGTCGCTTTCTCCGGCCCCCTGGTCCACCTGATCCGCCCGTCCGGCCTCACCTGGCAAGCATCCGGTACATCTCTACGCCCGGGAACCCCATACGAACAACGCCAGTTCGCAGCCCTGGGCAAGCTTCACCGCCAACGGCGCCCGAGACCGCCGGAGCCGCACTGAAGCCCCTGGCACGCCACGATGGCCCCCGGCAATTACCTGGGCACAGCACTGGCCGCCCAAGAGCCAGGCCATTCCCCGCGCACGTGGGGCATCACCATCTCCCTTGCCCCGAATGCGAGGGCCAACCCCGCGTGCGCGGGGAGCGGTCCTTGCGCTTGGGCGAGGTGCCGTACTTCTCGGGGACACCCCCGCGTGCGCGGGGAGCGGTCCTCGGTGACCGTCGAGATCGAGTTCTCCCCGGGGACACCCCCGCGTGCACGGGGAGCGGGCGGTGATCGTCCCGTTCGGGAAGACCGCCACGGGGACACCCTCGCGGGCGCGGGGAGCGGCTGCATCGCCCCGCCCGGGATGAACTTCCGAAAGGGGCACCCCCGCGTATGCGGGGAGCAGTCGACCGCGGCGCCGGACCGTACGAGGTCGTTGGGGACACCCCCGCGCGTGCGGGGAGCAGCCTGGTTGGTCTGGGGCTTTGCTAGGCACAAAGGGGGGTTCTAGCAATCTTCAGCGATTCCGGCATATAGGACATAACACCTCCCCCATCTCGCCTCGCCCTCTCCGTGGCGGCCCCCCTGGCCGCACCAACGGCCCCACGTGCGGACCAGAGGGCGAGCGAGCGTCGCGGGCCGGTACGACCGTACTCGTGGTGAGGGGTGGGGTGGGATGGGGGATGCGCGATCGCCTACCTCCGTCCTCGCGTTCGATTCGGCGCCGAAGGGGCTGCGTGGTTGCGCTTGACGATCATGGGGGCGCGGCCGGCGATTGGTCGGCCGGATCAGGGGTTAAACCCCGACAGGCCGTGACAGACGACACACTGTCTTGCATAGTGGTACGTTATAGTCCACATACTGGATAACAGTGGACTGGCCTGAGATCTCCGTGCCACGCTTCCGTCATGTCCTGCTCTGGAATTGCCTTGGTGAGTCGGCGGCACGTCGATCTCTGCCGCATGTCCAGCGCCATCTGTCCGGCGAGCTGAGAGCCCCAGCACCCGCCGTTCTCCACTGATCGCTCCCCTCTGCCGCGCACCACCGTGCCCCTCGTGTGAGTGTGCTGCTCAGAGCCGCCCTCACGCATGTCTGAATGGACGTAACCGCCATGGCCGCCTCCCCGGAACAGCCGTCCCCCGCCACGCCCCGCCGCAAGGTGAGCCGTCACCGCGGCGAGGGGCAGTGGGCTCGGGGTCACTTCACTCCGCTCAACGGCAATGAGCAGTTCAAGAAGGACGACGACGGTCTCAATGTGCGGACACGCATCGAGACGATCTACTCCAAGGCCGGGTTCGACTCGATCGACCCGAACGATCTGCGGGGGCGGATGCGCTGGTGGGGTCTTTACACCCAGCGTCGGCCCGGGATCGACGGCGGGAAGACCGCCGTGCTGGAGCCTGAGGAGCTGGACGACGAGTATTTCATGCTGCGGGTGCGGATCGACGGGGGGCGGCTCACCACTGAGCAGTTGCGGGTCGTCGGGGAGATCTCGCGGGAGTTCGCCCGGGGGACCGCCGACATCACCGACCGGCAGAACATCCAGTACCACTGGATCCGGATCGAGGACGTCCCGGAGATCTGGCGGCGGCTCGAAGCCGTCGGGCTGTCCACCACCGAGGCCTGCGGAGATACGCCTCGGGTGATCCTCGGGTCGCCGGTTGCCGGGATCGCCGAGGACGAGATCATCGACGGTACGCCCGCCATCGACGAGATCCAGCGGCGTATCGTCGGCAATCCTGAGTTTTCGAACCTGCCTCGTAAGTTCAAGTCGGCTGTCTCCGGGTCGCCGTCGTTGGATGTGGCGCACGAGATCAACGACATCGCGTTCGTCGGGGTGAACCACCCCGAGCACGGGCCCGGCTTCGACGTCTGGGTGGGCGGCGGGCTCTCCACCAATCCCAAGATCGGGCAGCGGCTCGGGGCCTGGGTGCCGTTGGGGGAGGTGCCCGATGTCTATACCGGGGTCATTTCTATTTTCCGTGACTACGGGTACCGGCGGCTCCGTACGCGCGCCCGGCTGAAGTTCCTGCTCGCCGACTGGGGCGCCGCCAAGTTCCGCCAGATCCTGGAGGACGAGTACCTGGAGCGGAAGCTGATCGACGGGCCCGCCCCCGAGCAGCCCGTCGAGCGGTGGCGTGACCACGTCGGGGTGCACCGTCAGCGCGACGGGCGCTTCTACGTCGGGTTCGCGCCGCGCGTCGGGCGGGTCGACGGTACGAAGCTGGTCGAGATCGCCGCGCTCGCCGAGGCACACGGCTCGGGTCGGCTCCGTACCACCGCCGAGCAGAAGATGATCGTCCTCGACGTCGCCGAGGACCAGGTGGACTCCCTGGTCGCCGGCCTGGAGGCGCTGGACCTGCCGGTGCGGCCCTCGCCGTTCCGGCGTTCCACCATGGCCTGCACCGGCATCGAGTTCTGCAAGCTCGCCATCGTCGAGACGAAGGAGCGCGGCGCCACGCTCATCGACGAGCTGGAGCGCCGTATCCCGGACTTCGACGAGCCGATCACCATCAACATCAACGGCTGCCCCAACGCCTGCGCCCGCATCCAGACCGCGGACATCGGTCTCAAGGGGCAGTTGATCATGGATGCGGACGGTCACCAGGTGGAAGGTTTCCAGGTGCATCTGGGCGGCGCGCTCGGGCTGGAGGCCGGGTTCGGGCGCAAGGTGCGCGGGCTCAAGGTCACCTCCCAGGAGCTGCCCGACTATGTCGAGCGGGTCCTCGGGCGGTACGCCAAGGAGCGCGAGGACGGCGAGCGCTTCGCCACCTGGGTCGCCCGGGCCACCGAGGAGGCCCTGTCATGAGCGAGCGCGCGGCCCCCTTCCACTGCCCCTACTGCGGCGACGAGGACCTGCGCCCCGGCGAACAGGGCCATGGCGCCTGGGAATGCGGGGCATGCAATCGAGCCTTCCAGTTGAAGTTCCTCGGGCTCCTCGCCCGGGGGCTGACGCGTGGTGACGGAAGGGGAGAGACGGCATGACGACGGTTCGGACGGAGAACGCGGAAGCGGAAGTCGAGCGGCTCAAGGGACTTGCCGAGGCGGCCGGGCGGGAGCTGGAGGACGCCTCCGCGCTGGAGATCCTGAGCTGGGCGGTGGAGAACTTCGGCGAGCGGTTCTGTGTGACCTCCTCCATGGAGGACGCGGTGGTGGCCCATCTCGCCTCCCGGGTACGGCCCGGCGTCGACGTGGTCTTCCTCGACACCGGCTACCACTTCCCCGAGACCATAGGGACCCGGGACGCCGTCGACGCGGTCATGGACGTCAACGTCATCACGCTCACCCCCCGGCAGAGCGTCGCCGAGCAGGACGCCGAGTACGGTCCCCGGCTCCACGACCGCGACCCGGACCTCTGCTGCGCCCTCCGCAAGGTCGGGCTGCTCCAGGACGGGCTGACCGGGTACGACGCCTGGGCGACCGGGCTGCGCAGGGACGAGTCCCCGACGCGGGCCGGCACGCCGGTCGTGGGGTGGGACGAGAAGCGCCGCAAGGTGAAGGTCTCGCCGATCGCGCGGTGGACGCAGGAGGACGTGGACGCGTACGTGACCGAGCACGGCGTGCTCACCAACCCGCTGCTGATGGACGGGTACGCCTCCGTCGGCTGCGCCCCCTGCACCCGCCGGGTGCTGGCCGGCGAGGACGCGCGGGCGGGGCGCTGGGCGGGGCGGGCCAAGACCGAATGCGGGTTGCACTGATGACCATCGAGCAGGGCACTGGCCAGCGGGGAGAAGGAGTGGAGGAACGTTTGAGCGCGACGGAGGAGAGCGGCGTGGGACGGGGTGCTGTCGAGCGGGGGGCCACGGTCTGGCTCACCGGGCTGCCCAGCGCCGGCAAGACCACCATCGCCACCGCGCTCGCCGGGCGGCTGCGCGGCGAGGGCCACCGGGTGGAGGTGCTGGACGGCGACGAGATCCGGGAGTTCCTCTCCGCGGGCCTCGGCTTCAGCCGCGCCGACCGCCACACCAACGTGCAGCGCATCGGCTTCGTCGCCGAACTCCTCGCGGCCAACGGCGTCAAGGCGCTGGTCCCGGTGATCGCCCCGTACGCGGAGAGCCGGGAGGCCGTGCGCAAGCGGCACGAGGGCGAGGGCACCAGATATCTGGAGGTGCATGTCGCGACGCCGGTCGAGGTGTGCTCCGTACGCGATGTGAAGGGCCTGTACGCCAAGCAGGCGGCCGGCGAGCTGACCGGGCTGACCGGGGTGGACGACCCCTACGAGGCCCCCGAGGCGCCGGACCTGCGGATCGAGTCGCACCAGCAGTCCGTCGAGGAGTCCGCCGCCGCGCTCCACGCGCTGCTCACCGAGAGGGGTCTCGCGTGACCACCACCGTCGCCGCCGTCACCGAGGGCACGGACGCCCCGTACGCGCTGAGCCACCTGGACTCGCTGGAGTCCGAGGCGGTGCACATCTTCCGCGAGGTCGCGGGCGAGTTCGAGCGGCCGGTGATCCTCTTCTCCGGCGGCAAGGACTCCATCGTCATGCTGCATCTGGCGCTGAAGGCGTTCGCGCCCGCCGCGGTGCCGTTCGCGCTGCTGCATGTGGACACCGGGCACAACTTCCCGGAGGTGCTGGCGTACCGCGACCGCACCGTCGCCCGGCACGGGCTGCGGCTGCATGTGGCCTCCGTACAGGAGTACATCGACGCCGGGAAGCTGCGCGAGCGTCCTGACGGCACCCGCAACCCGCTCCAGACCGTGCCGCTCACGGAGAAGATCCAGGCCGAGCGGTTCGACGCGGTCTTCGGCGGCGGGCGGCGCGACGAGGAGAAGGCGCGCGCCAAGGAGCGGGTGTTCTCGCTGCGCGACGAGTTCTCGCAGTGGGACCCGCGCCGCCAGCGCCCCGAGCTCTGGCAGCTCTACAACGGGCGGCACGCGCCCGGCGAGCATGTCCGGGTCTTCCCGCTCTCCAACTGGACCGAGCTGGACGTCTGGCAGTACATCGCCCGGGAGGGGATCGAGCTGCCGGAGATCTACTTCGCCCACGAGCGCGAGGTGTTCAGCCGTAACGGGATGTGGCTGACCGCCGGGGAGTGGGGCGGCCCCAAGGAGTCCGAGCCCGTCGAGACGCGCCAGGTGCGCTACCGCACGGTGGGCGACATGTCCTGCACCGGCGCCGTCGACTCCGGCGCCACCACGCTGGACGCGGTGATCACCGAGATCGCCGCCTCCCGGCTGACCGAGCGCGGCGCGACCCGCGCCGACGACAAGATGTCCGAGGCCGCCATGGAAGACCGCAAGCGCGAGGGGTACTTCTAGCGATGACGACCACACCGACCCCGCACGCGGGGACCGCCGACGGGCCGCTCGCGGCCACCACCCTGCTGCGCTTCGCCACCGCGGGCTCCGTCGACGACGGCAAGTCCACCCTGGTGGGGCGGCTGCTGCACGACTCCAAGTCGGTGCTGACCGACCAGCTGGAGGCCGTGGAGCGGGTCTCGCTCGGCCGCGGCCAGGAGGCGCCCGACCTGGCGCTGCTCACCGACGGGCTGCGCGCGGAGCGGGAGCAGGGCATCACCATCGATGTCGCCTACCGCTACTTCGCCACGCCCCGGCGGCGGTTCATCCTCGCGGACACCCCGGGCCATGTGCAGTACACCCGGAACATGGTGACCGGCGCCTCCACCGCCGAGCTGGCCGTGGTGCTGGTCGACGCGCGGAACGGGGTGGTCGAGCAGACCCGCCGGCACGCGGCGGTCGCCGCGCTGCTGCGCGTCCCGCATGTGGTGCTCGCCGTCAACAAGATGGACCTGGTGGAGTACGCGGAGCCGGTCTTCGCGAAGATCGCGGAGGAGTTCACGGCGTACGCGGCCTCGCTGGGCGTACCCGAGATCACGGCCATCCCGATCTCGGCACTGGCCGGGGACAATGTCGTGGAGCCGTCCGCGCACATGGACTGGTACGGCGGCCCGACGGTGCTGGAGCACCTGGAGACCGTCCCGGTCAGCCATGACCTGACCGGCTGCCACGCCCGTTTCCCGGTGCAGTACGTGATCCGGCCGCAGAGCGCGGAGCACCCGGACTACCGGGGGTACGCGGGGCAGATCGCGGCGGGCACCTTCCGGGTCGGCGAGGAGGTGACCGTACTGCCGTCGGGCCGTACGTCGAAGGTCGCCGGGATCGATCTGCTGGGCGAGCCGGTGGACGTCGCCTGGACGCCGCAGTCGGTGACGCTGCTGCTGGCGGACGACATCGACATCTCGCGGGGCGATCTGATCGTGCCGTCCGGTGACGCGCCCGCCACCACCCGGGATGTCGAGGCGACCGTCTGCCATGTGGCCGACCAGCCGCTCGGGGTGGGCCAGCGGGTGCTGCTGAAGCACACCACCCGTACGGTCAAGGCGATCGTGAAGGAGATCCCGTCCCGGCTGACGCTGGACGACCTCTCGCAGCACCGGGCGCCGGGGCGGCTCGTCGCCAACGACATCGGCCGGGTCGTGGTCCGCACGGCCGAGCCGCTGGCGCTGGACGCGTACGCGGACTCGCGGCGTACCGGATCGTTTCTGCTGATCGACCCGGCCGACGGGACGACGCTGAGCGCCGGGATGGCGGGGGCGGCGTTCGCGGACGGTACGGGCGCGGGGGCGCAGGCTCCGGCCGGGGCCGCCGGGGCGGCCGACGACGGGGGCTGGGACTTCTGATGGCGGGGGTACGGGTGGGGGTGCTCGTGTACGCCTCCTTCGCGGACGTCTACGCGACCTTCGCCAAGGAGGGCGGCCGGGTGGGCAGCGGTGCGCTCGGCGCGGGTACGGGCGGGGTGGCGCGATGTGCGTGATGACGTACGCGCACCGCATGCGCGCCCTTGAGGTCCCCGGGTCCGTACGGGCCGTAGGACCCCGCCCGTACCGCCAGCTCCACCCGTACCACGCGTCTCATCGAAGATCTGCCGAACTCCCGGCCGCGCCCCCGTATCCGTAACAGGGCGCGAGCACCGGGCCAACGAGAGGAACCCCTCCCGTGTCTGCCTCCCGCACCGCCCCGCGCCGCCGGCTCGCCGCCCTGGCCGCCCTGCCGCTGCTCGCCGTCGTGCTCACCTCCTGCGGTTACGGTTCCGCCGCCGACTCCTCGAAGGAGTCGAGCGCCGCCCCCACCGGCAAGGCGCTCTCGGCGGACACGGTGCGCCTGGGGTACTTCCCGAACCTGACCCACGCCACCGCGCTGGTCGGCACCGAGAAGGGCATCTTCCAGCAGGAGCTGGGCGGTACGAAGCTCACCGCGACCACCTTCAACGCGGGGCCCTCCGAGATCGAGGCGCTCAACGCGGGCTCCATCGACATCGGGTACATCGGCCCCTCCCCCGCCATCAACGGCTACACCCAGACCGGCGGCAAGGGACTCCGGATCATCGGCGGCTCCGCGTCGGGCGGGGTGAAGCTGGTGGTGAACCCGGCGAAGATCAAGAGCCTGGCGGACGTCAAGGGCAAGAAGATCGCCACCCCGCAGCTCGGCAACACGCAGGACGTGGCGTTCCTCAACTGGATCTCCGACCAGGGGTGGAAGGTCGACGCGCAGTCCGGCAAGGGCGATGTGTCCGTCATCCGTACGGACAACAAGACCACCCCCGACCTCTACAAGTCCGGCTCGATCGACGGGGCGTGGGTGCCGGAGCCGACGGCGTCGAAGCTGGTCGCCGAGGGCGCCAAGGAGATCCTGGACGAGTCGACGCTCTGGCCCGGCCGGCAGTTCGTGATCACGAACATCATCGTGTCGCAGAAGTTCCTGAAGGAGCACCCGGATGTCGTCGAGGCGTTCCTGCGCGGCTCGGTGAAGACGAACGAGTGGATCCACGCGCATGACGCCGAGGCGAAGGCGACGGCGAACGAGGCGCTGAAGAAGCTCTCCGGCAAGGCGCTGCCCGCCGATGTCCTGGACCCGGCATGGAAGTCCATCAAGATCACCGACGACCCGCTGGCGGCGACGCTCCGCTCGGAGGCGGATCACGCGGTCAAGGCCGGGCTGCTGAAGAAGCCGGACCTGGCCGGGATCTACGACGTGGCGCCCCTCAACAAGGTGCTGAAGGCGGAGGGGAAGAGCGAGGTCGCGGACGCGGGGCTGGGGGCGGAGTAGGCCGTACGTACCCCGCCGTATCCGGGTCCCCTCGTGTCCCACGTATCGCGCGCCCCGTACGGCGCACTCCGTGCCTCGTGCCTCGCGCCGTGTCCAGCGAACAGACCGCACCACCGCCACCGCACGAAACGCCGTACCGACCACCGCACCCGCACCGTTCCCAGGAGGTGACGACCGTGGCATCCACTCTCGCCAAGGCCGCCGAGGCCGCCCAGGCCACCCCGGCGGTGGACCACGCCGCCCGTATCGCGCACGTCTCGAAGTCCTTCGAGACGCCCGCGGGACGGCAGCTCGTCCTGGACGACATCACGCTCGATGTCGCGCCAGGTGAGTTCGTCACCCTCCTGGGGGCCTCGGGGTGCGGCAAGTCCACGCTGCTCAACCTGGTCGCCGGGCTCGACAAGCCGTCCGCCGGGGAGATCGCGACGCCCGGCGGCCGGCCCGCGCTGATGTTCCAGGAGCATGCGCTGTTCCCGTGGCTGACGGCGGGCAAGAACATCGAACTCGCGCTGCGGCTGCGCGGCGTACCCAAGCAGGAGCGGCGCGGCGAGGCGGAGCGGCTGCTCGGCCTGGTCCGGCTGGACGGGGCGTACGGGAAGCGGGTGCACGAGCTCTCCGGCGGGATGCGGCAGCGGGTCGCGCTGGCCCGCGCGCTCGCCCAGGACAGCCAACTGCTGCTGATGGACGAGCCGTTCGCGGCGCTGGACGCGATCACCCGGGATGTGCTGCACGACGAGCTGACCCGGATCTGGCGGGAGACCGACCTGTCGGTGCTCTTCGTCACGCACAACGTACGGGAGGCGGTACGGCTCGCCCAGCGGGTGATCCTGCTCTCCTCGCGCCCCGGCCGGGTGGCCCGCGAGTGGCGGGTGGACATCCCGCAGCCGCGCCGTATCGAGGACACCGCGGTCGCGGAGCTGTCCGTCGAGATCACCGAAGAACTGCGTGGGGAGATCCGCCGCCATGGCCAGCACTGAGACGACGCGGGAGCAGCAGTCGGAGGGCGCGGAGGGTGCGCGGGGCTCCGGGGGCGGGACGGGCGCCGTGACGGGCGGGGCGTCCGGGGCGCCGGAGGCGTCTGCGACGCCCGGGACCGCGCCGGGTTCCGGGACCGCAGCCGCAGCCGCGACCACGACCACGAAGGGGTCGTCGGCACCGGCGTCCGGATCGGGATCGGCGTCCGGATCGGGATCGGCGTCCGGATCTGCGTCCGGATCGGGATCGGGATCGGCTTCGGGATCGGGATCGGCTTCGGGATCGCCGTCCGAGGGGCACGGCGATCTGGCCGGTCTGGAGGCCGGGCTCGACGCGCTGGAGACGACCGCCACGACCGGCCGGACGCCGCTGCGCCAGACCCTCGTGGGCAAGGTGCTGCCGCCGGTGATCGCCGTCGCGCTGGTGCTGGCGGTGTGGCAGGTGCTGGTGTGGGCCAAGGTGACCGACGGCTACAAGCTGCCCTCGCCGGGCGCGGTGTGGGACGAGGTCGCCGAGGCGTGGGTGCAGGGCACCCTGCTCGGCTATATCTGGACCAGCGTCTCGCGCGGTCTGCTGGGCTTCCTGCTGGCGCTGGTCATCGGCACCCCGCTGGGGCTGCTGGTCTCCCGGGTGAAGGTGGTACGGGCGGCGATCGGCCCGATCCTCTCCGGGCTCCAGTCGCTGCCGTCGGTGGCGTGGGTGCCGCCGGCCGTCATCTGGCTCGGCCTGAACGACTCGATGATGTACGCGGTGATCCTGCTCGGCGCGGTGCCGTCGATCGCCAACGGGCTGGTCTCCGGGGTCGACCAGGTGCCGCCGCTCTTCCTGCGCGCCGGGCGCACGCTGGGCGCGACGGGGCTGCGGGGCACCTGGCACATCGTCATGCCGGCCGCGCTGCCCGGCTATCTGGCGGGGCTGAAGCAGGGGTGGGCGTTCTCGTGGCGCTCGCTGATGGCCGCGGAGATCATCGCCTCCTCGCCCGATCTCGGGGTGGGTCTCGGGCAGTTGCTGGAGAACGGCCGTACGGTCGGCTCCATGCCGATGGTCTTCCTGGCGATCTTCCTGATCCTGATCGTGGGCATCGCCATCGATCTGCTGATCTTCAGCCCGCTGGAGCGGCGGGTGCTGCGCGGGCGCGGCCTGCTGGTGAAGGGCTGATGCCGGTGCGCCGCGTCGTCCTCCCCCGCCGCGCCGGGTCCGCCGCCGAGCACTCCGCCGGGCCCGCCCGCCCCGGCGCGCCGGTACGCCCGGTGCTGCTGGTCGTCGCGCACGGCAGCCGCGATCCGCGTCACGCGGCGACCGTGCACGCCCTCGCCCGGCGGCTGCGCTCGCTGCGTCCCGGGGTACGGGTGGAGACGGGCTTCCTGGAGTTCGACTCGCCGTCCGTGGCGAGCGTGCTGGACCGCCTCGCGCGGCAGGGCGTACGGGACGTGGTGGCACAGCCGCTGCTGCTGACCCGGGCCTTCCACGCCAAGACGGACATCCCCGGGGTGCTCCGCGCGGCGACCGGACGCCATCCCGCCCTGCGGATCCGGCAGGCGGCGGTGCTCGGCCCTTCACCGCTGCTGGGCGCGGCGCTGGAGCGGCGGCTGTACGAGGCGGGGCTGACGCCCGCCGACAAGCGCTCGACCGGGGTCGTCCTGGCCTCGGCGGGCTCCTCCGACCCGGAGGCGATCGCAGTGATCGCTGAAATCGCGCGGGAGTGGCGGCACACCGGTTGGTGCGCCGTGCGGCCTGCGTTCGCCTCCGCATCCCTGCCCCGTACCGAGGACGCGGTACGGGAACTACGGGCGGCCGGCGTCCGGCGGGTGGCGGTGGCCCCGTACGTCATCGCCCCCGGCCGCCTCCCCGACCGCATCGCGGCGGGGGCCCGGGAGGCGGGCGCGGACGTGCTCGCCGAGGTGCTGGGCCCGTCCCCCGAGGTCGCCGCGCTCCTCCTGCGCCGCTACGACCAGGCGGCCGAGGCCCCCGTACCGCCCCTGGGGCTGCTGGCGGGCCACGCGTAGGCGGCGGGGGCCGGCGGGGAGGGGCGTTCAGCCGGCGGCAGCGGCGGCCGTGTCCACCAGTGCCGTCAGGTCGGCCACGCTCATCGAGCCCGCCGTGCGGCGTTCGCGGGCGAAGAGGTTGGCCGTTTGCTGGAGTGTGGCGTTGACCGGGGTGGGGATCCCGTGGAGGCGGCCCAGCAGGGTGATCTCGCCGTTCAGGTAGTCCGCTTCGATCGTGCCCGTCCCCCGGCTGAGGCTCTGCCAGGACGAACCGCGCCCGCGCGGGAACCCGTTGGCCTCGGGGAAGGTGATGTGGTCGGCCCGTGTCTCGGCCTGCTCCTCCGGGCTCACATAGGGGATGCCCGCCGCTTCGAGCACGGCCGCGCCCTCCGCCGTGGCGCGGCGGACCAGCTCCCAGGTCGCCTCGCCGATCGGCCCCGCGACGGCCTCGACCGCGTTGGTCAGGTTGGCCAGCAGCTTGGCGTACTTCCAGCGCATCACATCCGCCACCACCGGGGCGAGCAGCCGGTCCGTGGTGAGCCCGGCTCCGATCGCCTCCGCCGTGGCGTCCGTGCCGGAGGGGTAGCGGCCGAGGTGGAGCATGCCGGTGTACGGGACGCCTCCGGCGCTCACCGCGCCCGGTTCGGCATAGGTCGCCGGCAGCCATACGCACATCCCGTACACCTGGCGGAACCGGCGCAGCGCGAGCCGCTCGCTCTCCACCCCGTTCTGCGCGCAGACCAGCGGCAGCGCCTCGCCCGCCGTGGCGCCGGAGCCGCCCGCGACCGGCCGGGCCGACCAGGCGTCCAGGGCCGCCGTGGAGTCCTGGGTCTTCACCGCGAGCAGCAGTACGTCGTCCGGGCGCAGCTCGATGTCCTCGGGCCCCTCGGCCACCGGCAGCCGGTGTGTCCGGGTGCCGTCCGGTGTGGTCAGCCGCAGGCCGCCCGCGCTCAGCGCCGCGTGGTGCGCGCCCCGGGCGACCAGGACCACCTCCTGGCCGGCCTCGGCGAGCCGGCCGCCGATACTGCCGCCGACCGCCCCGGCCCCGATGATGACGTAACGCATCCCGCCCCCCTTCCCGTGTCCGGCGCCCAGCATAGGCGAGCCCTCCGGCACCGCCCCAGGCCGCGAACCGGAGGGCCGCGCGCGTAACAGGACGCTGCCCCCGCCGAAACGGGGCCGCAACGCGAGGACTGTCTACTACGGGGCAACGTCGATTCACGCCATGAAACATCATGTCGGGAGTGCTCATGCCGATTGACACCGCCGCCGCCCCGCTCGCGGCCCTCGCCCCGGTCGCTCCACCCGTCCAGGCCCCGGCCACCCCCGTGCCGTCCGATGCCGCGCCCGCCCCGGAGCCGGCGGACCTCGCCGAGCTGGCCCGCGGGGACGGTGTCAGGTTCCTCCTGGCCGTCTTCGTCGATCTGGCCGGCAAGCCCTGCGCCAAGCTCGTCCCCGTCGAGGCCGTCGAGGAACTCCGCGACAACGGCGTGGGGTTCGCCGGGTACGCCGCCGGGCTGCTCGGCCAGCGCCCCAGCGACCCGGACGTCGTCGCCCGCCCCGACGTCTCCTCGTACACGCCGCTGCCGTTCGTACGTCCCGGACTCGCCCTGGTCCACTGCGACCCGTACGTCAACGGGGAGCCGTGGCCGTACGCCCCGCGCGTCATCCTGCGCGGTCTGCTGCGGCGGGCCGCAGAGCGGGGGCTGTCGCTCGCCGTCGGCGCGGAGATCGAGTACTTCCTGGTACGGCGCGACGCGGACGGCGCGCTGTCCGTCGCCGACCCGGGCGACACGGCGGCGCGGCCCTGTTACGACGCGCGGGGGCTGACCCGGATGTACGAGCACCTGACCGCCGTGTCCACCGCCATGAACGCGCTGGGCTGGGGCAACTACGCCAACGACCACGAGGACGGCAACGGCCAGTTCGAGCAGAACTTCGCCTACGCCGACGCCCTGACCACCGCCGACCGGGTCATCACCGCGCGGTACCTGATCTCCGTACTCGCCGAACAGCGCGACATGACCGCGACGTTCATGCCGAAACCCTTCACCGACCGGACCGGCAGCGGGATGCATCTGCACCTCTCGCTCTGGCGCGGCGCCGAACCGGCCTTCCCGGACGCCGCCGACCCGCGCGGGCTCGGACTCTCGCCGCTCGCCTACGCGTTCATCGGCGGCCTCCTGGAACACGCCGGCGCGCTCCAGGCCGTTCTCGCGCCGACCGTCAACTCGTACAAGCGGACCGGCGCCGTCTCGACCCGTTCCGGCGCCACCTGGTCACCGCGCAGGGCGGGTTACGGCGGCAACGACCGTACGCACTTCCTGCGCGTCCCGGACGAGCACCGCGTGGAGCTGCGCGGCGGCGACGGCTCCGCCAACCCCTATCTCGCCGCGGCGGCGGCGCTGGCCGCCGGTCTCGACGGCATCGAGCGCTCCCTCGACCCGGGCGAGCCCGGTGACGCGCGGGCCACCGCCCTGCGGCCCGAACTGCCGCCGACGCTGCTGCACGCGGTGGAGGCGCTGGCCGGCGACCCGGTGGTCAGCGGGGCGCTGGACGTGGCGCCGGGCCGGGGGTCGCCGCGTACTTCGGGGAGGCCAAGCGCGAGGAGTTCTTCACCTGGCACGGCACGGTCGGCCCCTGGGAGGTGGACCGCTATCTCACGGCGTTCTGACCCCACCCCGTTCTGGCCCCACACCGTTGCGGCCTCGCCGCTTTCCGGCCCCACCGCTTTCCGGCCCCATCCATCGGCATCCCCGAAGCACTTCCACGGACAAGGAGACAGGAACCCATGTGCGGAATCGTCGGGCTCCATCTGCGGGAGCCCGCCCTCCATCCCCGGCTCGGCGAACTGCTCACCGCCATGCTCGGCCAGGTCGTCGAGCGCGGCCCCGACTCGGCGGGCGTCGCGGTCTACGGCGACCCGGAGCTGACCCCGCCCGGCCGGGCCACGGTCTCGCTGCTCGACGCCGGGGACGATCCGCGCGCCGTCGAGGCGGCCCTGCGCGGGCGGGTCCCGGGGGCCGTGGCGATCGCCGCCGACGCCACCACCGTCGTCCACGCGCCGGTGGGCGCCGACGCGCTGACCGCCGCCGTCGGCGCGGCGCTTCCGGGGGCCCGGGTCATCGGCTCGGGCACGGACGTCGCCGTGCTGAAGGGCACCGGCCACCCGGACGCGCTGGCCGCCTCCTTCCGCCTCGCGCGGGTGCGGGGGTGGCAGGGCGTCGGGCACACCCGGATGGCCACCGAGTCCGCCGTGACGGCCGAGGGGGCCCATCCGTTCTCCGTCGGGCCCGACCAGTGCCTCGTGCACAACGGCTCGTTCGCCAACCACGCCACGATCCGCCGTGAACTGCGCGCCCAGGGCGTCGTCTTCGACAGCGACAACGACTCGGAGGTCGGCGCCCGGTTCGTCGCGCACCAGCTCGCCCAGGGCGTGGAGCTGGAGAAGGCGCTGCGCCTGCTGTGCGAGCGCTTCGACGGCTTCTACACCCTGCTCGTCGCCACCGGCGACTCCTTCGCCGTCGTCCGCGACGCCATCGCCTGCAAGCCCGCGCTGATCGCCGAGACCCCCGAGTGGGTGGCGATGGCCTCGGAGTACCGGGCGCTGTCCGTACTGCCCGGTGTCGCGTCCGCCCGCATCTTCGAACCCGAACCGGAAGAGGTGTACGTATGGCAGCGCTGACCGGAACCGTCCCGGACGCGCCGGACCCCACCCGCGCCCCGGCCCACGCGACCACCCGCGCCCCCGGCCGGGCCGGCCCCGGGCCGGCCCCGGCCACCGTCGTGGACCTGTCCGTCTCCTCCGTCCGCGCACTGAACCAGGCACTCCACGCGCCCGGCGCCGCCGCGCGCTGGCGGGTGCTGGAGCCGCGCGGCGCGCACAACGTCGCCTGTGGCATCGGCCAGGAGATGACCGTCGACATCGAGGGCCACGCCGGCTACTACTGCGCGGGCATGAACCAGCGCGCGAGCGTGACCGTGCACGGCAACGCCGGGGTGGGCGTGGCCGAGAACATGATGTCCGGCACGGTCCGGGTACGGGGCAGCGCCTCCCAGTCCGCCGGGGCCACCGCCCACGGCGGGCTGCTGGTCGTCGAGGGGGACGCGGCGGCGCGCTGCGGGATCTCCATGAAGGGCGTGGACATCGTGGTGGGCGGCAGCGTCGGCCACATGAGCGCCTTCATGGGGCAGGCCGGGCGCCTGGTCGTCTGCGGCGACGCGGGCGACGGGCTCGGGGACTCGCTCTACGAGGCCAGGATCTACGTCAAGGGCACGGTCAGGTCGCTGGGCGCCGACTGCGTCGAGAAGCCGGTACGGGACGAACACCTCCTGGAGCTGGCCGAGTTGCTGAAAGCGGCCGGTCTGGACGAGGACCCGGCCGCGTTCCGCAGGTACGGGTCGGCCCGCGAGCTGTACCACTTCCGGGTGGACAACGCCGGCGCCTACTGACCCGTCTCCGGTCGTCCCCCCTTCCCGACCACCCGTTCCCGACCACCTGTTCCCGACCACCTGTTCCCGACCACCTGTTCCCGTGCGGCCGCCCCCCGTCCCCGCTTCCGCACCCGTACGCGTACCACCCTCACCCCGTCCGGAGGACACCATGAACGACGACCTGTCGGCCCTCGGCCTGCGGGAGTCCGCCACGTTCGACCGCGCCGCCATCCACGCCATCCAGCGGGCCGCCGCCACCGGCGTCTACGACATCCGCGGCTGGGGCGCCAAGCGGCGGCTGCCGCACTTCGACGATCTGCTCTTCCTCGGCGCGAGCATGTCCCGCTACCCGCTGGAGGGTTACCGCGAGAGCTGCGGCACCGACGTCGTGCTCGGCACCCGCCACGCCAAGCACCCGCTCCGCCTCGACATCCCCGTCACCATCGCCGGGATGAGCTTCGGCGCGCTCTCCGCCAACGCCAAGGAGGCGCTGGGCCGAGGCGCCGACGCGGCCGGGACCTCGACCACCACGGGGGACGGGGGCATGACGCCCGAGGAGCGCGGCCAGTCCAAACGCCTCGTCTACCAGTACCTGCCGTCCCGTTACGGCATGAACCCCGACGACCTGCGCTCCGCCGACGCCATCGAGGTGGTCCTCGGACAGGGCGCCAAACCGGGCGGCGGGGGCATGCTGCTCGGGCAGAAGATCACGGACCGGGTGGCCGGGATGCGCACCCTGCCGGTCGGTGTCGACCAGCGCAGCGCGTGCCGCCATCCGGACTGGACCGGGCCCGACGACCTCGCCATCAAGATCCTCGAACTGCGGGAGATCACCGACTGGGAGAAGCCGGTGTACGTCAAGGTCGGCGCCACCCGGACGTACTACGACGTGAAGCTGGCCGTGCAGGCCGGTGCGGACGTGGTGGTGGTCGACGGGATGCAGGGCGGCACGGCCGCCACCCAGGACGTGTTCATCGAGCACGTCGGGATCCCCACCCTGGCCGCCCTCCCCCAGGCCGTCCGCGCCCTCCAGGAGCTGGGCGTCCACCGTGAGGTGCAGCTCGTCGTCTCCGGCGGCGTCCGGACCGGCGCCGATGTCGCCAAGGCGATCGCGCTGGGCGCGGACGCGGTGGCGATCGGCACCGCCGCGCTGATCGCGCTGGGCGACAACAGTCCCGCGTACGACGCCGAGTACCGGGCTCTCGGCTCGGCGGCCGGCCGCTACGACGATTTCCAGGACGGCCGCGACCCGGCCGGTATCACCACCCAGGACCCCGTACTCGCGGCCCGGCTCGACCCGGTGGAGGGCGGCCGGCGCCTCGCCAACTACCTGCGGGTCCTCACCCTGGAGGCGCAGACCCTCGCCCGCGCCTGCGGCAAGGCCCATCTGCACCACCTCGAACCGGAGGACCTGGTCGCCCTGACCGTCGAGTCCGCCGCCATGGCCCGGGTACCGCTGGCGGGCACCGCGTGGATCCCGGGAGCGGGGCTGTGACCCGCCGGACCGAGGTCGTGGTGGTCGGCGCGGGACTGATGGGCGCCGCCACGGCCTGGCAGCTCGCCCGGCGGGGCCACGGGGTGACGCTGATCGAGGCGTACGGGATCGGCCACCGGCGGGGCAGTTCGCACGGCACCTCCCGGATCTTCCGGCGCGCCTACGCCGATCCGTTCTACGTGGAGCTGACCGGCCGGGCCGAGGCCCGCTGGCGCGAGCTGGAGGACGATACGGGCACGGCCCTGCTGCGCACCACCGGCGGCCTCGATCTGGGGGCGGAGCGCGACCCGGCGGGGCTGGCGGCGGTGCTGGGCGCGGCCGGGGTGGAGTGTGCGCTGCTGGGCGCGTGGGAGGCGGCGGAGCGGTGGCCGTTCATCCACTTCGACGGACCCGCGCTGTACCACCCGCGGGCGGGGGTGATCGACGCGGACGCGGCCGTCGCTGCGAGCGTCCGGCGCGCCGCCGCGCTCGGCGCGGAGGTCCTCACCGGGACGCGGGTACGGGGGATCGCGGCCCGGGGCGACGGGCGCGCGGCGGTCCGTATCGGCGAGGGGGAGGCCGAGCGGGAGGGCGCGGGCAAGGTGCGGGGTGCGGGGCGGGAGGAGGCGGAGATCGTCGCGGACGCCGTGGTGGTCGCGGCGGGCGCGTGGCTGCCGGAGCTGGCGCCGGAGATCGGGGTACCCGGCGGTGGCGGGGGCGACAGCGGCGGCGGGGGCGGCGGGCTGGGGCTGCCGCCGCTGACCGTCACGCAGCAGCAGGTCTTCCACTTCGCGCAGCGCGACCCCGGCGCGGCCTGGCCGGTCCTGGTGGCCAAGGACGCCCTCCAGCTCTTCGGCCTGCCGTCGGGCGCGGACGGCGGTCCGGTGCCCGCCGTGAAGGTCGCCCAGCACAACGACGGCACCCCGACGAGCGCCACCGCGCGCAGCGGTGTCGTGGACCCCGTCTCCCGCGCGACGGTCGCGCGGTGGGTGGCCCGGTCGCTGCCGGGCCTCGATCCGCGTCCGGTCGCCGAGTCGACCTGTCTCTACACGACCACGCCGGACGAGGATTTCGTGCTGGACCGGGTCGGACCGGTCGTGGTGGTCTCGCCCTGCTCGGGCCACGGCGCCAAGTTCGCGCCGCTGATCGGCGCGATGGCCGCCGATCTGGCCCTCGGTGAGGCGCGGGCGCACCCGCGCTTCGCGCTGCGCCGAGGGCTTCAGCACGTACCCATTCAGTCGGAAACCAGGCGTTAACGCACAGCCGCGTACCACCGTAACGCCCCTTGAGTTCACTCTCGCGATATGGCGATTCCTCTCATGACACGCCTCAGGGCGCTCGTCCGGGCACTCGTCAGGGCACTCTCCTGAGCCGAGGGTGCCGGTCGCCGCCTCCCCTCTCTCCCCTCACGGAGCACCGATGGACTCTGGAAGCACCGCCTGGATCCTCGCCAGCACCGCCGCCGTCAGCCTGATGGTCCCCGGACTGGCCCTCTTCTACGGTGGCATGGTCACCGCCAAGAGTGTGCTGAACATGATCATGATGACGTTCGGCTCGGTCGCCGTCGTCGGCTGTATCTGGATCCTCTACGGATACTCGGCCGTCTTCGGCAACTCCCTCGGCGGCGCGGGCCTGCTCGGCGACGTCGGCGAGTACCTGGGGATGAAGGGCGTCATCGCGGACGATCCGCACGCCGTGATCCCCGCCGCCGTCTTCGCCGCGTTCCAGGCGCTCTTCGCGGCGCTGACCACCGCGCTGATCTGCGGGGCGATCGCGGACCGGATGAAGTTCCGGGCCTGGATGGTGTTCTCCGGCGTCTGGGTCACCCTGGTCTATCTGCCGGTCGCGCACTGGGTGTTCGCGTTCGACGGCAAGGGCGTGGTCGGCGGCTGGATCGTCAACAAACTGCACGCCGTCGACTTCGCGGGCGGCACCGCCGTCCACATCAACGCGGGGGCCGCCGCGCTCGCCCTGGTGCTCGTCCTCGGCAGACGCGTCGGCTGGCCGGCCCGGCTGTCCCGGCCGCACAACCTGCCGTTCGTGATGCTGGGCGCTGGCATCCTGTGGTTCGGCTGGTTCGGCTTCAACGGTGGCTCCGCTCTCGCGGCGGGCAACGCCGCCTCCGTTGTCGTGCTCAACACCTTCGCCGCCACCTGTTCGGCGCTGCTGGCCTGGCTGGCCGTCGAGAAGATCCGGGACGGCCATGCCACCAGCCTCGGCGGCGCCTCCGGCGCGATCGCCGGACTCGTCGCGATCACCCCCTCCTGCGGGGCGGTCTCCCCGGTCGGGGCGCTCGTCCTGGGCGCGATCGGCGGCGCGGTCTGCGCCCTCGCCGTCGGCCTGAAGTACCGCTTCGGCTTCGACGACTCGCTGGACGTCATCGGCGTCCACCTCGTCGGCGGGGTCGTCGGCACCGTGCTCATCGGGGTGCTCGGTACGGCGCAGGCGCCCAGTGGCCGCGACGGACTGCTGTACGGCGGCGGGCTCGCCCTGCTCGGGGAGCAGACCGTCGGCGCCCTCGCCGTGCTCCTGTACTCGTTCGGCGTCACCTGGCTGATCGCCAAGGCGCTCGACAAGGTGATGGGGGGCATCCGGGTCTCCCCGGAGACGGAGCGGGAGGGACTCGACATCCGGCTGCACGCCGAGAGCGCCTACGAGTTGACCGGCGCGCCGGGTACGGGCGCCGTGCCGCGCGAGGCACCGCACCCGGCCGGCGCGGTGGCGTCCACGGCCGGGGAGGGCGCGCGGGCGGGGGCCGTGCCCGCCGCCGGGGAGGGCGCCCCGGCGGGCGGCCAGGAGGGCTCCCCGGCGGGCGACCTGACCTCGGCGGCGCCCTCCTGAGCCGCCCTGATCCGGCCGCCGGGCGTCGGGCAGAATGACCGCCATGGCCACCGATGACGACCTCGACGACCTCCACCGGCGCGCTGTCGGTCTGCCGGAGCGCGAGATGGACCCCGGTCTCGCCCGGCAGCCGGTGGACCTGGAGGCGAGCATCGCCCGCCAGGTGCGGCGCTACCGCGTCGCGGCGGGGCTGTCCGTGGCCGAGATGGCCGCCCGCGTCGGCATCTCCAAGGCCATGCTCTCCAAGATCGAGAACGCCCAGACCTCGTGCAGTCTCACCACCCTCGGCCGCCTCGCGACCGGCCTCGACGTCCCGGTCACCGCCCTGTTCCGGGGCGTGGACGCCGAACGCGAGGCGGTCTACGTACCGGCGGGGCACGGCGCGCGGATCGTCCGGCGCGGCAGCCGGGTCGGCCACCTCTACGAGCTGCTCGGCGCGCTGCGCGGACCGCACAAGCGGATGGAGGCGGTGCTCGTCACGCTCACCGAGTCCAGCGAGGTCTTCCCGCTCTTCCAGCACCCCGGTACCGAGCTGCTCTACATGCTCGAAGGCACCATGGTCTACGGCCACGGCGAGGCCCAGTACACGATGCGGGCCGGTGACGCGCTCCAGCTCGACGGCGAGGGCCCGCACGGCCCCCAAGAACTGGTCGAACTCCCCATCCGCTTCCTGTCGGTGACGGCGTACGGCGACCACGGCGGCGAGTGACCCCTCGGGCGGCGAGCGCCCCCACCCGCGACGGGTGCCCCCTGTCCCGCACACTCACCCGCTCTCCCCGCACTCCCCTGCTCGCTCCCGCTCGCTCCGGCTCCTCACCGGGCCGCGCCGGCCGCTGTGTGACAGGCGTAACCCCTCGCGCGCGCCCGATGTGACGTGCGGGTAACGGGCGCTCCGTACCGTGGGGCTCCCCCGCCCCGCGCCCCCGTCGCGCCCCGGAGAGAGGCCGCCCGTGACCGCAGCACGACCCCACGACGACCCCACCGGCACCACCGCCACCACCACCCGGATGCGGACCGTCTGCTCGTACTGCGGTGTCGGCTGCGGGATGCTCCTCGACATCGGCGCGGGCCCCGATGGCGCGAGAACCGTCCTCAAGGCGTCCGGCGACCCGGCCCACCCGGCCAACCGGGGGCGGCTCTGCACCAAGGGCGCGACCTCCGCCGCCCTGCTCACCGCCCCGGGCCGGCTGACCACCGCGCTCGTACGGGAGGAGCGCGGCGAGGCGCCCGTACCGTCGCCGACCGAGGCCGCCGTGGCGGAGACGGCGCGGCGGCTGCGCGCGATCCTCGACCGGGACGGGCCCGACGCCATCGCCCTCTATGTGTCGGGGCAGATGTCGCTGGAGGCCCAGTACCTCGCCAACAAGCTCGCCAAGGGCTTCCTCCGCACCAACCGCGTCGAGTCCAACTCCCGGCTCTGCATGGCGAGTGCGGGCAGCGGCTACAAGCTGTCGCTCGGCGCGGACGGCCCGCCCGGCTCGTACGAGGACTTCGAGCACGCGGATGTCTTCCTGGTCACCGGCTCCAACATGGCCGACTGCCACCCCGTCCTCTTCCTCCGCATGATGGAGCGGGTCAGGGCGGGCGCCAGGCTGATCGTGGTCGACCCCCGGCGCACCGCCACCGCCGCCAAGGCCGGTCTCTTCCTCCAGATCCGGCCGGGCACCGATCTCGCCCTGCTCAACGGTCTCCTCCACCTGCTGGTGGAGAACGGCCGTACGGACCCGGAGTTCATCGCCGAACACACCGAGGGGTGGGCGGAGATGCCCGCCTTCCTCGCCGCGTACCCGCCCGCCGAGGTCGCGGAGATCACCGGCATCCCGGAGGCCGACATCCGCCGCGCCGCCGAGTGGATCGGGGACGCGGGCGCCTGGATGAGCTGCTGGACGATGGGGCTCAACCAGTCCACCCACGGCACCTGGAACACCAACGCCCTGGTCAACCTCCATCTCGCGACCGGCGCCATCTGCCGCCCCGGCGCCGGCCCGTTCTCCCTCACCGGCCAGCCCAACGCGATGGGCGGCCGCGAGATGGGGTACATGGGGCCGGGGCTGCCGGGCCAGCGCTCGGTGCTCGTGGCGGAAGAGCGGTCGTTCACCGAGGAGTTGTGGGGCGTGCCGCCGGGAACGATACGGCCCGACGGCTTCGGCGAGGGAACGGTGGACCTCTTCCGGCGCATGGCCGACGGCGACATCAAGGCGTGCTGGATCATCTGCACCAACCCGGTCGCCTCCGTCGCCCACCGCGCGACGGTCATCGAGGGGCTGGAGCGCGCCGAGTTCGTCGTCACCCAGGACGTCTTCGCCGAGACGGAGACCAACGCGTACGCGGACATCGCGCTCCCCGCCGCCCTCTGGGCCGAGTCCGAGGGCGTCCAGGTCAACTCGGAGCGCACCCTCACCCTGAGCCGGCGGGCCGTCGAGCCGCCGGGGGAGGCGTGGCCGGACTGGCTGATCATCGCGCGGGTCGCCTGCGCGATGGGGTACGAGGACGCCTTCGGCTACGGCAGCGCCGAGGAGATCTTCGAGGAGATCAAGCGCGCCTGGAACCCGAAGACCGGCTACGACCTGCGCGGGGTGAGTTACGAGCGGCTGCGCGGCGGCCCGGTCCAGTGGCCCAGCGCCACCGCCGACGGCCCCGACCGCAACCCGGTCCGCTACCTCAACGACGGCGTCAGCCAGAGCCTCGCCGTAGGGGCCGACGGCAGCCGCCCCCGGCTCGCCTTCCCCACCCCCTCCGGCCGGGCGGTCTTCCATCCGCGTCCGCATCTGCCGGCCGCCGAACTCCCCGACGACGACTTCCCGTTCGTCCTCAACACCGGCCGGCTGCCGCACCAGTGGCACACGCTGACGAAGACCGGGAAGGTCGCCGAGCTCAACAAGCTCGACCCCGGCCCCTTCGTGGAGATCCACCCCGACGACGCACGGGACCTGGGCATCGCGGAGGGCGACGCGGTGGAGGTGGCCTCGCGGCGCGGGCGCGCGGTGCTGCCGGCGGTGGTGACGGAGCGGGTACGGCCCGGCGGCTGCTTCGCCCCGTTCCACTGGAACGACCTCTTCGGGGAGTACACCTGCGTCAACGCGGTCACCAACGACGCGGTCGACCCGATCTCCTTCCAGCCGGAGCTGAAGGTCTGCGCGGTGTCGCTGACGCGGCTCGCGGCGGGGGCGGAGGGTGCGGCCGGGGGTGCGTCCTCCGGCGACGGCCACGACGCCCACGACGGTCACGACCGTCAAGTGGCCGCGCTGGCCGGGGTGTTCGGTACGGAGGCACCGCCTGTGCTCGGTCCGGAGGAACGCCGCTATCTGGCGGGGTTCCTCACGGGGCTGGGGGCGGGTCCTGGTGTGCGGGAGGCGCGCGGGGTGCCGGTGCTGCCGGTGCACGCGCCGTTCACCCCGGCGCACGCCCTGTGGGTCAACGGGGTGCTGGCCGGGATGTACTCCCGTACGGTCGCGGGGGCCGGGGCCGCCGAGGTGGCCGAAGTGGCCGAAGCGCGGGTCGCCGCCGGCGCTCCCGGGGGTGAGGTGGTCGTCCTGTGGGCCTCCCAGACCGGCAACGCCGAGGAGGCCGCCGCCCTGGTGGCCCGGCGGCTGACCGAGGAGGGCCACCGGACGCGGCTGCTCAGCATGGCCGAAGCGGCGGCCGACACGGTCGGGCAGGGCGCGGCCCTGCTGGTGGTGACCAGTACATACGGGGACGGCGAGGCGCCCGACAACGGCAGCCGGTTCTGGGAGACGCTGAGCGGACCCGGCGCGCCCCGGCTGGAGGGCGTACGGTACGCGGTCCTCGCCCTCGGGGATTCGTCGTACGACGACTTCTGCGGCCACGGCCGACGGCTCGACGCCCGCCTGGGCGAACTGGGCGCCGTACGCCTGGTGGAGCGCGCCGACTGCGAACCGGAGTACGAGCGGCCCGCCGGCGAGTGGCTCGACCACGTACGCGCGGCCCTGCGTACGGAGACGGGAGAGGGAGCGGGAGCAGGAGCGGGAACGGGAACGGGAACGGGAACGGGAACGGCGGAGGCAACGGGAGCGCCGAAGGAGCCGGGTGAGGCGGGTGAGGCGGCCGGTACGGACCCGGACCGTACCGGCGGTGCCCCGGTGTCCGTACGGTCCGTACCGGCCCCCGCCCTCTCCTCGGCCGCATCCTCCTCGGCCGCCTCTCCCCCGGCCGCTCCCCCGCCCGTCACCGCCCGTCTCACCGGCAACCGTCTGCTCAGCCTCCCCGGGGCCGCCAAGGAGGTGCGCGAGTTCACCTTCGACGCCTCCGACAGCCCCGTCCCGCTCCGGTACGAGGCGGGGGACGCGCTCGCCGTGCACCCCGTCAACTCCCCCGGTCTCGTGGCCGAATGGCTCGCCGTCACCGGGCTCGACCCCGCCTCCCCCGTCACGTTGTCCGGCCTCGGCCCGGTGGCGCTCGGGGAGGCCCTGCACCGGCATCTCGACATCGCGGCGGTCACCCCCGCCCTGCTCCGCCTCGTCCTGGACCGGACCCGCGACCGCACCCTCGGCAAGCTCCTCCGCCCCGACAACAAGGGCGAACTCGCCCAGTGGGCCTGGGGGCGCCAGGGTGTCGACGTGCTGGCCGAGTTCCCCGTACGGGCCACGGCGGAGGAATGGGCGGCCACCCTCAAGCGGCTGCGGCCCCGCCCGTACTCCATAGCGTCCAGCCCGCTCGCCGACCCGGGTCTCGTCCGGCTGACGGTCTCGGTGATCCGGTACGAGAACCGTCAGGGCCGCCCGCGGCAAGGCGTCGCCTCGGCGTTCCTCGCGGACGCGGCGCCCGGTACCCCCGTACCGGTGCGGGTACGGCGCTCTCCGCACTTCCGCCCGCCGGCCGACCCCGCGGCCCCGCTGGTGATGGTCGGCCCCGGTACCGGGGTGGCGCCGTTCCTCGGCTTCCTCCAGGAGCGGCGGGCCCGGGGCCACCGGGGGCCCAACTGGCTCTTCTTCGGCGAGCAGCGGCGCGCCACCGACTTCTACTACCGGGAGGAACTCGCCGCGCTGCGCCGTGACACCACCCTGACCCGGCTGGACACCGCCTTCTCGCGCGACCAGCGGGCCAAGGTGTACGTACAGGACCGGATGCGCGAGCACGGCGGCCGGCTCTGGTCCTGGCTCCAGGACGGCGCGTACTTCTCGGTCTGCGGCGACGCCTCCCGGATGGCCGGGGACGTGGACCGGGCGCTCCGCGAACTCGCCGTGGTGCACGGGGGGCTGGACGAGGAGGGGGCCGCCGCGTACGTCGAGCGGCTGGCGGCGGAGAAGCGGTACGTACGCGACGTCTACTGAGCGGGACCCCCCGCTCCGGGAGCGGAAGGCTCCCGGAGCCCCCGCCGAACCCCCGCGCCGCAAGCCCCCCCCGGGGCGAAGCCCCCCGCGTCAGCCTGCGGCGTGGGCCTCGCCGATCGCCTGGTCCAGGATGGTGAGGCCGAGGGAGAGTTCCTCCTCGGTCGCGGTCAGCGGCGGCGCGATCCGGAAGACCCCGCCCATGCCGGGGAGTTGGACGATGTTCATATGCAGTCCGAGTTCGAGGCAGCGCCGGGTGACCCGGGCGCCCAGCTCGTCCGAACTCTCCTTCGTCTCGCGGTCGGTGACGAGTTCGAGCCCGGCGAGCAGCCCCCGGCCCCGGATGTCGCCGACGACCTCGTGGCGCGTGGCGAGCTCCGCCAGGCCGTTCCGGAGGAACTCGCCGAGCGAGCGCGCGCGTTGGTCCAGCTTCTCGTCGGTCAGGACGTCCAGGACGGTGTTGCCGACGGCGGCCACCAGGGGGTCGGCGACATGGGTGGTGAAGAAGAGGAACCCGCGCTCGTACGCCTCCCGTTCGATCTCGGCGCTGGTGACCACGGCAGCGAGCGGCAGTCCCGCACCGAGTGTCTTGGAGAGCGTGAGGATGTCGGGGACGATGCCGTCGCGTTCGAACGCGTACCAGGTCCCGGTGCGGCAGAGGCCGGTCTGCGCCTCGTCGAGGATCAGCAGCATGCCGCGTTCCCGGCACTTGTCGCGCAGCGCCGCGAAGTACCCGGCCGGTGGTTCGATGATCCCGCCGGAGCTGAGAATCGGTTCGACCAGGCAGGCCGCCAGGCTGCCGGTCGACTGGGCGTCGATCAGGTCGAAGGCGAAGTCGAGCTGGCGGCGCCAGTCCAGCGCGCCGTCGGGCGTGGTGAAGTCGGGCCGGTAGGTGTTGGGGACGGGGATGGCGAAGTTGCCGGGCGCCGCGGGACCGTACCCCTTCCGTCCCGCGCTGTACGTGGCGGAAGCGGCGGCCTGCGTCATGCCGTGCCAGGAGCGGGCGAACGAGACGATCTCGTGCTTCCCGGTGACGAGCTTGGCCATCCGGATCGCGGCTTCGTTGGACTCGGCGCCGGTCGTCAGGAGCAGCGCCTTGTCCAGCGGGGCGGGCAGCGTGCCGGCGAGCCGCCGGGCGAGATCGACCACGGGGCGGCTGAGCATGCCGCTGTAGAGATGGTCGAGGGTCGCGACCTGCCGCTGGACGGTGGCGACGATCTCGGGGTGCGAGTGGCCGAGGATCGCGCTCATCTGGCCGGAGGTGAAGTCGAGGATCTTCCTTCCCTCCGCCGTGAACACGAAGCTGCCCGAGGCGCGTTCGATGATCTCGTGGGTGAACTCGCCGCCGTAGCGCACGAGATGCTTTCCGGCGTCGGACCAGAAGGTCTCGGCGGAGCGCGCCCCGGAGGTCGCGTCGGAGGAGACGGCGGAGGAGGACGTGGTCGCGCCGGAGGCGGTGGCCGGGGTCGGAGCAGAGGTCGAGGCTGTCATGGTCCCGACCGTAGGCCGGGGGCGGGGACACGTCCATCGGTGGCCTGGCCGCGGGCGCCGGCGACTGCGGCCGGGGACGGCCGTCCTCAGGGCGCCGCCGTGCCCAGCCGGAGCAGCGGCAGTACGTGGTCGCGTACGGCGGGGGCCAGCGTCAGGTCCTCCTCGTCGCCGGTCACCCAGCGCAGCGCGGCGAGTTCGGCGGCGGGGCGCGGGGTGCCGCTGATCCGGGTCTCGAAGACCGTCATCCGCAGGGGCACCCCCTCCAGCGCGGCGACCGACGCCACCTCCGCCAGGAACCGGGGCTCCTGCGGTACGACACCCAGTTCCTCGTCCAGCTCCCGGACCAGCGTGTCCGTCAGGGACTCGCCGGGATCGGGTTTGCCGCCGGGCAGACAGAAGACGTCCGGGGCCGCCTTCTTGCTGACGACCATCAGCCGGCCCGCTCCGACGATCACGGCGGCCACGACGGTCAGGGGCTCCGGCGCGGTCCCCGGCTCGGGCTCCCGGCCGGTCCCGGGCTCGCTCGCGGTCCCGGGACCGGTCGCGGATTCCTCTGCGGTCATGGGCGGCATTCTGCCAGCCGGTAGGATCAGGTGTATCGGCCATGAATACCTTTCGGCGCCGATCGGTTCGAGCGGGCACCCTCCCTGACCGGGACAGTTCGGTGCACGACGCTCGCCCTCTCCCCTCCCCCTCTCCCCTCTCTCCGCCCGCCGGAGCTCCGTTCCGCCGGGCCGACCTGCTCGAACTGCTCGAAGGAGTACCCGCTGATGACGGACGTGGTGGTACGCGCGGACGACGTGGATGTCGTACGGGACGGAAAGCTGCTGCTCGACTCGGTCTCCCTGACCGTGCGCGCCGGGGAGCACTGGGCGCTGCTCGGGGCCAACGGGGCCGGGAAGAGCACGCTGCTCGGAATGGTCGGCGCGGTCACACACCCGACGCGGGGCACGGTCGAGATCCTGGGCGAGACCCTGGGCCGGGTCGATCTGCGGGAGCTGCGGACCCTGCTGGGGCATGTGAACCCGCGCCATCCGCTCCGTTCGCCGCTGCGGGTGGGCGATGTGGTGCTGACCGGGCTCACCAACTCCGTGGAGCCGCTGCCGCGCTGGTCGGCCTCGGCCGAGGAGCGGGAGCGGGCGGGGCGGCTGCTGGCGATGCTGGGCATGGGCGGCAAGGAGGACGCGCGGTGGCCGACGCTCTCGCAGGGCGAGCGGGGCCGTACGCTCATCGCGCGCTCGCTGATGCCCCTGCCCCGGCTGCTGCTGCTGGACGAGCCGGCCACCGGGCTCGACCTGGCCGCACGCGAGCAGTTGCTGAGCGCCCTGGACGCGCTCAGGTCGGCCCATCCCGAGCTGGCGACGGTGCTGGTCACGCACCATCTGGAGGAGCTGCCCGCGTCCACCACGCACGCGATGCTGCTGCGCGCGGGGCAGTGCGTCGGGTCGGGCCCCGCCGACGACGTGCTCACCACGGACCAGGTCAGCAAGTGCTTCGACCACCCGGTCCGGATCTCCCGTACGGAGGGACGCTGGTCGGCCCGCGCGGACCGCGCCCCGGCACCGCTGTAGCCGCCGTTACGCCGCCATGACAGCCACCGTTATTCGGACAACCCTCCCCATCCCGGAACCGTCGGTCATCTCCGGCCCGTCTGCTTCAACGGTGTGTCACGGGGGCGGACGCGCCGCGGGGACGTGGGGGACATGCTGCGGATCGGCTTCGGCACGGACGATCTCAACCGGCTGCGGGTGGCGGCGGCCGGCGACTTCATGTGGGAGGTGGTCCTCAGCCTGCATCTGCTCCAGAACCGGCACGCGGCCCTGGTCTTCGACCCATGGCGGAGGCAGGTCCGCGAGGGGCTGGCGCGAGCCGGACTGCTCCGGACGACCCGGGCCCTGATGGAGGTGAACCCGTGCGCCTCCTACTTCCCGGACTTCCTCACCCCCGGCCTCGGCAGCCCCGACCCGGACACCGGAGTGGACGCGGTGCTCTCCACGCCCCGGCGGCGCTTACGGTACGAACTCGCCCGGCTCTACCCGGACCGGCCGATGCCGGCGGGCGTCCGCCGGATCGCCGAGGGCGGGAGCGAGGCGCTGCACCGGCTGGGGGCCGCGGTGCGCGCGTACCACGCGGTGGCGGTGGCGCCGTACAAGACGGTCATCGACCGGGCCATCGGCGCCGACCTGGCGTTACGCTCGGGCTCGGCGCTGGCGGCGGGGGCGGAGGGGCTGCTGGGCAGCTACCAGCCGGAGCTGCTGTCGTGGCGGGACGGCCGGCTCGAATGCGGCTACCCGTTCGACCGGGGCCTGGAGCTGAACGGCCGCCCGCTGACCCTGATCCCGTCCTTCTTCTGCATCCGGCAGCCGGTCGCCCTGACCGCGCCCGACCTCCTCCCCGTCCTGGTGTATCCGCTGCCGCTCGCACCGGGCTGTCTGACGGGGACCGGGCCGGGCGGCGCACCCGGTGGGCACTCCGTGGACCGGCTGCACCGGCTGCTGGGCCCCACCCGGGCCCGCGTGCTGGAACTGCTCGGCCGCCCGATGTCCACCAGCGGCATCGCCGCCGCCCTCCACCTCTCCCCGGCCAACGCCAGCCGCCATGCCACGGTGCTGCGGGAAGCGGGGCTGGTCGGCTCGTTCCGGGACGGGCACCGGGTGCTGCACCGGCGGACGGGGCTGGGCGAGGCGCTGCTGAACGGGCAGTGAGTGCGGGGGGCCAGTGGGTGCGGGGCAGCGAGGACGGGGCGGCGAGAGTGCGGGGCGGCGCGTGCGGCGCCGCACGCGCGAGCGCCCGCCTCGGGCCGGGCTGCGGCCGTGCGGCGGGCGCCATGTGGTGCGGCGTGCGGATCAGCAGTTCTTGATCTTCCAGATCGGGTCCCAGTTCCACCACGAGGGAGCCGTGTCGCGCGCGGTCGACGTGTAGTAGACCCCGCCACTCCCGTTGTAGAACGTGGCCACCGTGCCGGTGGTCTGGTAGTTGTAGAAGCCGCCGGTGCCACCCCAGTAGGACAGCGAGTAGGTGGCGCAGCGGTACAGGTCGAACACCTTGTACGTGCCGCGGGTCGGATCCCATACACGGGCGCACAGCCGACCGGTCGCGCAGTCGTAGGTGTTGCCGGATACGTACCGGATGTTTTCAGCGGCCGGCGAGATCGTCGGAGAGGTCGCCAGCACACCCGCTTCCGCCCGCGTACCCGCGTTCCGCTCAGTGGCGCCGACCGTCTGGGGCGCCGCCTGCGGAGCAGTGTCGGCCGCCTGCGCCGGCACCACGCCCAGCAGCGCGGTGAGCACCAGTCCCGCCGCCGCGGCCACCCCCGCCAGCCTTCGAGATCTCAGATCCATCCGGAACAACCGCATCGTGCTGCCCTCCATGTCCCATGTCCTGGTTTCACTCCGTAAAGCGGGTCATCCGCTCGCGCCCCATCGTGGTGCGGCCCGTGCGGGGCAAACGAAACATTCGACGAATACGCAATCAAGGCGGCGGATACGCCGGTTTCCGGACGGGCGCCCATCTCCCGGCTAAAGTGTTTTCGCATTTGCCTATAGGTTGTAGGCACATGCATAATCACTTCAGGCTGGGCGAACGAAGGGACCGGACGACCATGGCGCGCGTAGGACTGACGACGGAGCGGCTGGTGCGGGCGGGGGCCGAGCTGGCGGACGAGGCCGGGTTCGGCGAGGTGACCGTCTCGGCGCTGGCCAGGCGGTTCGGGGTCAAGGCGGCGAGTCTCTACGCCCATGTGAAGAGCTCGCACGACCTCAGGACCCGGATCGCCCTGCTCGCCCTGGAGGAGCTGGCCGACCGGGCCGCGCTCGCACTCGCCGGGCGGGCCGGCAAGGACGCCCTGATCGCCTTCGCCGACGTCTACCGGGGGTACGCCCGCGAGCACCCCGGGCGGTACGCGGCGGCCCAGTACCCCCTCGACCCGGAGGCCGCGGCGGCCAGCGCGGGCGGGCGGCACGCGCAGATGAGCCGGGCCGTCCTGCGCGGCTACGGCCTGGCGGAACCGGACGAGACACACGCCGTCCGGATGCTCGGCAGCTTCTTCCACGGCTTCGTCAGCCTGGAGCTGGCGGGCGGCTTCAGCCACAGCGCCCCCGGCTCGGAGGAGTCCTGGCGGTGGCTCCTGGACCGCATCGACGCCCAGCTACGCGCAGAGCGATAGACGAGCACGACCGGACAGACCCGACAGAACAGAAGCGAGAACTCATGCATCCCACCAGCCCCACCACCTCTGCCACCCCCCTCCGCACCACCCCCGTCACCGCCGAACTGCTGCGCGGCGCCATCGAGGTGGAGCGCACCGGGCGCGGCGGCGTCCTGCCGCACCGGCTGCCCGCGTGGGCCCGCGCGCAGTGCGCCGACGGACAGCTCGCGATGGCCGAGTCCCAGCCCGCCGGGGTACGGCTCGCCCTCCGCACCCCGGCCACCGTCCTGGAGCTGGACACCGTGCCCACCAAGCGGGCGTACGTGGGCGTGCCGCCCCGTCCCGACGGCCGGTACGACCTGTTCGTCGACGGCCGCCCCGCCGGGCAGGCGACGGCGGCCGGCGGGAACACCCTGACCATCGACATGTCGGCCGGAACCATGGAGACGACCACCGGCCCGGCCGCCACCGTCCGCTTCGACGGGCTGCCCGAGGGCGTCAAGGACATCGAGATCTGGCTGCCGCACGACGAGACCACCGAACTCCTCGCCCTGCGCGCCGACGCCCCTGTCGAGCCCGCGCCCGCGACAGGGCGCCGGGTCTGGCTCCACCACGGCAGTTCGATCAGCCAGGGCTCCAACGCCGCGAGCCCCAGCGGCACCTGGCCCGTCCACGCCGCCGCGCTCGGCGGGGTCGACGTGGTCAACCTGGGGTTCGGCGGCGGCGCGCTGCTCGACCCGTTCACCGCCCGTACGGTGCGCGACACGCCCGCCGATCTGATCAGCGTCAAGATCGGCATCAATCTGGTCAACGCCGATCTGATGCGGCTGCGCGCGTTCGGCCCGGCCGTCCACGGGTTCCTCGACACCATCCGCGAGGGCCACCCGGAGACCCCGCTGCTGGTGATCTCCCCGGTGCTCTGCCCGATCCACGAGGACACCCCGGGCCCCAGCGCCCCGGACCTGTCGGGGATCGCCGAGGGGCGGGTGGGGTTCCGGGCGACCGGGGACCCGGCGGAGCGCGCGCAGGGGAAGCTCACCTTGGGGGTCGTACGGGAGGAGCTGGCCCGAATCGTGGCGGCGCGGGCGGCCGGGGACCCGTATCTGCGGTATCTCGACGGCCGGGCGCTCTACGGCGAGGACGACTCCGCCGCGCTCCCGCTCCCGGACGACCTCCACCCGGACGCCGCCACGCACCGCCTCATGGGCGAGCGCTTCGCCGCACTCGCCTTCGCCCCGGAAGGCCCGTTCGCCGGCTGAGGCGAACCACGGGCCGGGGGCGCCGGTCAGGGGACGGCGCGGCCAGGGAGGGCGCCGGTCAGGGGGTGGCGCCGGCCATCTCGATCAGTTTGGTGACGGTGTTCCAGTTACGGCTGGTGACCGTCATGCCCCGGAAGAAAGCGGGCCTGCCGAGCGCCTCGCCCAGCTTGGAGCGGCCGAGGCCGTCGGGCGCGTACAGATAGAGCGCCCGGTCGCCGAGCCGGAACTCCTCCGGGAGGTATCCGGCCGGGTCGAGGGAGGCGAACCTCTCGGGGTCCGCGGGCCCGGAGAGGCAGATCAGATGGAGCTGCTTCCCCGCCAGTTCCCCGGCGGGGAAGGGGCAGGCGTCGGCCACGGCGCTCAGGTAGGCGGCGCTCCGTACAAGGCAGTCGACGGTGAACCCGAAGCGCTCCTCGATGGCCCGCTCCAGCCCGGCGGCGAGTCCCCGCTCGTCCTCGGAGTCGCTGGTGAAGACGGCGTTGCCGCTCTGGAGGTGGGTACGGACGGCCCCGTGCCCGAGGCCGGTGAGCAGCGCCCGGAGGTCGGCCATCGGGAGCTTCCGGTGGCCGCCGACATTGATCCCGCGCAGCAGCGCCACATAGGTCGTGGTCATGGGCCCACGATAGGACGGTGCCCGACGGCGGTCCCGGGCCGGGTGGGAGACTGCTCGGTGGCAGGGCGCGCGGCGGACCGCGCGCCGTGGGCGACCGGGAGTGAGTGAGCGGACGATGGACGAGGCGCGGGCACGGAGGGTTCTCGCCGCCGCCGGGCTGGCGCGCGGCACGGCGGAGCTGCTGGCCCTCGGCGAGAACGCGGTGTTCGGGACGGCGGACGGCCTGGTCGTCAAGGTGGGCAGGGACGCCAGGGACCACCCCGAGCTGCTGGCGCGGGCCCGGCGCGAGGTCGCCCTGTCCTCCTGGCTCGCGGAGTCCGGGGTGCCGGCGGTACGGGCGGCCGAGCCCGCCGCGCGGGAGGTGGAGGGCCATCCGGTCACCGTCTGGCACCGGCTGCCCGAGGCCGTACGCCCGGCGGCCCCGGCCGATCTCGCCGCGCTGCTCCGGCTCGTCCACGCACTGCCCGCGCCCGACCCCGCGGTGCTCACGCTGCCCCGGCGGGAACTGCTCGGCGGGGTCGAGCGGTGGCTGCGGATCGCGGGCGACACGATCGACCCCGCCGACGCCGACTATCTGCGCGGGCGCAGGGACGGCTTCGCCGAGGCCGCCGCCACCCTCACCCCCCATCTGCCGGTCGGCCCGATCCACGGCGACGCGCTGCCGCGCAACGTCCAGGTCGGCCCGGACGGGCCCGTCCTGGTCGACCTGGAGACCTTCTCCGCGGACTTCCGGGAACACGACCTGGTGGTCATGGCGCTCTCCCGGGACCGGTACGGGCTGGCCCCCGAGGCGTACGACGCGTTCACCGAGGGGTACGGCTGGGACGTACGGGCCTGGTCCGGCTGCCCGGTCCTGCGCGGCGCCCGCGAAACGGCGAGCTGCGCCTGGGTGGCCCAGCACGCCCCGGTCAACCCGAAGGCCCTGGCGGAGTTCCGCCGCCGGGTGGCCTCCCTCCGCGAGGACGACCCCGAGGTCCGCTGGTACCCCTTCTGACCGACAGCCCCAGCACCCCGGCACTTCCTCCCCCGTACGGGACCGGAACGGGACACCCCGTCGTACAGACCCCGTCGGACCGCCCCGGTCGGGCGCCCCGTCAGGAGGCCCGGGGCGCTGCCTCCGTCGTCGCGCCCGTCGCCGCCGTCCCCGTCGCCGCCGGCCCGCGCAGTGGCCACCCCGTGTCGACCACCGCGTCCTCGTTGCCCTTTCTCCGCAGGAAGCGCTGGAAGTCCGCCGCCCACTCCTCGTACCAGGTGATCTGACGCTCGTGCAGCTCCGCCGGGGTCAGCGCGGCCACCGAAGCGTGCCGCTCGGCTATCGCGGTGGCGACCCGCGCCGCGGCCAGCGCGTCCGCGCCCGCGTCGTGCGCCGCGTCCAGCACCACGCCGTACTCCCCGCAGACCGCCTCCAGATTCCGCTTGCCCCTGCGGTACTTGTCGACGGCCCGGTCGATCGTGTACGGGTCGATCACCGGGCCGACCGGGCCGAGCCCCGGCAGTCCGTGGCGGCGCAGCTCCGCGGCGAGCAGCGTGAGGTCGAACGGCGCGTTGTACGCCACGACCGGCACCCCGCGCGCCCAGTAGCCGCGCAGCGCCGCCGCGATCTCGCCGGCCACCTCGGGCGCCGGGCGGCCCCGTGCCGCCGCGTGCTCGCTGCTGATGCCGTGCACCGCGGAGGCCTGGGCCGGGATCCGGATGCCCGGGTCCGCGAGCCAGCTCCGCTCCCGTATCACCTCGCCGCGCCGTACCTCGACGACCGCCGCCGTGACGATCCGGGCCTCCAGCGGCTCCGTACCGGTGGTCTCCAGGTCGAATCCGACCAGCGGTTCCCCGTGCCAAGTCATCGTGTGGCCCTCCTTCGTGGTGCGGTGGTGCGTTCCCCCGCCTCCCCCGCGCGGTCTCCCCGTCGGAGTACCACCCTGACACGCGCCACTGACAACGCCCGGTCAGGAGGGCACCGGGAGAGCAGGGGAGAGCGCCGGGAAGCCGTCAGGAGACCGGCCGGGAGTCGGTCCAGACCGACTCGAACTCCTCGCGGTAGGTCTGGAAGAGCCCGGTCTCGGTGTCCTGCCCCGCCCGGACGACCTCACGCCCCCCGCCGCGCAGCACCAGCACCGGCGCCTCCATGCCGCGCGCGCGGCGCAGATACGACTGGACGACGGCGAGCCCGTCCGGGCCGTCCCCGTCGACCAGGTAGGCGGTGAAGCGGGGCGTCTCGTCGAAGACATGGATCTCGAAGGCGCCGGGGTCCCGGAGTTTGGAGCGCACCCGGCGCATGTGGAGGATGTTCATCTCCACGGAACGGCTCAGCTCCCCCTTGCGGAGCCCCAGCTCGCGCTCGCGGCGCTTGACCGCGCTGCTCGCCGGGTTGAGGAAGACCAGCCGGGTGCGGCAGCCGGACTCGGCGAGCCGGATGAGGCGCCGTCCGGAGAAGTTCTGCACCAGCAGGTTGAGCCCGATGCCGATGGCGTCGAGCCGCCGCGCGCCGCCGAAGAGGTCCTCGGCGGGGAGCTGCCGCTGGAGTCTGACCCGGTCGGAGTGGACGGAGACGACATCGCCGTACCGGTCGCCGACCAGGTCCTCGACCGCGTCGACGGGGAGCCGCTGGACGGCGGGCGGGGAGCTGCCGGCGCCGAGGATCTCCAGCAGCCGGGCCGAGGCGCGCTCCGCCTGGGCGAGGACGGTCTCGGAGAGGGCCCGGTTGCGGGAGACGACGTTCCGGGCGACCTCCAGTTCGTCGAGGGCCAGCTCGACATCGCGGCGGTCGTCGAAGTACGGCTCGAAGCACGGCCAGTGCTGCACCATCAGCTCTCTGAGCTGCGGCAGGGTGAGGAAGCTGAGCACATTGTCGTCGGCCGGGTCGAGGAGGTACCCCTTGCGGCGGGAGACCTCCCGTACCGCGACGGCCCGCTGTACCCACTCCTGCCCGGCCGGGCCCGCGGCGGCGACGACCCACTCCTCGCCGTGGACGGGCTCGTAGATGGGGCGCAGGACGGCGGCCACGACGGCGCGGAGCCGTTGCTCCACCAGATTCAGCCAGATGTAGGCCCGCCCGGCCCGCTGGGCGCGCGTACGGACCTCGTTCCAGGCGTCCGCGCCCCAGTCCAGTTCCGCCCCGATCTCCATCGGTCGCGCGAGCGAGACCGCTCCGGGCGGGATGTCGCCGAATTCCCCCGCATGACCTGCGTCACCGGGGGGCAGCTCCAGCCCTCCCCCGCTCACCCGCGCACCCGCCTTCTCTCCCTTTTCAACGATCAAGGAAGGGTACTCCGCCGACCGGACAAGGTGCAGCAGGATGCGCAGGCTCCTTTCTCAACTCCCTTGATCGTGAGGCTTGTTCCTGGCGCCGACTTCGCCCGGAGTGAGATGGTTCATAGCGGTAACGCCTGGTCCTCACCCTCGCCGGCCGGGGCGCGGGGAGCCTGCCGGGGCGGCTGAGCAGGTTGACCGGTCCGGGCGACCCCACGATGCACAGGATTGACCGCCGTGGGGCTGGAAGTGCCGAGAATGTCCCGAGTTGCTAGGTCGTCGCCCTCCTTTCGGGGAAGATCTGGCCCAACAGCCCGCTCCACCCGGATCAGAAATGGAAGAGTCCTATCTATGCAGGTCTGGCCGGGACAGAGATATCCCCTCGGCGCCACGTACGACGGCGCCGGTACGAACTTCGCCGTCTACTCCGAGGTCGCGCACCGGATCGAGTTGTGCCTGCTGCACGACGACGGTTCGGAGACGGCGGTGGAGCTGCGCGAGACCGACGCCTTCGTGCGCCACGCCTATCTGCCCGGCATCATGCCCGGTCAGCGCTACGGCTTCCGGGTGCACGGCCCGTACGAGCCGGAGCGCGGCCACCGCTGCAACTCCGCCAAGCTCCTCCTCGACCCGTACGCGCGTGCGATCAGCGGCTCCGTCGAGTGGGGTGAGCCGGTGTACGGCTATCACTTCGGCAAGCCGGACTCCCGCAACGACATGGACTCGGCCCCGCACACCATGTCCTCGGTCGTCGTCAATCCGTACTTCGACTGGGGCGACGACCGGCGCCCGCGTACCGACTACCACCGGACGGTGCTCTACGAGGCCCATGTGAAGGGTCTGACGATGCTCCACCCGGCCCTCCCCGAGGAGCTGCGCGGCACCTACGCCGGGCTGGCCCACCCGGCGGTGATCGAGCATCTGACCGAGCTGGGGGTGACCGCGCTGGAGCTGATGCCGGTGCACCAGTTCGTCAACGACCACCGGCTGGCGGACGCGGGGCTCGCCAATTACTGGGGGTACAACACCATCGGCTTCTTCGCCCCGCACAACGCGTACGCCTCCTGGGGCGACCGGGGCGAGCAGGTCCTGGAGTTCAAGCAGGCCGTACGGGCGCTCCACCAGGCGGGCATCGAGGTCATCCTCGACGTGGTCTACAACCACACGGCCGAGGGGAACCACCTGGGACCCACGCTCTCCTTCCGGGGGCTGGACAACGCGCAGTACTACCGGCTCTCCGAGGACCAGCGGTACTACACGGACACCACCGGCACCGGGAACTCGCTGCTGATGCGGAGCCCGCATGTGCTCCAGCTCGTCATGGACTCGCTGCGGTACTGGGTGACCGAGATGCATGTGGACGGCTTCCGCTTCGACCTCGCGGCGACGCTCGCCCGCCAGTTCCACGAGGTGGACCGGCTCTCGTCCTTCTTCGACCTGGTCCAGCAGGACCCGGTGGTCAGCCAGGTCAAGCTGATCGCGGAGCCGTGGGACGTCGGCGAGGGCGGCTACCAGGTGGGGAACTTCCCGCCGCTGTGGACCGAGTGGAACGGGAAGTACCGCGACACCGTGCGGGACCTGTGGCGCGGCGAGCCGAGGACGCTCGCCGAGTTCGCCTCCCGGCTGACCGGCTCCTCCGACCTGTACCAGGACGACGGGCGCCGGCCGCTCGCCTCCATCAACTTCACCACCTGCCACGACGGCTTCACCCTGCACGACCTGGTCGCGTACAACGACAAGCACAACGAGGCGAACGGCGAGTCCAACCGGGACGGCGAGAGCCACAACCGGTCGTGGAACTGCGGGGCGGAGGGCCCGACCGAGGACCCGGAGATCCTGGAGCTGCGCCACCGCCAGATGCGGAACTTCATCGCGACGCTCATGCTCTCGCAGGGCGTGCCGATGCTCAGCCACGGCGACGAGTTCGCCCGTACGCAGGGCGGCAACAACAACGCGTACTGCCAGGACAACGAGGTCTCCTGGGTGCGCTGGCCGGAGCCGGGCGCGGAGACCGACCGGACGATGCTGGCCTTCACCCAGGCGATGGTCTGGCTCCGCAGGGACCACCCGGTCTTCCGGCGCCGGCGCTTCTTCCACGGGCGCCCGGTGGAGGGCACGCACGACGAGCTCTCGGACATCTCGTGGTTCACCCCGGAGGGTGAGGAGATGACCCAGCAGGACTGGCAGGCGGCGCACGCGCAGGCGATGACGGTCTTCCTCAACGGCTCCGCGATCTCCGAGCCCGGCCCGCGCGGCGAGCGGATCTCCGACGACTCCTTCCTGCTGATGTTCAACGCGGGCGGGCAGGAGGTGGAGTTCCGGGTTCCGGTGAACCACGGGCGGCAGTGGCAGGTGGTGGTGGACACGGCGCGGCCGGAGGGCGTGGTGCGGGGGCAGGGCGAGAAGGTCGCGGGCGGCGAGCGGCTGAAAATGATCGGCCGCAGTATGACGGTGCTCATGCGCCCGGCGTGAGGGCGGGGATACGCGCTCGCACGCCCCGGGCCGTACGCCCTCGGAAACCCGGTTGCCGGGGCCGCGCGCGGGTGGTCCAGTGGCCGGATGGATCACTCTCGGCGCACCCGCCCCCAGGACCTGGACCGTACGGCCGTACTGGCCGCTTTCGACCGTCAGGTACGGCGGGACGCGCGGCCCGAAGGACCCGGCGCCCGGATCGAGCGGGACGGCCGGGTCGTCCGCCATGTCGGCGACGCGGACACCTGGAACGGCGTGCTCTGGTCGGACCTCGGCGGCCTGGACGGCCCCGCCGTGGACGCCGTGATCGCCGCCCAGCGGGACCGCTTCGCCGCGCTCGGGCTGGAGTGCGAGTGGAAGCTGTACGAGCACGACCGCCCCGCCGACCTCGGCTCCCGGCTCCGTGCCGCCGGGTTCGTCCCGGAGCCCACGGAGACCCTGATGGTCGCGGAGTGCGCGGCCCTGACCGGCGCCTTCGACGCCGCCGGTGCCCCGGGCCCCGCCCTGCCCGAGGGGTTGCGGCTGCTCCCGGTGACCGACGCGGCCGGGGTGGAGCTGCTGGTACGGGTCCACGAGGCGGCGTTCGGGCCGGACCGCTCCCGGGTCGGGGAGCGCCTCGCCGCCCGGCTCGCGAGCGCCCCGGAGACCGTCGCCGCGAGCGTCGTCCTGGCCGGTGACACCCCGGTGAGCGCCGCCCGGCTCGAACTCCGGCCGGGCACCGACTTCGCCGGGCTCTGGGGCGGCGGCACCGTACCGGAGTGGCGTGGCCGGGGGCTCTACCGCGCGCTGGTCGGACACCGCGCCCGGATCGCCTCGGCGCGGGGTTTCCGCCATCTCCAGGTCGACGCCTCGGAGCTGAGCCGCCCCATCCTGGAGCGCCTGGGCTTTGTCGCGCTCACCACGACCACCCCGTTCGTCCGGACGCCGTAGGCCACAGGCCCTACCGTGGAGGCGGAACACGCGCCACCCTGATGACACAGAATCAGAGAAGCGGGGTACGTACGACCGTATGACGCCCACTGCGACCTACCGGCTCCAGCTCCAGCCGGAATTCCCGTTCTCGGCCGCCGAGAGAGCCGTGCCGTATCTCGCCGCGCTCGGGGTCTCGCATCTCCACCTGTCGCCGGTGCTGGAGGCCGTCCCCGGCTCCCCGCACGGCTACGACGTGGTCGACCACTCCGCCGTACGGGCCGAGCTGGGCGGCGAGGAGGGGCTGCGGCGGCTCGCCGGGACCGCCGGCGAGCACGGGATGGGGCTGGTGGTGGACATCGTGCCCAACCACATGGCCGCCGATCCCGCCCACAACCACGCCCTGTGGGAGGTGCTGCGGGAGGGCCCGGACTCGCCGTACGCGCGCTGGTTCGACATCGACTGGGCGGCGGGCGACGGCAAGGTGCTGCTGCCGGTGCTGCCCGCGCCCGTCGGCGACGAGCTGGCGGCGGGCACGCTGCGTGTGGTGGACGGGGAGCTGCGCCATGGCGAGCGGCGCTTCCCGCTCGCCGCCGGGAGCGAGGAGCTCGAACTGCCCGCGCTGCTCGACGCCCAGCACTACCGGCTCGCCTGGTGGCGGCTGGCCCGTACCGAGCTGAACTACCGGCGGTTCTTCACCATCCCGGAGCTGATCGGGGTCCGGGTGGAGGACCCGGAGGTCTTCACCGCCACCCACGCCAAGATCGTCGAGCTGGTACGGGACGGGGTCGTCGAGGGGCTGCGGGTCGACCACCCGGACGGGCTCGCCGACCCGGAGGGGTATCTGCGCCGGCTCAACGAGGCGACCGGCGGCTGCTGGACGGTGGTGGAGAAGATCCTCGCCGACGACGAGGTGCTGCCCGCCGGGTGGGCCGTCGCGGGCACCACCGGCTATGACGCGCTGCGCCATGTCGACGGGGTGTTCACGGACGGCGCGGGCGCCGAGGTGCTGGAGCGGCGGTACCGCGATGTGGTGGGCCCCGCCGGTGACCGGGGCGGCTACTGGAACGGGACGGCGCGGCGCGCCGCGTACAAGGTGCTCTACCACGAACTGGCCGCCGAGACCGCCTTTCTGGTCCGCACGGCCCAGCGGATCTGCGCCGCCGACCCGGCGCTCCGCGACCACGCGCCGTGGGCGCTGCGCACCGCGATCCGCGAGCTGCTGGTCCGGGTGCCGGTCTACCGCCCGTATGTGACGGCGGGCGGGCCCTGCCCGGCGGCGGCCGAGGCGGCGGTCTCCGAGGAGGCGGCGCGGCAGGCGAAGACGGCGTTCACGGTGGAGCGGGAGGCCGCCGCCGTGGATGTCGTACGGGAGCTGGCGCTCGGGCGGCTCGGCGCGGGCGAGGACCAGGCGGCGTTCTGCGCCCGGTTCGCGCAGACCGCGTCCGCGCTGCGCGCCAAGGCGCTGGAGGACACCGCGTTCTACCGCTACACGCCGCTGATCTCGGCGAACGAGGTGGGCGGCGACCCGGGCAGCCCGGCGGTGTCCCCGGAGCGGTTCCACGCGTACTGCCTGCGGCTCGCGCGCGACTGGCCGTCCACCGGCACCGTACTGACGACGCACGACACCAAGCGGAGCGCTGACGTCCGGGCCGGGATCGCGGTGCTCGCCGAATGCCCCGAGCTGTGGGACCGGCTGCTGGAGCAGGTGGCGGGGGTGGCGGCGCCGGATCCGCAGGTGGCCTGGCAGGCGTGGCAGACGGCGGTGGGGTTCACCCCGGCCGTGGACGGGGCGCCGCCGGACGGGGCGCGGATGGTGCCGGCGGTGCTGAAGGCGGTCCGGGAGGCGGGGCTGCGGACGAGCTGGACGGAGCCGGATCCGCTCTACGAGCAGGCGGTGGCGGCGTTCGTGGAGGCGGGGCCCGCGGGCCCGGCGCGCCGTACGGTCACGGCGCTCAACCGGGCGCTCGCGCCGTACGTACGGGCCGGGGCGCTGGGCGCGGCGCTGGTTCACCTGACGATGCCGGGGGTGCCCGACCTCTACCAGGGCACGGAGCGTACGTACTCGGCGCTGGTGGACCCGGACAACCGGGGCCCGTTCCGCACCGGGCCGCCCGACGACCGTACGGTGGTCACGACGGCGGCGCTGCGGCTGCGCAGGGAGCGCCCCGAGGTCTTCGCCGAGTCCGGTACGTACACCCCGCTGCGCGCGGCGGGCCCGGCCGCCGCGCATGCGCTGGCCTTCGTCCGTACCGGCGCCGTGGTGACGGTGGCGACCCGGCTGCCGTTCGGCCTGGAGCGCGCGGGCGGCTGGCGCACGACGGAGCTGGCGCTGCCGCCGGGGCGGTGGCGGGATGTGCTGACGGGGCGTGAGACCGAGGGGACGGTACGCCTCGCGGAGCTGCTGGACCGGATGCCGGTGGCGCTGCTGACGGGGGTGTGAGGGGCGGGCACGCCGTCCGGCGGCCTGTTACCGGAAGTTCGGCCCGTGCCGTTTACAGGGTGGCCCAGGCGCGCTACGTTCCGGAATGGGAGCGCTCCCACTCACCCGCCTCCCATCGCTTTGTCATGATCATGCTGAAGGGACCCGCATGATGACCCGCACGAAGGAACACCCCCCACTCTCGCCGCACCACCGCCGCAGAGCCGTCCTTCTCGCGCTGCTCGCCGTCCTCCCCGCCCTGCTGCTGGTCTTCACGGACAGCGCGCCCTCCGCCGCCCACGGCACCCCGATGCAGCCCGCGAGCCGTACGTTCATGTGCTGGCGCGACGGTCTCACCAGCACCGGGGAGATCAAGCCGGTCAACCCCGCGTGCCAGGCCGCCGTCGCGGAGAGCGGTACGACCCCGCTCTACAACTGGTTCTCCGTGCTCCGCTCCGACGGGGCCGGGCGGACCCAGGGCTTCATCCCCGACGGCCAGTTGTGCAGCGGCGGCAACACCACCTTCAACGGCTTCAACAAGGCCCGCGCCGACTGGCCGCTCACCCATCTGACCTCGGGTGCCTCGCTCGACTTCTCGTACAACGCGTGGGCCGCGCACCCGGGTTGGTTCTACGTCTACATCACCAAGGACGGCTTCGACCCGACGAAGACCTTCGGCTGGGACGACCTGGAGTCCACTCCGTTCATGACGATCGACCACCCGCAGGTCACCGGCCAGGTCGGCACGGTGGAGGGCGCGTACAAGTGGACCGGGAACCTGCCCTCGAACAAGAGCGGCCGGCACATCATCTACATGGTGTGGAAGCGCTCCGACTCCACCGAGACCTTCTACAGCTGCTCCGACGTGGTCTTCGACGGCGGCAAGGGCGAGGTGACCGGCGTCGGCGAGCCCGGCTCCCCGTCCGACCCGCCGAGCGACCCGCAGGCCACCTGCACCGCCACCCGGAAGACCACCAACTCGTGGTCGGGCGGGTACCAGGCTGAGGTCACCGTCACCAACACCGGCGCCAACCCGATCCTGGGGTGGATGGTCGAGTTCACCCTGCCGACCGGCCAGAAAGTCGACAGCCTCTGGAACGGGAACGCGACATACAACGGGCAGGCGGTGATGGTGCACAACGTCGACTGGAACGGGTCGCTGGCGGCCGGTGCCTCAGCGACCTTCAGCTATGTCGTCAACGGCGGCGCGGCGGACGCGACCACGTCGCAACTCTGCACCGTGCACTGACGCGGGGCGCGTGAGTCCGGTTACGAGAACGGTACGTCCGCGCGCCGAGCGTCCGCGTGACTCCGGCCCCGGCCCCACACGGTGGCCGGTCAGTCCCCGGCCCGCCGCCACACCCCCCACACCGGGCGGCGGGCCGGGGCATGCGCGTGCCCGGGGCACGGGCGGGCATGGGGCACGGGCGGACATGGGGCATCCGCGAGGGCGTACGGGGCGGGACCCGGCTCAGCCGGAGGAGAGCCGGAAGCTCATCTGTCCGAAGGTCACCAGGTCCCCGTCGCGGACGACCACCACCGAGGTGACGCGCTGTCCGTTGACGGTGGTGCCGTTGGTGGAGCCGAGGTCGCGCAGGATCCACCGGTCGCCCTGCCGGCTCAGCTCGGCGTGGAGCCGGGAGACCGTGTCATGGCTGAGCCGCAGCCCGTTGACCGGGTCGCGTCCTATCCGCAGCGGGTACGGGCCGGGCGGCGGCAGCAGCAGTTTCGGCAGCCGCTCGGCCCGCCACGCGCTGCTCAGCCGGTGCGAGAACGCCGAGATCCGGCCGACCGCCCCGAACACCCGGCGGGACCAGCGTCCTTCGGGCTCCAGGTCCGCGGTGAGCAGCTTCAGCTCACTGGCCTCACGGGCGGCGAGCGCCAGATCCGTCCGGCGCAGAAAGGTGTCGTGCGACAGCTTCCCCTGCGCCATACCGTCCCTGAGCACCGCGAGGACCCGGTCGCGCTCGGCGTCGGAGAGCCGCGCGGGGTAGGCCTGGGGCTCGAAGGAGGACGTCACAGACGTGATTGTCCTTCCGAAAGCCTTGACGTGTCCAGACGGTTCCCCACAGTCAGCCCCATGGCTCACGCCACAGCCGGCCCACACCAGGCCCACAGCCCCGCCCCGCGCTCCGTACCGTATCCGGGTCGCACCCGCGCCGTATGCGCGCCTGACGTCAACACGCCCCACTCCCGGTTCACTCTCGGAGCGCCGCCCCCGCCACTGGATCCGCCGCGACCGGCGCGCCCGGGGGCCTCCTCCTTGCCACCATGAAAGGGACACGGCCAGAGGGGCCGGTGCCGGAGACAAGGGGGATCGCCCGTGCGGTTCGAGGTGTGGGCGCCGAAGGCGCGGGAACGGGTGGACCTCCATCTGAGGAGCGCACCCCCGGACACGGCCCCGGAGACCGTACTCCCGATGGACCGGGATCCGGCCCGCCCGGGCTGGTGGACGGCGGATCCCCCCGAGGACCCGGCCCCCGGCACCCGGTACGGCTACGCGCTGGACGAGGGCCCCGTACGCCCCGACCCGCGCTCGCGCCGCCAGCCGGAGGGGCCCGACGGCCTCAGCGCGGTCGTCGACCAGGAGGCGTACGACTGGCGCGTGCCCTGGGCCGGGCGGCCGCTGGCCGGCGCGGTCCTGTACGAGCTGCACATCGGGACGTACACCCGCGAGGGCACCCTCGACGCGGCGGCGGCCCGGCTCGGGGAGCTGGCCGAGCTGGGCATCACGCATGTCGAGCTGATGCCGGTCTGCCCGTTCCCCGGGACGCACGGATGGGGGTACGAGGGGGTGTCGCTCTGGGCGGTCCACGAGCCGTACGGGGGCCCCGAGGCGCTGAAGCGCTTCGTCGACACGGCGCACGGCCTGGGGCTCGGGGTGGTCCTCGACGTCGTCCACAACCACCTCGGCCCGGCCGGCAACCATCTGCCCGCGTACGGCCCGTACTTCACCGACACCCACCACACCCCGTGGGGCGCCGCCGTCAACCTCGACGCCCCCGGCTCGGACGAGGTCCGCGCGTATCTGCTGGGGAGCGCGGTGGCCTGGCTGCGGGACTTCCGGCTGGACGGGCTGCGGCTGGACGCGGTGCACGCGCTCGCCGACGACCGGGCGCTGACGTTCCTGGAGGAGCTGACGGCTGCGGTCGACGCGCTCGGCGCCGACCTGGGCCGTCCGCTCTTCCTGATCGCCGAGTCCGATCTCAACGACCCGCGCACCACCACGCCCCGGGCGGAGGGCGGGATCGGGGTGCACGCGCAGTGGAACGACGACTTCCACCACGCCCTGCACGCCGCCCTCACCGGCGAGTCCCAGGGGTACTACGCCGACTTCGCCCGCGCCCCGCTGACGGCCCTGGCCAAGACGCTGACGCACGCGTTCTTCCACGACGGTACGTACTCGACCTTCCGGGGCCGTACACACGGGCGCCCCGTCGACCGGCGGCGGACCCCCGCGCGGCGCTTCCTCGGCTACGCGCAGACCCACGACCAGATCGGCAACCGGGCGCGGGGCGACCGGCTCTCGGCGACCCTCTCCCCCGGGCTGCTCGCCTGCGCGGCCACGCTGGTGCTGACCGGGCCGCACACGCCGATGCTCTTCATGGGCGAGGAGTGGGGGGCCGGCACGCCGTGGCAGTTCTTCACCGACCACCCCGATCCGGTGCTCGCGGAGGCCGTACGGAGCGGACGGCGCCGGGAGTTCGCCGCGCACGGCTGGGCGGCGGAGGAGATCCCGGACCCGCAGGACCCGGCGACCCGCGACCGTTCCTGTCTCGACCGTACGGAGCGGGAGCGCGCCCCGCACGACCGCCTGCTGGCCTGGCACCGCGAGCTGATCGCCCTCCGCCACGCACACCCGGACCTGACCGACCCCGACCTGGCGGCGGTCCGGGTCGCCTACGACGAGACGGCCCGCTGGCTGGCGTACCGCAGAGGCGACCTCCGCGTGGCGGTGAACCTGGCGGCCACCCCGGCCCACCTCCCCCTGGGCCCCCACCCGGCCGCCCCGCCCCGGATCCTGGCCACCTGGAATCCGGTCCGGCCGCCGGGCCCGGACGGGGTGCTGAGCCTGCCCCCGGAGTCGTGTGCGGTCCTGACGGACGGGTGAGGGCGGGGCCGTGCGGCGGGGGGTCAGTCGGGGTGGTGTGGTCGGTCCGGGGGCGGAGTGTCCCGGGCGAGGTGGTCCAGGAGGTCCTGGAAGGCGTCGTCGGCCACCAGGCGGAGGCCGTCGCCGTCGTCGTCGGACTCGCTGAGCTGTGTGAGTGTGCCGGCGCGCCACCAGTAGACGTACGGGCTGATCGCGCCCGGGGCGTCCTCGTACCGGGTGGCGGCGAAGTTGGCCAGCGCGTTCAGGGACGGGACCATCGTCAGGTCGCGGATGGTGTGGAAGGCGAGCTGGTGCCGGAAGGGCAGCGCGACCAGCGCGCCGGCCGGGCCGATCGGCTCGCCGGTGACCTTCCGGACCACCGTGTCCAGGGCGAGCACCCTGCTGGCCGTGTAGAAGGAGTCGCCGAGGACCACCTCGAACCGCGTCCCGTGGATGTTCCGGTCGGTGACGGTCTCGCACTCCTCGATGGGCAGCTCCCGCAGATTGCGCAGCGCCCGCTCGCGCAGCGCACGGACCTCGCCCAGCGGTTCCAGCGCCTCGTCGGTGAGCATCATGACGCTCTCCGGGAGGTCGAGCGCGAGCACTTCGTAGAGGCCGGGGGCGACCGAGCGCGCGTAGCCGAACGCCTGGGCGTCGAGCCCGTCCTCGCTGATCACCCGGGGGTAGAGCTGGGCCCGGATCTGCTCGGGCGGCAGCGCTTCGAGCGCGGAGGGGCCGTCGAGGGTGCGGAGCACCATGCCCGCGTGGCGGCGCGCGAGATCGCCCCAGACGCGCGGCCCGCGGTCGTCGTTGTGGCAGACGGCGGCGAGGTCGCCCAGCGGGAAGCGGCGGCCCGAGCTGTCGGTCACCGCGTCCGCGTAGAGCGTGACCTCCAGGCCGTGCTCGGCGAACGCCTCGCGGACCTGGCCGCGGAAGAGCGCCGCCTCGTCCACCGAGAAGAACGAGAACGCGGGGTCCCGGGGCGCGTCACGCCCGTCCCGCCTCGGCCCGCGCCGGAACAGCCCCACACCATCGCCTCCGCCCGTTTCCGTTTCGCTTCCGTTTCCGGATCCCGTGTCGTGATCGATCCCGTGTCGTGATCGTCTGTCTTCCGACTCTAGTCCTCGGGTGCGACAACCCGGTACGGGCGGCTTTCCTGGCCCGGTACGGGCGGCTTTCCGGACCCGTGCGCTGTCCTGGTGCGGCTGGCTCGTCCGCGCGCATTGCCAGGACCCCGTGGTACGTATAACTTCGCCGTATGTCCCATATCGCTCTGGTCACCCTGGTCGTCGACGACTACGACCGCGCCATCGCCCACTACACCCAGGCCCTCGGCTTCGACCTGGCCGAGGACACCGACCGGGACGACGGCTCCCGGTGGGTCGTGGTCCGCCCGCGCGGCGGCGGGGCGACCGGGCTGCTGCTGGCGCGGGCCAAGGACGACGCGCAGCGGGCGAGCATCGGCGCGCAGACCGGCGGCCGGGTCGGCTTCTTCCTGTACACCGACGACTTCGCCGGGGACCACGCCCGGATGACCGCCGCCGGGGTCCGGTTCGTACGGGAGACGCGCCAGGAGCCGTACGGCACCGTCGCCGTCTTCGAGGACCTGTACGGCAACCTGTGGGATCTCCTCCAGCCCGCGTAGCCGACGGGGGTGTGGTGCGCGGAGGGGGGCGCGGGGCGGTACCTTCGTGCTGCGGAAATCCGGCGCGCCTTCCATGAGTTCCTGGTGGGCGCGGGCCGGACCAGCCAGGAACGAAGGGGGCCGGCCCATGGGCCTGGCGCAGTTGCACCACACCTCGGGCCCGCCGGGCCAGGACGGGCCGGGCACCGGCTTCGTCGCCGTCACCCCGGGGATACCCCGGGCGGTGCTGGACGAGGCGGAGCCGCTGATCGGGTACGAGCCGCCCGAGGGTACCCCCGCGCACCCCACGGACGCCGAACTCGCCGCGCTCCCCCAGGCGTTCAGCCACAGCGTGCTCTCCGACGGCAGCCGGCTGCTCGCCCGTACGGTGCCGGTGGGCTCGGGCGGCGGCGGGCACGGCGCCCACACCCACGCGGTGGTGCTGCCCCGTGACGGCGCCCTGCCCGGCGGCGGGCTGCCCATCTCCGCCTGGAACTCGGTCCGTTGGGCCACCTCCGCACCGGCGAGCCCGACCCCGGCCACGCTGGAGTCGCTGCCCCCGCTGGGGCTCTTCGGCCGGGATGTGCTGACCGGGTTCGCCGCCGCGCGCGCCCCGTGGCTCGCGCCGTTCTTCGCCGGGCTGCGGGCGCGAACGGACGGTCCCGGCCCCCGGCTCGCCCTGGTCGAGCGGAGCAGCGCCGATGTCGCCCAGTGGATCGCGCTCGCCTGCGCCGTGCTGCCGCGCGAGCACGCGGAGCCGCTGACGTTCACCACGTACACCCGGCGCCCCCGCGCGGCCCGGCAGACGATCGTCGGCGTACTGCCGGACGGCGCACGGGAGTTGTCCGACTCCGCGACCGGGCCGGCGCCGGACCTCCGGGTGCTCGACTGCACCGGGCGCCCGCCCGCCCCGGCCACCGCAGACCCTTCCGCCGCCCCCGGCGAGGCCCATCTCCCTCTGATCTGGGGCGAGATCGTCGCCCGGATCTGGCTCGGCAGGGCGCCCGAGGTCTTCACGGAGGCGGCGGCGGAGCCGGGCGGGGTGCTCTCCCCCGGCGCGCTGGCGGCCACCGCCCTCCGCGCTCAGGTCGCCCTGGGCCCGGAGGGCCGTACGGCGGCGGCGACTTGGGCGTACGAGCAGCTCCGCACCCTCACCCCGGACCGGCTGCACCATCTGGCCGGAGCCCTCGCCGCCCCGCCCGGGGAACCCCGTACGGCGGCCGAATGCGCGGCCCTGGCACGGCTGTTCACCGCCCTCGGCAGCCGGGCGAGGGCAACGGGCCCGGACGGTACGCGCGCCGCCGCCACCCGGGACAGGCTCGGCGCGCTGGTGCTGACCACGGCCGTACGCATGGAGAGCGCGCCCCACGAGCCGCTCCCCGAGCCGGAGTTGTCCGCCCTGCCGGACGAGGTCAGACACCGGCTCGCGGCCGAACTCTCCCCGGCCCTCCTCGCCGGCATCGCCGACGACCCGCCCGCCGGCTCCTCCCCCACAGCCATCGCCCGCCCGGTGGAGCTGCTCCGGATCGCGGGGATCCTCGGCGTGGAGTGCGCGGAGGTGCTGCCCGGCCTCGCCGCCCGCCTCGCGGACGCCCTCTCCGCCGACCCGGGGACGGCGCACATCCCGTCCGTACGGACCGTGCTGGAGGACCACTTCGAGCTGCGGACCGCCGTGCTCGGCGCCCTCGACGGCCACGCCGCCGCCGATCCCCCCGCCGCCGCCCGTCTGCTGGCGACGGTCGCCCTCCCGCTCGGTGCCGTACAGACCCTTCCCCACCTCCGTATGTGCGCGGGCGCCCCCTGGACCACGGAGCCCGGGGCCGACGGCCTCAGCGCGGTCCACGCCGCGCTCAGGGCCGGCGGGGTCTCCGTCTTCACCGACCCGCTGGTGCTCCGTACGGCCCTCACCCTGGTCTGGAACGGCGCCGCCCCCGCCCCCGGCGAGGCGGCGCGGCTGCTCGGCGAGACGGGCTCGGACGCGCACCGCGCGGCGGGCACCTGGGCCACCCTGGTCCGCGCCGCGCTCGACAGCCCGCCCGGCGACCCGGACGCCCCGGCCCTCGCCCACGACCTGCTGCGCTGCTTCCCCGACAAGCTGGAGCCGAGGGCCAAATCCGCCCTCCTGCTCCTGGACTTCCTCCGCGACCTCGAAACGGCCCGGGCCGCACCCCCCTGGATCGAGCGCGCCCTGACCCTCCGCGCCGACGCCGAACCCATGGAACCGCCCCTGCTGGAACGGACCTTGGAGACCCTGAGCCGCCGGCTCCTCTCCGAGGAGCGGCCGGAGGGCGAGCTGTACGCCCTGATCCACTGCGGCGAGCCCGCCCTGCTCACGGCCTACGCGACGGCGGCCCGGGCCCCCGCCACCACGGACCGGCTCAGCACCTCCCCCGCCTACGTGGCCCACTCCTTCGTCGCCTGGACCTCGCTCCCCGGCGCGAGCCAGGAGTGGGACACCACCCGCACCACCCTCCTCGACAAGGTCCTCCGCCCCACCGTCCGCGCCCTCCCGCCCCAGGACATCGCGGCCGTCGAACACCACCTGGAACAGGTCGGAGCCCACCGGGCCGAGGAATTCCGCACCTGGCACCGCTCCTCCCCCCTCACCCGCCTGACCAGACGCTTCGGCACGCTCGGCCGCCGGCGCTGACGGCGGGCGGCGGGGCCGGGAAGCGGCGGACAGCGGACATACGACGCGCCGGGGACCCCGTGGGTCCCCGGCGCGCGGTGTCCCGGCCCGTCAGCCGGTCAGCGGTGCTCCGTCACCCCTCGTCCGGTGCGAGCCGCAGCGAGATGGAGTTGATGCAGTAGCGCTGGTCCGTGGGGGTCGGGTACCCCTCGCCCTCGAAGACATGGCCCAGGTGGGAGCCGCAGCGGGCGCAGCGGACCTCCGTGCGGAGCATGCCGTGTGAGCGGTCCTCGATGAGTTCGACCGCGTCGGTGTCCTTCGGGTCGTAGAAGGAGGGCCAGCCGCAGTGGGACTCGAACTTCGTGTCGGAGCGGAAGAGTTCGGCTCCGCAGGCGCGGCAGGAGTAGACACCGGCCGTCTTGGTGTCCGTGTACTCGCCGACGAACGCGGGCTCCGTGCCCGCCTCGCGGAGGACCTTGTACTCGGCAGGGGTCAGCTCGGCGCGCCACTGCTCTTCCGGCTTGTCGATGTCGTACGCCATGGTTCGTGCCTTCCGGTCGTCGGGCTGATCAGTCGGCCAGGCGGGCCAGGATCAGCGGGCCGAGGTCGGTGACGTCGCCCGCGCCCATGGTGAGAACGAGATCGCCGGGGCCCGCCATTCCCGCCACCGCCTCGGGGACGGCGGCCTTGTCGTGGAGGGCCTTGACCGTGGCGTCCGCCGCCTGGGCGGCCTGGATGACCAGGGCGCTGGTGACCCCCGGGACCGGCTCCTCGCGGGCCGGGTAGATGTCGAGGACGAGGGAGGCGTCGGCGAGGGCGAGCGCCCGGCCCATCTCGGCGCCGAGTTCCCTCGTACGGGAGAACAGGTGCGGCTGGAAGACGACGAGCAGCCGCTGGCCGGGGCCGACCGCGGCCCGCATGGCCTCCAGGTCGGCGGTCATCTCGGTGGGGTGGTGCGCGTACGAGTCGATGACCTGGACGCCCGCCGCCTCGCCCTTGAGCTGGAGGCGGCGCTTGACCCCGGTGTACGTGCCGAGCGCGGAGGCCAGGTTGTGCGCGGGGAGGCCGAGGGCGACGCCCGCGGCGAGGGCGGCGACCGCGTTGAGCGCGTAGTGACGGCCGGGCACCGAGACGGTGAAGGTGAGCAGCCGGCCGTCGAGCAGGACGGTGACCTCGCTGGTCAGCCCCCGGGCGGCGATCTTGTGGACCCGTACGTCGGCGTCCTCGGCCTCCCCGTAGGTGACGACCTTGACCGTGGCGAGGTCGCGGACCCGCGCGGTCAGCTCCACGGCGCCGGGCTGGTCGGCGGAGATCACCAGGGTGCCGCCCGGGACGATCTTGCCGGCGAAGGTCTCGAAGGACTCGTAGATCTCGTCCATCGAGGCGTAGTTGGCGTGGTGGTCCAGCTCGACGTTGAGGACGATGGCGACCTCGGGGTCGTACTTCTGGAAGCTGCGGTCGCTTTCGTCGGCCTCGGCGACGAAGATCTCCCCGCCGCCGTGGCGGGCGTTGGTGCCGGGGCCCGCCAGGTCGCCGCCGATCGCGTACGACGGGTCGAGGCCCAGCTCGGTGAGGGCGACGGCGAGCATGGAGGTGGTGGTCGTCTTGCCGTGGGTGCCGGCGACCGCGATGGCGCGCAGTCCGCCGCCCATCAGCGCGGCGAGCGCGTCGGAGCGGTGCACCACGGGCACCGACAGTTCGGCGGCGCGCACCAGCTCCGGGTTGTCGGGGCGGATGGCGCTGGAGACGACCACGCACGAGGCGTCGTCCGCGAGGTGGTCCGCGGCGTGGCCGATGTGCACGGTGGCCCCCAGCGCCCGGAGCGCCTCGGCGGTCCCCGACTCCTTCGCGTCGCTGCCCGCGACCTTCGCGCCGCGCTGGGCGAGGATCTTCGCGATGCCCGACATCCCGGCCCCGCCGATACCGATGAAGTGCGGCCGTTCCATGGTGTCGGGGATTCCGGTAGCGGGTGCCATGCGTGTTTCTCCAGGTGCTCGGGGTGAGGGGACGGCTCGGGGGGGTGGTGCCGGGTCAGCCTATTCTCTGTGGGCGAAGAGTTTGAGCACCGGGACGCCGACCTTGTGGCGGGCCCGGGAAGCCCAGTCGCGGTGGAAGAACTCCTCGACGTAGTGCGGCTCCGTCAGCACGATCACCTCGTCGGCCGACGCCTCCTCCACCACGGTTTTGAGCAGGTCCAGCGGGTGGTCCTCGATCACCTGCCCGACCGCCTGGGAGCCGGCCTCGCGGAGGGCTCTCAGAGAGTGTTCGAGCGCCAGTTCGGCGGGTTCCCCGGCGGCGTCCTCCGTCCGGCCGCTCTCCCGGGCGGCGTCCCTCAGCTCGCCGAGAGCCACGTCGTCGATGGCGCGCAGCAGGACGTCCGCCTGGTCGCCGCGGGGTTGCATGAGCACCACGAACGAGACCGCCTCGTCGCCGTGGAGGGTGGTCACGAACTCCACGTCCTCCGGGGTCAGGGGCTTCTCGATCATCAATACGCTTGTGAACACGGCAGGTGCCCTTCTGTTCCACTGAACCGCCCTGAGCCGCTCTGAGCGCCCCGGGGCAGAGCTGATGCTGTTCTGCCGGGCCTCCGCGGCCCGCCGCGACCCCGCTGCGGAAACCATCCTTCCCCGTGCCCGCGCGGGTTCCCGTGTAGCTAAGTCTGCCCGCCAGAAGCTAACCGGAACGGAGAATTCCGCTGATTGCCGAAGCCTGTTTCGCCGGGGCCAGCGCGGCCGGGCGTCCGGGCGTGCCGGAGGGCGTCAGGGGCGGCGGTACCGGGTGAAGAGGAAGCCGTCCTGCTCCAGCAGGGAGGCCAGGGCGAACCGCTCGGGGACGGCGAGCGCGGGGCCGCTCGCGATGCGCGGCGCGTCTCCGGCGGTGAGCGCCGGGGAGAGCGTCAGGCAGAGTTCGTCCAGGGCGCCCGCCGCCACGAACTGGCCGAGCAGCCGTGGCCCGCCCTCGGTGAGCAGCCGGGTCAGTCCGCGCTCCGCCAGCGCCCGTACGGCACGGACCGGGTCCACCCCGCTCCCCTCGCCCGCCACGACCACCACGGCGCCCGCCCGCTCGGCGGCGGCGACCCGGTCGGGCGGCGCGGCGGAGCCGGTGAGGATCAGGGTGGGGACGGCGGGCGCGGTGAAGAGGGGCGCCGCGAGATCCAGGTCGAGGCCGGCGGTGACGACGGCGATCACCGGAGCGACGGGCTGGCCCGCCGCCGCGCGCCGCCCGGCGAACGCCGCCCGGACCCGGGCCGGCCGGTACCCCTCCCGGCGAACCGTTTCCGCGCCCACCACCACCGCGTCGGCGAGGCCGCGCAGCACCCCGAAGATCCGCATGTCGGCATCGGAGGAGAGGGCGTGCGAGAGGCCGTCGTGGTGGGCGGCGCCGTCGAGGGTGGTGACCATGTTCGCCCGGAGCCAGGCGCCGGTCTCCCGGTCGCCCGCCGGAGCCGGAGCCGTGGCCGAGGACGTGGCCGGGACCGGGGCCGAGGACGTGGCCGGGTACGCGTACGCCTCCGCCAGTTCGTCCAGCGTCCATTCGCGGTCGGTGCCGAGGTCAGCGGGGGTGCCGGGGGAGGTGGCCGACGGTGTGCCGGGCGGTGTGCCGGGGCGTGTCTGATCGGTCACAGGGAACAGGCGTCGCATGTCCAGCAGTCTGGCACGGAGCATAGAGTGGGGGGTTGTGTCGCCCTCCACCACCGCCTCAGGTCACGCCCCGACAGCCGAGTCGGCCCCCCTCGCCCTCTGCGCCCGCGCGCCGCACGTCCCCGCCGACCGGCTGGTCGCCGAGATGGTGCCGCCGCCGCGCTTCGACTCCGTACGGTTCGACACGTACGTACCGGACCCGAACCAGCCGAGCCAGTCCGAGGCCGTCACCGTGCTGGCGGGGTTCGCCGCCGGGCTCGGCGGCGGCGCGCACCCGGCCGGGGGCGCGGGGAGCGGCGGCGGGATACGCCGCTGGTTCGCGAAGAAGCCCGCTGCACCGGCCGGACCGCGCGGGGTCTATCTGGACGGGGGCTACGGCGTCGGCAAGACGCATCTGCTCGCCTCGCTCTGGCACGCGACCCCGGCCCCGGCCGAGCTGAAAGCTTTCGGCACCTTCGTGGAGCTGACGAACCTCGTCGGCGCGCTCGGCTTCCAGCAGACCGTGGCCACCCTCGGTGACCACCGGCTCCTCTGCATCGACGAATTCGAACTGGACGATCCGGGCGACACCGTCCTCGTCTCCAGCCTTCTCTCCCGTCTCGTCGAGCGGGGCGTGGCGCTCGCCGCCACCTCGAACACACTGCCGGGCAAGCTCGGCGAGGGCCGGTTCGCCGCCGCCGACTTCCTCCGCGAGATCCAGGGACTCTCCGCGCGTTTCCGGCCACTCCGTATCGACGGCGAGGACTACCGCCACCGGGGGCTGCCGGAGGCGCCGGCGCCGTACTCGGACGAGACGGTGACCCGCGCCGCCTACGCCACCGAGGGCGCCAGCCTGGACAGCTTCCCCGCGCTGCTCGACCATCTCGCCTCGGTCCACCCCAGCCGGTACGGGGCGCTCACCGAGGGCGTACGGGCGGTCTGTCTCACGGATGTCGTCCCGGTGCCCGACCAGTCGACGGCGCTGCGGCTGGTGGTCCTCGCCGACCGGCTCTACGACCGGGAGGTGCCGGTGCTGGCCTCGGGGGTGCCGTTCGACCGGCTGTTCAGCGAAGAGATGCTGAACGGCGGTTACCGCAAGAAGTATTTCCGGGCGATCTCGCGTCTCACCGCGCTGGCGCGGGACGCGAAGGGACTGGCCACCCAGTAGGTTTCGGTACGCCGGGTGTTCCGGGGGCCGGGGGTCCGAGGAGTTCCGAGGAGCTGCGAGAAGTTCCGGGGAATTTCCGCGGTGTCCCGGGGCCCCGGGCGCGTCCGGCACCGTTGACCACCGTTGGAAGGAACCATCATGGCCACTGTCCGTACCGCTCACACGGTCTGGGAAGGCGAGCTGCTCAAGGGGTCGGGCACCGTCACCTTCGACTCCTCCGGCATCGGTGAGCAGGCCGTCTCCTGGCCCTCGCGCGCCGAGGCGGCCAACGGGAAGACCAGCCCGGAGGAGCTGATCGCTGCGGCGCATTCGAGCTGCTTCTCGATGGCGCTGTCGCACGGTCTGACCGGCGCGGGCACCCCGCCCGCCAAGCTGACCACCAAGGCCGATGTCACCTTCCAGCCGGGCGAGGGCATCACCGGGATCCACCTCACGGTGGAGGGCGAGGTCCCGGGCGTGGACGCCGAGGCGTTCCAGGCCGCCGCCGAGGGCGCCAAGGCCAACTGCCCGGTCAGCCAGGCGCTGACGGGGACGACCATCACGCTGAGCGCCACGCTCGTCTGACACGACGCGGTTCCTGAGCCGACACCCCGCCGGTCCGTGCCGAAAACCGCAGGCCGGCGGGGTGGTACGGGCGGCGGGTGCGGCCCCGTGGCACGGGCGGCTCGCCGGGCAGGGCGTAGTTCCCGCGCCCCCAGGACACGTGGTAGACACATGCGGGTCACTTTTCCTGTCCGCCAGCAGGGAGTTGCCTCATGTCAGCGACACGACGTCAGATCCTCGCCCGCGGTGGTGCAGCCACCGCGGGCATCGTCTTCGCCGGGGCCGTGCCGGAGCTGTTCGCCGGTACCGCCACCGCGCGCACCATGGGCCGCACCGGGTACGGCCCCCTGGTCACCGACCCCGACGGGCTGCTCGACCTGCCCAAGGGGTTCCGCTACAAGGTCCTCTCCCGGGAGGGCGACCCGCTCCGCTCCGGCGAGGGCCGCGTCCCCAGCAACCATGACGGCATGGCCGCCTTCGCGGGCCGTCACGGCCGGGTCCATCTCGTACGCAACCACGAGAACCGGGTCGGCGCGGAAGTCCCCGTTCCGGTGATCGACGGCATCACGTACGACCCGATGGGCAAGGGCGGCTGTACGGCGCTCGAACTCGACGGGCGCGACAACGTCCTGGGCGAGCGCGTCGCCATCGCCGGTACCGCCGTCAACTGCGCGGGCGGCCCCACCCCTTGGGGGACCTGGCTGACCTGCGAGGAGACCGAGGACAGAGCGGGCACCAACGGGTACACCAAGGACCACGGCTTCATCTTCGAGGTGGACGGGGCCGACCCGCGCCGCAGCGGGGCCGTGCCGCTCACCGCCATGGGCCGCTTCCAGCACGAGGCCATCGCGATCGACCCGGCCACCGGCATCGTCTACGAGACGGAGGACGCGTTCGAGAAGCCGTTCGGCCTCTTCTACCGCTTCCTGCCGGAGAAACCGGCCGGCGGGCTCGGCTCGCTCCGGGCGGGCGGCGCGCTGGAGGCGATGCGGGTGCCGGGGGTGCCGGATCTCTCGTCGGTCAGGGAGATCGGCGCCGTCTTCGACCGGATCGAGTGGGTCCCCGTACCGGATCCGCTGGCGCGCGAGACCCCGATCCGCTTCCAGGACTTCGGGCCCCGGGGCATCACCCACGCGCAGAAGCTGGAGGGGTGCTACTGGGGTGACGGGGTGGTCTACTTCGTGTCGAGCTTCGCGCACAGCGCGGAGGGGTCGGCGGGCGACCACTACGGCCAGGTCTGGAAGTACGAGCCGCGCAGGCGGCGGCTGACCCTGGTGATCGTCTTCGGCCCGGACACGGACATCCAGCTCCCCGGCGAGTCGCCCGACAACATCTGTCTGGCGCCCAGCGGCGGGCTGATGGTCTGCGAGGACGGCGGGGGCGCGCAGTACGTGTTCGGGCTGACCAGGAAGGGCGAGGTCTACCCGATGGCGAGGAACGCGAACGCGGTCGACCCGGATGCGGCGGAGCCCGAGTGGGGCGAGTTCGCGGGGGTGACCTTCTCGCCGGACGCCGCGACGATGTACGTCAACTGCTACAAACCGGGGACGACGTTCGCGGTGCGGGGCCCCTGGCACTGACGCCTCTTCCCGCCAGTACGGAACCGGCGCGTCCGGTGGCCACGGGTGTGGTCACCGGACGCGCCGTCCTGTAGTGCGCCGGTTATAGATAAATCATCCTATATTTTTCCCATGTGAACACTTATGCGCGTACGCTCACCGCCCTGGGCGCCCTCGCCGCCCTCGGGGCGCTCTCCGCCTCCCTCACCGGCTGCGCGGACACCGAACGCACCGGCCCCGGCTCCTCCCCCGGCGCCCCCGCGGCGCCCCGCTCCGCCGCCGCCCCCGAGGGCCCGCCCACCCTGGCGCCGGGGCCCGACGGGCTCACCCCGGTCTTCGAGCACGGGGACCCCGCCAAGGGGAAGCGGGTGGCGCTCACCTTCGACGCCGACATGACGGCCGACCAGGGGCCGCGCGCCGCGCGGGGGGAGCGTTTCGACAACCCCTCGCTGATCGCGCTGCTGCGCCGGCTCGACGTGCCGGCCACCGTGTTCATGACGGGCCGCTGGGCCGAGGAGTACCCGACCCAGGCCAAGGCGATCGGCACGGACCCGCTCTTCGAGATCGCCAACCACTCGTACAGCCACTACGCCTTCACCGGCGACTGCTACGGGCTGCCGGTCCTCGGCAAGGAGCGGATGGCCGACGACGTACGGCGCGCCTTCGCCGCGTTCCGTACCGCGGGGGCGCGCAATGTCGTCCCGTACTTCCGCTTCCCCGGCGGCTGTTACGACAAGGCGACGCTCCGCGCGCTCGCCCCGGAGAAGGTGACCGCCGTCCAGTGGGACGTGGTCAGCGGGGACGCCTTCGCCACCGACCCGGACGCCGTCGCCGACGAGGTGCTGAAGGGGGTGAAGCCCGGCTCGCTGGTGGTGATGCACTGCACGCGGAGCGCCGCACCGGTGACGGAGGACGCGGTCCGGCGCATCGTGCCCGAGCTGCGCGAGCGCGGCTACCGCTTCGTCCGGGTCTCGGAGCTGATGGCGAAGTGACCGGAGCGGCGGCCCGTACGGCGCTCAGTCGTCCCGTACGGCGCTGAGCAGGATCGCCACCGCGGCCGCCGCGCCGGCCAGGGCGGCGGCGGCCAGCAGCGCCGTCGCCGGGGTGGGGGCCTTTCCGGTCAGTGAGCCGGTCACCAGACCGGTGACCGCGTTCCGCGCCGGGGAGCCGCTGGTCACCAGCGCCAGCAGGGAGACCGCCGCCGTCGCCACCACCGACCAGCCCCGGGTGCGCAGCAGCGGCCGGTTGCAGAGCGCGCCGACGGCGGCGCCGACCAGCAGACAGACCAGCGCGGCGAGCAGCCCGGCCGCCCCCGCCGCCCCCAGGTCCACGCCCACCGTGAAGTCCGCGTTCTTGGGTTCACTGATCAGGAGGACGATCCCGGTACCCGCCACGCCGATCACGCCCGCGCAGACCACGGCGGCCAGCAGCGCGGAGAGATGCGCGCGGCGGGGCCCGGTCACCGCGCCGACGACGGCACGGGAGGCGGCGGGTTCCTGGGTGACACAGATCCGTACCAGCCAGGCGGTGACCGGCAGCAGCACGGCCGACGCGTACCCGAGCGAGTCGAGGACCGGCTGGCCCGCCTGGACCCCGACGACCAGGAAGATCCCGTAGAGCAGGACCGGCGGGAGCCAGTGCTGCGAGCGGAGCAGCAGGGCGATCTGATAGCTGAGCAGTGCGGTCATGAGGAGAGGCGCTCCGTCTCCGTGGCGGCGGAATCGGGCAGGTCGGCGTCGGGCAGGTCGGCGTCGGACGGGGCGGAATCGAACGCGGCGGAATCGGACGGCGCGGCGTCGGACCGGGCGGCGTCGGGCGCGTCGGTACGGGCGGAAGCCGGCCGGCCGGTGTCCGAGGAAGGGGCGGCGGGGGTCTCGGCGACCTCCCTGATGTGCCAGGGCGGGGCGGCCGTGAGGAGCGCCCGCAGCAGCGCGTCGGAGTCGGCGGCGGACGCCGTCAGCAGGACGGCGCCGTCCTCGCCCCGTACCTCGTACGCAGGTGCCCCGGGCAGCTCCGCCACCGCGGCCTCCGTGGGCGCCTCGCCCGGCGGCGCCTGGGCGAGGATCCGTATCCGCGCCGCCGACCGCCCGCCGGGGCCCGCACCGTCGGCGGGGTCGTCGGCGGGGAGCGGGCGTTCCTCACGCGGCTCCAGGGCGCCGCCGGTCACCGCGTACAGCGCGTCGGAGGCCCCGGCGAGCCGGCGCGGGTCGTGGTCGACGAAGACGACCGTGCCGCCCGCGGCGACGCGTTCGGTGACCGCCCGGTCCAGTTCCGCACGGGCCGCCATGTCGAGCCCGGTCCACGCCTCGTCCAGGATCAGCAGTTCGGGCCCGGCGAGCAGGCCCTGCGCGACGGCCACCTTCTGGCTGGTGCCCTTGGAGAGTTCGGCCATGGGCGTACGGGCGTGCTCGGCCGCCCCGAAGCGCTCCAGCCACTCGACCGCGCAGGCCGCCGCGACCCCGCGCCGCAGCCCGTGGATCCGGCCGAGGTGCATCAGATAACCGGCGGCCGTGAAGGGCAGCGCGACCGGGAAGCGCTCGGGGACGTACGCCGTACGGGGCCGGCCGGTGACCCGGCCCTCGGTCGGCGCGTCGATGCCCGCGACCAGCCGCAGCAGGGTCGATTTTCCGCTGCCGTTCACGCCCTCGACCCGGACCAGGGCGCCGGCCGGGATGTCGAGGTCGACCCCGCGCAGCACCCAGGGTCCCTTGAGGCCGTAACGGCGGCCCACACCTTGGAGGTTCATCGGGGCATGATCTCAGCTCGGGTCAGTGCGCGGTGGGCTTCTGGGCAGTCGCCTCGCTCGGCCGTACGATCACGAAGCCCTCGCCCTGGAGCATCAGTTGCACCGCCTCGCCGGAGCCGCCGCGCAGCATCGAGCCCACGGACTGGGAGCGGTGCAGGGAGGTGCCGAGCTGGGCGCTCCACCCGACGACCGCGTCCGTGTCGACATAGACGGGGGACTGCGGGGTGACCGGAATCACTATCGGGTCGCCCTCACAGATGACGCCGAGCTTGCCGTAACCGCTGAAGACGCTGTTGAAGAGACCGCCCCCGGTCATCCCCGCGCCCTTCACCGTCTTGATCTCGTAGCTGAGGGTGGGGTCGAAGCAGAGGACGTTGCGGCCGTTGATGGTGAGCGCGTCGCCCTGGTCGATGTCGACGATGAAGCAGTGGGCGGCCTCCTGCGCGAACCACGCCTCGCCCTGGCCCTTCACCGTCATCAGCGGCAGCCCCTCGCCGGTGACGGCGCGCTTGAGCAGTCCGCCGAGGCCCTGGCCCTTCCGCTCGAACTGGAGCGAGCCGCGAAAGGCGACCATCGAACCCTGTCGCGCGTACATCTCGCCGTTGACCGCGTACTTGATGGATTTGGCGTTCTGGAGCGTCATCCCGGGCTCGGTGGCCGGCTGCGCCATGTGCTGCGTGGAGAAAAGGTCGCTCTTCATGGAGCGCATCGTCGCCCGGAAGGCAGCGTTCCGCCAAGGAGGAAGGGGCGGGGAGGCGGTGAACAGGAGGGGGCGGGCGGCGACGCGCGGGGGAACCGGGAGCGGGCGGGGAGCCCCCGGGCGGCGGCGGAGGGCGGTGGGCACGGCTGGCAGACTGGGGCCATGAGCAGCGAGAACGGCGAGCACGGCGAGAACACTGCGGCCGGTCACGGCAGTACCCCGCGGTATGTGCTGCCGCTGGTGGTCCGGATCGAGAAGGACGCGCCGCCATCCCGTACCGACGCGCTGGAGACGGCGGCCCGCGCGGTGCTCACCCTGCTCTCCGACCCGCGTGCGGGCGGCACCGGCGACGCGGAGGGCGAGTGGGCCCGGGCGGTGCGGGAGTGGGACGACTCCCAGATCCGGAAGGTGGTGCGCCGGGCGCGCGGCGCGGAGTGGCGGCGGGCCGGCACGCTCCCGGGGATCACGGTACGGGGCGGAGGCGCGCCCGGGGGCGGGGGCGCGGGCGCGCCGGACACCGCCGGTGGAGGGCCGTCCGGTGCCGCGGAGGTACGGGTCTTCCCGCCCGTGCCGCTCGACGGCTGGCCGAAGGAGCTGCGGAAGCTCCAGGTCTCCGGTACCGAACTGGACGACCCGGTGGAGCCGCCCCCGGCCGACCCCGCGCACCCGGTGCTGTGGCTGAGCCCGCACCTCGCCCTCTCGGCGGGCAAGGCGATGGCCCAGGTCGGCCACGGCGCCCAGCTCGCCTGGTGGGAGCTGCCGGAGCGGGCCCGCGCCGCCTGGCGCGCCGCGGGGTTCCCGCTCTCCGTACGGACCGCCGAACCGGCGCACTGGCGGCGCCTCCTCGCCGCCGGGGTGCCGGTGGTGCGCGACGCCGGGTACACGGAGATCGCCCCCTCGGACACCGTGGCGGTGGAGGGGTACGAGCGGGTCCGCTCCCTGGTCTGACCAGGCAGGCCGGCTCCGGCTAGGCGGGCTCCTGGTCCAGCCGGTCCGGCCGCTCCTCCGGGGGTGCGAGGGCGCGCCGGGGCGGCAGGCAGAGCTGGGCGGAGAGCAGCCCCGCCGCGCCGACCACGATCCAGAGGGCCCACGGGTGGTACGCGTAGACCGCGCCGCCGATGAGGGGGCCGACGCCGGTGCCCAGGGTGAAGGCGGCGCCGTACAGGCCCTGGTAGCGGCCGACCATGTGGTCCGGGGAGAGCCCGCCCAGATAGGCGTTGGCGACCGACGAGTACATCATCTCGCCGAGCGTCCAGAGCACGACGGTGGCGCCGAGCCAGAGCATGTCGGTGGCGAAGCCGGTGAGCGCGAGGCCGAGCCCGGTCAGCAGGTTGCCGACGGCGAGGACATGGGTGGCCTTGCGCTTCACCACCACTCCGGCGACGGGGAGTTCGCAGACGAGGACCAGCACCCCGTTGAGGCCGATGAGGGTCCCGAAGTCGGCGGCGGTCAGCCCGACGGCGGTGACATGGAGCGGCAGCCCGACGGTGGACTGGATGTAGACGAACTCGGCGATCACCGTCATGACGAGGAACCGGCGCAGCCTGCGGTCGGCGAGCGCCTTGCGGTAACTCCCCTTGTCAGCGGGCTCCTCGGTCTCGCGGGACTCCAAGGGCTCCTTGGTTTCTCCGGTCTCCGCCGTCTCCGTGTTCCCCGTGGTCCCCGTCGTCTCCGTGGTCTCCGTGGTCCCCGTCGTCTCCGTGGTCTCCGTGGTCTTCCGCGCGCCCCGGGGCAGGTCCCGGAGCAGCGCGACCGCGATGACGGCGAAGAGCAGGCAGGCGAGGGCGTTGCCGAGGAAGAGTTCGGTGTACGAGTGGGTCGCCAGCCGCCCGCCGGCGAGGCCGCCGACGGCGGCGCCGATGTTCATGGCGAACCGGAAGACCGCGAAGGCCGCCACCCGCTGCTGGTTGGTGGTCACGGAGTCCATCAGCAGCGCGGCCGCGGCAGGGCGGTAGAGCTGGGACGCCGTGCCGACCAGGCCGACCACGGCCATGATCGACGGAAGGCCGTCCAGGGCGGGGACCGTCGCCGTCAGGGCCGCGCTGAGGGTCCCGGAGAGCACGATGGTCCACCGCCGGCCGAGCCGGTCGGCGAGCGAGCCACCGATGGCGTTGCCGAGGACGTTGCCGAGCCCGGCGGCGCCGAGCACCAGACCCGCGGTGCCCGGCGAGTGGCCCCGGCCGATCAGGTAGAGGACGATGAAGACCGGCAGGAAGTTGCCGCACCGGTTGACGAGGATGCCGAAGCTGACGATCCAGACCCGGGCGGGCAACTCCCGTACGGTGTCCCGGAAGCGGGGCTCGCCGCCGTCCCGCCGCTCGGTGGCCTCCGTACTCACGCGACCGGCTCCGCGCCGTCCGGCCCGGTTCCCGTCGGCTCCGTATGGATCGGCTCCACATGGATCGGCTCCGTATGGATGCGTACGGCCGCGCGGAGCCGTTCGGCGTGGGCGATCGCCTCCTCGGCGGTGGCGCCCCGGGCGATGACATGGCCGACCCGGTCGTCGCTCCAGGTGAGCGGCGGGACCAGGTCCCCTGGTTCGACGGAGACGACCAGGTCGACCAGGGCGGGGTCGGCGGCGATCGCGTCGGCTCCGGTCACCTCGGTCACCCGGCCCGGCGGCGGGGTGAGGAAGCGGATCGCGGCGCCCGCCACCGGCTCGGGCGGTGCCCGGAGCGGTTCGACCAGACCGAAGCGGGCGCCCAGCGCGTACCGCTCCATGTCGACGCCGTACGCGATCTCGGTCAGCTCGCCGATCCGGTCGCCGCCGACGCGGTTGTGCGACTCGACGACCACCGGGCCGCGCGGCGTCAGCTTGACCTCGGTGTGCCCGGGGCCGTGCCGGAGGCCGACCGCGTCCAGGAACTCCACCACGAGGGCGCGGGCGGCGGCGAGGACGGGGGCGGGGTGGCGGCTCGGCTGGGAGTGGCCGGTCTCGACGAACGCCTCGTCGGTGCTGGTCTTGTCGGTCACGGCGACGACCACATGGCGGCCGTCGAAGCTGAGCGTCTCGACGCTGATCTCGGGGCCTTCCAGGTACTCCTCCATCAGGAACCGGTCGAGGCCGCCCGCCAGGTCCTTCGGGTCGAGCTGCTCGCGGAGGGCGTGGAAACGGGCGACGACGGAGGGGAGTTCGGCGGCCTCGCGCGCCAGGAAGACCCCGATGCTGCCGGCCTCGTCCACCGGTTTCACCACGACCGGGTAGCCGTGCGCCTCGGCGAACTTCCGTACCTCCTCCTCGGTTCTGCCGACCTCGGCGGCGACCGGGCTGATGCCGAGCGCGGCCAGGCGGGCGCGCATTCTCGACTTGTCCATGAGGAGTTCCACCGTCTCCAGAGAGTTGCCGCCGAGCCCCAGCTCGTGGTCGATCCTGGCGGCCGGCAGCAGCCCGAGCTCCCAGAGCGAGATGACCGCCTGGAACGGGTACGCGCGGTGGAGCGCGCGGATCAGCGGGAGCGTCCGGCCGGTGTCGGCGTAATCGACGAGGAGCGCCTGGTCGACATGGGGCCAGTGGGCGCGGTCGTACGCGTCGGGGTGCTGGATGTACACGACGCGCAGCCCGAGTTCGCGGGCCTTTCTGACGATCTTCTGCTTTCCTCCGACCACGGCGATCGTCGGCGGCGCCGCGGCGCCCAGCGGATCAGATGACAAGACCGTTCCTCTCTCGAATTCGCGGTGACGGCACGGCCTTCGAAGGTACTCCGGTTTCCCGCTCCCGGTCTCCGGATTCCCGCATTCAGCTTCCGGATTCCGACCCTCCCCTTCCGGATTCCCGATCCCGGCCTGTTCGATTTCCCTGCGCGTACCTCGCACGCCCCTCGCACGCGGCGGAATATACAATTCAACCACATTCCAGGACCACTTCAGGGAAGCGCGCATTCCTGTAGAGCCAATTCACCCCCATTGGTCTTGCGTCAATTTTCTTCTTGCGACACGCCGGACTCCAGGCGTAACGTCGTCCGGGAATTCACGCACCCGCTTTCCCCGTACCCGCATAAGGGGGATTTCCGAAAGTGCAGGAAGCCAAGGAAACCAAGGCAGTCAAGGAAACCAACGAAGCCTTACGCACGGAAAGGCCGGCGCGGGCCGATGTCGTCATCGTCGGCAACGGCGCGCTGGGCCTGTTCCTGGCCGACGAGTTGATGGAGCGCACCATGGGCTCCGTCGTCGTGGTGGGGCCGAGCGCCCGTGAGGCGGGGGCCAGTCAGTCGGCCGGCGCCATGCTCGGCTGCTTCGGCGAGACGACCACCGAGTCGTTGCGCACCGACCCGGCCCGCATCAGATTCGAACTGGGCGTCAACGCGCACGACCGCTGGCCCGCCGTCCTGACCAGGCTGGAGGAGTTCTCCCGTACGGGGCGCCCGCTCCTCTCCGCGCCCGACACCCATGTCGTCCTCAACTCCATCGGCGCCGAGCTGGACACCGTCAACTTCCAGGCGATGCTGGCCGCGCTGGACCAGTACGGCAAGCCGTGGGAGGACGTGGACCCGAAGGAGATCCCGGGGTTCAACCCGCGCCTCGACACCCGCCCGCTCCGCGCCGTCCATCTGCCGACCGAGGGCGCCGTCGACGCGCGCGGGGTGCTGGCCGCGCTGGAGGCCCGCCTCACGGCGGCGGGCACGGTCTTCGTGGACCAGACCGTCAACACCCTGCTCGGGGACGCGGACGCGGTGACCGGCGTCGAGCTGGACGACGGCCATGTCATCGAGGCGGGCACGGTCGTGGTGGCCGCCGGTATCCACAGCGAGTCGCTGGTGCGGACGGTCGCCGAGGACATGGACCTGATCCCCATGTTCCCGGGCCTCGGCTTCGCGATGATCGCCCAACGCACGGGCGGCGACCCGTTCCGCAGCGTGGTCCGCACCCCCAACCGGGGCTTCGCGTGCGGGCTGCACGTGGTGCCGCAGGGCGACGGGCTGGAGTACTACGGCGCCACCAACCGTCTGGTGGACACCATCTCCGGGGTCACCTGGATGGCCGACGTCCGGTTCCTCTCCCAGTACTCGATGCAGCAGTTGGACGAGCGGGTCGCGGGCCACGAGGTCGTACGGTGGCTCTCCGGGAACCGCCCGGTGACGCTGGACGGCTTCCCGCTGATCGGCTGGCTGCCGCCGTCGGGGCTCTACCTCATGACCGGCACCTACCGCGACGGGTTCCACTGCGCGCCGCTGCTCGCCGAGCATGTCGCCAACCAGTTGCAGGGCAAGCCGGGCATCATCGACCCGATGTTCGACCCGACCCGCGAGCCGGTCGTCACCCGGACCATCGAGTGGTCGATCGGCGAGTACGTCGAACACACCCTCGCCGCCTGGTTCGAGACCGGCGCCGAGGCGGCCCCGCAGATGACGACGGCGCAGCTCGCCGAGTACTACCGGACGCGGTGCGTGCAGGCGTACGAGCAGCTCGGCATCGACTACGCGCTCGGCCCGGACATCCTCTGGTACGCGCAGGGCAGCCTGCTCGGGGCCCGCAGGGTCCGGCGCTATCTGCGGCGGCACGGCAGCGGCGGATCCGGGGGCGGATCCGGGTCCGCGTCCGGGTCCGGGGGCGCGAACGGCGGCGCCCGGGGCCGGTCGGTGACGGCGGGAAGCGGGGACGCCCGATGAACCACCCGGCCTCGCCCGCCTCCTCCACGGCGGAGGGCGTACGGAAACTCGTCGCCCAGCAGCTCAACTTCCACACCGACTTCGAACTCCGCGATGACGACGACCTGTGGAACCTCGGCATGACCTCGCTGACCTGCCTGGGCCTCATGTTGAGCATCGAGGAGACCTTCGGCATCGAACTGCCGGAGAAGGCGCTCAAGGAGGCCACGTTCCGCAGTGTCGACGCGATAGTGGCCGCCGTCGACGGGGCGCTGAGCCCCGCCTGACGGAGCCGCACCGCACACCTGACGGAGCCGCGCCGCACAACGGAGCAGCACCGCATGACCGTACGTACGCCTCCGCCTCGCAGGAAGGGATCCGCAGGTCGCCATGGAGAGAGCCGAGCCCCGTCCGGCCAACCCGTTCCCGCTGGAGCGCGCGTCCGCTCCGGTCGTCCCGCTCTCGGCGGGGCAGGAGCGCCTGTGGTGGCTGCACCAGCGGGCGGCGTCGTACGAGTACCACATCACCGGGGGGTGGCGGTTCCCGGACGGGGTGGACCGCCACGCGCTCAGGGCCGCGGTGGCGGGCCTGGTCCGCAGACACCGGATTCTGCGGACCAGGTTCGTCCTGCGGCCGGACGGCACCCTCGCCCAGGAGGCGGCCGGCGAGCTGGACGTGCCCGTCTCCTGGGCCGGGCGGCGGTGGCGGGCGGCCGTGGACCGGGCGGTGCGCGAGCCGTTCGACCTCGCCCGCCCGCCGCTGCTGCGGGTCGTCGCCGCCGAACTGGACGACGGTCCCGCGGTCCTGACGGTGCTGCACCACATCGTCACGGACCGCTGGTCGATGGATGTCCTCGCCCGGGACCTCTTCGAACTGTACGAAGCGGCACGGGAGTCCAGGGCGCCCCGGCTGCCGGAGCTGCCCGTGCAGTACGGCGACTACGCGGCGTGGCAGCGCCGCTTCCTCGGCAGCGGGGCGCTCCGGCCCCGCCTGGACCGGTGGGTGCGGACGCTGCGCGGAGCGGAGCGGCTCGAACTCCCGCTGGACCGGCCCCGCGGCTCGGGCCACGACGGCGGCGACGGCAGTGGCAGCGACAGCGGCAACGGCAGCGGCAACTCCGCTGCGGCGGCCGGGGAGGCCGTCGTCGTGGAGCTGTCGCCCGAGGCCACCACGGCGCTGACCGCGCTGGCCTGGCGGGCCCGCGCCACCCCGGTCGCGGTGGTGACGGCGGCCCTGGCGGCGGTGGCCGGCGCGTACGGCGGCGGGCGCGACATCGTCCTCGGGGGGATCGTCTCCGACCGGCCGCACCCCGCGCTCCAGGACCTGATCGGGTACTTCATCAACACGGTCCCGCTCCGTATCGGCCTGTCGGGGGCCGGACCTTCGGGGGCCGAGCCGACCTTCCGTGACCTGGTCGTCCGCGCCCGGGACGCGTGGCTGGCCGCCGACGCGGGCCAGGACGTGCCGTTCGAGGAGATCGTGGGCGCCCTGGGGGCCGGTACGGACGCGGGGCGCCATCCGCTCTTCGACATCGTGGTGAACCACGCGGGCGACCGGGTGAGCCTCGCCGAGGCCCCCGGCGCGCCCGTCTGGTGGCGCCCCGAGACGCCGGTGACCGCGCGTTTCGATCTCTCGCTCACCACACAGGTGGTGGACGGGCGGCTGCGCGCCACCTTCGTGTACCGCACGGAGCTGCTCGACCGGGCCCCGGTGGCCGCGTTCGCAGCGAGCTATGCACACCTGCTGGAACAGGGCATACGCACCCCCGACCGGCCCCTGCACCGGCTCGCGCTGACCGGCGAGGCCGAGCGGAAGCCGCTGCTCGGCGCCAACGACCCGACGCCCGCGCCGGAGGCCACCGTCGTCGAACGCGTGGAGGCGTGGGCGGCGCGGACCCCGGACGCCCCGGCGGTCTCCGACGCCGCCGGGGTCCTCACGTACCGGCAGCTCAACGAGCGCGCCAACCGGCTGGCGCGACGGCTCCGTGCCTACGGGGCGGGCCCCGGCCGTACGGTCGCGGTCTGCCCGGCCCTGACGGCCGACCGGTTCGTGGTCCTGCTGGCCGTGGCGAAGGCGGGCGCCGCCTACCTCCCCCTCGACCCGGCCCACCCCGCCGACCGGCTCCGCCTCGTCCTCAGCGACGCGGGCGCCGTCCTCACCGTCGTCTCCCCCGGCTTCCGCGACCGCCTCCCGGCGGACACGGCACCGGTACTGGTCCACGGGGCGGAGGGCGACGGCGAGATCGCCGGGACGGAGGAGGCGGACGAGGCGTACGGGGCGGACGAGGCCGACGGGGCGGATGCCCCGGCCGGGGACGACGCCACCGCCCCGGCGGAGGACGACGCCGCCGATCCGCCGCTCGCCGCCCGCCCCGACGATCTCGCCTATCTCATCTCCACCTCCGGCTCGACCGGCGCCCCCAAGTCCGTGGCCATCCCGCACCGGGCGCTGAGCAGGCTGGTGGCCGGGGCACCGCGCTATCTCGACATCGGGCCCGGTACGGCGTTCCTCCAGTGCGGGCCGCTCACCTTCGATGTCGCCGTCCTGGAGTGGGCGCCCCTCGCACACGGCGGCCGGACGGTGGTGACCGGCACCGGCACCCTGCTCGACCGGCTGGGCGAGGTGGTCCGCGAGCACGGGGTGACCACGCTCAAGGTGGTCTCCCCGCAATTGGACCTGCTGGTGGAGCGCGGCACCGGGGCGCTCCCCGAAGGCCCGCCCCCGGGACCGTCCCTGGGACCACCCCCGGGGCTGTCCCCGGACCTGTCCGAGGCGCTCTCCGGGGTGCGCGGGCTCGTCGTCGGCGGCGATGTCGTCAACCCGAAGAGCTTCGCCGCCGCCCGCGCCGCGCTCCCCGGCTGCCGCGTCATCGCCTCGTACGGGCCGACCGAATCGACCGTGCTGGCCACGGTGTTCGACGGCGGCAGCTGGACCGGCCGGGTGCCCATCGGGCACGCCCTCGCCCATACCCGGGTGTACGTGCTCGACCGCGACCTGCGCCATCTGCCGGTCGGCGCGCGCGGCGAGATCCATCTGGCGGGCGACGGGCTCGCCCGGGGGTACCACGGCCGCCCCGGGGCGACCGCCGCCGCGTTCGTACCCGACCCGTACGGGCCGCCCGGCTCCCGGATGTACCGCACCGGCGACCTGGGACGGTATCTGCCGGGCGGGGCCGTCGACTTCCTCGGCCGGGCCGATGCCCAGGTGAAGATACGGGGGTTCCGGATCGAGCCGGGCGAGGTCGAACACGTCCTGCTCCGCGAGCCGGCCATCACCTCGGCGGTGGTGGTGCGCGCCGAGACCGGGACCGGGCCCGCACTGGTCGCGTACGTCGTGGCGGACACCCCGGTCGACCCGGCGGCGCTCCGCGCCCGGCTGGCCACCGCGCTCCCCGCGTATCTCCTCCCCGGCCATGTGGTCCAGGTGGACCGGATCCCGCTGACCGCCCACCAGAAGGTGGACCGCGCCGCGCTGCCCCCGGTGACCGCGACCGCCTCGGGCACCGATGAGGCGGATGAGGCCACGGAGGCGCCCGCGACGGGGCTGGAGGCGCGCGTGGCGGAGGAGTGGTCCGCGGTGCTGGGCCGGCCGCTGCCCGCCACCGGGGACTTCTTCGCGCGGGGCGGCCACTCCCTGCTCGTCCCCCGGGCGACCGCCGCGGTCCGGCGGCTGCTCGGCCGGGAGATCCCGCTGCGGCTGATGCTGACGCACCGTACCCCCGCCGCGTACGCCACCGCGCTGCTGGCCGAGCGCGCCCCGGACACCCCGGACGGCGCCTCCCCGCCGCGCGGGACCACCCGGGAGAGCTGGACGGGGCGGGCGTTCCCCGGCGAACGGCGGCTCGACCTCTTCATCACGGAGGGGGCGGCGGACGGGGCCGCTTCCGGGGTGTCCGAAGCCCCTGCCCCCGCCCCTCGGACCCTGATCGTCCTCGACGGCGCCGAGTTCGTGGACATCATGCGGCTGCCCGCGATCCTGGACCGGCTGGCCCGCGCGGGCCGGATCCCCGCCACGGCGGCGCTCTTCGTCTCCCCCGCCGGCTGGGCGGCGCGCAACCGGGAGCTGCTGGACGAGGCGTTCGTGGACACCCTCGCCGACGAGCTGGTGCCGTACCTCTGGGAGCGGCTGGAGGACCGGTGGCCCGGCGGGCGTACGACGACTCCGTGGCGTACGACGGTGCTCGGCGCCAGCCTGGGCGCGGTCGCCGCCGTACGCGCCGCGCTCCGCCGCCCGGACCGCTTCGACGGCGCCGTAGGCCTCTCCGGCCCGCTCACCGACCACCGGCTCACGGCCACGGCGACGGGCTCAGGCACGGGCACGGGGACTGGCACTGGCACTGGCACGGCGGAGCGGGAGCCGTACCCGGCCCGGTTCTACCTCGCGGCCGGTCTGGAGGAGCGCGCGGCCGTCCTCGACCACGGCATCACCCAGCTCGACGCCACGCGCCGCACCGGCGAGGAGCTGACCGCGCGCGGCCACACCGTCCGGTGCGCGTACGGGGAGGGCGGCCACACCTACGCCGCGTGGGAGGCGATGCTCCCGGAGGCGGTGGCCTGGGCGCTGGGCACCGGAGAGCGTCCACGGACGCGATGAGCACGGCAGGCGCGACGACCCCGACGAGCACAACCGGCACAACCGGCACAACCGGCACGACCAGCGCAGCCGGAACGACCGGCACAACCGGCACGACAAGCGCGAGAACGCGACGAGAGGGCGGTGACCGGCATGTTCGACGACGAGGACCGTGAGTTCAGGGTCGTGGTCAACCACGAGGAACAGCACTCGATCTGGCCCGCCGACCGGGAGCTCCCGGCGGGATGGCGCGCCGAGGGGTTCGACGGCGACAGGGCGGCGTGCCTCGCCCATATCGACCGGGTCTGGACCGACCTGCGCCCGCTGAGCCTGCGCACCACCGCCCGGGCGGAACGACCGGACGCCGACGTTGCCGCCGGAGAGTGACCACCGAGGGAGTCGGAGGAGAAGCAGATGCTGGAGTACCGGCCGCGCACGCTGGTCGACCTGTTCGAGCGCCAGGTACGGGAGCGGCCGGACGCCCCGGCCGTACGGACACGCGAACGCACCTGGAGCTACGCCGCGTTCGACCGCGCGACCGCCGCCCTCGCGCACCGGCTGCGCCGCGCCGGGGCGGGCCCCGGCACCGTCGTCGGGGTGCACGCGCCGCGCGGCGTGGCCGCGCTGACCGCTCTGGTCGCCGTCCTGCGCTGCGGCGCCGCGTGCCTGCCGCTCGACCCGGACGACCCTCCCCGGCGCAACCTGGAGGTGCTGGCGGACGCGGGGTGTACGCAGGTCCTCGTCACGGCGCCCACCCCCTGGTACCCCGGCGCGCTGCTGATCGAGGAACCCGGCACGGCCCCCGGGCAGCCCCCGGCCGAGTCCCGACTCCCCTCCCCGTCTCCCCCGTCCTCCCCTACCTCCCCTTCCTCCCCGTTCTCCTCCCCGTCCTCCTCCTCTCCCTCCTCCCCCTCTCCCCTCGATCTCGCGTACGCGATCACCACCTCGGGCTCGACCGGGCGGCCCAAGATCGTCGGAGTGCCGCACGAGGGGATCCTCAACCTGATCGTCGCCTCCATCGAGGACCTGGATCTGATCAGGCCCGACGATGTCGCGCTGTGGACGACAGCGCCGACGGTCGACAGCACGATGCACGATGTGCTGATGCCGCTCTGCGCGGGCGCCTGCGTCGCGATCGCCGACGGCGGGGAGCTGCCCGCGAGCCGGATCCCGGCCGCCGTGCGCACGCTCGGCGTGACCGTGCTGGAGATCCCGGCGGCCGTGCTCGGCCCGTACGGAGCCACGCTGCTCCCCCGGCTGGCGCGGGCGGGGGTGCGGCTGGTCATCACCGGCGGCTCCCAGCTCGACGGCGCGGGCCTCGCGGACTCCGCGCCGCTGGTGGTGGCCAACGGGTACGGCCCGACGGAGGCTTCGGTCGCCCCGACCTGGCACCGGTGTACGGCCGCCACGCCCCGCTGGGTGCCCATCGGCCGGCCCATCCGGGGCGTACGGACCTATGTCCTGGACGACGAGGCGCACCCCGTACCGGCGGGTGACGAGGGCCAGTTGTTCCTGGCGGGCGCCGGGCTCGCCCGGGGATACCTCGGGCTGCCGGGCCGTACGGCGGCGGTGTTCCTGCCGGATCCGTTCGCACGGACCCCCGGGGCGCGGATGTACGCCACGGGCGACCGGGTACGGCTGCGCCCGGACGGGGAGCTGGTCTATCTGGGCCGGATCGACGACCAGGTGAAGATCCGGGGGTTCCGGGTCGAGATCGGCGAGATCGAACACGCGCTGCGGGCCTGCCCGGGGGCGGTGGACGCGGCGGCGCTGCTCCGCGAGGACGCGCCGGGCGGGGCGGCGGTGGCCGCGTTCCTGGTCGGCGAGCGCTCCCCGGACGAGGAGCTCACCGGCCTGCTGCGGGACCGTCTGCCGCGCCATATGGTCCCCCGCTTCTTCGTCTGGCTCGACGAACTGCCCCTGAACCGCGCGGGCAAGGTCGACCGCAAGGCGCTCGCCACGCTGCCGGTCATGGACCGGGTCCGGCGCGGGTGAGGGGGCGCCGCGAAGAGCCGCGAAGAGAGGTCCGGGGAGGGCCGCGCGCGGGGATCCCCGCGCCGTAACCCGTGAGGAGGAGACCATGGGCGAGAGAGACACCGCCATGGGCGGCACGGAGGCCACACCACCGCGCGGAACGGCTGGACCGCCCGGCGCGCCCGGCGTCGGCGGGACACCCGGTGGGCCCGGCCCCGGCGGCCCACCCGGCGCCCAGGGCCATGGCGAGCCCGACATCGCCCGGACGCCCGGCGGGACCCGCCCCGGCGGCACGACCGGCACCTGCGAAGGGCCCGGTGTGCACGCCGTGTGTGATGCCTACGTGGACGACTACGCGCGGCTCAACCCCCTCGCCGCCACCGAGTTCGGCATCGGCGGCCACGACGACCGGCTCCCCGACCTCTCCCCCGAAGGGCATCGCGCCCGCGCCGAACTCGCCGCCGCCGCGCTGGCCGCCATGGCGGCGGTCCCGGTGACCCCGGCGGCCGGCCGGAGCGAGCGCGCCGCCCGCGCGGTCTTCTCCGAACGGCTCGATGTGGAGGTCGAGTCGCACCGGGCCGGGCTGCCCGCCGCGGCGCTGAACATGACGGCGAGCCCGGCCCAGGACATCCGCTGGGTCTTCGACCTCATGCCCACCGCCACCCCCGAGGAGTGGGCGGCGGTCGCCCGCCGGCTGGCCGCCGTGCCGGAGGCGCTGGCCGGCTACCGGGCCTCCCTGGCGGACGCGGCCGGCCGGGGCGACCGGCCCGCCGTACGCCAGGTGCGCCGGGTGGCCGCCCAGTGCGCGGCCTGGTCCGGCGCGGACGGCTTCTTCGCCACGTTCACCCGGCCCGCCGACGCGCTGCCCGGGGTGGCCGGTGCGGTACGGGCCGACCTGGACGCCGGGGTACGCGCCGCCCGGCGCGGCTACGCGGAGTTCGCCGGCTTCCTCCGCACCGGACTCGCCCCGAAGGCCCGGGAGGAGGACGCCGTCGGGGCGGACGTCCACGCCCTCTGGTCCCGCAAGTTCCTCGGCGCCCGGCTCGACCCGCGCGAGGCCTACGCCTGGGGGTGGGACGAATTCGCCCGTGTCGAGGCGGAGTTGGCGGAGGTCGCGGACCGGGTCAGCGCGGGCGCCTCACCGGCGGAAGCCGCCGCCGTACTCGACGCGGACCCCCGGCACCAGGTCGCGGACCCGGCCGCGTTCCGGGCGTGGGCCCAGGAGTTGTCCGACCGGACGGTGGACGCCCTGCGCGGGACGCACTTCGACATCCCGGACGCGCTGCTGCGGCTGGAGTGCCGACTCGCCCCGCCGGGCGGCGGGCTGGGCGCGTACTACACGGGCCCTTCGGACGATCTCGGCCGCCCCGGCACCATGTGGTGGACCCTGCCCGGGACCCGGCACCCGCTCCCCACCTGGCGCGAGGCGAGCACCGTCCACCACGAGGGCGTGCCGGGCCACCATCTCCAGATCGGCACGGCGGTGACCGCCCCCGGCCTCAACCGGTTCCAGCGGCTGCTCTGCTTCATCGACGGCCACGGCGAGGGGTGGGCACTCTACGCGGAGCGGCTGATGCGGGAGTTCGGCCGGCTGGACGACGGCCATCTGCTCGGGATGCTGACGAAGAGCCTGTTCCGCGCGGCCCGGGTCGTCGTCGACATCGGGATGCATCTGAAGCTGGAGATCCCGGCGGGCACCGGCTTCCACGAAGGGCGGCGCTGGACCCCCGAACTGGGCCGGGAGTTCCTGCGCACCCGTACGCTCATGGACCCGGTGCGCGCCGTGGACGAGATCGACCGCTACCTCGGCTGGCCGGGCCAGGCCCCCGCGTACAAGCTCGGCGAACGGCTCTGGCTCTCCCTCCGCGAGGAGAGCAGGGCGCGGCAGGGCGGCCGGTTCGATCTCAGGGAGTTCCACCTGCGCGCGCTGCGGAGCGGCCCCGCCGGCCTGGACACCCTGCGCGCCCTGCTGGCGGAAAGCTGAGCGGAGAGCCGGGCGGGGAGCCGGACGGACGAAGAGCCGCACGGGAAGCTGGACGGAGAGCTGGACGGAGAGCGGGACGGAGCCCGTGACCAGCCACTTCTCTTCTCCCGCTGCCCGATTGAACACATCCGGTGTCCCGTGCGTACTCTCCAATACCGCCACGCGGGTCGGAACTGGCGCACTCTCAGCGGCAGATCAGGCAGCGGTCGATTCGACGGTGACAGTTTTTCGGTACGGGAGGCAGCACATTGTTGCGACGCATCAACGGTTCGGCGCTCATCATCGTGGGGCTGGTCGCCACAGTAGCGGCACTCGCCTTCCCCGTATGGTCATATGCCGACCGTTCCGGGACGGGCCAGGCCAACCTGGCCGCGTCGACCGTCTCCACCCAGTGGGGCCCGTTGACGGCCACCGACCGTGACCTGCTGGTCAAGGTGCGGCTCGCGGGGCTCTGGGAGCTGCCAGCGGGGCAGCAGGCCATCGAACGCGCGCCGACCGACGCGATCAAGGAGTGCGGCGACCACCTCGTGGTGGGCCACACCGACCTCGACAAGCGCGCCCGCGACGTCGCGGCGAAGCTCGGCGTCGAACTGCCGAACCAGCCCAACGAGCAGCAGCAGGGGTGGCTCAGGGAGCTGTCCGAGGCGACCGGCGAGGAGTACGAGCAGAAGTTCGCCAACCTCCTGCGGGACGCCCACGGCAAGGTCTTCTCGGCCATCGCGCTGGTACGGCACACCACCAGGAACACCCTGATCCGCCAGCTCGCGAGCGACGCCAACATCACCGTTCTCGACCACATCACCATGCTGGAGGCCACGGGCCGGGTCGACTTCGACAGGATCGCGATGGAGGCGGCCGGCACCGCGACGGCCAGCCCGACCGGCCCGCCGGCGCCGAACGGCAACCTGCCCCCGGCGCCGCAGCCGGTGGAGCCGACCGGGAACCAGACGTTCTCGTCGGAGCCGTCCACCGGCCCCGGCGCGCCGACCTCGATCAACACCAACCGCCCCGACCCCGGCGAGCCGGAGGCCGGTCAGCAGGGCCAGCAGGGTCAACAGGGCCAGCAGGGCGCCGGCCAGCAGGAGCCCCAGCCCAGCCAGAGCTGAGCCCGCGCCCGGCCCGCCGGGCCGCCCCGCCGGCCAGGCCCGCCCCGCCGGCCTCCCTCACGGTGCCTCCCCATGACCTGCTCACCGCCTGCTCATGGGGAGGCACCGTGTTTCTCCGCGGGGTGCGCGGAACGGCGCGAAACCCCACATCACCGGAACCTCAAATCATCCTCTGAACGTCCCAATCCAAGGATTCACCGGGCCCCGGCCGGGTCATCACCCCCACGACCGGGGGCGGGGCCGCACGGAGGAGTCCACGAGGCACGGCGGAGACAGCGGGAACCGGCACGGAACGGCAGGAGCAGGGGGAGACCATGGAGCACACCACACCACGCCTGGGCACCGGCATCGGCTGGCGCCCCGAGATCGCCGACACGGTGGAGGAGCTGCCGGGGATCGACTGGGTCGAGGCGGTCGCGGAGAACATCTGCCCCGGCCATCTCCCCGACTCCCTGGTACGGCTGCGCGAGCGCGGCGTCACCGTCGTCCCGCACGGCGTCTCGCTCGGCCTCGGCGGCGCCGACCGCCCCGACCCCGGCCGTCTCGCGAACCTCGCGGAGCGCGCCGAGGCGCTGGGTTCCCCGCTGGTCACCGAGCACATCGCGTTCGTACGGGCGGGCGGGCCGCTCACCGCGTCCCCGGTGCTGGAGGCGGGCCATCTGCTGCCGGTGCCGCGCACCCGGGACGCGCTGCGGGTGCTCTGCGAGAACGTACGGATCGCCCAGGACGCGCTGCCCGTACCGCTCGCCGTGGAGAACATCGCCGCGCTGATCTCCTGGCCGGACGAGGAGCTGACCGAGGGGCAGTTCCTCGCCGAGCTGGTCGAGCGCACCGGGGTCCGGCTGCTGATCGACGTCGCCAACCTGCACACCAACCATGTCAACCGGGGCGAGGACCCGGCGCGGGCCCTGGACGAACTCCCGGTCGAGGCCATCGCGTACGTCCATGTCGCGGGCGGGATCGAACGCGACGGCGTCTGGCACGACACCCACGCCCACCCGGTCACCCGCCCCGTGCTCGACGTCCTCGCCGAGCTCTGCGCACGCGTGGCGCCGCCCGGGGTGCTGCTGGAACGGGACGACGACTTCCCGCCCGCACCCGAGCTGGCGGGCGAACTGGACCTGATACGGGAGACGTTGGCGGCGGGAACGCGAGGCAAGGCGGAGCCGACGCCGGCCCCGGCGGGCACGGCGGAGCGGGCGGGAACGCCGGCCCCGGCCCCGGCACAAGCACAAGCACAAGCCCAGACCGACTCCCCGGCGGACGCCGACACCGCGCGTCAGCGGCTGGCGCTCGCGGAGACGGCGCTGCTCTCGGCGCTGGTCGCCGGCACCCCCGTACCGGAGGGGTTCGACCGGCGCCGGCTCCGGGTGCAGAGCCGGGCGCTCGCCGCCAAGCGGGCCGATGTCGTCGCCAAGGTGGCGCCCGAACTGCCCGGGATCCTCGGCGAGGGGTACCGGCCCGCCTTTCTCGCCTACGCCGGGCGGTCCCCGATGCGCGCCGGGTACCGCAGGGACGCGCTGGACTTCGCCGAGGCGCTGCTGACCGGGGGTCATCCGGCGGACCCGGCGGCCCGGCGGCGGCTGGACCAGTGGTGGCGTGACCGCGCGGGCTCGCGGCCGCCGCACCGTGCGGTACGGCTCGCGAGGGCGGCCCGCGCCGCGCTGGTCCCCCGCGCCCGGGGCTGAGCAACACCCCTCCCGTACGCCGAGGCCCGCCCCTTCGCACACTCCGGGCCGTTCCGCACCCCGGACGGTGCCGGGGAGTGGCGGGCGGGCGCATCGGGGTCATCGCCCGCCGACACCGTTCCCCGGTCCTTGCCCCGCCCCGGGCCGCCGCCGACCCTCGTGCCGTACCTCACCCGTACGCACGAAAGGGAACGCGATGAGAGCAGCGGCAGGAGCGAAGTACGGAGCTCTCCGGTACGGGAGGCCGCGGTTCGGGGCTCTCCGGTACGGGGCGCTCTCGGCCCTCGGCTCCCTGGTCCTCTCGGCCCTCGTCGCCGCCCCCGCCGACGGCGCGACCCCCGCGCCCACCGCGCCCACCGCCCCCGACGCCGCTCCCGCCGTCTCCCCCGCGGCCGCCGCGGGAGCCGCCGAGGCGCGCGGCGTCGAGATCGCGGCGGCGCGCGCCCAGGCCGCCGGGATCGCCTTCGCGGCGTGCCCCGAGGCCGAGTCGCTGCCCGCCCCGGTCACCTGTGGCACCGTCACCGTCCCCCTCGACTACGCCGAGCCCGAAGGCCGGACGATCTCCCTCACCGTCAGCCGGGTCCCCGCGAGCGGTCCCGCCGGCCGACGGCAGGGGGCGCTCGTCTTCAACCCCGGCGGCCCCGGCGCCTCCGGCATGTACTTCCCGCTCGCCGCCGAGGTGGACCAGTGGAAGCGGATCGCCGCCGCGTACGACCTGGTCGGCTACGCGCCGCGCGGGGTCGGCCGCTCGGCGCCGCTCTCCTGCCAGGGGGCGGCCGAGTACGCGAAGGCGCCGACCCAGGCGCCCACACACCCCTCCGCCTCGTACAAGCGGGAGCGGATCGCGGAGGCCAAGGCGTACGCGCGGGGGTGCGCCGAGCACGCGGGGGACGCGCTGCCCCACTACAACTCCCTGAACAACGCCCGCGACCTCGATGTCCTCCGCGCCGCGCTGGGCGAACCGCGGCTGACCTTCATGGGCGCCTCGTACGGCACGTACTACGGCGCCGTCTACGCGACGCTCTTCCCCTCGCACGTACGGCGCATGGTCTTCGACTCGGCGGTCGACCCGACGCCCGACCGGGTCTGGTACCGGAACAACCTCGCCCAGTCCGCCGCGTTCGAGCGGCGCTGGGCGGACTTCCGGGCCTGGGCCGCCCGCCATGACGCCACGTACCACCTGGGCACCGACGCCGCCCAGGTGGGGCGGGGTTACGAGCGGGTACGCGCCGGGGTCGCCCGGGAACCGGCGGGCGGCAAGGTCGGCCCGGGGCAGCTCCACGCGGCGATGCTCGGCGTGGGGTACTACGACGGCTACTGGGCGCCCCGCGCCGCCGCGCTCTCCGCGTATCTCCAGGGCGACCCGGAACCGCTGATCTCGCAGGCGGCGCCGCGCACCGGGGCCGCCGCGAGCGGGGAGAACGGCAACGCCGTCTACACGGCCGTCGAGTGCAACGACGCCCCGTGGCCCACCGAGTGGCCGGTGTGGGACCGGGACAACTCGGCGCTCGCCGTCCAGGCCCCCTTCGAGACCTGGGACAACGCCTTCATGAACCTGCCCTGCGCCTACTGGCCCGCGCCCCGGCAGCGACCGCTGGACGTCCGCACCGCTCCGGGGCAGCTTCCGCCGACGCTGATCCTGGCGGCCGAGCGGGACGCGGCCACCCCGTACGAAGGCGCGCTGGAGCTGCACCGGCGGCTGAGCGGCTCGGCGCTGGTCACGGAGCGGGACGCGGGCACCCACGGGGTCTCCGGCGGCGGCAACCCCTGCGCCGACGCCCACCTGGAGACGTACCTGCTGACCGGGAAGACCCCGGCGGCCCCCGCCGAGTGCGCCCCGCACCCCGAGCCGACGCCGAGCGCCTGGAGCAGAGCGTACGGGGCGCGGGGTTACGGGGTACGGGGCGCGGGGTACGGGCGTCAGTCCACCGTCAGCACGCCGCCCGCCGGGGCGAGGCCGCCGTCGTAGTGGCCCGCCGTCCCGGCCGCCGGGCGGACGCCGAAGTACCCTTCCACCTCGGCCCGTTCGGCCGCGTTCGGGTACGGGTTGGTGCACGAGGTGCCCGCGCTGGAGCCGGACATCAGGCTGGTGCAGGGGCCGGGCTTGCGGTCCGGGAGGCCCAGGATGTGGCCGAGTTCGTGGGAGGAGATCCGGATCGTGTTGTGGCCCTCGTCGACCGCCTGCCGCCCGATGTAGACGGTTCCGTTGCCCAGGGAGGTGGTGATGGCGCGGGGCCAGCCGTTGTCCGCCAGGACGCGGATGTTGGCGCGCTGTCCGGCCGCGACCGGGACCAGCTCGACCGCGTCGACGCTCTCGTTCCAGATCTCCGCGCCCCGGTCGACCGCGGACCTGAACTCCGCGGAACCACTGGCGTCGTAGGTGACCACCCGGGCCGCCGCGACACTCTCCGCGCCGGGGGCGGCCAGGGCCTCGCCGCCCATCAGGGAGAAGGTCAGGGCCAGGGCGGCGGCGAATCCGCCGGTCACCTTGCGGACATGCATGGTCGGCCTCCAGAGGGGGGTTAGTCGTGCACATGACATGACGTGCCCTGTCCCTGCCCCGTACGGCACAACCCCAACCCGCCCCGGAGACACGGGAGATGGAGGGATACGGGTGACAGGAACATACGGAGGTACCGACCCAGGTTCCCTCGGCCACGGCCCGCGCGGGAACGCGGGCGTCGTCGGCGGCCGAGGGGAACCCGGGGTCGAGCCCGGTGTCGCTGGACGGACGCGCGGACAGCAGGCGGCTGCCGGAGCGTCGTCTGATCTTCCGGGCGGGGTGCCCGGGCCCGTACGGTGGCGGGCCCGGTCACCACGTCTTCAGGTCAGGCCAACCCTGCCACGAGATCCGCGACCGACTTGCGGCGCCCCGTGTAGAACGGGATCTCCTCGCGCACGTACAGCCGCGCCTTGGAGCCGCGCAGATGGCGCATCAGGTCGACGATACGGTGCAGTTCGTCCGCCTCGAAGGCGAGGATCCACTCGTAGTCGCCGAGCGAGAACGACGCCACCGTGTTGGCCCGTACGTCGGGGTAACCGCGCGCCATCTTCCCGTGGTCCGCGAGCATCGCGCGGCGCTCCTCGTCGGGCAGCAGGTACCAGTCGTACGAGCGCACGAAGGGGTAGACGCTGACATAGTCGCGGGGCGTCTCGTCGGCCAGGAAGGCCGGGATGTGCGACTTGTTGAACTCGGCGGGGCGGTGCAGCGCCATGTTCGACCAGACCGGGTCGAGCGCGCGGCCGAGCCGGGTGCGGCGGAAGCGGTTGTACGCGTCCTGGAGCTCGTCGGCGGTCTCCGCGTGCCACCAGATCATCACATCGGCATCGGCACGGAGTCCGGAGACGTCGTACGTGCCGCGCACGGTGATGTCCTTGGCGGCGAGCTGGTCGAAGAGCTCCTGGACCTCCTCCGCGTAACCGGAGCGGTCCTCGGGCAGCGCGTCGCGCAGCCGGAAGACGGACCACAGGGTGTAGCGGATGACCTCGTTGAGGTCCTTGGCCTTCTTGCCCGCGTTCGGGGTCTTCTCGGGAGCAGCAGTCATGGCGTCCATTCTCCCGCGCCCCGACCGGTGCCCGGCGCCAGGGTGGACGTGGCGATGATCTCGTCGGCGGCGCGCCGCGCGCTCGCGACACAGGCGGGGACGCCGACACCGTCGTACGCCGCGCCGCAGACCCGTACCCCGGGGAGGGCGGCGAGGGCGGTACGGATCCTGGCCACCCGCTCCTGGTGGCCGACGGGGTACTGGGGCAGGCCGTCGGTCCAGCGGGTCACCTGGTGGGCGACGGGGCGGGCGGTGAGGCCGGTGGCGGCGCGCAGATCGGCCAGGGAGACATCGAGGAGGCCGGCGTCGTCGCGCTTCAGGATCTCCTCCTCGCCGTACCTGCCGACCGAGGTGCGGAGCACGAAGAGTTCGGGCGCGGAGCGCTCCACCCACCGCCACTTGCGGGTGGAGAACGTCGACGCCTTGATGGTCCGGCCCTCGACGGGCGGGACGAGGAAGCCGCTGCCGTCGGGGAGGGCGTCGGCGTCGGCGCGCCGGAAGGCCATGGTGACCAGGGCCATCGACGCGTACTCGACGGCGGCGAGTTCGGCGGCGACGGACGGCGCGGCGCCGGCGAGGAGCCGGGCGGCGACGGGCGCGGGGACGGCGAGGACCACGCCCCCCGCGGTCAGGGTCTCCTCCCCGGTACGGACCTGCCAGCCCTCGGCGGTACGGGTCAGGGCGAGGACCGGGGTCCCGGTACGGAGGGTGCCGCCCCCGGCCCGAACCGCGTCGGCGACGGCGCCGGGGAGCCGCCCCACGCCGCCCTCGATGGACGCGAAGACGGGGCCGGCGCCGGGCCCGGCCGTCCGCTCCTGGAGCGCCCGGACCCCGGCCAGCAGCGAGCCGTGGCCGCCCTCCCGGTCCCCCGCGCCGTCCCGGGCGCCGTCCCCGCCGCCGTCCCGGGCGGCGTCCCGGGCCGCGTCCTGGGCGAGGCGGAAGAGCTGGGGGACGGCCGCCTTCATCGAGAGGCGGTACGCGTCGCCCGCGTAGACCCCGCCGAGCAGCGGCTCCACCAGCCGGTCGACGACCTCCCGGCCGAGCCGTTCCGCGAGATACCCGCCGACCGCGACATCGTCGCCGACCTCGGTGGGCGGCAGCCCCGGCTCCTCGGCGAGCCGGGCGAGCCCCCGTTCGGAGAGGAGCCCGGCGAGGGCGGCGGGGTCGCCGGGCACGCCCATCACATGGCCCTTGGGCATGGGCCGCAGGGCGCCCCCGGTCCAGAGCGAGGCGGTGGTGGCGGTGGGCGGCTGGAGCGCGTCGCCGAGCCCGACGGCCCCGGCGAGGCCGACGGCCTCGGGGCGGCGGGCGAGCAGGGATTCGGCGCCGAGGTCGACCGGGACGCCCTCGATCTCGCCGGTACGGAGCTTCCCGCCGAGCCGGCCGGACGCCTCCAGCACGGTGACCCGGATCCCGGCCCCGGTCAGCCGGTGCGCGGCGGTGAGACCGGCGATGCCCCCGCCGATGACGACGACATGGCCCGGTGGGGTGTCCACCCGGCCCAGGGGGGTGTCCGCGTGCGGTGTGCTCGACTCCATCCCCCCACTCTCTCAAACGCCCCTGCCCGGGCGGCAGCGCGTCCCGTCCGTACCGAGTCCCGTCCGTACCGAGTCCCGTCCGTACCGAGTCCTGACCGTGACCGCTTCGGAACCGGGGCGCGGCAACCCTCTCGGGGGCCCCGCACGTCGAACCTGCGACGGCGGGCCACGGAGTCACCGGCCCCGCCGGCACCAGTCGCATTCCATGAATTCCAGGGGGGACCATGCGTACGAAATCCGTGGTGGCGGCGGCCCTGCTCGCCGTGTCGCTCACGCTCACCGGATGCAGCGCGGGCGGTGCCCAGGACACGGCCTCGTCCAAGGCGGCCCGCCCCGTCGAACAGCAGCGGGATCAAGGCCAGGGCAATGACCAGGCATCCGGCGCGGGAGGCGGCGCCGCCGTCACCTCGGGCGCCGAGGGCGAGGACGGCAAGAGCGCCACCCCGGCCGGCACCCATGTGATCCGGACCGCCGAACTCTCCGTACGGGTCAAGGACGCGCAGCAGGCGCTGGTCACGGCGCGGACGGCGGCCACGGACGCGGGCGGCCTGGTGGAGGACGAGGTCACCCAGTCGGACCCGGACGGCGGCGTGACCTCGCAGGTCGTGCTGCGCGTCCCGCAGGACTCGTACGACCAGGTGCTCTCGCGACTCGCGGGCACCGGCAAGCTGCTCTCCCGGAAGGCGAACGCGAAGGACGTCACCGACCAGGTCGTGGACGTCAACAGCCGGATCGCCTCGCAGCGGGTGAGCGTCGCACGGGTACGGGAGCTGATGGACCGGGCCACGCGGCTCAGCGATGTGGTCGAGCTGGAGGGCGAGCTGAGCAGCCGTCAGTCGGCGCTGGAGTCGCTCCTCGCCCAGCAGGCGTCGCTGAAGGACCGCACCACGCTGGCGACGATCACCCTCCACATATCCGAGAACCCGGTCGTCGTGAAGGCCGAGAAGAAGAAGGAGGAGGACCCGGGGTTCCTGGACGCGCTGGGCGGCGGCTGGGACGCGCTGGTGACGACGGTGCGGTGGATCGGGGTGGTCCTGGGCGCGGTGCTGCCCTTCGCTGCCGTCTTCGGGGCGCTCTTCGTGCTGTGGCGGCTGCTCCGCCGCTTCCTCCCCGGGGCGGGCGCGGCCCAGGCCCCGGCCCCGGCCGGCCTCCCCGCCGAGCAGGCACCTGAAGAGAACCGGACGGACCGGACCGACCAGCCGGTCCCGGCGGCCGGGGAGGGCGAGGCGGACCAGGGGGCCGCTGCGGGGCGTTCCGGCCCGGCGTAGCGTTCCTTCCCGGTACGGCGTACGACCTGACGCCGTACCGGGAACGGAGCGGAGGGACGCGGCATGGCGGCGGAGCGCGTGGTGGTCATCGGGGGCGACGCGGCGGGCATGTCCGCGGCGTCGCGGGCCCGCCGGGGCAGGACCCCGGAGGAGCTGGAGATCGTCGCGTTCGAACGCTCCCGCTTCACCTCGTACTCCGCGTGCGGCATCCCGTACTGGGTGGGCGGCGATGTCCCGGCGCGCGGCGCGCTGATCGCCAGGACGCCCGAGGAGCACCGGGCGCGCGGCATCGGCCTCCGTACCCGTACCGAGGTGACGGAGATCGACCTGGCCGGCGGCCGGGTGCGCGCCCGCGACCTGGAGGCGGGTACGGAGGCGTGGACCGGCTTCGACCACCTGGTCGTCGCGACCGGCGCCCGCCCGGTACGGCCCGCCCTGCCCGGGATCGGCGCGCCGGGCGTGCACGGGGTGCAGACCCTCGACGACGGCCAGGCGCTGCTGGACTCCCTCGCCGCCACGCCGGGCGGGCGCGCGGTCGTGGTCGGCGCCGGGTACATCGGCGTGGAGATGGCGGAGGCGCTGCTCAAGCGCGGGTACGAGGTGACGGTCGTGCACAGCGGCGAGCAGCCGATGGCGACGCTCGACCCGGACATGGGGCGGCTGGTGCACCGGGCGATGGACGGCCTGGGCATCACGACGGTGGGCGGCGCCGCGGTGACCGCGCTCCGCACCGGCGCGGACGGGCGGGTCCGCGAGGTGGTCACGGAGAACGCCGCGTACCCGGCGGACGTCGTGGTCCTCGGCATCGGTGTCGAGCCGGAGACGGAACTCGCCCGCGCCGCCGGGCTGCCGGTGGGTCCGCACGGCGGGCTGCTCACGGATCTCTCGATGCGGGTACGGGGGCACGGCAACGTCTGGGCGGGCGGCGACTGTGTGGAGGTCCTCGACCTGGTCTCGGGGGCCACCCGCCATGTGGCGCTGGGGACGCACGCGAACAAGCACGGCCAGATCATCGGCGCCAACCTGAGCGGCGGCTACGCCACCTTCCCCGGGGTGGTGGGGACGGCCGTCAGCAAGGTCTGCGATCTGGAGATCGCGCGGACGGGGCTGCGGGAGAAGGACGCGCACCGGGCGGGGCTCCAGTACGTGACCGCGACCGTCGAGGCGACCAGCCGCGCCGGATACGTCCCGGGCGCTGCGCCGATGACGGTGAAGATGCTCGCGGAGCGCCGCACCGGACGGCTGCTGGGGGCGCAGATCGTCGGGCGGGAGGGCGCGGCGAAGCGGGTGGACATCGCGGCGGTGGCGCTCACCGCCGGGCTGACGGTGGAGCGGATGATCACCCTGGACCTGGGGTACGCGCCGCCGTTCTCACCGGTCTGGGACCCGGTGCTGGTCGCGGCGCGCCGGGCGGACGCGGCGGTCAGGGCGGCGGGCTGGTGAACGGCGGCGCCGGCCGCAGCCGCCGAGGCCGGAGCCGGCCGGCTCCGTGACGGAAGGGGCGGGTGGGGCGGGGGTCGCCGACCGGGACGAATCGCCCCGCGCCCACCAGCGGCTTTCGGCCAATCCCCGTCAGCGGCCAATCCCGGTCAGCGGGCGGTCTCGGTGTGCACGTACTCGACCAGCCGGGTCAGCGCGTCCGGGTCCATGGACGGGAGCACCCCGTGGCCCAGGTTGAAGACATGGCCCTCCAGACCGGCCGCCGCGTCCAGCACCTCGCGGGCCTTGGTCTCCACCGCCGGGGTGGGGGCGAAGAGGACGGCCGGGTCGAGGTTGCCCTGGAGCGCCTTGCCGGGGCCGACCCGGCGGGCCGCCTCGTCGAGCGGGACGCGCCAGTCGACGCCGACGACATCGGCGCCCGCCTCGCCCATCAGGCCGAGGAGTTCGCCCGTACCGACCCCGAAGTGGATGCGGGGCACGCCGTACCCGGCGACGGCGTCGAAGACCTTGGCGGAGGCGGGCAGCACGGAGCGGCGGTAGTCGGCGGGGGCGAGGGCGCCCACCCAGGAGTCGAAGAGCTGGACGGCGCTCGCGCCCGCCTCGATCTGCACGGTGAGGAAGGCCGCCGTGATGTCCGCGAGCCGGTCGAGCAGGTCGGCCCAGAGCTCCGGGTCGCCGTACATCATGGCCTTGGTGTGCTCGTGGTTACGGGACGGGCCGCCCTCCACGAGGTAGCTGGCGAGGGTGAAGGGCGCCCCGGCGAAGCCGATGAGCGGGGTGGCGCCGAGTTCACCGGTGAGCAGGCCGATGGCCTCGGTGACGTACCAGACGTCCTCGGGGGTGAGGTCGCGCAGCCGGTCCAGGTCGGCGCGGGTGCGGATGGGCTCGGCGACGACGGGGCCGACGCCCGGCTTGATGTCCAGGTCGAGGCCGATGGCCTTGAGGGGGACGACGATGTCGCTGAAGTAGATCGCCGCGTCGACCTTGTGGCGCCGCACCGGCTGCATGGTGATCTCGGCGACCAGGTCGGGCCGCATGCAGGAGTCCAGCATGGCGATGCCCTCGCGGACCTTCAGATACTCGGGGAGCGAGCGCCCCGCCTGGCGCATGAACCAGACCGGCGTGTGCGGGACGGGCTCCCGTCGGCATGCCTGGAGAAAGGCCGATTCGTACGTCTTCGTCTGCTGGCCCGGGGGGCGTTCGTCGGTGCTCACGCACAGAATCTTCCCATGTACGGGGAAGCCGCCGACGCGGGCCGGGTGTCTCTCCCCGCACGGAGCGCGGGTTCCGCCTACTCTTCCCGGCATGGCTGCGGCTCAGGGACAGTTTTCCGATCATTCCAACGGCACCGGCAGAGCGGGCGGCGCGGAGGGCGGCTCCGTCCCGCCCGCGTTCCGCACCGCCGTCGACGCGCTGCGGGCGGCGCGCCCCCGGCCGGGCGTCGAGATCGAGCCGACCCCGCCGCCGAAGCGCCTCGCGCCGTACGCCTACGCGCTGGAGGCGACGGTGCCGGACGGGGACGACGACCTGGCCGACGGCCGTCTGGTGCTGCTCCACGACCCGTCCGGGCACGACGCCTGGCGGGGCACCTTCCGGCTGGTGACGCTGGTACGGGCGGAGCTGGAGCCGGAGATGGCGGCGGACCCGCTGCTGCCCGAGGTGTGCTGGTCCTGGCTGACGGGGGCGCTGGAGGCGCGCGGGCTCGGGTACGGGGAGACGAGCGGCACCGTCACCCGGGCCGGGTCGCACTACTTCGGCGGGCTCGCGGAGCGGAGCCCGGTGCACCAGATCGAGATCCGGGCCTCCTGGACCCCGCGCGAGGGCCTGGGCGGCCCGCCGGACGCGGCGGCGCATCTGGCCGCGTGGTGCGAACTGCTCTGCCAGGTCGCGGGCGTGGAGCCGGGCACCGGGGAGACCACGGGCGGCGCGGGCGTGGTCTCGCTCCCGCAGCGCCGGGGCCCGCAGAGCCCCTGACCCGCGCCCCCCCTGCGCACGACGGGCCCCGTGATACGCACGGGGCCCTTCGTGCGTACGGGGCCCGTCGTGCGTCTGGGGCCCACGAGGCTTGTCGTACGCACGGGGCCTGTGACACGCGCATATCCCCTGACGGTCTTTCACCTCTCCCCCACACCTTTTCCGCCAGGTGTCCGCCACTCGCTCGCCACGCTCCCCCATCCGGGGGACCACTCGTAGGATGATCGATCACGCTTCCGAATTGCCCGAATTGTTACTCATCAATTCGTGATCATTCTCTAAAGGCGAGCGGGATTGCTGCCGAAGAGGTCAGTGACCCTTCCAAGACGGTTCGCCCCGGCGGCGCCCCGCGCGGCCGGCCCGTCCCGCACCTTCCCCAGGAGGCCTGGTGTCCGTTCTCCTTGAGCAGCCCGCAAGCCTGGTCGCCTACCGCCCGAACAAGCCGACGGCCATGGTCGTCGTGGCCGACCCGCGCGTCCGCTCCACCGTCACCCGCCACCTGTGGGCCCTTGGAGTACGTGACGTCATCGAGGCGTCGTCCATCGCGGAGGCCCGCCCCCGCGTCGGCAACCCGCGCGACATCTGCGTTGCCGACGTCCACCTGCCCGACGGCTCCGGGCTGACCCTGCTGTCCGAGACCCGGGCGGCGGGCTGGCCCAACGGCCTCGCCCTCTCCGCCGCCGACGACATCGGCGCCGTACGCAACGCCCTCGCCGGCGGTGTGAAGGGGTACGTCGTCACCGGCACCCGGACCAACATCGGCCACCCGGGACGCCCCGGCGCCGCCGTCCTGGGCGCCAACCCGCGGCTGCACCGCCGCCCCCCGGGCGCCCCCAACCACCCGGGCGGCTACCGCGAGCTCTCCGGCCGCGAGGTCGAGGTGCTGCGGCTGGTCGCCGAGGGCCAGTCCAACAAGGCCATCGGCGTCTCCATGGGCCTCTCCGCACTCACCGTCAAGAGCCACCTCGCCCGGATCGCGCGCAAGCTCGGCACGGGCGACCGGGCGGGGATGGTCGCCGTGGCCCTCCGTACCGGAATCATCCACTGAGCCCGAGCCGGCCACACCCCCCGAACCGGCCATACCACCGCAGACGACCCCTGACCGCTTCTCGCCCCCGGCGCCCGTCGACGGAACGTTCCGTCGACGGGCGCCGTCCGTTCACAGATACCCTTGACAGGTGACCGACGCCCAAGAGACCGCAGCAGAGCCAGCACTGCGAACCACCGGGAGCCCGCGGCCGGAGTCGCCCGCGTCACCGCCCCCGGACGACGTCGAAGCGGCGCCGACCCCCTTGCTGGAGCCCCGCGAGGGCATTCCACCGGTGGTCGCCACCGACGCCGCGCTCGCCGAGGTGATCGCCGCCTTCGCGGCGGGCACGGGCCCGGTGGCCGTCGACGCGGAGCGCGCCTCCGGCTACCGGTACGGTCAGCGCGCCTATCTGGTCCAGCTCCGCCGCGCGGGCGCGGGTACGGCTCTGATCGACCCGGTGGCCTGCCCCGACCTCTCCGGTCTCGGCGAGGTCCTCAGCGGTACGGAGTGGATCCTGCACGCGGCCACCCAGGACCTGCCCTGCCTGCGGGAAATAGGCATGGTCCCCACGTGTCTCTTCGACACCGAGCTGGCGGGCCGCCTCGCGGGCTTCCCCCGGGTCGGCCTCGGCGCGATGGTCGAGAACGTCCTCGGATACGCCCTGGAGAAGGGCCACTCGGCCGTCGACTGGTCGACCCGGCCGCTCCCCGAGCCCTGGCTGCGGTACGCCGCGCTCGATGTGGAGCTCCTGGTCGACCTGCGGGACGCGCTGGAGAAGGAGCTGGACCGGCAGGGCAAGCTCGACTGGGCGCACCAGGAGTTCGCGGCGATCTGCGCGGCACCGCCCGCCCCGCCGCGCAAGGACCCGTGGCGCCGCACCTCCGGCATGCACAAGGTGCGCAGGCGCCGGCAGATGGCGGTGGTGCGCGAGCTGTGGACGGCCAGGGACCGGGTGGCGCGGCGCCGGGACGTCTCGCCCGGCAAGGTGCTCAGCGACACCGCGATCGTGGAGGCGTCGCTCTCGCTGCCCGCCACGGTGCAGGCGCTCACCGCGCTGCCCGGGTTCGGGCACCGGATGGGCCGGCGCCAGCTCGAACAGTGGCAGGCGGCGGTCGACCGGGCCAAGGCGCTGCCGGACACCGAGCTGCCCCAGCCCGGCCAGCCGCTCGCGGGCCCGCCGCCGCCCCGCTCCTGGGCGGACAAGGACCCGGAGGCCGCGGCGCGGCTCTCGGCGGCCCGCGCGGCCGTCTCGGAGCTGGCCGAGCGGATCGCGATGCCGCAGGAGAACGTGATCACGCCGGACACGGTGCGCCGGGTCTGCTGGGAGCCCCCGGCGGACCCCTCGGTGGAGAACGTGGCGGCGGCGCTGACCGGGTACGGGGCGCGGCCCTGGCAGGTGGAGCTGGTGGCGCCGCTGCTCGCCAAGGCGCTGGTCTGAGGGGCGTCTCCCCGAAGGGTTCGAAGGGAAGGGCGGTCAGGGGTGGGCAGGGTGGTTACCGGTAAGTAGCATGGGGGTGGGAGCGCGCCGACGGCGTGCCCCGCAGTGCTACCCCGCACCCCTGGAGGAGAGCCATCGTGCCTCGTACCGTCAGGGATGTCGTCTTTGTCGACGGCGTCCGCACCCCGTTCGGCAAGGCGGGCCCGAAGGGCATGTACCACGAGACCCGCGCCGACGATCTCGTCGTCAAGGCGATCCGGGAGCTGCTGCGGCGGAACCCGGATCTCGACCCGGCCCGGATCGACGAGGTGGCCGTCGCGGCGACCACCCAGATCGGTGACCAGGGCCTGACGCTCGGCAGGACCGCGGGGATCCTCGCGGGCCTGCCGGAGTCCGTGCCCGGCTACTCGGTGGACCGGATGTGCGCGGGCGCGCTGACCGCGGTGACCTCCACCGCGGGCTCCATCGCGTTCGGCGCGTACGACGTGGTCGTGGCGGGCGGGGTCGAGCACATGGGGCGCCACCCGATGGGCGAGGGCGTCGACCCGAACCCGCGCTTCGTCTCCGAGAAGCTGGTCGACGAGTCGGCGCTCTTCATGGGCATGACGGCGGAGAACCTGCACGACCGCTTCCCGCACCTGACCAAGGAGCGCGCCGACGAGTACGCGGTGCGCTCGCAGGAGAAGGCCGCCAAGGCGTACGCGAACGGCGCGATCCAGCGGGACCTGGTGCCGATCTCCATCCGCCGCACCGACCCGTCGACCGGGGAGACCGGCTGGGGCCTGGCCACCGCCGACGAGCCGATGCGGCCGGGGACCACCCGGGAGATGCTGGCCGGGCTGAAGACCCCGTTCCGGCCGCACGGCCGGGTCACGGCGGGGAACGCGGCGGGGCTCAACGACGGCGCCACCGCCGCGCTGATCGCCGCCGAGGAGTTCGCCCGCGAGCAGGGCCTGCCGGTCCGGATGCGGCTCGTGTCGTACGCCTTCGCGGGTGTCGAGCCCGAGGTGATGGGGTACGGTCCGATCCCCTCGACCGAGAAGGCGCTCGCCCAGGCGGGGCTGTCGATCGGGGACATCGGGCTCTTCGAGATCAACGAGGCGTTCGCCGTGCAGGTGCTGGCCTTCCTCGACCACTACGGCATCGCGGACGACGACCCGCGCGTCAACCAGTACGGCGGCGCGATCGCCTTCGGCCACCCGCTCGCCTCCTCCGGGGTCCGGCTGATGACCCAGCTCGCCCGGCAGTTCGAGGAGCACCCCGAGGTCCGCTACGGCCTGACCACGATGTGTGTCGGCTTCGGCATGGGCGCCTCGGTCATCTGGGAGAACCCGCACTTCGACGGAGGCACCAAGTGAGCACCGCTGAACTCCTGAAGGGCGCGGCCGGGCTCTTCCCCGGCGAGCTGGTCACCGAGGCGCACGTACGCCACTTCGAACTCCCCGCGGGCGCGGGCCGGTTCGCCCTGATCACGCTCGACAACGGGCACGACCACAAGAAGCCGACGACCTTCGGCCCGCAGTCGCTGGCCAACCTGGACGCCGCGCTCGACCAGGTGGGCCGGGAGGCCGCCGACGGGGAGATCGTCGGGGTCGGGATCACCGGCAAGCCGTTCATCTTCGCGGTCGGCGCCGACCTCAAGGGCGTGGAGCTGCTGAAGCGGCACGAGGACGCCCTCGCCATCGGCCGGGGCGGCCACGAGGTCTTCCGGAAGATCGCCGCGCTGCCGGTGCCGACCTTCGCGTACTACAACGGCGCGGCGATGGGCGGCGGCGTCGAGGTCGGGCTGCACTGCACGTACCGTACGGTCTCCTCGGCGCTCCCCGCCTTCTCGCTGCCGGAGGTCTTCCTCGGCCTGGTGCCCGGCTGGGGCGGGTGCACGCTGCTGCCCAACCTGATCGGTGCGGACCGCGCGGTCACGGTGATCATCGAGAACTCCCTCAACCAGAACCGGCAGCTCAAGGGCGGTCAGGTCTACGACCTGGGGATCGCGGACGCGCTCTTCGACGGCGCGGACTTCCTGGAGCAGTCGCTGGTGTGGACGGCGGCGGTGCTCAAGGGCGAGGTGGCGGTCGAACGCCCCGAGGCCGACCGGGGCGAGGCGTGGGACCAGGCGGTGGCGCGCGGGCGCGCCGTGGCCGACGCCAAGGTGCACGGGGCGGCCCCGGCCGCGTACCGGGCGCTGGACATCATCGCGGCGGCCAAGGACGGCGACGTCCAGACCGGGTTCGACGCCGAGGACCAGGCGCTCGCCGACCTGATCATGGGCGGTGAACTCCGCTCCGGGATCTACGCGTTCAACCTGGTGCAGAAGCGCGGCAAGCGGCCGGCCGGGGCGCCGGACAAGTCGCTGGCCCGTCCGGTGACCAAGGTCGGCGTGGTGGGCGCGGGGCTGATGGCCTCGCAGCTCGCGCTCCTCTTCCTGCGCCGTCTGGAGGTGCCGGTCGTGCTGACCGACATCGACCAGGCGCGGATCGACAAGGGCGTGGCGTATGTCCACGAGGAGATCGACAAGCTGCTGCTGAAGTCCCGTATCAACGCGGACCGGGCGAACCGGCTCAAGGGCCTGGTCTCCGGTGTGCTGGACAAGGCGGAGGGGTTCGCGGACGCGGACTTCGTCATCGAGGCCGTGTTCGAGGAGATGAGCGTCAAGCAGCAGGTCTTCGCGGAGGTGGAGGCGGTCGCCCCGGCGCACGCCGTTCTCGCCACGAACACCTCCTCGCTCTCGGTCACGGAGATGGCCTCGCAGCTCAAGAACCCCGAGCGGGTGGTGGGCTTCCACTTCTTCAACCCGGTGGCGATCCTGCCGCTGCTGGAGATCGTGCGCGGCGAGCGGACCGACGACGCGGCGCTGGCCACGGCGTTCGGGGTGGCGCGGAAGCTGAAGAAGACGGCGGTGCTGGTGAAGGACGCCCCGGCGTTCGTCGTCAACCGGGTGCTGACCCGCTTCATGGGCGAGATCCAGAACGTCATCGACGAGGGCACCCCGGTGGAGGTCGCCGAGCGCGCGGTGGAGCCGCTGGGGCTGCCGATGTCGCCGCTGGTCCTGCTGGAGCTGGTCGGCCCGGCGATCGGGCTCCATGTCTCCGAGACCCTGCACGGCGCGTTCCCGGAGCGGTTCACGGTCTCGGAGAACCTGGCGGCGGTGGTGAAGGCGGGCAAGCGCGGCTTCTACGTCCACGATTCCGGCAAGCCGGAGCTGGACCCGGAGGTCGCGGCGCTGCTGAAGCAGGGCGACACGGTCCTGACGGAGGAGCAGACCCGCGACCGGGTGCTGGACGCGGTGGCCCAGGAGATCGGCCTGATGCTGGAAGAGGGCGTCGTCGCCGAGGCCCAGGACATCGACCTCTGCCTGATCACGGGCGCGGGGTGGCCGTTCCATCTGGGCGGGGTCACGCCGTACCTGGACCGCGAGGGCGTCTCGGAGCGCGTGAACGGGAAGCGGTTCCTGGCTCCGGGCGTGGCGAGCGTGCCCGCGTGAGGCGCTGACCGGCGCCGGGAGCGCCTGGACGCGGTGAGGTGACACGGACGGGCCGTACGGGATCTCCCCGTACGGCCCGTTTCGCATGGGGAAGCGGGGAAGCGCGGAGGGGGCGGCACGGGTGCGCGTGTACGGTCGCCGTACGGGGCCGTGCCGGTCCCGGGGCGGGGCGTTCCCGCACGGCGCGTCAGACCGTGCGCCAGGCCTCCAGGGCGAGCCCGGACTCGTCCTTCTGGCGGGTGACGCGGAGGGTGCCGTCGAGAGCGACGGCGGCGAGGACCACCCGGCCGGTGCCGTCGAGGGCGAGTGCGGGGACGCCGGCGCAGGGGGTGCCGGTGGGGGTCCAGTCGAGGCCCGCGTCCTCGTCCTCGGTGGGGTAAGCGGCGACCTGGGGGCGTCCGTCGGGGCCCCGGCCGGCCAGGATCGTGCAGTCGTATCCGTCGACGGGGGTACGGAGCGGGGCGAGCGGGCCCGTGCCGGGGCCGCCGAGCGGGGCGGGGGCGGCGCCGGGGCGCCAGGCGCGGACGGTGGTGTCACCGGCGTCGCGCCAGAAGCGGGTGAGCCGCCCGGTGCCGGTGCACTCGGCGGTGACGGTGCCGGGGGCGACGGCCGCCGTGGGTTCTTCGTCGGCGCGCTCCAGTTTGGCGTCGGGTCTGGGGCGCAGCCAGCGCACGGCGGCGCCTTCGGCGGGGACGAGGATGTCGATGGCGCCGCCGTCGGTGGTGGCGGCGGCGGTCTCACCCGTGAGGGTGGTGTTCTCGGCGTTGGCGCCGCCCCAGGGCTGCCACCGCCCGGTGGGCGACTGGTGCTTGGCCGAGAGGCCGCCGTTGGCGTTCCGTACGAAGAGGTGGACGGAGCCCGTGGTGTCCAGCACCAGGGAGGGCAGCCCGATCCGGGCGCCCTTGGCGCGGTCCTTGCCGTGCGGGTTGCCCACCGACTGCCAGTCGCGGAGCGGCCGGCCGGTCTGGTACTGGACGGCGTGGACGAGATCGCGCTCCGTGGCCTCCCCGGAGCGCGCCCGGTCCCGTACCCCCAGCAGATGGACGTACCCCTCGGCGCTCCGGGCGAGGGCGACATACGGGAGCAGTCCGGGCAGGGGCAGCTCCCTGGGGCCCTCCCAGTCGGGGCCGCCGGGGCGGGTCTCGGTCCAGCGGAGGACGGCGCCGGGGGTGGCCGCGTACGCCGTGAGCCTGCCGTCCCTGCCGCGCAGCAGCCATCCGGTGGTCGGTGTCATGGCCTGCCGCCACCTCCCGGGCGCGAGAAGAATCCCGTACCCGATCGTACGCGCGGGCGGGGCGGCGCCCGTGGCCGGCTGTGGCACGCTGCGGGGGTGCTGAACAGAGTGATCGTCGACGCGGCGAATGTGGTGGGGTCCGTCCCCGACGGATGGTGGCGGGACCGGCGCGGGGCCACCGAGCGGCTGCGGGACGCGCTGGTGCCGTTCGCCTCGGCCGGGGTGGCGGGCGAGCCGGGACCGGTCGAGGTGGTGCTGGTCGTGGAGGGCGCGGCCCGGGGCGTGACGGCGGTGCCGGGGGTACGGGTGGAACCGGCGCCCGGCAGCGGCGACGACCGGATCGTGGAGCTGGCCGAGGAGGCGGCGCGGGACGGCGTGGGGTGTGTGGTGGTCACGGCCGACCGCGAACTGCGGCTGCGGGTCACGGGGTACGGCGCGCGCTGTGTGGGCCCCAGGACCGTACGGGAGCCTCCGGACGAGCCCGCGTGAGGGGTGGACGCCCGCTCGCGGGCCCGTCCGGACCCGCACGGGGCCCGGACGGGTCGGCGGAGGGTCAGCGGGGGGTGTTGATACGGCTGTGGCGGCGGCCGTACACGAAGTAGACGACGCAGCCGATGACCATCCAGATGGCGAAGCGGAGCCAGGTCTCGGCGGGCAGGTTGATCATCAGCCACAGGGAGGCGAGCACGGAGGCGATCGGCACCCAGGGGACCAGCGGGACCCGGAAGGAGCGCGGCAGGTCGGGGCGTTTGCGGCGGAGGATGATGACGCCGAGGGCGACCACGACGAAGGCGAACAGGGTGCCGATGTTGACGAGTTCGGCCAGTTCCTCGATGGAGGTGAAGCCCGCGACGATCGCGACGATCACGCCGAGGAGGAGGGTGGAGCGGTAGGGCGTGGCGAATTTCGGGTGGACCTGGGAGAAGGTGCGCGGCAGCAGCCCGTCCCGGCTCATCGCGAAGAAGACCCGGGTCTGGCCGAGCAGCAGGATCATGCAGACCGAGGTGAGCCCGACCGCCGCGCCGAAGCTGATGAGACCGGCCCAGAAGGGGTGTCCGACGGCCTTGAAGGCGTCGGCGAGCGGGGCGTCCACGGTGAGCTGTGTGTAGTGCTGCATGCCGGTGACGACGAGGGAGACCGCGACGTAGAGCACGGTGCAGATGAAGAGCGAGCCGAGGATGCCGCGCGGCACGTCGCGCTGCGGGTTGCGGGTCTCCTCGGCGGCGGTGGCGACGATGTCGAAGCCGATGAAGGCGAAGAAGACGACGGCCGCAGCGGTGAAGATGCCCAGCACCCCGAAGTTGGTGGGGGTGTACCCGGCCATGAGCTGGATGAGCGGCGCGGTGAGCCCGCCGCCGCTGTGGGACTCCTGGGCGGGCGGGATGAACGGGGTGTAGTTGGAGGGGTTGATGAGGAAGGCGCCGACGATGATGACGATCAGGACGACGGTGACCTTGACGCCCACGATGAGGCTGGTGAGCCGGGAGGAGAGCTTGACGCCGGCGACGAGCACGGCGGTCAGGGCGAGGACGAGGAGGAAGGCCAGCAGGTCGAAACCGAACTTTCCGTTCTGGGTGCCCGAGAGGTAGTCCGGCAGGCTCGCCCCGGCGTTGCCGAGGAGCGAGCGTACGTACCCGGACCAGCCGACGGCGACCACCGCGCAGCCGAGGGCGAGCTCCAGGACGAGGTCCCAGCCGATGATCCAGGCGGGGAGTTCGCCGAGGGAGGCGTACGAGAAGGTGTACGCGGATCCGGCGACCGGCACGGTGGAGGCGAACTCGGCGTAACAGAGCGCGGCGAGGGCGCAGACGACGCCCGCGACGACGAAGCCGAGGGCGGTGGCCGGCCCGGCGGTCTGCCGGGCGACGACGCCGGTCAGCACGAAGATGCCGGTGCCGATGATCACGCCGACGCCGAAGACGGTGAGGTCGAGGGCGGAGAGGGCCTTCTTGAGCTGGTACTCGGGCTCCTCGGTGTCCCGGATCGACTGCTCGACGTTCTTTGTCCGGAACAGGCTGCTCCGTACCGGCGCTGGTTCCTGCTCTGTGCTCACCGGCGTACCTCCGTATGCGCGTCCATCCGGCAATGATCGAGAGGTTGCGGAGTGCGCGTACCCGGTATCGGCGTATTTCACACGGATGGGCCGTTCGGAGCACTCCGGAAGAGTGACCCGAACGGCCCGTTCACGCCATGTGCGCGGGGTGTGTCGCGACCGGCCGGCGGGGCGGAGGCCCGGCCGGTCAGTCGCGGACGGCCTCGGCGGGGGCGCCGGTGAGCCGGCCGTCGAGCTTGGCGACGAGCCCGGCGACCTGGCGGGCGATGTTCGGCGCGGTGAGCCCGATCTCGGTCATGACCTCCTTGCGGGAGGCGTGGTCGAGGAAGCGCGGCGGGATGCCGAAGTCGCGCAGCGGTACGTCGATCCCGGCGTCCCGGAGCGCCTGTGCGACGGCCGAGCCGACGCCGCCGACGCGGCCGTTGTCCTCGACGGTGACGACGACGCGGTGCTGCTCGGCGAGGGGGGCGAGGGCCTCGTCCACCGGTTTGACCCAGCGCGGGTCGACCACGGTCGTCGTGATGCCCTGCTTGGCGAGGAGTCCGGCGACCTCCAGGCACATCGGGGCGAGCGCGCCGACCGAGACGAGGAGCACATCGGCCGGGCCCTCCTCGGGCCGGTGGAGCACGTCCATGCCGCCGATCCGGGCGAGCGCGGGGACGGCGGGGCCGACGGCGCCCTTGGAGTAGCGGACCACGGTCGGCGCGTCGTCGACGGCGACGGCCTCGCGGAGCTGGGCGCGCACCTGGTCGGCGTCGCGCGGCGCGGCGATCCGGAGTCCGGGGACGCACTGGAGCATCGACATGTCCCACATGCCGTTGTGCGAGGCGCCGTCGGTGCCGGTGACCCCGGCCCGGTCGAGGACGAAGGTGACGCCGCAGCGGTGCAGGGCGACATCCATCAGGACCTGGTCGAAGGCGCGGTTGAGGAAGGTCGCGTAGAGGGCGAAGACCGGGTGCACCCCGCCGGTGGCGAGCCCGGCGGCGGAGACGGCGCCGTGCTGCTCGGCGATGCCGACGTCGTAGACCCGGTCGGGGAAGGCCTCGGCGAACTTCTCCAGGCCGACCGGCTGGAGCATGGCCGCGGTGATCGCGACGATGTCGTCGCGCTCGTGGCCGAGCTTGACCATCTCCTCGCCGAAGACGGAGGTCCAGTCCATGCCGGCGGCGGCGATGGGGAGGCCGGTGTCGGGGTGGATGGGGCCGATGCCGTGGAAGTGGTCGGCCTCGTCCTGTTCGGCCGGCTCGTAGCCGCGGCCCTTCTCCGTGATGCAGTGCACGATGACCGGGCCGCCGAAGCGCTTGGCGCGCTGGAGCGCGGACTCCAGGGCCTCGATGTCATGGCCGTCGATGGGGCCGACGTACTTGAGGCCGAGGTCCTCGAACATGCCCTGCGGGGCGATGAAGTCCTTGAGGCCCTTCTTGGCGCCGTGCAGGGTGTCGTAGAGGGGGCGGCCGACGACCGGGGTGCGCTCCAGGAGGTCCTTGCCCCGGGCGAGGAAGCGCTCGTAGCCGTCGGTGGTGCGGAGGGTGGCGAGGTGGTTGGCGAGGCCGCCGATGGTCGGCGCGTACGAGCGTTCGTTGTCGTTGACGACGATGACGAGGGGGCGGTCCTTGGCGGCGGCGATGTTGTTCAGCGCCTCCCAGGCCATCCCGCCGGTCAGCGCCCCGTCCCCGATGACCGCGACGACATGGTCGTCCTTCTTCAGCACCTCGTTGGCCTTGGCGAGGCCGTCCGCCCAGCCGAGGACGGTGGAGGCGTGCGAGTTCTCGATGATGTCGTGCGGCGACTCGGCGCGCGAAGGGTAGCCGGAGAGCCCGCCCTTGCCGCGCAGCTTCGAGAAGTCCTGGCGCCCGGTGAGCAGCTTGTGCACGTACGACTGGTGGCCCGTGTCGAAGAGGACCTTGTCGTTCGGGGAGTCGTACACCCGGTGCAGGGCGATGGTCAGTTCGACGACCCCGAGGTTGGGGCCGAGGTGGCCGCCGGTCCTGGCGACCGCGTCGACGAGAAACGACCGGATCTCGCCGGCCAGCTCCTGGAGCTGCTCCGGGCCGAGCCGGTCCAGGTCGCGCGGTCCCCTGATGCGGGTCAGCATCGCCACCCGTGCCTCCTTGCGTGTTTTGAGCCGTCGAACCTGCCGATCGGCCGAGTCTAATGTTCCACTCTCGCGAGTGGACAACGGGCGGTCCCTCACGCGTCACCCGTTCGCGAGTACGTACTGCATACGGGTACGTACTGCATATTTGTACGGTCATCATGGTGCGCCGGTGCGGAGGTAAGACGCGGAGCCGGCCACTCCGGTTGCGTCGGTCACACGGGGCGCTCGGGGCGCTCCGGTCACTCGGAGCGCTCGGGACGCTCAGGTCACTCGGGTCACTCGGTACGCGGCTGTACGACACGACGGTGCCCGGCCCCCCGGTGGTGGACCGGGGGGCCGGGCACGAGTCGTACGGGCGGGCCTGTGGGTCAGGCGCGGCCCGCGGTCTTCTGGGTCTTGCGGGTGACCGCGTCGATGACGACCGTGGCGAGCAGCACGGCTCCGGTGATCATGAACTGGATCGCGGAGGCGATGCCCTGGAGCGCCAGGCCGTACTGGATGGAGACGATCACCAGCACACCGAGGAGCGCGTTCCAGGTGCGGCCCCGGCCGCCGAAGAGGCTGGTGCCGCCGATGACGGCCGCCGCGATGGCGTTCATCAGGAGGTCACCGGCGCCCGCGCCCTGGTTGGCCGAGGCGATCTTGGAGGCGATGAAGAGGCCGCCGACCGCCGCGAACGTACCGGCGATCGAGAAGACCGAGATCCGGATCAGCGTGACGTTGATACCGGCGCGGCGGGAGGCCTCGACGCTGCCGCCGAGGGCGAAGACCTTCCGGCCGTACGCGGTGCGGCGCAGCACGAAGTCGGTGACGACGAGCACCGCCAGGAAGATCACGACGGCCAGGGGCAGGCCCTTGTACTGGTTGTAGAGGACGGCGACGCCGAAGGAGAGGACGGCGAGCAGCCCGGTGCGCAGCAGGATCTCGCTGAGCGGGCGGGAGGGGACGCCGGCCGCCTCGCGGCGGCGGTTGTCGAAGAACGCGGTGGCGAAGTATCCGGCGACCGCGACGACGGCGAGGCCGTAGGCGGCGGCGATGTCGGTGAAGTAGTAGCTGGTGAGCTGGACGACGACGCCGTCGGAGTCGAGGTTGATGGTGCCGTTGTCGCCGAGGATCTGGAGCATGAAGCCGGACCAGAAGAGGAGTCCGGCGAGGGTGACGGCGAAGGCGGGGGCGCCGACGCGGGCGAAGAAGAAGCCGTGGACGGCGCCGATGGCCGCGCCGCTGACGATGGCGACGACGAGGGCCAGCCACTCGTTCATGCCGTGGGTGACGCTCAGCACGGCGACGATGGCGCCGGAGACCCCGGAGACCGAGCCGACGGAGAGGTCGATCTCGCCGAGCAGCAGGACGAAGACGATGCCGACCGCGATCATTCCGGTGCCGACCATGGCGACGGAGATGTCGGAGAGGTTGCCCGCGGTGAGGAAGTTGGAGTTGAGGCTCTGGAAGATGGCCCAGATCACGATGAGGCCGATGACGACGGGTATGGAGCCCAGGTCGCCCGCGCGTATCTTCCGCTTGAGTTCGCCGAGGTAGCCGGCGAAGCCCTGCTCGCGGACGAGGAGCCGGGGGTCGACCGCGGTGACCGCGCCGTCGGCGGCGGGCGGGGCGTCCACCGGCGCGGGCGCCGTGGTGGCGGTCGCGCTTCCGGTGGCGGTCGCGCTTCCGGTGGCGGTCGCGCTTCCGGTGGCGCCGTCCGCCGTGCCGGTGCTCTTGCCGAGCGACGGGGAGGTCTTGTCCGTACTCACTTCTGAACCTCCACGGTGCGCGAGGCGCGGCGGGTCACGGCGTTCTCCGTGGCGCCGGTGATGGCGGCGATGATCTCTTCCTGCGAGGTGTTCGCGACCTCGAAGACGCCGTTGTTCCTGCCGAGCCGCAGCACCGCGACCCGGTCGGCGACGGCCTTGACGTCCGCCATGTTGTGGCTGATGAGGAGGACGGCGAGGCCGCGCTCGCGGAGCCGTTCGACCAGGTCGAGGACTTGGGCGGTCTGCTCGACGCCGAGGGCCGCGGTCGGCTCGTCCAGGATGACGAGCTTGGGCTCGCCGAGCATGGAGCGGGCGATGGCCACGGTCTGGCGCTGGCCGCCGGAGAGCGAGGCGATGGGGATACGGACGCTGGGGATCCGGATCGACAGCGTGGTCAGCAGTTCGCGGGAGCGGCGCTCCATCTCGACCTCGTCGAGCACGCCCCAGCTCCGCAGCTCGCGGCCGAGGTAGAGGTTGCCGACGACATCGATGTTGTCGCAGAGCGCGAGGTCCTGGTAGACGGTCGCGATGCCGAGGTTCTGGGCGTCGTGCGGCCGGCCGATCGAGACGGGGGTGCCCTCCCACTCGATGACGCCGTCGTCAATGGGGTGGACGCCGGCGATGGTCTTCACCAGCGTGGATTTCCCGGCGCCGTTGTCGCCCACGAGGGCGACCACCTCACCGGAGTGGATCTCCAGCTCTACGTCGGTGAGCGCCTGGACGGCACCGAACCGCTTGGAGACCCCTCGCAACGCCAGCACGGGCGTAGCGGTCACATGAACCATCTCCTTCGCCGCCTGACCGGCGGGGATGCCGCGCCGGGGGTGAGGCGCGGAGGTCGAGCAGGGTAGGGGGAGCCGGGCCGCGCGGGGGTTACGGAGCACGGCGTACGGCGGGGGGTGCCGCGAGGGGCACGGGGGGGAAGGGTGACCCGCGGCGGCGTGGCCGGGGACGGCTCGCCGCCGCGGGTCCGTCCGGGGCCCCGCCCTGGCTGCGGGGCGTTGACGAGCGGGGCTCCGGACCGGCTTTCGCGCACCGGCCGTACGGGGCCGGTCCGTACGATCCGCCCTGTACGGGGCCGGCCCGTACGATCCGTCCCGCACAGGGCCGGTACGTACGACCCGTCCCGCACAGGGTCGGTCCGTACGACCCATCCCGTACGGGGCCGGCACGTACGCCCTGTCCCGTAGGTCCGGTCGTACGGGTCGAGCCCGTACGGGTCCGGCCGTACGGTCCTACTTCACGCCGGCGGCGTCGCAGGCGGCCTTGTACTTGTCGGTGCAGATCTCGGCGACGGTGTAGATGCCGTCCTTGATCACGGTCTCGTTGATGTTGTCCTTGGTCAGCGAGACGACCGGGACGAGCACGGTCGGGACGGCCTTGGTGGTGGGGCTGTCCACGGTGGTCTTGGCGATGGAGTCGAGCTTCTCGCCCTTGGCGAGCGCGACGGCCATCTCGGCCGCGATCTCGGCCTCCTGCGGGTAGGACTTGTAGACGCTCATGAACTGCTCGCCGGAGACGATGCGCTGCACCCCGGCGAGTTCCGCGTCCTGTCCGGTGACCGGCGGGAGCTTGGTGAATCCGGCGCCCTTGAGGGCGGTGATGATGCCGCCCGCCATGCCGTCGTTGGCGGAGTAGACGCCGATGATCTTGTCCTTGCCCAGCGCGGAGATGGCGCCTTCCATGTTGGCGTTGGCGTTCTCCGGCTTCCACTCCTTGGTGTCGTACGACTTGCCGATGTTCACCTTGCCGTCGAGGACGGAGAGGGCGCCCTTCTTGAAGAGGCCGGCGTTCGGGTCGGTGCTCGCGCCGTTCATCATGACGATGTCGCCGGACTTCGCCTTGTCCCCCAGCTCGTCCAGGAGCGCCTTGCCCTGGACCCGGCCGACCTCTTCGTTGTCGAACGAGGTGTACGCGTCGATCGGCCCCTCGGCGAGCCGGTCGTAGGCCACGACCGGTATGCCGGCCCCCTTGGCCTTCTTGACCGAGCTGGCGATGGCCTTCGAGTCGACCGCGTCCACGACCAGCACGTCCACCTTGTTGGTGATCATGGTGTCGGCCTGCTGGCTCTGCGTCGTGGCGTCCTGCTTGGCGTTGGCGTAGACGATCTTGCCGGTGCCGCCGGTCAGCTCGCTGACCTTCTTCTCGATCAGCGGCTTGTCGAACTTCTCGTACCGGGCGGTCTGGTTCTCCGGCAGGAGCAGCCCGATGGTGATCGGGCCCTTCTTCTCCGCCTTGGACGCTTCGGCCTTGTCGCCGGACTCCTTGGCGCTGCCGCAGGCGGCGAGGGAGACGGCCATCGCGGTGGCGACGGTGGCCACGGCCGCACGACGCATCGTTGCGTTCACTTCAAAAACCTCCCTGACGAGGCCGCGACGTTGCGGCCGAGGTGGCTGGAAGTCAACTCCCGTCCGAACTCGACGTCAAGGAGTAAATCCTTAACGAGATGACAACGGTGCCATCCGTAATCTAAGTGAAGGCAGGAGCCGAAGCCGGTGAGGTGGCCCTGGCGGGGCCGGAGGGCGTCGCCGACGGGGCCGGGGAGGCCGGGGCCGCCGAGGCCGAGGCTGCCGAGGCCGCCGAGCCGGTCCTGGCGCCCGGCAGGGCGCTCTCCAGCAGCGTCGAATCACCCATCTCGCTCAGGACGAGGGCGAGCGCCCCCAGCACCTCCGCCCGGCCGCCGAGCGCCCCAGGGAGCACCGAGAGCTGCCGGGCGGCGCTGGGGATGGCGTACCGGGAGACGGACTCGCGGATCGGCCCGAGGACCAGCTCCCCGGCCTCGGCCAGGTCGCCGCCGAGCACGACCCGGCTGGGGTTGAGCAGGTTGCAGAGGTTGGCGACACCGCTGCCGACATGGCGGCCCACGTCCGCGATGACCCGGCGGCAGCCGGGGTCGCCGTCCCGGGCGAGCTGGACGACGCGCTCCATGGTGAGGTCGGCGCCGTGGCTGGAGTGGAGCAGGGGCAGGACATGGCGGGTCGCCGCGAAGGTCTCCAGGCAGCCGCGGTTGCCGCAGCGGCAGACCGGGCCCGACTCGTCGAGGGTGATGTGGCCGATCTCGCCCGCCGTGCCGCCGGGGCCCCGGTAGATCTGCCCCTCGATGACCAGCCCGGCGCCGACGCCGCTGCCGACCTTGATGTACGCGAGGTCCGCGACGCCGCGTCCGCTCCCCCAGACCAGTTCGCCGAGGGCGCCCAGGTTGGCGTCGTTGTCGACGTACACCGGCACGCCGAGGCGGGCGGCCAGTTCCTCGCTGGGGTTGATGCCGGTCCACCCCGGGAGGATCGAGGTGGAGCCGAGCGTGCCCGATTCGACGTCGATGGGCCCCGGCACCCCGAGCCCCACGCCGATCACCTTCCGCCGGCCGACGCCGGTGGTCTCGATCAGCCGGTCGACCAGCTCCTCGGCGCGGCCGAAGCCGTGCGCGGAGGAGGCGTCGACGTCGAGCGGCTCCGCCTCCTCGGCGAGCACCTGGTGGGCGAGGTTCCCGACGGCCACCCTCAGATGCGTATGGCCGAAGTCGACCCCGACGACGATGCCCGCGTCGCCGCTGAGCGAGACACTGCGGGCCCGGCGGCCACCGGCCGAGGTGGGGGTGACCTGGACCGTACCGCCGTCCTTCAGCTCACGGACGATATTGGAGACCGTGGCCGCCGACAGCCCCGTGGAGCGCGCGATCTCCGCCTGCGTGAGCGAACCGGCCATGCGCACCGCGCGTACGACCCGTTCGAGGTTGGCCCGGTGCAGAGAAGACTGCGACCCTGGAGTCTCCACGACTCATCCACTCCTGCCCTGGGCGGACGGCACGACCGCCGCCGCCGGCCGGGGCCGCGCCCATGAGACCCCGACGTATCTCCAACTTGTGAACCCTAAGCTCAGCTTTCGGGCCCCTTCCCGTCAAGACCTTGAGCGCGGTGAACGCGCCGAACCGCCCGCCGGGAAGGACCGGCGGGCGGTTGGACCGTACCTTCGACCCTTGTACTCGCGGGTAGGGCTACTTGAGCGCCCCCGCCGTCAGGCCGGCCACCACCTGGCGCTGGAAGATGATGTACGCGGCGAGCACCGGCAGCATCGCCATCACCAGGCCGGCGAAGAGCCCCGACCAGTCGCCCTTGTACCCCTGGCTGACGGCGAGCTGGACGAGGCCCTGGGAGAGGACCTTGTTGTCCTGGTCGGTGTTGAGCACCGTGGGCAGCAGGTACTGGTTCCACTGGCCGAGGAAGTTGAAGATGCCCACGCTGATCAGGCCCGGCTTGGCCATCGGCAGCATCACCTGGAAGAACGTACGGGTGTGCGAGGCGCCGTCGATGAGCGCGGCTTCCGCGACCGAGGTGGGGAGCGTTCTGAAGAACGAGGTCAGGAAGAAGACCGTGAACGGCAGCGAGTAGGCGATGTAGACCAGGATCAGCCCGTGGATCGTGTTGAGCAGGCCGAGGTTGTTCATGACGTAGAAGAGCGGGACCAGCGCCAGGATGATGGGGAAGCTCATCCCGCCGATGAACAGGTAGTAGATGAAGCGGTTGCCCGGGAAGTCGAAGCGGGCCAGCACATACGCGGCCATCGACCCGAAGAGCAGCGTGCCCGTGAGCGAACCGGCCACCACCAGGATGGTGTTGAGGAAGTAGTCGCTCATATGCGCCTGGGTCCAGGCGCGCGACCAGTTCTCGAAGTGCAGCCGGTCCGGCAGCGACCACGGGCTGACGAAGATGGACCGGTCGTCCTTGAAGGACGTCATGACGGCCCAGAGCAGCGGCATGGCGACCAGGAAGGCCCAGATGACGAGGACGCCGTGGGAGAAGACGTTGAGGACGCCGCCGGTCGTGGTCTGCTTGGGCGTGGCGGGGGTCGTCTTCGTGACGGACCGCTGGAGCGGTGGCCGGTCCGCGGGGGGCAGGTCGGCCGGCGGAGGGGTGTCGGTGGTCTTCATCAGTACTCCAGCCGCTCGCGTCGGCCCAGGCGCATCACGAGGGCGGAGAAGGCCAGCGTGACGACGAGCAGGGCGACGCCGATCGTGGTCGCGTAACCGGCCTGACCGTCACGGAACGCCTTCTGGTAGACGAGCAGGGTCAGGACATTGGTGGAATCGGCGGGCCCGCCGGGGCCCACCGTCATGATCTGGACGACCGCGAAGGACTCCGCGCCGAGCGCGAGGATCCCCATATAGACCCAGCCGGACTGCACGGTGTCCCAGAGCAGCGGCAGGGTGATGCGGAAGAAGGTGGTGAACCGGTTCGCGCCGTCCAGCAGCGCCGCCTCGTAGAAGTCCTTGGGGATGGAGGCCATGCCCGCGGAGAAGAGGACCACGAAGAACCCGGTCGTACTCCAGACCAGGACCGCCATCACGCACCAGAGCGCGAGGTTCGGGTCGCCGAGCCAGTCCGGCTTGACGCTGTCCAGGCCGACCGCGCTGAACGCGGCGTTGATGGCACCGCTGTTCGGGTTGTACGCGAACTGGAAGAGCAGCGCCACGATCGCGATCGAGAGCACCTGCGGGAAGAAGTACACGATCTTGTAGAAGGACGAGCCGCGCACCCCCGCGATGGCCGCGCCCTTCACGTTCCGCCCGCCGACGTTGAGCATGAAGGCGAAGAAGAGCGCGAGGCCGAGGACGACCACGGGCAGCAGCAGCGCGAAGAGCAGGCTGTGCCGGAGCGAGGACCAGAAGGTGCTGTCGTCCAGCATCCGGCTGTAGTTGTCGAAACCGACCATCACGAAGTCGGGACTCAGGCCCGTCCAGTCCGTGAACGAGTAGTAGATGGACTGGACGAACGGCCATACGACGAAAAGCGCGTACAGCGCGAGGGGCCCGATCAGGAACCCCACGATGAAACGGTACTTGCCGTGCTGCATGTCTCCCGACCCCGAATCTCCGGCGCCGTGACGCCGTGCCGCTCTGGGACCCCGTACGACGGACCGTGTCCGGGGGACCCCGCCCGTCTCGTACGTACGGGGTCCCCGGACGCTTCCGCCGCTACCGGTGCTTGTAGTGCTTGATGGAGGTGTCCTTGGCCGTGGCGTCCGCGAACTCCTGGCACTTCTTGACCGCCTCGGCGGGCGTCATACGCCCGGCCATCATCTCGCCGAGCACGCCCACCCCGATCTTCTGCTTCTGGAGCTCGACGTACCAGTCCTGCATGCGCGGGTTGAGCACGTTGTCACCCGCCTTGGCGAGCGCGTCGACGCCGGACTGGAGCGCGGTGGAGAGGGAGAGGCCGTCGGTGCCGCCGTTGAACGCCGTAAGGGAACTCACCTTGGAGGTGAAGTTCTTCGAGGACGCCTCGCTCAGCATGATGCGGAGCTGCTCCATGCCGCCGTCCGGGTTCTTGGCCTTGGCGGGCACGATGAAGGGTTCGCCGCCGGAGGCCCAGAGCGTACCGAAGGGGAGCTTGTCGGAGCTGTCCAGGCTGGAGGGGGCTGCCACCTTCATCTGGAAGTCCTTGGGCGTGGTCTTCGCCGCCTCGTTCTCCACCCAGGAACCGTTGGGGAGGAAGAGCGCCTTGCCCTCGGTCCACGCGGTCTGCGACTGCGTGTGGTCGAGTCCGGGGGTGCCCTGGAGGATGTACCCCTTCTTGAAGAGTTCGAAGTACGCCTCGAAGGCGGACTTCACGGCCGGGTGCTTCCAGGCGTTCGGCTCCAGGTTGTCGATGGAGTCGAGGACTTCACGGCCGCCGATCTTCCCGATGAACGGGTAGAGGGAGAACGGGATGTAGTACGGGTACTTGCCGGCGTACGTCCATCCGGCGATGCCCTTCTTCTTGGCCTTCTCGCAGAGGGCCAGCATCGCGTCCCAGTCCTCGGGGTACTCGGCGTCGAGCTTGTCGAGCGCGGTCTGCGAGTACCAGACGCCGTACACCGTGTAGGCGTAGTACATGATCCAGACCGGGTCGCCGTCGAGCTGGCCCATCTCCAGGACGCCGGGGCGCAGCGTGTCGCGGACCTTCTTCGACGGGTCGTCGTACGACGGGGCGTCCATCAGCGGCGTCAGGTCGGCGAGCTGCTTCTTGCCGGCGAGGACGCCCATGTCCATCTGCTCGGCGCCGGAGTTGTCGATCAGGTCGGGCGGGCTGCCGCCGTTGAAGCGTGGTTGCAGCTCGGACTGGATCTTCTGGGTCGAGGAGAACTTCACCTCGGCCTTGGGGTAAGCCGTCTCGTACTGCTTGACGGCGTCCTGCCCGTACTCCGTGCCGAACCCGCCGTTGAAGAGCACGAAGTCGAGCGGCGCGGAGTCGTTGACGCCGAGCGGGTTCTTCTCGGAGGTCTTGCCCTTCTCGACCTTCTTGTCGCTTCCGCTGTCGCTGCTCGCACAGGAGGCGAGGAAGCTCATCGTCGGAACGGTGATCAGGCCGATCGCGGCGGACCGCTTGATCACATCACGGCGGCCGAGGCCCGCGTTGTCGTTTCGGGCGGAGGTGGATCCCATGCTCAAGTCCTCGCCTTCTCCAGGACTCAGGCGGTGTACCGGTCGCCCGTCCTTCTCTGAGGAGAAGGGCTCCGCCACCGCGTTCGAATGAAGCTGGGTGGTACAGGAATATCGTGCTGGATCGTGTTCGGCCTTCAGGCGCGGACGCGACAGGTATAGTCCATTTCCTGTGAAGTGAGCAAGATCAAGAGCGGGTTTGGGCGGCAGTCTTTCCCTAGTTGAGACCTCCCTGACATCCGCGCCGTCCGGCCGCGCGCCGTCGCGCCCCGGCGCCACCCCGACGTCGCCCCGGCGCCGCCCCCCGCGCCCTCTCCGGAGCCCTGCCGTCCGGTGGCTCCGGACACGCCGCTCCTCCAACACCCTTGACACCACTGTGCACTTAGCCCCTACTGGACCCTGCGCCTCTGGTTTGACAACGTTGTCCGACTCGGTCCGCAGGAGGAAGACTCGGTATGCCCGGTACGCAGCCCAGACCTGGACTCCGCCCCCGACGAATGCCCCTGGCCGCCCTGTTGGCGGCTGCCTCACTGCTCGTCGCGACCGCCCCGTCCGCCGCCGCGGTGCCGCACGCCGCGTCCGGGCCGCGGCCCGCCGACACCACGTTCGCCTCCTCGTTCGAGCCGGAGGAACGCCAGCCGGATTGGCGCAACACCGTCGAGGTCGGCCCCGACGGGGCGAAACGGTCCTCCGGGGTCGACGGCGGCTTCGTCGACGGGATCCCCGGCAATGTCACCGACCGGGTGATCGCCCTGCGCGCGAGCGGGGAGAACACCGGCGGCGGGGAGACCAAGGAGAACCTGGTCGATGTGCGCCCCGCCACCAAGTGGCTGGCGTTCACCCCCACCGCCTGGGTCGAGTTCGACCTGGACGCGCCCGTCAAGGTCGTCACCTACGCCCTGACGTCGGCCAACGACCACCCCGAGCGCGACCCGAAGAACTGGACGCTCCAGGGCTCGGCGGACGGCAAGGAGTGGAAGGACCTGGACACCCGTACGGGCCAGAGCTTCCCCGAGCGCTTCCAGACCCGTACGTACGACCTCGACGCGGCGGCGGTGTCCACGTACGCGCACTACCGGCTGGACATCACGGCGAACAACGGGGCCTCCGACGCCACCCAGTTGGCGGATGTGCAGTTCTCGAACGGCGATACGAGCGCTCCCACGCCCGAGGACATGCGCACCCAGGTCGACCGGGGGCCCGTCGGCTCCCCCACCGCGAAGTCCGGGGCCGGGTTCACCGGGGCGCGGGCGCTGAAGTACTCCGGGACGCACCGGGGCGAGGGGCGCGCGTACTCGTACAACAAGGTCTTCGACGTCGACGTGGCGGTACGGCGGGACACGGCGCTCTCGTACCGGATCTACCCCGCGATGGCCGAGACGGACCTGAACTACCCCTCCACGCATGTCTCGGTGGACCTCGCCTTCACGGACGGCACCTATCTGAGCGACCTCAAGGCCGCCGACGCGCACGGCGGGGCGCTCACCCCGCAGGGCCAGGCGGACGCGAAGCGGCTCTACGTCAACCAGTGGAACCAGGTCGACGCCCGGATAGGGCAGGTCGCGCAGGGCAGGACGGTGGCGCGGATCCTGGTCGCGTACGACTCCCGTACCGGACCCGCGCAGTTCGAGGGGTGGATCGACGACATCACCCTGGCGCCCAAGGCGGCCGAGAAGCCGCTCGCGCGCGTCTCCGAGTACGCGTCGACGGTGCGCGGCACCAACTCCAGCGGCTCGTTCTCGCGCGGCAACAACTTCCCCGCGACGGCGGTCCCGAACGGCTTCAACTTCTGGACGCCGGTGACCAACGCGGGGTCCACGAGCTGGCTCTACGAGTACAGCCGGGCCAACAACGCCGACAACCTGCCCACTCTCCAGGCGTTCGCGGCAAGTCATGAGCCGAGCCCGTGGATGGGCGACCGGCAGACCTTCCAGTTCATGCCGTCGGTGGACGCGGGCACGCCGAACGCCTCCCGTACGGCGCGGGCGCTCCCCTTCCGCCACGAGAAGGAGAGCGCGAAGCCGTACCGCTACGGCGTGACCTTCGAGAACGGCCTGAAGACGGAGATCGCCCCGACCGACCACGCGGCGATCGTGCGCACCACCTATCCGGGTGAGAACGCGTCCATGATCCTCGACAACGTCTCCAACGCGGGCGGGCTCACCCTCGACCCGGCGACCCGCTCCTTCACCGCGTACTCCGATGTGCGCAGCGGCCTGTCGACCGGCGCGACCCGGCTCTTCGTGTACGGCGTCTTCGACGCGCCGGTCACCGCGAGCGGTTCGCTGACCGGCGGCGGGGGCGCGAATGTCACCGGTTACCTCCGCTTCGACGCGGGCGCCGACCGCACCGTCACGCTCCGCGTGGCGACCTCGCTGATCAGCGTCGACCAGGCGAAGAAGAACCTGGCCGCCGAGATCCCGGACGGCAGCCGCTTCGAGCGGATCGCGGACCGGGCGCAGGGGGCGTGGGACGACATCCTGGGCCGGGTCCGGGTGGAGGGCGCCGACCACGACCAGCTCGTGACGCTCTACTCCAACCTCTACCGGCTCTACCTGTACCCCAACTCGGGCTTCGAGAACACGGGTTCGACGGCGCGCCCGAAGCAGAGCTACGCGAGCCCCTTCTCCCCGAAGACGGGCACGGACACCCCCACCCAGACCGGCGCGAAGATCGTGGACGGCGAGATCTATGTGAACAACGGCTTCTGGGACACGTACCGGACCACCTGGCCGGCGTACTCCTTCCTCACCCCGAAGAAGGCCGGAAAGCTGGTCGACGGGTTCGTGCAGCAGTACAAGGACGGCGGCTGGATCTCCCGCTGGTCCTCCCCCGGCTACGCGGATCTGATGACCGGCACCAGTTCCGATGTGGCGTTCGCGGACGCGTACCTCAAGGGCGTGGACTTCGACGCGAAGGCGGCGTACGAGGCGGCGCTGAAGAACGCGACGGTGGCGCCGCCGAGTTCGGGCGTGGGCCGCAAGGGGACGGAGACCTCGACGTTCCTCGGGTACACCTCGACGGAGACCCACGAGGGGCTGTCCTGGGCGCTGGAGAGCTATCTCAACGACTACGGCATCGCGAAGATGGGCGAGGCGCTGTACAAGAAGACGGGCGAGAAGCGGTACCAGGAGGAGTCCGCGTACTTCCTCAACCGCGCCCAGAACTATGTCTCGCTCTTCGACGAGCGGATCGGCTTCTTCCAGGGCCGGAACCTGAAGGGCGACTGGCGGCTCTCCCCGGACACGTACGACCCGCGGGTGTGGGGGTACGACTACACGGAGACGAACGGCTGGGGGTACGCCTTCACGGCCCCGCAGGACTCGCGCGGACTTGCCAACCTGTACGGCGGCCGGGCAGGTCTGGCCGAGAAGCTCGACACGTACTTCTCGACGCCGGAGACGGGCGGCCGGGAGATCGCGGGGTCGTACGGCGGCGTCATCCACGAGATGACGGAGGCGCGTGACGTACGGATGGGCCAGTACGGCCACTCCAACCAGCCCTCCCACCATGCCGCGTACATGTACGACGCGGCCGGCCAGCCGTGGAAGACCCAGGAGAAGGTCCGCGAGGTGCTGAGCCGCCTCTACACCGGCAGCGAGATCGGCCAGGGGTATCTGGGCGACGAGGACAACGGCGAGCAGTCGGGGTGGTACGTCTTCTCGGCGCTGGGCTTCTATCCGCTGGTGATGGGGGGCGGGGAGTACGCGATCGGGTCGCCGCTCTTCACCAAGGTGACGGTCCGGATGGACAACGGCCGCACCCTGGTGATCAAGGCGCCGAAGAACAGCGCGAAGAACATCTACGTCCAGTCGCTGAAGGTCAACGGAAAGCCCTGGACCTCGACGGCCCTCCCGCACAAGGCCCTGTCGCAAGGCGGCACCCTCGACTTCACGATGGGCCCGAAGCCTTCCACCTGGGCCACCGGCCGCACCGCGGGCCCGGTCTCCATCACGCGGGACGACACCGTCCCCACCCCCCGCACCGACGCCCTGACCGGCACGGGCCCCCTCTTCGACAACACCTCGCGCACGGAGACCCGGGTCGACACGGTGGACCTCCCGGTGACCTCCCCCACGAAGGCGGTCCAGTACACCCTGACCTCGGCAACGGCGGCACAGGCCCCGAAGGGCTGGACGGTACAAGGCTCCACGGACGGCACCACCTGGCACACCCTGGACTCCCGCAAGGCCGAATCCTTCACCTGGGACCGCCAGACCCGCGCCTTCACACTGCCGCACCCGGGCACCTACGCGAAGTACCGCCTGGTGACGACGGAACCGGGCACCCTGTCGGAGGTGGAGCTGCTGCACTGACGACGACACTCACGTCCGTACGATCCGAGGGCCGTGCTCCGTACACGTAGGTACGGGGCACGGCCCTCGGGCCGGGTCACTCCGGCCGGACGGCGGCGAGATCGCGCCCCACCCGGTCACGCAGGGCCGTGGCCCGGGGGTCGTCGTAGCCGTCGAGGAGGCTCAGCACCCGCGTCCAGTGGCGCGCCGAGCCGGCCGGGTCGTCGGCGCGGAGCGTGGCGGCGAGCCCGTCCAGCGCCTGCGCCTCGTCCCAGGGGTCGCCCAGCTCCTGATGGGCGGTGGCGGCCATCCGGTGGAAGTGCGCGGCCTCCTCGTCCCGGCCGAGTGTGCGGTAGGCGAGGGCCGTGCGCTGCCATGCCTGGGCTTCCCTGCCGCGGTTGCCGAGGCGACGGTGGAGCGTCGCGGAGCGCTGGTACGACTCCAGGGCGTCCGGGAGCGCGCCGCTCGCGCGCTGCGCGTCGCCCAGGGGCAGCAGCCAGTACCCCTCCAGCCGGTGGTCGCGCAGGACGAGGGCGATGTCCACGGCGGCCCGCGCCGCCCCGAGCGCCTTCTCCGTCTCACCCCGCTCGCACTCGATCTGGCTCAGCAGCCGCAGGATGTTGCCCTCGCCGCGCGGGTTCTCCAGCGCCCGGTGGGCCTGGAGCGCCTGCCGGGTGACGGTGGCGGCCTCGGGCAGCCGCCCGGCTCCGTAATGGGTGCTGGCGAGGTTGGAGAGCGCGGTGGCCGCCCAGTGGGCGGCCTCCCGCTCCTGGAAGATCTCGATGGCCTGCTCGAAGTGGTCGGCCGCCTGGGCGAGTTGACGGCTGCGCAGATGGAAGAGGCCGATCAGGTTGAGCGCATGGGCCTCGCCGAGCCGGTCCCCGAGTTCACGCCAGATCAGCAGGGCGCCGTGGTGGCTGTCGTGGCTCTCGGGGAGGCGGTCGACCCGGGTGTAGCTCATACCCAGCTCCGTGAGGAGCCGGGCTTCCGCGGCGCGGTCGCCGAGGCGCTGCGCGGCGGCGAGTCCGATCCGGCCGATGTCGAGCCAGTCCGCCGTCGGGGAGGAGGGGAAGCGCGCGTTCGCCAGTACCGCGGCGAGTTGCCAGGCGAGTTCGCCGTGTCCTGTGGTGGCGGCGGTGCGTACGGCGTGCAGGAGGTTGCTGTCCTCGCGTTCGGCCCAGTCGACCGCCGCGTCGTACCCCGGGAAGGTCTGCGGCCGTACCCCGTCGGCGGAAGGGGTGAGGTCCAGGTGGGGTTCGGCGGGGCTGATCCAGCTCTGGGCGGCGTCCGCGCTGTGCAGATACCAGTCGAGGACGCGACGAAGCGCGGCGTTCCGCTCCTCGGCCGGCTCGTCCCGCGTCGCCCGGTCGGTGGCGTAGGCGCGCAGCAGGTCGTGGAACTGATAGCGGTCGGGGCCGGTCTGCTCCAGGAGATGGGCGCCGACGAGCGAGTCCAGCAGCGCTCTGCCACGGGCGGGGGTCAGCGCGCCGAGCGACACGGCCGCGTGCAGGCCGAATTCGGGGCCCGGGTGGAGTCCGAGCAGCCGGAAGAGCCGGGCGGCCTGGTCGGGCAGGGCCCGGTAGGACCATGCGAAGACCGTACGGACAGCTTCCGCTTCTTCGTCGTCCCCGGTGCTGAGGGCGTCCCACAGGGCGCTCTCGTCCCGTAGATCGGCGATCAGGTCGTCCAGCCGCAGGTGCGGCTGGCTCGCGGCGCGTTCTGCGGCGATACGGAGCGCCAGGGGCAGCCGGGCGCACAGTTCGGCCAGTTCGGTGAGCTTGTCCGCGTCGTCCTCCGGCCGGTATCCGGCGGTGACGGCGCGGAGCAGGGAGACGGCCTCCGGCTGGGGCAGGGTGCCGAGCGTCAGCCGGCGCGCCCCGTCGCGGACGGCCAGTCCGGAGAGCCGGCTGCGACTGGTCACGAGGACCAGGCAGCCCTTGCTGCCCGGCAGCAGCGGGCGGACCTGGGCGACGGTGGCGGCGTTGTCGAGGACGACGAGTACCCGCCGGTCGGCCAGGAGCGAGCGGTAGAGCGCGGCGGCGGTGTCCTGGTCCTGGGGCACCGAGTCGGGGCGTACTCCCAGCGCGGGCAGGAACCGGTGCAGTGCTTCCTGGGCCGTGACCGGCTCCCCCGGGTCGTAACCGCGCAGGTTGACGTAGAGCTGCCCGTCGGGAAAGCGCTCCTGGACCTGGTGGGCCCAGTGCAGCGCGAGCGAGGTCTTTCCGGCCCCCGCGGTGCCCGCGATGACGCAGACGGAGATGACCAGCGGCCGGCCCGCCTCGTCGGCCAGCACGGCGTTCAATTCGCCGAGTTTGCCCACTCGGTTGACGAACTGCCGTACATCGGCCGGTAGCTGTCGCGGAGTGGGTGGTGCGGAAGCGTCGCCGCCCGGAATGCCTCGCTCGTGGAAATGGATTCCGCCGCTGACGTTTCCGGCCTGTACGACATCGCGAGAATTCCCCGACAGGTCGTTCCGTGACGTGTCGGGGTGATTCTCGCTCCCGTGGGACTCGTTGATCGCCTAATCCGCCTTCGGTGTCGGCGGGGGAAGGTGGGCCACCTCTCGGTCGAAGTAGCTCGTCACCTCCTCGCCCGCACGGTAGAGGTACTTGATGTAGCTTTCCCAGCCCTTGATGATGTCGGGGTCGCTGTGACGGACCGCACCGTCGGGCACTCCGGATTCGGTGTAGATCACCTCGTACAGCACGTCGCCGCCGAGTACGACCAATTCCGGCAGGAGGCCGCCGTTCTCCGAGGAGGCCACCGCCCCTGCGCCGATCACCCGCACCCGCATCCCGCATGCGGCCTGTTGCCGCAACGAGTGCAGTTCCCACTGGAGATAGGGCGTCAGCGGCTGTTCGACCACGCGTACCCGGTGGAAGAGGGAACGGCGACGCTCGTCTTCGCGGGCGACGGCCAGCAGTTTCTCCCGGCGCTCCGCCATGAGCCGCAGCGATTCCGCCCACTCCCCTCGGGAGAGCGCGTCGCGACTGGGGCTGCCCTGTTCCTCGAAGTGCTGCCGACGCTCCAGTTTCCACGAGTCGCGGCCAATGATCGCCGCATCCCGCTCCCGGAACTCGCGTTTGTAGGCCTCCCTGGAAAGGCGCACACCCTGTTCGCGACGGAGGGCGGCCGGGGCGCCGAGATCAAGCATCGGCGATATCCGGTTTGGCGGCCCGGAGCATGTTTCCGGGAATGACCACGAGCCGCTCGTCGGCGGCGAGGGCGACCCCCTCCGGAAGTCGCGGCGCGTAGTGGGATGTGAGGTCCCTGCCGATGACGGCGATATCGCCGTTGTCGAGCTGCCAGATGTCCGGGCACTCGTCTTTCCCGTCGGAATTCCCCAGCTCCTTCGCCGACTTTCCCAGCCGGCGGAGAAATAACGCCGAGGGGTCCGCTTCCCAGGTGCGCCGCATCGCTGCCTCCACTCGATGGTGATTGAACACGCAACCGGTATCCATTATATATGCGGTCGATTACGGAGAGCAACGTACGGGGGCTCTTTCACGCCACCCCGTTTCTTGCCCGTACAGCCCGAGGGCCGTGTCCCGTACACATACGTACGGGGCACGGCCCTCGGGGGTGGGGCGGCGGGTGCCGGGAGGGGCTACTTGCGGATCAGGCTGCGCAGGACGTACTGCATGATGCCGCCGTTGCGGTAGTAGTCCGCCTCGCCCGGGGTGTCGATGCGGACGACCGCGTCGAACTCGATGCCGGTGTCCGTGGTCACCTTGACGGTGCGCGGGGTGGTGCCGTTGTTGAGTTCGGTGACGCCGGTGAAGGTGAAGGTCTCCTCGCCGGTGAGGCCGAGGGACTGGGCGGAGGCGCCTTCCGGGTACTGGAGGGGGAGGACGCCCATGCCGATGAGGTTCGAGCGGTGGATGCGCTCGTACGACTCGGCGATGACGGCCTTGACGCCGAGGAGCGCGGTGCCCTTGGCGGCCCAGTCGCGGGAGGAGCCGGAGCCGTACTCCTTGCCGGCCAGGACGACCAGCGGGGTGCCCTGCGCGATGTAGTTGCGCGAGGCGTCGTAGATGAAGGAGACCGGGGCGCCGTCCACCGTGAAGTCGCGGGTGTAGCCGCCCTCGGTGCCCGGTGCGATCTGGTTGCGCAGGCGGATGTTGGCGAACGTACCCCGGATCATGACCTCGTGGTTGCCGCGCCGGGAACCGTACGAGTTGAAGTCGCGGCGCTCGACGCCGTGCTCCGTGAGGTAGGCGCCGGCCGGGGTGTCGGCCTTGATGGCGCCGGCCGGGGAGATGTGGTCGGTGGTGACCGAGTCGCCCAGCTTGGCGAGGACCCGCGCGCCGGTGATGTCGGTGACCGGCGTGGTCTCCATCGTCATGCCCTCGAAGTACGGGGGCTTGCGGACGTAGGTGGACTGCGGGTCCCACTCGAAGGTGTTGCCGGTGGGGATCGGCAGCGCCTGCCACTGGGCGTCGCCCGCGAAGACGTCCTGGTAGGACTTGCTGAACATGTCCTCGCCGATGGCGTTCGCCACGACGTCGTTGACCTCGGCCTCGGTGGGCCAGATGTCCTGGAGGTAGACGGGCTTGCCGTCCTGGTCGGTGCCGAGGGCGTCCTTGGTGATGTCCACCTTCATGGAGCCCGCGATGGCGTACGCGACGACCAGCGGCGGGGAGGCCAGGTAGTTCATCTTGACGTCGGGGTTGATCCGGCCCTCGAAGTTGCGGTTGCCGGAGAGCACCGAGGTGACCGCGAGGTCGTGCTCGTTGACCGCCTTGGAGACCTCGTCGGGGAGCGGGCCCGAGTTGCCGATGCAGGTGGTGCAGCCGTAACCGACCAGGTTGAAGCCGACCTTGTCGAGGTACGGGGTGAGGCCCGCCTTGTCGAAGTAGTCGGTGACGACCTTGGAGCCGGGGGCGAGGGTGGTCTTGACCCAGGGCTTGCGGCTCAGGCCCTTCTCGACGGCCTTCTTGGCGACGAGCGCGGCGGCGACCATCACATACGGGTTCGAGGTGTTGGTGCAGGAGGTGATCGCGGCGACGGTGACGGCGCCGTGGTCGATCTCGTACGTCGTGCCGTCGGGGGCCGTGACCAGGGTCGGGCGGGTCGGCACGCCGTTGGCGGAGGCGGGGGCGTCGGAGGCCGGGAAGGACTCCTTGCCCGCCTCCTCGTCGTCGGAGACGTAGTTCCGTACGTCCTCGGCGAACTTCGCCTTGGCCTCGGCGAGGACGATGCGGTCCTGGGGGCGCTTGGGGCCCGCGATGGAGGGGACGACCGTGGAGAGGTCCAGCTCCAGCTTCTCGGAGAAGTCGGGCTCGGCGGCCGGGTCGAGCCAGAGGCCCTGCTCCTTGGCGTACGCCTCGACGAGGGCGACCTGCTGCTCGTCACGGCCGGTCAGGCGGAGGTACTTCAGCGTCTCGCCGTCGATCGGGAAGGTCGCGGCGGTGGAGCCGAACTCCGGCGACATGTTGCCGATGGTGGCGCGGTTGGCGAGGGAGGTCGCGGCGACGCCCTCACCGTAGAACTCGACGAACTTGCCGACTACGCCGTGCTTGCGGAGCATCTCGGTGATCGTGAGGACCAGGTCGGTGGCGGTGGTGCCGGCGGGCAGCTCCCCGGTCAGCTTGAAGCCGACGACGCGCGGGATGAGCATGGAGACCGGCTGGCCGAGCATCGCGGCCTCGGCCTCGATGCCGCCGACGCCCCAGCCCAGCACGCCCAGGCCGTTGACCATGGTGGTGTGCGAGTCGGTGCCGACGAGGGTGTCGGGGTACGCCTGGCCGTTGCGGACCATGACCGTACGGGCCAGGTGCTCGATGTTGACCTGGTGCACGATGCCGGTGCCCGGCGGGACGACCTTGAACTCGTCGAACGCGGTCTGGCCCCAGCGCAGGAACTGGTAGCGCTCCCGGTTGCGGCCGTACTCCAGCTCGACGTTCTGCGCGAACGCCTCGTGGGTGCCGAACTTGTCGGCGATGACGGAGTGGTCGATGACCATCTCGGCCGGGGCGAGCGGGTTGATCTTCGCCGGGTCGCCGCCGAGCGCCTTCACGGCCTCGCGCATGGTGGCGAGGTCGACCACGCAGGGCACACCGGTGAAGTCCTGCATGATCACGCGGGCCGGCGTGAACTGGATCTCCTGGCTCGGCTGCGCCTGGGAGTCCCAGGAGCCGATGGAGCGGATGTGGTCGGCGGTGATGTTCGCGCCGTCCTCGGTGCGGAGCAGGTTCTCCAGCAGCACCTTCAGGCTGTACGGCAGACGGGCGGAGCCCTCGACCTTGTCCAGCCTGAAGATCTCGTACGACTCGTCGCCCACGCGCAGCGTGCTGCGGGCGTCGAAGCTGTTCGCCGACACGACAGTCTCCTTCATCAATGTGCACGTACTACGTCATGCTGCCGCCACGGCCCCTCATCGATCCGCTAAGGTAAGGCTTAGTTAGGCAAGCCTTACCGGGCGACGGTCGCGGTACGTCCTCGGTAGATATCTCGATGTCGAGATAACTCTAGTACATGACCGCTGCCCGGTCATGCCCGGACCCGCCTCCGAGGGTCCCGGGCGGGTCCGGGGTGGGCCCGGGGTGCATCTGGGGTGCGTCCGGGTGAGGCCCGTAGGGGCAGCCTTCTTCCGATCATTCGCCGAACTGCCCTTGTCAGGAAGGCGCGAGACTAGGGTGAGAGTCGCTCGAAGACGATCACGTCGGAGCGGAGCCGAAGTGTGCCGCCCCGGCGGCACACGCACGTGAAGGGCACCATGAAGATAGGTTTCGCGCTCCCCCAGTTCCACCGCCAGGCGTACGGAATCGACCGGACCGCCGAGTTCGCCACCGCGATCGAGGAGGCCGGGGGCGCCAGCCTCTGGGTGGGGGACCGCAATCTGGCGGCGGTCAGCCCCTCCGTGGGGTACGGCGGGCAGGGGACCACCATTCCGGCGGAACTGAACCCCTCCGCCGACCCGTTCGTCCTGCTCGGGATCGCCGCGTCCGCGACCAGCCGGGTGCTGCTGGGCTCGCATGTCCTCATCGCCCCGCTCTATCCGCCCGTTCAGCTCGCCCGGTCGCTGACGACGATCGACCTGATCAGCGGCGGGCGGCTGCTGCCCGGCTTCGGGATCGGCTGGTCCCCCGAGGAGTACCAGGCGGCGGGGCTCGACTTCACCCGGCGCGGCGCCCGCATGGAGGAGCTGCTCGACGCCCTCGACGCCATCTGGACCACCGACCCGGCGCGGTACGAGGGCGACCAGATCTCCGTGCCCGAGCACCACTCGCCCCTGAAGCCGGCGCGCCGGCCCCGGCCGCCCTTCTATCTGGGCGCGATGTCCGAGCGCGCCCTGCGCCGGGTCGCCCGGCGTGGCGACGGCTGGCTGCCGCTGGTCGTCGTCCCGAGCTATGTCGACGTGGACGGCCTGATCGCGCAGCGCAAGCTGCTGGACGAGCTGGCGGCGGGGCACGGGCGCGCCCCGCGGGCCATCGACACGGTGCTGCGGGTGAACATCGACGCGGGCACGAGCACGGAGAAGGTCGCCGAGGCGGTCAAGGACATTCACGAGCGGACCGGGATCGACCACTTCATGATCGACTCGATGTACGACGTGGACACCGTGGACGGCTCCGTGGAGCACGCCCGGGAGATCCTCGCGCTCGTCGGGAAGGGCTGAGCGGGGGGAGAGAGGGAGCTGGGGCGGGGGCCGGGGCCGGTGCGGGGGCTTCCGCTCCGTTGCCGGCCCCGGCGGCGCGCGGGCCGGGTGTTAGCGTCGCGGCATGGACCCGCACGAGCTCGACACCCTCGTCCGCCTGCGCCAGGCGCGCGACCTGATCGACCGCGCGTACGCACGCCCGCTCGACGTGCCGACGATGGCCCGGCACGCGCTGATGTCGCCCGCCCACTTCTCGCGGCGGTTCCGGGCCGCGTACGGGGAGACGCCGTACAGCTACCTCATGACCCGGCGCATCGAGCGGGCGATGGCGCTGCTGCGCGCGGGGACGAGCGTGACGGACGCGTGCATGGAAGTCGGCTGTACGTCGCTCGGCTCGTTCAGCTCGCGGTTCAGCGAACTCGTCGGGGAGTCGCCGAGCGCGTACCGCGCGCGGCGGCACGAGGCGGTCGCCGCGATGCCGCCCTGTCTGGCGAAGGTGCACACCCGGCCGGCCAGGGACATACCGAGCAGGATTCGAGAAGCGGGGCGCGGGGCCGCCGCCTAGCGTTGCCGGTATGAACATCGCACTCCAGTACTGTCACATCACCGTCAACGACCCCGACGAGGCGCTCGGCTTCTACCGTGACGCGCTCGGCCTGGAGGTACGCAACGACGTCGCCTCCGGCGGGTTCCGCTGGGTCACGCTGGGCAGCCCCACCCAGCCCGGCCTGGAGATCGTCCTCTCCGAACCGCACGCGGGCCGCTCCCAGGCCGACGGCGACGCCTTGCAGGAACTGCTCACCAAGGGCGTGCTGTCGATGGTCGTCTTCCGCACCGACGACCTCGAAGCGGTCTTCGAGAAGGTGCGGCAGTCCGGCGCCGAGGTCCTCCAGGAACCCATCGACCAGCCATGGGGGCCGCGCGACTGCGCCTTCCGGGACCCCTCGGGGAACATGGTGCGCATCTCGCAGGAGCCGAAGGCGTAGCGGAGACGGCGCACCGGGCGGGCACCGCCGCATCCGTACGGCCGTCGCCCGTACCACTGCCACTCGGACGACCGTCACCCGTACGACGCCCACCCGTACGACTGTCACCCGTACGGCCGTATCCAGGTGGCCCCGGCGCCGGGGCGGGCGCAGGGTGACGGGGGTGGGCACGGGGGTGGGCGGCTCGACACCCCGACAGCCCACCCCCGTACGGCACTTATCTCATACATGAGATAACCTGCCGCCATGGCAGACGACTACCTCGTACGCATCGGCAAGCTCATCCGTGACGCCCGGCAGCACCGGGGCTGGACACAGAGTCAACTCGCCGACGCGTTGGCCACCAGCCAGAGCGCCGTGAACCGCATCGAACGCGGCAACCAGAACATCAGCCTTGAGATGATCGCGCGCATCGGTGAGGCGCTCGACAGTGAGATCGTGTCGCTCGGGTACGCGGGCCCGATGCATCTGCGGGTGGTCGGCGGGCGCCGGCTCTCCGGCGCCATCGACGTCAAGACCAGCAAGAACGCGTGTGTCGCGCTGCTCTGCGGTTCGCTGCTCAACAGGGGCCGCACGGTACTGCGCCGGGTGGCGCGGATCGAGGAGGTCTTCCGGCTCCTGGAAGTGCTCAACTCGATCGGCGTCCGCACCCGTTGGATCAACGACGGCGTGGACCTGGAGATCGTGCCGCCCGCCGAGCTGGACATGGCGGCGATCGACGCGGAGGCGGCCCGCCGTACCCGCTCCATCATCATGTTCCTCGGTCCGCTGCTGCACCGGATGGACTCCTTCCGGCTGCCGTACGCGGGCGGCTGCGACCTCGGTACGCGCACCATCGAGCCGCATATGATCGCACTGCGCCGTTTCGGTCTCGACATCGCCGCGACCGAGGGGCTGTACCACGCGCAGGTCGACCACTCCGTCACCCCGGACCGCCCGATCGTCCTGACCGAGCGCGGGGACACCGTCACCGAGAACGCGCTGCTGGCCGCCGCCCGCCACGACGGCGTGACCGTCATCCGCAACGCCTCGTCCAACTACATGGTGCAGGACCTCTGCTTCTTCCTGGAGGCGCTGGGCGTACGGGTGGACGGTGTCGGCACGACCACGCTGACCGTCCACGGGGTGCCCTCCATCGACGTGGACGTGGACTACTCCCCCTCCGAGGACCCGGTCGAGGCGATGAGCCTGATCGCCGCCGCCGTGGTCACCGAGTCCCAGCTCACGATCCGGCGGGTGCCGATCGAGTTCCTGGAGATCGAGCTGGCGGTGCTGGAGGAGATGGGCCTCGACCACGACCGTACGGCCGAGTACCGCGCCGACAACGGCCGTACCCGGCTGGTGGACCTGACCGTACGGCCCTCCAAGCTGGAGGCGCCCATCGACAAGATCCACCCGATGCCGTTCCCCGGCCTGAACATCGACAACGTGCCGTTCTTCGCGGCCATCGCGGCGGTCGCCCAGGGCCAGACCCTGATCCACGACTGGGTCTACGACAACCGCGCCATCTACCTCACGGACCTGGGCCGCCTCGGCGGCCGGCTCCAACTCCTCGACCCGCACCGCGTCCTGGTCGAGGGCCCCACCCGCTGGCGCGCCGCCGAGATGATGTGCCCCCCGGCCCTGCGCCCCGCGGTGGTCGTCCTGCTGGCGATGATGGCGGCGGAGGGCACGTCGGTGCTGCGCAACGTCTATGTCATCAACCGGGGGTACGAGGACCTGGCGGAACGGCTCAACTCGGTGGGCGCGCAGATCGAGATCTTCCGCGACATCTGATCCGGCGCAATGTCGTGCCCCTTGGAGGCAAGGGGCACGACACCTCAACATGCCAGCTGACCTGCTAGTACTCACCTTCACAACTCTCCATTGATCACTGTTGTTTTTCAGCGCCTTGTGCAACGCACGTGCAAGATGATCTTGAATGGTTGACGGTGCGTCAGATTGGTCTGAGTACCCGTCGGCCTTTACGGAGAGTTGTCGTCGAAGTGGCCTAGCAACGTCCGCGGAGCGGCGGTGACGGCGGCGTCCCAGGTCCCCGTCGGTGACCGGCAAGTGCGGTTCGTGTTGATGCAGTCGCCGCCCACGAAGTATCGGCCCATGTTCAATCCGCACCTGTACCCGTTGGTCGCGGCGATCCGTGCGGCTCGGCCGGACGTCGGTGCAGCCGTCCCCGCGCGGCAGCCCGCCAGGCGTCCTGCTGAGGCAGGCCGGACGCCTACCCCGACATAGCCACGGCCCCGATCTGCGGGTTCCGGCGATTGTTCCCCTACACCACCTGGCGGGACCATCTCCAAGGTGGACGGTCATCGTCTGCTGACGTTCGAGGCCTCGGGACTTGGCTGCGGCCATGGGCAAGCACCTGAACCAAGCGGGCCTCAGAAGGTGAACACCGGCGATACGGCTATTCCAGGTCGCAAACGGCGCTGAAGAGGGCCAGCTCGAGCACGTCTGGGGCTGCGGGCCAGTCGATCGACGCGGCCGCGAGTCGCTCGTTGGCGGCGTACATCCACCGGAGGTAGACGTCGTAACGGTGGGAGCTCCAGCCGCTGTCGCGCCAGATCCACTTGGCGATCGCCTCGGACCACTCGTAGCCAACCGCACGTCCAACCTTCGTGGCGTGCCTGCGCAGGATCCCGGCGAGCACGCTGTCGAGGATCAGGGGACGCGGGCCCTTCACGTCTGGCAGCGCCTGGCCCGCGAAGTAAAGGAATTTGGTGAGGAACGCCGGCCCGAGGCCATCGAGAGTGTGTAGCACCTCGTAGGCTGCGACCGCGCCCTCGTCGACGAGCAGGGACACCGCCTCGGTGAGGACGGCCTCAGCGCTGGGCTGGGCGAGCACCTGACGAGTGCGGTACGGGCCGTAGCCCGTAACACCGTAGCCCCACACCTGCGTGGCCACGAACGCCTCTGCCCAACTCTCGGACTGCTCCGCGGCCCGGACCGCGGCCACGACTTCGGCTCGGCTCACCGAGGCCGAATCGGCCGCCGCCCGGTCGGCGAAGGCGGTGGGCCAGGGTGTTACGGCCATCCAGGTGGATGGCGCGTACGGGATGGTGTGAGGGCCACTTCCGTTCGCGTACCGCTGGCCGCGCTCCGGGTCGGCTAGCCACTGCCCCAGTGACTCCACCGCGCTTATCGGCAGCAGCAGTTCGAGCATCGTCTCATCGAGCTTGTCCGCCTGCCTCTGGCCGTACCTCATGACTATCGTCGTCCCCCATCTCCTCATGTGACGCGTCATAGTGGCATGTAGCGGTGAATGAGGCGCCACGCCGACCCTCGACTGCTGGCTTTGCACCGCTTCCCGCTACTGCGGTCACCAGGGTCGGGTCTGCTGCAAGGTTGGGTGACAGGTTTGACCTGCCCCATGTCTCGGGTTCCAGTTCTGGTGGCTACCTGAAAGCCCTTCGCGGAAGGCTGGCAGTCATGCCTCGCCCCTATCCTCAAGAGTTCCGGGCGCGTGCCATCGCACTGGTCCGCGCCGGCAAGCAGGCCAAGCAGACTGCCGCGAGGCCGTAACCGTAGGGGCACACTGACTGCCCCTACGTGGCTCGAAGCCGCTGTGCGTCCGAGGGCAGCAGGGCAGGAGAAGCCGCGTCGAAGAACGCGCGCAACGGCTCCATCACCACGGCAGCGCGGGCGGTGTCTGACAGCAAGGTCTTGTCCAACTCCAGCGGCAGATCCAGCCCAGTCGGCACTGTGGTGACCAGCCAACGCAGCATGACGCCGTACGCGACGCGGCGCAGCATCTCCAGCTCCTTCGCATCGATGTCACGCGTGTCGTCTCCGTGGGCGTACTTCGAGCGGCGCGCGTACGCCCTGCCAACCACCTCGGCGACCTCAAGGCGCAGCGCATCGGTCATCCACAAAGCCGCGGCCCGCTGCTTCACCTTGCGGCTGAGATCGGTTTGCCCTTCGTCCGCCAGAAGCGCCTCCATGGCGATCACGTAGTGCAGCGTGACCTCGTCTGCGTCCTCCTCCCACACGAAATCATTGCCGTAGGTGCGGTGGGCGGCCCGCAGGAGGTGCTCGGCGGCGCGCTGCAGGCGCCGTGCCCGAGTCTTGGCCTTCTTGTTCTCCTCGTTGGCGCCCTCGAGCACCGCGCCGATCAAGCCGTCGACGGCCGCGCAGAAAGCGCCGAGCCGGGAAATGTCCTGACCCGTCAGCCGCCACAGCCCCGTCTCTCGTCGTTCGTACTCGATCTCCTGGCCGTCGCCGGTGGCATAGATGTCCGGGACCACCGGCACAGAGCCGGCGTACAGATCCGCGCACCGTCCCGGCTCGACGATGAACCAGGCATTCATTCTGATGACATCATCGCTCCACAGCAGCATGGGCAGTAGCGGACGCCAGCGGTGGAGTTCGGGACATGACCGCATCTCCAGAAGTGGAAACCGGTGACCGCTGCGCAGGGGCCGATCCGGGACCACCCGCCGAAGGAACGGAGCGCCCTTGAGGACGGACACGTTCTGCCAGCTGGCCGGAGCTGACGGCATCACGGCGTACATGGGCGGCAGCAGCTGCTTCGTCTCCTCATCCGAAAGCGCTTCCAGCACATACTGGCCGATCTCAATCCGCGTGCCAGCTGGGATCTCCCCGTCGAGAAGCAGCCAGTCCTCCGAGGAAGGCAGCGAGGCACGACAGAACCTACCGAACTCCGCCACCGCCCGGTCCAGATCGACGTCCTGGCCGCGCGCGACGGCATCGGCGATGAGCCCCAACCCACTCAGCCCCAGCAGCATCTCGTTACGAAGACGATGATCCTTGGAATAGAGATCGGGACGCCGTTCCTCAGGTGCAAGCGCAACGACACTGGCGATGACCCGTGACCAGCTGGCAAGAGCACTCAGCGGCCGCCAATCCCCCACGTACGATCCAGCCGACCCGGGCGCGCGTACGTCGACGAACCAAGCCATCAACTCAGCCGCAAAGGGCTGCAGTTCATCAGAGTCCACACACCCAAGCGTATCGATTTGCTGGGTAGGGCTGCGACGAGGCGAGAGCGACCGAGTGGATCACAGGGCCCTGAGTTGATCGTTGAGGAGCAGTTGCTTCGCCAGGGCATTGGTCGATGAGATGATCGCCTTCGGCTGTGTGACCAGCGCGTAGATGGGGGCGGCAACAATGCTCAAGGACTCCTCATTGAGGGGCTACTTACTGGAAGAGTCGCTGGCCTGGCTGCTGCGCTTCAGCGGCTACCGGCTTCTCGTCCACGAAGATCAGGATCCGGTCGAGTTGGTGACGGAGGGGCAGACTCTCCGGGTCCGAGGGCGGGGCGCGCTCCACCAAGTCGACGTTCTCGGGGAGTTCGCCTTCACCCCGGCGTTCTCCATGCCGGTGCGGCTGTTCCTGGAAGCCAAGTACTACCAGACACGCTGCGAGCTGGAGGTTGTCCGGAACGCCCACGGTGTTGTGCACGACGTGAACGAGAACTTCATGACAGGGGCCGGGACACGGCCCCGGCAGCGATACAAGTACTCGTATGCCTTGTTTTCCGCGAGCGGGTTCACGGCCGACGCCCAAAAGTACGCGCTCGCCCACCAGATCTCTCTCGTGGATCTGTCGGGTGCCTCCTTCGCCTGGCTGCTTGGCCACATCGGAGCCACGGCAACGAGCCTGTGCACGACGCAGCAGCATCTGTCGAAGTCCGCCCCCTTCCCGCTGAATTGGATGCGATCGGAGCTGCGCAAGGCGCTGGGGACATCCCCGCTGGAGCTGCCACCTGTCCCCATCCCCGAGGGGAAGTTCAAGCAGGCCGCCGGCACCGTGATTGAGGACTTCGCCACAGTGCTGCGGCAGCACAGCGACGCGGAGCTACTCCTCGGTTTCCCGGCTGCGCCATTCATCCTGCCGCTCGCCGCCGATGATCACCGAGGGTTCCTGGAGTACGCCGAGGCGAAGCCCGACCATGCAGTGCGGATCAAACGACGGGGCGTAGGAGCCGCGGCGGAATGGACGCTCTCACCCGCAGACGCGGTCGGCGCCTACGAACTCGCCTTCAAGCTCCCAGAGCACATCGAGGAGTGGATCAGCGGCATCGGAGAGAAGGAGCGCTACCGCACCGCGGAGGTCAAAAAGCAGTTCCTGTCGGCGATCACGCTCTACCGCATGAACGGCACCGGCGTACGCGCCTACCAGCTGCGCTATGAGGCGAGTTCCCTGTCCCGGGCCGGGGCCCCGTAGGCATTTCCGGCCCGGGAGTGCCGTACGGCGCGTCAGATCGGCAGGTACGGACTGGGCTTGCCGTGCCAGCTGATGTTCAGGGCATCGCGGGCCCGGGTCGTGGCGACGAACAGCAAGGAGCGAGCCTTACGCTGCTCGCGTTCGTAGCGGGGCGGGTCTTCGGTGCGGTAGCGCTCGATGACGCTGGTGCGCGGGATGATGCCGTCGCTCGCACCGACGATGGCGAGGCGCTGGTACTCGAGTCCCTTGAAGCGGTGCATGGTGCCAACGTGGACTTCGCCGTCACCCTTGGGGCCGTCCTTGGTGAGTTCGGCGCAGGTGATGCCCGCCTTGGTGGCGAGGTAGTACATGGTCTGGCTGACCATGTCGCGGTCGGCGACGCACACGGCGATGCGCCCGCTGGGGTCGAGGGAGGCGCCCTTGCCGTCGGTGGAAAGTTCCTCGCGCCACGTGCTCAAGGTCGTGGCGAGTCCGGCGAGCTCTTCGTCCCAGGTGTCGTACCGATTGAAGTCGGGCTTGGGGCCGTGAAGGACAGAACGGTATCCGGCGAGGGTGTCGGTGCCGTCGTCGAGGTCGTCGTACGTGACCTTCTCGTTCTTGGTCTTGGGGTCGACGACGCGGAGAGCCTCGGCGAGGATCTCCTTCGTCGTGCGGTAGCTCAGGGTCAGCCGTGAGGCACGGCCTCGGATGTTGACGCCGAGGGCGCCAAGAGCGACCTGGTGGTCGTAGATGCGCTGGTGAGTGTCGCCTGCGACGAACATGTCGTTGGGCTGGTCGGGGTCGGCCATGGCACGCAACATCTTCCAGTGCGCGGGACGCAGGTCCTGGGCCTCGTCGACGACGATGTGCCGGTAGCGGTAGCCGATGTAGCGCATGCCGGAGCTGTCGTCGCGGTGGATGAGGTCCTTGCCGCCGATCTCTTCCTTGTACTCGCGGCGGGCCCTGACCTTCGCGGCGCGCTCGATCTCGAAGCGGGCGGCGCGTTCGGCGGCCTGGCCCCAGGTTTCGACGCCCAGCTTGTCGAGGCGGGCGGTGAACTGCTCGATGAGTTTCCAGATGTGGTTGCGCTCGGGGCGGGTGAGCGCGCGCCCCCGGCCGGCGCGGCGGGCCTTGAAGTAGTCCGAGCGGGTGGGGACCGACTGGCCGAGGATGACCTGCTCCCACTCCTCAAGGAGGAACTCCGGCTCCCAGCGTCGGTCGTCGAGTTCGGCCAGCAGTTGGCGCATCTCGTTCAAGGCCACGTGGTCGTAGACGCGCTGCTTGCCACGTCCGGGGGCGGTGTTCTCGCCCAGGACGCGAGCGGCGAGCTGGTCGATGTGGGCGATGTCGATGCGGGCCAGCAGCTCCGGTTCAACGAGGGAGGCGAGCCGCAGGCGCAGGTCGGTAGTGAGGTTCTTGGTGAAGGTGGTCAGCAGGATCGGCTTGTTGTGCCCGGGGGGCAGCTGCTCAGCGAGGTGCTTGACCCGGTGCAGGGCGACGATCGTCTTGCCGGTGCCGGGACCGCCGGAGACGCGGGCAGGGCCGTTGTAGTGGCGGTGGACGATGCGTTCTTGCGTGGGGTGGAGGAAGACCTTCCACGCGCGGAAGTCGCCTTCCTCGATGACTGCGCGTACTGCGTCGTCGACTGTGGTGACCTTGGTACGGGAGAACGCTGTAGCGAAGTCGTCGGGGTCGGGCTGCTGGTCGAGTTTGACCGGTGCGGTGATCTCATTGCGGACTTCGTCGATGTCCATCCCGGCGGCGAGGCCGTACAGGATGTCCTTCGACAACAGCGGGGCGCTCTCGACGAGTTGGTCGAGCTCAGCGCTGGTGGTCACCGTAAGCGCCAGGTCGATCAGCTGCTCGGCGACGCCGAGACCCTGCAGTTGCCCTGCGTCGTACGCGGAGAGCAGCGCCGGCGCCGCAGGCTCGCGCTCAGGGACAGTCTCGGGCTTGGAGGCCTGCTCCTCCGGCTCGGCCGGAGTGAGGATGATGCCGACCCTGCGGAGAGCGCTGTCGCCGACGACGGCGAGGTCGACGAACTCGATCTCGCCAGTGACGCGGTTGACAGCGACCTGAAGCTCTTCGTAGACGTCCTTGCGGTGCCGGACGGCGATGACCAGCCAGCTCTCGGCGCCGTCTGCGTCGACACCGGTGGGGGTGAGCAGGGCCCGATAGTCCTGGTTGACGCGAGCCGACCAGATACGGGAGTCGCCCTTGAGCTTCTTCTTCCTGAGACCCGGGAGATCGGGGTTGTTCCGGAAGTTGTGGCAGAAGTCGTAGAACTGGGCCTTGACCGAGCGGTCGAGCTTGTACAGCTCCTGTTCGGCTTTGCGGTACAGGCTGAGCCGGGCGGTCATCGGAGCGTGCCTTCTTCCGTGTCGGGGAGCTGGTCGAGCAGTTCGTCGAGATGGGCGAGCCATTCGGCGGCGGTACGCACAGTCCACCCGTCTTCGGCATACGCGGCATCGCGTCGCTGGGTCTCGGGGTCGTCGTCACCCTGGTGGACGGCGACAACGGCAATCTTGAGGGCGGAGGTGTGCCAGGCGAAGTCGACCTGCCAGCGGCTGGTCCCCAGTTCGTAGCCGAAGACGGGTGCCTGCTTGCCGCGGTCGGCAAGTCTCTCGGCGAGGCGGAGCAAGTCCGGTGTCTCGTCCGCGTCTTCGCGCAGGATCTCCAGGATGTCCTCGTCCCAGACGGCGTCGCGGAGGGCCTGGGCCAGGGCCGCTTCGGCTGGCGAGTCGTGCCCGGGATCCGGGTCGACGGGCTTGACCACGGCCGCGGGCACCTCGGACACGACGGGTGCGGGGGCGCCGATGAGCGATTCGAGTTCGCCGAGCCCGCCGCAGACCGCGAGGACCTCGACCTCGAAGTCCGCAGCTTTGCTGGTGGCGAGCTGAACGCCGTCGCCGCCGGCCAGCGAAAGGAACTGGGTGAGGTTGGTCCAGTACAGCCAGGACCGCCAGCGCTCCTTGTGCTCGTCCGTGTCCAGCACTGCTTCGGAGTCGTCGAGCACGGCGAGCGCGGTCCACTTCAGGGCCTCAGGGTCGGCGGCGTCCAGGGCGAACACGAGCGGGAGCCCGGTCTCGTCCTGCGTACGGAAGACGTGGACGGGGCCGATGCCGGTGGCATCCGCCACGACCGGCTTGTCGTGGCGCTCGGTGGCGGAGAAGGTGGCCAGTTGGCCGCGCAGGGCAGCCACCAGTTCGCTGCGGCGTCCGGTCGCGGTGACCGGGGCCGTGCCTGGCTGGGCCGTCAGTCCGGTGACCAGGGCGCGGGCCCGGCGGGCCCAGCGGTCGGCATCCGGATCACGCAGGTAGGCGATCAGGATGTCGATGGGGTTGGCGAAGACGGCGTCGGCGAAGTGTGCGCGCTGGCCGCCATACTGCTCGTAGGCGGTCTTGGCCTGTTCCTGAGCCGTACCCCGGTACGGCGGCCATACGGGCTGCGTACGGGTGGGGCGCTTCTCGAAGAGATCGATGTCTGCCCAGGTGATCTGGAAGACGGTCTCCCCTTCGGCGCGCAGGAGGGTGCGCTTCGCCGCGTCGGTGGCGATCTGGTTGTGCTCGCGGCTGGCGTGGAAGCGGAAGCCTTCGAGGTAGACCTTGACGCTCTGGGTCGGCCCGTCGATGCGCGTGAAGGTGAAGTCGGTGACGGTGCCCCGGAGTTGCTGCTGCGCGGTGAGCCGCCAGTGCATGACGCCGGGGCCGTCGGTGAAGCGCAGATGCCCGCTCGCATGGCCGTCTTCGTCGAGGGAGGCGTCGTCGGTGACCTTCACCCAGTCGCGCAGGGCCGCCAGGAAGCGCGCCTCCAGGTCGGATTCGACCTGGGCGTCCAGCCCTACCAGTCCGGTGTGGTCGACTTCGCTCCACTCCCAGCCGTCCGAGCCGTCCTGCTTGAACAGAAGGGACTCCAACATCGTCAGCGCGGCCTGGCGCGAGACGATGTCCTGGAACGGCTCCGGGGTGTAACGGTGCAGGCAACGGTGGCAGGCCCGGCGCTGCTCCTCGGCGCACGGGCACTCCTTGAGCATCTCGTACGCCTTGGCCAGGGTGTCGCGGAACGCGATCGGGTCGGTCAGCCGGTCCAGGTAGCCGGTGCCACCGGGCAGCGAGTCGAAGAGCACGAGGAACCAGCGGCGCTCGCCGCTCTCGTTGTCCGGCATGGAGGCGACGGTGGTGGCCAGGTGCTGAGGGTCGCCGCCGAAGTGAAGGTCCACGCCGAGGCGAAGTGCGGCCCTGAACGAGTGCACCTTGGAATCGACGTCTGCGGTGGCGGCGGGGATGAGGACCCGCAGGGCTTCGGTCTCCAACTTGTGGGCGAGCAGGACCGGTTCCTGCCGGACGCCGTCCTTCTTTCCGCGCCGCAGCGGGCACCATGGACGGTGGTGCTTGAGTGCTCCACTGCGGGCGGCGAGGGAGTCGAGTGCGTCGGTGTCGTGGTCGAAGACCGGCTGGCCGTCCGCGGTGGCCGCGCCGCAGGCCGTGCACACGTGGAACGGGTTCAGGCGCACGCGGTGGCCGGCGAAGTCGTCACGGTTCGGGGCGTCGTAGCGGACGGGTCCGACGTTGATCCGGCGGATCATCGCCTTGCGGCAGTAGTCGACGCCGAACGTCTGGCTGTCGTGCCGCCAGGAGCCCGGCTCAATGGTCTCCACCGGGATGTCGACCGCGTCCACGACCGTGTAGAAGCGGCGGTCCCGGTCATCCTTGTCGTCGCGGATCTGGGCGTCTTCCCGTTTGTCCCGCGAGGTCACGGTTGCTGGTTCGACGATCTGGAACAGACAAGAGCCGTCGTCCGCGATGTGACTGGTCTTGCAGCGCGGGCACGGTGACCGGTCCTCGGCGGCGTCCTCGGTACGCACATATCCGCAGCCCGGGCATACCCGCCAGGTGCGCCAGTCCTGCCGTCCGCCGGTGGAGATCTCCAGACCGGTGATCTGATGCTTGTGGCCGTTGACGTAGAAGGTGTTGCCCGGGGCCATCTCCTCCAGGGCGATACGCCGTGGCCTCTCGTAGGAGTCGGTGGTGGAGGTGTACTTCACCTGCCCCGTCTTGGCGTCCACCCCGTCCTCGCCGTAAAGCGTCGCCGACAGAACGGTCGTGGAGTCGATCAGCGCGTAGTTGGGCAGCAGCCCCAGATCACACAGCGCGGTCTGGGCCGATGTCTCGCCCAGGTTCATCAGGCGGCGGCCAACTCCACGTCGTTCGGCGTCCAGTTCGGCCTTCTGCCGTGCCTGGTCCGGATCGGAGTCGTGTAGTTCCTCGTGGGCATCGTCGATCTCACGCAGCCGGGCCCGCAGCGCTCGCTGGCCGCGGAACCACTCCCGTTCGGCCTCCTCGACCTTGGAGCGCAGGTCGTGGGTGGCGTACGCGCGCAGATCGGCCTTGGCCTGGTCGTTGACACCGGAGGGGAACAACTCCATGAACCCCTTCGCCAGCTCCTCCCCCCGGGCGATGGCCAGCTCCACCAGGTCAACCAGGTAGCCCGAAGGCCCGAACAGACGAGGCGCCTTGTGCGGCAGCGCGCGCAGCACGATGCCGTCCGCACGCACCAGCCGTCCGGCGGCCGCAAGGTCCAGCAGGTGCGCCAGGTATTGGCGGCGCAGGATCTCGATGGCCGACAAATGGCAGCCCGGTGGCACGATCGTGCCCGCGATCAGATCCTTGGGCCGCTCCAGGAAGTACAGGTCGCGACGCCGCCGGTCGGGGATGGTCAACAAGAACGCATTGCCCGTACGGCGTCCCGCCCGCCCGACCTGTTGGGCGTAGCTGGCAGGGCGACGCGGCAGCGCGGCCAGCACGACCGCCGACAGGTCACCGATGTCGATGCCCATCTCCAACGTCGGGGTGCACGACAGGACGTTGGGGTCCTTGAAGCCCTCGCGGCGCTTGAAGGCCTTCTCCACGTTCTCCCGCTCCGGACGGGAGAGCATCCCGGTGTGCTCAGCGGTGACCACCTGATAGGTGCCCGCCTTGCGGTACAGACGACGGTAGTAGTCGTCGGTGTAGTCGCGGTCGCGGTGGTGCGCGCCCAGGCCCTCGGGCCGGTCGCCGGCCACCAGTCGGCCATTGCGGCAGCGGTAGGAGGGACACGGCTGCTCGTGCCACTGGTCGAGCAGGGACGGGTGGACCGTCTGCTCCCAGAAACAAACCGGGCAGCGCACGTAAGCGTGACGCACCTGCTCGTCGTCCAGCAGCTGGGCCTCGATGTTGCCCGGCTTCAAGCCGTACACCCGTACCGAGGTATCAGTCGGAGTACGGACCGAGAGCAGGCCGAGCAAGGCCAGCTCTGGCAGCAGCCGATTCCAGAACTCCGGCGCCATCTCGCGCGGGAGACCGAGGCAGCGCCCTGCCCACCGCTCGTACCAGGACAACCGCCCGGTCGCGAAGTCGAACTCGCTGCCGTTCTTGGGCTGGCTGAGCAGGAACACCGGGGCCGCGACGCGCTTGGGGAAAGCCCGCATGCCTGGCGCCCGCTTGCCCCAGATGAAGTACCGGCTGGTACCCGCCTCGTCCACGTACTTGCTCAGCCACTTGTGGGCCACCGCACCCCGGGTGCGCAGCCGCTCCAAGAAGATCCGTACGAACGCCAGATAGCGTGCGTCGTCCTGAGCGATCAGCGGGACACCGTCGCGCACGCACTCCTCGTGGATCCGCTTGACGAGGGCTACGACGGCCGCCGCATCGTCGATACGAACTTGCGCAGCAGCGGTCCTGGTCAGCTCCAGGGTGCGGCCATTGCGCGATCGGAAGCCGAACTCCATCAGCGCTTCGAACGCGAGACGCTGCCCGATAAGACGCCACACTGGCAGACTCCCGCCACGACCCTCGCCGGACAGCAGCCGATCAACTCCCTTGTACCCGTGCAGATCCGGCGGCACCACCGCAGCCAGAGTGTCCTTATCCGTGGTGGCCTCGACCACGCCCGCGATCAGGTCATTGAGTGGCGTCGGCTGGTCGTGCCTGAGGTGCTTGGCCAGCAGGGCGCGCAGCGAGAAGGTATACGAACGGTTGGCGACGAACCCGGCCCGGTGCGCGGCATCCTGCACCGAGTCGTTGAACATCAGCGTCTTGTCCTCGTGCAGCTTCTTGTCGAGCTCCCCGCCCGTGAACAGCTGCGTGATCGACGCCGCGGCCATCGCGGCCGACCCGGTTCCCAGGTAGCGGATGGCGTTGCGCTCGCCGCACGCCGCACACCAGTCTTCCCTGGCTGCGGTGTTCGCCACCGTGCCGCCGAAGTTGACCAGTACGAACGACGAGTCGCGGGCGGTCAGCCGCGGCTCCTTGGTGTCCTTGTCGTAGTCGTTGAGCGGATCGGGTAGCCGCAGCCGCTTGCGCGCGCCGTCCAGCACCATGAGCAAACCGCCCGAGCCCTGCGATGCCGCGCTCGTACCCCTACCGCCGGCCGTCATGGGCGCTGCTCCGGAGCCCTCGCGCGCCTCCCGTTCGGTCGCCGCGATCAGGTTCCGTACCCGAGCTTTGTCCTGACCGAGGGAGGCGCGACGGATCTTGAAGGTGTCGAACTGGACGTCGTGGTCATCGCTCTCCGGCGAGAACACCGCCCAGCCCGACCGCCCGCAGTCCCGGCAGTAGATGGCTGGCAGGAAAAGGTTGGCGCTCTGCCCCGACGTCGCGGTCGTCACCGGCGCCGTTCGGCCGCCGTCCGTGGCGCTGGCGTCTGCCCTGCCGGCCGCGTCCCAGCGGAACTCGGCCTTTGGCCAAGGCAGTACGCCACGCAGCAGCCGGGAGACGGAGCGGGCCCACTGGTGCACCTCGACGTGTACGAACGGACGCGGCTCTCCCGGAGGCGACTTGGGGTCGCGTGCGTACGACAGCAGAGCTACGAACCGGGCGAGCGCCTCGGCCGCCTTCTCCGGCTGCCGGGCCACGGCCTCCGCCCAACCGGCCGCGCCTGCACGCCACATGACGTCCAGTACTTCGGGGCTGGTCTTCACTTCGCCGTCCAACGCCTGCATCACCGCTCGGGTGAACAGATGCCGTTTCAGGTTCTCGCCCAGCAGGAACGGATCCGGATCGGCGACCGTGGTCACTGCTTTGATGAGGTCGAGCATCGCCTCCTCTCCAGAAGCGGGATCGGGCAGAGCCAGCAGCTCGTCAGGGGTGGGAAGCCCCTGCATCTTCACGTCCGTCAGCGGGATGAACTCCTCCACCGACAGCCGGTTCTCCCCGACGATGGACTCCGCCGTGAACTCCGTACCGAAGACGTCGCTCGCCACCTCCAGCAGGCGCGTCACCCCGTCTTTGTCTGTTCCTGATGCGAGCGTCGCCGAGGTCGCCACCGGGCAGATGCGTCCCAGCGGGCGTCCCTTCTCGGACATGCCCACCGCGGACGCGAGCCGTCGAAGGAGCATCGCCACGTCGGTGCCCTGCGCACCGTCGTACGTGTGGAACTCATCCACCACCACATACTGGATGTCCGCCTCCCGCCACAGCGGGGCATCGTCCTCACTCTGCAGCAGCAGGTCCAGCATCTTGTAGTTGGTGATCAGGATGTCCGGCGGCGACAGCTGCATGTCCGAACGCCGCGTACGCACCTTCTCATACTGCGTTGCCGCCCGGTCCCCGATGTACAGCCCCGCCCAGAGCTTGCCGAGCGCCTCGTCGTTCTGCGTGAGCAGGTCGTTGATGCGCTGCGCCTGGTCGGTTGCGAGGGCGTTCATCGGGTAGAGGAACACCGCTTTGACGCCGGTCCTCCCCGCCTCCCGCTCCCGGCGGCAGTGATCGAGTACGGGGTAGAGGAACGATTCCGTCTTGCCCGAGCCCGTGCCCGTGGTGACGAGGGTCGGCTGCGGTGTGTGCCCATTCGCAGAAGTCAGCCGCTCGAACGCGACTGCCTGGTGCGCGTACGGCGTGAATCCCTCGCGCTGCCACTCCAGGTGTTCGCGCCACCCTTCGTCCGCCGCCGTGAACGGCGTACGGATCCGCAGGTACGGCCCGCGGAACATCCCCGTCGTCTCGTCCCCGAGGAACCGATGCAGCGCCTCGCGCGCGCCCTCATCCGTCAGCGCGTACGTCGTCGACAGATACTGCAGCAGGCTCTCCTTGAGCCCCCGCGCCTCCAGCGTCGGCCTCACGGCTTCAGCACCTCCTGCTTGACCGGGTCCCACTCGCCGCGCGCGATCGCTTCGTCGAGCCGCTTCTGGAAGTAGGTGTGGGCCTCGCGCATCTCGGTCTCGCGGTCCGCCTTGTGGAAGGGCTTCGTGTAACCCTCCGGTACGGGGGTGGTGTCCGGGGCGGCTAGGTACGCCTCGAACTGCTTCCACGTCTCCTTAGTCTGCCGCTGCCCGATCGTGCGCGCGTTGCCGGCGAGCTTCCAGCCGTCGGCGTCGAACCAGGTCACGGCCTCGTACTTCTGGAGTACGGGGAAACGGCCGCGGTACGCCGCTACGAGAGCATCAGCGTCCATGCCGAGCCAGACAGCGACCAAAGCGTCGATCTCCACCAAGGCCGACCGACGGGCCCGCTCAGTCCGCAGGGGCGAATCAGCTGCCCACTCGTGATTGACCTCGTTCAGCGGCGACAGGCCCGGCCAATCGCACGCCCACGGCTCATGCGCAATCCAGGTGGGATCGTACAGATCAGCCCACAGATCGGAATATGCACGAGTAAGGCAATTCAAACGGAGCGTCCGCAGAAGAAGTGCAGAAGCCAACGGGTGTACGGGCTTGGGGGCGGGCATGGCTTTTGCTCCAGCCGCTCGCAGATCGCTTCTCGCCGTGGCTCGGAGGAAATAGTCCAAAGGCAGCGAAGCCCAGAAACCGGCCACCAGAAGAGTGGTCTGCGCGTCAGGCATTACGAGACTGTTCACACCGTCCAGATGCGTCGTCCCAGGCGGGATAATCGCAGCGTACAGGGCGCGTTCAGTATTCGTCGCTACCTGGCGACGCCAAGCCATTCGATAGAATGCAGAGTATCGTCTACGCGAGCGCTCTTCCAGATAATCATCGATGCGATCTGAATCAATTTCATCCTCTGGTAGGCACAGGTCCCCGGATAGCTTGACGCGGGCCCTTGCGATCGCCTTTTCGTCCGAGCGAAGGCGCGAAAGAACCTGATAATCAATCCAACGATCTTGGGCCGCAATAAACGCCTGCGCGCCACCAGTGCGCACGTACGAAGTGGATGGAACAAAATCGGGATCCAACTTAACGAGATCCACCCCGTACGGATCATTACTGTTGGCATCATGGCGTTTGAAGACGGCCGTAGCGACGCTAATCTGTGTACCCTTCAGAATCACATGACGCCACCGCTCCGGCTGATATTCGCGACCTTCCGGCCTCATGGGAATATTTCGGTCAATAAGGCCAGCTGCCTCCTTGCCGCCTTCAAGATATCCCATTGAAATCTGGGGCGTCAGAGCCGACAAGCGCAGTGGATACTTAGCTAGGGAAGCGATAGCGGAAGCCTCGCCTGTGCTTACTGGGAACAGCAAACGCGCCTGTTCCGCTGGCTTGTCTTCTTCGTCCATGAGGCGGCGCCACAATGCGAGCAGGTGGCGGTCCACGTGCACGACTCGCGACAAGTGTGGACGCTCGTCAAAGTCTCCATTCCGGTAGCGGATTCCAGGAACCTCGCCCGTACCATCATGCAGAGGTGAAAGGCGTAGAGAATCCGCAGAGACTAGCCACGACAGATGATCGAAGCTGATTTCTCCGAGTGCAGCATAGATATGAATGCCGAAGTGTGCCGTGTCCCCAACGGGACGTGGAAAGAAACGCTGACCAGAATTGACAAAGTCGCCATGAATTCGCAGCCGCCGATAGGCGGCCTCCCGGAGTGCGGCCTCCCTTTCTCCTGTGAAGTGCGTGTCAGGATGAACTAGCCCAATCGTGCCGCGCGACGACCCATGCGACCAGGTCTGACACATGAACGCTCGGTAGAAGTCAGGACGGGTTCCTTCAAGCATGGGATAGTTAAGGGGAGACGAAAGAAAATTGGCGACTGCGTTAACAGTGGTCAGCTCTCGAAGGAGGCGATTTCTCGAATCCGGCGAATCGAGAACACTTTCCCTTCGACGCTTCTTCTCAGCATTCGAAACATGCTCGGCAAGGGCAAACCATGGTTCCTGCTCTGCAAGGACGATGTGCTCGTTCCAGTCAGGCCTAACCCACGGCGGATTGCCCACTTGGAGGTCGAAGCCACCGCCACGGGCGAAGACGAGGGCGAACTCCAGCTCCCAATGGAGGAAGCCCTGCTCTTCGACGATGTCGCGCACCGTCCGAAGCCACGGGAACCGGTCCTCCGGGTTGTCGATGTCCATCCCCATGAACCCGGGAAGCGTCTCTTCGAAGCTCTTCAGTTCGTCGAGGCTCTTGAAACTGTCGATGAGCGTGCCTTCGGGCACGTCGGCTGTGCCCAGCATGGCTTCCAGAAATTCCAGCCAGTCGTCGAGGTCCTTGAGTGGGACGATCGGCCGCCGTTCTGGCGCCTTCGGCTTAGCCGGGCCCTTCTTCGCCGCCTTCGGCGCGACCTGTCGCACTTCCACGACGACGTCGTCGTCCGCGGACAGTTCGAGGTCCTCGAAGGAGGTCTGCTCAGGCCCCAGCGCAAACAGAGCCGACTCCTCGACGAACCGCAGCGCGGGCTTCAGCGCAGCGACGGTCATCAGCTCGGGAGCGGCTTGAGAGTCAGGTCGCTCCCCGGTCAGCGGCACCCCTCCGAGCACCTCGCTGAGGCCGTCCGCATCGCTGACCACGGTCCGTGTCGCGTACTCGCCGTCACTCCCGTCCAGCAGCCCGGCCTTGTCGACCGGCCAGAACCAAAGGGCGCACCAAGCGTCCATGACCTTCTTCAGCCGCCAGTACGGAGTGTCGACGGCGTTGAAGAGGTCCTCCAGGACCTTTTCCTTCGGCACCGCTTGGTCGGGGTGTTGGAGGAAGGCGTACTCGGGGTCTGAGGGATCGGCCTGCCAAAGGTCGATCCGACGCGCAATCTCCTTCTCGGAGAGTTCCATGCGCTTGACCACGGCCGCCCACAGGAACTCGACCCGCCGGGCGGCATCCCGCAGCTTCGTGAACTGCGAGGATGCTTCCGGCTTCGGCTGCTTGGTCTTGGGATTGAGCTTGAGACTGCCGTCCGCATTGAGGTGCGCGGTGCTGCGCTTGGGGCGCTGGAGGATCCCTTTCTTCCAGGCGGCGAGTTGCTCAACGCCTTCCTGGGCAAGCTCCTTGGCTTCCTTCGAGCCCGCGACCGCGGCCCAGCCAGGGGTCGGCAACAGAAACTGGTGCACCGCGTCGTCGGGCAGCAGCTGCGGTTCGCCATCCTTGAGGAAAGGCAGCGGAGTTGGTGCCAGAGCACCCTTCGCCTTCAGCCAGGCCTTGTCCTTGCCCGCTACATCATCGCCCGCGTACACCGCGCGGCGCCCGCCGATGAGCGAGTTACCGCGGCGCAGATGCAACCCGAACCACGGCGCGCGCATGCCTGGGTGCATCGTGTTGAGCCACAGCGATACCTCAGCCAGCTCGACACCCGTCGCGTTGAGGTCGACCCCGTAAGCGTTGTGTAGGGCGATGTACGCCTTGACCTTCTGCTTCTCGGTGATCGCTTGGGCCGCGGGCATGGTGATGCCGAGTTCGTCCTGGCGGCGGCGCAGGTATTCATCGGCGACCTGGTTGATGGCCTCGTTGAGGAACGCGCCCGAGCCGAGCGCCGGCTCGCAGATCTTGTACTTCAGCAGCTCCGACGCCCGAGTCTTGATGGCACCACCGTGCTCGTCGCGCTCTTGGTCGAGGCGGTTCTTGAGGGTGAGCTCGACGGTGACCTTGGTCAGCGACTCGGGGGTGTAGTACGAGGCCGAGGTTTCCCGGTCGCGGCCGGCGAGCCGGTAGACGAACGAGCCTTTCTCATACTTCTTGGCACCACGCAGACCCTTGCGAGCATCGTCCTCGCCGTACTGGACGAGGGTCTTGTCGGGGTACTGGTCCTGCTTGTGCGAGGGGATGAGCCAGGAACCCTGCTCCGGGTCACCGCCTCGGGCCACCTCGCACAGCTCCTCCTTGGCGATGATGCCGGTGTAGGACATCAACCCCTCGTAGACAGCACCGAGTTGGTTGATGCCGAGGTTGCGGTAGGAGATGAAGCCGCCGCGTTCGCCGCGCTTGCCCTTCTTCATGGTGAGCAGCCGCAGCACCTCGTGGAGGGCTTCGTTGCGCAGACACAGGTCGAGCCAGCGGGGATCGTTGTCCTCGTCGCTGCGCGGGTCCAGGACGCCGGTGCCGATGAGGCGGATGGCGGTCGGCTCGAAGAGTTCGCTGCGCAGGGCCTCGAAGCGCAGGCCGCGGTCCTCGCTTCGGCGGGCCTCCTTGGCCTTGCGAGTCTCCTCATCGTCGCCGGGCTGGTCATCGTCGGGCTCGGTGCCGTACGCGCGGTGGCCGAAGTTGACCTTGTTGAACAGGACGTCGAGGGACTGGAAGAGGTGGAAGCCGTTCTTGGCCTCCTCCTCGACGAGTTCCTCGTCGCGCTCGACGAGTTCGCGCAGGCGGGCCATGGAGTAACCGGCCTCGTACGACCCGTCGTCGGCGGGGAGGATGCCTAGTTCGGGGCGGGCTTCCGCGTACAGCAGGAACAGGACGCGGTAGAGGTAGCGCAGCGCTTCGCGGGTGAGTTCGCGTGCGAAGGGGATCTTGGGGCTTTCGATATCGGCCGGGGTGACGTTGTTCTTCGGATCCGCCATCCGGTGCAAGACTTCGTTAGCGATGATCTCGACCGAGCGCTGCAGGCCGTAGCGCAGTTCGTTGGAGACACCGGCTGCGTTGTCACCGGAGGACTTGAGCAGGGCGTCGATCGCGCGGCTAGTGTCATTCTCGCCGGGGCGGAGCATGTCCAGGCTGAACAGGGCAGCGATGGTGGCGAGTTCGCCCTGCTGAGCGCGGTCGTTGCGTTCCAGGGCGGCGTCGAGGTTCGCCGCGAGATATCGGCCCTCGTTCCAGGCCTGGCGGTCGGCGAGCAGGATGACGCCGCCGCACAGCAGCAGGACGAAGCGGGGGTGCGGGCCGCCGGCCTCGCCGAGTTCACTCTGAAAGAGCCAAGAGGCCAGGGCCGCGCACGTCTCGTACGACTCGCTCGCGCTGACCCGTACGGACGACAGGAGCCGTCCGGCACGGTCGGGGTCGAGGGCGTCGTCGTTGGCGGCGGTCCAGCCGCAGTCCAGGGCTACGATGCCATGGCCGTGGTAGGCGACCGGCAGGGTGTGGTCGCGGCCTGCGCGGTGCACGGTGAGCTCGGCCGGGGAGGTGTCGTAGCCGAGGGCCCGCAGGACCATCTGGTGCCACTCCGCGAGGCGCTTGGTCCACTCGGGGTCGTTGTGCGTGTTGAGGCGGGCATCATCCTCGGCGTCGGCCTGGGTGGTCTTGACGAAGTAGCCGCGCAGCTCCTCGGCAAGGTAGGGGGTGCGCAGGGTGCGCAGCAGCTCGCGCGGGGTCTTGCGCGGGTCGTTCTCGTCGCCCTCGCGCTGCGCCCAGGTGGCAAACAGGCCCTTCTTGAGGTCGGTGCCGAGCTGGTCGGCGAAGTAGTGCGCGGACAGGTACTCGCCACGGTTGGCGAAGGAGTCGAAGTCGGTGCTCATCGTTCGGTGCCTCCTTCGGTGGCGGTGTGCGGTTCGAGGACGGCCAGCAGGCGCAGCATCGGTTCGCCCGCCGTCTCCAGGGACTTGACCAACTTCAGCTGTCGCTTGGCCGTGCGGTCGAGCTCCGCTTCCTTCGGGCGTGCACTGGCGAAGAGGGCGTCCTGCCGCCAGTCGGTGACCTTCTTGCGATAGGGAGCAAGGGTCTCTTCGATCTGCTCGCGGTACGCGCCTTCAAGGAGGGCGAGTTGTCGCTGTGCGGCGTCGATGGCGTCGGGCACGAGCGCGTTGAGGCCCGGCAGGTCGCGGGGCGTGGCGCGGCCGGGCATGTTCGGGCCCACGCCGTAGCTCTCCAGTACGTCGGCGGTCAGCGCTGTGACATGCGGGCTGTCGGGAAGGCCGGAGACGGCCATCCACTCGACGATGGTGGGCTTGCCCAACGCGTTGGAGTAGATGCCCTGGACCAGGAAGGTCGGGCTGTCCACGGTGGCGGCGAGCACCGGGGCCTTGTGACGTCCGATCTCGACGAGCACCTTGTCCGTGAGCCAGTCCAGGACCGGGTGGACGTCGGTGACGTACGAGACGTTCGGCCACTGGGACGCGGTAGTCTCCCTCGCCGCCTTCAGGCGTGCGCCGGCGAGGTCCTTGGAGAAGGTGATGCGCATGCGTCCCGGCTCGGTCTTGCGCGGCAGGATCTGCTGTTCGTCCAGGTACGACTTGGGCAATGCCTTGAGCCGGTACAGCAGGTCCCGTGGTGGCTCGAAGGCGATGGTGCCGTCGTCGTCGCGCCGCAACGACAGCATGTCCTCGGGGTTGGGACGGGAGATCTGCCGCAGTGCCTCGTCGAAGTAGTCCGCGGTGGACCGGAAGAGCTTCGGTACGACGGCGCGGGCTACTTCGGGGTGTTCGTGGACTGCGCCCACCTGGCCGAGCAGCCCGGTGAGGAAGGCGGCTCCGCCCTGCTGGGACTGCTTGATGGACTCCTCGACGGTGCGACCCGCGATCAGGTCCTGGGTGAGGCGGTTCTCTTCTTCCTTGGCCCGGTACAGGCCGGTCACAGCCTCAGCCGAACCTTCGATCTTGTGGGCCTCCTCCTCACGCCTGAGGAGCTTCTCACCCACCAGCCGGTCATCCAGGGTCCGCGGCTGTCCGGTCGTCTCGTCCATGCGCCACGGGATGTCACTGGTGAGGATCAGCGCGCGGAACTCAGGCCGGTGTTCCTGCCCGTACCGGTCGATACGGCCGTTGCGCTGCTCGATGCGGATCAGGGACCACGGCAGGTCGTAGTGGATCAGCAAATGGCACTGCTGATGCAGGTTGACGCCCTCGGAAGCGACGTCGCCGGTGAACAGGATGCGCACCGGGTCGTCGCGCAGCCCGAACTTCTCGACGATGTCCTGCTGTTCCTGATCCGTGCTGGCCTCGCCGTGCATGACCTGTACGGCTCCGCCGTATCCCAGCCAGGGCTTCTTCTCGTCCGGGCTGGCGGTGTGCCGGAAGCCGAGTACGGCCGGGACGGTCTCCGCCAGCCACTTCAGGGTGGGGATGCTCTCGGAGAACACGACCACTCGGGTGTCCGAGCCTGGGCCGACGCCCAGCTCCCGCAGCTCGTCCAGCAGCGCTGCCCGCTTCGCTGAGTCCTGGTCCTCGATCTGCTCGGCGAGGTGCTGCAGGTCGGTCAGGGCTGCCCGCTCGACCTTCCGTGCCGCTTCGCGTACCGCCGGGTCCTCCGGCCGCTTCCGTGTCTTCGAACCGTTGTCGGGCTTGTCGGGCGGTGGATTGTCGAGGTTTCCGATGCGGGTCTTGATGGTCGCCAGCAGCGCCTTGTGCGAGGAGAGGAACGACTTCAGCAATCGGTACGGGACGAGCTGATGCCGGCTCGCCGATGGCGTCGCCGGGTCGGCCGGGATCCAGCGGGTGGCCAGTTCCGCGAGGACCGCGCGTTCCTTCTCGGTGGCCGGAGCGTGGAGGGGCAGGGACGGGCCGCGGTCCGCCCAGGTCCCCTTGAGGGACTCGCGGACTTCAGCCGCGGTCTTGGTGCGCCGGATGTAGAGGTGCGCGAGGTCCTTCACCTCGTACTGGGACGGATTGGCGATCGCAGCCTCGTCCAGCATCCTGACAAGTTCGGCGAAAGAGGTGGCATCGCCGTTGTGCGGGGTGGCCGAGGCCAGCACGAGCGCGTCGGTCTTGCGTGCCAGTAGACGGGCGAGCGCGTTGTTCTTCGTGCCGCGGTTGACGAGGTTGTGGGACTCGTCGATGACGACGGCGTCCCAGTCGGTGTTGTCCAGGTGGTGGGCGTACACGTCGCTCTTCAGGGTGTCCACGGAGATGATCGCGCGCTTGAAGTACGCGAACGGGTTCCGCCCGGCGGGGATGTCCTGCTGCACCCGCTGAATACCGGTCGAGTCCAGCCGCACCAACGGGATCGCGAACCGGGTCCACAGCTCGCGCTGGAACTGCTCCAGCACGTGCTGCGGCGTCACCACCAGGATCCGCTCGCCGCGCCCCCGCCGGATCAGCTCTGCCAGCAGCACCCCGATCTCCAGGGTCTTACCGAGACCCACCACGTCCGCGATCAGGATCCGCGGCTGCGGGTTCTTCATGGACAGCGCCAGCTCCGCCGGGCGCAGCTGGTGGACCTGCTGGTCCATGAGGAAGTTGTCCGCCAGCGCCAGGCCGTGCTCGGTCTGCGGCAGGAACGTCTTCCGCATGATCGCCTCAAGGAACAGACGGGATCTGCGATGGTTCGGAGAATCGTCAGCCACCAGCTCGGTCTCGCGCGGGTCCAGCTCCTGAACGACATCCAGCCGGTCGTAGAAGGTGGCGTCGATCCCGCGTACGAACGAGGAGATGCCGGTGACCTCAACCATCCATCCGTCACGGTCGGTGGCCGTGCAGTTGCGCACCAGCCACAGCTCGTCTCGGATCAGGACCTGTGCACCCGCCGCGTATCCGCCAGTGTCAGTCGGCTGCTTCGCTGACGAGGCTTCGTCCGGCTCCAGGGCGCCCCTCGCCGTATCGCTCTGCCCGCCCACGGCTCCCGCCTCGACGCTCACGTCCGCTCCGATTCCTCACCCACGGTGCGCCTCGCACCGCTCACCATTCACGAGTCGTATGGACAGCGCCCAAGCCGACCCCATACGCCCGTCCGCCTCTAGCTTCCCACCAGGCACTGACACCTTGGCCATCAAAGCGCGGTATCCGCCGCGTACTCCGCCCTCAGCTCATCCGCGACCCGCTTCGATGCCGGCGGCTTTACGGCCGTGGGCCTGGCCTTTGGCTTCACGGCCTCGGCGGAGTCGGGGTGCGGCTCGTCCTGCTCCGCCTCCTCCGGTTCCGGTTCTTCCGCCTCAGCAGTTCCTCGCGGGCTATCGAGCGGCGAGTCCAGACCCGCGTCGTCAGTGATCTCGGCCTGGTCCTCAAGCAGCTTCTCGAACGATGGGGACAACGGCTCCTTGGCCGCATCCGGCGTACCGCCCGCGGTCGTATGCGCGATCAGCGCGAGTCGTGCGTCGGCCGGCGCCTTTCCAGCGGCCTTCAACAGCTTCGAGCATGCCTTTGAAACGTCATCCAGCGTCGGCCTGTCCTCGGGAACGTGGGCGAGCATGGAGGCGATCAGTGGCTTAAGCCCCTCGGGCACACCGCTCAGATCCGGGCCGATGTCAGGATTCGCCACCTGCACGGCGACGGCCTCCCACACCGCACCGTCGTACGGGTAGTGGCGCGCCGCCGCATATAGCAGAACCGTGCCCAGCGCGTACACGTCCGCGGCTGGCGTCACCTTCGGATGTCCGCTCGCCTGCTCCGGCGGCATGCAGCGCACCGTCCCGATGATCATCCCGCTGTGGGACAGGGACTCCTTCGCGGCATCCATGAACGCACCGAGCCCGAAGTCGATGATTATGGGGCCTTCTGTGCCCATGATGACGTTCTGGGGCTTCAGATCCCGGTGGAGCAGCTCCGCGGCGTGTACGGCGCTAAGCCCCTCGGCGAGCAAAGCGCCCAGACTGGCGACCAGCGGCAAGGGGAGAACACCGTCTTGGTCCACGCAGGCCAGCAAGGTACGTCCGGCCACGTACTCCATGGCCAGCCAGGGGCGGTCCGCGAACGGGTCGGCCTCCAGGAACCGCGCCACCCTGTTGGTACCGATCACGGTGCGCGCTATCAGCGCTTCCTTTTCGAAGCGGGCCCGCGTGACGGGGTCCAGCTTGTCGCTCCGGATCAGCTTCACCGCCACCGGCTGACCACCCGGGGTGTAGGCGAGGTACACCTCCCCCATGCCGCCCGAGCCCAGCTCCTTGGCGACGGTGTACCGGCCGATCCGCTCGGGCGTCCCCGTCATCTGTTGCTCAGCACTCCTTACACGCACCCCTGCGCCATCCGGTCCCGATTCGTGGGCGCCGATCAAGCCTAGTCGCTCGCTGTACGGGGCATGCAGGGTTCTGTCGTCTCTGCCGCTCTACCGTGGGGCACCGCCCCAGCGGCTGTCGGCTGCCCGTGCAGCAGGTCATCACCCGCCCATGATCAGAGTTGGTCACCCCAATCCGCCAGGAGGGCGTCAGCGACGCCTTCCTCGTAGACAGCCGCCTGATGCTCCTGCATCGCATTACTCAAACGCGGGTCCCATGAAGTGTTACGAGCCTTTCCGGACAAGGCGACGTGGTCGTCTTCGGTCCGGAGTCCCTCCAGGTAATCCTCAGCGCTCATCTTCCAGGGCTCAGCTCCATAGCGGCCGATGAGTTGATTGGTCATGTCGATTCCCGGCCAGTCGAAGTCCCCGTGGTAGAGGAGTCGGCCCCCGCCGTTGACGATCAAACGGGCCAGTCGGTGGAAGGCCGTTGAAGGCCGACCTTCGGCGCAGATCAACGGCGGGCTGTCTGCGCCGAGTTCTCCGGCGGCGCGGCGGAGGACAGCCGGGTTCTCACACACGTACACCAGCGGCAGGTGCACGGTGACGGGCAAGGTGACCAGCTGGTGAAGTGTGACGTGGAAGGGGGTTCCGTATCGAGCCGCGTCAGTGAGCCACTCCCCCAACCCTCGACCAGCCGCCGGCAGATTGAGGACGAGGACGCGGCTGGCCAGGTCGTCGACGATGACGTCAAACGCGTCCCAGAGCTCGCGCCGGGCCTCGGCTCCTGCCTCGAGCGGAACTCCTCGCGCTGTTGCCAGCGCACGGAGTACGAGGGTCGGCAGCGAGCCTTGGCCAGGGCTGAGAGCCTTGGTATTTCCCGTGGTCGCGTCAGCCAAGGCGGCCAGCATGACCGGGGGCGAGCCGCTGGCGCGTGCATAGAGGTATTCCAGAACGCGGATGGCCTGGATGAGGAGGCGTTCGTCCTTCTTATTGATCAGCCCAGTGATCGTCCCGTCAGAGGCAAGGCCGCTCAGCCACTCTTTGTACCAGAGGTTCTGGGCGTGAAGCGTGCTGGCCTCCCCCTCGGCCAACAGCTGCTGCCGGGCCTGATCAATGGCGCTCCGCTCGTCGGCTCGAAACCGCAACGGAGGACCGAGTCGTTCCAAGAGCTCTCGGAGGGAAGCGCCGGTGACGTTGCTGACGTTCTGGTTTAGTGCCTCGAGCGGAAGAGAGACACGGCGGACGTCCGCCGAGCGATACGCGCCTGTAATACCGATGATGGCGTTGCGCTCATCTATCGTTGGATTCGTCAGGCCGATGGAGCCGGTGATCTCGCCTCCATTGCGTTCAAGCGAGCGCCGGGCCGCCCCAAGAAGGCGGCGGAACTCGGGGCCGCGATAGCGCTCGTATGCGTCGGGCGTCGGCAGGCTCATTGCTCCCCCTCGCTTTCCTCAGTGCCGCTGTCCATCGGCTCTTCCTCAGGCGCGTCGGTGAGCAACCCCGCGTGGGCCGGAACGCGGCGGCTTGGCCGGAAGCTGAGCAGCTCGGCGGCCAGATCTTCGGGTCCGGGGTATCCGACGTCGTCGAGGATCTGTTCGCCGTCCCAGACCAGCAGCATGGCGGAGACAGTGTGCGATGCCTCATCGTGCTTCATGTCGTAGTGCGAGATCTGCGGCACGTCGGGATACGTGATCCACAGGTCGTAGCCGGTCATGAAGAGGTCGAGGTCGAACTTAGCCGTGAGGGCGAGCAAGTCGGGGCGGTACTTCTCGTCGATGCCGGCGAACGCCTCGTCGAGGGCGATCAGGCGTGGGCAGGTGGGGTAGGCGGAACTGTACTGGGCGTGGGCGGCGGCGAAGAGTGGCAGGTGGATGGAGGCGGACTTCTCACCGCCGGACATCACACTGTGTTTGGCCTTGGTGAGAACTTCTCCTTTCTTCCTCTCCTCCTCACTCATGCCCGGGCGGAACAGCCGCAGTTCGAACTTGCGCCAGGATCGGTAGTCCAGGACTTCGGCGATCACGTGTTGGTAGCTCTGCTTCTTGTCTGCGGCGGCCTTGGTGCGGATCTGGCTGCGCAGGTGGGAGCGGAGTTCGACCAAGCTCGCGGGGGCGAGTCCGGACGCGTCCTTCTCCAGCAGTTTGCTGACGGCCTTCTGGGAGTCGGTCAGGCTGTCGGAGGCGACCCAGTGGATGCCGACCGTCGTTCCGGATGACATCGGCCTGGCCCGGGTATCGGAGTCCATGTTCCGGACCAAATCGCGGGCCGCAGTGGTGCGGCTGTGAATCTGCTCGGCGAGCCCAGTCAGCAAGCCGTCTTCAAGGACCGTGCGTTCCTTCTCCTCCAGCAATACCCGCTGGTCGGCCAGTTGTTCGGCCAATCGACGCCCGAAGTCCGCCACCGGCGCCGGGCCTTCGCTGTCGGTAACCCGGGCCAGGATGATGTCGCCGGCCTGCTCCCACTCGAAGAGGTAGCCCTGATCGGATCCGAGCAGGGCGCCTTCCAACGTGGTGATGGCCGTGGAAATCTTTGTGGTGGCGGTCTTCAGGAGGCTCTCGGTGATACGGCGACCCTGCGTAGCTTCATCGAGTGCATCGACAAGGGAGATGACGGTCGTAGGGACGGCGCTGCGGGCTGCCTCGGTGCCAGTGACCGAGGTGTCGTGGGCAGTCAGCATGTCCATGAGTCGGCGCACGGTCTCCTCGGCAGATGGCCACACTTCGCGCGGTACCCAGACGGTGTCCACCACTGTGTCGAGGAGGCCGAGCAGGTCCGGCCGGGCGTACGGCTCAAGGGTGAGGGTGGTTCGTACCTGCTCACGCACGGCGGTCGTCAGGACGTCGCCGACGAACTCCAGAGTGTTCTTGGCCTTCATGAGCCGGTCACGCTGGTCTTCGACGTCCTTCACCGCACGCCGGTGTGCCTTCTCTGCTTCCGCTAGCTGCCCCCCAGCCACCTTGATCTTCTGGAGGATCTCCCGGAGCGGTGCTTCAAGCGTCTCTTGCCTCGTACGCAGCCGCTCTTCCAGGACGGCGAAAGCATCCTTGCGTGTCTGCAGCTGCTCGGCCTCCTCGGCGTAGGTCTGTGCCTGCCCTTCGATGATCTCTTTGCGGCCCGCGAGGTCTTTCTCGGCCTCATCGATCTGTTCTCGGCATACCGCAAGCTCCTTGCCGGCGGCGCCGAAATCGGTGACGGCCTGGGCGACACCTTTCAGTCCCTCACGGGTCGTAGGAAGCCGCGCGACTGTGGCGGCTTGTCTCAGCAGCCGCTTCTTCTCGTGTGCACGGGCAACAGCACCATCAAGGTCTTTGCGAGCCTTCTCAAGGCGACGGCGAGCTCCGGCGAGATTGCCGGCGACCACCGCCACGTCGCGTGCCGCTTCGTCGATCATCTGGGTGCTGGGGAGCTGGCAGCGCGCGCGGTCGAAGTCGTCGAACACCTCCTGGGCGTCCTGCCGTTGGACTTCGGCATCTGTGAGCTGGGTCTCCAGCACGGTGATGGCCCCATCGAGGCGGCTCAGCCGCTCACGTCGGCGTGCAGCCCGTGCAGTGGCTCCGATGTACTCCGGCTGTTCCTTGGGGTGGGCACCGACCTGAACGCCCAGGGAGAAATGCGACCCGACGGTGATGCAAGGGGTGCTATCCGTGTCGATATCTCTGTCGGCTGTCGGAGCTTCGTCCGCGACACCGATGGAAGCGAGGACGGCTTGCACACCTTCGGGGCTCACATGTTCCTGGTCTTCGACAATCAGGATGTCGGCCAGTGTGCTCCCGGTGGGCCGTTGCGTGACGGGCAGTGGACGCAAATAGGCATCGGCGACCTTATCGCGCAGTGCCTGGTCGGTGGCCTCCGAGTCGGGGTGCAGCCATGCGGTGAGCAACCCGGCCGCGTACAGGGCGCCTTCCACCGCGGCAGCGTGGTCATCGGAAATGTGATCGGCGAACCGTACGAGCTGCCACAGCGGAGCGCCTGGCCTTCCCTCTCTGTTGGCGGGTCGCAGGTCGCTGAGCGGAGGTGCCTCGTCTTCTTCAGCCGCCACCCTGTCTCGCTCGCTTCGCGTCTTGTGCAGGGCGTCCGAGATGTCGTCGTACTGCCTCTTGAGCGTTTCGACGCGGGTGAGGGCAGCAGTTCGGCGCTGATCAGTGAGAGAGCGGAAGACCTCAGGCAGCGGGGTCGGTGCCGGCTCTCCTGCGGCGGCCAAAGCAGCGAGCAGGGGTGCACGGTCGGCGGGGCAGAGAACCGCGGCTTCGCCGTCGTTGGTCCAGCGAGCGATAACTTGGTCGAGATCCTGGGCGGCCGCTGCGCGCGCCTGGCTGAGTTGATCGGCGGCGGCAGCTGACTTCTGCTCGGTCTCCGTGAGTTCAGCAGCGGCGATATCCACACGTTTTTGCTCGCGACCCTGATCCTCCATAGCTTGCTCGACTGCGGTGAGATGGTGGCGCACATCCTCGAGTTCGGTTTCGCGCGCGGTCGTGTAGCCGACGACGTGCGTCTGGAACGCGGCATCGAAGTTCAGTGCGTCTTCCTCGAGGAGGATGCCGGAGCGGCGTGCCGCGTCCAAGAGGTCTCGGGTGTGCCGTGATGCGGCTGCGTTGAGTTTCTCGCACCGCTCGCCGACCCTCGCTGCTTCACCCTTGAGAGTGGCGAGGTGCCCCCAAGCGCTCTTGAGGAGGCGGTCGCTGTCTTCGATGCCCTGGCTCTCGTCGCGCACTCGGTCACGTAGCTCGTCGAGGTCCTTCTGCTGCGTAACGGCGTCATGATTCCTGAGGGTGGCGAGGCGTGTGCCGATCTCTTTGCACTGCCGTTCACCGGTGTCCCGGCGTTGCCGTGCCTCAGCCAGTTGCCCGTCGGCGGTCCGCCGTTCCTCCGCTGCCTGAAGGATCTTGGCGCACTCATCGGCCGTGGCCTGCGTGCGCTCCTTGACCTGGTCTACGCGGTCTCGGGCGTGGACTTGAAGGTAACTGGTGTACTCACGCAGGAAGTTCTGTACGGCTGTGTCGGCCCCGGCCAAGGCATTGAGGAGCGCCTGGATCTCTGCGAGGTTCTCGAAGTCCCGGGCAGCTTGCTTGATCAGGTCTTCGTCGACGGGGCGCAGACCCGCGGTGAGGGTGTCGGACACCTTGGCCGGATCCAGATCCTTGGCCAGGAGAGGGCGCCGCAACTGGAGCAGCAGATTGATCAGTTGGCTGTAGCGCTCGCGTCCAAGGCCGAACAGCCGGTCGTCGATGGCATCGCGGTATGCTTCTGCCGTCTCGTACGTGGCATCCTCGCCCAGCATCTTCGCCAGTGCCTTTTCCCGCAGTGGCCGCGAGGCATCGTCCAGGAGACCAAAGTCGAGGCCCACGCGGCCATCGATGACGAAGTAGAAGCGGGCCGGCGAGGGCATCGCTTTCGTCACTCGCATGCCGATGCCAGCGGTAACAGCCTCGATGACCTTGCCGTCGGGGGCAGTGCGGGCGAATTCCATCCATACATAGCCGTATGCGGACTCCTGCTTCTTGTAGAGCAGGTTCGATTTCATGGTCCGTTCCTCGCCACTGAACGGATCCAGCCGTCGTGCGTCTAGGACGCCGTCCAGCACGAGGGGGAAGAGCACCTCCAGGGCCTTGGTCTTGCCGGATCCGTTGTGCCCGCGAAGCACCAGGCGACCGTCGGCGAAGACGAATTCCTCGTCGATGTAGTCCCACAGGCCGATCACGCCCGCACGCGTGGGCTTGAATCGGGCCTCCGGATACTCGGCATTGCGGGGATGCGGGATGAGCGTCATCGAGAGGTGTCCTCTAGGGGGAAGTCGAGGGCGAACTGACCTTCGTACGCAGGTCGAGGCAGCACGGCGGTGATATTGCGGTAACGCGCCGCGGCAGGGCACACCAGGATTCCCCCAGGGACGAGGTGCACCAGGCGCAGGTCTGCCAGCAGACAGAGGGCCTCGGCCAGAAGCCCTCCGGAATCGCCCTGCCATTTATTGGTGTACGAGGACGGACCGAACTCCTCGTACAGCTCGGTGATCATCTGCTCCAGCACGCCTTGCTCAACGAACGGCAGTCCCGCCCGCCGTTCGGCTGCGTCGGCTTCCGTTCCTGGTCCGTACGTCCCTTGGCCGTTGTGTGTCTGCGGGTCATGAGCGAGGGCTTCGAGTGTGCCGGCCTCGGGCAGGGCCATGTCGATGCGACTCAGCAGGTCCGCTTGTTCTTCTCGCGGGTCAGGTGGGAGAAGGCGCTGCAGACTGCCGGAACGGTCGGGGTCTTCCTGTAGGTCCGCGATCTTCGCCAGTATCAGACCGGCGGTCCGGTTGACCGCTCCTCCTCGCCCCGGGAAACGCTTGTCGGTGAAGCGCCCCGTGGTATCGACAAGCATGATCCCCTCAGCCCGGCGCTCGACGGGCAGACCGGTCAGACGCGCGATGTCCTCGGCCAGAGTGGGCTGGCGCAGCGCGATCGCGGTTTCCGGGTCGATGCCGGCGAAGTAGACCACCGGGTGCTCGATGAGCAAGCGTCGGGCCCGCTGGGCAGCCAAACGCCGACGCGGGTCCCGCCCGGTGCCCGCGGTCGGAGTGTCCAGCAGGCCGGCGGCACTCGTCAGGTGCTGCAAGGGCCTGTTGGGCTTGAAGAGGGCTGCGCAGGTGTCGTGGTCGATGTCGAACAGAGCGTCCCCACGATCGTGGTCGCGGGCCCAGTCCTCGGTGGAACCGTCGGAAATCCGCAGCGCCCCTCGGTCGACAAGCCAGTCCATCACGTCAACGACCGCGTCCTTGTGGCCCGCTGCCGTCGCGTCGAAGCCGAGATACTCGATGGCGTTGGCGTACGGAGCAAGGAACTTGACGAGATCGGCGAGGGTGATCTCTATCCGCGACCGGTTCAAGCACGCCAGGACCAGACACAGGTATGCGAGCCGCCGCCGGTCGAAGGGCTTTTTACTCTTCACCGTGAGAAACGCCTGGCTCTCGTCGAAGGTATCCAGCCGCCGCAGCAGGCGAGCATGACGGGCACTCGTGGACAGCGTGTATCCGAAAAGGTCCCGGAAGTCCTTCGTCAGTTCGTCGGCCCACTGCAGGACCGACGCAAGCGCCTTGGTCCGCGGGTAGGTCTCGGTGACCACGCTGTGCAACAACAAGAGCCGGGCCGCCTGCTGGTACGAGCTGAGGTCCGCGGGCTCCACAGATGCGGCTACGCGATGGGCAGGCATCAAGGCGCCCCCAATCCGAGACGGCGACGCATCGCACCGTGTGGCTTGATCTCCAGGGCGAAACCGGGCAGGTGCAGCGTGCCGGTTTCGGTCCGCACGCGACTTCCGCGTTCACTGGGCACAAGACGCAGCGTCAACACATCGCTGCTGCCGGTGCCTGAGCGCAGACGTCCCGCGACGACCGTTCGCGCCTCCAGGGCGCGGGTCAGCAGCTTGAGCACGGCGCGAGTTTCCGCCTGGTTCAGTACTCGATCATGAGGTCCGTGCTCCAGGAGCGTTTCCGCCGCGCTCCGTTCCGCGGCCCGCTCTGCCAGTTGAGCCCCGCGCAGGCGGGCGTGCGCGCCCCGGGACTTCCGCACCGGCTGCGGACCTCCCTGCGCCGGCCTCTTACCGTGCTTGAAGAGGCTGACGCTGATCTCCACACCCGGCGCCTCCCACCACGTCGAACGCGGCGAGATCTGGTCGTCATCGTCGTGTGCGCCCGAAAGATGCCGTACGGAGCGCAGATCGAAAGCGGCGGCGACCAGAGCGTTCGCCGCCTGCTCATCCGGTGCCGCGGCAGCCCACGCGGCCAAATGCCGCAGTTGAGTAGTGCGGCTCACGCCGCCTCTGCGTGACTCCGTAACCTGCCTCAGCAAGGCGATGACCCCAGAGATCGCGGTGCGAGTGGCGCCCTGCAACTGATCCGCCCTGGACCCGCCCGCGCCATCGGCCAAGAACCACTGCCGCAGCCCCATCCAGCGCCGCCGCCAGTCCTCCAGCCGTACAGCCGGGCGCATCATGGGCCGTTCGTCCGCTGCGGCCGCCCGCTCCAGCAGCGTCTCCACCCCGGTGTCCTCCACCTCATGCACAGCCTCAGCCAGGCGGGGTGCGTAGCGTTCCAGTTCGGCCGTGAACTCGCTCATGTGGGCCAGCAGTGCATGCTTGTACCGGAGGAACGTCTCGGGGGAGATGTCCGTTGTACGGACTACGTCGTTGAGCGTCAAATAGAAGCGCGCTGCCCGTTGGGTCATATCCTCCAGCACGCTGTCGAGCCGGGTGAGCTTGCGGTAGACCTCGTCCTGGTCGCCCTGCCGGTTCGCGGTGGCCAGGGCCTTGAAGTCCGCCAGGATGTCGGCGAATACCAGACGCGACAGGTTTGCGTCCTGGACCCGCGACCCGATGACCTCTTCCACCGCGCAGTAGACGCGGTAGCCGATCTCAGTGAACTGGTACACCGACTGGCGGTTGCGGTAAGCGGCCAGATTGCCGCACCGAGTCGCGTCCTCCACTTTGTAGAGGACCTGCTCGTCCTCGGCCGCGAGATTGTCAAGCATGGCCCGCAGGTTCAGGTCTGTAGCACTCGGTACCTCGTCGTGCGCTGCAGCAAGTTCGCTCAAGGCCTTCGCCACGTCATCGGTGTGGACCTGAACCTGGTGCACAGCCCGCAGCACATTCATCGCCCGCAGCACCCACAGGTACGCGACGTGGTTATCGCGCTGGGTGAAGTTGAACAGTCTGAGCCGGTCGCCCACTGTCAACGAATCTAAATCGAACGACTCTGCGATTCCCGAGTCATCACGCTGCACCACCTACACCGCCCCTCGTTCACGTCTACTGCTCCTACCCTGACAGTTGCCACTGACAATCACGCCGGAGTGCTCGGAACAGGTTGCCCCTGAAGCCGCTCAACGGCCACGCACTCAGGCAGCTATCGCCCGAGAAGCCACTTTCGGATCAGGTGAGCTGATAGTCGCCGGGCTGATAGAGCCCGCAATATCTGGCCAGAATTCGCCCGGTGGCCAGCACGGCTACGGACTGTAGTGAAAAGAAGCGCAGCGCTGAGCTCCAGGTCCGCAGGATCACGCCAGCAGTTGCAAGCGGGAAGCCATCACGCTGTGAGCCCTCACCCTGCGGACTGCGCCGTCCGCACTGGCCTCTTCCTATACACCTCCCGAGGCTCGGACGGAGGTCCGCCACGCCGTTGGCTCAGCACGAGAATGCTCGCCCGGCCGCGAACGGCGATGCATGGCAGTTCCCCGCGGGCCATCCCCCTGTCTCTCCATCACAGGGACTTTCAGCGCTGCCCGAGGGACGATCAGGTCGCTCGATTTACCGTTTGAGCTTCCAGCCATGCCTCTACCTCCGACCAGCGGTAGCGCAAATAGCGGCCGACCTTGTGGGCTCGCGGACCCTGGTGTCGGTGATTCCATATGTAGACCGTATTCAGAGGTACGCCCAGGAAATCGGCCAGCTCATCCGCGCTCGCCAAGGGGCAACGGTCCCCCGCGCCACTGGCGGCTTCTTCCGCATGGGCATTGGTTCGACGCATGGGCACTCCAGAACGGTTCGAAGCGGGCAGGAAAGAACCACGTGAGCGGTATTCCGCCGTGGTGGCACGTGGAACGTTTGCACTAAATTCCGGCCGGATCAAACAGAGGCCCTCTCGACGAAACGCCTGCGACTCTTGCGAACTCTCGAAAAACATTGGTGAAATCTTCTATACCGCTCTGCACCCTTTGCCGCGAAGACCCCAAGAATGCATTTGATATCTTCGGCTCGCCTGGATCAACATCCAATTCACTTAGGGCTCGTTGAACGGGCACCCGATCTCGCCGTCGACGATGGCCCTGATTCAAGAGAGTCCACGAATAGACTCAAAGGCCCACTGCATACTAGGAGTTAGCTGATGCCGTACGACCACTGGCACAAGTCTCGCCCGAAAGACGGGGAGTCGACCTGCAAGGAACACGGCAAAGTCCCGACCCGGGATCACGGGACGGGGAAGCGGTGGCAGGCCCGATGGCGTAACCGGGAAGATGTCCAGCAGACGGAGCTCTTCCGCACCGAGGTCGAAGCCCGCAGGCATGAGACCAAGATGCGGTCCGGAGTGGACGACGGTTCATATATCAACCCTCGCGCCGGAGAGGTCAGGGTCGGTGAGCTCGCCATTACGTGGCTCAAGGGGCACGAACACAAGAATCCACGGACTTACCGACGCCACAAGGAGCGAATTCTCCTGCACGTCGTTCCTACCGCAGTTGGGAAGATGCGCGTAAAGGACGTGAACGCCTCATCTTTGCTGGACTGGCTGCACGACCGTCGCAGGCTGCTCGAAAGTTCCACACTGCGCCTGGTCTTCGACAACCTTCGGGCTGTCTTTGACCTGGCCGTGGACGACAGCCTTATACACAAAAATCCGTGCCTCGCCAAATCGGTGCAGGACGCCAAGCCGAAGCGAGGAGGTGGCGGCCGGGCAGAGCTGACCCTGACATGGGAGGACACTGAGAAGATCCGTGCCGAACTTCCCGACCGCTACAAAGCGCTCGTCGACTGTGGTCGCGGCCTGGGTCTTCGGCAAGGAGAGATATTCGGCCTGTCACCAGAAGATATCGACTGGGCACATCCGGACGGCGCCATGGTCCACGTGCAACGGCAGGTAGTCCACGACGGCTCGTTCCTCGTATACGCCCTCCCCAAGGGCGGAGACAACGAGGACCCGAAGGACCGGTGGGTTGAGCTGACCGACGACGTAGCCATCCCCCTACGCGAGCAAATGCAGAAGCACCCGCCGGTCGAGGTGACCCGACCGTGGGGCAGCAAGGGCGGCGACCCGGTCACGGTGCGGCTGATCTTTTACACCCGGGAGAAGACCGCCATTCAGTCGAATTGGTTCAACTCCTACCGCTGGAAGCCCGCCCTGGCGTCGGCCGGCCTCATCAAGCCCCTTGAATCCGACGCGAAGGGACGACGTTGGGAGAAGTCCCGCGACGTGATGATGCACGCGCTCCGACACCTGTACGCGTCGATGATGATCAGCGGCGGTGTAGACGTGTACACGCTCGCGGACCGACTCGGACACGCCGATCCCGCGTTCACCCTGCGTAAGTACGTGCACCGGGTCGTGGGAGCCGGTTCCAAGGTCCGCATCGCGGTCCGGAGCGCCTACACCCGGGCCGCGTGACTCCTGCACCGTTCGGCTTGTGCAACAACCGTGCAAGACGATCTTCGGGAAGGGTTGTTTGCACAGGTCAGAAGCTTTGTCCATGAGTTCCGGGACATCTGATACGGCCATGCCGCCGCACCCCACCTGACCTGCCGTTCAGCGGGTCGGGGAGGGGTGCGGCGGCATCTCTGGGACTTCTCTCTGGGATTTCGGGCCCCGCAGCGGGCTCCGTACCACGCTCTTCAGCGGGCTCCGCACCACGCTCTTCGGGCCTTGGCGAATCGCACCGGCCGGAGAAGCTGGGCAGGAAGGCGGGCAGGAAGGCGGGCCGGTGTTCTGCCCGTAACGGCCTCGCTCACCCGCACCGGGCGGTGCCTATAGTCTTTCGCGCCAGTACACGGGGGTGCCGCAGCGTGAGCAGGGTGCGTCGTTCACTCACTCACCAGCAACCCGACACCGGAGGAATACATGACCTCAGTGACCGACTTCGCCACCGTGGCCCGTGAGGTACAGCGGCTCGTCGAGTCGTTCGACGAGCAGGAGTGGTCGCTGCCCACGCCGTGCGACGAGTGGGACGTCCGCGCGGTCGTGGACCATCTCCTGGACGTCCAGGGCAGGTTCCGCGTCACCATGACCGGGGGCGAGAAGCCGGCCACCTCCACCTTCGAGGACAACACGACGGCGCTCATCGCGGCATTCGGGCAGGAAGGCGCCCTGGAGCGGACGGTCACCACCCGGCTCGGCCACCTGCCCGGCCGCACGGCACTCGACATCCTGACGATGGAACACCTCATCCACGGCTGGGACCTGGGCCGGGCAACCGGACGCACCCCGTCGGTCGGGGACTCCGTCGTGGAACGCGTCATCGCGTTCTGCGAGATCATGAAACCTCGGCTTCCCCCGCACCTGAGGAATTTCAAGGACGCGCAACCGGTGACCGAGGGAGCCTCCGCCCTCGACCGGCTCGCCGCGTTGTCGGGCCGGACGGTCACCGTCTGAGTCCGCCCTGCCCCGTGCCGCGATCTCCGGCGGCAGGGCCGGCGCGCCGTGCCGCACCCACATCGGTGGGGTATTCGCCGTGCTCGTGGCGGGCCGGTCAGACGCGCGGGGGTTCCAGGAGGGGGAGGAGCTGGTCGCCGATGCGGGCGATTTCTTCTCTGTAGGGGGTGTCGGAGAGGACGAAGTGGGTGATGCCCAGCGCCCGGTAGTTCTTCAGGGCGGTAGCCACGTCGGTGGGGGAGCCGACGAGCCAGGTGGTGGCGGCGCCGGCCCCGCCGAAGGTGCCGGGGGTGGTGTAGAGGCAGGTGTCCAGGACTTCGCCGCGCCGGGCCAGGTCGAAGAGGCGTTGCTGGCCCACCGCCGTCCTGCGGTTGCCGGTCCAGGCGGTCTCGCCTGCGCCGGTCGCCATCTTCTCGACCTTGGCCTCGGCGTCGCGCCAGGCCTCTTCGGTGGTGTCGCGGACCAGGGTGGTGATGCGCAGGCCGAATTCCAGCGGGCGGTGTCTGCGCTCTTCCTGTTGGCTCAGGGTCTTCAGGCGGGCTATCCGATGGGCCAGTCCTTCCAGGGGTTCGCCCCAGAAGAGCTGTACGTCGGCCTCGGCCGCCGCCACGCGTTCCGCGGCTTCGGAGGCGCCGCCGAAGTAGAGGGTGGGGTGCGGGCGTTCGGGGGCCGGGTAAGGGCCGGGGGCTACGGTGGAGTCCGTGACCTGGAAGTGTTCGCCGTGGAAGGTGACGTTCTCCTCGGTCCACAGACGCCTGGTGAGATGCAGGAACTCCCGGGTACGGGCGTACCGTTGCGCGGGATCGACCCGGGTGTCGCCGTACGCGGCCGGGTTGTCGAGGCCGCTGACGATGTTCACGAGGACGCGTCCCCGGCTGAGCTGGTCGAGGGTGGCTGCCGCCGAGGCGAAGTTGGCGGGGTGCCAGTAGCCGGGGCGGATCGCGATCAGGGGTTTGAAGTTCGTGGTCCGCGCGGCGAGCGCGGTGGCGACGGTGAGGGTGTCCGGACGGCCCCAGCCGGTGCCCAGCAGGGCGCCGCCCCAGCCGTGCTCCTCCGCCGTGCGGGCCAGGCCGGTGGAGTACTCGATGGAGCCCCACCCGGTGGTGGTGTCGTCCCCCCGGTGGCCGGGTTCGACGGTGTTGGGGATGTAGCAGAGGAATTCCTGCTGACTCATGATGCGTCCGATCACTGCTCGGACCGGTGCGCCGACAGAGCCGGCGGAAAGCGGAGGGGGCACACCGGTGCCGTTGGCGGGAGGGGGAGGGCACGAAGGAGGGCGGTGCCGAAGAGGGCGGTGCCGAGGAGGGCGGTGCTGCGGAGGGCGGTGCGGAAAGGGGGGATGGGGATCAACACTGCGCGCTGGACACACGCAGGAGGTCCACACAGCGCTCGCGCGTCAGGAGCTGGACCTCACCCATGGCAGGGAGTCTGTGCGGGGACGGGCACGGATGTCAACCGGGCCCCGTTCCCTCCGGCTCCGTCGGCGTTGTGTTGTGAACGGGGGATGAGCTGGGGTTTCGGTGTTGTTTCCGGTCGGCGCGGACTGGTTGACAGGGGGGACGGGGCCGCCACAGACTCTGCGGCATGACCCAGGATCCCCTGCTGACCAGCGAACGCTGTGTCGACCTGCTGCGGGTTTCCAGCGCGCGGTGTCGATAGCGGAGTGTCGATGAGCCGGGCTGCTCGAACCCGGTTTGCGCGGAAGTCGTCCTCTGTTTTCCCGGCCTCCCGGCTTCCCGGCCTCCCGGCCTCCCGGCCTCCCGGCCTCCCGGCTTCCCGGCTTCTGCGTTTCTCAGTCTCTCTGCTTTCTCTGCTTTTCTTCCTAAGGAGCAGCGGCAGTGACCCGCGCCTTGCACATCAATGTCAATATTCTCAACTCCGGTGTATTCGGCGGCTCTTGGCGTTTTCCCGGCACGGACGGGCTGGCGAGTTACACCATCGAGCACTACACCCGTATCGCACGGAAGGCCGAGGCGGCCAAGCTCGACGCGGTGTTCCTCGCCGACACCCCGGCCCTCGAACCTCTCGTACGTCACCGGCCCGGCAACAATCTGGAGCCGACCACCGTGCTGGCGCGGATCGCCGCACGGACCGAGCGCGTCGGGCTGATCGGGACCCTCTCGTCCAGCTACCACGATCCGGTGGAACTCGCCCGCAGGGTGGGTGACCTGGACTACCTCAGCGGTGGCCGGGTCGGATGGAACGTGGTCACCACGGCGGGCGTCGCCGCCGCGCGCAACTTCGGCCGTACGGACGAACCCGAGCACACCCAGCGGTACCACAGGGCCGCCGGCTTCACCCGCCAGGTCATCGCCCGGTGGGCGGAGCGCACGGCCTTCGTCTCGCCGCAGGGGCGCCCCGTCGTCGTCCAGGCCGGTGGCTCAAGGGACGGCCGGCGGCTGGCCTCGCAGGTCGGCGAGGTGGTCTTCTCAGCGGAGCAGGACCTCGGCAGGGCGCGGGCGTTCCGGGCCGAAATACGGGCGGGTGCCGTGGAGTTCGGGCGCCGTCCGGACGATGTCGTCGTCCTGCCCGGCCTGTCGACCGTCCTCGGCAGTACGGAGGAGGAGGCCCGCAGGCGGCGGGAGACCCTGGACGAGATCCTTCCCGGCGCGTACGCCCGGCAGCGTCTCGCGGGGCAGCTCGGGATCTCGCTGGACGGGCTGGCGGACGACGAGCCCCTCCCCCGCGAGCTGCTGGTCGAGCCGGACGCCGCCGGTGGCTCGCAGACCTTCTACCGGCTGATCAAGAACATCGTCGACACCGAGAACCCGACCCTCGGAGCGCTGCTGCGCAGGCTCGGCGGGGGCGGCGGCCACCGGATCGTGGTGGGCACCCCGGAGCGGGTCGCCGACGACATCCAGCGGTGGTTCGAGGCGGGCGCGGCGGACGGCTTCAACGTCATGCCGGATGTCCTGCCCTCGGGTTTCGACGACTTCGTCGACCACCTGATTCCGGAGCTGCGGCGCCGGGGCCTGTTCCGCCACGAGTACGAGGACACCACGCTGCGGGGGCGTCTCGGACTCGGGCTCGGACTCGGAACCGGAGTCGGAGTCGGAGTCGGAGTCGGTCGCTAATACCGGGACCGGCCGGTCGGAGCGGGCTCGGCCAGCAGGAGCCGGCTCGGCCGGTCGGCGGTACCAGTCGGCCCGTCGGCGGCAGCGGTCGGTCGGTCCTTCGGGGCGTGCCGAAGCAGAGGAAGTACCAGCGCCAGAAACCCTGTTCAGGAGGGACGCATACCCATGACCACTCCCCTCGTTCTCGGCCTCTCGGTCGGGGGCGCGCTCTCCCTGTCCGACGCCGCCGAGGTCGCCACGGCCGCCCGGGACAGCGGGGTGAGCGCGATACGGCTGCTCGACGGCGGCCCGGACGGCGACGTGCTCGACACCTCGGCGGTCGCCGGATATCTCGCCGGCCACTTCCCCGAGCCGGGGTGGATCGTCGACGCCCCGACGACCCACAACCCGCCCTACAACCTCGCCCGCCGGGTGCTCTCGCTCGACCGGGCCAGTGCCGGCCGTACCGGGCTCGCGCTGCGCGCCGGGGACGGAGACGCTGTCACCTCGGCCGCCCTCCCCGATTCCGCCCTCGCCGGTTCCACCGGCCCCGGTTCCACCGCCACTGACGCCGAGGCCGTGGAGCGGGGGGCGCGGTGGGCCGAGTACGCCACCGTCCTCACCCGGCTGTGGGAGAGCTTCCCCGCGGCGGCGCTCCTCGGTGACCAGGACTCCGGGCTCTTCGCGGAGACCGCCGCCATCCGCCCGGTCGACCACGAGGGCCGCTTCTACCGGGTGGCCGGGCCGCTCGACGGGCCGTCCTCGCCGCAGGGCAGACCGGTGCTCGTCGCCGACCTCCGGGACGAGGTGCGGTGGGTCGACGCCGTCGCGGTGGCCGATGCCGTCGTGATTCCACGGGACCGGGTGGCGGGGGCCGGCGCGCGGCTGGACGAGGCGTTCGTACGGGCCGGACGGCCGCGCCGGGAGGTCGCGGTGCTCGGGCGGGTGGAGTGGCCTGCTCCGGAGAGTGCCGGCGGTACGGGCGGGGCGGGGGAGGCGGGCGTGGAGCGGGACGCCGCCGAGGTGGCCGAGTGGGCCGCGTACCACGCCGTCGACGGGGTGGAGCTGGTGCCGACGGGCGGCGACGCCGGGCGGGTGGCCACGCTCCTGCGGGCCCTCGCGCCCCGGCTGCGCCCCGCCCACGCGCCCACCCTGCGCGCGGCTCTCGGGCTGCCGGAGCTGTCCGGAGCCGTGTCGTGAGCGCCACACTTCCCGCAGCGGGGCGAGAGACCGGGCCGGCCGCCGCACCGCCCACGGTCGCCGGGATCCGTACGGCGATCGCGCCGGTCCTCGCCGGGCTCACGGCGACCGCCCGGGAGCGCGAGTCCACCCGGGACCACCCGTTCGCGCAGGTACGGGCGCTCGCCGAGGCCCGGCTCGTGGCGATCGGCATCCCGGCCGAGGACGGCGGTGCGGGCGGGACGCTCCGCGAGGTGGCCGAGGCGGTCATCGCGCTCGCGCGGGCCGACTCCAGTGTGGCGCAGGCGCTGCGGTCGAGCTTCCTGACCGCCCATCGCGCCACCGCACACCGCGATCTGCCGCACCGGGAGCGCACCGTGGCGCGGCTGTTGCGCGGCGAACTCTTCGCCGGAAGCGGCAACGAGCGGAACGGCGGCGCGAGCGGCTCCGTACGGACCACCGTCCGGCGGGACGGCGCGGGGCAGGTGCTCAACGGCACCAAGTACTACAGTACGGGCGGCCTGTACGCCGACTGGTTCACCGGCACCGCGACCGACGAGGACGGCGGCACCGTCCACTTCACGGTGCCCACCGACCGGGCGGGCGTCGAGGTGCTGGACGACTTCGACGCCGTCGGGCAGCGGCTCACGGCGAGCGGCACCACCCGGCTGACCGGGGTGCGGGTCACCGACGACGAACTGGCGCGCATCGACCGGACCACGCTGGGCAACCCCTGGCCGGGCACCTTCGCCCAGCTCTATCTGGCGTCGATCGAGGCGGGTATCGCGGCGGCGGTGCTGGACGACGCGATCTGGTTCGGGCGGGAGAAGGCGCGTCCGATCAAGCACAGCACGGCATCCCGGAGCGTGGACGACCCGTATGTCCGGCATGTCCTCGGCGAGATCGCGGCCCGCGCGCACGCCGCGCGCTCCTCCGTGCTGATCGCCGCCGAGGCCCTGGACCGGGTACGGCACACCGCCGGCCCCGAGGTGCGCGCGGCCGGCGCCGACGCCGCCGTCACGGTCGCCCAGGCGCAGTACGTCGCCGTCGAGTCGGCCCTCAAGGCCGCCGAACTCCTCTTCGACGTGGGCGGGGGCTCCGCCACCGACCGCGCGTACGCCTTCGACCGGCACTGGCGCAACGCCCGTACGGTCGCCAACCACAACCCCCGGGACTGGAAGGCCGCGGTGATCGGGGCGTACCACCTCACCGGGGAGGAGCCGCCGGTCACCGGGCTCTTCTGAGCTTCCCTCTCCCCCCTCCCTCTCCCCCTCTCCCCCTCCCTCTCCCCCTCTGCTCCCTCCGCCCCTCCGTCTCCGCCTCCCCTTTTTTCTCAACTCTGCTGAACGGACTGCTTCTCATGCCGATCCATGGCCCCGCCGACACCGTCCACCGCCCCGACGACGGCCGCTACGAGCGGCTGGAGTACCGCCGCACCGGGAACTCCGGCCTCGAACTGCCGGCCTTCTCCTTCGGCCTCTGGCAGAAGTTCGGAACCGACCACCCGTACGAGACCCAGCGCGAGATCGTGCTGCACGCCTTCGACCTCGGGATCACCCACTTCGACAACGCCAACCGGTACGGTCCGCCCCACCGCGCCGCCGAGAAGTTCTTCGGGCGGGTGCTGAGCCGGGATCTCGCGCCCTACCGGGACGAGTTGATCCTGTCGACCAAGGCCGGCAACCCGATCGGAGCGAGCCCGTATCTCCGGGGCGGCTCCCGCAAGTCGCTGCTGGCCTCGCTCGACCACTCGCTGCGTGACCTCGACACCGACTACGTCGACATCTTCTACAGCCACCGCCCCGACCCGGCCACCCCGCTGGAGGAGACGGTGGGCGCCCTGGTCTCGGCGGTCGGCTCGGGCAAGGCGCTGTACGCGGGGCTCTCCAACTACCCCCCGAACGGGCCCATGAGGCGGCCGAGTTGCTCCGGGCGGCCGGGGTGCCGCTGCTGGTCCACCAGCCCCGGTACTCGATCTTCGACCGGGGGCCCGAGGAGACCGGACTGCTGAAGCTCGCCGCCGAGGACGGCTTCGGGCTCGTCGTCTACAGCCCGCTCGCGCAGGGGCTGCTCACCGACAAGTACCTCGACGGTACGATCCCGCCGGGCGCCCGGGCCGGGAACAGCGCCTTCCTCTCGCCCGACGCGATCGACGGCACCTATCGGGCGCGGGCGGCGGCGCTCGACGAGATCGCCCGGGGGCGCGGGCAGTCCCTGGCGCAGCTCGCGCTCCAGTGGGTGCTGCGGCAGCCGCAGGTGACCAGCGCGATCATCGGCGCGAGTTCGACCTGGCAGCTCGACCACAACGTCACCGCACTGGACTTCCCGCCGCTGACCGACGACGAGCTGGCCCTCATCGACCAGCACGACGGCAGGGGGAGCGGTGAGAGCGGGAAGGCCGCGCCCCGGCTCGGCCGGGACGCGGTCGGGCAGGCATGAGCCCGCCGCCGCGCGCACGCTGTTCCCCCCGAGCCCCGTTCCCCCGCGCCCCGTTCCCCCGCGCCCCCGCTCGCCCCGGCCCTTTCCCCCAGCGCCTTCACCCCTGAGGAAGACCATGTCCGACCTTCGCAGCACCATCGAACGAGCCGAGCCCCGCCGGCGGAAATGGCCCTGGGTGGCGGGCGGTGTCGCGCTCCTGCTCGTCGCCGCGAGCGGCTTCGCCCTCACCCGTACCGACGGAGCCGCCGACCGGGCCGCCGGGGACTCCACCCCCGTACGCGGCGGCACCCTGCGGTTCGCGCTGATCGACTACCAGCGCAGCCCCGACCCGCAGTGGGGCACCAACTACGCCGAATCCCTCATCGGTGACAACGTCACCGACAGGCTGACCTGGCAGGACCCGGACACCGGCAAGATCACACCGTGGCTGGCGACCTCGTGGGAGCAGAACAAGGACCTGACCGAGTTCACCTTCCATCTGCGGAAGGACGTCACCTTCAGCGACGGCACCCCCTTCGACTCCGCCGCCGTGAAGGCCAACTTCGACCAGTACGTACGCGGTGACGGGAAACTCGGCATCCTGCCCAACGGGGCCACCCTGCTGCCGGGTTACGTCGAGACACGGACCCCCGGCCGGTACACCGCCGTCGTCCGCTTCAAGAAGCCGCTGGCGAGCTTCTTGCAGGCCTCGTCCTTCACGGCCAACGCCGGGCCCGGTTTCCTCTCGCTGTCGACACTGCGGCTGAGCGCCGAGGAGCGGACCGACCCGACCAAGGTCATCGGCACCGGGCCGTTCGTGTACGAGTCGTGGAAGCCGCAGGTCAGCACCGTTCTGGTGAAGCGGAAGGGGTACGACTGGTCCCCGCCCGCGCTCCGTCACCAGGGCGCCGCCTACCTGGACAGGATCGTGTTCAACACCATCCCGGAGGCCAGCGTCCGCACCGGTTCCCTGGAGTCCGGGGCGCTCGACGCCACGCTCGATGTGGGGACCACGGACGAGAAGACCCTGGCCGCCCAGGGGTTCACCATCATCCACCGGGCCGTCTCGGGCACCCCCATCGTCTTCAACTTCAACTCCCAGCTCTTCCCCACCAATGACCTCGCGGTCCGCAGGGCGGTGCAACTCGGCTGGAACCGGGAGGCGTTGAAGAAGACGGTGCTCACCGATTCCTACTCGGTGGGCACATCGGTCCTGGAACCCTCCGTCCTCGGGTACGCGGACCACAGCGGTTCGGTGCTGGCATACGATCCCCGCCGGGCCGAGCGGCTGCTGGCCGAGGCGGGCTGGGCGAAGGGCGCGGACGGGATCCGGGTCAAGGACGGCAGGCGGCTGGTGATCAAGCTGCTGGGCATCAACAACCTCGTGGTGAACAAGCCCGCGTACGAGTCGGTCCAGCAGGACCTGAGGAAGATCGGCATCGATCTGCGGCTCACCGTCGTCCCGATCCCGGACTACACGGCCAGCCTCGCCAAGGCGAAGACCGACTGGAACGTCACCGCCTCCAACCGCTCCCGCAACGACCCGGCCGTCCTCAACCTCCAGTACAGCCCGGAGCTCGGCAACGTCAGCTATCTGACCAAGGACTCGCCGGGCATCGACCGCGCCGAGGTCACCAGGGTGCTGGGGAGGCTGGAGCTCACCCTCGACCCGGCCGCGCGCGCCCGGTACGCCCGGGCGGCGCAGGACCTGCTGCTCGACAGGTACGCCCTGGTGAACCCGGTCTACAACCCGTCGCAGGTGATCGCCCAGTCGGATCAGGTGCACGGGATCGTCTTCGACGCCCAGTCCCGTAACCACTTCGTGAACACGTGGAAGAGCGGCGGAAAGTGACGGGCCGTCAGTTCGCGCGCTATCTCGCGATGAAGACGGGGCGGGCGCTGTTCGTGGTCTGGGCCGCGTTCACCCTGACCTTCGTCCTGCTCTTCGTCCTGCCCGCCGACCCGGTGGACCTGCTCTTCGACCCCGCCGAACTCAACAGTGTGCCCCCGGAAGTCCGGGAGCGCACGGCGGCCGGGTACGGCTTCGACAAGCCGGTTCCCGTCCAGTACGCCGACCGGCTGGGGCATGCGCTCACCGGTGACTTCGGCACCTCGGTCCACTCCGGGCGCCCGGTCACCGCCACCGTCCTCGATGTGCTGCCGAGCACCCTCGTCCTCGCCGTCTGCGCCCTCGCGCTCGCCCTGCTCCTCGCCTTCGCCATCGCGCTCGTCGCCACCGCGACCCGCCACACCTGGGTGCGCACCCTGGTCGAGACGGTGCCGTCGGGCGCGGTGTCGGTGCCGGTTTTCCTCTCCGGCATTCTGCTGCTTCAGCTCTTCTCCTTCCGGCTGGGCTGGTTCCCGGCCTTCGGCGACAGCGGCGCCGCCGGCCTGGTCCTGCCGGTGGTCACGCTGGCCGTCCCGGTGTCGGGCCCGATCGCCCAACTCCTCGTCCGCAGCTTCGCCACCGAGTTCCGGGCCGGGTACACGACGACCAGCCGGGCGAAGGGCGCCACCCGGGGCGCCGTCGTCGTCCGCGACGTCTTCCGCAACGCCAGTCTTCCGGCGCTCACCATCGCCGGTATCACCTTCGGCAATCTGATCGCCGGGTCGGTGATCACCGAGACCGTCTTCGCCCGGCAGGGCATCGGCCGGCTGACCCAGTCCGCGATCAACACACTGGACATCCCGCTGGTGCAGGGGATCGTCGTGCTGGTGGCCGCGGGTTTCGCGGTGATCAACCTGGCGGTCGACCTGACCTATCCGCTTCTGGACCCACGGCTGCGGACCACGCTCGCGGCGGGTTCCCCGCAGGCCGCCTGAGGAGGACGACATGACCACGCCACCTTCCGTCCGTACCCCTGCCACCGAGGCCCGGCCCGCACCCGGAACCCGGCCCGTCTCCGAGGCCCGGCCCGCCCCCGGGACCCGGCACGCCTCCGAACTGCTGCGTGGAATCGGCGAGTCGGCCCGGCAGCCGGTGCTGGTGGCCTCCTGGCTCGTCGTGCTGCTCGCGGTCGGCTGGGCGGTCGCCCCCGCCCTCTTCACCTCGTACGGTCCGTACGACGGGGACACCTCGGCGAGCTTCGCGCCGCCGAGCGCGGAGCACTGGTTCGGCACCGACCGGCTGGGCCGGGACCTCTTCGCGCGCACCGTGTACGGCGCCCACACCACCCTGAGCGCCACCCTGCTCGCCGTCCTCATCGCCTTCGGCATCGGCACCGCCGTCGGGCTGGTCGCGGGGTTCGGCGGCGGCGCCGTCGACACCGCGGTCATGCGGGTGGCCGATGTGTTCCTGGCCATCCCCAGCCTGCTGCTCGCCATGGTGGTGGTCTCGGTCCTCGGCTACTCCACCCGGAACATCGCGCTGGCCGTCGGCATCTCCTCCATCGCGTCGTTCGCGCGGGTGATGCGGGCCCAGGTGCTCACCGTCGTCACCCAGGACTATGTCAGGGCGGCGTACGGGCTCGGGGTCGGAAGAGCCGGCGTGCTGTTCCGGCATGTCGTCCCCAACGCGCTCAGCGCGGTGGTCGCGCTGGCCGCGCTGGAGGTCGGTACGGCGGTGCTCGCCGTCGCCTCGCTCGGCTTCCTGGGGTACGGGGCCCCGCCGCCCGAGCCGGAATGGGGGCTGCTGGTGGCCGAGGGCCGGGACTATGTCGCCGCGTACCCCTGGACCTCGGTCCTGCCGGGGGCGGCGCTCGCGCTCGTCGTCATCGCCACCCACCGCATCAGCACCGCGTACCGGAAGGAGAACCGGCGATGACCGAGAAGTCCGGGCAGGAGCCCTCGGAGACGCGCGGGGAGACGCCCGGGGAGACGCCCAGTGAGACGCCCCGGGACCGGGACCGGGAGCGGGAGCGGGAGCCGCTCCTGAGGATCACCGGTCTCACCATCGACTACCGGAGCGGGCGCCGCCGGTGGTCCCCGGCCGTCCAGGAGGCCGGCCTCCGGGTGGAGCCGGGCGAGTTCGTCTCGCTGGTGGGGGAATCCGGCTCCGGCAAGAGCACGCTGGTGCAGGGCGCGCTCGGCCTGCTGCCGCCCGCCGCGCGGATCCGGGCCGGCTCCCTCGCGTACTCAGGTGTCGATGTGACCGGCTGGAACGACCGGCGGATGGCGCGGGTCCGGGGCAATTACGTGGGCTTCGTCCCCCAGGACCCCAACACCGCGCTCAACCCGGTGAAGCGGATCGGGCCGCAGGTGGCCGAGGCGGTCCGCTTCAACGTGCCCGGGACCCGCGACGCGGCACACCACCGGGAGGCAGCGCTGCGGTCGCTGCGCGCGGCGGGGCTCACGGATGCCGAACGGGTCTTCCACCAGTACCCGCACGAGCTGAGCGGCGGGATGAAGCAGCGCGCGCTGATCGCCGTCGCGCTGGCGGGCGAGCCGGAGCTCATCGTGGCGGACGAGCCGACCAGCGCGCTCGATGTCACCGTCCAGAAGGTGATCCTGGACCATCTGGTACGGCTCCGGGACGACCTCGGCATCGGGGTGCTCCTGGTCACCCACGATCTCGGGGTCGCGCTGGACCGCTCGGACCGGATCCTGGTGATGCGGCAGGGCCGGATCGTGGAGGAGGGCCCGGTCCGCGAGGTCCTGGAACACCCCGCCCACGCCTACACCCGCCGGCTCCTCGACGCGGCCCCCGCACGCCATGCGGGGCGGCTGGAGCCCGCCTCCGGTACCCGTACCGTCCCCGCCGGCGACCTGCCGCCGGTGGTGCGGGCGGACGGTCTCACCAAGAGCTATCCGCCGCGCGGCATCCGGCAGAGCCGGGGAGTCCGGAGCGGGGAAGGCGGACGGCGGGTGCGGAACGACGGGGCCGGACGGCGGGAGGCACGGGAAGTGCGGGAAGTGCAGGAAGTGCGCGAGGTGCGGGAAGTGCGGGAGGTGCGTAAAGCGCAAGAGGCGCAAGAGGTGCGGGAAGTGCGCAAGGTGCGGGAGATCCGGGCGCTGGACGGCGTGGACCTGACCGTACGGAAGGGCACCACGCATGCGATCGTCGGTGAGTCAGGCGCCGGCAAGTCGACCCTGGCGGGCATCCTGGCCGGGTTCACCACGCCCGACAGCGGCACCGTACGGGTCGGGGACCGGGAGCTGACCGGACTGGACCGCCGTCAACTGCGCGAGCTGCGGCGGGACTTGCAGTTCGTGTTCCAGAATCCGTTCACCTCGCTCGACCCCCGGTTCACCGTCGGACAACTTGTCGCGGAGCCACTGCGCGCCTTCCGTCCGACCGCCGGGAGGCGGGAGCGGAGGGACCGGGTGGTGGAGCTGCTGAAGGCGGTGGCCCTGGACGAGACCCATCTGCGCCGGCTCCCCCACGAACTCTCCGGAGGGCAGCGTCAGCGGGTGGCAATCGCGCGGGCGCTCGCGCTCCGCCCCGGGATCCTGGTGCTCGACGAGGCGGTGAGCGCGCTCGACGTGTCGGTGCAGGCGCAGATCCTGCGGCTCCTGGTCGACCTCCAGGCCGCGTACGGGCTCAGCTACGTCTTCGTCACCCACGACCTCGGTGTGGTCCGGCTGATCGCGGACGACGTCACGGTGATGAAGGGCGGCGCCGTGGTCGAGACGGGGCGGGCCGAGGAGGTGTTCCGGGCGCCGAGGCACCCGTACACCCGGGAACTGCTGGCGGCCGTCCCGGGCACGCGTCACCCGGAGCCGGTGCAGCGGCGTGCCGAGGGCGTCGGGTCCGTACGGTGAGCGGACCGGCCGCCGTGGTGGCGGGCGGCCGGTCCGTTCCGTTCCTTTCCGCTCCTTTCCTTTCCGTTCCTTTCCGTTCCTTTCTCCGCCGGTCAGTTCTCCGCGGGTCCGTTCATTTCCGTTCTCCGCAGGTCGGTTCTCCGCAGGTCAGTGCTTGACGCCGGAGATCTCGTTGGGGGTCTGGGGGAGGGTGCCGGAGGCGGTCTTCTTGCCGGTCTCGATGTCGATGGCGTGGATCTTCTTGGTGGCGGGGTCGGTGACGTACGCCGTGTGGTCACGGACGAAGAGGGCCGGGCGCGGCTGCTGCCACTCCATGGGCTCCTGCCAGGAACCGGTGACCGGGATCGTTCTGGTGACCTTGCCGGCCACGGGGTCGATGACGTGGATCTTGCCGTCGGTGCCGAGGACGAGCGCCTCGCCGTGCGGGCCGCGGGCGAGGGAGCGGAAGGTGTAGCTGGTGCCGAGGTCGACCAGGCGCAGCTTGCCGGTCTCCGTGTCGATCAGTGAGACCTGCTGGGGGCGTTCGAGTTCGGCGTCCTTGTCCTTCTTGTAGTCGCCGAGGACGATCGGGGACGCGTCGGATCCGGCCTGGTTGCCGATCCTGCCGTACGCCGTGGGGCTCTTGACCTTGGTGATGGCGCCGTCCTGGTAGATCAGGACGCCGTTCTCGCAGCCGACGACGACTGTTTCGCCCTGGGCGGTGGCCTCGCCGTGGACGCCGGGGCACTCCTCGCTGCGGGTGATCTCCTTCTTGTGGTCCTTGTCGAGGACGAGGATGCCGGTGCGCTTCTCCTCGGTGCCCAGTGTGGTGACCAGTTGGCCGTCGGCGAGTTCGATGGCGACGCCGTGGTGGGGCTCGGCGGAGGTGTAGGTGGTGGTGGCCGGGGTGCCCTTCGCGAGGTCCTTGGAGGCGAAGATCGTGACCTCCCCGGTGCCGTCGGCGAAGAGGACCGTCTTGTCGGCGTGCCGGACGACATGGCCGGGCTTGGCGCCCTTGAACTCGACGCCGGTGAACCGCTGTCCGGCGGCGTCCAGGACGCGGAAGCCGTCGCCGGTCGAGACGATGACGTGCTGGTCGTCACCGGCGGGGTTGACCCGGTTGAACCCGGCCAGGGGGAGGTCCCCGGCGACCTTGAGGGTCTCGCCGTCGAGGACGTACAGGCCGCCGTCGTACGTGGCGACGAGCGGGTTGCCGACCTGCTTCGCGGCGGGCGCGGGCGAGGAGCCGGCCTCGGTGGCCGCCTTGTTGCCGGAGCCGGAGGAGCCGGAAGAGCCGGCGGAGCCGGTACCGCAGGCGGTCAGGGCGAGGGAGGTGGCGATCAGCAGGGAGATCCCTGCCGCCGCGCGGGGGCGGGTCGTGGACATCACGGTGTTCTCGTCTTCCTTTCGGTGCCCGTTGCTAGGAGCGGGCGGGGTCGGGGGTGGAGGCGGGGGTGGAAGTGGGGGTGGAAGTGGAGGCGGAAGTGGGCGCGCCCAGGCCGTCGGCGATGGTGGTGGTGTTGGCGCGCATCATCTGGAGATAGGTGGCGGCCCCTCGGCCCTCCTCCGTCAGGGATTCGGAGAAGAGCGGCAGGACGCGTACGTCGACGTGGCTCTCGTTCCTGAGGGCCTGGGCGAGCCGGTCGGGCTGGGAGGAGTCCGCGAAGATCGCCGGGACCTTCGCCTGCTCGATCGCCGTGGCCAGGGACTTGAGGTCGGCGGCGCTGGGCGAGGCGAGCGTCGTACCGCTGGGGATGACGGCGCCGATGACGCGGAATCCGAAGCGCTGGGCGAGGTAGCCGAAGACATGGTGGTTGGTGACCAGGTTGCGCCGCTGCTCCGGGATGGCGTCGAAGCGGTCGGTCATCCAGCGGGTGAGGTCGTCGAGTTGGGTGTCGTACCGGGCGGCGTTGGCGCGGACGGCGGCGGCGTCGACGCCCTCGACATGCTCGATCAGTTGCTCCGCGATCAGCCGGGCCCCGGTGCGTACCCGGGTGGGGTCGGTCCAGAAGTGCGGGTCGGGGCGGCCCGCCAGGTCGTCCGAGGCGTACGTGAGGGGGTCGGCCCGCTCCGCGACGGCGAGCGCGGGGACGCCCGCGTCCCGGGCTGCGGCGACATGGCGCAGGACGTTCTCCTCCAGCCCGAGGCCGTTGTAGACGATCAGGTCGGCCTGTTCGATCCGGGCCGCCTGGGGGGCGGAAATGCCGAAGGAGTGGGGGTCGGCGCCGGGCCGCATCAGGACGGTGACCTCGGCCTCGTCCCCGGCGATCTGCCGGGTGATGTCGCCGAGGATGTTGGTGGTGACGACGACACTCGGGCGCCCGGAGGCGGGGGCGGCGCAGCCGGTGAGGGCGAGGAGGCCGAGGAGTCCGACGATGCTGAGGAAGCCGGTGAGACTGCGGAAGCCGGTGAGACCGCGGAAGCCGGTGAGGCCGCGGAGGAGCGCGGTGGGCAAGGAGAGGACCGAGGCGGGGACTTGGGCCGGGGCCGGAGCCAGGCGGGGGTGGCGTGCTGGCCGGGCGCCTCGTTCGGCCCGGACACCATCGACAGGAAGGGCATCCCCGGCAGGGCGGGCGTCCCCTACGGGGTGGGGGTCCCCTACGGGGCGGGCGTCCCCTACGGGGCGGGCGTCCCGTACGGGGCGGGGGTCCCCTACGGGGTGGGCGTCCCCTACGCGGTGGGGATCCCCTACGGGGTGGGGATCCCCTACGGGGTGGGGGTCCCCTACGGGGTGGGGGTCCCCTACGGGGTGGGGGTCCCCTACGGGGTGGGGGTCCCCTACGGGGTGGGGGTCCCGTGCGGGGTGGGTGGGGTTTGTTGTGTGGGTGTCCGGGGTCATCGGCCGGTCTCCACCATGTGGGCCGGGGTGAGCGGCAGGGAGAAGGTGCGGGCCCGGCGGAGGTGGTCGTTGTAGTCGATCTCGTGGACCTTCCGGGCCGCCGGGTCGTTGACGTAGGCGCGGCTGGTGTCCACCTCGATGACCGGCGCCGGGCCGGTGGCGGGCGGGGTGAGGAGCCGGGTGGTGGCGGTCCGTTTTCCGGTGGCGATGTCGTACGCGCTCAGCCGTCCGTCGGTGCCCAGCGCGAGCAGCGGGGTGGACTCCCCCGCCGTGTTCAGGGCGGCGACCGGGCCGGTTTCGATCCGGTGCCACCTCCGCTCGGTCACGTCGAGGACCCAGGCCGCGTCCGGTCCGGCCGGGGCGGTGAGGGTGGTGGAGCCCGCGCGGTGGCGGAACGCGGTCGCCCGCTCGGCCTTGGGGACGTCGGCCCCGGCGGACCCTGCGGATCCGGCGGATCCGTACGGGATCTTCTGGGCGGTGAAACCGCTGCCGCCGTCGGCGTAGACCAGGAGCGCGCCGTCCGCGCAGCCGATGACCACGCCGCGCCGGGTGAGCGCCGTACCGCTGGGCTCCGCGCAGGTCTCGTCCGGGGTGGCGACCCGGGCGCCGGCGCGGTCGCGTATCTCGACGCGGTCGTGGTCGGCGCCGGTACCGGGTACGACCAGGTGTTCCTGGTACGGGACGGCCTCGGCGGCGGTGGAGCCGGGCAGGGCGCGGCCCGTTCCCGGGCGCCCCCGCTCCAGCGCCGTACGGTCGAAGAGGCGGGCCGAGGTGACCGGGCGGGCCGGGTTCTCGGTGAAGGAGACCGCGGTGACCACCGGGTCGGTGTGGACGCTCACGACGGGGCCGGGGCCGCTCACCGCGCCCGCCGGGCGGATCTCGGCCCGGTAGTAGTGCACATGGTCCCCGTGGTCCACCATCCACGCGCCGGCGTCGACGATCTGGGCGCCCGTGTCGGTGGCGACATACGCGAAGCGGCCGTCGGTGGTGAGGCCCCGCACCGCTCCGGTGCCGGGGAGGGTGGTGAGGTCCTCGGTGGTCAGGTCCAGCACGCGGACGGTGCCCGCCGCGTCGGCGAGGACCAGCCGGGACTGCTGCTCGGCGGTCTCCTCCGCGCCCTCGACATATCCGTGCGGTACGGGCTCCCCGGTGCCGCTCCCGGCCGGTGCGGGGGTGCGGCCGGCGGCCGGGGTGCCGTCCGTGGCGCAGCCCGTGGTGAGGAGGCAGGAGACGAGGATCACCGCGGAAACGGTTTTCCCGAGGTCGGTCATGAGGGCACCTTGTCTGCGCGTGACGGGGCGGGAACGGGAGGGGCGGGAACGGGAGGGGCGGGAACGGGAGGGGCGGGAACGGGAGGGATGGGTGCGGGAGGGGTGGGGACGGGAAGGGGTGCGGTCGCGCTCCATCGCGCGGCGGCCAGGTGGGAGAGGAGGAACTGCGCCACCGCCACGGCGGAGATGGTCGCCCCGGCCGCCGTCCCCGCGTGCCAGGACACCAGCAGCCCGGTGAAGACGGCGGTGGCGCCGAGGAGCGCCGCGCCGGCCATGATCACGGGGATCCGGCGGGCCCACGGCAGCACGGTCGCGGGCGGCGCGATCAGCAGCCCGAACACCAGCAGCGTGCCGACGATATGGAACGAGGCGACGATCGCGAGGGTCAGCAGCCCCAGCAGCGCGGCGTGCGCGGTTTTCGGCCGCAGCCCCAGCGTGTGCGCCTTCCGTTCGTCGAACGCGAGGGCGAGGAACGGCCGGTAGCCCAGTACGGAGACGACCAGCGCGACCGCCAGCGCCACCCCGAGCAGGATCAGGTCCTCGTGACGTACGGCGAGCACATCGCCGAAGAGGAAACCGGTCAGGTCCACGGCGAACGACTGCGACCGGGAGACGATGATCACCCCCAGCGAGAGCATGCCGACGAAGAGCAGCCCGATGCTGGTGTCCTGGGAGAGCCGGGGCGAGCGGCCGACCGCGGTGACCCCGGCGGCCATGACGACCGCGCTCACCGCGGCCCCGGCCAGCAGGTTGCCGCCCAGCAGCGAGGCCACGGCGATACCCGGCAGCATCCCGTGCGACATCGCGTCGCCGAGGAACGCCATCCCGCGCAACACCACCCACGTACCGGCGAGGGCGCAGATCAGCGACACCAGGACGCCGCCCCACAGGGCACGTTGAACGAAGGTCACCTCGAAGGGACCCAGCAGCCATTCCATGACGTGGGAGCATATAGTGAAAATGATTATCACTACAAAGGGGGGGTCTTGTTCATGACGTCACCGCTGACGCCAACGCCCACGCCGCTCATGCCGCCGCCCACGCCGCCGCGACCGACGGATCGGTCCTCGCCGCGTACACCACGGGTCTCGCTGCACGGCGTTTCGGCGGGGTACGGGCGGGCCACGGTCCTGGACCGGCTGGACGTCGACATACCGGAGGGGGAGGTCACCGCCGTGGTGGGGCCGAACGGTTCGGGCAAGTCGACGCTGCTGGGGCTGCTGGCCGGGGTGATCCCGGCGGCCTCGGGGACGGTCGTCCACCGCACCGCCGTACGGCCCGCGTTCGTCATGCAGCGCAGCGCGGTGAGCGACACGCTGCCGCTCACGGTCCGGGAGGCCGTGGCGATGGGGCGGTGGGGGCGGCTCGGACTCTTCCGGCGGGTCCGTGCCGAGGATCACGCCGTGGTGGCGGCGAGCCTGGAGCGGCTGGACGTACTCGACCTGGCGGAGCGGCAGTTGGGTGCGGTGTCGGGGGGACAGCGGCAGCGGGTGCTGGTCGCGCAGGGGCTCGCCCAGGGCGCGGATCTGCTGCTGCTGGACGAACCGGCCAGCGCCCTCGACCGCACCGCACGCCGGACGATCACCCGGGTCCTGGAGGAGGTGGCGGCCGAGGGGGTCACCGTCGTCCACGCCACCCACCAGCGCGGGGCGGCCCGGCGGGCGGGCCACTGTCTGCTGCTGGAGGGCGGTCGGGTGGTGGCGGCGGGCCCGCCGTCCGAGGTGCTGGAAGCGGCGGAGGCGGAGGCGGAGGCGGAACGTGAGGGGGAGGGCGGGGAAGGCGCGGAGAGCGGGGAGGACGCGGAGAGCGGGGGCGAGCGGAGGTGACGGCCGGGAGCCCTGCCACCGGTGCCGCGCCGGCGGGCCACCACCGTTGACGCGCCCGGGGCCGTCAACGGGCCCTGCCCGCAACGGCGTTGGACGATGCCTCGGCGGGCAGCGGTGGTGCCCTTCCGGCAGCGCGTACGCCACCCCGCGTCGGATCGTATGACCGTAGGGTCGGTAGACCACCGTAGTCGAGACGCTGGGGGGCATCACCATGCGGGCGAACGGGCGGAGCAGCGAGGCACCACAGGACGAACGTGGTGCGGTGGGCGTACGGACGGACATGCTGCCCGCCCGCGCGGCGACCGCGCTCGCGGCCGGGCGGGGCGGCACGCTGCCGGCGGCGGAGCTGCTGGCGGCGCAGCACCTCGCCGGGAACTCCGCCGTCTCCGCCGCGCTCGGGCAGCGGGCGGCCGGGCACCCCGCCGCCGGACGGACCTCCCGGGGCGGTGCCAGGCTGCCCGGCGCGGACGTGCCCGTACAGCGGGTACGCGACACGGGCGGCGCCGTGGAGGAGCGGCCGGAGGGGCCCAAGGCCCCCTCGCGCGCCCGGGAGGCCGCGTCCTCCGCGGCCGGGGCGGGCCGGGACACGCTCGCGCTCGGGTCGGATCTGGCGACCCCGGCGGCGACGGCGACCATCGGCGGGCAGTACGACATCCCGACGTACAGCACCACGGACTCCTACAACGTGGGGGTCGCCGGGCCCTTGGGCACCGCGGCGGCGGCGGGCGCCGGCCTCGTCGGGAACGTACAGGCGGGCCGCGCCGCCCGCGAGGGGCGGCGGAACGCGCCGGAGGGCAGCGGCGAGCAGCACGGCCACACCCGCGATCTGCGGGCCGCCCAGGGGGACGGGGCGCAGAACTCGGCCGCCCTGGTGGGCGGTGTGCTCAACGCCGCCGGGGGCGCGATGAACCTCGCCGGGCACGCCCCGCCCATCTACAACGCGGTCCTCTCCGGCGGTGGCGCCGTGGCCCTGCCGGGGGCGGCGCTCCAGACCGGGCGCTACACCCGTAAGGCGCTCAAGGCCCGGGAGCGGGTGAGGAAGCTCGAAGACCTGATGCGGGCGCAGGACCAGCTCCCCAAGGTGGCGCTCCAGGCCGCCAAGGACGAGGTTGCGGCGCGCGAGGAGCTGGTGACCGCCCTCGACGGCGAGTGGCGGGAGGCGAAGGCCGAGTACGAGGACCGGGTCGCGGACCAGGGGCGGCCCGAGGCCGAGCGGACGTACCCGGACACCACGATCGAGCTGCTGGGCACTCTCCGGCTCAGGTTCGAAGGACTGCGGACGGACCTCCAGGAGGCCATGGCCGCGCACGAGGCCGCCAAGGCGCAGGCCGAGCAGCGGAAGCAGGCGCAGGAGGCCATCACCAAGGCGTTGACCGAGTTCGGCCAGATGGTGAGCGGGCACGACGGCGGCACCCCGGACGAGAGGGTGACGCTGCAACAGATCCAGCTCTACGCGGTCAAGAAGAACAAGCGGGGCGTCAACAAGAAGATGGTGGCCGCCCTGAGCGGAGCCCTGGGGGTCTCCGCCACTGTCGCCTCGCTCATCTCCGCGATCGCCATCGCCGCCGGTGCCACGGCGGGGGCCGCCATCCTCGTGACCACCCCGGTGGGGTGGGGGCTGGCCGCGGCGGCCGCCACGGTCGCGCTCGGCCTCGCCGGGTACAAGGCGTGGGAGACGATCGCCCGGCGCTGGGAGCAGAGCGGGGCGGCGGCACCGGACGACTCCACCATGCAGCACGTGGCCAAGACGCTGGCCTTCTGGCGGAAGACGGGGCCGAGCCAGCGCGAGATGTACGCCTCGGAACTCTTCGAGTACGCGAACGGCCCGGACGAGACGCAGGCGGAGATCGCCCACAACACGCTGAAGAGCCTGGGACTTGAGTGGAGCGAGCTCAGGAACGACAAGGAGAGCGCCACCAAGCTGATCGCCGCCAAGCTGGCCTCCTGATCCGGGAGTTCCTCCTGATCCGGGAGTTACGGACGGCATCTTCCGCGTCTTCCGGTGTGCCGCTGCCCCGGTCGGGTTGACCGGGGCAGCGGCAGGTCGGCAGATCGGAACGTCGACAGGTCGGCGGGTCGGCGGGTCGGAACGGCCTGAGCAGGTCAGGCGGCAGCGGCCACGCGGCGGCGGTTCCGGGCGCGCTGGACGAGGAGGCCGGCGGTGCCGAGGGCGAGGACGGCGTAGAGGGTGATGGTGATCGGGCTGGAGACCAGCGCCGTCGGGTCGCCCTCGCTGACGGCCATGGCACGCCGGAACTCGGTCTCGGCGAGCGGGCCCAGGATGACGGCGATCAGGACCGGGGCGACGGGCACCCCGTAACGGCGCATCGCGAAGCCGAGCAGCCCGATCGCCAGGACGAGGACGAGATCGAGGATCTTGCTGCTGGTCGCGTAGACACCGAGCATCGCGAAGACGGTGATCCCGCTGTAGAGGTAGTGCCGGGGCACCTTGAGGAGCTTCGCCCACAGCGGCGCGAACGGCAGGTTGAGCACGAGCAGCACGACCATGGCGATGAAGAAGCTGGCCAGCAGCGCCCAGACGAGTTCGCTGGCGCGCTCGAAGAGCAGCGGTCCCGGCTGGAGTCCGTACTGGCGGAACGCGGCGAGCAGGACGGCGGCCGTCGCCGAGGTCGGCAGGCCCAGCGCGAGCAGCGCGCCCATCGCGGTGCCCGCGGTGGCGTTGCCCGCCGCCTCGGGGCCCGCGACGCCCTGGATGGCGCCCTTGCCGAACAGGGAGTCGGGGCGCCGCGAGTCGAGCCTGCGCTCGGTCCCGTACGACAGGAAGGTGGGCACCTCCGAGCCGCCGACCGGGATGATGCCGAAGGGGACACCGATCGCGGTGCCGCGCAGCCAGGCGGGGGTCGCCTGCCGGATCTCGCGGCGGGAGAGCCAGAGCCGTCCGGTGGAGGGCATGACCCGCAGGTCCTCCTGGGTGCCCCGGCGCGCGGCGACGGTGATGACCTCGCCGAGGGCGAGCAGGCCCACGGTGATGACCACGATGTTGATGCCGTCGAAGAGTTCGGGCAGCCCCGCGGTGAAACGGGCGGTGCCGGACATGCCGTCGACGCCGACCAGCGCGATGGCGAGGCCGAGGACGAGGGCGGCAAGTCCGCGCAGGATCGAGTCGCTGACCACGGCGGAGATCGCGACGAACGCGAAGACGGCGAGGGCCAGATACTCGGCGGGGCCGAACAGGGTGGCGAGTTCGGCGAGCGAGGGGGCGAAGAACACCACCAGGACGGAGGAGAGGATGCCGCCGATGAACGCGCCGATCGCGGCGGTGGCGAGGGCCTGGGCGGCGCGCCCGGACTTCGCCATCCGGTGGCCCTCGATGGATCCGGCGATGGCGGTGCTGTTGCCGGGGGTGTTCATCAGGATGCCGGCGGTGGAGTCGCCGAAGAGTCCGCCGAAGAGCACACCGGCGAACATGATGAACGCGCCGATGGGGTCGAGCGAGAAGGTGACGGGCAGCAGCAGGGCCACCGCCATGGCGGAGCCCAGGCCGGGCAGCACGCCGACGGCGGTGCCGAGCACGGCGCCGACCAGCACCCACAGCATGTTCATGGGGGTGAGGATGGTGAGGAATCCGTCACCGAGGTTGCCGAGCGAATCCATCAGAACACTCCCGCGAGGATGCCCGGGGGCAGGTTGAGGCCCAGCCCGGCGGAGAAGGCGAGTTGGACGGTGGAGGAGATGGCGACCGAGAGGAAGGCGTCGAAGACGGTACGGCGGCTGCCGAGCGCGCGGGCGACGCCCCAGAAGAGCAGGGCGCCGGAGATCAGCCAGCCGAGCGGTTCGAGGAGGGCGATGAAGGCGACGACGGTGCCCACGAGCCCGGCCACGGCGAGGTGGTTGCTGCGGGGGCGTACGGGGGCGATGGGCTCGGCCGGGGTGGTGCCGGACGGTGCGGTGTCACCTGACGCGGTGCCACCTGGTGCGGTGTCGGCCGCCGTTGTGCCGACCGTCGTTGTGCCGACCGTCGTTGTGCCGGCCGCCGTTGTGCCGGCCGCCGTTGTGCCGGCCGCCGTTGTGCCGGCTGGTGCGGTGTGTTCCGGCTCCGGGTTGCGCAGGACGTCGACGGTGGTGAGGACGGCGAAGACCAGGCACGCGATCGCGACCACGGTGGGGAACATCCGAGGCCCCGGCGAGGCGACGTTGGCCGGCACTTCCATGGTGAGCGTCCCCGCGCCCAGCACCACACCGGTGACGGCCAGCAGCACCGGGACGACCAGCCCGGTGCGGCGGCGCAGGAACGCGGCGGGGCCGGTGTCGTCGGGCGCGCGGGGCGGGGTGTCCGGCGTGACGGGGGCGGGGGCCGGTGCGGGGGTGGGGGTAGGGGCGGTCACAGGCCCAGCTCCTCGATGATGGTGTTCACCCTGGCCTGGTCCTGGCGGATGAAGTCGGCGAACTCGTCCCCGGTCAGCACGGCCGCCACCCACTTGTTACGGGTGAGCGCGTCGGCCCACTCGGGGGTGCGGGTCGCCTCGGTGACGATGTCGGTCAGTTCCTGGCGCTGCGCGTCGCTGATGCCCGGCGGCGCGACCAGGCCGCGCCAGTTGGGCAGGGAGACCTGGACGCCCTGGTCGATGAAGGTGGGGGTGTCGATGCCCGGCACCGGCTCGTCGGCGGAGACGGCGAGCGCCCGCAGGTTGCCCGCCTCGATCTGGTCGCGGAAGTCGTTGTAACTGCTCACACCGAGCTCGACGGTGTTCGACAGCAGCGCGGTGAGGACTTCGCCGCCGCCCGCGAACGAGATGTAGTTGATCTCCTTGGGGGCGATCCCGGCCTCCCGCGCGGCGAGTCCGGCGAGCAGGTGGTCGGTGCCGCCGAGGCCGCCGCCGCCGACGGCGTGTCCGTGCGGGTTCTTCTTCCAGGCCGTCATGAAGTCCTGGAGCGTGCGGTACGGGGAGTTCGCCGGGACGATGAAGACCTGGTAGTCCTCGGCGAGCCGGGCGATCGGCGTGGTGTCCTCCAGGGCCACCCGCGACTTGTTGACGGTGATGGCGCCCTCCATCACGGTGCCGGTCATCATCAGCCGCGTCGGGTCCTTGCCGAGTTCGACGAACTGGCCGAGCCCGATCGTGCCGCCGGCTCCTGGCACATTGACCACCTGCACGTTGTTCACGATCGAACCGGCCCGCAGCGACTGCTGCAACTCGCGTGAGGCGAGGTCCCAGCCGCCGCCGGGCGCGGCCGGGGCCGTGACCGTCAGCTTCGCCCGCGGAGTGGCGCCGGAGGTGGAGCCGCTGGCGTCCACGGCGGCGAACCCGGCGAGCACCGTGGTGCACAGGGCACCGGCGACGCCGAGCATGAAACGTTTCCTCTGCACGACCACTCCCTTGTGATCCCGTAACGGTCCCTTTACCGGTCCTTGGTGGTCCCCTGCCGGGGCGGAGACCGGAAAATACGACGGTTGGCGACCGTGGTGTCCATCTGGTGGATATCGATGACCGCCAGATGGTAAACATCAGCCGCGAGGGGAAGCAATGGAGATGACACGGTGAAGAGAGACGTGGACCCGACGACCGCGACGACCGAGAGCGGCTCCGTCCGGGCGGTGAGCCGGGCGTGGCAGGTGCTGCGCGCGTTCTCCCCGGAGCGCATGTCGCTCACCCCGGCCGATCTGGTCCGGGAGACCGGCCTGCCGCGCACCACCGTGCTGCGGCTCGTGGAGACACTGGCCGGCGAGGGTCTGGTGGAGTCGGGCCAGGACGGCCGGATCCGGGTCGGCACCAGCCTGATCGCCTTCTCCGCCTTCGCCGAGACCGCCTGGACGGTCCCGCCCGCCTCGCTGGCCCGGATGCGCGCGCTGGCCGCCGAGACCGGCGAGACGGTGAGTCTGTACGTACGGAGCGGGACCCGCCGGGTCGTGGTCGGCCAGGCCCCGAGCCCCAGCACCCTGCGCCATGTGGTGGAACCCGGCGATGTGCTGACCCTCTCGGCGGGGTCCGCCGCTTATGTGCTGCTGGGGCTCGAACCTCCGGACGTACGGGAGGAGTTGGTGGCCCGTATCGCCGAGGAGACCGGGGCCGCCCCCGGGGAGCTGGGCGACGCGGCGCGGGGCGCGGCGGAGCGGGGGTGGTGGGTCACCCATGGCGAGCGCGAGCCGGGCAACAGCGGTCTCGCCGTCCCCGTGCCCTTCCCCGAGGGGGGCGCGCCCGCCCGTCCGCCGGTGCTCGCCGTCGGCGGCCCCACCGTCCGCTTCACCGAGGAGAAGATCCCCGGCTTCGTGGCGGCGGCCCGCGCCTGCGCGCGTGACCTCGCCGGAACGGGGCTGCCGCCCGCGCTGTACTGACCCGACCGTTCAAGACCGTAACCCGGCCGTTCGAGACCGTAACCCGACCGTTCGAAGGAGAACCGTGACCGCGTACGACTTCCCGCCCCCCGGGGCGCTCCCCGCCGCCACCGTGTCCGATGCGATGGACCGGTTCGGCGTCGCCGACGGTATCCGTCCGCTCTGGCCGGGGGCGGTGATGTCGGGGCCCGCGTTCACGGTGTGGACGCGCCCCGGTGACAACAAGGGGCTGCACACCGCGTTCGAGACGATACGGCGCGGGGAGGTCCTGGTCGTCAACGGCGGCGGGGACGAGACCCGGGCGCTCATCGGGGAGTTGGTGGTGCAGAAGGCCAAGGCGCTGTGCGTCGGCGGGATCGTGCTGGACGGCGCGGCCCGGGACGTCACCGAACTCGCCGGGCTCGGTGTGCCGGTCTTCGCCCGCGCGGTCACCCCGGCGGGCCCCTGGAAGACCGGGCCTTACCGGATCGGCGGGCCGATCGCGGTCGGCGGGGTGCCGGTGCTCCCGGGGGACTGGGTGGTCGGGGACGACGACGGGGTGGCGGTCGTCCCGGCCGCGCAGGCCGCCGGGGTGGCCGCGCGGGCCCGGGAGCTCATCGCGGGCGAGGCCGAGCGCCGGGCGGCCAACCAGCGGCTGGTGCCCCGTGGTTGAGGCTGCCCGTCCGCTCGTCTGGATCCCCCGGCCGGTCCACGAGGACGCCCTGGCCCTGCTCCGCCCGTACGCCGAGATAAGGCCCGGGTACGGCGCCGGGGCCGCCACGTTCGAGCAGGTACGGGAGCGGGTCGCCGCCATCCTGCTCCGTACCGAGCGGGTCGACGGGGCCATGCTGCGCTCCGCGCCCCGGCTCCGTGTCGTGGCCCGGCACGGCGTCGGCCTCGACACCGTGGACGTCGGCACCGCACGGGAGTTGGGGATCGCCGTCACCACCACCCCGACCGCCAACAGCCGTTCGGTCGCCGAGCACGCCGTCGCGCTGCTGCTCGCCGTGCGCCGGGGCATCGGGGTCGCCGTACGGAACGAGGGCGACACCCGTGCCGCGATCCGGGGGCGTGAACTCTCCGGCGCGACCCTGGGGCTGGTCGGGTTCGGCCGGATCGCCCGGGAGGTCGCTGCGATCGCCGCCCACGGCTTCGGGATGCGGGTACTGGCCCATGACCCGATGGTCGCGGACGGTGTGATGGCGGAGGCCGGGGCGGAACCTGTCGGCCTGCCGGCCCTGCTGGCGCGCTCCGACAACCTCAGCCTGCACGTTCCGCTGGTGGCGGCGACCCGGAATCTCATCGGGCTGCCGGAGCTGCTGGCGCTGCCCTCGGGCGCGGTGGTGGTGAACACCTCGCGGGGCGGCATCCTCGACGAGTCCGCGCTGCTCACGGCGGTCCGGCAGGGGCATCTCGCGGGTGCGGGGCTCGATGTCACCACCGTCGAACCGCTCCCGGCCGACCACCCGTTGCGGGCCGAGCCCTCCGTGGTCATCACCCCGCACACCGGGGCCCAGACCGAGCAGGCGCTGCGCCGGATGGCCACCGAGGCCGCCGGACACATCCTCGCCCACCTCACCTGACCCGGTCCGCGCGAGACCCCTCCGTACCCGCACGCCCGTACCCTCACACCCTCACCCTCACGCCGTACCCTCACACCCCACCGAACCACCAGGTGGTTCGCTTGTGCCGCTGGATGGTTCCGTGGTGTGATGGCGCCGCGTCATGGCGCCGTGCGACGGCACCGCACGACGGAACACCAGAGGTCCGGGGGAACTCACGGGACTCACAGGACTCAGGGGACTTACGGGCACTCACGGGATCGCGGGAGGAAACGGCATGCCGGAGACCGACGCCGGAGGGGTCCGCAGTGTGCAGCGGGCGGTGGAACTGCTCGCGCTCTTCGACACCGAGCACCCCAGCCGCCCGCTGCGCGAACTCGTCGACGCCACGGGTCTGCCGAAGACCACCGTGGTACGGCTGGTGCGCACCCTGGAACAGTGCGGGCTGCTCTGGAGCCGGGGCGACGGCCATCTCGTCCCCGGCACCGGACTGCTGCGCTGGGCCGAACTCGCCGGGCGCACCTGGCGGTTGCCGGAGGAGGCGCTTCTCGCGCTGGCCCGGCTGAGCGAGGCGAGCGGGGGCGAGACGGCCTCGGTCTACGTACGCCAGCGGCACACCCGGGTCTGTGTCGCCCGCCATGAAGGCACCCGGACGCTGCGCCATGTCGTCCATGTCGGGGCGGAGATGCCGCTCTGGTCGGGGGCGGCGAGCCATGTGCTGCTCTCCCGCGCGGACCCCGCCGAGCTCGCCGCGGTGGCCGCCCTCGCGCCGGACGGCGGGGGCGGGGAGCTGCTTCCCGCGCTGCGGGAGCGGGCCGCGCGGGCGGCCGAGAACGGGATGGCCGTCAGCCACGGCGAGCGGGAGCCCGGCGTCTCCGGGGTCGCGGCCCCGGTCTTCGCCGCCTCGGGCCGGCTCACCGCCGCCGTCGCGCTCGGCGGCCCGACCAGCCGCTTCACCGACGAGGCCGTCGCCGCTCTCGCCCCGGCCCTGCTGGACACCGCGCGTACCCTCACCGCGCTCGACTGCATCGGAGGAACCGCCTGATGACGACCCCGCTCCTGGACGGCATACGGGTCCTCGACCTCACCAATGTCCTCGCCGGGCCCTTCGCCGGCTACCAGCTCGCCCTGCACGGCGCCGATGTCGTCAAGGTCGAGATGCCCGGATCCGGCGATCTCGCCCGCCAGTTGGGCGCCGACCGGGGACTCGGCGAGGAACTGCTCGGCGCCTCCTTCCTGGCCCAGAACGCCGGGAAGCGCTCCCTCACCCTCAACCTCAAGGACCCGGAGGGGCGCGCGGCCCTGCTCCGTGCCGTACGCGCCTCCGATGTGCTGCTGGAGAACTTCCGCCCCGGGGTGATGGACCGGCTCGGCCTCGGCTGGGAAACCCTGCGCGCCGAGAACCCCTCCCTGGTCTACTGCGCGATCTCCGGCTTCGGGCAGACCGGCCCGCTGCGGGACCGTCCGGCGTACGACCAGATCGTGCAGGGGCTCAGCGGGATGATGAGCGTCACGGGCACCCCGGAGACCGCGCCGCTGCGGGCCGGTTTCCCGGTCGCCGACACCCTCGGCGGCATGGCGGCGGCGTATGCGGTGGCGGCGGCGCTGGTACGGCGCGGACGCACCGGCGAGGGCGCCTTCGTGGATGTCTCCATGCTGGAGTCGGCGCTCACCGCGATGGGGTGGGTGACCTCCAACTACCTGATCAGCGGCCGGACTCCGGAGCCGATGGGCAACGAGAACTTCACGGCGGCCCCGTCCGGGACCTTCCGTACCGCCGACGGGCACCTCAACATCGCGGCCAACCGCCAGCGCCAGTTCACCACGCTCTGCCGGCTCATCGGCCGCGAGGAGCTGACGACGGACCCGCGCTTCGTCCACCCCGCCGACCGGAAGACCCACCGCGAGGCGCTCCGCGCGGAGATCGAGACCGGGCTGGCGGCGAGGACGGCGGCCGAGTGGGAGGAGATCCTCTCCGACGCCGGGGTCCCGGCGGCCCGGGTGCTCTCGGTCCCGGACGCGCTCGCCCTGGAGCAGGTGGCCGCGCGCGGCTTCGTCCACGACCTGCCGTTCCCGGACGGGCGCGAGCGTGCGCTGCGGGTGCTGGGCAGCCCCGTACGGGTGGACGAGGACCCGGCGAAGCCGCCGGTGCCGCCGCCGCTGCTGGGGCAGCACACCGACGAGGTGCTGGCGGAGCTCGGATACGCGCCGGAGCGGATCGCGGCGCTGCGCGCGGGGGGTGCGGTGTGAGCGGGGCGAATGGCGTGAGTGCGGCGAGCGGTGTGAGCGGGGCGGGCGTCGCTGCGGGCGGCGGGGACGGCACCGGGGGCGAGGCGCTGATCGCCGAGCGGAGTGTGACCGACTGGTGGTCCACCGCGGTCAGCGAGATCGAGCCGGGCGTGATCCGGCTCCGCGGCTACCCCGTCGAGGAGTTGATCGGCCGGATCACCTTCGCCGAGCAGATCTGGCTGATGGTACGCGGCGAACTGCCCACCCCCGGCCAGGGCAGGCTGCTGGAGGCCGCGCTGGTCGCCGCCGTCGACCACGGGCCGCAGGCGCCGTCGATCGCCGCCGCCCGGATGGCGGCCACCTGCGGCGTCGGGCTGAACAGCGCGGTGGCGACCGGGGCGGGGCTGCTCGGCGATGTGCACGGCGGCGCGGGGCAGCAGTGCATGGAGGTGCTGGCGCGGGTGGCCGGCGGCGAGGCGGCCCCGGCCGTCGTCGCCGAGTACCGGCGACGCGGCGCCTACCTCCCCGGCTTCGGCCACCGCTTCCACCCCAGGGACCCCCGGCGGGACCCGCTGCTCGCGCTGGCCGGCGAGGCGGCCGGTGCCGGGGAGGTCTCCGGGCGGTTCCTGACGGCCGGGCTGGCGCTGGAGGCCGCGCTCGCCGAGGGCCGGAAGCGCCCGGTGCCGATGAACATCGACGGGGCCACCGCGATCATCTACGCGGAACTCGGCTTCCCGCCCGAGCTGGGCCGGGGACTCTTCGTCCTGTCACGGAGCGTGGGCATCTTGGCGCACGCCTGGGAGGAGACGGAGAACGGCGCCCGGATCAAGGGCCCGCTCCCCCGGCAGCTCCTCGCCGGCTACCACGGCACGCCGGAACGCCACCTGGACGCGGGGCGGGGCGGGATCCCGGGCGCCTGAGGGCGCCGTACACCCCGTACCCCTCACACGTCCGTACCCCTCACACCTCCGTCCCCCTCCGTACCCCTCACTCCTGCCAGTCGGCCAGTTCCGGCATCGCCTTCGGGTTGACGGTCAGTCCGATCCCCGCGGCGGTGGGCAGCGCCGGGGTGCCGTCGACGACCGCCGGTTCGCCGTCGAAGAGATGGTCGACGCGCTGGTCCTTCCCCCAGTAGGAGGGGTTGGTGAGGTGTTCGATCCAGCCGCAGTTGGGCTGGGAGAGCACGACGTGCAGGGTGGCCGCCGAGTACACGTGCGGGATGACCTCGATGCCCTGCCCCGACGCCATCTGGCAGACCCGGCGCAGCTCCGTGATGCCGCCGACGCGGTGTACATCGGGCTGGAGGACATCCGCCGCGCCCGCGTCCAGGAGCTGCTGGAAGCCGTACCGGGTGAACTCGTGTTCGCCGGTGGCGATGGGCACCAGGCCCAGATCGCGCAGCATCGCGTGGCCGGCGATGTCGTCGGGGATCAGCGGCTCCTCGACCCAGCGCAGACCGAGCCCGGCGAGGCCGCGCACCATGGCGGTGGCGAAGGGGCGGTCCCACCCCATGTAGGCGTCGCTCATCAGGTCGATGTGGTCGTCGAGTTCGTCGCGGATCGCCTCGGCGTAGCGGAGGTTGGCGAGCACCCCGGTCCGTCCGTCGGCGGGCCCGTACGGGAAGTTCGCCTTGACGCCGGTGTAGCCGCGTTCCGCGTAGTCGCGGGCCATACGGCGCACTTCGGCGAGGTCGTCGTCGGGCTGCACCTTGCTGGCGTACGCGCGGACGGGCTTGCCCGAGGGCCCGCCGAGGAGTTCGTACACGGGCTTGCCCGCCGACTTGCCGAGCGCGTCCCAGATGGCGATGTCGATGGCGCTGATCGCCTCGATCGCGGCGCCCTTGCGGCCGTAGACGATCGAGGAGCGGTACATCTGCTCCCAGATCTGCTCGGTGGCGGAGGCGTCCAGGCCGGTCGCGATCCGGCCCAGGTGGGCGTTGACCATCAGGGTGGCGGCGCCGATGCCGTCCTCGGAGCAGCCGAGTCCCGTGGTGCCGTCCGCCAGGGTGACCCGGACGACGACCACGCCCTGCGGCCAGGTGTACCAGGACCAGCCGTCGCCCCGGCGGGGGAACTCGTTCATCGGGCTCGGGCCGCGTACGCCCTTCTGCTGCTGCCAGAAGTTCCCCCACATCGAGCGGGCGACATGGCGTGCTTCAACGCTGACGATCTCCACGGGAAACCTCATTGCTCGGTGGTGCTCGGTGCTGGGTGCTCTGTTGACATGTTAAGCAGAAGCGACCTACTTTTTGCATATGCTGCGACTGCGTTGCAAATATTGCAACGCTTTGATACTCGTCGATACTCGCTCTCCTCTCGGTCGCAGTGTTTCTTCATCGGTGTTTCTTCGTCGGTTCGACAAGGCGGTTGGCAGTGAGCACAGAGACCATGCGGGCCATCAGATGGGCGGGCCCCGGCGAGCTGGCCGAGGACACCGTGCCCGTCCCGGTGCCCGGACCCGGCCGGGTGCTGGTCAGGGTGGAGCGGGTCGGCATCTGCGGTTCCGACCTCGCGATCCGGCGCGGCGAGCACGCCAGGGCCAGGCCCGGGGTGATCGTCGGCCATGAGTTCGCCGGGGTCGTCGTGGCCGCGCCGGGCGACACCGCGCCCGCGCTCGCCCCCGGCACCTCCGTGGCGGTCCGCCCCCTCATCGCCTGCCGGGACCGCGGCACCACCCCGCTCTGCGGACCGTGCGCCTCGGGCAGCCCGCATGTCTGCGCCTCGCTCGGGCTGTACGGCGTGGACGAACCCGGCGGTCTGGCCCAGTACGTCGCGGTACGTACGGAGGCGGCGCACCCCGTGCGCGGCGACGTCCCCGCCGATGTGGCCGTGCTCGCGGAGCCGCTGGCCGTCGCCGTGCACGCGGTGGCCCGCTCCGGGCTCCGTCCCGGCGCCACCGTCGCGGTCTTCGGGGCGGGTCCGATCGGGCTGTTCACCGCGCTGGTCGCCCGGTACCGGGGCGCCGGCCGGGTGATCCTCGTCGAGCCGAACGACTGGCGCCGCCGTACCGCCGAGGGGCGCGGCTTCACCGTGCTCGCGGCCGGGTCCGAAGCCCCGGCCCGGGTCAGGGAACTCACCGGCGGCGGCGCGGACATCGTCTTCGACTCCGCCGGGCACGCCGCCGTGGCGCTCCAGGTCACCGAGGCCGCCCGGATCCAGGGCACCATCGTGGTGGCCGGGGTCCACAAGACGCCGCCGGCGGTCGATCTGCGGGGCGTCAACTTCGCGGAGCAGACCCTGATCGGCACCCGGGTCTACTCCCGCGAGGACTTCCTGACCGCGATCGGCCTGCTGGAGAAGGACGAACTCGGCCTCGCCTCCCTGCCCACCACCACCTACCCGCTCTCCGCGAGCCAGGACGCCTTCGACGCGGCGGGGCTCGGCGAGGGCAGCGTCAAGATCCTCATCGCCCCGAACCACGACGGAAGCTGATCCCCGATGTCCGCACCCACCCCGCCCGCCGCACCGGCCGCGCCGACCGCGTCCACCGTGCCCGCCGCGTCCGGCCGCTCCCCCGGCGCCTGGGTCGTCGGCGCCTCCAGCGGCATCGGCCGGGCCACCGCCGCCCGGCTGGCCCGTGACGGCTACACCGTCGCCGTCTCCGGACGCCGCGAGGACCGTCTCGCCGAGGTCGTCCGGGAGATCACCGGCCAGGGCGGCAGGGCCCTCGCCGTCCCCGTCGACGTGACCGGCCCCGCCTCCTCCCTGGCCTCGGCGTACGAGCAGGTCGTGGCGGGGCTCGACGGCCCTCTCGAAGTCCTGGTCTGCTCGGCGGGCACCAATGTCACGAACCGCTGGTGGTCGGATCTCACCCCCGACGGCTTCGACCGGGTCGTCGACACCAACCTCGGCGCCGTCACCCGCGCCGTCCTCACCGTGCTCCCCGGCTTCCGCGCCAACGGCTTCGGGCAGGTCGTGGTGGTCTCCTCGTGGGCCGGCTGGCAGTACATGTCGGCGGCCGGCGCCGCGTACAGCGCCTCCAAGACGGGCCTCGGCGCCCTGGTACAGACCCTCAACGACCAGGAGGGCCGCTCCGGCGTCCGCGCCACCCACCTCTGCCCCGGCGAGGTCGCCACCGACATCCTGCGCACCCGGCCCGTCCCGCCGCCCGAGGAGGAGATGGCCCGCATGCTCGACCCGGACGATGTCGCCGAGGCGGTCGGCTGGCTGACCGGGCTGCGCGCCAAGGTGTGCGTCAACGAACTCGTCCTCACACCGGTCCACAACCGTATGTACGTCGACACCAGCGCCTACCCGCCCCGGAAGGCAGGAGCATGACGGACCCACAGACCGCCCCGCGCACGGACGCGTCGAACACCCGGCACACCGCGCCCCGCGCCGCACCGCACACCGCCCCGCTGACGGCCCTGGTCACCGACGAGAACGTCTGGCCCTGGCTCCGCGACGACCCGACGCTCGCCGAGCACGGCGTCGAGACCGTCCATGTCCCCTTCGAGGAGACCGAACGGCTCCACCACCGGCTCCCCGAGGCCGACGCCTGCGTCAGTGTGTTCTTCCCGGCCGGGCTCGCCGCCCGTACCGGCACCCGGCTGCGGCTGCTCCAGATCGCCGCCGCCGGCACCGACCACATCGCCTGGCCCGAGCTGCCCGCCACCGTCACCGTGGCCAACTCCTTCGGCCACGGCCGCTCCGTCGCCGAACACGTCCTGATGACGGTCCTCGCCGGCCGCCGTGATCTGCTCCGGCAGGACGCCCAACTGCGCGCGGGACACTGGCGCACCCGGCTGGTCGACCCGGACACGCCGTCCTTCCGTACACTGCCCGGCACCACCGTCGGCATCGTCGGCCTCGGCCATATCGGGGCCCATGTCGCCGCCCTCTGCACGGCCGTCGGCATGCGTCCCATCGGCATCCGCCGCTCGCGGACCGTACGGACCACCGCCGAGCCCGGGTTCGCCTGGGTGGACGGGCCGCACGCCCTGCCCGACCTCCTCCGGGAGAGCCAAGTCCTCGTCCTGGCCTGCCCGTTGGACGACACGACGTACGGCATGATCGGCGCCGCCGAACTCGGTCTGCTCGGGCCCGACGCCCTTCTCGTCAATGTGGGGCGCGGCGCGCTCGTCCAGGAGGAGGCGCTGTACGAGGCGTTGCGCACCCGGCGGCTCGGCGCCGCGGCGCTCGACGTGTGGACCACCCCCGCGAACCCCTCCCCCACCCCCGCCTCTCCCCTGCCCTTCCATGAACTCCCCAACGTGATCATGACCCCGCACTCCTCGGCCACCGCCGAGGACACCTACCGCGACCGCGCCCACGAGATCGCCGCCAACCTGAGGCGTCTGGCGGCGGGCGAGCCGCTGCGCCATGTCGTCAGGGCCGGGGAAGCGGAGCGTGTCCGATGACGAACACCACCACCGGCGCACACGGCGCCACGGGCGCACACACCACCACCGACGCCCTCACCATCGGCGAGACCATGGTGATGGTCACCCCGCGCGACGGCGGGCGGCTCGACGCGGAGTCCAGCTTCGTGCTGCGGCCCGGCGGCGCAGAGTCCAATGTCGCCGCCTCCCTCGCCGGGCTCGGCCACACCGCCCACTGGGCCGGGGCGCTCGGCACCGACCGGCTCGGCGATCTCGTCACCACCGCCCTCGGCGGCCACGGCGTCGACACCTCGCTGGTCCGCCGCGACCCCGGCCGCCCCACGGCCGTCTACTTCAAGGACCCCACCCCGCAGGGCACCCAGGTCGTCTACTACCGCACGGGGTCGGCCGCCACCGCCCTGAGCACCGCCGACCTCCCGGCCTGGACCGCCGTGCGCCCCCGCGTGGTGCACCTCTCCGGGGTGCTGCCCGTCCTCTCCCCGAGCTGCGCCGAACTCGCCCGCCACATCGTGCGGGAGCGGCCCTGGGGCGATGTCCCCGTCAGCTTCGACGTCAACCACCGCCCCGTACTCTGGGCCCGCGCGGCGGACCAGGAGGGCACCGGAGCCGCCGGAGGCGGTGGCGACCGTACGGCCGGCCCCGCCGACCCCGCCGGGCGGGCCGCCCGTACGCTCCTGGAGCTGGCCCAGGGGAGCGACATCGTCTTCGTCGGGCGCGACGAGGCCGCCGCCCTCTGGGGCACCACCGACGCCGAGAGCGTCCGCGCCCTCGTCGACCGGCCGCGCCACCTGATCGTGAAGGACGCCGCCGTCGAGGCCGTCTCCTTCACCCGCGCCCCCTCCGGCGGCTCCGGAACCGGACCGGGCCCCGACTCCGTCGCCCGGGTCCCGTCCCGGCGCGTCCGGGTCGTGGACCCCGTCGGGGCCGGGGACGCCTTCGCGGCGGGCTGGCTGAGCGGATGGCTCCACGGGCAGCATGAAACCCTGTCCCTGAAGCTTGGACACTACGCCGCCGCGCAGGTGCTGGCCTCCGCCTCCGACCTGGCGCCCCTCCGGGAGACCCGGCAGGTGCTCGCCGCGCTGGAGAGCGAGCCCGACCCCGCGCCCCCGGCCAGGAACTGAGGGATCACGCCATGTCGCAGACCGTCGCCCGTGCCATCGACATCATCGGCTTCGTCTCCCGTACGCCGCGCTCCCTCACCGAGGTCGCCGAGCGCACCGGGGTGCACAAGTCGACGGCTCTGAGACTGCTCCAGACCCTGGAGGAGGCGGGCTTCGTACGGAAGGACGCGGCCGGCCGGTACGCGATGGGGTTCCAGCTCATCGCGTACGGGCAGCTCGCCCTCGACCAGGTCGAGGCCCGCTCCCTCGCCCGCCCCGCCCTCCAGGAACTGGCCGAACGCCACGGCCACACCGTCCACTTGGGCGAACTCGTCGGTGACCGCGTGGTCTACATCGACAAGATCGACGGCAAGGGCAGTGTCGCCATGGGCTCGCGCATCGGGCTCCCGGCGCAGATCCACACCGCCGGGGTCGCCAAGGCGATCGTCGCGTTCCAGGCCCCGGCGGCCCAGGAACGCATCCTCGGCCAGGTCACCTTCGAGCGCTTCACCGACACCACCCACACCGACCGCGCGGCCCTCGCCGAGGATCTGCGGCTGACCCGCGCCCGGGGGTGGGCGGAGGACGACGGCGAGCACGAGGCGTACATCAACTGCGTCGCCGTGCCCGTCTTCGACGCCCGGGGCAAGGTCACCCACGCCATCTCCGTCACCGCGCTCTCCGCCGTAGCGCCGCTCCCCGAACTCCGTACCCACCTCGACGAATTCCGCTCGGCCGCCCAGCGGATCAGCACCAAGCTGGGCTGGAAAGGAAACACACCATGACCGCCACCGACCCGGGCGCCGAGACCGGCGCCGCCGTCGGCACCCCCGTCAGCACACCCGTCGCCGCCATCAGCGCCGGCTTCTTCGCCCGGCACCTCGCCACCACCCCCGTGATCGGCATCTTCCGGGGCGAGGACCCGGCCACCACCGTCGAACTCTGCCGCCGCGCCTGGGAGTTCGGCGTCGACCTGGTGGAGATCCCGGTCCAGTCGGAGTCCGCCCTGCCCTCCCTGGAGGCCGCCGTGGTGGCCGCCCGCGACCTCGGCAAGCTGGTCGGGGCCGGCACGGTCACCACCGTACGGCGGCTCCGGGCCGTCCAGGAGGCGGGCGCAGCCTTCACCGTCGCCCCGGGCCTCCACCCGGCGGTCGTCGCGGCCTCCGCCGAGGCGGGGCTGCCCCATCTGCCGGGGGTGGCCACCGCCACGGACATCGCCGACGCCCTGGAACTGGGCCACACCTGGCTCAAGGCGTTCCCGGCCCAGCAGCTCGGCGCGGGGTGGATCACCGCCCACCGGGCACCCTTCCCCGAGGTCCGCTTCGTCGCCACCGGGGGCATCGGGGCGCGTAACGCGGCGGAGTTCCTGGCGGCGGGGTGCGCGGCCGTCGCCGTCGGCTCCGCCCTCGCCGACCCCGCCGAACTCCCCCTGCTCCGCGAGGCGGTGAGCCCCCGGACCTGACCTGCCACTCGCCGCCGGGCGCCGGGCGCCCGGTGCACACGCCTACGGATACGTCGCCTACGGATACGTCACGTACGGACACACCACGTACGGATACATCGCGTACGGACACACCGCGCTCGGAACACACCATCGAGCGCACCCCGCATCACACACCGCACATCACACATCGCGGTCACACCACAGTCACACCGACGATCCGGTCCGCCGGTCGTCCGTCGAGGCGCCCGCGCCGCGCCGCGAGCGCGCCCGCCGTCCCGACCCCACCCCCCATGAGCCGCACACCCTGCCGCGGCGTCGCACAGCCCTTCAATGACGAAATGGCCGCAAGGCGATACCGAAGAGAGTCCTCCATGGCACACACATCCGCCTCACCCCGACTCGACCCCAAGGCCGTCAGACGCGTCGTCGTCGCCAGTTCCATCGGCACGGTCATCGAGTGGTACGACTTCGCGCTCTACGGGGTGGCCTCCGCCCTGGTCTTCGGCCCCCTGTTCTTCCCCGGCGAGAGCTCCGTGGCCGGAACGCTCGCCTCGTTCGCCGTCTTCGCCGTGGCGTTCTTCGTCCGGCCCATCGGCGGTCTCATCGCGGCCCATGTCGGGGACCGGGTCGGCCGCAAGCCCGTACTGATCTTCACCATCACCCTGATGGGGGCGGCCACCGTGGCGGTCGGCCTGTTGCCGACGTACGAGACGGTCGGGGTCTGGGCGCCGGTCCTGCTGCTGATCACCCGTATCCTCCAGGGCATCGGGGCGGGCGCGGAGTTCGCGGGCGCCGTCACCACCGTCGCCGAGTACGCCCCCGCCCACCGGCGCGGCTTCTACACGTCCTTCGCCCAGGCCTCGGTCGGCGCCGCATTCGTGCTCTCGACCGGATTCTTCGCGATCCTGGCGACCATCCCGGAGGACGTACTGCTCGGGTGGGTCTGGCGGCTGCCCTTCCTGGCCAGCTTCGTGATCTTCGGGGTGGCGCTCTTCATCCGCAGCCGTATCGAGGAGACCCCCGACTTCGTCCAGGCCCGGAAGGCGATCGCGGAGGGGCAGCGGGAGCAGCCGAAGGCCCGGAAGATCCCGGTCGTCCAGGCGCTGCGGGAGCGGCCCCGCCATCTGCTGGTGGGCCTGTTGTGCGGCTCCGGGCTCAATGTGGCCGGGTACCTCGTCAACACCTTCTCGCTCAGCTACCTCAAGAACACCCTCGGTGTCCCGGCGACGGTCGCCACGGTCGGTGTGGTGGTCGCCATGGCCAGCAGCATCGTCGCCGTACCGTTCTTCGGCCGGCTCTCCGACCGGGTGGGCCGGATCCCGGTCCTCGCCGGGGGTGCGGTCTTCACCGCGCTGTACATCCCGCCGTACTTCCTGCTGCTGGACACCGAGCAGCCGGTGCTGATCGTCGTGGCGATGACGGTCGCGTACGGGGTGGGGCAGAGCGCGATGCTGGGGTCGCAGTCGGCCTTCCTCTCGGAGCTGTTCGAGACCCGGTACCGCTTCACGGCGATCGCCTTCTCGCGCGAGCTGAACGTCATGGTGCTGGGCGGCACCACGCCGTTCATCGCCACCGCCCTGGTCGCCGCCGCCGACGGGCCGTGGCTGGTCGTCGCGTTCGTGGTGCTCTGCCAGGCGCTGACCCTGCTGGGCCTGGCGCTGGCCCGCTCGCCCCGTACCCGCGCGGAGCGAGCGGACAGCGGCGAGCGCGACGCACCCAACCCGGCGGCCACCTCCACCGCCTGACCCGCGGTGACCCGTGCCGCGCCACGCCGTACGGGTCACGCCGTACGGGTCGCGCGGGCGGGTCAGGCGGGCGGGGTGACGCGGCCGTCGCCGGCGGCGGCTTCCAGGAGCAGTTTCGCGGCCACCGTCGCACCGTCCGTCCGTACCAGCCCGGCCACCTCACTCGCCCGGGTCCCGGTCCCGGGGGCGAGGGCGGTGGCCAGCGCGGCGGAGAGGGAGTCGACGGTGGGGGTACGGCCCTCGTGCGCAGCGCCGATGCCCAGCTCTGCCACGCGCGCGGCCCAGTACGGCTGGTCGGCGATCTGCGGGACGATCACCTGGGGCACCCCGGCGCGGGCCGCCGTGGTGGTGGTGCCCGCGCCGCCGTGGTGGACGACGGCGGCCACCCGGGGGAAGAGCTTCTGCTGGTTGACCTCGCCGACGACGAAGCAGTCCTCGGCGTCGTCGACCGGGACGAGCCCCGCCCACCCCCGGCCGAGGAGGATCCGGCGGCCCTGGGCCCGGATCGTCTCGATGGCGACGGCGGCGACGTCCTTCGGGGCGTACGCGGCCATGCTGCCGAAGCCCACGTACACCGGGGGCGCGCCGGCCGCCAGGAACGCCTCCAGCTCGGGATCGAGGGGACGGTCGTCCGGCCGGATCCACGCGCCGGTCTGGACGAGGTCCAGCTCCGTCCTGCCCCGCGCGGGGCAGAGCGTGGGGTCCGCGGCGAGCAGCGGATGGTCGGTGAGGACATGGTCGCGTACGTTCTCCACCGGCGGGAGCCCGATCGCCGCGCGATGCCGGTTGAGGGCCTCGCCGTACAGCGCGTTCACCCGCTCCGCGTCCTGCTTCCACAGCGTCCGGTTGTCGGCGCCCGGCGCCGACGGGGTGCCGGGCCGGGCACCCGGGGGGACGTGCCGGGACGGCAGCCCGAGGGTGTGGAAGCAGGCGAGCGCGTAGCCGATGCCGCGCTTCTCCGCCACATCGCGCACCCCGGCCGGCATGAGGCCGGTGGCCACCAGCATGTCGGCCCCCTCGGACGCCTCGGTGAGGACCTCGAACCGGGCCCCGACCAGCTCGGCAGCGAGCCGGAACGCGTCCTCGGCCGTCGGCGGCTTCTCCCGGGCCACGATGGACCGAACCGTCGGGCCCAGCGGGATCAGCGGCAGGCCGACCCCGTCCAGGAGCGCGGCGAACTCCTCGTCGGGCGGCGCGCACACCCGTACCTCCGCGCCGAGTTCCCGCAGCCCCACCGCGAGTCCGGCGAGCGGCTCGACATCCCCGCGCGACCCCCATGACGACAACACCACACGCATGCCGTGAATCTCCTATTTCCCCAGGTACAGGCTTCGGCCGGCCATCCTGACGCATACCGGGGGCCTTGCCGCAAGCCCCCCTCCGCGCTATATTCTGAGAGTGGCAAGGAGAGAACTCTCCTTGCCTTTGTCGTTGGTGGCGTTGGTCGCCTCGGTCGTGCCGGCGGCCGGCGTCGCAGGTGCGCGTTGCCGGGCGGCCGCGTCAGTCGTGCGCCGGGGCCCCTGCCGGGACGGGCTTGCCGAGCATGGCGCAGACCGCGGCGTCGGTCAGGGCCTTGTTGGCGGCGGCGGCCTTCGGCTCCTTGACACCGAAGTTGGTGGCGGTCAGTACCGCGACGCCGCGCCGGCCCGTTCCGTCGGTGTAGATCTCGCTGGAGTAACCGGGCAGGCTCCCGGTGTGACCCCACACGGTGCCGCAGACGGTGTCCACACGCATCACACCCAGCCCGTAACCACCGCCGGAGTCGGGGGCGGGCACGGTCGTACGCATCTGCCGGAGCTGGGCCCCGGACAGCAGCTTTCCGGTGTCCAGAGCGGTGAGGAAGCGCTGCCAGTCCCGTGCGGTGGAGACCATGCCGGCCGCCGCCCCGCTCCAACCGGAGTCCAGGCCGGTGGTGTCGACGTTGTCGTCGGGGCGTTCGGGGCCCGCGAACCCGGTCCCCTCGGGCAGGCCGTACTCCGCGAGGATCCGCCCCAGCCGTGCGGGGCCGGGCTCGTATCCGGCCGCGTGCTTCTTCTCGGGGTCCCAACGGGCGTCCGTGGCGAGGAAGGTGTCCTTCATGCCGAGGGGCTTGGTGATCCGCTCCTCGATCACCTCGGCCAGGCTCCGGCCGGTCGCCTTCTCCACCACCATTCCGAGGGCGATGTAGTTGGCATTGCTGTAGAAGTGCTTCTCGCCGGGGGTGGCCGGCGGCTCCTGGGCGGGGGTGATCGCGAGGAGTTCCCGCGGGGTCCAGGTGCGCTCGTCCTGTCCGATCATCGAGGGCAGGAACTCGGGGGCGAAGAGGAAGTCGCCCAGGCCGCTGGTGTGGTCGAGCAGCATCGTGAGGGTGATGTCCCGGCCGCCGGGTACCACGCCCGGCAGCCACTTCTCCACCGGGTCGGTGAGCTTCACCCGTCCCTCGGCGACCAGTTGGAGCACGACGGTGGCGACCATCGTCTTGGTGTTGGAGCCCACCCGGAACTGGTCGCCGGGCGCGAGCCGGTGGTCCTCCCGGGTCCAGGCGGTCTGCCGGGCGATCTCCACGGGCTTCCCGCTCCCCCGGTCGACCCGGACGATCACGCCCAGGGAGCCCGAGTCGGCGGCGCGCTGGGCGAGTCGGGCCAGTTCCGCGGTGGTCGGCGCCGGGGAGACCGGCTCGCTCCGCCCGGCCGGGACCGCGGCGTCGGCCTCGTCCACGGCCGAGCAGCCGAGCAGGGTCCCGCCGAGCCCGGCGACCAGCGCGAGGGCCAGGGCTCCCCGCAGGGTACGGCGCGGGGACCACGAGGGCGCGGAGGCGGACGGGCGGGCGGGCGAGGACGGGCGTACGGGCATGAGGGAGCCTTTCGAGGTGGTACGGGTCGAGGTGGTACGGGGGTTGGGGGTACGGGGGTTGGGGGTACGGGGGTTGGGGGTACGGGGTGGGGCCGGGGGCTCCTGGTTCCGGGGCCCGCGGCGCGAGAACCATTCAGCCAGGGCGGCCGACGGGGTACATCCCACGTCGGAGTGGTGTGCGTGGCGCTCCCGTCACTCGAAGGAATGAGCTGGAGCGGCGGCCGGTCACCCTGGCGCGGAGCCGGATGTCCCGGGGACCGTCCGGCGCGCCCCGGGCGGCCGGGCCCCTCGGGGCGGCCGGGCCCGTCAGGACGGCCGGGGCGCCCCGGGCCGTCTGGGCGGTGTGATCGCTGCCGTACGGTCAGCGCAGTGTGGCTCTGGCCAGGACGGCCGCCTGGGCGCGGCTCTGGCAGCCGGTCTTCGCGAGGAGCCTGCTGACATGTGTCTTGACCGTGTTCACGGTCACCACCAGCCGCTCGGCGATCTCCGCGTTGCTCAGGCCCTCGCCGACGAGCCGGAGCACATCGCGTTCCCGTGCGGTCAGCTCCCGCAGCCGGGCCAGTTCGCGTTCGTCCGGCCGGCGCCGGGTGGTCAGATGGCCCTCGATGATCCGGCGGGTGACGGCCGGGCTCAGGGCGCTGTGGCCGGCGGCGGCAGCGCGAACCGCCGCCGTCAGCTCCTCGAACGAGCTGTTCTTGAGCAGGAACCCGCTCGCGCCCGCCGCGAGCGCGTCGTCGACGTATGCGTCGAGGTCGAAGGTGGTCAGCATGAGCACCCGGGTCCGGCCGGGGCCGAGCATTCCCCGGCGGCCGAGTTCGGCCAGGGCCCACAGGCCGTCCCCGCGCGGCATCCGGATGTCGAGCAGGGCGACGCGCGGGCGCAGCCGTACGCACGCGGCGACGGCCTCCTCGCCGTTGGCGGCGGTGCCCACCACGTCGAGGTCGGCCTGGGTGTCCAGGATCATGGTGAGGCCGGTACGGATGATCTCCTCGTCGTCCGCCACCAGCACGGTCGTCCTCTCCGGCACGGTCGGCCCCTCTGGCGCGGTTGTCGGCTCTGGCGCGGTTGTCGGCTCGGGTGCGGTCGTCCCCTCGGGGAGCGTCGTGTGCTCGGGGAGCGTCGTCCCCTCGGGCAGTGTCGTGTTCTCGGGCAGTGTCGTGTTCTCAGGCACCGGGGGTCTCCAGCGGCATCGTGGCGAGGACGCGGAAGCCGCCGTCGCCGGTGGGTCCCACGGTCAGTTCGCCGCCCAGCGCTTCCACCCGTTCCGCCATGCTGACCAGGCCGAGCCCGCTCCCGTCGGACGGTACGGCGGGGCGCGTCGGGCGGGCGTTCACCACGTCGAGGCGTAATCGCGCCCGTTCGCCGGCCACGGCGTCGGCGACGGTGACGGCGAGCCGTACCGGCGCCCCGGGGGCGTGGCGGCGGGCGTTGCTCAGGGCCTCCTGGACGATGCGGTAGGCGGCGAGCCGCACCGGGCGCGGGAGGGCGTCCGGGACGGTCCCGACGGTGGCGTCCACGGTGCCGCCCGCTGCCCGGTGGCTGTCGAGCAGCGTGGCCAGCTCGGTCAGGTCGGGGGCGGGCCGGCGGGGCGGTTCCTCGGCGGGGTCCCGTAACATCCGGAGCAGGTCGCGGAGTTCGCCGCCGGTCCGCCGGCCCGCCGCGGCGAGTCCGTCGATCCGGGTACGGGCCCAGTCGGGCAGTTCGTCGCCCCGGGCGCGCAGCGCTTCGGCCTGGACGACGAGCAGGGTGAGCGAGTGCGCGACCATGTCGTGCATCTCGTGGGCGATCCTGATCCGTTCGCGCTCGGCGGCCTGCTCGGCCCGCAGCCGCTGTTCGCGGGTGGCGTCGGCGGCCCGCTGTTCCGCCGCGGCCAGAAGGGCGCGGCGGGTGCGTCCGGCGAACCCCAGCGCCCAGGCCGACGGCATCGGCGCCAGGACGGCGAGGACGTCGATGCCGCCCTGGAACGTGCTCCGGTCGGCCGTCAGCCGGTTCACCCAGAGTCCGGCCAGGACCAGTACGACGCCGCCGAGCACCGCAGCCCCGGTGCGCCGCCGGTCCGGGCAGCGGCTGCCCAGGCCGTGGACGACCACGGCGAGGGTGAGCGACGCCAGCAGGGTGAGCTTGGCGCCCAGGGCGGCCCCGGTCACCAGCGCCACCACATAAGCGGCGAGGACGGTGAGGAACGCCGTGGCGGGCAGCCGTCGCCGGAGCACCACGGCGGCCGTGCCCACCGTCTCGAAGCCGAGCAGCAGCGACCAGGCGAGCCGGGAGGGGTCCATGCTCGGCTGCGACAGGGCGGGGGCCAGGACCAGCAGGACGGCGAGGCCGGCGTCGGTGCCCCACGCGGGGAGCCCGGAGGGCCGGGACACCCCGGGTATCGGGGGAAGGTCGGGGCGGGCGGGGATATGCGGACGTGCTTGGCTCACCCCCTTGACCTTAGGGATCCGGGTGCCGGGCTTCGTCACCCAAAGGAGCTACTTTCGGCGTGCATGCCAAGGCTCTTGACGGGCCGTCGGGTCGGTGCGTTGATGTGCCCAGACCCCCGAACGGCCGTGAGAGCGGCGAGCGGATCACCCCACCCCGGAGTGGGAGCGCTCCCATGGCCGCCCGGCGGGGCTCTGTCCGCTCGTTCCTCACCCCCCACCATGCGAAGGGAACCTGGTCATGCGGAACAGCACACCGTTACGGGCGCTCCTGGCCGTTCTGGCCCTCGCCGTCGCCCTGCTCACCGCCGCCGCCGCGCCTCCGGGCGCCGCCGCCACCCGGGCGCCGGATCCGGTGACCCCGGCGGCGGGTCCGGCGTCCTCGGCGGCGGGTCCGGCGTCCTCGGCGGCCGATCCCGTCCGTGTCATGCCGCTCGGCGACTCGATCACCGGATCGCCCGGGTGCTGGCGGGCCGTGCTCTGGAACCAGCTCCAGAACGCCGGGTACACGGACATCGACTTCGTCGGCACGCTCGGCCCGCAGGGGTGCGCGCTGCCGCACGACGGCGACAACGAGGGGCACGGCGGGTATCTCGCGACCAATGTGGCCGCCCAGAACCTGCTCCCCGGCTGGCTGGCCGCGACCCGTCCGGACGTCGTCATGATGCACTTCGGCACCAACGACGTGTGGAGCGGGATCGCGCCGGAACGGATCCTCGCCGCGTTCGACACCCTCGTCGACCAGATGCGGGCGAGCAACCCGGACATGAAGGTCCTCGTCGCGCAGCTCATCCCGATGAACCCGAGCGGCTGCGCCGAGTGCGCGCAGCGGGTGGTGGCGCTCAACGCCCTGATCCCGGGGTGGGCCGCCGGGCGCTCCACCGCCCGCTCCCCGGTGATCGCGGTGGACCAGTGGAGCGGGTTCAGCACGGCGTCGGACACATACGACGGGGTGCATCCCAACGCCTCCGGTGACGACAAGATCGCCGCCCGCTGGTTCCCGCCGCTCTCCGGGCTGCTGACGCGGAGCACCCCCGACACCCGGGCCACCGGGCTGCGGGTGAGCAACGGCCGGCTGGTGGAGAGCAACGGGAACGACTTCGTCATGCGGGGTGTCAACCATGCCCACACCTGGTTCACCGGCCGCACCACCGCCGCGCTCCGCGACATCAAGGCGCTCGGCGCCAACACGGTGCGCGTGGTGCTCAGTACGGGCGACCAGTGGACCAGGAACGACACCGCCGATGTGGCGAACGTCGTCGCCCAGTGCAAGCAGAACAAACTGATCTGTGTGCTGGAGGCCCATGACACCACGGGGTACGGCGAGCAGGGCGCCGCGGTCTCCCTCGCCCGCGCCGCCGACTACTGGATCAGTGTGCGTTCCGCGCTGACCGGACAGGAGAACTACGTCATCGTCAACATCGGCAACGAGCCGTACGGCAACAGCAATTACGCGGGGTGGACCGCCGACACCTCGGCGGCGGTCCAGCGGCTGCGGAGCGCCGGGTTCGAGCACACGCTGATGGTGGACGCGCCCAACTGGGGCCAGGACTGGTCCTTCACGATGCGGGACAACGCGGCGTCGGTCTTCGCCGCCGACCCGAACCGCAACACGATGTTCTCGATCCACATGTACGGCGTCTACGACACCCCGGCCAAGGTCTCCGCGTATCTCAACGCCTTCGTCAGCGCCCGACTGCCCATCCTGGTCGGCGAGTTCGGTGACATGCACTCGGACGGCAACCCGGACGAGGACGCCATCATGGCCACCACCCAGTCGCTCGGGCTGGGCTATCTCGGCTGGTCGTGGAGTGGGAACGGCGGCGGTGTGGAGTATCTCGACATGGCGTACGGCTTCGACCCGAACTCCCTGAGCGCCTGGGGGCAGCGTATCTTCCGGGGCGCCAACGGGATCGCCGCGACCTCCCGGCAGGCCACGGTGTACGGCGGGTAGCCGGCCCCCTGGGACGGGCCAGGTGAAAGGGCCGCGCCCGGGGTGGTGTTCCCCGGGCGCGGCGGTGGTGCCACCGCTGCCGGCGGTATCGCCGTGCGGCTTTCTGTGCGAGAGCTGACAGGCCTTGTGCGAGCGGGCACGCCCCGCGTGCGCAGACCGGGCCCCTCGCGAGCGGACGGACCCTACTTGAGCAGGTAGGCCTTGATGATGGTCACGTCGTAGGTGTTGCCGTTCTTGTCCGTCAGCTTGGCCTTGAAGGAGACCGACTTGGCGGACTTCGGGTGGCTCAGCGACAGGCTCCGCTTGCCGTCCTTCGTGGTGACGGGGGCCTTCGCCCACTTGGTGCCACCGTCGTAGGAGACCTGCACGGAGAGGGACTTGAAGCCCTTGCCCGCGGCGGGACCCTGGATCGAGACGGGGACGGTGAGCTTCTTGCCGGCCGCCGCCGTGGAGGTCAGGTCGAGCTTCGGCTGGAAGCGGACGGTGGAGAGGGGCAGGTCGACGACCGTGTCGGTGGAGGGCTCCTTCGTGGTGAAGGCCCACTTCGCGGTCAGCTTGCTGGTGACACCGGCGACCTTCGAGGGACGGGTCAGCTCCGTGCCGGCCACGACCCGGGCCGACTTCGCGGGCAGTCCGTCGCCGAGCTCGCAGAGTTCGCCGTCCGAGTCGACGACCTTCTTGCCGTCGACGGTGAAGGTGGTCTTCTGCTTGGTCACCGAGGAGGTGCCGGAGTGGCCGGCGCCGTCGGCGAGTTCACCGACGCAGACGACGAACTCGTCCCGGTACCGCTGGCCGAGGTTCGCGCCGTCGACCTTGGGGCTGAACACACCGACGTTGTACGTCTTCGTGTAGGTCTTCTTCGGCTGGTAGACCCGGGTCTTGTCATCGCTCTGGTAGGCGAATCCGTCGCTGTCCTTGCGCCCGGTCTCGTAGGTGTTGAAGCCCCACTCGACGCCCTTGGCCGCGTTGACGTAGACCTTCGCCTTGGCGGGCACCGCGAAAGGCTCGCCGCTCATACCGATGGTGAGGCCCGTCACGCTCCACATGGGGTCGACGCTGGCGACGCGGTTCTTGGCGGAGGCGCCGACCGCCACATCGACCTGGGCGAGGTCGCTCTTGGCCACCTTGCGGGTGTAGCCGTCGAACATCGAGCCGGTGCGGGGGTAGAGCAGACCGTAGCCGGTGGAGCCCTTCTGCCAGAGGCCGCCCGTGTACCCGGTGAACTTCTTCGCGGCGAGGGTCGCGCCGACGTGGCCGGTCCGGACGCCCTTGAAGTTGTCGAAACCCAAGAGGGAGAAGTAGCCGCCGTCGTTGACGAGGAGCCGGTAACCGACCATGGCAGCGATGTTCTTGGCGGAGTCCGGCGCCGTGATCGAGACCGGCTTCGCCTTGCGGGCGTCGAAGGTGACCGTGGTGTTCTTGGTGAGCGCCTGGGCGGGCGCCGTCATCAGGGCGTAATCCGGTTCCGCGCCGCCCGACTTGGGCGTCTCGACCGGGGCGTCGATGAGGTAGGTGCCCTTGGGGAGCCGGATCTTGACGGTGCCGGTGCCCGAGGCGTCCTGCCAGATGTCGCCCTGGTGACCGTAGACGGAGGCGCCGGCCCTGGCGGCCTTGCCCTTGGTGTCGATGAACTTCATCGTGAGGTTGTACGACTCGGCCTCACGGATCACCCCGAAGGTGGTGCGGACCGTCTGGCCGCCCTGGGCGGCCTTGGCGACGACCGTGCCGGAGAAGGCCCCGTCCACACTGCCGATCTTGGTGTCGGAGGTCACCTTCACGGACGCGGTGGAGCCCGCGGGCACGGTGACGCTCTTCACGCTGGTGGTGAAGAAGCCGGCCGGGGCGGGCTTGCCCTTGGGGCCGACGGTCTCCAGCGACAGGTCGAGGGTGATGTCCTCCGTACCGGTGTTGCGGTACGTGATCTGCTTGCTGACCGCCTTGTCGTCGGTGTGCGGCCACTGCTGGAGACCGAAGTTGACCGAGGTCTGCTCGGAGAACACGGTCTGCTTGACCGCCTTGGCCACATCCGCGCGCCCGGTGCCCTGCTGGAACGGCGTCAGGGAGGTGTTCGGCTTGGCGGAGGCGGTGAGCGCCTGCTTGATGCGCTGACCGCTCCAGTCCGGGTGCTGCTGGGCGAGGAGGGCGGCGGCGCCGGCCACATGCGGGGTCGCCATCGACGTACCGGACATCGAGACGTAGCCGTCGGCGGCCGGGGTGCCGATGACGCCCTGGGCCGCCTTGGCCGCGACGATGTCCACGCCGGGCGCGGTGATGTCGGGCTTCAGGGAGCCGTCGGCCGTCGGGCCCACGCTGGAGAAGTCGGCGAGCTGGTCCTTGCGGTCCACCGCGCCGACGGTCAGGGCGGAGGCGGCGCTGCCGGGCGAGCCGATCGTCCCGGCGTCGGGTCCCTCGTTGCCCGCCGCGATGACGAACAGGATGTTCTTCTCCGCGGAGAGCTTGTCGACCGCCTGCTCCAGCGGGTCGTACTCCGCGGTGTCGCCGCCGCCGAGGCTGAGGTTGGCGATCCGGGCGCCCTGGTCGGCGGCCCACTGCATGCCGGCGATGATGCCGGAGTCGTCACCGAAGCCGGCGTCGTCGAGGACCTTGCCGTCGAGGATCTTCGCGCCGGGCGCGACCCCCTTGTACTTCCCGCCGGACTTGGCGCCGGAGCCCGCGACGGTCGAGGCGACATGGGTGCCGTGGCCGAAGTGGTCGACGGTGTTGCCGGAGCCCGAGAAGTCCTTCTGGGCGACCTCCACACCCTTGAGGTCGGGGTGGGTCTGGTCGACGCCGGTGTCGAGGACGGCGACCTTCACGCCCTTGCCCGTGTAGCCGGCCTCCCAGGCGCTCGGCGCGCCGATCTGCGGGACACTCTTGTCGAGGCTGGCCTTGCGGCGGCCGTCCAGCCACACCCGGGCCACCCCGGTGGTCACCGTACGGTCGGTGCCGGCGCCGCGTGCGGTGGGCGCGGTCAGTGCCTCCCAGACGCCGGCCGCGTCCGCCTTCTCGGCGGTCAGGGCCTCGCCCTTGACGGCGGGCAGGTCACGGCGGACCGAGACATCGGCGGCCGCGATGGCGGACTTGGCGCGCGCCTTGTCCTTCGTGTACGAGACGATCAGCGGCAGCGTGGCGCGGTGGGCGTCGTCGTACTGGGCCTTGATGAGCCCGGTGACGTTGAACAGCCGCCGGTCCAGAATGCCCTGCGCGACCAGCTTGCCCGCGTCGGCGGGGATGACATAGGTGGCGCCGTCGACCCGCTTGACGGAGACGGGTATGGACTCGCGTCCCTCCGCGCGCTCGACGCGGGCCACCCGGTCCTGGGCGTCGACATGTACCCGGTCCCCGGTGATGAGGGTGACCACCGACGAACCACGCTGTGCGTGGCGGGCGTTGGCCTGGAAGTTCTGGAGGGCGGCGTCCGTGGCGTTCGCCGTGGTGCCGCCCGCCGCGGGCTGCCCGGCAGCGGCGGCCCCGGTCGTGAGTCCCGCGGTCAGGAGAGCGGCCACCATGGCGGCGCCCGCTCTGCGCGTGTATCTGTGCAACTCTCCCCCAATGACGAAGTAAAGGTTGAACAAAGCCCCCGATCGGCCCGGAAGACGAGAGGAGGGAGAGACAGGTTCATTCGCCTGGTGACCGAGTTCGAAAAAATTCCGGGCCCACCCTCACCACGATCCGCCCGGACCCAGCCAACAGTCGGTAGGTCCGGACCTGGGCCCGCAACTGGGTCCCCGGGCCCTCCCGTTGGGTCCGAGGTGATCTTTAGGCTGCTCACGCTTCGGGGGAACGGTGACGGCAGCGGGTGAGGAGACACGGATGAGGCGACGCTCCCGGGGAGTGTTCAAGGGCCCTGCGCACAGCGGACGTCGGGGAGAACGCGACGGACGCCCGAGAACCCCGTATCCCCCCAGTCCGCCCGACCGGAATCTCCGGAGCACCCGGGATCTCCGGAGCACGCTGGGGCAGACGGGGATCGAGTACCTCGCGCTCCTCGGGGTGATCTGCCTGCTCATCGGCGGGATATCGGTGGCGGTGATATCCCGGGCGGAGAACCAGGGGCTCCAGATCGCGGCGTGCCGCGCGATGAATCCCTGGGACCCGCCGGAGAACTGCGGCAAGGTCGACGTCTCGGACGACGGGGACGGCGACGACGGGGACGGGGACGACGGGGACATCGATGTCCCGGAGAACGACCCGTTCCAGCCCGCCAAGTGCCTGCTGGCCGAGGATCAGACCAAGGACACCTACGTGGTGCAGATCCTCTTCATCAAGATGAGCGGCTCCGACCAGCTCAAGATCCAGCAGTGGTCGGACGGCACGGTCACCCTGGAGCGGGTCACGGAGACCAAGGGCGGTGTGACGGCCTCCATCTCGGCGGGCATCCCTGGCCTCAAGGACTGGGGCGGCAGCGCCTCGCTGAGCGGCAGCTACATGAAGGGCAGCGGCAGCGGCGGCCAGTGGCTCTTCAACGGCAACAAGAGCGACGACCCCCAGGCGGACCTGGAGGCCAACCTGGAGGACGCCAAGCAGTTCGCCGAGTTCCTCAAGGCCGCGGAGAAGTGCAACAAGACCACCGGGCCGCGCGCCTCCGAGCTGGGGATGATCTGCGGCTACCACGCCAACAAGAAGAAGCCGGACATCGATCCGGAGAAGGCGCCCGACGTCGACATCACCAAGACGACCACCGAGGTCTCCGGCGCGGTGGGGCTCAGCAAGGGGTTCAAGAAGACCGACGGCAAGGACCTCGGCTCCGTCTCCACCGAGGGGATCTCCGGGGCGATGGCCAACGAGGTGGTGGTGATGCGCACCAAGACCGGGCCGGACGCCGGGAAGGTCACCTTCATCTACTCCTTCAACATGAGCGGTACGGTCGGTCAGGCCGCCCAGGCCAAGGGCAGCCGGATGCAGCAGGTCGCCGTCACATACGACGCCGCCGCCTACGACCAGGAGGAGAAGGACGGCAAGGACCACCACCCGGAGAAGGTGGTGATCACCACCAGCCAGGAGAGCGGCGACGGTGTCGGTGTCAGCGTGGGCGCGGGTGCCAACGCGGGCCCGGTGACCATCGATGTCGGCGGCGGTGGCGGCAATGTCGAGTCCGAGATCCACACCGAGTCGGCCGAGGTCGTGCTCGACAACGACGAGGACAGCACGGCGGTGGAGGACTGGCTGCGCGGGCGCGGCGACAGCCCGGCCAACGGCTCCCTCCCCTCCCCCACCTCGGCGGCCGAGGCGCTGGACGACGACGCGACCCCGATCGAGCGGCTGCTGCACGACAAGGGCAAGCTGACCCGGCTGGACTACAAGGCCAACACCGACTGGTGGAACGCCTCGATGGGGATCGGATTCGGGGTCTCCGCCGGCCAGTTCACCCTCGGGTTCAAGCTCTTCGGCATCGACATCACGCACGAGGAGAAGAGCCAGAAGATCACCGGCAACCCGACGTACGCGACCGGTCCGCAGAGCGGCGGCACCCGCCCCTGGGTCCCGTTCACCAACTGCACCCGGACCACGCCGATCGACACCTGAGCCGGAATGCGCATCGCGCCGTGCGTCGCGAGGTGAATCGCCCCGTGATCTGACGCGCGGCGGCGGCGCCCCGGCCGGACCCTTCCCCCACGGGGCCCGGCCGGGGCGCCGCCGTTTCCGGGTCCGTACGGCGCTCCGTACGGCGCCGCCCCGGCCGGGTGCGTACGGCGCCCGGGCCGGGTGCGTACGGCGCCCGGGGGGCGGCTCAGGGCAGCACAGCGAGGCCGTCCAGCTCCACCAGGGCCGCCTCGTCCCAGAGGCGTACGACGCCGATGACGGCCATCGCCGGATAGTCACGGCCCGCGCCGGCGCGCCAGATCCGGCCCAACTCGGCCGCGTGGGTACGGTATTGGGCGACATCCGTGGTGTAGACGGTGACCCGGGCGAGGTCGGCGGGGGCGCCGCCGGCCGCCGCGAGCGCGGTCAGCAGATTGGCCAGGGCGGTGGCGAACTGCGCGGGCAGGCTCCCGCCGGTGATCCGGCCCTCCCGGTCCAGCGCGGTCTGCCCGGCGAGCACCACGAGCCGGCTGCCCGTGGCGACGACCGCGTGCGAGAAGCCGGTGGCGGGGGCGAGCCCCGCCGGGTTGACCCGCTCCGGGCTCATCCGTACAACTCCCTCGCGATGATGGTGCGCTGGACTTCGGTGGCGCCCTCGTAGATCCGGGGCGCGCGGACCTCGCGGTAGAGGTGTTCCAGGAGGTGGCCGCGCTGGAGGGCGCGGGCGCCATGGAGCTGGACGGCGGCGTCGACGACGTACTGGGCGGTCTCGGTGGCGTACAGCTTCGCCATGGCCGCCCGCGCGGGCACCCCGGGCGCCCCGGTGTCGTAGGCGCGGGCCGCCGCGTAGACCAGCAGCCGGGCGGCCTCGGTCCTGGTGGCCATCTCGGCGACCTGGTGGGCGACGCTCTGGAGCTCCTTGAGGGGGCCGCCGAACGCGGTGCGGGTCGCGGTGTGCGCCACCGTCGCGTCCAGCGCGGACTGGGCCATGCCGACGGCGAAGGCGCCGACACTGGGGCGGAAGAGGGTGAGGGTGGCCAGGGCCGTGCGGAACCCCCGGCCGACCTCGCCGAGGACATCGGCGCGGGTGACGGGCACGGCGTCGAAGGTGAGCGCGCCGACGGGGTGCGGGGCGAGCATCTCGATGGGGGCGCCGGTCAGGCCCGGCCGGCCGGCGGGGACGAGAAAGGCCGTCACCCCCCGGGAGCGGGACGGGGCGGAGGCGGGGGCGGGGCTCCCGCCGGGGGCGGCGATCCGGGACGGGGCCGGGTCCGGGTCCGGGGCCGGGGACGTGCGGGCGAAGACCGTGTAGAAGTCGGCCTCGGGGGCGTTGGAGATCCACCGCTTCTCCCCGGTGAGCCGCCAGCCCCCGGTTCCGCCGTCCGGCTCGGCGCGGAGGGCGAGCGCGGCGGCGTCGGAGCCCGCGCCCGGCTCGCTCAGCGCGAACGCGGCGACCGCGCGTCCCGCGCACACCTCCGGCAGCCACCGCGCGCGCTGCCCCTCCGTGCCCGCCACCGCGACGGGGTGGGCCCCGAGCCCCTGGAGCGCGAGCGCGGTCTCGGCCTCGGTGCACCCCTGGGCCAGGGACTCCCTGAGCAGACAGAGATCGAGCGCGGTGGAGTGGAACACCCTTTCCAGCAGGCCGAGTCGACCGAGTTCGGCGAGGAGCGGACGGTTCACCCGGCCGGGCCCGCCCCGGTCGGCGAGCGGGCGCAGCCGTTCCGTGGCGAGGGCGCGCAGCTCGGCGCACCAGGCGGTCTCCGCCGGATCGAGCGAGAATACGGGCATCCGAGCCCCCACTTCCCAGCGCATCCATCGTCCAGCGCTTCTATGACGGACCGTTGACTGTCGTCAACTTCACGATACGCTCGATGGGCGACCCCACACACCGGCAGGGGGCGGACCATGGAGCTGACACCGTCGGCACACACCGACACCTTCGCGCGCGACCATCTGCCGCCGGTGACGGCGTGGCCCCGGCTCCTGCCGCTCCCCTACGGGCAGCGCTTCCCCCAACGTCTCAACTGCGCGGTCGAGTTGCTGGACCGCACGGCCGAACGGCACGGTGCGGAGCGCCCGGTGTTCCGTACGGCGGGCGGCGCGGTCTGGTCGTACGGGCAGTTACGCGGCCATGTCGACCGGATCGCCCATGTGCTCACCGAGGAGCTGGGCGTGGTGCCCGGCAACCGGGTGCTGCTGCGCGGGCCCACCACGCCCTGGCTGGCGGCGTGCTGGCTGGCGGTGCTGAAGGCGGGCGGGGTGGCGGTGACGGTCCTCGCCCAGCAGCGCGCGCCGGAGCTGGCCGCCATGTGCCGGATCGCCCGGATCCGCCACGCGCTGTGCGACGTAAGGTCGTTGGCGGAGCTGACCGGCGCCGGGATACCGGGGTTACGGGTCACGGCGTACGGCGGGGAGGCCGCCGACGATCTGCTGCGGCGGGCGCGCACCAAGCCGGCGCGGTACGCGGCGGTGGCGACGGCGGCGGACGATGTGGCGCTGATCGCCTTCACCTCGGGGACGACCGGACGCCCCAAGGGGTGTGCGCACTTCCACCGCGATGTGCTGGCGGTGGCCGACACCTTCTCGCGGCTGGTGCTCCGCCCGGATCCCGGCGATCTCTTCGCGGGCAGCCCGCCGCTCGGCTTCACCTTCGGCCTCGGCGGTCTGGTGATCTTCCCGATGCGGGCGGGAGCCTCCGCGCTCCTGCTCGAACAGGCCCAGCCGCGCGCGCTGTTGGCGGCGATAGGGCGGCACCGGGTCTCCGTCCTGTTCACCGCGCCGACGGCGTACCGGGTGATGCTGGAGGCGCTCGACGACCCCGTCGGGGAGCGGGCCGGGGCGGCGCCGTACGACACCTCCAGCCTGCGGCGGTGTGTGTCGGCCGGGGAGAACCTGCCCGCGGCGACCTGGCACGCCTGGCACCGGCGTACCGGGGTGAGGATCATCAACGGCATCGGGGCGACGGAGCTGCTGCACATCTTCATCTCGGCGGCGGACGAGGCGATCAGGCCGGGGACGACCGGGGTGCCGGTGCCCGGCTGGCAGGCGCGGGTGGTGGACGGCGCGGGGGCGCCGGTGGCCGACGGGAAGCCGGGGCTGCTCGCCGTACGCGGCCCGGTGGGGTGCCGGTATCTCGCCGACCCGCGCCAGTCGGAGTACGTGAGGGACGGCTGGAATCTGACCGGCGACACTTATGTGCGCGAGCCCGACGGCTACTTCCGGTATGTCGCGCGCGCCGACGACATGATCATCTCGGCCGGGTACAACATTCCGGGCCCCGAGGTCGAGGACGCCCTGCTGGCCCACCCCGATGTGGTGGAGGCGGCGGTCGTCGGCCACCCGGACGAGGTGCGAGGGCATCTGGTCGCCGCGTATGTCGTGGTGCGGGACGGGGCGCCGCGCGGCGACGACATGGCCGCGGTCTTACGGGAGTTCGTGACGGCGCGGCTGGTGCCGTACAAGTGCCCGCGCCGCTTCGTCTTCCTGGACGCGCTGCCCCGTACCGCCACCGGGAAGCTCCAGCGCTATCTGCTCCGAGCCCCGGAGCCGGAGCCGACGCGGGACGCGGGCCCGGAGCCGGGAGCGGGCCCGGGGGCCGATTCCGGCCGTTAAAGTGATCACCGTGGCCGAGCAGCACACCCCCCGATCCCTGATCGTCACCCTCTACGGCGCGTACGGCCGGACCCCGGACGGCGCGCCGCTCCCCGTCGCCGAGCTGATCCGGCTGCTGGGGGCGGTCGGTGTCGACGCGCCCTCGGTGCGCTCGGCGGTCTCCCGGCTCAAGCGGCGCGGGCTGCTGCTCCCGGAGCGCACGGCGGAGGGAGCGGCCGGATATCTGCTCTCCGACGAGGGTCACCGGCTGCTGGCGGACGGGGACCGCCGGATCTACCAGCGCCCGGCGCGGCTGCTCGCCGACGGCTGGGTGCTGGCGGTCTTCACCGTGCCCGAGGCCGAGCGCCACAAGCGCCATCTGCTCCGCTCCCGGCTGGGCCGGCTCGGCTTCGGCACCGTGGCGCCCGGGGTCTGGATCGCCCCCGGGCGGCTCCACCAGGAGGCGCTGCACACCTTGCGCAGGCTCCAACTCGACACGTATGTCGACCTGTTCCGCGCGGAACACCTCGGCTTCGAGGCGACGGCGGAGGCGGTGGCGCGCTGGTGGGACCTGCCCGTGATCGCCGCGCGCCATGAAGAGTTCCTGGCCGCGCACGAGCCGGTGCTGCGCCGCTGGGAGAGCGCGGGGCCCGGGGCGGGCGCGGCGGCGCCGGAGGAGGCGTACCGGGACTATCTGGTGGCGCTGGACTCCTGGCGCCTCCTGCCGTACGCCGACCCGGGGCTCCCCGCCGACCTGCTGCCGGACCGGTGGCCGGGCGAGCGGGCCGCCGCCGTTTTCGGCGCGCTCCATGCGCAACTGCGCGACGCGGGGCTGGCGTTCGTCCGGCCGGGCGGTCCTGGAGCGGTGGTCAGCCCAGGGTGAGCCGGGGTTTCGGGGCGTCCGTACGGCCGGCCGGCGGGGGCCTGCGCCCCGCGCGGTACGGGGGCGGCCAGGGCGCCGCCGGGCCCTCGTACCCCTGGGCCGCCGCCGCGTGCAGGGTCCACTGCGGGTCGTACAGATGCGGCCGGGCGAGCGCGCAGAGGTCCGTACGGCCCGCCAGGAGCAGGGAGTTGACGTCGTCCCAGGAGGAGATGGCGCCGACCGCGATCACCGGGACGCCGAGGGTGTTGCGGATCCGGTCGGCGTACGGCGTCTGGTAGGAGCGGCCGAACTCGGGGCGTTCGTCGGAGACGACCTGGCCGGTGGAGACGTCGATGGCGTCGGCGCCGTGCGCGGCGAAGGCGCGGGCGATCTCGACGGCCTCGTCGGCGGTGGTGCCGCCCGGCGCCCAGTCGGTGGCCGATATCCGTACGGTCATGGGGAGTTCGTCGGGCCAGTCGGCCCGGATCGCGTCGAAGACCTCCAGCGGGAAGCGGAGCCGTCCGGCGAGCGGGCCGCCGTAGCCGTCGGTGCGGTGGTTGGTCAGCGGGGAGAGGAAGGAGGAGAGCAAGTAGCCGTGGGCGCAGTGCAGTTCGAGGAGGTCGAAGCCGCTGCGCCGGGCCCGCCGGGCGGCGGAGGCGAACTGCTCCCGGATGGTGTCGAGTTGGCGGATGCTCAGCTCCTTGGGGAGCTGGCTCACCCCGGGGCGGTAGGGCAGCGGCGAGGGGCCCCACACCTGCCAGTTGCCGGTGGGCAGCGGCTCGTCCATGCCCTCCCACATCGCCCGGGTGGAGCCCTTGCGGCCCGCGTGGCCGAGCTGCACCCCGATGGCGGTGCCCGGCGCCGAGGTGTGGACGAAGTCGGTGATACGCCGCCAGCTCTCGCCCTGCTCCCGGGTGTAGAGCCCGGTGCAGCCGGGGGTGATCCGGCCCACCGGGCTGACGCACACCATCTCCGTCATCACCAGCCCCGCGCCGCCGAGCGCGCGGGCGCCGAGATGGACCAGATGGAAGTCTCCGGGCACCCCGTCGCGCGCCGCGTACAGGTCCATCGGCGAGACCACGATCCGGTTGCGCAGGGTGAGCCGGCGGAGCCGGAAGGGGGTGAACATCGGCGGGGTGCCGGGCGGGCAGCCGAACTCCTCCTCCACGGCGCGGGTGAAGCCGGGGTCGCGGAGCCGCAGATTGTCGTGGGTGACCCGGCGGCTCCGGGTGAGCAGCCCGAACGCGAAGCGGCGCGGCGGCTGTCCGGTGTACCGGGCCAGCTCTTCGAACCAGCCGAGGCTGGCCGCCGCGGCGCGCTGGGTGGAGGCGACGACCGGGCGGCGCTCGCTCTCGTACGCGGCGAGCGCGGTGGGCAGGTCGGGGTGTTCCCCGACGGCGGCGGCGAGGGCGAGGGCGTCCTCGACGGCGAGCTTGGTGCCGGAGCCGATGGAGAAGTGGGCGGTGTGCGCCGCGTCGCCGATCAGCACCGTACGGCCGTGGCTCCAGCGGCCGTTGGTGACGGTGCGGAACGCGCTCCAGGCGGAGGAGGCATGGCGGCGCAGTGGCCGGCCGCCCAGCGCCCCGGCGAAGATCCGGGCGCACCGCTCGATGGAGGGGCCCGGGTCCGGCGCGTCGAATCCGGCGGCCCGCCAGACCTCCTCGCGCATCTCCAGCACGACGGTGGAGCGGTCCGGGCCGTACGGGTAGCCGTGGAGCTGCATCACCCCGTGCGGGGTCTCGGCGGTCTCGAAGCGGAAGGCGTCGAAGGCGAGGTCGGCGGCGAGCCAGATGTAGCGGCAGCGGTGGGTGGTGACGGTGGGCGCGAAGACCTCGGCGTGGGCGGTACGGGTGCGGCTGTGCACCCCGTCGGCGGCGATCACCAGGTCATGGGTGGCGGCGAGCCGGGCGGCCGGAGGCGCCTCGGTACGGAACCGGAGCCGCACCCCGAGCTCCGCGCACCGTTCGTGCAGCACGGCGAGCAGCCGGCGCCTCCCGAGGGCGGCGAAGCCGTGGCCGTGCGAGGTGAGCGTACGGCCCCGGTGCACGATGTCGATGGCGTCCCAGCGGACGAACTCGGCCTGGAGCGCCCGGTGGACGACGGGGTCGGCGTCCTCGATACCGCCCAGGGTCTCGTCGGAGAGGACGACGCCGAAGCCGAAGGTGTCATCCGGGGCCGAGCGCTCCCAGACGGTGATCTCCCGCTCCGGGCCGAGCCGTTTGAGCAGCGCCGCCGCGTAGAGCCCGCCGGGTCCGCCCCCGATGACGGCGACGGAGCGCACCCGGGCGGGACCTGCGGAGGTGCGGGGAAGGGGACCGGGGAGGTCGCGGAGGTTTCCGGGAGGGGGGCCGGGGAGGGGGCCGTCCATCGTCAGCGTCCCTGCCATTTCGGTGCGCGCCGCTCGGTGAACGCGGCGTGGAATTCCGCGTAGTCCGCGCCGTGCATCAGCAACGCCTGCGTGGCGGCGTCGAGTTCGACGGCGGCGGCGAGCGGCAGATCGAGTTCGGCGGTGAGCAGCGCCTTGGTCTGCGCGTAGGCCAGCGCCGGGCCCGCCGCGAGCCGCTCCGCCAGTTCGGCGGCGCGCGCGTCGGCCTCCCCCTCTTCGGCCAACTCGCTGAGCAGGCCGATGCGTTGGGCCTCCGGCGCCCGGACGGGCTCGCCCAGCATCAGCAGCCGGGTGGCATGGCCGAGGCCGACGACACGGGGCAGCAGATAGGCCGCGCCCATGTCGCCGCCGGAGAGCCCGACCCGGGTGAAGAGGAAGACGAAGCGGGCCGAGGGGTCGGCGATCCGGAAGTCGGCGGCGAGCGCGAGGACGGCGCCCGCGCCGGCCGCGACCCCGTGCACGGCGGCGATCACCGGGAAGGGGCACTCCCGGATCGCCCGGACGACCTGCCCGGTCATCCGGTTGAAGTCGAGGATCCCGGCGGTGTCCATGCCGAGCGTCGCACCGATGATCTCGTCGACATCGCCGCCCGAGCAGAAGCCGCGCCCCTCACCGGCCAGCACCAGCGCCCGTACGGAACGCTCCCTGGACAGCTCGGCGAGGAGGTCGCGCAGGTCGGCGTAGGCACCGAAGGTGAGCGCGTTCAGCTTCGCGGGGCGGGCCAGGGTGACGGTGGCGACCCCGTCGCTCCGGCGGCTGAACCGCAGATGGCGCCACTCCTCGGTGCGGGGCGCTGATCCGGAGAACGGGCTCATGGAGCGGCCTCCCTCGGCGGGCGCCACGGGCACGCGGTGGCGGCCACCACCGATGTACGGCCCGTGTCACAGCCTCGCCACGGAACCGTATCACTTGCACGTGACCGCCGTCACGAGTGCGCGATACCCTCGTGACGGGACCGCGACATGGCTCCCGTAGGCTGCCGAAGGTCCCGGCCGACAGGGGACATAGGTCCTCAAGTCCGGCGGGCCGCCGCCCCTTGTCAGCCTGCTCACGCTCCATATGGTTGAGCGCGACAGCACATGACCCGATGTCCCCCCATGTCCCCCGTCCCCTCCCCATGTCCCCCGCCCCCTCCACGGCCGCGACCGTGCCCCGAACGGACCCCGCCCGCCATGCCAGAAGCCGCCGACGCCGTCTCCCCCTGGCGCGTCACACTGCCGCACACCGCGGAAGCGGTGCCGATGGCGCGCGCCCTGGTCCGCTCGGCGCTGGCCCATCTGGAGGAGCCGACGCACAGCGAGACGGCGGAGCTGCTCACGGCGGAGCTGGTCGCCAACGCCATCCAGCACACCGACGGGAGCGCGCCGATCGAGCTGGTGGTGGAGGTGCGGCCGAGCGGCTGCCAGGTCGAGGTGCACGACGGCGACCCGGCGCCGCCCGGCGATCTGACCCATCCCGGGGACATGCCGGACCCCTGGCAGGAGGACGGCCGGGGCCTGCTGCTGATCAGTACGCTCAGCTCGGCCTGCGGCCACCGCACGACGGAGCAGGGCAAGGCGGTCTGGTTCACCCTGCCACCCGTCTGACCAGCGGTTTTCCCTGCCCGACCGACCGACCGCAGGCCACCCGCAGGCCGCTCCGGCCAACCGGCCGCCCCGGCCCGGCTCGGCCCGCCGCTGGCCCGGCCCGCCCCGGCCCGGGGCCTACTGGCCCCGGTCCCCGTCCTTCGCGAGCGTCGCGACCAGGACGGCCTTGATCGTGTGCATCCGGTTCTCCGCCTCGTCGAAGACGACCGAGTGCGGCGACTCGAAGACCTCGTCGGTGACCTCCAGCTCGCTCAGCCCGTGGCGTGCGTGGATCTCCCGGCCGACGCTGGTGCCCAGGTCGTGGAAGGCGGGCAGGCAGTGCAGGAACTTGACGTCCGGGTTGCCGGTCGCGCGCAGCACGTCCATGGTCACGGCGTACGGGCCGAGCGCCGCGATCCGCTCGTCCCAGACCTCCTTGGCCTCGCCCATGGAGACCCAGACATCGGTGACCACGAAGTCGGCGCCGGAGACGCCCTCCTCGACGTTCTCGGTGAGGGTCAGCCGCGCGCCGCTCTTCTCCGCCGCCTCGCGGGCCAGATTCAGGACCTCGTCGGCGGGCCAGTAGGCGCGCGGGGCGACGATCCGGACGTCCATGCCGAGCAGGGCGCCGGTGACAAGGTAGGAGTTGCCCATGTTGAACCGGGCGTCACCCAGATAGGCGAAGGCCATCTCCGGCAGCGGCTTGGCGCAGTGCTCGGTCATCGTGAGCACGTCGGCGAGCATCTGCGTGGGGTGCCACTCGTCCGTCAGCCCGTTGTAGACGGGGACGCCCGCATGGGCGGCCAGCTCCTCGGCCAGGGCCTGCTCGGCGCCCCGGAACTCGATGGCGTCGAACATCCGGCCGAGCACCCGCGCGGTGTCCTTCGCCGACTCCTTCGAGCCGATGTGCGAACCGGAGGGGTCGAGGTACGTGGTGAACGCGCCCTGGTCGGCCGCCGCCACCTCGAAGGAGCAGCGGGTACGGGTCGAGGACTTCTCGAAGATCAGCGCGATGTTGCGGCCGGTGAGCCGCCGCACCTCGGTGCCCGCCTTCTTCGCGGCCTTCAGCTCCGCGGCCAGATCGATCAGGCCGCGGAACTCCTCGGCCGTGAAGTCCAGCTCCTTGAGGAAGTGGCGTCCTTCGAGGTGTATCGCCATGGTGGCTGCTCCTGGGGGCGCGAATCATGAGGGCGGCACGACGGATGGGCCGCGGGAAGACTGAAACTATATACGACGATACGCATTGCTATTCAGGCACCCGGGACGCCCCGCCGGTGGACCGGGCCGGACCGGACCGGACCGGGCCGGCCCACCGCACCCCGCGACGCCCTACAGCACCGCGTCCCGCTCGACCGGGCAGCTCATACAGCGCGGACCGCCCCGGCCCCGGCCCAGCTCGCTCCCCGGGATCTCGATCACCTGGACGCCCTGCCTGCGCAGATGCGTGTTGGTGGTGACATTGCGCTCGTACGCCACGACCACACCGGGCTCGACGGCGAGTACGTTGCAGCCGTCGTCCCACTGCTCGCGGGCGGCCGAGTGGACATCCTGGGTCGCGGTCAGCACCCGGATCTCCGAGAGCCCCAGCGCCGCCGCGATCGCCCGGTGCATATGCTCCGGCGGATGGTCGGTGACCTTCAGCTCCGTACCGTCGCCGCCCGGTTCGATGGTGTACGAGCGGAGCATGCCGAGCCCCGCGTACTGGGTGAACGTCTCGCCGTCGACCATCGTCATCACCGTGTCGAGGTGCATGAACGCCCGCCGCTTGGGCATGTCCAGCGCCACGATCGTGGTCGCGGAACCGGCCGCGAAGAGCCCCCTCGCCAGCATCTCGACCGCCTGCGGGGTGGTGCGTTCACTCATCCCGATCAGGACGGCGCCCTCCCCGATCACCAGTACATCGCCGCCCTCGATGGTCGACGGATAGTCGTCCTGCCCCTCCGACCAGTGATGGAAGGGGCCCGCGGAGGACGCGGCGAAGAGCGGGTGGTGCCGGTAGACCGCCTCGAAGTGCACGGTCTCACGCTGCCGGGCCGGCCAGCGCATGGCGTTGATGGAGACACCGTCGTAGATCCAGGCGGAGGTGTCGCGGGTGAAGAGATGGTTGGGCAGCGGGTCGAGGAGGAAGTCGTCCAGCCCCATCACATGGAACCGGACCGAGGTCGGCTCCTCGTGCCGCTCCAGGAACTCCCGCTTCGTCACCCCGCCGACCAGCGCCTCCACCAGCTCGGCCGTCGGCAGCCCGTCGAAGATCTCGCGGAGATGGCCGGTGGCGAGGGGGCCGTACGCCTTCTCGTCGAAGACCCGGTCGAGGACCAGGGCCCGTGCGCCCGGCAGGCCGAGGCAGTCGCGCAGCAGGTCCTCGAAGAGATGGACCTGGACGCCGCGCTCACGGAGCACCGCGGCGAACGCGTCGTGCTCCTCCTGGGCACGGCGCACCCAGAGCACGTCGTCGAAGAGCAGCGCGTCCTTGTTGGCCGGGGTGAGGCGCTTCAGCTCCAGACCGGGGCGGTGCAGGATGACGCGGCGCAGCCGCCCGGTCTCGGAGTCGACATGGAATCCCATGCCCCCATCCTGACCTGGTCAGCTGAACAGCGCTATCAGCAGAAACACCATGATCGTGATAAATGCCAGAAGAAGGAGAAAGACGAAGTTCCTGCCGTCCGGCGTTCTCTCCGTGTTCGGTCCGAGGAAACCGGTGAGGCGGGAGCGGGGTGGCGGGGCCGATGGTGGTGGAGCCGATGGCGGGAGCAATGGCGGGGGCGATGGCGCCATGGGGGCCTCCGGGGGCTGAGGTGGGTTCGAGGACTGAGGTGGGCTCGGGGGCTGAGGTGGGTTCGGGGGCTGCGCGGTCTGCGGGACGGATGGCGGCTGGGGGGCTTGCGACGGCGGCGGGGGCCATGCGGCCGGTGGGGGTTCCGGGGCCGGTAAAGGAGGCGGGGGCACGGGCTCCCGGCCTGGGTTCCGGGGTACGGGCGTCTGGTGTACGGGCGTCTGGTGTATGGGGCCCTCGCGGCCCGGGGCGGCGGTCGGCGCGGGGGCGTCCGGCGGCGGGAACGGGGCCTGCGCCGCCGCCGACGACCGGACCTCCCCCTGCCCGTTCCGGGCGCCCCGCGCGCCCTGCGCGCTCAGGCCGTCCCGCGCGCTCAGGCCGCTCTGCGCGCTCTGGCCGCCTTGGCCGCCCTGGCGCCAGCCGGCCCGGAGGATCGCCAGCCAGATCTCCTTGCCCAGCCCCGGTGCCTTCTCGTTCTCCAGGATCTGTTCGACCGCCGCCCGCCCCGCGCCGGCCGCGTCGCAGCTCAGCCTCGGCAGCAGTTCGAGCAGGCGCGCCCGGACCGGGGCGAGCCGCACCATCGGGCCGACCGCCCAGCCGTAGAGCGCGGCGGCGTTGGCGGCGCGGGTCTCGCGGTTCGGCGTGCCGATCGTCTCCGGCCAGGGCCGCTCCCCGAGGAACAGCTCCCGCCTGAGCAGGGCCTCGCAGAGCTCCTGGCTTCTGCTGCGGGGCCAGTTGGCGTACCGGGTGGCGATCTCCTCCAGCAGCGCGGTGACCGCCGCGTACCCCAGCCCCTCCTCCTCCACCGCCCGCAGGAGGGCCTTGCTGCCGCTCCCGCGCAGGGCCTCCCGGACCTCGCGGGCCGGGGCGTCCGGGCCCCGGAAGGCGTGGAGCACGGAGAGCAGATGGTCGGACTCCACCGTGATCTTCCGCCGGATCGGCAGGATCCCGGAGGACTCCGGCGCGGCCGGCCACTGCGGGGGCACCCGCCGGTACATCTGGCGCCCCTGCTTCCGGGGGGTGGGCGACGGCTGCCGTACGGGCGCGGGCGGCGCGGCGGGAGCGGGGGCGGGGGCCGTACGGGAGGGGCCCGGCGGGTACGGGTCACCGGGCGGAGGCGCCCCGTACCGCTCGCCCCGCCGGTCCCCGTACCGGTCGGGCCGGTCGCCGTTCCGCTCCTCGCGGCGCTGGGCGTAGGGGTCGTCGGCGCCGTGCGGGTCCCGGTTCAGGTCGTACGGGACATCCGCGTCCGGCGGTACCGGCGGCTCCGGCGGCTCGTACGGGTGGTCGCGGTCGTACGGCACCCGGCGCGGGGACGGCGGGCGCTCCTCGTACGCCCCCCGCCCCGTTGCCTCCCGCACCTCCGGCGAGCGGGCCTCCGGCGCGCGCTCCCCGCCCCGTGGGCGGCGTACGGTCAGCCAGGCGAGCGCCTCCTCCGCCGTGTCCAGGAACGGGCCGCGCGCGCCGGGCCTGCGGGTGGCCGCGACCCGGGCCAGCGCCCCGGCCACCTCGTACTCCCGGCCCTCGCGCCGGGCGATCCGCCGCAGATAGTGCTCGACCAGGCCGGCCGCCACCTGCCGGGCCCGGTCGTCGGTCCGCTCCGCCGGGTCGGTGCGGAGCCGGTCGGTGGAGCGCGGGGCGGGGCCCGGCCAGCGCCGGACGAAGACGAAGCGGGTCGCCGGGGTCTCGATCGTGTCGTGGGTGGCGAAGGTCCAGTCGCCCTCCGGAAAGAGACCGCTGAAGATGGAGCACAGCCCCCAGAGCAGCCGGCAGGGGGCGTCGCCGCCGTACCCGTCGAGCACCGTGAACTTCTGGCCCGGGTTCCGGATCAGCTCGGCGGCCAGCGCGGTCAGCGGCTCCGCCAGCTCCGGCAGCCCGGCGAGCAGCGCCCGCCGGCCCTCCTCCGCCCCGGCCAGCAACGCGGCCGGACGCACCGGTTCCAGTACGCCGCTCACCTCGCCCAGCGGTGGCCGGCCGCCCTGCCACGCCCAGGTGTGGAGCCCGAGACAGGTCTCGGGGTCGAGGGTGGAGACCGGGCCGACCAGGGCATGGCAGACGGTGCCCGAGCGGCCGTCGGCGGCGGCCACCGGGGCCCGGTGCACGAGCAGCGCCCGGTCCCGGTACTTCAGCTTGAGCAGGGCCGGCACCGTCTCGGCGGCCGTGGTGCGCAGCAGCGGCGCCGAGGCGGTGAAGAGCGCCTCGGCGGTGTCCCGGTCGCAGGACCAGGCCACCGGGCCGAACCCGGTGGTGCCGAGGCTGTTCTCGGTGTCCCAGCGGAAGACGATCTGGTCGATCGGCTCCTCCTGACGGGTGTTCAGGGTCATCAGGTCCCCACCTCTCTCAAGTCCGCTCCCTGGAGGAGCCCGCACATGGCGAAGATCGACAACAGCGGCGCCAGGACCCTGCGCGGTCTGACGCCGTGGGGATAGCTGTCCCCGCGCTCCTGCGCCCCGGTCGCCGCCACGAAGTGGAGGGTGCAGCGGGCGCAGTCGTCGAAGGGCCTGAGCCAGGCGGGGCTGGAGTGGTGGGCGATGAACGCGTAGGCGTCCCGGCTCTCGTCGCGCAGGGTCCGCGCGTCCAGTTCGGCGGGGAGGGCGCGGCTCAGCCACCGGTCGGCCGACGGGTCGAAGCGGATGAGGTCGCTCTTGTTGAGGGCGATGGCGGCGGGCGCCTCGATATGGGCGCCGGGGCCGCGCGGTATCCGGTTGAGGACACTGGTGAACGCCTCGTCGCCGAGATCGCGCTGCTGGAGCCTGGTCCGCGCGCGGACCGGGTCGAGGGAGGCGAGGCGCAGGGCACGGAGCGGGTCGAGGACGAAGATGAAGGCGCCGACGCCCATCAGAAAGCTGGTCACCTCGTCGTCGCGGGCCAGGTCCTCGCCCGCGAGGTCGAAGAAGACGACGGGCCGGGTGCCGGCCGCGCCGGTGACCAGGAGGCCGTCGGTGAAGTGCGCGAAGGAGGCGTGCCCGGTCGATTCGAGCACCTTGCCCCGGTGCAGCCGCTGGACCCGTTCGCGCAGGAACTCCCGGTGGGTGTCCGGGTTGAGGGGCCGGCACTTCAGTCCGTACGGTTCGAGCCCGCCCTGTTCGATCTCGCCGAGCATCGCGGCGAGCAGATGGGTCTTGCCCGCGGCCGAACTGCCCACCAGGGCGACGGTCAGCGGCTCGCCGCTGGTGAGGTAGGGGACGGGCAGATAGTGCGGCGCGTCCGAGGGGGCGTACGGGCAGACCTGGTACGCGTGGCGCAGCGCGTCCTGGTAGTGCAGGGGGCGCCGCTCCGTGCTGAGGTCCAGCGGGTTGGCCACCTTCTTGGAGTCGAGGGTGACGAGCCGGCCCGGGTCGAAGGAGACCTGGAGCAGGCAGTGCGGGCAGAGGGTGGGGCGGCGCAGCGGCTGGGCGGGGCGGGGCGGCGGCTCGGTGGTCCTGGGCGGGGCGGCGGGGGCGGTACGGGTGAGCCGGTCGCGCCAGCGGCGCCGGGGCGGCGACTCCACGTACTCCTCGTGCTCATCGGGGCCCGCCAGGGGCTCGTCCCACCCGGTCTCCTGGCGCTTCTCGGCGCTCCGGTCGTCGAACCGGGCGCGGGCCCGGCTCAGTACATCGGCCAGGGTGGGCGTGTGGGCGAGCGGGTCGGCGACATTGAGGAGCCGCATCAGTTCGCCGGGGGCGGGGCGCTGGTCGGCGCGCGGGGCGAAGGCGCCGCCCTCGTGGAGCGCGGCGATCCTGCGGAACTCCCCGAGGTCGGCGGGGGGTTCGGAGCCGGGGCCCGGGCGCCCGGAGAGCAGGAAGTAGACGAGCTGGGCGACCGACCACAGGTCGTCCCTGGGGTCGGCCCTGCCGGTCCCCGCGCGCTGCTCGGGCGAGGCCCAGGGGCTCTCGCCGTACCCCTCCCTGGGTTCGTCGGCGCGGAGCGCGCCGTACGGTTCCGCGAGGCGTACGTGGGTGCCGTCCCAGCGGACGGTGTACGGGGTGATGGCCCGGTGGACCAGTCCCACCTCGTCCAGCAGCCGCACGGCCAGGACGAGTTGGCTGATCACCCGGGTCTGTTCCTCGACCGTGAGCGTGGTGCGGCGGTGGGCGACCGGCTCTCCGTCGGGGACGTGGTAGAGGACGAAGGGCTCCGGGGCCTCCAGGTCGAAGCCGGCCATCCGGGTGAAGACCTCGCCGTACCCGAGGGAGCCGTACCGCCGCTCCAGCGCGACCCCGGCGCTCACCTGGCGCTCCAGTGCCCCGTACGCGGCCGGGTCGCCCTGTGCTGCGGGCGGCAGCCGGTACTGGAGGACGCGCCACCCCTCGCCGAGGGTGACATGACGGGCGAGGAGCGGGGGTGCCTCGGAGGCGGTGAGGTCGGCGCCGAGGAGGGCGGGGAGCTGGACGGCGGCCCCGGCGTGGTCGAAGAAGGCCAGTTCCACCGGGTCTCCGAGGGGGTGTCCGGCACCGTCGCCGGGGCGCCGCCTGCCGCCGCCGGAGCCGTTGGCGGCCGGTCCGTCGGCCGTCGGTCCGTGTGCGGCGGGTCCGTGCGCGGCCGGTCCGGGGGTGTTCCGCCGGGTGGCATCGTGGTCGGTGGTCATGGCGCTTCCCCCTGTTCGGCCCGTACGGTCCTGACGATCTCCGCGCGGAGCGGGATGAGCCGGAGGACGCCCGCGTGCCGGCCCCCCGGTGTCCAGACGATCTCCTCGCCGCCCGTCCCCGGGCCGGCTCCGCTGTCCTGGCCGGCTTCCTGGTCGGTGGAGCGGCGCAGCGCCTCGGGCGCGAAGCCGATCCGGCGGATCGCGGTCCGGTCCTTGGAGAGCAGCCGGCGGTCCTCGGCGGCGCAGAGCGCCACCGTGTCGTCCGTGCCGTCGGCGGCGGCCACCAGCCGCGCCGCCCGGTCGGCGGCGACCCCGAGCAACTCGGCCGCCCCGGGGCGCGTCTCCGGGTCCTGGGCGAAGTGCGGGGCCGAGGTGGCACCGTCCCGGAGCAGGACGGTGTACTCCTCGTCGAGTACATCGCCCAGCGGGCCCCGCAGCGAGACCCGGCCCGCCGCCACGGGGTCGCGCTCGACGGCGGCCCACCGCCCGGCCAGGAGAGCCCGGACCCCGTGGCCGAGGTCGGTGAGGAGGGTGTCCAGCAGGGCGGGGCCGCCGTCACCCCACTCCCGGTCGAGCCAGGGCGGATCGGCCGGGGGGCCGGACCAGGGGTCCCCGGCGGGCAGGTACTCCAGCGGAAGCTCCGATTCGGTACCGGTCCCGCGCGGGTCCCGGTGGCCCGTCCCGGCGCCCGCCCCGATGTCCGGGCGGCGCCCCGTCCATGGGTCCGTCCAGGCGTCCGTCCGGCCGTCCTCGGCGGTGGCCCGGCCGGTGAAGGCGCTCCCGGACGCGAGGTCCGCGGCGGCGGGCGCCGTGCTCTCGCCCCAACTGTCCCAGCTCCAGGAGTCGGCCGGGGACTCGCCGGGGTCCGCCCGCTCGAAGGTGCCGCTCGCCGCGGTGCCCGGCCGGTGACCCGGCTCCCGCTCCGCCGCGTGTGCCGTACGGTGCGCCCCCGCCGCACGGCGCGCCCCGCGTCCCTGGGCGGAGGCGAGGTGTTCCTCGACCGTCTCGGCGAGGTCGCGCACCATCAGCGCGACCGCGCGCGCCCCGTCCGAGCAGTGGTACCGGGCCTCCGCGAAGAGCCAGTCGTGGACCACGGTCTCGGCGAGCAGCGCGTCGATACCGGCGAGCGCCCGCGCCGCCGACGCGCTCCCGGTCTCGCGCCACCACTGGTCGACGGAGACCGTCCACTCCCGGGTCACCAGTACCCCGAGCCCGGCCACCCCCACGACCAGACCGGCCGCCCCGGCCCAGAGCGGCGGGGCGAGCCACTGCCCGGCGAGCGCACCGCAGAGGCCGCCGGCGAGCCCGGCGACCAGCCGGCTGCCGGAGCGGGTGGAGCCGCCCCCGTCGAGCCTGCCGTCGTGGGTACGGCTGGGCCTGCGCCGCATCATCAGCAGCGTCAGCACCGCCGCCGCGAACCCCACGAGGGGGCCCAGCACCCAGCCGAACAGCGGCCAGAGCCCGGCGGCACAGGCGAGCAGGGCGACGGGCGCGGTATGGGCGATGAGCGACCCGCGCACCACGAACGGCGGGGGCACGGCCGTCTCGATCACCCGGCGGCCCGAGCAGATCTCGTCGAGTCGGGCCAGCCGCGCCGCGCTGCCCGCCGGGGCGGAGAGGTCGGAGAGCGCGCCGAGCCGGGCGGCGACCGAACGCAGCGGCAGCCCGTGCGCCAGCAGCCGCTCGGTATAGGTCCGCAGCCCGGGGCCGACATCGGCGCGCGGCGCCTCGGGGAGTTCGGGGAGCCGGATGCCCCGTTTGAGGAGCCGGGTGCGCTGCTCGGGGCGGAGCCGGTCGCCGCCGCCGTCGCTGAGGGCGCCCGCGACGGTGTCGCGGTACCGGCCGAGCGTCTCGCCGACGGTCTCCAGACGCTCGGGCAGGTCGGTGACCCGGGGGCGCGGGGCGACGAGGGCGGCGGGGCGCCGTACCTGCTCATAGCCGTCCTCGGCGTCCCGGAGCGCCCGGTCGCAGGCGAGCCTCGCCGCCTCCGCCGGGCCGCCCGGCGCCAGACAGGACCCTTCGGCGACGGGCCCGACCGGGGCGTCGCCGAGGAAGCGGGCGAGCGCGGCAGGCACGGAATCCGCGGCGCCGGAGTCCGGGGCGCCGGAGCCAGCGCCGGTCCGGCTTCCGTAGCCGCCGGAACGCTGCCCGGGGAGCCGCTCGCCGACCAGGGCGGGCGGCGGGATGTCCTGGCCCGCCAGGTTCTCCAGCGCCTGCCGCCAGGCGCGGGTCCTGGCCTCCTCCGTCAGGTCGTGCTCCAGCACCTGGACGGCGGGGACCGCGACGCTGTGCGGAAGGCCGCCCACTTCCCCGAGGACGGTGTCGAAGAGGGCGACATCGGCGAGGAGTTCGACCAGCGGGCGCAGCGCGTCGTCGGTCTCCTCGGGGTGCGGTACGGGGCCGCCGTCCCGGCCGCCCGCCCCGGCGAAGGGATCGGGGATCCACAGCACCCCGGCGGTCGGCGGGGTCAGCGCGTAAGGGCGGCGCAGGGCGCGCTCCTCACCGCCGCCCTGGGCGAGGCAGAGCACCTGCGCGGGGCCGTACGCGTAGAGCCGTTCGTAGAGGAGCTGGTGGGCGACGAGTTCGGTGGCGTCGTCGAGGACGAGGAAGCGCCGTACCTCCGAACGCCCCGTCCGCGCCAGGGCGTCGCCGACCTCGCCGTGGAGGGCGTCGGGCGCGTCCGCCGGGTCGCCCCGGTGGCGCAGGTCGAGGCCGACCACCCCGCCCCGGACTCCTCGGTCCGTGATCACAGCCCGGTCCCCTCCCGTCCCTCGTCACGGCGGAACTCCCGCGCGCGCCCGTCGTCCCTGTCTCCGTCCCTCTCTCCGTCGCCGACCGGCCCGTCGTCCCAGTCATCGGGGTCGTCGGGCTTGGGCCTCGCCCGCGGGCGCCGGCTCACCTCCTCGTACGAGGCTTCCTCATACCGCCGCTCCTCATACCGGGGACGCTCATAGCGGGACTCCTCGTAGAGGTCCTCCTCACGGCGCGCCTCATATCGGGGCTCATACCGGGGCTCCTCGTAGAGGTCCTCCTCGCGGTGCGCCTCATATCGGGGCTCATACCGGGGCTCCTCGTAGAGGTCCTCCTCACGGGGCCGGACGATCCGCGCTCCCTCCGGGCGGCGGTGGCCGTTGGCGCCGTTGGCCGGGGTCCCGCCGTACCGCTGGTCAAGGAGGCGCAGGGTCGGCCGGGTGGGCTTCTGGGTGCCGGGGAAGCGCAGGTCCAGCGCGCCGTTGAAGGTGTGCTCCCAGAAGTCCCGCAGCGGTACGAGCCACTCCTCGTCCTCCGCCTCGAACCGCCCGGACAGCTCGTCCAGCAACTCCCTCTGCCGGGGCGCCACTTCATGTACGAGGTGGCGGAAGAGCCGGGACGGCGGGGCGGGTGTCGTCGTGAGGCGGGCGGGCTGGGCGCGCATCAGCCGGTCGCAGAAGTCCTCGATGATCTGCCCCTCGTCGAGCAGCGCCCACTGCTCGTAGGCGCGGAGCAGCCCGGCCCAGCTCGACAGGTTCCCGTCGTACGAGTCGAGCCGCAGCCTCATCGTGGCGGCGTCGCCCTCCTGGAGCCGGATCCGGATGGCCCGGGGCGAGGCGGGGTCCCCGACGATGTCGACCTGGTCGTTCCAGAGCGCGCAGAGCAGCCGGTGGAGGATGCGCCTGCGGTCGTCCTCGGTGCTGGCCAGCCAGTCGTCGCCGTGACCGAGCCGCTGCCGCCAGGGGAGGAAGTCGCCGCCGCCGGAGGCGTCGCGGGCCTCCGCCCACTGTCTCAGGGAGTGCCGGACCTCGGAGACATCGGTGAGGCTCATCCCGCTGCGGAAGAGCACGACCGTGATGGACTCCGCCTCCACGGCCCGGAACTCGGTGGTGGCGCCCGGGTCCCTGGGCAGGTTCAGCGCCTCCTGGAGATAGCGGGCGGCGCGCCCGTCGGCCTCGCTCTGCGGGTGCACGATGAGGATCTTCAGCGGTCCGCTGCCGTCCGGGGTGAAGCCGACCGGGAGCAGCCCGGCGAGCTGGGAGCGGAACTGCTCCAGCCAGCGGCCGTCGACCGTGGCCTCCGCCTCCTCGTCGCCCGCCGCCGCGCGGAGCAGGACGCCGAGCGAGGGCAGCAGGGGGCGGTCGTCCAGCACGCTCGCCTCACCGAAGAGCGCCTTCACGCGCCGCTCCACGACCTGCTTGATCTCCTTGACGGCGGCGCCGGGTGAGCGGCGTACCGCGTCCAGGGAGCGCTGCCAGTCCTCCGGCTGGACCAGCCGGGTCAGCAGCCACCCCGCGTCCGCGTTCTCCGGCAGGTTCTCGTGCCGGGCCAGCCGGTCGAAGACGTCGTCGTAGAAGGCCCGGAGGCTGTTCTGCGGGGGCAGCAGATAGGAGACGCCGGTGCGGTCGTCGCGGTACAGCTCCTTGCGGCGCTCCGCGAACGCCTTGCGCTCCTCCGCCTCGTGGGCGCGGAGCGCCCTGAGCAGTTCCGCGACCTCCTTGGTGGCCCGCAGCAGCGGGGTGCGCCAGCGGGTCTCGTGCTCCTTCCAGTACCGGTGCCACTGCCGGTTGGCCCGCCAGCGGTACCAGGCGTCCTGGTCGTCCAGCGCGTCCTGTACGTCGGGGTCGCCCCAGCGGGCCGGGACGACGCCGCCCATCGAGCCCTTGATCCGGGGGATCGGGGGTGCGGAGGAGTCGACGCCCTCGGGGCGCTCCGGGTCGTTCTTCCGGTTGTCGAGCATGCCGGTGAAGCCGGCCTCGGCAGTGCGCTGCGGGTGTCCCGGCAGCCCGGTGAGGACCCGTTCGAGCCGGAACGGGCCCAGCAGGGCGAGGAGTTCGCGGACGCCCCGGCCCGGGTTGAAGTCCGCCACGATCCGGGGGATCTCCCGGCCCAGCTCGCGGTCGAGGCGGGTGAGGCCGTCCTCCATGTCGCCGACCCGGTCCCGGAGCGCGTTGCCGATCGCCTTGCTGCCCTTGGGCAGCGGGTCGGGGAGCGGGACGCCGGGCGCGTCCCGGGTCCAGAGCCGTTCGATGCCCGCCCGCTCGAAGAGGTCCCTGACCTGCTCGGTGCCGTTCTCGTCGGGGCGCCGGGCCTCCTCGGCCAGATCCCGTACGGCATGGGCGAGCAGCCGGCCGGCGACGATCTCCGCGAGGTCGTCCACCGGGACGGTGAGGGAGGCGGCGAGGCTGGTGGACATCGACCGGTAGCCGATCCCGGAGCGGGCCTGGGTGGAGCGCTCGACGCTCTTGTTGACGAACCCGGCGGCGAACGACTGGTAGTCGCTGTCCGACCGGCCCTGCGGGGTCTCGTCGCCCAGTTCGGTGCCGATCAGCGAGAGGACCATGGCGGTGATGGAGCGGCGCAGGTCCTCGGGGCGGATGCCGGAGGGGCGGCTGAAGAGGAACGCGGTCTGGACGGTGGCGGGGCGCAGCTCGACATGGCCGTCCACCGGGTAGTGGACGCCGAGGGAGCCGCGCCGGCCGACATCGCCGAGTTCGGAGCGCGCGTCCGGCACGTTCTGGTCGTCGACCAGCCGGGAGAGGTCCACCAGCGCGCGGGCCGAGTTCAGCTCCGCCTCCCGGCCGCCGCCGGCCTCCGGGGGGAACGCCGACGGCATGACGACCAGCGGGTAGATCTTGACGCCGGGCACCTTGGAGCGGTGGAACTCGTGGCCGATGAGGTGGAGGAAGTCGTAGAAGATCCCGGCGCCGGTGCCGCCCGCCACGGAGAACGCGACGAAGACGTCGCAGCCGCGGATCTGCCGGCCGCCCATCTCGCGGAGGTCACCGGCGGCTCCGGCGATCGTGCCGATGGCGGCGCGCAGTTGGCGCAGGACGGGTTCGAGGCCGCCGCGCAGGGTGGCGAAGAGCGCGGCGCGGCCGACGGTGGGGAGCTGGCCCGCGCCGCTGTGCAGGGGGGCCACCCGGGGCTCCCGGTCCTTGGGCGGCAGCCAGCCGTGGGTCTCCTCGTGGAGGGCGACCCGGAGCATCCGGGTCACCTCGGGCGAGTTGTCGTAGTTGCCGGGCAGCAGGTCGTGGACGACCCGCGCGGTCCTGGCGTACGCCGCGGACTCGGAGCCCTTGGCGCTGAGGTGGGGCAGCCGGTCCAGCTCGGACTCGCTGAAGTCCGCGTACACGAACTGGAGGCAGTCGGGCAGTTGGAAGGGGGCCCGCCGGCCGTCGGCCACCAGTTTGGAGCCGTCGGGGCCGCACAGCTCGCGGCGGAGCCCCCGCTCCAGCTCGGTGCCGATCTTGGCGCCGGTACCTCCCAGACCGACGAAGAGCATCGGCTGATAGATCTTCATGTCGTCTCCCGTTGGGCGTCGCCTAGAAATTCGGGTCGAACCGTCGCGCGCCGGACCGCTGCTCCGGCTCTCCGGCCGGGGCCGCGGGGGGCGGTTCGGTGGCCGTACGGGGTGGTCGGACGCGGGTTCCGGCCCGGTCGTCGGCCCGGTCGTCGGTACGGCCCTCGGCCCGGCCTTCCGTACGGCCCTCGGCGCGGCCCCGGCCCGGGGCGCGGTTCCGGCCGGGGGCGGCGCCCCGGGTGCGGTCCCCGGAGCGGGCGCGGCCGGAGCCGCCGGGCCCGGTGGGGGCGGAGCGCCGGTCGTGGACGATCAGTTCGAGACCGTCGCCGAGCGCGGTGGGCTCCCCGGCGCGCACCGAACGCTCGCGCCCGTGCGGTGGTCTGAGCAGGAACTCCCCGGAGGCGGTGCGCCGCAGCCGGTACCCGGCCGCGCCCCCTCTGCCGCGCTGGAGCGAGGGTGCGGAGCCCCGGGCGCGCTCCACCACCAGGTGGAACTCGCCGCCGGGGCTCTGCCCCGTCCGTACGGTCAGCTCGTCGGGGCGGATCCCCTCGCCGCGCAACTCCAGCCGTACGCCCGCGAGATCGCGGCGGCGGAGCCAGGCGGCGCGCCGTACGGCCAGGAACCCGGCGAGGGCCAGCAGCAGGGCGCCCGCCCCGGCCACCGCCCACCACCAGCGGTCCCACCAGGTGGGCACGGGGTCGACACGGAGGTCGAGGAAGGCGCTGTCGAGGACGGTTTCGCCGTCGGTGGTGTCGGCGGCGGTGACCTGGGTGCCGATCCGCCCGGGCTCGGTGGAGCCGGAGACGGTGATACGGAACGGGATCTTCTCTCCCGTGGCGCCCGGCGGGATCTCCGTCTCGGCGGGCGTGATGGTGAGTTGGGCGCCGGCCGGCTGGTCGGCGAGGGCGAGCCGTACCGTACGGGCCTTCCCGGTCCGGTTGCCCGCCTCCAGCACCCCGGTGACGCTGCCGCCCGGGTGGACGGTGGCGGGGTCGACGGTGAGTCTGCCGGTGGCCGGCGGCGGGCCGGTCGCGATACGGGCGTTGAAGGGCCGGTGGTCGCTGGTGACGCCGGGAGCGGACATGTCGGCGGTCAGGGCGAGGGCCCCGTCGGCGGTGGACGGCACGGTCAGAGTCCCGGTGAATCGCGCGTCCCCCGCGCGCGCGTCCGAGCCCTTCCCGTCGTCCGTGAGCGGCACCGACAGGGGTGCGAAGCCGCTGCCCGAGAGCCGGGCGGCGACCTTGATGCCCTTCAGCTCCTCCGGGTCGTCGATGATGACGCCGCGCCGGGTCTGCATCCGTACCTCGACGGTGGTCTTCTCGCCGGGCCGGGGCGACGGCGGGTCGAGGATGACGGAGGAGCGGAGCCGCCCCTGCCAGATGGCCCGGACGGAGGCGTCCCGCCCCTGGTGGCCCTCGGGCGCGTCGAGGCGGACGGTCCAGGTGCCGGGGCGCGGGTTCGTCACCCGGAGCGCCTCGACGGAGCCGTTCTGCCCGCTGAACGCGAAGGCCGAGCCGTCGGAGTCGCCGGCCTCCACCTTCCGGCCGCGCGGGTCGTAGTAGGTCGCCCGGACCTTCGGGTCGTGTTTGCTGACGGTGATCGAGCCGTCGGTGGCGATCTTGGGGATGGTCACCTTGAGATCGGTGGGCGGCTTGCCCTCCTCGCCCTGGACGACCTGGGCGCAGCGGGCGGCGGCGAAGGTCTCCTGGAGCGCCCGGTCGATGCCCGCGGCGCTGTCGGTCACCCGGAGCCGTGGGGTGGCCGAGGGGAGGTCGGCGCAGCCGTTGCGGAAGCCGCCCTCGGCGATCTCCTTGAGGGCCGTACGGTCGATGGCGGAGCCGAAGCCGAGGGGCCAGATCTGTACCGAGTTCTCCCGGGCGCGGGTGAGTTGTTCCCTGAGCTGCCGAGTGGCCTCGGCCTGGCGGGAGGCGGCGTCGGCGCCGTACTCCGGGCTGTCCCGGACATCGAGCTTGCCGTCGGTGAGCAGGAAGACCACCTTCGGGGTGGTGGCCCAGGAGGCGTCCTTGGTGAGCGAGGTCAGCGCCTGGCGCAGCCCTGCCGGGAAGTCGGTGCCCGGCCCCATCCGGGCCCTGCCCCGGGAGAGCTTTTTGACGCAGTCGTCGAGGTACGCACCGCTCGTGGCGTCGACCACGGTCGGATCGCAGGCGGTGAAGACCGGGCTCTGGCCGGGCTTCTCCGAGCTGCCGAAGCCGATGACGGTGACGCGTGAGCGGTCCGAGATCTCTCCCTGGGCGATCAGTGCCGCGGCCTCCACCTCACGGGTGATGTCCTCGGCGGAGAGGCTCTTCGACAGGTCGACGAGGACGGCGAAGTCGATCGGGTCGGCGCCCTCGGTCACCGTCGTGGCGCGTTCGGACACGCCGAAGGCCTGGCCGGGAGCCGCGCCGGTGACGGCGATCAGCCCGGCCAGGGCCAGCAGGACGGCGGCGAGACGTCTCGTTCCCGCCGGTCGGGTCGGAGTGGGCGATGTGCTGTCCATGGACACCGTCTCTCACCACAGCTCGCTGAGGAGGACCAGGAAGGCGCCGAGCATCAGTGAGCCGCCGCCCAGCCGCAGCCAGCGGTATTTGACGGCCAGGACCGCGGCGTGGACGGCCGCCTGGCTCAGCAGCCAGCCGACGACGTCCGTGCCGGTGGTGGTCAGCCGGGCCAGCAGCTCTTCCGACGGGGTGCCGGTGAGGAGGTCGCGGAGGAAGGTGGAATCCGCGCCGATCCGGGTGCGGGGCAGCACGACCGCGATGAGCATCACCGCTCCCGCCGCGCAGAGCACGCCGCCCGCGCTGAGCAGGGTGAGCCGTACCGGACCGAGGGGTCCGGGCCCGTTCTTGGCGAACGCGACGGCGCAGAAGGCGATGGCCCCGGAGAGCAGTATGGCGGCCTTCGTGTCGGCCCTGGCGATGTCCTCGCGTACGGAGGCGACCAGGCGTTCGGCGAGATACCTGACGTCGGTGGAGCCGGATCCGTCCGGCCGCACGGCCCTGCTTCCGCTGCTCATTCGTCCTCCCAGTCGTCGAATCCGGCGCTCGGCCGGGAGCGTCCGCGCCGGGTGGTGCCGTAGGTGTCGATGTCGCCGTCGGGGTCGGAGTCGGAGGGGAGGCCGTTCCACTCGTCGCGGCCGTTCCACTCGTCGCGGCCGTTCCACCCGGCACGGCGGGCGCGCCCCCGGCGCGCGTCGCGGTCGCGTTCCGCGCCGGATTCGATCCTGGTCGGCTGGTAGACCGGCGGTTCTCCGTCCCGGTCCGCCCTCGGCAGGTCGTCCGGCTCCTCCCACGGTGGCCGCTCCGGCTCGCCGCGGTCGTCCGGGCCCTCCCAGTCGTCCCGGCGCCGCCCGTCGTTCCTGCCGTCCCTGCCGTAGCGGCGGTCCGCGCGGCGGTCACGGTCGTCGTACGGTTCCTCGCGCCGGGAGCGGGCCCCTTCCTCCAGTTCGCGCCGCCGCCTCGGCCTGCCGAGCACCAGGCTGTCCAGGACGCCGCCGGTCACCGCCCCTCCGGTCTCCCGGAGCAGCCGCAGCGACTCGAACATCTGGTCGCCGATGTCGTGGCGTTCGAGATGCCCGCTGTCGAGCAGCCGGTTGAAGAGGTTGATGAAGTCGATCTGGCCCTCGCGCTTCTGCCTCCTGATGGCGTCGCGGATGCTCCACTCCTTGGTGGGGTTGCGCGCCAGGAGATGGATGATCTCGGCCTCCTCACCCCGCTGGAAGACCCTTTCGAGGTCGGCGGCGCGCCTCCGGATCAGCTCGCGCTCCCGCTCCTCCTTGCGGAGGTCGGCCTCGGCGCGGGCCTCGTCCCGGGTGATGTCGAAGTCGATGGCGTCCCGCTCGCCCTTGCGCCGCCGGACGAAGTCGCTCAGGTCGATGAAGACATGGATGCGCAGCCGCAGCCCGAGATCGCGGCCCAGGTCGAGGCGGCCCGAAGCCAGCTCCTCCTGGACCGCCTCGTCGGCGCGCTGTGCCTCGGTGAGCCGGAAGCGCCGGGAGATCTGGCGCAGGGCCCGGAGGAGTTCGCCGTGGAGCAGTTCGCGTACGTCCCAGACGCGCCGCATGACGACCGTGTGCGGGTCCTCGACCTCCCACTGCACCTCGACCCCGGCCTGGAAGAACTCGGCGTCGCCGGCGGCGGGCAGGAGGAGTTCGAACGTGGTGATGTTCCGGCCGAGCAGCACCTCGAAGACGGTGTACGCGGGTCTGAGCCGGGGCCGGTCGGAGTCGTCGCGGCGGTTGGGCCACACCACGCTGTAGCCGCCCGTCGAGTAGAGCAGTACGGCGGCGATCTGGCCGCTCTCGCGCCGGTACGGCGGCCTGCGTTCCCGGATCAGCGGGCCGGGCACGGTCTCCCGGTACGGCGAGTCCTCGGCCTGGTCCTGCTCGTCGTCCGTCTGCGGCTGCGCCCTATCCGGCTGCGGCCCGTTGGGCTGCGCCCGGTCCGGCCGCGCCCGGTTCGGTTGCAGTTGGTCGAGCCGCACCCGGTTCAGCTCCAGCCGGTCCGGCCCCCACTTGTTCATGGGCGGTTTGTTCAGCGGCAGTTCGTTCATCGCCGCACCTCGCCGGCCGGGAGTCCGGCGGACCGGACGCGGTTCCGCTGTCGGGTCATGTCCTCTGTCCTCTCTCCCACCGCGTCCCACAACGTGCGGGCGGCGGACTTGTCCAGTGGTTCGTCCGGGTCCTTGACCAGGCGGGTCAGCAGATGCCGCAGCCGGTCGCGGTCCCTGCGCCCCTCGGCGAGCAGGACCAGGAGGCGGCAGGCGGTCCGCAACGGGGCGGGGTCCTTGACGGCCTGGCGCAGCAGCAGGGCGAGGGCGTCGAGGGCCGGGGCGCCGGAGCGGGGGGCGGCGAGCGCTTCGCGGACCAGCGCCGCCAGCCGCCCGGCGAGTTCGGGGTCGCTCTCCAGCAGGGCGGAGACCAGCATCCGCTTGCCGTAGGGCTCCAGTTCCGGCGTGTCCTGGAGGCCCCAGAGGAAGGTCGCCTTGGTGCGCAGGGCGCGGATCACGGTGAGCAGGGCGAGGTCGGCGGGGCCCCGCCGGGGGTCGCGCAGCCAGGTTTCGAGGCGCCGGACGACCGTCTCGGGCTCGGGTCCCGCCAGCAGCCGGGCGGTGCTGAACGACGCGTTGGTCAGGGCGTCGGCATGCCGGTCGGGATCGGTGGTGTCGGTGCGGACGACGGCCTTGACGAGGGCGTCGAGCGAGGCGCCGACGGATCCGGCGGCCATGCCGTAGCCGTGCGCGAGGAGCGTGGTCGTCACCAGTTCGTCGTGGTCGCTCTTCGCCCACGCCTTGAGCAGGGCGGCCACGGCGGGCCGCACCGACGGTTCGCGGGCCGCCTCCGCCAGCGCGGTCGCCGCCGACATCTGCTGTACGGGGCTCTCGGAGGCGCTCATGGGGGCGATCAGTTCGGCGGAGCCGTACGGCAGGTCCCAGGCGCAGAGCACCCCGGCGGCGATGGAGGCCCGGACCCAGACGACGGGCCGGGAGTCGTCGCAGAGCGTGCGCAGCCAGCGGACCAGGGGGCCGCGTACGTTGTGGTGGCCGTGCCAGACTTCGCGCAGGACGGCGGTGGCGAGGGCCTTGCCCTGGAAGCGGATGACCTGGACGGGCACCGGGACGTCGTCCACCAGGTCCAGTTCGCCGCTCTCGACCAGGGCCCTGGCGACGGCGGGCCTGGCCGCGGCGTGGGGGGCGAAGAGCCTGCGGCCCATGGGGGTTTCGGGGTCCAGGGTGACCGCCATTTCCCAGGCGAGCTGTTCGGCGGCCTCCGCGGTGAGGCTGTACGGCGAGCCGTTGAAGACGGCGACGGCGATCCGGAAGGCGGCGGCGGTCAGCCCCGGCAGGGCCTCGGGCAGAGTGCCCGGGCGGTCGGCCCCGGCGAACCACTCCCTGGCCTGGGCTCCGACGAACTCTCCGCAGGCGGCCAGCAGTTCGCGGTCGGTCAGCTCGTTCCGCAGGCACCGGGCGAGGTGTCCGGCGAGTCCGGCGGCCTCGCCGGGCCGCAGCTCGTCCAGGCCGGGCGCCTCCCGCACCTCCGGCCGGGCGGCCAGCTCCAGGGCCTCCTGGAAGGTGCCGTCGGGCTCGTCAGCGAGGAGCACCCGCAGATGGCGGTGGAGGACCCGCTCGGCGGGCGGCGAGGGGCAGCGCACCCCGTACCGGCCGCGCAGCAGCCGGTCGGCCAGTTCGCCGTTCTCCACCAGGAGGACGCCGAAGGCCTCCGCGGCGACAAGCCTGCTCCGCAGGCCGTCGAGGTGGAGTTCGGTCGGTCCGCTCCGCCGGACGCGGGTCAGGATACGGCCGTTGACCTGCTCGGTCTCGCGCCCCGGGGTGTCCTCGGGCTCGATCGCGAGGAGATGGCCGTGGCCCGTCCTGATCTCCTCGATCTCATGGACCCGGACGCCGGGGTCGAGCCGGGTGACCTGGTCCCCCGCCACGCTCATCAGCAGGGAGAGCGCCGTCGCCGTCCGGCCGCTGCCGCGCTCCCCGCAGAGCACCAGCAGCCGCTGTGCGCGCAGCCGCTCCGTCATCTCCGGGTAGTCGTCGGCCTCGCAGTAGACCTCGGCGAGGCGGTGGAGTTCCTCGGCGGGGACGGGGCCCTGGACCATGCTCGGCCCGGTGGAGCCGACGCCGAACTGGCTGATGAAGGTGTTGCCTTCGTAGTACTGCCCGTCCCCCGCGAAGCCGATGGCGCGGCGCGCGATATCGGCGGCGAAGTTCCGCAGGGCCGTGTGGGCGGTGGCGGAGCCGCCCGTACCGCCCGAGGTGCTGAGCGGGTTGCGGCCCGCCTGGTCGAAGGGGTTGGACTCGCGGGTTTCCTGGTCCTCGTCGGCTTTCTGGCGGGCCTCGTCCTTGTCGGGCCGGTCGGCCTTCTGGTCGCCGGGCTTCCCCTCCCCGGGCTTCTCCTCGCCGGGCCCGCCGCCGACAGCGTCCGGGGCTTCCGGCGCGTCGGGCGTCTCGTCGTCGCTCATGTGCGCTCCCCCCGCTCCGGGGAGTCGGGGCTCCGGCGCTTGTCGATGCCGGTGAACCCGTTGATCACGTTGTTGTCGAAGATCTGGAGGTCACCGTGGGCGGTGATGGTCCTCCCCGGGGCGGCGGCGGTGGCCGTCCCCGTCGGTGTGGGAGGCGGTGGGCCGTCCCCCGGTGTCGGCCCACCGCCGGTCTCGCGCCGCGCCGCGTCCCCGTCGGGGCCCGGCGGCCCTGCGGCCCCGGTCAGGCCGGAGAGCGCGGACGCGGATAACCGCGGGATGTGCAACCAGGCCTGTTCGTCCGTCTCCTTGAACCGGACCCGGGCCCGCACATACTGCTCGGGCTCCACCTGGCGCCCGCCTTCCGCCACCACGTTCCGGTACAGCCAGTCGGAGACGACCAGCAGCAGATCGGAGCCGGGGGCCCTGGTCATGACCCCCTTGGCGGCCGGGCTGTCGCAGAGCCGGCAGGCGAGGTCCACCGCCTTGCCGACCAGCCCCCGGCCGTCGTCCAGGACCGGGCCCGCGTTCATCCCGATCCGCAGCCGGAGCCGCCGTCCGCTCTCCGCGTTGTGCTCGCGCAGATTCTGGTACAGCGTCTCGAACCAGACTCCGACCATCGGGGAGAGCGGGGCGCCCGGGTCGAGCGCGGTGAGGATGCCGTCCCCCCGGTCTTCCTGGTGACGGTCGCGCGGGGCGATGTCCACCGCCGCGAACGCCTCGTCGAACGCGCCGTACAGCGCGTCGCGCATGCGCTTCTTCGCCGTCATCCCCAGCGTGCCCGAACCGCAGGCGTCGCCGAAGACCACCAGTCTGCTGACCGCTTCAGAACCGCTCACTGCTCCCCCTGTGCCGTGGTGACAGAACAAGCCTGGCCGCGTGAAGGGCCGGGCGATGTAGCCGTTTACACAGCCGGAGGAGTTTTCTCCGGCCGTCCTGTGCGGGGCCGCTGCGACTGCCGCCCGTCGGCGAGCAGCCGCAGCACCTGTATGTCCGTGACCGTGAGCCGCCGGTTGCCGGTGCGCACGACGTCCTGCTCCCGCAGCAGGCGGAGCGCCTTGGCGACCGCCTCCCGGGTGGCGCCGATGGCCGCCGCCAGATCGTGCTGGGGCAGCGGGAGTTCGACCACGGTGCCGTCGGCGCTCGGGCGGCCGACCCGCTCCGTCAGCTCCACCAGCCGGGCGGCGAGGCGTTGCAGGACGGATCCGGAGGCGAGCGTGCGGCGTTCGACGTCGGAGCTGCGCAGCCGGGCGCTGAGCTGGCGCATGATCAATGAGGTGGCGTGCGGACGGGCGGCGAGGAAGCCGCGGAACCGCTCCCCGGAGACGGCGGTGGCGTGCACCGTGCCGAGTGCGGTGACGGTGGCGCTCCGCGGTCCCTGGTCGAAGGCGGCCATGTCGCCGACGACTTCGCCCGCGCCGCGCAGCGCGAGGATGAGCCGGCCGCCCCGCTCGGTGGAGACGGAGACCACCGACCAGCCGGAGCGCAGGGCGAGCACGAAGGTGGTGGTGTCCCGCTCCCTGAGCATCGCCTCGCCCGGGTCGTAGGTCCGGGGCGAGCCGAGGGCGAGCAGGGCGGCCCGGTCCTGGGGCGTGAGCGCGTCGAGAAAGGAGCGGTTGCGCTCGATCAGACTCATTCTCACCCCCGTGAGTTCGTCGCAGTTCCGAACGGCCGCCACTCAGGTCACAGCCGTCTCGCGGTGTGCTGGTTCGGCGCCAAGTAGTCACGCTGGTCAGGCTTCTGACTACACGTCATCCGGTGGTGACGAAACGCTAGGACGCCGTCACAATTACGTCAACTTGACCATGATGCCCCTCGGAACCTCCCGTTACCGGCGAAATGACAGGATCGTTTTCAAGACGGTCTCAGACGTGGTAGAGGCCCATCGGCCCCCGTCCTCGCACAACACGGTAAGGGGACGGGACCGACATCACGCCCTTCCCTGTGGATAACTCCCATATCCTCAGGTCAGGACGTTGGCGCGGGCCCCTCGACCAGGGCGGCGAGGGCGGCGATCCGGTCCGGCCCCACCCGGCAGCAGCCGCCGACCAGCCGGGCGCCGGCGGCCTGCCAGGCGCTCACCCGGGAGGGGTCGAAGAGGGGCGCGCCACGCCATGTCCGGGCCGCCGCGTCCCACTCCTCGCCGCTGTTGGGGTAGACGACGACGGGCTTGCCGGTGGTCTCGGCGGCGATCTCCACGCCACGGCCGGCGTCGCCGGGCTCGCAGCAGTTGACGCCGACCGCGATCACCGACGCGTTCCCGGCCGCCGGGGCGAAGGCGTCGGCGAGCGGCTGACCGGCCCGGGTGCACTCCCCGGCGATGGTGTACGAGAGCCACACCGGCACCCCGCACCCCTCGGCGGCCCGCAGCAGCGCCTCCCCCTCGTCGGCGTCCGGCACGGTCTCCAGCGCGAGAACGTCGGGGCCCGCGGCGGCGAGGGCCTCGATCCTGGGCCGGTGGAAGCGCTCCAGCTCCGCCACCGAGAGCCCGTACCGCCCCCGGTACTCGCTGCCGTCGGCGAGCATCGCGCCGTACGGACCGACGGAGGCGGCCACCCACACCTCGCGCCCGCCCGCCTCGCCCGCCCGCCGGGCCAGCTCCACACTGCGGGCGAGCAGCGCGTCCGTGCCGGCCCGGTCCACCCCCCGGAGCGCGAACCCCTCGTAGGTCGCCTGGTAGCTGGAGGTGATCAGCACCCGCGCGCCCGCCCGTACATATGCCGCGTGGGCGGCCTCGATCTGCCGCTCCCCGTCGACCAGGAGCCGCGCCGACCAGAGCGCGTCGGAGAGGTCGCACCCCTGCGCGGCGAGCTGGTTGGAGAGACCGCCGTCGAGGACGACCGTCCCCTCGGCGAGGGCGGCGGCGAGGGGACGGCCGGGCTTCATGGCGGCTCCAGGCTCCCGGTGCGGGGCTCGGCGGAAATCAGGGACGGGGTCAGGGACGGGGTCAGGGGCAGAGGTCAGGGGCAGAGGTCAGGGGGCGGAGCCCCGGACGGAGGTCAGGTCAACTGGGACTGGACCTGCGAGGAGATCAGCTCCAGGTGGTCCAGGTCGTCCAGGTCCATGACCTGGAGGTAGATCCGGGAGGACCCGACGGCTCCGTACCGTCCGATCTTGTCGACCACCTCGGCGGGCGAGCCCGCCAGCCCGTTCTGCTTCAGTTCGGCGACCTCGCGGCCGATGGCGGCGGCCCTGCGGGCCACCTCGGCGTCGTCCTTGCCGACGCACACCACCAGCGCGTTCGAGTAGACCAGGGCGTCGCCCGGGCGCCCCGCCCGCTCGGCCGCCTCCCGTACCCGGCCGAACTGGCGCTCGGTGTCCTCGACGGAGGCGAAGGGGATGTTGAACTCGTCGGCGTACCGGGCGGCGAGCCGGGGGGTGCGGGTCGCGCCGTGTCCGCCGATCAGCACCGGGACCTTGCGCTGCGCGGGCTTGGGCAGCGCGGGCGAGTCGGTGAGCTGGTAGTACGTGCCGTCGTACGAGAAGGTCTTGCCGACCTCGGTCTCCCACAGTCCGGTCACGATGGCGAGCTGTTCCTCAAGGCGGCCGAACTTCTCCTTGGGGAACGGGATCCCGTACGCGGCGTGCTCCTCCTCGAACCACCCCGCGCCCAGCCCCAGTTCGACCCGGCCGCCGGACATCGCGTCGACCTGGGCGACCTGGATGGCCAGCACGCCGGGGAACCGGAAGGTCCCGGCGGTCATCAGGGTGCCGAGCCGGATCCGGCTGGTCTCCCGGGCGAGACCGGCCAGCGTGATCCAGGCGTCCGTCGGGCCGGGGAGGCCGTCCACGGAACCCATCCGGAGATAGTGGTCGGAGCGGAAGAAAGCGTCGAAGCCAAGGTCCTCGGTGGCCTTGGCCACGGTCAGCAGGGTGTCGTAGGTGGCCCCTTGCTGGGGCTCGGTGAAGATGCGCAGGTCCATGGCTCCATCCTGCACCTTCGCACCGGATACCTCCTCGACCTCCCCCCTCAGAGGGGACCCACCGGCGAGTCGGCCGCCTCCTCCCGGCCGCGCTCCCTCTCCCGGTCCCGCGCCCGCTCCCGTTCCCTCTCCCTGCCGCGCTCCCGTCCGTGATCCCCGCCGCGGGTCCGGTCACGGCCGCCCACCGGCATGCCGTCCCATCCGCGCTCGCGCCGCCACTCGCTCGGCCACCCCCGTTCCTCCTCCCTGTCCCGTGCCCGCTCCCGCTCGCGCGCCTCCTCACGCTCCCGCGTGGCGATCGTCCGCAGCATCCCGCCGACCCGGTCGCTCGACTCGTCCGCCGCGTCGATCGCCTCGATGCACTGCCAGTACCGCCCCTCCTCGTCCGTCGCGCAGGCCACCGCGACCAGCGCGATGCCCACCTCCCCCAATAACAGGCCCAGCCCGGTGAGCGCCGCCCGCACATCCCGCACCCCGGAGAGCCCCAGCGCCCTGATCGCACCGGCACGCACCCCCGGTATCTCCGGCGGCAGGCCACCGCCCCCGCCCACGCCGGACAACTCCGGCAGATCGCGCAGCTCGCGCGCGTCGCTCCGCAGCTCCTTCGGTCCTCTCAACGCCACGTGATGTCCGATCGCCCGCGCGAGGGCCTGCGCCTGCCAGGCCTCCGCGATGACGTCCATGTCCTCCGCGCTCGCCGCCAGGGCATGCCGGCTCACGCCGATGAGCCGTTCCGCATCCATTCGCAGTCCCCAATCCCACGAGAATCCTGCCCATGAACTCCACTACCCAGAGTGAGCGCATTGGAGCAGAAAAGCCAGAGCATTGCGGAAATCTGTGGACAGCAGACTCGTTGTGCATAACTCCGCCACTCCGGAGAGTGACAATCGGGTTCAATCTCCGGGTTCGGCGGGCCTCTTGGGCGGGAAGCGGAGCTCATTCCGCTCCACCTTCGCGGCGAGCGCGGCGAGCGGATCGACCCCGAGCACCCCGCAGAACTGGAGGAGATACGCGAGGACGTCCGCGACCTCGTCCCTGACCCGGTGGGCCGATTCCGGGTCCGCCATCACGCGCGCCGACTCCTCCGGCGTCAGCCACTGGAAGATCTCCAGCAGCTCCGACGCCTCGACGCTCAGCGCCGCCGCCAGGTTCTTGGGGGTGTGGTAGGGCTCCCACTCCCGTGCCGCCGCGAACGCGGCCAGTCTCCGCTGAAGTTCCGCCACATCGAGTTCACTCACGGACCCAGGTCTACCACCGTCACGCCGGCCGCCCCGCGCGCGTACGAGGCGTCCGTGACCGTCCCCACCAGGCGGGTCCCGCCCGCCGCGCAGACCGCCGTGGCGAGCGAGAGCAGTTCGGCGCGCTGGCGCGGGTCCAGGCACCGGTCGAAGCCGTCCGCGAGCACGGTGAGCGGGCGCGGCCCCGCACCGTCCCCGGCCACCGGCCCCGCCCCGCCGGGGCCCGCCGCTCCCCCAAGTCCTCCCGGGCCCCCCGGAATTCCCGGACTCCCCGGCCCCGTCGGCCCGCCGGGTCCCGCCAGCAGGACCAGCGCCAGCGCCAGATAGCGGAGTTCGCCCTCGCCCAGCCGTTCCACCGGGGTCGCCGGCCTGGCCCCCGAAGCATCCCTGGCCAGCAGGGCCCGTACCGTACCGTCCGCGAACCGCTCGACGGCCAGCTCCGTCACCGGCCCCGCGCACCCCGCCCGCGCCGCGGCGGCCAGCCGGGCGCCGCAGCGGGAGTGCCGGTGCTCCAGGGTACGGTCGAGCACCGCCGCGAGATTCCCGCACCCACGGCGCAGCCGCCCCTGCCCCCGGGGCACCGGCAGCCGCATCAGATGCGGCTGCGGGTCGCAGGCGAAGAAGGAGCGCAGGGCGAGCACGGTCTGCTCGGCCGCCGCCAAGACCCGTAACTGCCCTTCCGTGCGCCCCGCGACACGCAGCGGCAGCAGCGCGGTGCCCAGCCGGTCGTCGGGGAGCGGCGCGCGGGTCACCGGTACGGAACCGGCCGTGTGCCACGCCGCCTGGACGGCCCGGCGCCCGGGGTCGCGGAGCGCCGTGGCCAGCAGGGTCCGGCCGCCGCCGGTCAACCGCTCGCCGACGATCCGGAGTTCGGGTTCCGCCTGGACGGCGAGGTCGAGCCGGACCGGGCCTGCGGGACCCTCGACGGTGCAGCCGATCCGGAAGCCCCGTCTGCCCTGCGCGTCGGCGGGCGCCCGCTCGGGGACACAGGCGGCCGGGTCGGGGAAGACCTGGTCGAGCGTGGCGCCCGCACCGAGCCGGGCCAGCGCCTCGTACGCCGCCAGCGCCGTCGACTTGCCGCTGCCGCTCGCCCCGGCGAAGAGTGTGACGGGCCCGAGCGGAAAGGCCGCCCCACGGTGCGAGGTGAACGCGGAGAGCCGCAGCTCGGTGACGGCGGGACCGCGGGGGGCGACGGGACGGGGCCGGGTGGCCCGGATGGCTTCCATGGCCGGACCGTACGGCGCGACCACCCTGGCGAACCGTTCCGCCGACGAGATCTTCCTACGATCGGGGGACGCGTCGGACGCACCGGACGCGTCGGACGCACCGGACGCGCTGGACGCGCCGCACGCGGCTCCGGACTACGTCCCCGGCAGGGTGTCCGCCGCGATGCCCTCGACCTCGGTGCCGATCGGGGCGAGCAGGAAGACGTTCTTGTCGACCCGGTGCATACCGCTGCCGAGGCCGAAGACCACGCCGCTGCTGAAGTCCAGGATGCGCTTGGCCACATCGGTCTCGGCGCCGGTCAGGTCGAGCAGGACCGGGATCTGGGCGATCAGGTGGTCGGCGACCACCCGGGCGTCGGCGAAGACCTGGACCCGGAGCACGATGAAGCGCCGGTGTTCCTCGACCGGTTCCCGGGGGACGGTCCTGTGGTCCACGCGGGAGGGCCACTCGTTGCGGCCCCGCAGCGGAACGACCTGGGCCAGGCCCTCCCACTGCTCGTCCGTGGCGTCGTACCCGTCGTAACGGCCGTACCTGCTCACCGGACCACCCGGCCCGCACGCCCGCCCGCACACTCCGTGCCCACCGCGCGCTCACGCTCTGTCTGCATCAGGTCATCCTCCCGCGCCTCACTCGTTCGGCCCATCAGCGACACGGCTGCACGTCCGTACGGCTGTGTGACGATCGCCTCCCCCGGCCGGGACCCGGGCACGGTCCGGCGGCGGACCGGCGACGGTCCGGACGGGGCCCCGTACCCGTACCCCTCCGGGGCCCCATCCTCACATCGGGCGCGGCCCCGGCTCAACGGGGCGCGGCGTGCTCCCTCCTGACCTCAAGTCCGGCGGGCGCGGCGATCCGCGCGCTCCCGTCCGCGCCGACGGCGATGTCGAGCCGGCCGCCCGCGACGTCCAGCCCCTCGACGGTCAGCGGACGGTACGCCTCCGTGAAGGTGGGCGCGACGGTCACCGTGCCGCCGGGGACATCCGCGGAGAGCCCCAGCGCGGACTGGAGCACCAGCACGGAGGAGGCCGCGGCCCATGCCTGCGGTCGGCAGGAGGCCGGGTACGGCGAGGGTACGGCGTCGATCGCGGTCCCGTGCCCGGCGAAGAGTTCGGGAAGCCGCGCGTCGAACCCGGCCGACGCGGTGAGCAGCCCCGCCGCCAACGGCGCCGCGGCGTCCGGGAATCCGGCCCGCACCAGCCCGTGCACCGCGATCGCGGTGTCGTGCGGCCAGATCGAACCGATGTGATAGCCGTACGGGTTGTATCCCACCGAGTCGCTGCTCAGTGTGCGCAGCCCGTGCCCCGAGTCCAGCTCGGGCCCGCTGAGCCGGGCCGCGAGCAGCGCGCTCTCCTCGTGGTCGAGCAGCCCCGTGCCGAGCAGGTGGCCGAAGCCCGAGGTGACGGAGTCGACGGGGGCGCCGTCCCGGTCGAGGGCGACCGCCGGGTAGGGGCCGCGCTCGTCGGTCACCCAGAAGCGGCTGCGGAACCGGTCGCTCAGCCGCTCGGCCCACTCCTCCCACCGGTCGGCGCCGGGCCTGCCGAAGGCGCGCAGCAGCGCCGCGCCGCCCCGGGCCGCCTCGTACGCGTACGCCTGTACCTCGCAGAGCGCGATCGGGGCGTCGGCGAGGCGTCCGTCGCGGTGCCGGATCGCGTCGCCGGAGTCCTTCCACCCCTGGTTGGCCAGGCCCCGCCCGGTGGAGTCGACGTACTTCAGGAAGCCGTCGCCGCCGGCCTCGCTCTGGGCGTCCATCCAGCCGAGCGCCGCCTCGGCGTACGGCAGCAGCTCCTCGACCTCCTCGGGGGCGAGCCCCCAGCGCCAGGCGTCGTGGAGCAGCGTGATCCAGAGCGGGGTGGCGTCGACGGTGCCGTAGTAGCTGGGCGGCAGGGCGAAGCTGTCGTGGAACGTCTGGGCGGCGCGGCGCACTTCGTGCAGGATCTTGCCGGGCTGCTCCTCGGAGTCCCGGTCGTTCCGTACGCCCTGCCGGCGGGCGAGCGTCCGGAGCGTCCCGGCGGCGAGCCCGGTGCCGAGCGGGAGCAGCATCCGGGCCGCCCACAGGGAGTCGCGGCCGAAGAGGGTGAGGAACCAGGGGGCTCCGGCGGCGAGGAACTGGTCGGCGGGGCGGTCCGGGGCGGTGAGCGGCGTGAAGTCGGCGGAGGCGCCCGGGGCGCCCGCCGGTACGGGGTCGGTGAGGCGGAGCCGGTCGAGGTCGGCCGTGGACTGGGCGAGCCACTGGTCGAAGCGGCGGTCGGCGCTGCGCAGCACCGGGGTGCGCCAGGGGAGGCTCGCGGGCGGCGGCGCGGGGAACTGGTCGCCGTCCTCGTGGGCGGCGGCGCAGCGGAGTACGGCGCTCCACTCGGTGCCGGGGGCCAGTTCGACGGTGTACGTCAGCCGGCCCGACGCCGCGTCGACGGTGTCGGGCGCCGGGTCGCTGGTGAGCGCGGCGGAGAACGGGCCGCCGCGCCATGCCAGTCCTTCGGCGGGGGCAGCGCCGTCGGCGTCACCGCCCCCGATGACCGTCGGGGTGACGAGCGGCCGGCTGTCGCCCTGCTTGACGCGCTCCATCAGGGCGAGGTCGGTGGCCGCCGTGACGATCAGGGTGACCCGGATGTGCTGCCGCCCCGCGTTGGTGACCTCCAGGGTCTCCGTCAGCAGGCCGGGGGTGACGGCGCGGCGGCGGCGCAGGGTGACCGCGGGGTCGGCGGTGTCCTCGCCGAGGCCGCGCAGCACGCCCCGGAAGGAGGCCCGGTCGGCGCCGTCGAGTACGCCGCGCACCGGCGCGATCGGGTAGCCGTCCGCCTCGACGGTCAGCCGGGCGAGGGCTCTGCTGTCGCCGTGGTAGAAGCCGTCGGCACCACCCTGGAGCTGTCCGTCCTCGGACGAGATCGCGAAGCTCGGCGCGTACAGCGTGACGCGGGCGTCGTGCAGGAACGGCTGTAGTCCCTCGGTCGCGGCGGCGGCCTCGGCGGCTCCCCCTGCGACGGAGTTCATAGTGTCGTGGGTCTTGACAGTGGTGGACAACAGAGCAGAACCTCTCAGTCATTGGAGCGTTCCAAGAACCCTAACGACGACTTCAGCCCGTTGACAATGGGGATTGGAACGCTCTAATCAACTCGTGGATTTTCCACGAACAAGATCCCACGAGCACTTTTTCCTACGACCACGTTTTCCTACGAGCACATTCGCCACCCGCCAGTCCACGGTTCCGGAGACAGTCATGCCCCGCTCCACCAGGCCCCCCTCGTCCAAGCCGGGGCCCGTGACCCTGGCGATGGTCGCGCGGCGGGCCGGGGTCTCCCCGCAGACCGTCTCCAACGCCCTCAACGCGCCGGGGCTGCTGAAGCCCGAGACGCTGGAGCGGGTCCGCAGCACCGTCGACGCGATGGGGTACCGCCCGCACCGGGCCGCCCAGACGCTGCGGACCCGCTCCAGCAAGCTCATCGGGTACGGGATCCGGCCCACCGCCCCCGGCTCCACCGCCCCGGTGATGGACCGCTTCCTGCACGCCCTGTCGGGGGCGGCGGACGAGGCCGGGTACCGGATCCTGCTCTTCGCCTCGCCCCCGGGCGCCCCGGGTCTCGAAGGCCACGAGGAACTCCTCGACCTGCACAGCGTGGACGGCTTCGTGCTCAGCGGCACCGACCGCGACGACCCCCGCCAGGCGTGGCTGGCCCGGCGCGGTGTGCCGTTCGTCGGCTTCGGCCGGATGTGGTCGGGGCGTCAGATCGGCGACTGGGCGGATGTCGACGGCGCCTCGGGCACCGACGCCGCGGTGGAGCACCTGGTGGCCCAGGGCCACCGGAAGATCGCGTTCCTGGGGTGGCCGCGCGGCTCCGGCGTGGGTGACGACCGCGCCGAGGGGTGGCGGCGGGCCATGCGCAGGCACCGTCTTCCGGTACGGGGCCGACGCGCCCAGAGCGTCGACGACCTGGCCGCCGCGCACACCGCCGTACAGCCGCTGCTCGACCTGGGCGCCACCGCCGTGGTCGCCGCCAGCGACGTGCTGGCGCTCGGCTGCTACCGGGCGCTGCGCGAGCGCGGCGCCGAGCCCGGCCGGGACGTCGCCGTCATCGGCTTCGACGACTCGCCCGCCGCCGCGCTCCTCTCCCCCGGGCTCTCCACGGTCGCCCAGCCCCTGGAGGCCGTCGGGCGCGAGTGCGTCCGGCTGATCCTGGCCAGGATGGCGGAGCCCGGCGCCGAGCCCGAACGCGTGCTGCTGGAGCCGTCCCTGGTCCTCCGCGGCAGCACACCCGCGCCGGGCGGCTGACGCCCGGCGCCCCGCACCCGGCCCCGTACCGCCGCCCGGTCACGTACGCCTCGTACCGCCGGTACGCCCGGTGCCCCCCGTACCCCCGGGGCGGGCCAGTCCCCGCCACCGCCCCGGGTCCGTTCCACCCACCGCGCCGCCGCCGTACGCCCCCACCGCGTCCCGTACGGCGGCCCGCGGGCCCGAGCCGCATGTCCCGTAACTTCTCTGGAGGAATCCATGGTCACCCGCACGGCCGCCGCCGCCCTCGCCACCTGCGCGGTACTGCTGACCGCCACCGGCTGTTCGTCCAACTTCGACAAGGGCGACGACACGGCCCAGGACACCGCGGGCAAGCAGCACCTGACCGTGCTGATCGCCACGTCGGGCGATGCCGAGACCCAGGCCGTCAAGAAGGCCGCCGCCGCGTATGCGAAGAAGTCCGGCAACACGGTCGACGTCCAGGTCGCCAAGGACATGAACCAGCAGCTCGCACAGTCCTTCGCCGGGCACAAGCCGCCGGACGTCTTCTACGTCAACTCCGACCAGTTCGCCAACTACGCCAAGGGCGGCTCCCTCTACCCGTACGGGGACCGGATAGCCGACGCGGACGACTTCTCGCAGCAGCTCCGCACCTCCTTCTCGTACGACGGGAAGCTGGTCTGCCTGCCCAAGGACACCTCCACCCTCGGCCTCGCCATCAACACCGACCTGTGGAAGAAGGCCGGGCTGACGGAGAAGGACTACCCGAAGACCTGGGACGACCTGAGGAAGGTCGCCGCCAAGCTGACCGGCGGCGGCGTCACCGGGCTGGTCACCAGCGACGAGTTCCAGCGCCTGGGCGTCTTCATGAAGGAGGCGGGCGGCTGGATCACCGACGACGGGCAGACGAAGATGACGGCCGACACCGCGCAGAACGCCGAGGGTCTGACGTACGTCCAGTCGCTGCTGAAGTCCGGCTCGATGAAGTTCGCCAAGCAGGTGGACACGAGCTGGGGCGGGGAGGCGCTCGGCAAGGGCAAGGCCGCCATGACCATCGAGGGCAACTGGCTGGCCGGCGGGATGAAGCTCGACTACCCGGACGTCAAGTACGCCATCGCGCCGCTCCCCTCGGGCCCGGCCGGTCAGGGCACGCTCGCCTTCAGCAACTGCTGGGGCGTCGCCGCCGAATCCGCGCACCGCGACGCCGGAGTCGACCTGGTCACATACCTCACCAGCGCCGAGCAGCAGCTCGCCTTCGCCGACGCGTTCGGGGTGATGCCCTCGCGCACCAGCGCGCTGAAGACCTACGCGGACCGTGAGCCCGGGGCCAAGGCGTGGGTGGACGGCAGCGCCTACGCACAGGGCCCGGTGACCATCGCGGGCTTCGACAAGGTCCTCAGCCAGTTCAACACCGACCTCCAGTCGCTGCGCACCGCCGACCCGAAGAAGATCCTCGCCGACCTCCAGCGCAACGGCGAACAGGCGATCGCGAAGGGCAACTGAGCACCATGCCCCTCCGTACCACGCCAGACAGCACGGTGCGCGCGAGCCGCGCACCCGTGGACTCCGGCGCGCCGGGCGAACCTGACACGCCCGGCGCGGCCGGCGGAACCGCGAAGGGCCGCGCCTCCCGCGCGGCCCTTCGCGGGGAGGGCATCTGGGGATGGCTGTTCGTCAGCCCCATGGTGGCGGTCCTCGGCCTCTTCTTCGTCCTGCCGATCCTGATGGCGCTCTGGGTGAGCCTGCTGCACTGGGACGGCCAGTCGAACCCGTTCTCCGCGCAGGCCGACTTCGTCGGTCTCGACAACTACCGGGCGCTGCTCACCCAGGACGGCCTGGACCGCACCCTCTTCGCGACCGCCCTGCGCAACAACCTCTATTACGTGCTGCTCACGGTGCCGCTCCAGACGGGCCTGGCGTTGACGCTGGCGCTCATCCTCAATCAGCGGCTGCTGCGCGGGCGCGGCCTCCTGCGCACCACGTTCTTCTTTCCCTCCGTCACCAGTTCCATCGCGGTCTCCACGGTCTTCCTCTTCCTCTTCCAGGGCAGCGGTGCCGTCAACTCGCTGCTGTCGTGGATCGGGGTCAAGGGGCCCAACTGGTTCGCGGACCCGCGCGGCGTGCTCTCGCTCCTCCTGGGGGCGCTGGGCATCGTCGACCCGGAGCGGCCCACCGGTTTCCTCGCGGACCACTCCGCGCTGGGCATCTCCTGGTTCGAGTGGCTGTCGGGCCCGTCGGTCGCGATGTGCACGATCATCCTGCTGTCCGTCTGGACCACCTCGGGCACGTTCATGCTGATCTTCCTGGCGGCGCTCCAGGACATCCCGAGGGAGCTGGAGGAGGCCGCGGCGCTGGAAGGCGTCAACCGGCGTCAGCTCCTGCGGTACGTGACGCTCCCCGCGCTCCGTCCGGTGCTCTTCCTCGTCCTCACCCTGGGGCTGATCGCCACCTGGCAGGTCTTCGACCAGGTGTACGTGATGGGGCAGGGCGCCCCGGGCAACACGACGCTGACGCCCGCGTTCCTCTCGTACTCCTCCGGGTTCGACAACGCGGACTTCGGCCAGGGCGCGGCGATCGCGTTCATCCTGCTCGCCCTGATCCTCGTGCTCGCCGCCTTCCAGCGCTGGGTGCTCCGCGAGCGCACGCCCCGGGGTGCCCGTACCCGCCGTACCGCCCGTACCGCCCGTACCAGGAGGGACCGATGACCGCCTCGGGTACCCGTGTACGCGACCGGGTCCGCCCGGTGCTGCCCCGCTTCCCGGTGCCGCTGCGCATCGTGGGGTACGCGCTGGTGGTGAGCCTGGGGCTGCTCTATCTGCTGCCGTTCGCGCTCCAGTTGGTGACCGGGTTCAAGACCGACCCGGACGCCGCCGCGCATCCGCTGTCGCTGCTGCCCGTGACCCCGACGACCGCCGCCTACCAGCGGCTCTTCGGGCTGAGCCAGTCCGGGGAAGGGGTGCCGTTCCTGCGCTGGCTCTCCAACTCGACGCTGGTGGCCGTGGTGGTGACGGCAGGACGGGTGCTCTTCAACTCGATGGCGGGGTACGCGCTGGCGCGGCTGCGTTTCCGGGGGCGCTCGCTGCTCTTCGGCTTCGTCGTCGGGATCATGGCGGTGCCCGGGGTGACCCTGCTCATCCCCAAGTTCCTGGTGCTCAACACCTTCGGGATCTTCGACACCTACACCGGCATGATCGTGCCCCTGCTGGTGGACGCGGCGGGCGTCTTCATCATGAAGCAGTTCTTCGAGTCGGTGCCGCGCGAGGTGGAGGAGGCGGCCCGGGTCGACGGGGCGGGGGTGGTCCGGATCTTCTGGTCCGTGGTGCTGCCGATGGCCCGGCCCGCGCTGATCACCGTGACGATCCTCTCCTTCCAGGGGTCGTGGAACGAGTTCACCCACTTCCTGGTCTCCACCCAGTCCGCGCAGTACGAGACGCTCACCACCGGCCTGGCCCGGTTCGTCTCCGGCGGCCTCGGCGGCGGTACGCAGTACCCGCTGAAGCTGGCCGCCGCGCTGCTCTCCACCCTGCCGGTGGCCGCGCTGTTCTTCTGCTTCCAGCGGTACTTCGTCAGCGGCGCGAACTCGGGGGCGGTGAAGGAGTAGGGGCGGTCGCGCCCGCCGGGGCCCGGACGAAAGCGGGACGGGAGCGGGACGGGAGCGGGACGGGAGCGGGACGGGAGCGGCGTGGGCCGATCCGGTGAAGGACCGCCGCCGCGCCGGTGACGTCACCCGCCCGCCCGTGTCCTCGTCGCGAGGGTGTCGTGGGTGTGCCCGCACGGCCGTGCGGGCCCCGACGAGAGAGGGGGCGCCATGGGCGCGCGGCATCTCGGCACCCGTACCCGAGGCGGTGTCACGGACCGGCTGCGGGCCCCGGCCGCCTCCCCGGAGGAACTGGCGGCGCTCCGCACGGCGGCGGCGATGGAGCACCTGGCGGCGGAGACCTGCCGGGAGGCCGCCGGGCTCCCGTTCCTCCCCGATGCGCCGGGACTCCCCGGCCCGGACGCCCTCGGGAACGCGGACGGAGACGGCGGTGGTACGTCCACGATCGCCGCGCTCCTCACCGCCGCCGGGGGCCACCACGCGGAGCACGCCAAGGCGTTCGACGCGGCGGTCGAGCGGGCCGGCGGCGCGCCGGGCCCCGGGCCGCGACCGGAGTACGCCGCCGACGTCCACCGGGCATTGACGCGGGCACGCACCCCTGTCGACGTGATCGCGCTCGCCCTCTTCCTGGAGGACAGGGCCGCCCGTACGTACACCGCCGCCCTGGGCCGGACCGCCAGCCCCTCGCTGCGCCGCCTCTACGGTTCCGTCGCGCCGGTCGAGGCCCAGCACCACGCGATCCTGCTGGCGGTACGGGCCCGGCTCACCGGCTCCCCCGGCGCCGGGGGAGCGGGGATCACGGGCGCGTTCCAGCCCACGGACGGGGCGTCGCCGGCGCCGGAAGGGCGGACCCCCCGATGACCACGAGCGAGGCTCCCCGGGACGCCGGGCGCCGCCGGTTCCTCCGGATCGCCGGGGGCACCGGGGCGGTATGGGCGCTGGCCGCCTGCTCGGCAGGCGGACGGGGCGCGGCCCCGGCCGCGTACGGCGGTGAACTCCGCGCCCTGGCGCTGGCGGCGGCGCTGGAGAACCAGGCCGCCGGCGTCTACCGGGCGGCCCTCACGGCGGCCCGCGCGGGGCGCCTCGGCACCGTACCGGCGGAGACGCAGGCGTTTCTGACGACGGCGGCGGCGCACCACACCGCCCACGCGGAGGAGTGGAACGCGGCGCTGCGCCGGGCCGGGAAGCCGCCCGTGACCGGGGTGCCGCTGACCGACCACGCGGAGGTCACGGCGGCGCTGGAGCGGGCCAGGAGCGCGTCGGAGACGGCCGCGCTGGCGCTGCGGCTGGAGGAGCGGGCGGCGCGTACGCACCTCCTCGCGGCGTGCGGCGCACGGGGCGCCCCGGGGATCGCGACGGCGGCGGCCATCGCCCCCGCCGAGGCGGCACACGCGGCGACGCTGCGCCTGCTGCTGGGCCAGGATCCGGTGCCGGACGCGTTTCTGCGGGTCGAAGGGGCGGCGCGGGCGGCGCTGCTGACGGTCTGACGGCGCGGGCGGCTCCGGGGGCGGCTCCGGGGTGGCGCGGGGTGGTGGGGCGGGCGGTGACAGACTGGTGCGTCGCGCGCGCCCGCGCCGTACCACCGGCCCGGCCCGCGCCCTGGCACCCGTAACCCCGCAGCACCGCACCGAGATCGAGGCGTCACCTTGCCCTTCGTCCGCGCCGCCCGCCTGTCGGCGGCCCCCCTGCTCGCCCTGGCCCTCGCGCTCGTCCCGGCGCTCACCGGCTGCTCGGCCGGCGGCACCCCGTCCGCCGGCGCCCCGCCCGCGCCGTCCTCCGGGGGCCCGTCCGCCGGGCAGGGCGGTGGTACGGGGCGGGTGAAGGCGCCGGTGGCGCACGAGGCCTGGGACTACCAGCTCGGCGGGGCGTACACCCCGCCCGCCGGGGTGCGGACGGTGGTCAGGGACCGTACGGCGAAGCCCGCGCCCGGGGTGTACAACGTCTGCTACATCAACGCCTACCAGACCCAGCCGGACGCCGTGGAGTGGTGGCGGAAGAACCATCCGGACCTGCTGCTGCGGGACGCGGACGGCGACACCGTCGTCGACGAGGACTGGGACGAACCGCTGCTGGACATCTCCACCGCGGACCGGCGGAAGCGGCTGGCGGAGGTCGTCGGCGGATGGATCGACGGCTGCGCGCGGGACGGGTTCGACGCGGTCGAGGCGGACAACCTGGACTCGTATCTCCGCTCGGACTCCCTGCTCGACCGGAAGCAGGCGATCGCCTTCGCCACGGAGCTGGCGGCGCGGGCGCACCGGGCGGGGCTGGCGATCGGCCAGAAGAACGCGGTGGAGATGAGCGGCGCCCGCGCCGCCATCGGCTTCGACTTCGCGGTCGCGGAGGAGTGCGGCCGGTACGACGAGTGCGGGGAGTACGCGGCGGCGTACGACGACCGGGTCCTGGTGGTCGAGTACCGGAAGAAGGATCTCGCCACCGCCTGCGAGGAGTGGGGCGACCGGCTCTCGGTCGTGCTCAGGGACCGCGATGTCGTCCCGGCGGGAGAAGCCGGGTACGTGAACGAACGCTGCTGAACGGTTGCGCGGCTGAACGGAGACCGCCGAACGGGCCGGGCCTCCTGGTCCGTACGGGCCGGGCCCCCTGATCCGTACGGGCCGGGCCCCCTGATCCGTACGGGCCGGGCCCCCTGGTCCGTACGGGTCAGCGGCGCCGGAGCCAGCGGGGCCACCGCCGGGGGAGGCGGGGCAGGCGGGCGGGCGGGGGTGCGGAGGGGGCGGGGCCGAGGCCGGCGACGGTGTCGGCCCCGTCGGTCTCCGCGTCCACACCGGCCGGGAGGCGCAGCCCCTCCTTGTCGTAACGGGTGCCCGCGATCACCTCCACGAGCCGCGCCTCGTCGAAGTTCTCCGAGCCCCGCACATGCGGGACGAAGCCGACGAGCACCCCGTCCTCGACCACCTCGGCCCGCAGCCCCAGCTCCCCGTCGATGTCCCAGACGGCCTCTCCGCCGTCGAGCAGGACCACCCGTACGCCGCACTGGTAGACGCCCAGGTGTGCCAGATGGGCCGGCACCCCCCGGGCCCGCAGCGACGACACGAGACGGCCGGCACGTTCCTCATCCATCCGTTGGCCATCTCCCTGTGCGGCGACTGCGGGCTGCGGCTACTGCGGCGACTCTGTGACGGGATAGGTCCTCAGGGGTTCATGGTAGGACGATTCCGTGCGATCTGGGCAGGCACGCGGGCGCCCGCCCAGCCGCGTACCGCCGGTTCGTCGAGCGACCGTACCCAGAGGTCGACCAGGGCCGCCGTACGGTCGCCGGGCCAGGGGCCGACGCCCAGGATGCGCATCCCGGCCCGCTCCGCCGCCTCGACCCCGCAGTGCGAGTCCTCGACCGCGAGGGTGTCGGCCGGGTCGGCGCCGCAGAGTCTCGCGGCGGTGAGGTAGACGTCCGGGTGGGGCTTGGGTCTGATGCCGTCGCGGTCGTCGGGGCCGTCGGGGACGACGACATGGCCGAAGCGGTGGAGCAGTCCCGCGGTGGAGAGCGAGGCCTCCACCACCTCGCGCGGGCAGTTGCTGGCGACCGCGAGCGGGGCGAACCGGGCGGCCTGTTCGACCAGTTGGGGTGCGCCCGGCATGGTGAGCGGGCGGGCCTCGGCGAGCGCGCGGAAGTCGGCGAGCAGCCGCTCGGTCAGCCCCGCGGTGAGCTCCGGGTGGCCGGCCTCCTCGGCCATGAGGGCGCCGCACTCGGTGTAGTGGAGTCCTTTGGCGCGCTCGGCGAAACCGGGCGCCGGGATGAATCCGAACGCGCGCAGGGCGCTGATCCGCGCGTCCTGCCAGTGGCATTCGGTGTCCATGAGGGTGCCGTCGCAGTCGAAGACGATGGCGGCCGGCGTCCAGGAAAGGATGCGTTGCACGGTCATCCGCGTGTTTCCCTTCGGGAGTTCCCTGACCAGCGGCGGCGCCGACCGCTGAAGAACATAACGATCGCTACGCTAGGGACGGGATCAACACACGGTCAAGCAATCACATTTAGTATCTCTATCTGATTATTGATAACGCAGTACCCCGAAAGCCTTCTGATGTCCGTCCTGGAGAATGCGGAAAACGCAGGTCGCGTGGTGCGGAACGCAGAGCACGCGCGCGGGTGGCGCGTATTCGACAAAACGCGCCGTCTTCAGCCGACCGGCGGTAGGGCGGAGCAGCCGGCCCCGGGTGACGAGGGCCGCCGCCTGTCGCGCCGCCTCCAGGACGATCATGCCGGGGAGATGGTCGGTGGCGTGGTCGAAGAAGTACGGGTGCCTCATGTCCGCCGGCTCCACCAGAAGGGTGGCCCCGTCGGCGCCGGGCACCCCGCCGGGGGCCAGGCCGAGCACCACGTCATGGGCGGCGCCGACGCCGACCCCGGCGGGCTCGGGGCGGTCCAGGCCGGCCGGGTACCGGGGCGCGGTGGAGTGCGCCCGGCCCTTCCGTACGGCGGCGTACCGCTCGGGCGCGAAGAACCGGGCGCCGCCGCCGGCCCGCGCGAAGCACACCCCGGCCGCCAGGTAGTCGACGGCGAGCCGGAGCCCGGCGACCGCGCCTTCGGTGTCGTGGCGCACCTCGTCGACGACGATCCGGCAGGTCACGCGGGTGGCGCCGGAGAGCAGCCGGGGTTCGGCGGCCGGGTCGATCGCGAAGTGCAGATCGGTGATGACCAGGCTGGCGGAGGGATCGACCCCGAAGTACCGCAGCGGGAGGCAGATGCCGAGCTGGCGGAGGGTCTCCACGACCATCAGGGGGCTGTGCAGCTCGCCGCCGTCGCGCGGGAACGTCGGATGGGAGCGCGGCCAGGAGGCCGCCGCCTCGAAGCCGTCGCCGCGCGCCCGCCGTACGTCGGTGAGCAGGACCTCGGCGACGGAGGCCCGGTGCACCCACTCCCGGGCGACCGTGCGCGACCAGGAGAGGGGCCGGTCGCCATACGGCTCCACCGGCCCCACAGGCTCCACAGGCTCCACCGGCTCCGCCGCGTTCACCGATGCGTTCATACGACAAGGACACCGCAATTCCCTTGTTCGCGCACCTGTTCCCCCTTCCGTCACCCTTCCTGAACGGCCCGGGAAGCGACCGCGAAAGGCGCTAGATTACGTATTTCTTCTGACCGACGACCATCGGAGAATGACGTGCAGGTGCGGGCCGAGCAGGTACGGGCGAAAACGACGCGGAGGTTTCTGCTGGAGGCGGCGGCACGCCTGTTCGACGAACGGGGATATGTAGGCACCAGCATCAGTGATATCAGCGCACAATCAGGCCGTACTAGCGGAGCTATTTATTTCCATTACGCCAGCAAGGAGAATCTGGCGCTCGCCATCGTCGAGGAGCATTTCGCCTCCTGGCCCGAGCTGATCGGCCGGTACCGTACGGCCGAATTCCCGGCGCTGGAACGGCTCGTCGCCCTCAGCTTCGACGTGGCCCGAGCCTTCCGCGACGATGTGGTCATCCGCGCGGGGGCCCGGCTCTGGGCCGAGCGCACCGCCATCGACGCGACACTGCCGCGCCCGTTCGTGGGATGGCTGGAGACGGTCACCGGGCTGCTGGAGGAGGCGCGGGCGGAGGGGGCGCTCGCCGAACGGATCGCGCCGGATGTGGCCGCGCACGGTCTGGTCTGCGCCTTCTTCGGGCTGCACACCGTCTCGGACGCGCTGGAGGGGCGCCGGCAGATCGAGGAGGGGCTGGCCGATCTCTGGCTGCTGCTCCTGACGGCGCTCCAGCCGGAGTGCGACGCGCGGGCCCTGATCGCACGGGCCTGCGCGCAGGGCGAGCGGGTCCGTGGCGCCGCCCGCGCCCAGGCCCGCGCGCAAGCGCCCGATCAGGGACGGGAACGGCGGCGCCCGGGGGCGCGTCAGCCCAGGAAAACCACACGTAACAAACTATTGACAGGACATTTGGACATCGACCATCGTACTCGCAACTAGAGCGCGCCATGAAGAGCGTGCGCGGTGCTGGAGGTCCCCACACATGGCAGTCCTGGACGTCCTGACCATGGGACGGGTCGGAGTCGACATCTATCCGCTGCAAACGGGCGTGGGCCTGGCGGATGTCACCTCGTTCGGCAAGTACCTGGGCGGCAGCCCCACCAATGTCGCGGTCGCCTCGGCGCGGTACGGGCGGAGCGCGGCGGTGATCACCAAGACCGGCGACGACCCGTTCGGACAGTACGTACGGCGCGCGCTCGGCGAGTACGGGGTCGACCCGCGCCACGTCGGGGTCTCCGGCGTGGCGCCGACCCCGGTGACGTTCTGCGAGATCTTCCCGCCGGACGACTTCCCGCTCCACTTCTACCGGCTGCCGCTCGCCCCCGACCTGGACATCCGCCCGGAGGAGCTGGACCTCGACGCGGTCGCCTCGGCCCGGATCTTCTGGATGTCCGGGACCGGGCTGAGCGCCGAGCCGAGCAGGTCGGCGACGCTCGCGGCGCTCCGCCACCGGAACCGTACCGGGACCACCGTCTTCGACCTCGACTGGCGGCCGATGTTCTGGCAGGGCGCCTACGCGGGGGGCCGGGAGGTCCGCCCCGGCGAGGCGGCGGCCGAGGCGCGTACGTACTACCGCGAGGCGCTCGCCCACGCCACGGTCGCCGTCGGCAACCGCGAGGAGTGCGAGGTGGCCACCGGGGAGAGCGAGCCGTACGCCGCCGCCCGCGCCCTGCTGGAGTTCGGGGTCGGCCTCGCCGTCGTCAAGCAGGGCCCCAAGGGGGTGCTGGCGATGGACCGGAGCGGCACCGCCGTCGAGGTGCCGCCCGCGCCGGTCGAGGTGGTCAACGGGCTCGGCGCGGGCGACGCGTTCGGCGGCGCGCTCTGCCACGGGCTGCTCGCCGGGTGGGAGCTGGCCAGGGTCATGCGTTTCGCCAACGCGGCCGGGGCGATCGTCGCCGGGGCGCTGGCCTGCTCGGACGCGATGCCCGACGCCGCGGCCGTCGAGGCGAAGATCGCGGAGAGCGCGGGGGCCGCGGAGAGCGCGGGGGCCGGGGGCGCACAGCAGGACCGGGGCGGCCGGGCGGACCGGGCGGACCAGGGTGACCAGGCGGAGCAGGGTGTCCGGAGGGGGCAGGGTGTCCAGGGTGTCTGACCGGATCCGGCGGATCGTCGGTACGCGGGTCGCCGACCCCGGGGCCATCGCCGAGGCAGCCGCCCGGCGGGTACGGGCCGTCTCGCCGCTCGGCGAGCACGGCCGGGCCATGATCATCGCCGCCGACCACCCCGCGCGCGGCGCCAACGCGGTCGGCGGCGACCCCACCGCCATGGCCGACCGGGGCGAACTGCTGGACCGGATGTGCGTGGCGCTGGAGCGCCCCGGGGTGACCGGGGTGCTCGCCACCGCCGACATCCTGGAGGACCTGCTCCTCCTCGGCGTGCTCGACGGCAAGTCCGTCTTCGGCTCCATGAACCGGGCGGGGCTCGCCGGTTCGTCCTTCGAGATCGACGACCGGTTCACCGGGTACGACGCGGAGACCATCGCGGCGATGGGGTTCGACGGGGGCAAGACCCTCACCCGTATCTGCCTGGAGGACCCGGCCACCCCCTCGCTGCTGGAGCGGACCGCGCACGCCGTGGACGAGCTGAACGACCGCCGGCTGATCGCCCTGGTCGAGCCGTTCCTCTCGCGCTGGGTGGACGGGCGGATCCGGAACGACCTCTCCCCCGATGCGGTGATCACCTCGATCACCATCGCCGCCGGGCTCGGCCGGCGCAGCGCGTACACCTGGCTGAAGCTCCCCGTCGTCGAGGAGATGGAGCGGGTCCTCGCCTCCGCCACCCTGCCCGTGCTGCTGCTCGGCGGCGAGGTCGCGGACGCGGAGGCCGCCTTCACCGCCTGGCACAAGGCGCTCGCCCTGCCGACCGTGCAGGGCCTGGTCGTCGGCCGGTCGCTGCTCTACCCCGGGGACGGGGACGTGGCCGGCGCCGTGGACCGCGCCGTGAGCCTGCTGTGAAGGCGGCTGCCACGGCACCGGAGAGTCGGAGAGTCCCGAAACACCCCCAGCAGCCCGAGGAGTCCGTGGTGAGCGACCACGCACCGTACGACGACGCACCGCACGACCACGCACCGCACGACGGCACAGAGCACGACCGCCGCACACCGTACGACCGCCCACGGCAGGGGAACACCCCGCATCTGCCCGCCGGTTCCACCGCCGAGGGCCCCTTCACCACCGTCGTCACCCCCGAGTCCGCCGGGTGGGGGTACTCCGGGCTGCGGGTCGTCGAACTCGGCGCGGGCCAGGAGGTGGCGCTGGCCACCGGCGAGAGCGAGTATCTGGTGCTGCCGCTCGCCGGCTCCTGCTCGGTCGCCGCCGACGGTACGACGCTGCTGCTCGCCGGGCGGGACGGGGTCTTCGACGCGGTCACCGACTTCGCGTACCTCCCCCGGGACACCGACGCCGTCCTGCGCAGCGAGCGCGGCGGCCGGTTCGCCCTCCCCTCGGCGCGCTGCGAGCGCCGGCTGACCGTACGGTACGGGCCCGCCCAGGACGTCCCCACCGAGCTGCGCGGCGCCGGGAACTGCTCGCGCCAGGTCAACAACTACTGCCTGCCCGGTACGTTCGACGCCGACCAGCTCCTGGTCTGCGAGGTGCTCACACCCGGCGGCAACTGGTCCTCGTACCCGCCGCACAAGCACGACGAGGCCCGCCACGACGCGCACGGCACCCCGGTCGAGAGCGAGCTGGAGGAGATCTACTACTTCGAGGTCGCGCCGGGCCCGGCCGGCCCCGGCATCGGCTACCAGCGCGTGTACGGCACGGCCGAGCGCCCCCTCGACGTCCTCGCCGAGGTGCGCGACGGCGACACCGTGCTCATCCCGCACGGCTGGCACGGCCCGTCGATCGCCGCCCCCGGCTACGACCTGTACTACCTGAATGTCATGGCGGGACCGGGACCCGACCGGGCCTGGCTGATCTGCGACGACCCCGCGCACGGCTGGGTCCGCGCCACCTGGGAGGACCAGGCCACCGACCCCCGGCTGCCGTTCGGCACCGGCACCCCGACCCCGAAGGAGCTGTGATGGCGGCCGAGACGGTACGGCTCACCACCGCGCAGGCGCTCGTACGGTTCCTCGCCCACCAGTTCAGCGAGCGCGACGGCGTCGAGCAGCGGCTGATCCCCGGGGTCTGGGGCATCTTCGGGCACGGCAATGTGGCCGGGCTCGGACAGGCGCTGCTCCAGGCGGCCGAGACCGGGGAGGCGGACCTCCCGTACCACCTCGCCCGTAACGAGCAGGGGATGGTGCACGCGTCCGTCGCGTTCGCGAAGATGCGGGACCGGCTCGCCACCTACGCCTGTACGGCCTCCACGGGGCCCGGCTCCACCAATATGATCACCGGCGCGGCGCTCGCCACCACCAACCGGATCCCGGTGCTGCTGCTCCCCAGCGACATGTTCGCCACCCGCGTCGCCGACCCGGTGCTCCAGCAGTTGGAGGACACCCGGGGCGGCGATGTCAGCGTCAACGACGCGTTCCGCCCGGTGTCGAAGTACTTCGACCGGATCAGCCGGCCCGAGCAGTTGATCCCGGCGGCCCTGGCGGCGATGCGGGTGCTCACCGACCCGGTGGAGACCGGCGCGGTGACGGTCTGTCTGCCGCAGGACGTGCAGGCCGAGGCGTACGACTGGCCGGTGGCGTTCTTCCGGCGGCGCGTCTGGCATGTGGGGCGCCCCGTGCCGGAACCCGAGGCCCTCAAGCGCGCCGCCGAACTGCTGCGCACCGCGCGCCGGCCGCTGCTGGTCGCGGGCGGCGGGGTGGTGTACTCGGGCGCGGGCGAGGCGCTGCGGGAGTTCGCCGAGGCGACCGGGGTCCCGGTCGCGGACACCCACGCGGGGAAGGGGGCGCTGGCCTGGGACCATCCCTGCGCGGTCGGCGGCCTCGGCTCGACCGGCACGGCGGCGGCGAACGCGCTCGCCGCCGAGGCGGATGTGGTCATAGGGGTCGGCACCCGGTACTCCGACTTCACCACGGCGAGCCACACCGTCTTCGGCGACCCCGAGGTGCGGTTCGTCAACCTCAACGTGGCCCGGCTCGACGCGGTGAAGCACGCGGCGGAGCCGCTGGTCGCCGATGCCCGCCTCGGCCTGGAGGGGCTCCAGCGGGAGCTGGCCGGCTGGAAGGCGGACGACGCGCACCGGCAGCGGGCGCTGGAGCTGGCCGCCGAGTGGCGGCGCACGGCGGACGCGTGCTTCGCGCTCGGCCACGGGCCGCTGCCCGCGCAGACCGAGATCCTGGGCGCGCTGCGCCGTGCGCTCGACGACCGGGACGTGGTGATCAACGCGGCCGGGTCGATGCCGGGCGACCTCCAGATGCTCTGGCGCTCGCGCGACCCGAAGGCGTACCACGTCGAGTACGCGTACTCCACGATGGGGTACGAGGTGGCCGCCGGGCTCGGGGCGAAGATGGCCGCCCCGGACCGGGAGGTCGTCGTCCTGGTCGGCGACGGCTCGTATCTGATGATGGCCCAGGAGATCGTCACCATGGTCTCGGAGCGGGTGAAGGTCATCATCGTCATCGTCCAGAACCATGGCTTCGCGTCGATCGGCTCGCTCTCGGAGTCGCTGGGCTCGCAGCGCTTCGGCACCCGTTACCGGTACCGGGACGGCGGGAGCGGGCTCCTCGACGGCGAGGTCCTCCCGGTCGACCTGGCCGCGAACGCCGCCTCGCTCGGCGCCGAGGTGCTCCGGGCCGCCACGGTGGAGGAGTTCGGGGCGGCGATGAAGCAGGCGCGCGCGGCCCGCCGTACCACCGTCGTCCATGTCGAGACGGACCTGTACGGGCCGAACCCGCCCGGGAGCGCCTGGTGGGACGTGCCGGTCAGCGAGGTCTCGGCGCTCGACTCGACCCGGCGGGCGTACGGGACGTACCGCGAAGCCAAGCGCTCCCAGCGCCACTACCTCTGAGTTCCGCACACCGCCTCGGCATCCGAGAGCCGAGATCCGAGATCCGAGAGCTGAGATCTGAGAAAGGGCACTTCCCCATGACTGTGCGCATCGGTGTGATCGGCACCGGAATGATCGGCCAGGACCATATCCGCCGGCTCACCGAGGTGGTCACCGGCACCCGGGTCACCGCGGTCTTCGACATCGACACCGCGCGGGCCGAGCGGGTCGCCGCCCCGGTCGGGGCCCGCGCGCTGGCCAGTGGGCGCGAGGTGATCGAGGCGGCCGACGTGGACGCGGTCGTCGTCACCTCGTGGGGTCCCACCCACGCGGAACACGTCCTCGGCGCCATCGCCGCCGGGAAGCCGGTCTTCTGCGAGAAGCCGCTCGCCACGGAGGCCGCGGACTGTCTGAAGATCATCGAGGCGGAGCAGGCGCACGGCTCCCGGCTGGTCCAGGTCGGCTTCATGCGCCGGTACGACGCCGGGTACCGCCAGATGAAGGAGGTCCTCGCCTCGGGTGCCATCGGCGAGCCGCTGATGGTGCACTGCGCCCACCGCAACGCGACCTCCGGGGAGAACTACACCTCCGAGATGGCCGCTCAGGACACCGCCGTCCACGAGATCGATGTGCTGCGCTGGCTGCTGGACGACGAGATCCGCTCCGTACAGGTGGTGACGCCGCGCCGGACCCGTAAGCGTCCCGAACATCTGAGGGACCCTCAGATCATGCTCTTCGAGACGGCGGCGGGCGTCCGGATCGACCTGGAGGTCTTCGTCAACTGCCAGTACGGGTACGACATCCAGTGCGAGACCGTCGGCGAGGACGGCACCGTACGGCTGCCCGACCCGGCCGCCGTCGCCGTCCGCTCCTCGGGCACCGTGTCGACCGCCGTCCTGCCGGACTGGAAGGGCCGCTTCGAGAACGCCTTCGACACCGAGTTCCGCGAGTGGACCCGCGCCGTCGCCAAGGGCGCCGAGCCCACCGGGCCCTCCGCCTGGGACGGCTACGCGGCGACCGTCATCACCGGCGCCCTCGTCGAGGCGCTGGAGTCCGGCGCGATCGTCCGGGTGGACGCCCTGGAGAAGCGGCCCGCCTTCTACGACGGGGAGCGCCGGTGAAGATCGCCCTCGACCCGTACATGTTCCGCGCGCTGCCCATACGGGAGATGGTGCGCACGGTGGCCGATCTGGGGTACGAGTACATCGAACTCTCCCCGCGCGACGACTTCATGCCGTTCTTCCGCCACCCGCGCGCCGACGACGAGCGGGTGGCGGAGCTGCGGAGCGCCCTCGCCGAGACCGGGGTCCAACTCTCCAGCGTGCTGCCGCTCTACAAGTGGTCGAGCCCGGACGAGACCGAGCGGCAGAGCGCCGTCCGCTACTGGAAGCGGATGATCGAGATCACCTCCTCGCTCGGCTGCTCCCTGATGAACTCCGAGTTCAACGGGCGCCCGGAGGCCGCCGCCGAGAGCGAGGCCGCGTTCTGGCGGTCGATGGAGGAGTTGCTCCCGGTCTTCGAGCGGGAGGGCATCGCGCTCAATCTGGAGGCGCACCCGGACGACTTCTGCGAGGAGAACGACCCGGCCGTCGATCTCGTCAGGGCGGTCAACAAGCCGTGGGTCAACTACCTGTACTGCGCCCCGCACACCTTCCATCTCTCGGGCGCGGCGCCCGGCGCGGACATCGCGAAGATGCTCCATTACGCGGGCGACAAGCTCCAGCATCTGCATCTGGCGGACACCTTCGACCACACGGCGTCGTCGGGGCTGCGCTACATCCTCAACCCGCCGGGCACGACGGCCCGGATCCACCAGCATCTCGACATCGGGCAGGGCGAGGTGGACTGGGAGACGTTCTTCTCGACCCTGCGCGCGATGGAGTTCGACGGGGTCGCGACGGTCTGTGTCTTCGCGTGGGAGGAGCGGGCGCGGGAGTCGTCCGCGTTCATGCTGGACCGGGTCAGGAAGGAGCTGGCCCGCTGAGGCCCTGGGGACCCTGAGGGCCCTGGGGACCCCGGGGGCGTTCCGCACCGCCCTGCTCCTCCGGCGCGTACCGCAGGAGCAGGGTGGCCGCGTCGTCGTGGAGCGGTCCCGCGGCATGGCGTACGAGGTCGGCGCGGAGCTCCTCCAGCGCGGTCGCCGGGTCGGGGTGGCCCAGCAGCCCGGCGCGCTCCCCCAGCGGGTAGAAGACGCCGGCCGCGTCGCGCGCCTCCGTCACCCCGTCCGTGTAGAGCAGGAGCTGGTCTCCGGGGGCGACCTCGGCCCGGAACGGCCGGGGCCCCTCGGTGCCGTGCGCGGCCAGGCCGAGCGGCAGGGCGTACTGCTCGGGCTCGGGGAACTCCACGGTGCCGTCGGCGCGGACCAGCATGGGCGGCGGATGCCCGTAGTTGAGGAAGACGACGCCGCCGTCCCCCCGGAACTCGGCGATCAGCGCGGTGACGAACTTCTCGCCGTCCAGCTCCCTGCTCATGGCCCGCTCCACCCGGGCGCCGACGCCGGTCAGCTCGGGCTCGTCGTACGCGGCCTCCCGGAAGGCGCCGAGGACGACCGCGACGGTCTCCACCGCCTCCAGGCCCTTGCCCTGGACATCGCCCACGATCACCCGGACCCGCCGCGCGCCGACGGCCACTTCGTAGAGGTCCCCGCCGATCCGCGCCTCGGCCACCGCCGAGGTGTACGAGACCGCGACGCGCAGCGGGCCGGCGGTGGGCGGCACGGGGCGGAGCAGGGCGCGCTGGGCGACCTCCGCGATGGAGCGGACGCTGGCGAGTTCGGCCTCGCGGCGCTGGCGCATCATCACGGCGACGAGGCTCGCCGCGGTCACCCCGGCGACCGAGCCGAAGGCGGTGTAGCCACGGCGGCTCTGCAACAGCCCGTCGTAGAGCCCGAGGGTGACACAGCACATCAGGGCGAGAACGCCGATGACGGCGGTCCGGCGCCAGCCGCCCACCAGCCCGGCGAAGGCGGGGCCGAGCGAGAAGAGCGGCAGGAAGCCGATGCCGGGCCCGGCTATCAGCTCGACCGCCGCGACGACGGCGAGCGCGGCGAAGGGCAGGACGCCCAGCACGACGGGGGTGGAGAGGCGGTCGTCCGCCCGCGCGCCCGCCACCGGCACGGTGGCCGGGGCGCGTTCGGGGGCGCGTCCCGGCGGGCGGCCGGGGCGGCCGGGGCCACCGGTGGTGTCACGGGGTCCGGGGCCGCCGGAGCGGGCGGTGGGGCCGGGGTCCCGCGCCGCGCCGGGGCGTGGTGCGGACCGGCCGTCCGATCGGTCCTCCCGCAGCATGTCCGCTCCCGCCTCGCCCATGTTTAGACTATGCAAAGGTTCTGATGTCAAAACATCGTGAACAGCTCCGTCAACATCCCGTCGTTACCGAATCGACGCCGTCATCCGGCCTCTGAGGCGCCTGGAGGTGCAGGACCGTTGAAACGGCCGCCCCCGCCCCCGCCGTCCCCGAGCGCGCACCGGCCGACCGGCTGGCGACGGCGGGTGGCCGAGGTACCGATCCTCCTCTACCGGGCGGGCCTGGGGCCACTGTTCGGGCGCCGGATGCTGCTGCTCATCCACACCGGCCGGTTCTCGGGGCTCTCCCGCCAGGTGGTGATCGAGGTCGTGGAGGAGACGGCGGCACCGCGGAGCTGGACCGTCGCCGCCGGGTCCGTGGCGTCGGCCCAGTGGTACGAGAACCTGCGCCACACCCCCGAGGTGACCATCCAGACCGGCCGCCGCTACCACGCGGTGACGGCGCGTTTCCTGGCGCCGGAGGAGTGCGGCCGGGTCATGGAGCGCTTCGCGGACGCGCATCCGCACGGCGCGCGGGCGCTCTGCGCCGCGCTGGGGCTGACGCCGGAGGCCGGGGCGGCGGGCGTTCGCTCGGCGGGCGAACGGATCGCGTTCGTACGGCTGGAGGAGTCCCGGCCGTCCTTCCCGCGCCCCGCGTCGCACACCTCGGACGCCCCGGACGCCTCCGACACCGGCGCTTCCTAAAGCCGGCCCGGCGCGGCGGGACATGGGCCGGGGCGGCGGCCCGAGCCGGGGAGAGGCCTGAACCGGTCCGGGGCTTGAACCGGGGCGGGCGCGGCCACGTACTACCTCCTCAAGACAGGTTGTCGCCGGACTCCGTACTGACCGGGCCCCGAGCGCACACCGTTCGACGCATTCGAAGGACCGGAGGAACGATCCATGCGCTCCAGGCACCGCCCGGTGATGCTCATGGCCAGCATGCTCGCCCTGCTGGCGATCTGCGCCACCGCCTGTTCCGCGCCCGGCGGCTCCGCGGCGGCCGGGACGGGCGGGGACGTCGGCCCCGGTGGCTCGGCCGGGGCGATCGGCGCCGACGTGCCGGAGGGGTGGCGGGAGGGCGGCTGGCGGGACTGGAACGCCGAGGACTGGGCCAGGGAGGCCGCCGCGTTCTTCAACCCGGTCATCGAGGGGCTCTGGCTGCCGGCCAGGATGCTCCAGGGGAAGAGCCCGGACCAGCCCGTGGACGGGGACTTCGCGGACGCGGGCGTCTCCGACCCGGAGCCGAAGCCGGTCCCCGCCGAGCCCGCGCCCGTCTCGTACCGCGACAACGCGCCGATGGTCGGCAAGCTCTTCTTCGACACCCCCGAGGGCCCCTCGGTCTGCTCGGCGACGGTGGTGACGGACCCGGCCGACCCCGGCGCCTCGAACCTGGTGTGGACGGCCGGGCACTGTGTGCACGCGGGCGCGAAGGGCGGCTGGTTCCGCAATATCGTCTTCGTCCCGTCGTACAACGACAAGGGGCTGGCCGGTGCCGAGCTGGCCCAGGTGAGCAAGAGCGACCTCTCGCCGTTCGGGATCTGGTGGGCGGACTGGGCGCAGACCTCGCCGCAGTGGATCGCGGAGGGGACCCCGTCGGGCGGCAGCGGCGCGCCGTTCGACTTCGCGGTGCTCCATGTGAAGAAGCCCGCGGGGAGCGACTACGCCTCGCTGGAGGAGACGGTGGGCGGCGCGTCCCGGGTGATGTTCGACGCGCCGTCGGCGACGAAGATCGCGGGGATGGGCGTCTGGGGGTATCCGGCGGCGCCGCCCTTCGACGGGGAGCGGATGTTCATCTGCCGGGACCGGCCTGGCCGGCTCTCGGTCCGGGACGACCAGCCGTCGCTGTACCGGATCGGCTGCACCATGACCGGCGGGTCCTCCGGGGGCGGCTGGTTCATCGAGGACGCGGAGGGGCGGCCCGCGCTGGTGAGCAACACGTCGATCGGCCCGAGCGCGCAGACCTGGCTGGCCGGGCCGCATCTGGGGCGCGGCGCGAAGGCGATCTACCAGGCGGTCAGCGCCAAGTTCGCCTGAGCGGAAGGGGTACGGGGTGACCGAGGCGGGGTGACGGGGCGGGGTGACGGGGGCGGGGGTGCGGCTCCGGGAGGGGTAGGGGCAGACTCGACGCGGGGCCGGGGCCGCCCGGCGCCTCCGTACGGACCCGCCATGGACATGAAAGCGAGACCGAAGGTGCCGCACATCACCGTCGAGTACACCCCGGACCTGGCCGACGAGCTGGACGTCGACACGCTCCTCGGCGACCTCCACGAGACCGCGCTCGGCCTGGGCGTCTTCCCCCGCTGGGGGACCCGCACCCTGGCCGTACCGGCGACGGCGTGCCGGGTGGCCGACCGCCCGGAGAGCGGCCCCGGCAGCGGCCATGTGCAGATCAAGCTGATGATCATGCCGGGCCGTCCCGACGAGGTGCGGAGCCGGGTCGCGGACGAGATGTTCGCGGCGGCGGAGCGGACCCTGGCCCCGCTGGCCGCCCGCCGTCCGCTCGGCTTCCAGCTCACGATCACGGAGCTGGACCCGGCGGTCACCAGGACGGGCGGCTCCATCCCGGGCTCCCCGACCTACCGCGCTGAGGCCCCGGAGGCTCCTGAGGCTCCGGGCACCGCCTGAGGCGGCCGGGCCGGGCCGCCCCGAGCGGGGAGCCGCGCCCCGCCCCGCCCGCTTCCGACGATATTCATTTTGCCTGGGAGGGGGCCCTCCGGAGAGACTGCGACGAGCCGGTACGTACCGGCTCGTCCCCTCCGAAAGCAGCCCTGAACCCCCCATGAGCACTCCAGCACCACCCCCCACCACTCCCCCGGCCGCCCCCTCGGCCCCGGCCGACGGGCCCGGCGCGTCCGGCGAGCCGCTGGCCGGCGGGCTCAAGCAGCGCCACCTCACCATGCTCGGGCTCGGCGGGGTGATCGGCGCCGGGCTCTTCGTCGGCTCGGGCGCCGGGATCGCGGTGGCCGGGCCCGGGATCGTCGTCTCGTATCTGATCGCGGGCGGGCTCGCGATGTGCGTGATGCGGATGCTCGGCGAGATGTCGACGGCGATGCCCGCCTCGGGCTCGTTCTCCGTCCACGCCGAGCGGGCGCTCGGCCGCTGGGCCGGGTTCAGCGTGGGGTGGCTGTACTGGTTCCTGCTGGTCGTCGTGCTCGCCGTGGAGGCCACCGGCGCGGCCACGATCGCCCACGGCTGGCTGCCCTCGGTACCGCAGTGGGGGTGGGTGCTGATCTTCATGCTGGTGTTCACCGGGGCGAACCTCGCCGCCGTGAAGAACTTCGGCGAGTTCGAGTTCTCCTTCGCGGCACTGAAGGTCTTCGCGATCGTCGCGTTCCTGGTCCTCGGGGTGCTCGCGATCCTCGGTGTCCTCCCCGACACCCACTCCGCCGGTCCGGCCAACCTCACCGGCCACGGCGGCTTCCTGCCGAACGGCTGGCAGGGCGTCATCTCCGGGGTGCTCGCCGTGGTCTTCGCCTTCGGCGGTCTGGAGGTCGTCACGATCGCGGCGGCCGAGTCCGACGACCCGGTGCGCTCGGTGGCCCGCGCGGTACGGAGCGCGGTCGTCCGGATCCTCTTCTTCTACGTGGGGTCGATGGCGGTGATCGTGACCGTGCTGCCGTGGACGGCGCAGCGGGCCGGGCTCAGCCCCTATGTCACCGTGCTGGACGCGATCGGGATCCCGTCGGCGGGGCAGGTGATGAACATCGTGGTGTTCGTGGCGCTGCTCTCGGCGCTCAACGCCAACCTCTACGGCTCCTCGCGGATGATCTTCTCGCTGGCGGAGCGCGGGGAGGCGCCGAGGGGGCTGACCCGGGTGAGCGGCGCGGGCGTGCCCCGGCGCGCGGTGCTGGCGTCGGTGGCGTTCGGGTTCGTCTCGGTCCTGCTCAACCTGGAGTGGCCCGATTCGATCTTCCTCTACCTGCTCAACGCGGTCGGCGCGGTGCTGCTCTTCGTCTGGGCGATGATCGCGGCGTCCCAGCTCCGGCTCCGCCCCCGGTTCGAGCGGGAGGCCCCGGAGCGGCTGACCCTGCGGATGTGGCTCTTCCCGGGGCTGACCTGGCTCACGCTGGGTGTGATCGCGGTGGTGGTCGTCCTGATGCTGACGGACGACGTGGCCCGCCCCCAGCTCCTGTGGTCGCTGGGCGCGACGGCGCTGGTGCTGATGGTGGCGGGGATACGGGAGGTACGCGCGCGGCGCGGGTGACCCGTCGCGCCGTACGTACCGCAGGCACGGCACGCACAGCACGCACGGCACGCACGGCACATGCCTCGGCCCCGCCGCCCATGACGGGTGGCGGGGCCGAGGCATATGTGACGTTACAGAGCGATATGTCCGGCCTGCGGTCTCGGGGCCGGAACGCGTCCGGCCTAGTAGGGGCCGTTCACGTTGTCGATCGAGCCGTACCGCGCGGCGGCGTAGTTGCACGCGGCGGTGATGTTGGCGACCGGGTCGTAGGCGTCGTACGCCGTGCCGGGCACGTGGTACGCCTGGAACGTCGGGGCGATGACCTGGAGCAGCCCCTTGGACGGGACGCCGTTCTGGGCGTTGATGTCCCAGTTGTTGATCGCGTACGGGTTGCCGGAGGACTCCCGCATGATGTTGCGGTGGATGCCCTCGTAGCTGCCGGGGATCCCGTGCTGGGCCATGACGTCCAGCGACTCGCGGATCCAGCCGTCCAGGTTGTTGCTGTAGGTCTTGGCGACGACCTCGGTGGCGACAGCCGTCTTGGCGGACGCGGCGCTCTTCCCGGCGCCGGAGGTGGCCTTGCCGAGGGTGAGCTTCAGGCCGGGCTGGACGAGGGACGGGTTGGAGCCGATGGCGGCCCGGTTGTCCTCGTACAGCTTCTGCCAGCCGCCGCTGAGCGAGTGCGCCTTGGCGATCTTGGAGAGCGAGTCGCCGTACACCACGACATAGGTCGCGGGGGTGGACTCCGTGGACTCCGGGGAGGCGGTGACGGCGGCGGGAACGGTGGCCCGCGCGGCGGAGGTCTCCGCCGTGACGGGCGCCGCCTGGGCGGCACCGGCGGACACCAGCGGAAGCGCGGCGAGCGCGGCGCCCCCGGTGCCCAGCGCGACCACGCGTCGGACGATCGAGCCGGTTCTGGAACGGCGGTGCTTGGCGTTTCTGGGCACGACGAATTCCCTCTCCGTCGCCTGCGAGGTGAGCTGTCGGGTTCGGGCTGGAGATGCCCGGCCACGCGGTCGCGCGACTTCACCCCTAGCCGCTCCGGAATTCCGGACCGGCGTACTACCTGGGTCCCCCGCTCCTGCCTGCTGACGGATTAGGTGTCGGGTCGATATCCGGACAGCGGCAGGATTGGGCGGTCCATCCGGATGGACGAGAACGTAAGCGAGATGCCAGGACCGCACAAGTTCCGCCTTCTCGGCTTATTCCCCCCATCGGAACGGCTCCGGGAACTCAACTTTCCTCCCCCACGAGAGAAAGCACCCCCACCGGCCGGACCCGCCCACCATCGCCCACGTGACACACGTCACGAATACATCGGACTTATCGGACCCTCAAAGCGCTACAGAGAGCGCAAGTTACCCCCAAAAGCCTCTACGCACCTTTACCGGCAAATACCACCAAAACGCCCTTAAGGGGCACTTCGCCACTCCGTGATCTGCCCGGGAATTCCCGGCACGCCCTCAACTGCGCACCACGGAAAGGAATGCGCCAGCCGGAGCGGATGAATACACCCGCCGGCCACCTTTCCTGACGCCCCGTCCGTGATCGCGGAATTCGCGTTCCGGGAATACGGAACAGCCGTCCGGCACCCGCGTACCGCACTTTTCACGCCAGAGAACGGCGCCTCAGGGTGAGCCATGATGACGCGTCATCGCCCCTCTGCCACGGTGCTGTCAACACCACGTGCGAGCGGCCGGGACGAGAGCCGGCGCCGCGTCGGTATCACTGTCGGGGGGACAGATGATCGAGACACTTTTCCGCGCGGAGGACCATCCGGCACCGGAGAGATTCGAGCGCTGGCGTGAGATGGCCTGCGCGAGCCACGCACCCACGAGAATCAGCTCCGAGCACGCCGAAGACTTCCGGGGGAACCTTCAGGCGGTGGGTCTCGGCCCGGTGACGGTGACCGTGGCGGGGTGCACGTCGCTCGTCAGCGACCGTACGCCGAAGATGGTCCGGCACTCCGATCCGGAGCAGTACAACCTCAGTTACACCCGGAGCGGACAGGCGGGCGCCGTCCAGTCCGGGCGCGAGGCGGACCTGCCCGCCGGCAGCCTGGTGCTCACCTCCACCTCCCATCCCCTCCACGGCCGGATGGGCCCGGACGGGGACGGCACCACCACGATGGTCCAGGCGCTCTTCCCCCGGGCCATGCTGCGGCTTCCCGCCGGCCAGGGGGACTCGCTGCTCGCCGTGGCGTTACCCGGCCGGAGCGGGATCGGCGGGCTGCTGAGCCGCTTCCTCGTCGGGCTCACCACCGACCCGACCCGCTACGGCCCGGCGGACGCCGCGCGGATCGGCGGGGTCACCATCGATCTGGTGAGCGCGCTCCTCGGCCACCACCTCGGGGCGGAGACGCCGCCCGAGGCCGCCCCGGACGTGCTGCTCCTCAAGGTCCGCGCGTACATCCACCGGCACCTGGGGGACCCGGACCTCACCCCCGCCCGGATCGCCGCGGCCCACCACATCTCCACCCGCACCCTGCACCGGCTCTTCCACGGTCAGGACACCACGGTCTCCGGCTGGATCAGGAGGCAGCGCCTCGACCGGGCCCGCCGGGATCTCGCCGATCCCTCGCTGCGGGCCCGGCCCATCCACGCCATCGCCACCACCTGGGGCTTCACCCACGCGGCCGACTTCACCCGGGCGTTCCGCACCGGCCACGGCATGCCGCCGAGCGAGTACCGCCACCGGGCGCTGCCCGTAGGGGATTGACATCCTCGCTGCCCTGAAGGACGGCGATTCCCGCCTACCGCGCCGTTGAAGGCTGCGGTGTCGGGTGGGTTCCTGCTTCGCCGCGCGGTGCCGGGACGAGTTCCGGTCTTACCCGCGCTCCACAGGCTGACACGGCCAGTCCGGCCGCCTTCGCGACGTTGACCGCCGCGTTGATGTCCCGGTCCAGGACCGACCCGCACGCCCCACACGTCCACACACGGACGTGCAGCGGCTTCGGGCCGTCCTTCACGCCGCACTGCGAGCACACCTGGGAGGTCGGCTCGAAGCGGCCGATCTTCACGAAGGTGCGCCCGTACCGTGCGGCCTTGTACTCCAGCATGTTCACGAACGCCGACCATCCGGCGTCGTGGACGGACTTGGCCAGGCGCGTGCGGGCGAGGCCCTTCACCGCCAGGTCCTCCACGGCGACCGCTTGGTTCTCGCGGATCAGCTTCGTGGAGAGCTGGTGGTGGAACTCGCGGCGTGCGTCGGCCACCTTCGCGTGTGCGCGGGCGACCTTGATCCGGGCCTTGTTCCGGTTGCTGGAGCCCTTCTCCTTGCGGGAGAGGGCGCGCTGTGCCTTCTTCAGGCGCTTCTCGGCGCGGCGCAGGAAGCGCGGGCTGTCGACCTTCGTCCCGTCGGAGAGGACCGCGAAGTGCCCGAGCCCGAGATCGATGCCCAGCTCGGGTGTGACCTCGGGAAGGACTTCCTCCGGGCCGGCCCCCACGACGAAGCTCGCGAAGTACCTGCCCGCGCTGTCCTTGACTACCGTCACCGTCGACGGCACGGAGGGCAGCGTCCGCGACCACTTCACCTTGACGTCGCCGATCTTCGGCAGGCGCAGCTTCCCGCCGGTCGTGATCGACCAGCGGGCGTTCGCGGTGAACCGGACCGACTGCCGGGTGTCCCGTTTCGACTTGTACCGGGGTGCGCCCATGCGGGGGCGCTTGCCCCTGAGCCCGTCGAAGAAGTTCCGGTACGCGGCGTCCAGGTCGCGGAGGGACTGCTGGAGGACGACCGCCGAGACCTCGCCGAGCCAGGCCCGTTCCGGGGTGTTCTTCGCCTCGGTGATGAGCTGCTTCGACAGGTCCCCGGCCTTCGGGAACGGCATGCCTTCGCTGCGGGCGGTCTCCCGAGCGCGGAGCCCGTCGTTGTAGACCACCCGCACACACCCGAACGCCCTCGCCAACGCACTGCGCTGACCGGCGCTCGGGTACAAGCGGAAGCTGTACCGAAGCTGCACGCGGATCACGATACACAATTGGTTTATGGATATTGATGAGAACATTCGTACTGGTCGCCACTGTGACTTCCGCATGCATGTCCACTTGGTTTTCGTGACGAAGTACCGGCACAAAGTCTTCGCCGATCGACACCTGACGCGGTGCGAGGAGATCATGCGGGCCGTGTGCGAGGACTTCGAGGCCGAGCTGGTCGAGTTCAACGGCGAGAACAACCACGTCCACCTGCTCGTGAACTTCCCGCCGAAGGTCGCCGTGTCCAAACTGGTCAACAGCCTCAAGGGCGTCTCTTCCCGGCGGCTGCGCCAGGAGTTCCCCGACCTCGTCCGCCACTACTGGCGGGCACAACGACTCTGGTCCGGCTCGTACTTCGCCGGTTCCGTCGGCGGCGCACCGCTCAGCATCGTGAAGCAGTACATCGAGCAGCAGAACCGGCCGCTCCTACCTGGGCCGAGGTGAACAGTGCGGATCATGCACACAGCTAAGGTCAGAGCAACTCTCAGATTCGCTTCACCACCGGGCTGAAGCCCGGTGCACTGCGAATAGTCCCGGTAGCGGGCATGCCCGACCTCCGCAACCGTCCTCACCCGCACCATCCCCCCAATACACACCGCCCCCCGGTCCCCCGGCTGGGACGCCATGGCATCCCGAACCCTCCGCAAAGCCATACGCACGACCACCGCACACACATGCCCCGATCCCACAGCCACCACCCCCACCAGCGATCACAGGCACACGCGTTCCCGTCACTTCGCTCCGGCATGCCGGCGGGGTCTCCTCGGGCTCGGTCATGGCATCGGTCCTCTCTCGGTGCTTTCTCGGTGTCTCTCGGTGTCTCTCGGACTCTCTCGGTGCTCCGGCGGTGTATTGCCGCTCTGGAAAAGGAAACTAATCGGGTCGAAGCACCACGTACTTAGCAGCGGGCGCCAGTGCCTTACCCCCGGGCGACAGCCACGCGGACACCGGCCGAACGGACCGGGAACGCCGAAGGGCCCGGGGACGGATGTCGTCCCCGGGCCCTGCCCGGCCGCTGCTCGGTCCCTTGGTCACGGCACGGCGGCGCCCCGCTCGCGGGCCGCCTCGAAGAGGCCGGGGTCATGGGCGCAGACCACCGTCAGCGCCGCCCGGTCCTCCTCCCGCACCTCGGCGATACGGGCCTGATTGGCTCTCAGGGCCGCGATGTCATGGGCGACGGCCCGCTCCTGGATCCGGAGCGCGCGCGGGACGCGGGAGGCGCCGTCCAGGGTGCCCGGGTGGTAGAAGGCGTCGCCGCAGTGGAGCACCCAGTGGTCGCCCGCGTCGACCGCGACGGCGGCATGCCCCCGGGTGTGGCCGGGCAGCGGCACCAGCACGATGCCCTCGCCGGTCCCGGTGAGCGGCCTGGCGGCGGCGAATCCGCGCCAGGGCTCCCCGGTGGGCGCGTGCGCCACCAGCCTCGGGCCCCGGGGCACCCGCGTACGGTCGTACCGTCCCCGCTCCAGGAGCGTGGCGGGCGAGCGCGCGGCGGACGCCTCGGCGGCGGTGACATGGACCCGCGCTTCCGGGAAGTCGTCCAGCCCGCCGATGTGGTCCAGGTCGAAGTGGGTGAGCACGATGTCGGTGACGTCCCGCGCGGTGAAGCCGAGCCCCGCGAGCTGGTGCAGCGCGGTCTCCGCCGGGTCGAGGACCGGACGGATGAGGTGGCGTACGGCGCCGATCCGGCCCGCCGGGTCGGCGATGTCGCGGGTCCCGTACCCGGTGTCCACGAGCGCCACCCCGCCGCCCGTCTCGACGGCCAGGACATGGCAGACGAGGCGGGCGCCGGGCAGCCGCATGGTCCCGCAGTTGAGGTGGTGGACCTTCATCCGAGGGCCTCGACGAGCGCGGTGAGGGCGGCCGGGTCGCCGCTGATGAGACCGGCGTCGACGCGCTGGACGGGGTTGCTGCCGTCCCAGTTCGCCGAGGCCGTTCTGATCAGGTCGAAGACGAGCTTCTTGGTACCGCCGACATCGGAGATCTCGATGACGGTGCCGGGGTGGTGCTCGGTCTCCAGATAGGCGAAGCGGCCGTCGGCGCCCCCGATGCGCCCCTCCTGGCCGACGGTGAACCCGGCGGCGCGGGCGCGGTCGTACAGTTCCTGGTAGTTCTCGCTCCAGTACGCGATGTGCTGGACGCCCTCGTGCCCCGCGTCGAGGAAGTCCCGGTACATCGAGGGCGCGTCGTTGACCGGGGTGATCAGCTCGATCTGTACGTCGCCGCTGTTGGCGAGGGCGACGTCCATGACCAGGTCGGAGGGGGCGCCCCGGTAGGTGAAGCCGGCGGGCCGGACGCCGGTGAGATGGAACCAGGGGCCGATGCCGCAGGCGGCGAACGCCCGCATCGACGCCTCGATGTCGCGGACGACGTATCCCATCTGGGCGATGGAGCCGAACATGTTGGCCCTGCGGTCGGGCGCGGGTGCAGGGCCGGTGTGGGCGTCGGCGAAGGAGAGCACGACCTTCCCCGTGGCGGCGTTGGCGCGGAGCCGGTCGGCGGCGGTCTTCGCCTCCTCGGCCGGGTGGACGCTGTCGAGGCGGGGCGTGATCCGCCGGTCCGCGACGGCCGGCAGCACCGCCTCGCCGAGGGCGGCCACCACATCGGCGAGTTCGCTCCGGCCGCGGATGCTGAACGTCGTGCCGATCAGCCGCTGCCGCCGGAAGGCGAGGGTGTCCAGGTCGATCGCGGTGGAGGCGCCGGCGAGCCGGCCGATGGAGACGATCCGGCCGCCGACGGCGGTGGCGGCGGGGAGCGCCGCGAAGAGCTCGCCGCCGACATGGTCGAGGGTGATGTCCGCGCCCCGCCCTCCGGTGGCGTCGAGGACGGCGGCGGCCAGGTCTTCGGTGGGGGTGTGGACCGCGGCATCGGCGCCGGCCGCCAGGAGCGCCGCGGTCTTCTCCGTACGGGTGGTGGTGGCGATGACCGTACCGGCGCCGAGCGCCTTGGCGAGTTCGATGCCGACCAGGCCGACCGCGCTCGTCCCCCCGACGACGAGGACCGTGTCGCCCGCCGTGAACCCCGCCTGGGTGACGAGCGCGTCGTGCTCGGTGATCAGGCCGACCGGCAGCGTCGCCGCCTCCTCGAAGCTCAGATGCCCGGGGACGGGGACGAGCAGGCGCGGGTCGCAGAGCGCGTAGTCGGCGAAGGCGCCCACCGTGATCCCCATGACCCGGGTCCCCACCGGGAGGTGGGGCGCGAGCAGGCTGCTGGTCTCGACAACCCCGGCGACCTCCATCCCGGCGGTGAAGGGCCCCTCGCCCTGGGAGTTGGCGGTGTACGAGCCTTCGAGGGCGTAGAGGTCGGCGCGGTTGAGGCCGGCGGCCATCACCTGGACGCGGACGGCGCCGAGCCGGGCGGGGAGGGCGATCCGCTCGATGCTCCAGTCGGGTCCTCTGCCGCCGACAAGTGCGCGCATGGTCACGAGAGTTCCTCAGGGGTGGGGGATGGAGTGGGGGTACGGGCGGTGGCGGCGGAGACGAAGCCGGGCGGGGTGGTGCGGAGAAGGCGCGGGTCGGGGGCGGAGCCGGCCATCCCGAGCGCGCCCCTGACGATGCGGGCGAGCTTCAGCAGCCCGCGCGGCCCGCGCTTGTCGACGCCCGCGACGAGCTGCTTGAGGATGGTGAGCCGGTCGAAGTAGATCCGCTCCGTGACCAGGTTCTCGTGCTCGTCGAAAATGAAGTACGCGGTCATCCGGGTGCGGTGGCGCGACCCCGTCGGCGGTATTCCGCCGAGCGGCCCCCGGTGGGTGCCGAGCAGCCAGAACTCCACGATGACGGCGTCGACCGCGTGCCGGAACGCGATGATCTCGTGGTCCTGGTCGGGGAAGGCGACCCGGGTGTCGTCGTAGTACGTCCGCACCTCGCTGTCGCCGTCGTGCACCGTCATCTGCGCGATCAGCTCGTAGTGCGGGTGCGGGAAGGTGGCGAGGGTGGCGTCCCAGTCCTGGGCGACCTCGTCGTGGAAGTGGTCGAGGACGAGCTTCTCGCGTGCGCGGAGCACCGGCTCGGGCGGCAGGACGAAACGGTTCACGGCCGGCGCGGAGGGCGCGGGCGGCTCCGGCGGCGCTGTCGGCTCGGTCGGCATGGTCGGCTCACTCACTGTCATGTGCTCACCCACGCGTGTGGGTGAGGGCGCGGTGGCTGAACGTGGGTGTGGTGCCCGGGTTCGTCCAGGCCCCCGTCAGCTCGCTGGACGGGAAGAACTGCGGGAAGCGCGGGTCGTCCTGGCTCGGGTCGGCGAGCGTCTTCTCCAGGACGACGGAGTTGTACTGGTCGGCCGTGGTCTCCACGGTGTTGGCGTTGAGGACGACCTCCTGCTGCCACTCGCGGCTCCACCGCGCGAGCCCGGGGAGCTTCGAGTGCTCCGGGACCAGGCACTCGGCCGCGATGACGTTCTCGCTGCTGACCCAGATACCGGTCGCGGTGTTGACGACCAGGCTCTGGTTGCCGAAGACATGCCCCGGGGTCTTCACCACGCCGACGCCGGGGCCGAGGATCACCGAGCCCTCGATCGGCAGGAACGCCTCGGGCGGCACGTCGCGGTAGGCGTACGGCTGGTACCAGGGGCGCTGGAGCGGGTGCAGCTCGGCCATGCCGGCGAGTTCGTCGCGCTGGACGACGACCTTGGCGTGGGGGAAGACGGGCTCGGGCCGGCCGCCCAGGTCCTCCTGATACGCGGTGGTGCCCACCCAGCGGCGGAGGTCCTGGGTGTGGAGGTGGTCGAAGAGCAGGTAATCGACGTCCTCCGGCGCGATGCCCAGGCCGGCGAGGTGGCTCCGTACAGAACCGTGCTCGGTCACCATGCGGCGCGCCACGACATCCGGGGTGCGCCGGGCGAGCCGGTCGAAGTAGGCGGTGTACCGGCCCCGTTCGACATCGCTGGGCTCGAAGAGCAGGACCCGGCGGCGGCCGTCGCTCTCCCGCCAGCGGATGACCAGCATGCGGTTGGTGATGGAGAGGAACGGGGCGAGCGCGCGCGAGGCGCGGAAGAGGCCGAACCGGGTCGGGTACGGCAGGGTGACCAGGTCGTGGGTGGTGATCGTGTCGGGCGTCCCGGTCGTCGCGAACTCGCGCTTGAACGCCGCCGCCTCCGCCCGCACGGCGGCCAGCCGGGCGCCGGGGCCGCCCGCCATCCGGCTCTGGTCGGTGAGGGTGTCGACCGGGGTGCCGACGGTCGGCAGGTCCGCCACATCCCTCGCACTCCACGGAAAGCTCCGCACCGGGACCGTACGAGCGCCATGAGCCTCATGCGGCCCACTGGATCCACCAGCCCTACTAGCCCCACTAGCCCTACCAGCCCCATGAGCCATACGGACCACCATCCATTAATTCCACGCTGTGGATATTCTGGCACCTCCGTTATAGCCCACACTGTGGGTTTAAACAAGGGTGAGGCATCATGGAGCGATGACGACGCAGCCCGCGCCCGCCGGGAACGCACCGGCGCCCCCGCCCCGACGCGGCCGGCCGCGCAAGGGCGTCTCCACGCTGACCAGGGCCGCGATCGTCGAGGCCGCGATCTCGGTGATCGACGACGAGGGCGCGGAGGCCGTCAGCATGCGGACCGTCGCGCGCCGTCTCGGGGTCGACGCGAAGAGCCTCTACCACTACGTCGACGGCAAGGACCAGCTCCTCGACGCCGTCACCGAGCACATCCTGGGCGGCATGGCGCTGCCCGAACCGACCGGCTCGCTCGACGCCGATCTGCGCACCGTGGGGCGGATGTTCCGCGCCCATACGCTGGCCCACCCGCGCGCCGGGGCGCTCGTACTGACCCGTCAGCTCTCCTCCACGGCCGGGCTCCGCCCCATCGAGAGCGTGCTGTCGCTGCTGCACGCCGCGGGGTGCCCGCCCGAGGAGGCCGTCCATCTGCTGCGGACGCTCCTCGCCACGGTGATCGGCACCCTGCTCCGCGAGGTCACGGCGGGGCCGACCTTCGGGGAGGTCGGCCCGGAGGCCGAGGCGCGGCGGCGGGCCACGCTGGAGTCCTCGGGGCTGCCCGGACTGGTCGAGGCGGCCCCGTATCTGGCCCGGTTCGACCATGACGCGGAGTTCGAGTACGGGCTCGACCTGCTGGTCACGGCCGTGACCGGCAGGATCGCCGGGCGCCGGTAGGGAGAGATCGCGCCGGAGGGGTTGACCCCGCCCCGAAGTGCCCCTAACTTTCTCGCAACCCGCTGGTACATCGATTAACCATCCCCGGCGGACCGGCGATGGTTGACGTCCCCTGGTTGGAGACATCCCGCTGTGCGCTCACCTCTGAGCCGGCGCGGCTTCCTCGCCGCAGGTTCCGGCATCGCCGCCGCCACCGCCCTGCCCGCCCTCTCCGGCTGCTCCGCCATCGCCGCGGCCGACTCCGATCCCGACACGCTGCTGGTCCACACCCAACTGGGCACCACGGCGCCCGGCTCGGTCACGTACACCGCCCTGGTGAAACGGTTCCACCAGGAGAATCCGGGGCTCCGGATCAAGAACCTGGTCAACGGCGACGACCTCGGCCAGGTCTACGAGACCTCCCGGCTGGCCCGGAAAGAGCCCGATGTCGTCATGGTCAACCTGTACGACAAGACGCTCGCCTGGACGGAGGTCGGGGCGACCGTCGACGTCAAGGGGTATCTGGACGACTGGGGGCTGCGGCAGCGCGTCCTGCCCGCCGCGCTCTCGGCGTGGACCGACGAGAAGGGGCGGCTCCGCGCCTTCCCGTACTTCGCCACCAACTGGCCCGTCGCCTTCAACCGGGCCCTGCTGGACCGGGCCGGGGTGGGCCCGCTCCCGGCCACCGGCGACGAACTCATCGGCGCGGCCCGAAAGTTGCGTGCCAAGGGCATCGCCCCCGTCACCGTCGGCGGCAACGACTGGACGGGGCAGAAGCTGCTCGCCCAGATCATCCAGACCTTTCTCACCCAGGAGGAGGCCCGGCAGGTCTACGCGAGCGGCGACTTCGGCGGCCGGGGCGCCCGCGCCGGCATCGAGTACTTCGTCGAGCTGCGGGACGCCGGGGTCTTCGCCGACAAGGCGCAGGGGCTCACCTCCGACTCGATGACCACGCAGTTCAACACCGGGGCCGCCGCGATGGCGTCCATGATGTCCTCGGCGCTGGCGAAGGTGCCGGCCGGGGTGGCCGCCCGCACCGAGGTGGGCGGCTGGCCGCTGGCGCCCGGCGCCGCCCACGAGAAGCCCACCATCATGCGGGCGTTCACCCTGATCGGCTTCTGGATCAGCCCCAACGGCACGAAGAAGCTGCCGATCGTGGAGAAGTTCCTGCGCTTCATGTACCAGCCCGACGTGGTCTCCCGCTTCATCACCGAGAGCGGCCGGGACATGGCGCTGGTGACGGACACGGTGAGCACGGACTTCCCGCTGGTGGCGGCGGCGCAGCGGCTCGGCGACACGGTGGGCGAGGTTCTCCTGCCCGACCTGTACGTCCCGCCGGCCGCCACCCAGCCGCTGATCACCGCGACGAGCACCGCCTTCACCCGGGGGACGAGCGCCGCCGCCGTACGCTCCGCCCTCGAAGCCGCGTACCGCACGGGCTGACCCGCCTCCGGGCGCGGTGGTACGAGGCGCCCGCCCGGCCCCGTACCACGGCACCCACCACCGCCTCCCCGCACCACGGCACCCGCCACCGCCTCCCGTACCGCACGGCCCGCCGCCCCACCCCGCACCGCGGGGCCTGTCCCCCACCCCGCACCGCGGGGCCTGTCCCCCGTCCCCGCCGTTCCCCACCACGGCCCGCCTCCCCCGCCCGCCCGAGCCTCCGGAAAGTCATGCCATGACGATGCTCTCGTCCGCCACGCCGGGCGGCGCCACCGCCCCCGGCCCGGCCGCCCGTCCCTCCCCCTCCCCCGCCGGCCGCGACCGGCGGAACCAGGGCGGGGTCATCCTCGCCGTCCCCGCGCTGGTCTGGTACCTGGTCTTCATGGTCGGCCCGCTGGTCGCCATCTTCGTCATCGCGGCCCTGCGCTGGCCGGGCATGCTCCAGCCGGTCTCCTTCGCGGGGCTCGGCAATGTCCGTACGGTCGTGGCCGACCCGGTCTTCCGGGACGCCGTGGTCAACACGGCGGTCCAGCTCGCCCTCGCCCTGCCGGTGATGATCGTCGCCGCGTACATGCTCGGCTACTACGTGGCGCAGCGTCCGCCGGGCCACCGGGTGCTGCGCTATCTGCTCTTCATCCCCGGGCTGATCTCGACCCCGGCCAAGGCCATGGTCTTCTACGCGGTCCTCTCCCCGGACGGGCTCCTCAACGGGGCGCTGGCGAAGGTGGGGCTGGGCTCGCTCGCCGACGCCTGGCTGGCCTCGCCCTCCACCGCGCTGCTCTGTCTGGTCGTGGTGGACGTGTGGAGCGGCATCGGCTTCACCGCGGTCCTCTTCGCGGCGCGCCTCGGCAGTGTGCCGGACGAGATCGGGGAGGCGGCGCAGCTCGACGGGGCCGGGCACTGGCGCGCGATGTGGCGCATCCACTACCCCGTCATCCGGGACTTCGTGGGCGTGGTGACGATGCTCCAGTTCCTGTGGACGCTCTTCGGCTCGGCGCAGAACGTGCTGCTGCTCACGCTGGGCGGCCCGGGGTCCTCGTCGACCACGCTCTCCTTCCTCGTGTACCAGAAGGCGTTCATCGCGGCGGATCTCGGCTACAGCCAGACCGTCGGGGTCTTCCTCTTCCTGGTCGGGCTGGCCGGTCTGCTGGTCATCCGCCGGGTCTTCCGCCAGAACTACTGACCGCGTCCCGCAGATCCGGAGCCCTGTCATGAAGACGAGCGCCATGAACCCGAGCACCATGCGAACAAGTGCCATGCACCCGAGCGCCGTGAACCCGGGCGCCATGAAGCCGCGTGCCCGTGCCCACGGGCCCGGAAGGTCCTGGTCCTGGCTGCCCGCGCACCTTCTCGCGTGGCTGTACGCGCTGCTGCTGGTGGTCCCCCTCTACTACCTGCTGGTCTCGGCGTTCAAGTCGAACGACGAGATCTTCGGGTCCCCCTTCGCCCTCCCCTCCTCCCTCTCCCCCGGCAACTTCGGCGCGGCGTTCTCCTCCGGCGATCTGGGCCTCGCCGTCGTCAACTCGGCGCTCGTCACCGCGTTCGCGCTCGTGCTGACGCTGCTGCTCGCCGTCCCCGCAGCGTTCGCGATCGCCCGCGCGGAAGGGGCGCTGGGCGCGCTGGTGGAGCGGGTGTTCTCGCTCGGCTTCCTGGTGCCGACGTTCGCCGCGCTCTTCCCGACCTTCCTGCTCTCCGCAGCGACCGGGCTCTTCCACACCCGCGCGTTCATGGTGCTGTTCCTGCCGGCCACGGCGATGCCGCTCTCCGTCGTCATCCTCGTCCAGTTCATGCGGACCATCCCGCGCGAGATGGAGGAGGCCGCGCGGATCGACGGCGCGTCCACCTACGCGGTGCTGCGCCATGTCTACACGCCGATGTGCATGCCGGGCATCGCCACCGTGCTGCTGCTGAACTTCCTGACGTTCTGGAACGAGTACCTGTACTCGCTGGTGATCATCGGCCCGGATCCGGCGCAGCGCACGGTGCAGGTGGCGCTCCCCACCCTCCGCTCGGTGACCGGCACGGACTACGGGATCCTCACCGCCGGTACGGTGTTGACGCTGGTGCCGGTGTGGATCGTGTACACCGTGCTCCAGAAGCGCATGCAGGAGGCTCTCGTCAACGGCGCGGTGAAGACATGACCCAGCAGACCCCCCGGCCCGCCCACCCCCGGGAGGCGCGGCCCGCCGCCCGGGGCCGCCCGACGATCAAGGCCGTGGCCGCCGCCGCGGGGGTCTCCACCGCCACGGTCTCCCAGACCGTCAACGGCACGGGCCGGATCACCGAGGCCACCCGGCGCCGGGTGCTGGCCGCCGCCGCCGAGCTGGGGTGGTCCCCGTCCGCCTCGGCGACCGCGCTGCGCCGCGCCCGCACCCGTACCATCGCGCTCGTCGTGCGCCGCCCCACCGATGTCCTCGGCGCCGACCCGCACTTCGGCGAGCTGATCACCGGGCTTGAGGGCGAACTCGCCCCGCGCGGCTACGGCCTGCTGCTCCATCTGGTCGCCGGGATGGCGCAGGAGAGCGCGCTGTACGAGCGGCTGGTCGCCGAGGGCCGGATCGACGGGGCGGTGCTGACCGACGCCCGCGCCGACGACCCGCGCCCGCCGCTGCTGCGCGGCCTCGGGCTGCCCGCCGTGCTGCTGAGCGCGCCCGACCCGGCCTCCCCGGTGGTGAACGTGGGGCTCCGGCGGCAGGACGCCGGGGTGCGCGAGGCCGTCGCGCACCTGCTGGAGCTGGGCCACCGGCGGATCGCGTATGTCACGGGCCCGGCCGAGCTGACCCACACCCGGCTGCGCAGGGCGGCCTTCGAGGACGCGCTCGCCGGGGCCGGGGTGCGGCCCGCCGCCGTACGCGAGACGGACTTCACGGAGGCGGCGGCGGTCGCCGCGACCGAGGAGCTGCTCGCCCTGCCCGAACGGCCCACCGCCGTCGTCTACTCCAACGACTCGATGGCCGTCTGCGGCATCGGCACCGCCCAGCGCGCCGGGCTCCGGGTCCCGTACGACCTCTCCGTCGTCGGGTACGACAACCTGCCGCTCGGCCGCTGGCTCCACCCCCGGCTGACCACCGTCGACCAGCAGGTGCAGGCGGTCGGCGCGGCGGCGGCCCGCGCCCTGCTCGCGGTCTGCGGGGAGGACGTACCCGCCCCGGCGCTCGACGGCCGTCCCCGCCTGGTCGTACGGGAGACAACGGGCCCGGCCCCGGCCACGCCGCCCTGACCTCCTCCGTCCCCCTGGCCTCACCCTGCACAACACCCGCACCCGTACCCCACCCAGAGAAAGCCCTCACCAGCCCTCATGCGACGCCACAGCGCCCAGCTCACCCATGACTCCGCCGTGCTCCCCTGGCTCGGCGCCAACTTCTGGTCCCGGAGCGGCGGCCCGCTGATGTGGCGGGACTACCGGCCGGAGACCGTCCGCGAGGAGCTGGCGGTGTTGCGCGAGCACGGCCTGACGATGACCCGCTCCTTCTTCTACTGGCCGGACTTCCACCCCGAACCGCACCGGATCGACGAGGAACTCTGCGACCGCTTCCGGGACTTCCTCGACGCCCACACCGAGGCGGGCATGGGCACCGTCCCCACCTTCATCGTCGGCCATATGTCCGGGGAGAACTGGGACCCGGTCTGGCGCGGCGGCCGGGACCTGTACGAGGACGTCTGGCTGGTGGGCCGGCAGGCGTGGTTCGTCTCCCAGATGACCCGGCGCTTCAAGGACCACCCGGCCGTCACCGGCTGGCTGATCACCAACGAGATGCCCGGGTACGGCCGGATCTACCAGGTCGACCCGCCCTCCTCCGCTGTGGTCACCGCCTGGGCCCAGTTCATGTGCGACGCGGTGCGCGCTGCGGGCGGCACCCAGCCGGTGTCGCTGGGCGACGGCGCGTGGGGCATCGAGGTGACCGGACGGGACAACGGGTTCTCGCTCCGTGAGACCGCCGAGTACGTCGACTTCGTTGGCCCGCACGTGTACCGCTCGGACACCGACCGGCCGCGCCAGCACTACCGGGCCGCCTTCGAGTGCGAACTCGCCGCCGTCACCGGGCAGCCGGTGGTCCTGGAGGAGTTCGGGCTCTCCACCGACACCGTCTCGGCGGCGAACGCGGGCGTCTTCTACCGCCAGACGCTCCACAACTCGCTGCTCGGCGGCGCCACCGGCTGGATCGCCTGGAACAACACCGACTACGACGCGTTGTGGGAGCAGGCCCCGTACGACCACCACCCCTTCGAGATGCACTTCGGCATCACCGACCACACCGGCCGCCCCAAGGAGCCGCTGCGCGAACTGGCCGCCTTCGCCGATGTGCTGAAGCGGGTCGACTTCGCGCGCTGCCGCCGTACGGACGCCGACGCCGCGCTGGTGGTCCCCGCGTTCCTGGAGCGCGGCTACCCGTACAGCCGCCCCGCCGACCGGCCGCTGATCTTCACCTCGCTCCACCAGGGGTACGTGGCGGCGCGCGCCGCCGACCTGCCGGTCGCCCTGGCCCGGGAGGCGGACGGGCTCCCCGAGGACGCCGCGCTCTATCTGCTCCCCGCGACCCGGCAGTTGACCACGCGCACCCGGCGCGCGCTGGAGCGGCGGGCCCGGGAGGGGGCGACGGTGTACCTGTCGTTCTGCTCGGGCGAGCACCCGACGACCCGCGGCCCCTGGTTCCACGACCTCGACGGGCTCTTCGGGGTGGAGCTGCAACTCTCGTACGGGGTGGCCGAGCCCATCGGGGACGACGCGCTGGACATGACGTTCACCGAGGAGTTCGGCGGGATCGCGGCGGGCGAGACGCTCCGCTTCCCGGTGGCGGGGAACGAGGACAGCCGCGCCTATCTGCCGGTCGTCCCGGCCGGGGCACGGGTCGTCGCCACCGACGCGCACGGCCGCCCCGCGCTGCTGACGTACGCGACGGGCAAGGGCCGCACGGTCCTCGCCACCTACCCCCTGGAACACATGGCGGCACGCACCGCCCGCGTCAACCCGGAGCAGACCCACCGGCTCTACGCGGCGCTGGCGGAGGTGGCGGGCGCGGCGCGGCCGGTGACCGTCGACACGCCGTATGTCGCGGCGGACACGCTGGTACGGGAGGACGGGAAGCGTTACGTGTGGCTGGTGAGCCAGGCGGAACGGGAGCTGACGGTACGGCCCCGGTGCGCGGGAGGCGGCGCGGGCGCCGAGGGCGCGGGCGAGGGCGCCGAGAGCGGCGGCGACGGCGGCACGTTGCGCGAGCTGACCGGCGGGGATCCCGTACGGGAGGTGACGATCCCGCCGTACGGGGTGCGTGTCCTGGAACTGACCTGAGGCTCCCGCCCGAGCCTCCCGCCCGGGCCGCCTTCTGTCCCCGACTCGCCTTCCCCCCCTCCCCCTCCCCCTCCCCCTCCCTCCCCCGACACAGGAGACCGTCCCATGTCCCAGCCCCGGTACCGGGATCCCGCGGCGCCCGTCGCCGAGCGGGTCCGCGATCTGCTCTCCCGGATGACGCTCACCGAGAAGGCCGGCCAGGTCAACCAGCGGATGTACGGCTGGCAGGCGTACGAGCGGACGCCCGCCGGCGGCCACCGGCTCACCGAAGCGTTCCGCGTCGAGGTGGCCGCGTACGACGGCATGGGCGCGCTCTACGGGCTTCAGCGGGCGGACCCCTGGTCGGGGGTGACGTTCGGGACGGGCATCGGCGCGGCCGAGGGCGCCGGGGTCTCCGACGCGGTGCAGCGCCATGTGGTGGAGGGGACCCGGCTGGGGATCCCGGTCCTCATGGTGGAGGAGATGCCCCACGGCCATCAGGCGCTGGACGGAACCGTGCTGCCGGTGAACCTCGCGGTGGGCGCGACCTGGGACCCGGAACTGTACGAGGAGGCGGCGAGGCTCGCGGCGGCCGGGCTGCGGGCGCGCGGCGGCCATGTCGCCCTGGTCTCCGCGCTCGACCTGGTGCGGGACCCCCGGTGGGGGCGGGCCGAGGAGTGCTTCGGCGAGGACCCGTATCTGGCGGCCCGGTTCACCGAGGCGCTGGTACGGGGCGCGCAGGGCCCGGGCGACGGGGCGGGGCGCGGGCCTGCGGCGTACGGCGCGGACCGGGTGGCGGTGGTCCTCAAGCACTTCGCGGGCCAGGGCGCCACGGTGGGCGGCCGGAACAGCGCGGCCACCGAGCTGGGCGCGCGGGAGCTGCACGAGATCCATCTGCCGGCCGCGCTCGCCGGGGTACGGGCCGGGGCTGCGGGGGTGATGGCCGCGTACAACGAGTTCGACGGCGCGCCGTGCGCGGCCAGTCCGGAGCTGCTCACCGGGGTGCTCCGGGAGCGCTGGGGTTTCGAGGGCCTGGTGATGGCGGACGGGTGCGCGCTCGACCGGCTGACACGCCTCGCGGGCGACCCGGCGGCGGCCGGCGCGCTCGCCCTGCGGGCCGGCACGGACCTGAGCCTGTGGGACGAGAGCTTCCCCCGGCTGGCGGAGGCGGTACGGCGCGGACTCGTCCAGGAGTCCACGCTGGACGCGGCGGTGGCCCGGGTCCTGACGCTCAAGTTCCGCCTGGGCCTCTTCGAACGGCCGTACGCGAGCAAGGCGCCCGCCCCCTCCGCGCCCCGGATCGCCGAGAACACCCTGATCGCCGAGAACACCCTGATCACCCTGAGCGAACGCATAGCCCGCCAGTCCGTAGTCCTCCTGAGCCACAACGGCACCACGCTCCCCCTCCCTGAGCGGGTCCGCCGGATCGCGGTGCTCGGGCCGAACGCCGACTCCGTCCCCCAGCAGATCGGCGACTACACCGCGCCCCAGCGGCCCGGCAGCGGCGTCACGGTGCTCGCCGGGATCCGGGCGGCGGCGCCCGCCGGGTGCGCGGTGGAGTACGCGCGGGGGTGCGAGCTGGTCGGCGGCGACCGCTCGGGCCTCCCGGCGGCGGTGGCGCTGGCCGCCGGGAGCGAGGTGGCGGTGGTGGTGCTGGGCGGGTCGAGCGCCCGGGAGCCCGACACCCGCTTCGACGCCAACGGCGCGGCGATCGTCACCTCGGGCCCGCCGGCCGGCATGACCTGCGGCGAGGGCGTCGACCTGGCCGAACTCCGGCTCCCCGAAGGCCAGTCGGCGCTGCTGGAGGCCGTGGCGGACACCGGGATCCCGGTGGTGGTGGTCCTGGTGCAGGGCCGCCCCCACGCCGTACCGGAGGAGTCGGCGGCGCGGGCGGGGGCGGTGCTGAGCGCCTGGTACCCGGGGCCGTGGGGCGGGCGCGCGGTCGCGGACATCCTCTTCGGGGCGGCGGAACCGGAGGGCCGGCTACCGGTCTCCGTCCCCCGCTCGGCCGCGCAACTCCCCGTGTACTACAACGGGAAGGACCACGGCTACCGGGGTTACGTCGACCAGCCGGCCACCCCCGCCCACCCCTTCGGCCACGGCCTGTCGTACACGACGGTCGCGTACGGCACGCCCCGCCTCTCCGGTACGGCGGTCCCCCTCGCAGCGCCCGGCGCCATCGCACCCCTGACCTGCGTGGTGGAGGTCAGGAACACCGGGGCGCGGCCGGTCACCGAGACCGTTCAACTGTATGTACGCCGGGTGACGGGCGGCTCCTCCTGGCCGCGCGTACGGGAGTTGCGCGGCTTCACCCGGGTGGCGCTGGCCCCGGGCGAACGCGCGGAGGTCTCCTTCCCGGTCACGACGGAGACCCTGGCCTCGGTCACCCGCTCACTCGAACGGGCCGTGGAGCCGGGCACGTTCGAACTCGGAACAGGCCCGTCCGCCGACCGCACGACGGGGGTGGAGCTGACCGTGGAGCCCTGACGGCGGGCACGGGCCGTCAGGAACACCGGGGCGCGGCCGGCCCGCCGCTCCGGTCACGGCCACTCCGGTCACCGCCGCTCCAATCACCGTCGCTCCGGTCATCGCCACTCCGGCATCACCGCCACTCGGGCATCATCGCCTCCTGGTAGCGGGAGCCGGCCGCGCCGTGCGGCAGGATCTCGCCGACGCGGGCGAGGTCCTGGGGCGTCAGGGCGACCTGGGCGGCGGCGACGTTCTCCGCGAGACGGTGCGGGCTGCGGGTGCCCGGGATGGGCACGATGTCGTCGCCCTGCGCGAGCAGCCAGGCCAGCGCGAGCTGGGTGACGGTGATGCCCTTGCCCTCCGCGAGGTCGGTCAGCGCGCGGACCGCCGCGAGGTTCTTCTCGTAGTTGCCCGGCTGCCAGCGGTCGTCCCAGGCGCGCATGTCGTCGGCGGGGTACTCGGCGGCCGGCTTGACGACATCGGTGAGGAAGCCCCGGCCGAGGGGCGAGTAGGGCACGAACCCGATGCCCAGCTCCCTGACCACCGGCAGGACATCCGCCTCCACGGCCCGCTCGAAGACCGAGTACTCGGTCTGGAGCACCGAGACCGGGTGGACCGCGTGGGCCCGCCGCACGGTCTCCGGCCCCGCCTCGCTCAGCCCGAGATACCGCACCTTGCCTTCGGCGATCAGCTCGCCGACCGTACCCGCCACGTCCTCGATGGGGACGTCCGGGTCCACCCGGTGCTGGTAGAGCACATCGATACGGTCGGTGCCGAGGTGCCGGAGGCTGTTCTCGGTGACCTCCCTGATGTGCTCGGGACGGCTGTCGAACGCGGTCCCGAGCCGGGCCGGGTCGCTGAGGTCGAAGCCGAACTTGGTCGCGATCACGACGTCGTCGCGGAAGTCCTTCACGGCCCGGCCGAGAAGTTGCTCGTTGCTGCCGGTGCCCCCGCCGTAGAGCTCCGCGGTGTCGAAGAGGGTGACGCCGAGCTCGTACGCGCGGCGGAGCGTGGCGATGCTGCTCCGCTCGTCCGAGGGCCCGTAGGCCATGGTCATCCCCATGGTGCCCAGGCCGATCGCCCCGGCGCGGAGGCCCTGGCCACCGAGGTCGCGGAGGGGCAGGTCCGCGGGGTGTCCGGCGGTGTGTGACATGTGCTCTGCCTTGTCTTGTGCCATGCCTTCGACGCTAGGGGAGGGGCCCCCGGGAGGCATGGGGCAGAGATCGCATAGAATTGCCTGATCCTCTCAGGAAGGAGCAGGCGTTGCTGGACCGGCTGACCGCCGCCATCGACCGGCACCACACCGAACCGGGCGCCGGGAGCGCGGTCCCCCGGCTCTCCCTCGTCTCGGTCGACGAGCCCATCGAGCCCACCGGCCTGCTCTACGAGCCGATGATCTGCTTCGTCTCCGACGGCGCGAAACGCACCACCGCGGGCGACGTGAGCCAGGTCGCGCACGCCGGCGAGATGCTCATGACCACGATCGACCTGCCCGTGGCCGTGCGGCTGGACAAGGTGCCCTACCGGTCCGCCGTCCTGAGCATCGACGGAGCGGCACTCGCCGGCCTGCTCGTCGAAGTGGACGAGACGGACCCGGCCGCCCCGGCCACCCCGGTCGCTCCCACCGCCCCCGCCGCCCTCACCGGTCAGGCCGCCCCCACCGGTCAGGTCGCGGCGCCGATGCCCCCGGAGCTGGTGGAGGCGGTCGCCCGCTGGGTCGAACTCCTCGACACCCCTGAGGACATCCGGCCCCTGGCCCCTCGTATCGAGAGCGAGATCCTCTACCGGCTGCTGCGCGGCTCCCTGGGCCCGGCGCTGCGCCAGTGCGCACAGGACGACTCGCCCGCGGGCCGGGTCCGCCAGGCGGCCCGCTGGATCTGCGAGCACTACACCGAGCCGGTCTCCATCGCCGCGATCGCCGCCTCGGCGCAGATGAGCCCCGCGAGCCTGCACCGGCACTTCAAGGCGGCCACCGGCATGAGTCCGCTCACGTACCAGAAGCGCCTGCGCCTCCAGGAGGCCCGGCGGCGCCTGGTGGCCGGCGCCACCGCGAACCAGGCCGCCCAGGCGGTCGGCTATGTGAGCGCCACCCAGTTCAACCGTGAGTACCGTACGGCGTACGGCCTCCCGCCCGCCCGGGACGCGGCCCGTCTGCGCACCGGCCCCCGCCCCCTCCCGCTGGACCCTCCGGGGCCCGTGACCCATGGCAGCCTTCTCCCGTGACCCCACCCGAAACCCCCACCCCCGCATCCGCATCCGCATCCGCCCCCACGTTCACGCAGTGCGTGCGCCCCTCCGACGTGACCGGCTCCCTGCGCGGGGAGTTGGCGGCCTGCTGGGCCGCCGTGGTCAACTCCGGCGGGGCGGTCATCCCGGACGGCTGCCCGCTGCCGCCGGTGACCCCGGCGGATGTCGAGGCCGCCGTGGACCGGATCGCCGGCGGCCTCGCGCCCGAGCGCGGCAGGCTGCTGACGGCCACCGTCGACGGCGCGCTCGCCGGGTGGCTGGTCGTCCGCCGCGAGACGCACCCGCTGGAAGCGCACTGCGGGGTGGTCAACCACGTACAGACGCAGGTGCGTCTGCGGGGCCGGGGGCTCGGCGCCGCGCTGATGGACCACGCCCGCCGGGTCGCCGCCGAGGAGATGGGGCTCGAACGCCTCAAGCTCTCGGTCCGCGCCGGGCTGGGGCTCGAACACTTCTACCGCAAGGCCGGGTGGACCGAAATCGGCCGCTGGCCCGGGGCGCTGCGGCTCGCCCCCGGCGACGACCGCGACGAGATCCTCATGTCCCTCACGCTCTGAGCAGCAGGAGGGGCCGAGGGGCCTCACCCCTTCAGCGCCACCAGCACACAGCTGTCCCCCACCTGCCACACCGGCGTGACATGCCGGAACCCCGCCCGCCGGAGCAGCCGGGTGTGCCGGCCCACCGAGAGGTGCCGGTTGCCGCCGCCCGAGGAGGGACCGCACCGCTCGCGCCGTTCGAACAGGTCGGTCAGCTCCGGATCGGCGGCGGCCGCCCGCCACCAGGACTCCCAGTCCTCGTCCTGGTGCCCGTGGGTCCCGGTCCGCTCGGCCCTGCGCCGCCCCACCTGGGCGGTGAGGTCCGAGCAGGGCCCGCCGTCCGGCGGGAAGTGGTCCCCGTTCACCAGCGCGCCGCCGGGGCGGAGCAGCGCGGCGAGGGCTTGGTACGTACGGAGCAGGACGGCGGCCGGGAGGTAGTGCAGCGCCGTGGTCGACACGGCGACGTCGAGCGGGCGGTCCAGCTCCAGCGCCTCCGTCCACCCCTCCGCGCCGATCACCGCGTCCACGTACCGGGCGGCGTCCGCGTAGTGGGTGCGCCCCAGCTCCAGCAGGACCGGGTCCTGGTCCACGGCGACGATCTCCGCCTCCGGCAGCCGCCGGGCGAGCCGGGCGGAGAGCGATCCCGGACCGCACCCCAGGTCGAGGAGGAGCGGCCGGCCGCGCCCCGCGCAGAGATGTTCGGTGACATCGGCGATCACCGAGAACCGCTCCTCGCGGTCGACCGCGTAGCGCTGCTGCTGCCGCTCCCAGCGCTCCACCCACCTGCTGGCCGTTCCCATACTCACGCCCATCTGGCCGTGCCACCTCGTCCGTCTCGCACCTGTCGCATCGCGCATGCCGCGACTACCACGCAATGTACAGGTGGAAACGATTATCAATAACCGTTCATCCGGGCGATGCCAGCCCGGCGAGAACGGCCAGCAGCCGGTCCACCTCCTCCTCCGTGTTGTAGACATGCAGGCTGACCCGCACGGAGCCGCTCGCCGCGTCGACCCCCGCCTGGCAGAGGTTGTCCGCCCGGACCATGAAACCGTGGCTGAAAAGAATGAAGCCCAGATCGTCCGAGGGGATGTCGCGGTGCCGGAACGTGACGATCCCGTGCCGCCGCTGCGCCATCGGCAGCGCGCTCTCGGCGGCGAGGCTCGTGGGGCAGCCGAGGATCTCGTACGGTTCCAGCCGGCGCAGCCGGTCCGTCAGCCGGGTGGCGAGAGCGGTGACATGGCGGGCGATGCGCTCGGGCCCCGCCGCGTCCAGCCAGTCGAGCGCCGCGTGGAGCGAGACGATGCCGACGGTGTTGGGGGTGCCCTGCCACCCCTCGGGCCGCAGGACGGGGCCCCGGGTGTTACGGGCCCACACCGCCCCCGTACCGGGCAGGGCCATCGCCTTGTGACCGGAGAAGACGACGAAGTCGACGTCCAGGTCCGGCCCTTCGCCCCCGGCCCCGCTCCCGCCCCCGCCTCCGGCCCCGGTCGCGACCCGGACCGGGAGATGGCCGACGCTCTGCGCGGCGTCCAGGCAGATCGGCACGTCGGGGCCGACGGCGGCGCGCAGCCGGTGCACGTTCATGTCGCCGCCGTAGACATGGTGGACATGGGTGGCGGCGACGAACCGGGTACGGGGCCCGACCACCTCGGCGAGGGCCCGGTGGTCGTAGTCGCCGGAGGACGCCTGGCGGGGGATGTCCCGGATCCGTATGTCCACCCCGCGCTCGGCGAGCAGCCGCCGCGCTTCGAGCCAGGGCTCCAGATTGGCCTGGTGGTCGGCGTACGGGACGAGGATCTCGTCGCCGTCGGAGAGACCGTCGGAGAGGTACGGGACGAGCCAGTCCCGGGCAATGGTGCGCAGCCCCTCGGTGGTGCCGCTGGTGAAATGGACGGCGGAGGGCCCGGGGAGCCGGTCCCCCAGGAACTCCTTGACCCGCTCACGGGCCCGCTCCACCCGCCGGGTCGTCTCGTTGGCCCAGGGGTAGGTGCCCCGGCCCGCGTTGGCGTTGGAGGTGGTGAGGTACGAGGCGACGGCGTCCAGGACGGCCTGCGGCTTCTGCGCGGTGGCCGCGCTGTCGAAATACGTCAGCTCCGGCCGCCCGGCGAGGATGGGGAACTGCTCCCGTACTTCTTCGGCCCGTACATCTTCGGCCCATACGTCATCGCCCCGTACGTCATCGCCCCGTACGTCATCGGCGCTGCCCATGTGCCTCACTCCCTCACCAGCGGAGCCCCGGCGTCCCGCCAGGCGACGATCCCGCCCGCCAGGCTCCGCACATCCGGGTGCCCCTTACGGGTCAGCGCGGCGGCGTACCGCAGTGACTTCTCCCCCACCGGGCAGGCGAGCAGCACCGGCGTGGATTTGCTGAACGGCAGCCCGCCCCTGACCAGTTCACCGAAGAGTTCGTCGACGATGTTGACGGCGCCCTCGATGTGCAGCGCGGCGTACGCGTGCGGTCCGCGCAGATCCACCACCAGGGGCCGGGGTTCGCCCTCCGCGAGCCAGCGCCGCGCCTCCTCGACGCCGACCGTACGGCCGTACGCCGCGATCTCCTCGGCCCCGAGCGAGGCCGGTGCCTGCCCGCCGCGCGCCCGGCCCAGAAGCTCGGGTCGGCGCTGGCGTACGTAGCTGAGATAGCTCTCGGCCCGGTCGCAGACGATGAAGACGGCGGTCTCGCGGCGCCCCGTGCCGTCCAGTTCGGCGTCGACGGAGGCGAGATGGCGTACCGCGCCCTGGTACGCGGCGCCGCCGGTCGGCCCGGAGAGGAGTCCGCACCGCCGGATCAGGGTGACCATGCCGTCGATGGCCTCCTGGGAGGTGACCGAGGCGAGCGCGTCGTAGGTCGCGGGGTCGAAGAGGCCCACCTGGTGGACCTCGTCGATGGTGCGGATGCCGGGGATGAAGTCGGACTTGTCGGCGACGAGCCCGAGCACCCGGACATCGGCGTCGTGTTCGCGCAGGACCTGGGCGACCCCGGTGGAGGAGCCGGCCGTGCCGACACAGGCCACGAACCACTCCGGCACCCGCCCGTCGAGATCCTTGACGATCTCGGGCCCGGTACCGGTCGCGTGCGCCTCGACATTGAGCGGATTGAAGTACTGGTCGGTGTGGAGATAAGCGGAGCCGGGCTCGGAGAGCGCCTGGTGGAAGCGGGTGAGCGGGTCGTCGGTGTCCGTGGGGTCGAGACACTCGCTCTGTCCGGGCAGCTCCTCGATCTCCGCGCCCAGCAGCAGGAGCAGCTCCTTGATCTCGGGGACCCGCATCCGGTTGGTCACGCTCTTGAACTTCAGCCCGTGCATCCCGGCCAGCAGCGCGAGCGCCTTGGCCGTGTTGCCGCTGGAGAGCTCCACGACCGTACCGTCGCCGCCCGCCGCGTCCTCCAGATACGGGCGCGCCATCCGCCAGGCGGGCCGGTCCTTGACGGAGCCGAACGGGTTGAGCATCTCCAGTTTGGCGTAGAGGTCGATATGGCGCAGACCGTGTACGGCGGGGTCGATACGGACCAGCGGCGTGTGGCCGATGGCCTCGGTGATGCTGTCGTACCTCATGACGGCACTCCCTGAGGGTGTGTGAGCGGCCAGTAGTTCTCGTCCGGGCACCAGCGCCAGGTCCCGTCGTCTTCTTCCGTGACCGCAACCGTCCGCGCGAGCGGCTGGCGTTGTGCGTGGTGGGCGTGGAAATCCATGGCGTATCCGGCGGTGTTGACGAAGGCCAGCAGCTCCCCCACGCGGGGCAGCCGCGGGAGGAAGACCAGCCGGCGGGTGATCAGGTCGGCCTCCAGGCAGAGGTTGCCCATGAGATGGACCCCGACGGCCTCGCCGTCCTCACCGGCCGCACTGCCCCCGACGGCCTCGCTGCCCTCACCGGCCTCGCTGCCCCCGTCGGCCTCGCTCCGGCGACCGTCCCGGGAGAGGAGTACGGGATCGACCAGCACCCCGTGCTCCTCCAGGCTCACATCGGCGGCGTTCATGGCGAGCCGCACCAGATACCGGCCGGGGTCGTCGGCGAGCGGGCGCACCTCCACCACCCGCGCCAGCGAGAGGCCGCATTGGTCGACCAGGGCGCGGCCGGGCTCGACGTACAGGTCGTGGAGGTGTTCGAGGAGGAGGGTGGCCGGGGTGGAGCCGAGGACGGGGGTGGGGTGGGTGAGGAGCTGGTCGAGGTAGCCGGGTCCGGCGGTGGGGCGGTGGGCGGGGTAGAGGGCGGCGGTGCCGCGTACGGTGCCGTGGTCGTTGCGGAGCCCGTACGCGTGGCCCCGCCAGGTCAGCGGCGGCCGGGTGCCGAGCACCGCCTCGCTGAGCGCGGTGGTCCAGCGCTGCCACTCCCCGGCGTCCTCGACATACCCGACGCCGAAGCCTCCCCCGATGTCCACGGCGCGCGGCGCGAACCCCCGGGCGCGGCACTCGTCCATGAGGAGCACGCACCGCTCCAGCGCCCGGCTCTTCTCCTCGACCCCGGTGGTGTCCAGGTGGTAGGCGAGCCCGACGAGCGCGACGCTGTCGGCGTACCGCTCCAGCGCCTCCCACACCCCGGCCGCCCCGGCGACCGGGGTACCGAACCGGCTCCGCCGCGAGAGCACCCGCGTGCCGGCCCCGCCCGCTCCCCCGGTTCCGCCCCCGGTTCCGCCGTCCGCCGCCTCGAACCCGGAGAACCGTACGAGCACATCCACCCGGGGCAGCCCGTACCGCCGTACCAGACCGGCCAGTTGGTCCAGCTCCCCGGCCGAGTCGACGTTCACCGTCGCCCCCGCCCGCGCGGCCAGCCAGAGGAACTCGGGGTCCTTGGGACCGGTGGCCATCACCCGGTCCCCGGTGAACCCGCAGCTCAGCGCGTGCCGCAACTCCCCCAGCGAGGCCACGTCGACGCCGACGGCGGCGGGATCGCACGCCGCGAGTCTCCGTACCAGGGCGCTGGAACGATTCGTCTTGTGCGCGTAGTACACCCGCCCGGCCAGCCGGTGGTGCCGGTACACCGCCCCGAACCGCTCGGCGTTGCGGGCGACGACCTCCGGAAGCAGCACGTTCAGCGGCGACCCCAGCGCGTCGACGAGCGAGTGCAGTAACGGCGCGTTCCCCAGCAGCGAGGCGAGCGGCGGATCCACCCGTGGCCTCAGATACAAGGGCGCGTCCTTCACGACGTACCTCCCCCGTCAGTCGATCGGTCCAGTCGACCGGCCAGTCGGCCGGTCGGTCATCGCGTCGCCGTCCTGCCGAACGCTCGTGATAGTCGTTTCCAACTACACACGCCGTTAAGCATGGACCTCGACGCGCACCCGTCGGCCCGGGGGAGGCGGGCCGTCTTCCGCCGGTGCGTCAGAAGGCGAGCAGGACCTTCCCCGAGACCGAGGCGTCGGCGGCGACGGCGAACGCCCGGTGCGCCTCGGCGGCGGGGAAGGTGTGGGTGACGACGGGCCCGACGGCGAGCGAGCCGTCGGCGAGGGCCGCGATCACCTCGTCGATCTCGTCGTTGAAGCGGAACGAGCCGACCAGGCGGAGTTCCCGGGTGATGGCGTAAGCGACCTGCACGGGCTGGTCGCCGAGTGGCGGGAGGCCCACCATGACCACCGTTCCGCCCCGGGTCGCGCCCCTGATCGCGGAGGCGAGGCCCCGGTGGTTTCCCGAGGACTCGATCACCACATCGGCGTCGACGGCGGCGACGGCCTCGGTGTCGGCCGCGTCGAGGGTACGGGTGGCCCCGGCCTCGGCCGCGATCCGCCGGGGCCGGTCGTGCAGGTCGACCGCGACGATCTCACCGGCTCCGGCCCGTGCGGCGACCGCGACGGCGAGCGCGCCGATGGGGCCGCTCCCGACGACGAGGACGCGCCGGCCGGTGAGGTCGCCGGCCTGGGCGACGGCGTGCCAGGCGACGGCGGCGGGCTCGGCCAGGGCCGCGGCCACGAGGTCGGTGCCCGGCGGCAGTGCGCGGAGCATGGCGGCGGGCAGCACCACCTCACCGGCGAAGGCGCCCTCGGTGTGCGGGAAACGCGCGGCCGAGCCCAAGTACCGTACGCCCGGCGAGAGATTGGGGCGGTCGCCGGGGAACCGTACGGTGGTGGGCTCGTGGGTGGCGGGATGGACGGCGACCGGGGTCCCCTCGGCCGGGCCGCTCCCGTCGGCGGCCGGCCGCAGGACCGTGCCGACGACCTCGTGGCCGAGGACCATGGGCGCCCGCAGCACCGACTCGCCCACGGCGCCGTGGCGCCAGTAGTGGAGATCGGAGCCGCAGATACCGCCGTACGCGACGGAGACGACCGCCTCGTGCGGCGCGGGGGCGCGTACGGTGACGGTCTCGACCCGGAGGTCACCGGCGCCGTGGGCGACGATCGCCGTGGTGGTGCGGGGGGCGTGGGGGGCGTGGGGCATGGACGGTCCCTTCTCGGACGACGGCTTCATGAGGGGCTCCCAAGGGGCTCTCCAGGGGCTCTCAGACGACGGCCGTCATGCCGCCGTCGACGAACACGACCTGCCCGTTGACGTAGTCGGACGCGCTGGAGGCGAGCCACACGGCAGGCCCGACGATGTCGGCGACCGTCCCCCACCGCCGGGCGGGGGTCCGGCCCAGGATCCACCCGTTGAACTCCTCGTCGTCCACGAGCTTCTGGGTCATCTCCGTGTGGATGTACCCGGGCGCGATGCCGTTGACCTGGATCCCGTCACCGGCCCACTCCGCCGTCATCGCCCGGGTGAGGTTGCGCAGGGCGCCCTTCGCCGCGGTGTACGGGCCGATGGTGGGGCGGGCGAGGTCGGTCTGGACGGAGCAGATGTTGATGATCTTCCCGGCGCGGCGCGGCAGCATCAGCCGGGCGGCCTGCCGGCCCACGACGAAGGCGCCGGTGAGGTTGGTGTCGATCACGCGCCGCCAGTTCTCGCGGCTCACGTCGAGCAGGGGCTCGCGGTGCTGGACCCCGGCGTTGTTCACCAGAATGTGCACGGGCCCGGTCTCCGACTCGACCGAGGTGAGGGCGGCGGCGACCGCGTCCTCGTCGACGATGTCGAACGCGCGGGCCGCGACGCGCTCCGCTCCGTACCGTTCGGCGAGGGAGGCGCGCGCCGCTTCGAGGCGCGCGGGGTCGAGCCCGTTGAGGACGACGGTGGCCCCGGCGTCCGCCAGCCCCGCCGCGATCCCGAGCCCGATGCCTCGGCTCGACCCGGTGATCAGGGCGACTTTTCCGGTGAGGTCGAAGGGAGAGGTCATCGCAGCGGTGGTCTTCCTGGTCGGGTCGGATCGGTTACGGGCGGATCGGTTACGGACGGATCGGTTACGGACGGATCGGTTACGGACGGATCGGTTACGGACGGATCGGTTACGGACGGATCGGTTACGGACGGATCGGTTACGGGGCGCATCGGTGCCCGGAGGCGGCTCACCGGCGGCGGACCGGTGGAACCGGTCAGTAGAACTCGACGGTGTCGACGCGGTTGACGAGGTCCCGCCCGTCGAGGAACCGGGTCGCGTTGGCGGCGAAGAGTTCGGCGATGAGGCGGTCCTCCGCCGCGTCGAGCGCCGCCGTGTGCGGGCTCACCAGAACGCGGTCGTGCCCCCAGAGCGGGCTCTCCGCCGGCAGGGGCTCCGTCTCGAAGACGTCCAGCGCGGCGAAGCCGACCCGTCCCGAGTCGAGCGCGCCCAGCAGCGCCGCCTCGTCCAGGACCGTGCCCCGGCCGACGTTGACGACCGTGGAGCCGGGTTTCACCGCGTCGAAGAAGCCCTTGCCGAGCAGATGCCGGGTGGCGTCGGTGCCGGGCAGGGTGTTCACCACGGCGTCCACGGAGGGGGCCACCTCGGTCAGCCGGCCGGGGTGGATCACGGAAGAGACGCCAGGCACCGCGATCTCCCCGGCAGCCCTGCGGCTGGTGGCGACGACCGTCGCACCCAGCGCGTGGAGCGCGGCCACGACGGCCCGGCCGATACCTCCGAGCCCCAGCACGAGGACGGTCTGCCGGCTCACCTGCCCCATCGTCCACCGGCCGCTCCACTCGCGGCCGTCCTGCTGGCGCCGGAGCCGGGGCAGGTCCTTGGCACCGGCGAGCACCCCGAGGACGGCGAACTCGGCCAGCGGGCGCCCGTGCACCCCGGCGGAGGTGGTGAAGGCGACCCGGGAGAGTTCACCGGCCGTCAGCCCGGCGGCCCTGACCTGGGCGCCGCCGCCCGCGGCCATCGTGTGCACCCAGCGCAGCCGCGGGTTGGCCCGTACCGTACGGGCGAGCGCGGCGGGGTCCACGTCGGGGATGCCGTAGAGCGCGTCGGCGGAGTCGAGCGCCGCCTCGTAGCGGCGCCGCTGACCGGGGGTGCGCCGCCAGCCGGGGTCACCGGCGAAGTCGGCGGGCCACCGCATCGGGGGCAGCAGCTCCTCGTCGACGACGAGGTCGACACGGGGCTCCAGCGCCCGGATCCGCGCGCGGTTCTCCTCGGCGAGGGGCGCGGCGACCGCCACGCGCAGGCGGCCGGTGACCGGTGCCGGGCCGGTCACCGGGCGGCCTGCGCGGCCCCGGCGGTCCGGGCGGCGGCCTGGGCGCGCAACGCCTCGACCTCGGCGTCGAGTTCGGCCTCCCGGAGGACGATCGCCTCGACCGCCTCCAGCGCCTCCTCCGCCCGGTGCGGCGGGATGACGATGACTCCGTCGCCGTCGGCGACGACGATGTCCCCGGGGTGCACCACGACGCCGCCGACGGCGACCGGCTCACCGATGGCGCCGGGGCCGTTCTTGAACGGTCCTGCGGGGGTGAGGCCCCGGGCGAAGACCGGGATGGCGAGCCGCTCGATGATGGCGGCGTCGCGTACGTAACCGTCGACCACCGCGCCCGCGGCCCCGTGGACGGCGAACCGCTGGGCGAGGTTGTCGCCGATGACGGCGCGGCCGTCGTAGCCGAAGGCGTTGATGACCAGCATGTCGTCGGCGCGGATGTGCTCCAGCGCCGCGATCACGGCCTTGTTGTCGCCGGCGACCGTCAGCACCGGGAGCGCCGTGCCGACCGCCCTGGCACCGTTCCAGACCGGCGAGATGCCGCCGTCGACGATGTTGAGCCGGTCCAGGGCGTCTCCGAGATTGGCCACCGAGTGGGCGCGGAACCGTTCCAGCAGATGGCGGTCGACACGGGGCCACGGCTCGGCCACACGCACATTGTCCTGGGTCATCGGGAGACTCCTTCGCGGGGGCCGGGAGAGGGTTGAGAGAGGGCCGGGAGAGGCAAAAGTGCGAATACTTTCGCGTTTCCGGGGTCAGTGTGCATCCAACCGCAGGACAAGACAAGGGGCGTTCCGCCGCTTCCAGAACGGAAACGGAAGGTTGACTCCGGGGCAACACCGACCTCTTGACCCCCTCAAGATGCGAATCTATTCTCATTCGAAATTCAAGTCGCATCTCGGCCCGGGCGCCCCGCCGCCCCCGCCACCGGCCCCGGCGAGCCGATCGGCACCGGGCCCTTCCCCACCCCCGAGGTACCGCCTCCGTCTTCCCCTGAACCGGTAACAGGACAGGGGTCCGCGACACCGAAAGTGAACGCGTATGACCACGTCAGATCGGCTCGACACCCCACCAGACCGTCCTGAGGCAGCACCGCACGCCACCGCCGCGCCCACCGCCGCGCCCACCGCCGAGGCCCCTGAGGCGTCCGACGCCCCCGACGCCCCCGAGATCGCCACCGCGGCCCCCGAGGACGTCCGCAAGGCGACCCTCGCCGGCGCCATCGGGTCGTTCGTCGAGTGGTACGACTACGGGATCTACGGCCTGCTGGTCACCTATCTCGCCCTCAACATCATGGGCGAGGCGGACGCGGGCAACCTCTTCCTCACCAACATCGGCTTCCTGGTCAGCTTTGTCGCGCGGCCGTTCGGCAGCGTCATCTGCGGCTACATCGGGGACCGGATAGGCCGGCGCAGCCTCCTCGCCGCCCTGCTGGTGCTGATCTCCGCCTCGACCGCCGCCATCGGCCTCATCCCCTCGTCGGCGGCGATCGGGGTCGCCGCGCCCGTCCTGCTCGTCCTGCTCCGGGTGCTCCAGGGCTTCTCGGCGGGCGGCGAGGTGGCCGGCGCGATGTCCTTCGTCGGCGAGTACGCGCCGGACCACCGCCGTAACTTCCTGATGAGCTTCATCGCGGTCGGTTCGTTCATCGCCCTCATGGTGGGCAGCGCCCTCTCCGCCCTCCTCATCACCACGCTCGGCGACGACGCGATGGCCTCCTGGGCCTGGCGCATCCCGTTCCTGCTCGCCGTCCCGCTCGGGTACATCGGCTTCTACATCCGCCGCAGGCTGGAGGAGACCCCGCACTTCGAGGCGTTGCGCGCGCGGAACACCGTGGCCCGCAACCCGCTGCGCGAGGCGCTCGGCAACCGCCGCCACCTCCGGGCGATCCTGCTCACGATCTTCCTGCCCGCCCTCAACGGCCCCGGGTACTACCTGCTGTTCGTCTACATGCCGACCTATCTCAAGACCTCGCTGGGCACCCACAACTTCTCGATGCTGCGCGCCCTCACGGTCACCGCGGTCAGCCTGGTCGCCGTGGCCTGCTGTATCCCGCTGATGGCCCGGCTCTCGGACCGGATCGGCCGCAAACCCGTCCTGGCCGGCTCCGCGCTCGCCATGGCGGCCGTCTCGTACCCGATGTTCCGGCTGATCACCACCGGCGAGTTCGGGCTCGCCTGTATCGGCACCGTCGTGCTGGCGATCGCCTTCTCCGGCCATGCGGCGGTCATCCACACCGTGCTCGCCGAGATGTTCCCGACCACCGTGCGCTACTCCGCGTACAGCATCGGCTTCTCCCTCTCCACGATCGTCTTCGGCGGCAGCGCCCCGCTGGTGATGACGCAACTGATCGACGCGACCGGGTCCACCCTGGTACCCGCGTACGCCTCCATCCTCACCGCCCTGATCACCCTGGGCACCCTCGCCTTCGTACGCGAGACCAAGGGCCGCCCCCTCGCCGCCCGCTGAACCGCCGCCCCGCCGAACCGCACCACTTCCGCATCAGGAGACATCATGGGTATCAACTCCGTGGCCGTCGTCGCCGACCTCGGCGAGAGCTTCGGCAACTACACGATCGGCGACGACGCCGCGCTGCTCTCCCTCGTCACCTCCTCGAACATCGCCTGCGGCTTCCACGCCGGGGACCCGCGCATCATGGACCGTACGGTCGCCGACTGCGTCGAGCGCGGCATCGAACTCGGCGCCCACCCGGGCTACCCCGACCTCGTGGGGTTCGGCCGCCGCCTCATCGAGGCGTCGGAGGAGGAGATCCGTACCGACGTGCTCTACCAACTGGGCGCGCTCGACGGGTTCGCCCGGGTGCACGGCGGCACCATCAGCCATGTCGCCCCGCACGGCCGTATGGGGTCGATCGCGCAGACCGACGCCAAACACGCCCGGGCCATCACCGACGCGATCGCCGCGTACAACAAGGAGTACATCGTCATCTGCCAGCGCGGGCTGCTCGCCGAGGAGTCGCGCAAGCGCGGCCTTGAGGTCGGCTATGTCTTCCTCGCCGACCGGGGGTACGGCGACGACGGCATGCCCGTCCCGCGCTCGCACGAGGGCGGGCTCATCCACGACCCGGAGTTCATCGGCGAGCGCTGCCGCCAGGTCGTCCGGGAGGGCACGGTCCGCTCCGTCGACGGCAATGTGGTCCCGCTCGGCCACGACGCCGACATCCTGCTGCTCCACGGCGACCACCCGTCCGTCCTCCAGAACGGCACAGCGCTGCGCGCCGCGCTGGACGCCGAGGGCATCCGCGTCACCGGCCTGCGCGAGGTCCTGGCCGAGAAGGCCGGGAAAGCCGAGAAGGCCGGGAAAGCGGGGAAGCCGGAGACGGCCGGGAAGCCGGAGACGGCGGGGAAGGCCGGGAAGACGGAGGCCGCGCTCGCCGGCTGAGGCCGGGGCGCACCAGTCGATGACCACACCCCAGTACGGCGCCGTCACCGTCGAGCCCTTCGGGGACTCGGCGGTGATGGTGACCATCCCCCACCCCGACCAGGCGGCCCGCAGGGCCGGGATCGTCGCCTTCCGGGACCGGTTCCTCGCCTTCCGTCCGTACGGTGTCCTCGATGTCGTCTCCGGCCTCGAATCGCTGCTCATCGCGTACGACCCGGTACGGACGGAGCTGCGGCATGTGGAGTACGCGGCCCGGCTGGTCGCGGAGTGGGCCCCCGCGCCCGCGCCCGCCGCGGCCGGTGACCTCGCGGGCCGCCGTGGCGCCCGTACCTTCACCATCCCCGTCGTCTTCGACGCGGAGGCGGGCCCCGACCTGCTCTCCGTGGCGGAGGAGCTGGAGTGCTCCCCCGCCGAGGTGGTCGAGGCCGTCGCCGGGTCGGTCTTCACGATCTCGCTGCTGGGTGCCGCGATGGCGCCGATGATGGACGGGCTCAAGGTGCCGCGTCCGGTACGGCGCCGGGCCGAGCCGCGTACCGATGTGGTCCCGGGGTCGGTCATGATCGCGGGCACCAACGCGATCATCCAGCCGTTCCCCGGCCCCACCGGCTGGCGTGTCGTCGGCAGGACCCCGCACACCATCGTCGACATCTCCCGCCCGGACCCCGTCTCGTTCGGCACCGGGGACACCGTGCGCTTCGTCCCGGTCGGCCGGGGCGAGGCGGCGGCCCTGGACGCCGGCTTCCTGCTGCCGGTGGAGGACTCCCCATGACGACCGTGGCACTCGACCTCACGAGCACCGGGTGGCTCACCACCTTCCAGGACCTCGGGCGGCACGACACCGAGCGGCGCGGGGTCCCCACCGGCGGGGCGGCCGACCAGCATGCGGCGGCCGTCGCCAATGTCCTGGTGGGGAACGCCCGGGGCGCGACGCTCCTGGAGAACCTCGGCGGGGAGGTGGCCCTGGTGCCGGAGGCCGATGTGCTGCTGGCGGTGACCGGCGCGTACGCCGAGGTCACCGTGGGCGGCGCCCCGGCCGAGGGCTGGTCGCCGCTGGTGGTGCCGGCCGGTCTGGAGGTACGGGTCCGCTCGGAGCTGAGCCGGGGAACCCGTACGTATGTCGCGGTCAACGGCGCCCTCGCCGCCGGGACCCTGCTGGGCAGCGCGGCCCCGGACGCCCGGATGGGGTTCGGGCAGACCGTCTCACCGGGTGAACGGCTGCTGCTGGAGACGGAGTTCCGGGGGTTCGGGCGGCGGCTCCTCGAACCGCCGCTGTTCCGGCTGCCGGTGCCCGTCACCCGTTTCCCCGAGGGGACCTGGAGCGTCGATGTCGTCGCCGCTCACGGGATACGGACCATCCCCGGCATCCGGGAGCTGATCGCGGACGCGACGTACACGGTCACCCCGCGCTCGAACCATGTCGGGCTCCGGCTCGACGGTCCGGTGCTGCACCCGCACGACACCACCGAGATCGTGTCGCACGGGGTGCCCATCGGGGCGCTCCAGATCCCGCACGCGGACGAGCTGATCGTGCTCGGCCGGTACCGGAGTCTGACGGCGGGTTATCCGGTCGTCGGCGTCGCGTCGCGGGCCTGCCTTCCGCTGCTCGGCCAGGCGGGACCGGGGCGGCGGCTGCGCTTCCGGTGGACCGACCGGGAGACGTCGCTGCGGAGGTTCGCCCGGCGCGAGGCCGAGGTCCGGGTGCTGGAGGAGGCGGTCGGGGAGGCGTTCCGCGCCCGGGGTTTCGCCGTACCCTTGCCAGAGAAAAACCGAGAAGCTAATCTCATTTGAGAATAAAATCTCAAATACTCTCGCACACGCACACGCAGACTCACACGGGAGAGGAAGGTGGCACGGTGATGCCGGAGGTGATGCCGAAGGAGATGCCGGAAAAGACGGCGCTCATCACAGGAGCGGGCAGTGGAATGGGGCTCGAAACGGCACGGCTGCTGGCCCGGGACGGCCTGGCCGTCGCCCTGCTCGGCCGCCGGCCCGAGCCGCTGGAGGCGGCGGCGGAGGCCATCCGCGCCGAGGGCGGCACGGCCCTCGCGCTGGCCGCCGACATCACCCGTACCGAGGACGTCGACCGGGCCCTCGACCGGGTCCGTACGGAGTTCGGCCCCGTCGACATCCTCGTGAACAGCGCGGGCAGCGCCTCCTCGGTGCTCAACCCCCGGTGGCTGCCGCACGAGGAGTGGCGCGAGGTGCTCGACGTCAACCTCACGGCGGTCTTCCAGCTCACCCAGGCCGTCCTGCCCGACATGCTCGACCGCGCCACCGGCACCATCGTCACCGTCTCCTCGCTCGCCGCCGTCCACCCGAATCTGCTCGGCGGCGCCGCGTACGGGGCCGCCAAGGCGGGCGTCCGCAACTTCATGACGTTCCTCCACACCACCTTCCGCGACCAGGGGCTGCGGGCCATCACCGTGCTGCCCGGCGAGGCGGACACCCCGATCCTCGACCGCCGGGCCCGCCCGCCGGCCCCCGAGGAGCGCGCCGCCATGCTGCGGCCGGAGGACGTGGCCGAGGCGATCCGGCTCGCCGTCACCCTCCCGCAGCGCGTGGTGCTCCAGGAGATCGTCGTCGCCCCCACCCGGCCCCGCGACACCTCCGGCGACCTGGAGATCAGCCGCTGGGCGGGCGCGCCCGAAGACACCCGACCGCGTATCTGAGCCACCACCAGGAGAGCCGTATGTCCCCCACCGCCACCACGGAACCCCTCCGTTTCGCGACCGCGGAGGCCGTCGCCCGGATCGCCGCCGCCTCCCGGCGGACCCAGCAGCCGCAGTCCCGCGGCGATCTCGTCTCCCTCGCCATGGGCGAACCCGACTTCGACACGCCCGCCCCGGTGACCGAGGCCGCCTACGCCGCGCTCCGCGCGGGACGCACCCACTACTCCCCGCTGCTCGGCGAGTCCTCCCTCCGCGAAGCGCTCGCCGAGAAACTCACGGGCATCGCCGGCGCCCCGGCCCGCGCCGCCGACATCCTCATCACCCAGGGCGGCACCGCGGGCCTCGCCGCCGCCCTCCTCGCCATCGTCGACCCGGGGGACCGGGTGGTCGTCCCCGACCCCACCTACTCCCTCTACGGCGACCTGGTCAGCATGGCCGGCGGCACCGTCGTCCCGGTCCCCCTCGGCCCCGACCTCCACTGGGACCTCGACCGGCTCGCCACCGCGCTCGACGGCGCCCGGCTCTTCGTCTTCTGCAACCCGGTCAACCCCACCGGGATCGTCCACACCCGCGAGGAACTCCGTACCCTCGCCGAACTGCTCGACGGCACCTCCACCCTCGTCGTCTCCGACGAGGCCTACGCCGACCTCGACTTCACCGGCCGCCCGTTCACCTCGGCGATCTCCCTCGACGGCCTGCGCGAGCGCACCGTGTACTGCCAGACCTTCTCCAAGAGTTACGCGATGACCGGGTGGCGCGTCGGCTACCTCTGGGGGCCCTCGGACCTCATCCAGGCCTCGGCCCGTATCCACAACACCTTCAACGGCTCCATGAACACCTTCGTCCAGGACGCCGCGCTCGCCGCCGTGGTGCACGGGGCCGCGGACGTGGCCCGGATGCGGGCCTCCTACGAGGGGCGCCGCGAGATCATGCGCGAAGCGCTCGCCACCGTCCCCGGCCTGACGCTCAGTTCGCCGGAAGGCGCCTTCTACCAGTTCCCCCGGTACGATCTCGACCTGCCCTCCGTGGAGGTCGTGGCCGCCCTGCGGACACACGGCGTCGCGGTCCGGCCCGGCAGCGAATTCGGCGCGCGGGGCGAAGGACATCTGCGGCTGTCGTACGCTGCCGGCCCGGAGTCCATCGCCGAGGGCGTCCGCCGGCTCGCCCAGGGCTTCGCGGCCCTACGGTGAACGATGCCCCCCCGACGCGACGAGGAGACGCCCCATGCGCAGTGACACCGAGCGCAACCGCAGGCACCTCATCAAGGCCGCGGCGCGGCTCTTCGAGAACTCACCGACACCGGTCAGCCTGGCCGAGATCGCCCGGCACGCCGAGGTGTCCACCGCCACCGCCTACCGCCACTTCTCCTCGGTCGAGGAGATCCTGCACGCGTTCCGCGCCCAGGTCGGCACGGAGCTGCGCGACTTCAGCCGACGCCAGCCGACCCGGGGCATGGCCCGCCTGGAGGCGGTCTCCCGGTACTGGGTCTCCCTCGTCCTGGAACACGGCGGCGCGATGGCCCAGATGCGTTCCCACCGCGGCTATCTCGAACGGCTCGGCGAGAACACGGGCTACCTCACCCCACAGGCCGAGGCCCTGGCCGAACCCCTCCGCCAGACCACCGAGGAGCTCGGCCTGGGCGACCTCGGCGACGAGGCGCTGTACCTGTGGAACGCCCTGTTCGACCCCCGGGACATCCTCGACCTCATCAAAAGCGGCCGCACAGAGGAAGAAGCGGCCACCCGCCTGGTGGCCGCGGTACGCGGCGCCCTGATCGGCTGGTCGTCCCCGGAGCCCTGAACCGCGCGGTACGGGGCACCGGGCGCCCGTGAGGTCTTACGGAGCGGTGACATGCCCGGCGGGTCGCGGGATCCGGTCGGTGGGGCGCTCTAGCGTGACCGTATGCGTGTACTGGTCACCGGCGGTGCCGGGTTCATCGGGTCCCATGTCGTCGACGTCCTGCGGGAACGCGGGCACGAGCCGGTCGGGTACGACGTCCGGGCGGACCCCGGGGAGGATGTGCGCGACCCGGCGGCGGTCGCCCGGGCCCTCGTCGGTGTCGACGCGGTCTGCCATCAGGCGGCGATGGTCGGGCTCGGGGACGGGGTCGCCGACGCGGCGGAGTACGTCTCCCGCAACGACCTCGGTACGGCCGTGCTGCTCGCCGGGATGGCGGAGGCCGGGGTGCGGCGTCTTGTGCTGGCCGGGTCGATGGTGGTGTACGGGGAGGGGCGGTACGCGTGCCCCCGGCACGACGAGGTGCGGCCGGGTCCGCGCACGGCCGGTGAGCTCGCCGCCGGCCGGTTCGAGCCGCCCTGCCCGGTGTGCGGGCGGCCGCTGCTGCCCGGCCTGATCGGAGAGGACGCCCCGGCCGATCCGCGCAATGTGTACGCCACGACCAAACTCGCCCAGGAGCACCTGGCCGCCGCGTGGGCCCGCTGCACGGGCGGGTCGGCGACGTCGTTGCGGTACCACAACGTGTACGGGCCCCGGATGCCCCGCGACACCCCGTACGCCGGGGTGGCCTCCTTCTTCCGCTCCGCGCTGGCCAGGGGCGAGGCGCCGCGGGTCTTCGAGGACGGCGGCCAGCGGCGGGACTTCGTCCGGGTCCGGGACGTGGCCACCGCCAACGCCCTGGCGCTGGAGGCCGGTTCGGCGCCGGGGGCGCTCACGGCGTACAACACCGGCAGCGGCGAGCCGCGCACCGTCGGCGAGATGGCGGCGGCGCTCTCCGCCGCGTACGGCGGTCCCGCGCCCGTCGTGACCGGCGAGTACCGGCTGGGCGACGTCCGGCACATCACCGCCGACTCGGCGCGGCTGCGGGACGCGCTCGGGTGGAAGCCGGAGGCCGGGTTCGAGGAGGGCGTGGCGGAGTTCGCGCGGGCCGGGATGCGGAGCGGCTGAGGGCCGTCGCCTGACGGGCGTCGTCTGACGGGCGTCTTCTGAGTGGCGTCGCCCGAGGGCCGTCGCGGGGGCCGGTGGCGGTGCCCGCTGTCAGGACGGCGCGGCGGGCAGCACCACCTCGAAGCGGCAGCCTCCGGGCACGTTCCGCACGGTGGCACGGCCCCGGTGCGCCTCCACGATGCCCCGCACGATGGCGAGGCCGAGGCCCGCGCCGGACGGCGGGGTCCGCGCGTGGGTGCCGCGCCAGCCGGTGTCGAAGACCCGGGGCAGGTCCTCCTCCGGGATGCCGCCGCAGGCGTCCGTCACCGACACCACGACGCCGTCCGGGGAGCGCTCGGCGGCCACCGCGACCGTGCCGTCGGCGGGGGTCCGGCGGATCGCGTTGACCAGCAGGTTGTCCAGGACCCGGCTGATCTCCTTGCCGTCGGCCTCCACCGGCACCGCCGCCACCCGCTCCCCGACCAGCCGTACCCCGTGCTCGCGGGCGAGCGGGGCGGCGCCGGCGAGGGCGTCACCGATCACGTCGTAGACCGAGATCCGGGAGCGGTGCGGGGAGAGCGTTCCGGCGTGGATGCGGGAGAGTTCGAAGAGGTCGCCGACCATCCCGTTGAGGCGTTCGACCTCGGTGCGGATCTGCCGGAGGTAGCGGTCGGGGTCCGGCGCCACCCCGTCCTCCAGCGCCTCGGACATCGCGCGGAGACCGGCGAGGGGGTGCGCAGATCGTGCGAGATCCAGGCGACGAGTTCCCGCCGGGAGGACTCCAGGGCCCGCTCGCGCTCCCGGGACTCCGCGAGCCGGGCACTGGTGGCCGCCAGCTCACGGCTCAGCGCCTCCAGTTCCGCGGTGGCCGGCGCCTCCGGGGCGGCGAACCGGCCGTCGGCGAACGAGCGTGCGGCGAGCGCGAGTTCACGGCTGCGGGCGACGACCCAGCGGCCCAGGAGCAGCGCCGTGGCGAGGGAGACGGCGGCGGCCATGGCGACGACGGTCGTCACCACCGTCAGATCGTGCGGGGAGAGGAACATCGCCCACGCCACGGCGAGCGTCCCCGCGAGCATGGCCACCACGCCGACCGCCGCGACCACGGTGAGCGAGGCGGTGAGCGAACGGCGCCGGATCAGCCGGAGCACGCCCGCCCCGGCGAGCCCGGTGACGGCGGCGCCGGCGAACGCGTACCCGGCGATGAGCAGGCTGTCCCGCACGGTCAGCCACCTCCCGGTTCGAAGCGGTAGCCCACGCCCCACACGGTCTGGATGAGGCGGGGGCGGGCCGGGTCGTCCTCGACCTTGCCGCGCAGCCGGCGGACATGGACGGTGACGGTCGACAGGTCGCCGAAGTCCCAGCCCCACACCTCGCGCATCAGGTCCTCCCGGCTGAAGGCCCGCCCCGGATGGCGCAGGAAGAACGAGAGCAGGTCGAACTCGCGGAGAGTCAGGGAGAGTTCGGTACGGTTCCGGGTGGCCCTGCGGGCCGCCGGGTCGACGGCGAGCCCGCCCGCGCTCAGGGGGTGCGCGGCGGCGGGCGGCCGGGAGCGGCGCAGGACGGACTCGACCCGGAGCACCAGCTCCCGGGGGCTGAAGGGCTTGGTCACATAGTCGTCGGCGCCCACCTCCAGGCCGAGGACGCGGTCCTCCTCGTCCCCGCGGGCGGTGAGCATGATGACCGGGACGGGTCCGTGGCCGCGCAGCCTCCGGCAGACCTCCAGGCCGTCCATGCCGGGCAGCATCAGGTCCAGGACCACCAGGTCCGGACGGTGTTCACCGGCGCGGGCCAGGGCCGTGGGGCCGTCGCCCGCCCGGTCCACGAGGTAGCCGGCCCGGTCGAGGTAGCCGGTGACCACCTCCGACACGGTCGGGTCGTCGTCGACGACCAGGACCCGTGCCGCACGGTTCCCGGTCCGCGCCCCCAGGGGTTCGTCCATCCGCTGCATGCCCCCAGCCTGGCACCCCGGGCGCCCGGGCACCCCACCCGGGCACCGCGCGCTCCTCCGACGTCCGCGTTTCGTAAGGAGCCGAAGCCCGATATGTTCCGTTCGTCTTCGTAGGGTGAAGGCCGTGACTCTCTCACCACCACCAGACGTCGATGTCGTCCTCCCCTGCCTCGACGAGGCCGAGGCCCTGCCCTGGGTGCTCGCGCGGATCCCGGCCGGCTGGCGGGCCCTGGTCGTCGACAACGGCTCCACCGACGGCTCGGCGGAGATCGCCCGCGCGCTCGGCGCACGCGTCGTGCCCGAGTCCCGCAGGGGCTTCGGCGCCGCGTGTCACGCGGGGCTGACCGCCGCCACCGCGGAGTTCGTCTGCTTCTGCGACTGCGACGCCTCCCTCGACCCCGCGCTGCTCGTCCCCTTCGTCGACGAGGTCCGCTCCGGCACCGCCGATCTCGTCCTGGGCCGGCGCCGCCCCACCGCCCGGGGCGTCTGGCCCGCCCACGCCCGCGCGGGCAACCAGGCCCTCGCCCGGCTGCTCCGCCGCCGCACCGGGGTGCGCCTGCACGACCTCGGTCCGCTCCGCGCGGCGCGGCGCGCGCCGCTGCTCGCGCTCGGCCTCACCGACCGGCGCAGCGGCTACCCCCTCCAGATGGTGGTACGGGCCGCCGACGCGGGGTGGCGGATCGCCGAGCACGACGTGCCGTATCTGCCACGCTCCGGCGCCTCGAAGGTGACGGGCACCTGGCGGGGCACCTGGCAGGCGGTACGGGACATGAGCCGCGTCCTCCAGGAGGCCCCGGCCGACGACAGGACCGCGGAGGGCGCCCGGTGACCACCCTGCTCGTCATCGCCAAGGAACCGCTGCCGGGCCGGGTCAAGACCCGGCTCACCCCGCCCTTCACCCCCGGGGAGGCGGCCGGTCTCGCGGCGGCTGCCCTCGCCGACACGCTCCGGGCGGTGGCCGCCGCGCCCGCGACCCGGCGGGTGCTCGTCCTGGACGGCTCCCCGGGCCCCTGGCTGCCGCCCGGCTTCGAGGTCGTACCGCAGTCTCCGGGCGGCCTGGACGCGCGGCTGGCGGAGGCGTTCGGGCGGTGCTCCGGTCCCGCCCTGCTCATCGGCATGGACACCCCGCAGGTGACCCCCGCCCTGCTCACGGTGGATTTCGCGGAGTGCGACGCGTACGTCGGCCCGGCCGAGGACGGCGGTTTCTGGGCGCTGGGGCTCGCCGAGCCGGACCCCGCGCTGGTGCGCGGCGTCCCCATGTCGACGGCGGTGACCGGGGCGGTGCAACGGGACCGGCTCGTCTCCGCCGGGCTCCGCGTCCGGGAGCTGCCCCGGCTGCGGGACGTCGACACCGCCGCCGACGCCCACGCGGTCGCCGCCCAGGCCCCGCACACCCGCTTCGCGGACCGACTCGCCCGCCTCGGCCGTCCCGCCCGCCCCGCCACCGCTCCGGGCCGCCGATGAGCACCGCCCCGCCCCCGTGGGCGACCCCGGGACCGTACACCGCCGCCCTGCGCTCCGGACACGGGCCGCTCTTCCTCCGCCGGGCCGACGGCCGGCTGCTGCCCCTGGAGGTGGAACGGTGGTGCGCGCGGGCGGACGCGGTGGACCGGGCGGCGCTGGACCGGTGCGAGGGCACCGTGCTGGACATCGGCTGCGGCCCCGGCCGGCTGGTCGCGGAACTCGCCGCGCGCGGCCGGACCGCCCTCGGCATCGATGTGAGCGAGGCCGCGGTCGAGCAGACGGTCCGGCACGGGGGACAGGCGCTGCGGCGCTCGGTCTTCGAGCCGCTGCCGGGCGAGGGCCGCTGGGGCACGCTCCTGCTGATGGACGGCAACCTCGGCATCGGGGGCGACCCCGCCGCGCTGCTGGAGCGGGCGGCGGGGCTGCTGCGGCCGGGCGGTCTGCTGCTCGCCGAGACCGTCCCGGTGGACGTCGACGAACGTCTCCACGTCCGCCTCTCCGACGCCCGCACCACCACCGGCTCCTCGTTCCCCTGGGCGCGGCTCGGCACTCCGGCGCTGCTGCGGTACGCGTACGGGTGGGAGCGGGCCGGTCAGTGGGCGGGCGGCGGGCGCCGCTTCGTCGCCCTGCGCAGCCGGAGCGCGAGCAGCAGCGCCGAACCCCCGAAGAGGAGCGCGGTGATCAGCAGCCAGCGGGCGAGGAAGCCCTCCGTCGATGTCCCGGTGGCCAACCGGTAACGCCCCTCCACCGCCCCGCTGATCAGCGGGAACCAGACCAGCAGAAGCAGCAGGGAGAGGGCCGCCGGGACGCGTACGTACGGCGTCGCCCACCGGCGGCCGGCCGCGCCGAGCCCGCCCGTGAGGGCCCGGTCCGCGCCCGTGTAGAGCGGCACCAGCACCAGGTCGTGGAGGAGCGCGGCCCCCACGATCCACAGCGCCACACCGAACCAGTCACCGGCGAGGAGGCGGATTCCCGCGTAGGCGGCGAGGGCGAACGAGGCGGCGAGCAGCAGGAGGTGGAGGGGGTTGCCGAGGGGGATCCGGGGCGGGCGCATCACAGCTCTCCGAAGGTCAGCCGGGCCACCCACTTGGTGTTCAGCACGCCGGGCGCGGCGGGCACGATCACCCGGGCCGGGAAGCCGTGGTCGGGTGAGAGGTCCTCGCCGTTGACGTACAGGGCGAGCAGGGCGCGCGGGTCGGCGACCTGGTTGGCGCGGAGCGCCGCGTGGCGGAAGGCGCCGTGCCGCTGGAGGGATTCGACGAGGACGCCCGGTGGCTCGCCGTCGTACCCGACGAGCGCCGCGAGGTCCCGGAGCCGTACCCCGCGCCACCACTGGTCGGAGGTGGACCACCCCTCGACACAGGCGATGGGCAGCGCGGAGCTGTGCAGCGGCAGCCGGGCGAGCTGGGCGCGGCCGAGGCGTACGGTGCCGGTGCGTCCGGTGACGACGAGCCGCCAGGCGTCCTCGGCGGTCTCCGCCGCGTCGATCCCGGCGTACGCGGCGGTCTTGTTGATCTGGAAGCCGCTGGGTCCGGCGCCGGGGTCGGCGCCGCCGTGCGGTGCGAGGAGTGCGGTACGGCGCAGACCGTCGAAGCTCTGCCCCACGGTCGTCAGGAAGAGCAGCAGCGAGCCGCCCCCGACGAACCCCAGGGCGCCCCTCCGGGAGAAGGTGGGCTCGGCGGGTCGCGCCGCCACCAGGTCGCTCCGCTCCTCGGGGAGCCGTTCCTCCCGGCGCCGGCGCAGCGTGCGCAGCGCGGTGGGCGTCTTGAGCAGGGCGTGGGCGACGAAGGCCGTGAAGAACACCCAGGCGCCGTAGAAGTGGAGCGGATAGAAGGAGCCGGGGAAGAGGTAGTCGAGCTGGACGTTGAGGACTCCGGTCACGAACTCGAAGAGCCCGCCGCCGACCAGCAGCAGGAGGGAGATCCGCTCCAGCGCGTGGGTGACGGAGCGGGCCGGCGGCAGGGTGAACAGCCGAGGCAGCACCGACCACAGTTTGGCGAGGAGAACCGGGATCAGTGTGATGCCCAGCGTGACATGGACGCCCTGGGTGAGCCGGTAGAGCCAGTGCGGGTCCGTCGGCCAGGCGAAGAGGTAGAAGCCGAGGATCCCCTTGTCGGGTGTCTTGTCGTTCACCGGCGACAGGTCCGGGTTGTACGCGGCGTAGGAGACCAGGCCCGTCACGAAGAGCACGGTGATCCCGACGAGCAGAACGAGGCCGAGCACCGAGGTGAACCAGGGTCCACGGAGCGGGCTGCGCCAGAAGCGGGGGGAGGTGGGGAGGCGTGGATCGTCTCGCATGAGCCGACCGTAGGCCCGGGTACCCGCCGAAAGGGGGCCACGACCTGTGACGAAACGCTGACGTCCGGCCCGGACGGGGGTGTCGGGAGCTCCGCCCGGCCTAGCGTTCCGGACGTGACCCACACCTTGCCGTCCACCGAGCCGCGCGCCCCCCGCTCCGGCCGCCCTGCCCGCCCCTCCCCCGGCCTCCGCCGCGACCTGTACACGGCCGGCGCCGCGGCCCTGCTGGTCGTGGTGGCCGTGCTGGCCGGCCACTGGATCCAGAACACCGACCGCACCCTGCACGTCAGCTGGGCCCCGCTGCTGGCGTCCTGGGAACCGCACCTGGGGCCCGGCACCCCGGCGGCCCTGCTCGTCGCGGCCCTCACCGTGGCGTACGGCCCCGCCCTCGCGCTCCGTCTCCCCTGGCGGGTCCTGCTCGCCACAGCCTGGGCCACCGCCCTGGCCTGGACGTTCTCCCTCGCCCTGGTCGACGGCTGGCAGCGGGGCATCGCGGGCCGGCTCACCACCCGCAACGAGTACCTCCAGGTCATCGACCGCTTCGACGACATCCCGGCCACCCTGCGGGAGTTCACCCAGCACATCCTGCTGTACTCCCCCGACAACTGGCCCGCCCATGTCGCGGGCCATCCGCCCGCCGCCACGCTCACCTTCGTCCTCCTCGACCGGATCGGGCTGCGGGGCGGGGGCTGGGCCGGGGTCTGGTGCATCGCCGTCGGCGCGACGGCGTGTGCGGCCGTGCTGATCGCGGTGCGCGCGCTGGCCTCGGAGGGCCTGGCGCGGCGCGCGGCCCCCTTTCTCGTCCTGGCCCCGGCGGCGGTGTGGATGGGCACCTCGGCGGACGGCTACTTCGCGGCGGTGACGGCGTGGACCGTGGCGCTGCTGGCGCTCGCCGTCACCAGGGGCTCCCTGGCGGCGGCGGCAGCCTCCGGGCTCCTCTTCGGACTGACCTGCTACCTCTCGTACGGTCTGACGCTCTTCGCCCTGATCTGCGCGGCGGTCCTGTGGCTCGGACGGCAGACGGTCCGGGACCGGCCGGCCCTGCTGGTGGCGGCGCTCGCCGGTGCGGCGGTCGTACCCATGGCGTTCACGCTCGCCGGGTTCGACTGGTGGGCGGCGTACCGGCTGCTGACCACCCGGTACGTCGAAGGAGTGGGCGGGGTACGGCCGTACGGCTACTGGGTGTGGGCCAACCTCGCCTGTACGGTGCTGGTCACCGGCCTGGCGACCCCGGCGGCCCTGCGCCGCACCGCCACCGCCGCGCTGCGCCCCCCGACCGCCCCGCGCCGGGTCCTCCTCTCCCCCCGCCCCACCGTCCGCCTCGCCGTCCTCGTCGCGGCGGCCCTGCTCGCGCTGCTCGTCGCCGACCTCTCCGGGATGAGCAAGGCGGAGACGGAGCGGATCTGGCTCCCCTTCGCCCTCTGGCTCCTCCCGTCCTGCGCCCTGCTCACCCGCCCCCGCGCCTGGCTCGCCGCCCAGGCGGTGCTCGCCCTGCTCATCAACCACCTGCTGCTGACGGGGTGGTGAACGCCGGCATCGGCGCGCTCCCCACGACACGGCCCGGGAGGGAAGCCTCCCGGGCCGTTCTCGCTCCGTCAGTTCCAGGGGTTGGCGGACTGGTCGTCGATGGCGGTCCAGAGGCGTGTCCCCTCCGGTACATAGCCGTACGCCCAGAACGACCAGCCGCCGGGCGCGTCCAGGCCGGGCCCGTACCGGCCGTCATGGAACTCCGCCATCCGCCAGCCGGCCCCGTAGTACTGGACGCAGAGGTTGTCGGCGACGGCCCGGCCGGTCAGCGCCGTACCGCTCACGGGCGGGGTGGCCGCGACGGTTCCCCGGGACCAGCCCGCGTAGAAGTCCGGGGTGACGCTGCCGGGCACGGCGGCGCCGGTGACTCTCAGACAGAGCACCGGCAGTACGGCGGAGGCGGGGGTGTCCCCCTGGTAGGGGTCGGTCCGCGTGTCGGAGCCGACCCGTACGGTGCCGTCGGTCCCCTTGGCGGCGACCGTCCAGGTCATTCCGGGGTGATCGGCGCTCACCGCGGCCTGCGCGGGCGCGGCGGCCAGGGCCGAGAAGGTGAGCGAGGCGGCGAGCGCGGCGGCGGCAGTGCCTCGGCGTGGCGACTTCCTCATGGGCGTCCCTCCGGACGGCGGACACCGGCACCGGCAACGGCTGCTCGGCGCTCGGTGCGTGATGCCCGACCAGCATCGAGAGGAATGCACGATTCCATCACTTCTTCTCCGCGCATTGACCACAAATACCCGTCGGCCGTCCGAGAAGACGCCCTTGCCGTACGAATATTCCGGGGAGCGCGTTCCGGGGAGACCCCGGCGCGCTCCGCCCGGCGGTCAGGGCCGCGCCACCCAGTCGTACCAGTCGGCCATCCCCTCTCCGGTGGTCGCCGAGACGGTGAGCACCCGCAGCTCCGGATTGACCGAACGGGCGTACTCCTCGCACCGTTCGACATCGAAGTCGACATAGGGCAGCAGGTCGATCTTGTTGATGACCACGAGATCCGCCGCGGCGAACATGTACGGGTACTTGAGGGGCTTGTCCGTTCCCTCGGTGACCGAGATGATCACGGCCCGGCTCCGCTCCCCGAGATCGAAGAGGGCGGGGCAGACGAGATTGCCGACGTTCTCGACGAGGACCAGCGAGCCCTCTCCGGGCTCCAGGGCGGTCAGCGCGCCCCGCACCATCTCCGCGTCGAGGTGGCAGCCGGCGCCGGTGTTGATCTGGACGACCGCGCCGCCCGCGCGCCGGATCCGCTCGGCGTCGAGCGCCGTCTCCTGGTCTCCTTCGACGACCGCGACCGGGCGGCGTCCCGCGAAGTTCCCGACGGTGCGTTCGAGGAGGGTGGTCTTGCCGGCGCCGGGCGAACTCATCATGTTCACCGCGACGATGCCCCGCTCGGCGAGCCAGGCGCGGTTCAGCGCCGCCACTCCGTCGTTCTTGCCGAGGACCTTCTGTTCGAGGGTGATGGTCTCGCCCTGTTCGAGGGTGATGGTCTCGCCGGCCCCGGCCGGACGGACCCGGTCGGAGCCGTGCGCGTGGTCGTGCGGGTGGGTGTGTGGGTGGGCATGTGGGTGGGCATGTGGTACGGAGATCCTCGCCCCGCCGCCGCCCTCACCGCTTCCGTCGACGCAACCGCACGTTCCGCACATGAGTTCAGCCCACTCTCATCGAGACGATGTGCAGCTCCCGCCCCGAGGTGATGTCCACGTCGGCACTGCCGCACGGACAAAGCAATACAAGATCGGTCAGGGCGAAGTCCCGCGCACACGCCCGGCAGTGCGCCGTTCCGGGGGGCTGGTCGATCTCCAGGAGCGCGCCCTCCGCGACCGTGCCCGCGGTGGTCAGATCGAAGCAGAACCGCATCGCGTCGGGCACCACGGCGGTCAGCGCGCCCACCCGGAGCCGGACGGCGCGCACCGGCCGTCCGGCGGCGCGCTCGCACACCGCGTCCACCACGCTCTGGGTAATTGACAATTCATGCATCCGTGGCCAGCTTTCCCGTACTCGTCCATTCGCCCGGCCCATTCGCCCGACCGGACCGCCCGGAAAAGCCGGCCGCCCGGAAAAGTCTCGTGTTGACAGAACGGACAGGCGGATTCTAGATGGTAGCAAGGTGAGTGTCGCCACCTCACCGGCAGCGGGCGTTCCCATCCCGGAAGGCGGCGGACCATGCCGACGGAAGCAGCGGAAAAAGCCGAGAACACGCTCATCCATGTGCTGTGGATCAACGCCGGTCTGAGTTGTGACGGAGATTCCGTGGCGCTCACCGCCGCCACACAGCCGAGCATCGAGGAAATCGCGCTCGGCGCACTCCCCGGGCTGCCCCGGATCGCCGTGCACTGGCCGCTCATCGATTTCGAGTGCGGCCCCACCGGGGGCGCCGACGATTTCCTGGAGTGGTTCTTCAAGGCGGACCGGGGCGAACTCGACCCCTTCGTCCTGGTGGTCGAGGGCTCCATCCCCGACGAGGGGCTGAAGGAGGAGGGGTACTGGTCGGGCTTCGGCAACAACCCGGCGACCGGGCAGCCGATGACCACCAGCGAGTGGCTCGACCGGCTCGCCCCCAAGGCCACGGCGGTCGTCGCGGTGGGGACCTGCGCCACGTACGGCGGCATCCACGCCATGGCGGGCAACCCGACCGGCGCCATGGGCGTGCCCGACTACCTGGGCTGGGAGTGGAAGTCCAAGGCGGGCATCCCGATCGTCTGCGTCCCCGGCTGCCCCATTCAGCCGGACAACCTCTCGGAGACGCTCACCTATCTGCTCTACATGGCCACCGGCCAGGCCCCGATGATCCCCCTCGACGAGTCGCTCCGGCCGACCTGGCTCTTCGGCCGGACGGTGCACGAGGGGTGCGACCGCGCCGGCTACTACGAGCAGGGCGAGTTCGCGACGGAGTACGGGCGGCCCGAATGCATCGTCAAACTGGGCTGCTGGGGTCCGGCCGTGAAGTGCAATGTGCCCAAGCGCGGCTGGATGAACGGAATCGGCGGCTGCCCCAATGTCGGCGGGATCTGCATCGGCTGCACCATGCCGGGATTCCCCGACAAATTCATGCCGTTCATGGACGAGCCGCCGGGCGGCAAACTCTCCACGAACGCCGTCGGGCTGTACGGCTCGACGATGCGGCGGCTCCGGAAGATCACCACGCACACCCTCGACCGCGAACCCAAATGGCGTAATCGCGGGAAGCGGCGCACCATCAGCGCCACCCGCGCCCGATAGCGCACCGGAACGGAAGAAAAGGCGGCCTCATGACGACGATGAGCCAGAACAAAAGCGATCTGGTGGAGATGGCATGGGATCCCATCACCCGTATCGTCGGAAGCCTGGGCATCTACACGAAGATCGACTTCAAGCAGCGGACGGTCGCCGAGTGCCACAGCACCAGCTCGATCTTCCGCGGCTACTCGGTCTTCATGAAGGGCAAGGACCCGCGCGACGCCCACTTCATCACCAGCCGCATCTGCGGGATCTGCGGCGACAACCACGCCACCTGTTCCTGCTACGCGCAGAACATGGCGTACGGCGTGAAGCCTCCGCATCTCGGTGAGTGGATCGTGAACCTCGGCGAGGCGGCCGAGTACATGTTCGACCACAACATCTTCCAGGAGAACCTGGTCGGGGTCGACTACTGCGAGAAAATGGTCGCCGAGACCAATCCCGGCGTACTCGAACAGGCCAACCGCACCCCGGCGCCGCACGCCGACGCCCACGGGTACCGGACGGTCGGCGACATCATGCGCGCGCTGAACCCCTTCTCCGGGGAGTTCTACCGCGAGGCCCTCCAGGTCAGCCGGATGACCCGGGAGATGTTCTGCCTGATGGAAGGGCGCCACGTACACCCCTCCACGCTCTACCCCGGCGGCGTGGGCACGGTGGCGACCGTCCAGCTCATGACGGACTACATCACCCGTCTCCAGCGCTACGTGGAGTTCATGAAGAAGGTCGTCCCCCTCCACGACGACCTCTTCGACTTCTTCTACGAGGCGCTGCCCGGCTACGAACAGGTCGGCAACCGCCGGATCCTGCTGGGCTGCTGGGGCTCCTTCCAGGACCCGGAGCACTGCAACTTCGCCTACCGGGACATGACCGAGTGGGGCCGGAAGATGTACGTCACCCCCGGGGTCGTGGTCGACGGCAAGCTCGTCACCACCGACCTGGTGGAGATCAACCTGGGCATCCGCATCCTGCTCGGCTCGTCGTACTACAACGACTGGGAGGAGCAGGAGATGTTCGTGACCCACGACCCGCTCGGCAACCCGGTCGACCGGCGGCACCCGTGGAACCAGCACACCAACCCACGGCCGCAGAAGCGCGATCTGGGCGACAAGTACAGCTGGGTCATGTCACCGCGCTGGTTCGACGGCAAGGAGTACCTGGCGCTCGACACCGGCGGCGGGCCGCTCGCCCGGCTGTGGACCACCGCCCTGGCGGGCCTGGTCGACATCGGGTACGTCAAGGCCACCGGCAGCAGCGTGCGGATCAGCCTCCCCAAGACCGCCATCAAGGGCCCGGTCGAGTTCGAGTGGCACGTGCCGCGCTGGAGCAACACCATCGAACGCAACCGGGCCCGCACCTACTTCCAGGCGTACGCCGCGGCCTGCGCGCTGCACTTCGCCGAGAAGGCGCTCGGGGAGATCCGGGCCGGCCGCACCAGGACCTGGGAGACCTTCGAGGTGCCGGAGGAGGGCATCGGCTGCGGCTTCACCGAGGCGGTGCGCGGGGTGCTCTCGCACCACATGGTGATCAGGGACGGCAAGATCGCCAACTACCACCCGTACCCGCCCACCCCCTGGAACGCGAGCCCCCGTGACTCGTTCGGGACGCCGGGACCCTACGAGGACGCGGTGCAGGGCCAGCCGATCTTCGAGGAGAACGACCGGGAGCACTTCAAGGGCATCGACATCATGCGGACGGTGCGCAGCTTCGACCCCTGTCTGCCGTGCGGTGTCCACATGTACCTCGGCGGCGGCAAGAAGCTGCAACTGCTGCACTCGCCCACGCAGTCGGCGGGCAGTGAGTGACATGACGGAGCGGCAGACAGGTGTTCCCTCGGCGGCCGAGCAGTGGCGGACGACCGGGGACCGTATCGAGGCACTGCTCACGGCCGGCGCGGCGGCGGGACCGGCGGCACGCGAGCGCGGCGAGGAACTGGTCCGGCTGGTCACCGACTTCTACGGGGCCGGTCTGGAGCGGCTGCTCGACCTCCTCCACGAGCACGGCGCCCTGGACGACACCGCCCTGGCCGCGCTCGCCGGGGACGACCTGGTGGCGAGTGTGCTGCTGGTGCACGGACTGCACCCGTACACCGTGGCGACCCGGGTCGAGCACGCGCTGGAGGGCGTACGGCCGTACCTCCGCTCGCACGGCGGTGATGTGGAACTGGTCGGTGTGACGGAGGACGGGACCGTACGGCTGCGGCTGCTGGGCGGTTGCGACGGCTGCCCGTCCTCCTCCGGCACGCTCGCCCTCGCCGTGCGCGGCGCGGTGGAGGCGGCGGCCCCGGAGGTCGAGGCGATCGAGGTGGCGGAGCCGGCCGGGACGGCGGATCCACCGGGTCCGCTGGTCCCGGTGGACTCGCTCTTCACCCGGGTGCGCGAGGCCCGTACGGATGCCCCGGACGGCAGGGGCGGCGCGGGTGGTCCGGACGGCGCGGACGCGAGTGGCACGGACGCGGGTGGCGGCGACGGCGGGGCCGCCTGGTGGCCGGTGCCGGAGCTGCTCGCCCTGGAGTCCGGCGGTGTCGAACGCCTGGCCGCCGGCGGATGCCCCGTGGTGGTCTGCCGGATCGGCCCCGACCTCTTCGCCTTCCGCGACCGGTGCGCCCGGTGCGAGCGGCCGATGGAGGGCGCGACGCTGGCCCGGCGGCTGGGCGGCGGGGCCGGCGACGGGGTGCTCCGCTGCTCCGCGTGCCGCGCGCACTACGACGTACGGCGCGCCGGCGCCTGTCTCGACCCGGAGGCGGACGGTGCGCACCTGACCCCTCTCCCGCTGCTGGCGGACGCGGCCTCGGTCTCGGTCGCCGTACCGGCGGCACCCGTGGTGGCGCCGTGAGCGCGCCCGCCGGAGCCCCCCGCTCCCCGGCCGCCGCGCTGCTGCGGGTCACCCGCGACCGGCCGGAACCGGTCCCCGGCGAGCGCTGCGACCTCTGCGCCGCGCCGTCCGGAGCCGAGCACCAGCATGTGGTGGACCTGGAGAGCCGGCGGCTGATGTGCTGCTGCCGGGCCTGCTACCTGCTCTTCACGGACGACGGGGCGCGGCTGCGCTACCGCGCCGTGCCCGACCGGTATCTCCGCTTCGACCGGCTCCCGCTGGACGCGCGGGCCTGGGACGCGCTGGGGATCCCGGTCGGTCTCGCCTTCCTGTTCCGCAACTCCGCCCAGGACCGCACCGTCGCCTTCTACCCCGGCCCCGCCGGGGCGACCGAGTCGGAACTGCCGCTCGACGCCTGGGCCTCCCTCGTGGCGGACGCGCCCGAACTGGCTGTCGTACGCCCCGATGTCGAGGCGCTCCTCGTCCGCCGTACGGAGGGCCCCGGGCGCGCGGACGGCGGGGACGCCAAGGGGAACGGGGACGGCGACAGGTACGGGGACGGGGACGGGCCGGAGATCTCGTGCCATGTGGTGCCGATCGACGCCTGTTACGAACTGGCCGGCCGGCTGCGCACCCTGTGGCGCGGCTTCGACGGCGGCCGGGAGGCGCGCGTGGCGATGGACTCCTTCTTCGAGCGCGTCCGGGCGCGCAGCCGGCCCGCACGCCCGGACGAGCGGACGACGTTGGAGGCGGCGGAGGCCGCGGGACCGGCGGCGGCGGAGGGGTCCGTATGAACGCGCCCACCGCGCCCGGCCTGGAGTTCTCCGTGCGGGACATCGTCGCCGAGCCGTTCAGCGCGGCGCCGCAGCTCACCGCGCGGCTGCGGATCGAGGACGGCTCCGGCGATCCCGTCCACGCGATCGTGCTGCACTGCCAGGTCCGGATCGAACCGCAGCGCCGCCCCTACGACCAGGCCGAAGAGGACGGGCTGCGCGGCCTGTTCGGGGAGCGGGAGCGGTGGTCCGACACCCTGCGGCCGTTCCTGTGGATGCGGTGCGACACGACGGTGCGGGGGTTCACCGGCTCCACCGAGACCGAGCTCGCGCTGCCGTGCACCTACGACTTCGACGTCGTCGGCTCGCGCTATCTGCACGCCCTCGGCGAGGACGGGACGGTACCGGTCAGTCTGCTCTTCTCCGGGACCGTCTTCGCCCGGGGCGCGGACGGTACGGGGCTCGGGGTGCGGCAGGTGCCCTGGGACCGTGAGGCACGGTACGAACTGCCGGTCGCCGTGTGGCGGCGGCTGATCGCCTGCCACTTCCCCCACTCGGGGTGGATCAGGCTGGACCACGACCTGCTCGCCGACCTCGCGGACTTCCGTGCGCGGCGCGGGCTCATCAGTTGGGACGAGACGGTGCGTACGCTGCTGACGGCCTCGGGGACGGACGGGGAAACACACGCCGGTGCCACCGCCGGCGCCCTCGGCGAGGGGGTCCGGTGACCCGGGCCGCCGCGGCGGAGCTCGACCGGGTGCGCGCGGTCGCCGACGCGGTGCTCTACGAGGGCTATCTGCTCTACCCGTACCGCGCCAGCGCCCACAAGAACCGGTCCCGCTGGCAGTTCGGGGTCCTGGGGCCGCCGCACGCCACCGCCGCGAGCTTCGCCGAGGAGCCGGGCATGGCGATGGGGTGTCTGCTCTCGGTGCCGCCCGGCGGGCCGGTCCCCGCCGAGGTGACGCTCCGGCTGCGCTTCCTCCAGCACCAGGTCCGCGAGGTGCGGCGGCGGACCGGGGACGGTGCCGAGCACGCCGTCCCCGAGCTGGTCGTCGCCGGTACGTCGGTGCTGAGCTGGGACGAGGCGGTCGAGCGGGAGATCGACCTGGGGCCGGTCCCGCTGACCGGGGCGACCGACCGGCTCCGTACGGTCGCCGGGGGCGAGGAGACCGAGCCGCTGACGGACGCGGGCGGGGTCCGGGTCGGCAGCGTCGTACGGCGCCGCGAACCGCTGGCGGCCCGGGTCCGTACCGACGCGGTCCGGGACGGCGCGTTCGTACGGCTGACGGTCTCCGTCGAGAACGAGCACGCCGGGGCCGTCGCCGGCAAGGAGGCCGCCCTCCGGGTCTCGCTGATCGGCGCGCATCTGCTCCTCCAGGCGCGCGGCGCCGGATTCGTCTCGCTGCGGGAGCCCCCGGACGGGGCGGCCGACGCCGCGGCCCGCTGCGCGCACCACCGGTGCTGGCCCGTGCTGGCCGGGCCGGAGGGCGCCACGGACACGGTGCTCGGGGCGCCGATCATCCTCTACGACCACCCGGAGATCGCCGAGCAGAGCGCGGGCGACCTGTTCGACTCGACCGAGATCGACGAGATCCTGACGCTCCGTGTGATGACCATGACGGAGCGGGAGAAGGCGGAGGCACGGGCCACGGATCCGCGCGCCCGCGAGATCGTCGACCGCTGTGACGCGATGACGCCCGGCGAGCTCCAGCGGCTGCACGGCCTGCTCCGCACCGGCGACGCCCGGAACGCCGCCCCCGCCCCCGCCGCCGCCTCCTTCGACACCGGCGGCGCCCCGTGGTGGGACCCGGCCGCCGACGCCGCCGTGTCGCCGGAGTCGGACGGTGTCGTGATCGACGGGGTCCGGGTGGCCCAGGGGAGTCTCGTACGGGTACGGCCGGCCCGCCGCGCCGACGCGCAGGACCTCTTCTTCGACGGTCAGGTGGCGCGGGTGACGGCCGTGCTCTCGGACGTGGACGGCGGGGTGCATGTCGCCCTCGTCCTCGTCGACGACCCGGCGGCCGACCTGCACGACTGGTACGGCCGCTACTTCTACTTCGCCCCCGACGAGCTGGAACCGCTGCCCGAAGGCGGCTCCGGCCGGCCCGTCCCCGATCCGCCGCCGGCGGAGTTCCGTAAGGAGAACCCCTCATGCGCTTCCTCGGACTGATCACCACGGGCGCCGCCGCAGCGGTGGCCGCGGTCGCCGTCGCCGTCGGCGTGCGCTCGCTCCCCGACCTCCGCAGGTACCTCCGAATGCGCTCCATGTGAGCGCGGGAGACGGGCGGGAAGGGTGCCGGGTGCTCGTCGCGGGCGTCGGCAACCTCTTCCTCGGCGACGACGGTTTCGGCCCCGAGGTCGTACGGCGGCTGGCCACCGGCCCCGGAGAGCCGCTCCCCGCCGGGGTCCGGGCCGTCGACTACGGCATCCGGGGCATGCACCTCGCGTACGACCTGCTCGCCGGGTACGACGCGCTGGTGCTGGTGGACGCCTGTCCGGGGGACGGACCGCCCGGGGAGGTGACGGTGCTGGAGGTCGGCGAGGACGACCTCGGTTCGGGTGAATTCGACGCACACGGCATGAACCCGGTCGCGGTGCTGGCGAATCTGGATCAACTGGGCGGTACGCTCCCGCTGACTCACGTCGTGGGGTGCGTCCCCGCCGGGGTCGACGAGGGCATCGGCCTCAGCGAGCCGGTCGCCGCTGCCGTCCCCCGGGCGGTGGCGGCGGTGCGCGCGCTGGTCGGCCGGCTGGCGGCGGCGGTCCCCGCGCCGCCGCCGGAGCCCCGCACCGCGATCCCGTCCGTGCCGGAACGGCCCCGGAGGTCCTGATCATGTGTCTCGGCATTCCCGGACGCGTCGTGGAGAGCGTCGAGGGATACGCGGGCCAGCTCGCCCTCGTCGATGTGGAGGGGGCCCGGCGCCGGGTCAACATCGGCATGCTCGACACCCCCCCGGCCACCGGTGACTGGGTGCTGCTGCACATGGGGTTCGCCCTGGAGATCATCGACGAGACAAAGGCGGCGCGGGCGCTGTCGGGGCTGGAGCTGATGGGCGGCGGCCCTCGCGCGTCCCGCGGCGAGGAGTCCCGGCAGGCCCGGGTCCGCCGCCGGTTCGAGGTGCGCGGGGTCGTCCAGGGGGTGGGCTTCCGCCCCTTCGTGTACGTCACCGCCGCCGAGCTCTCGCTCGTCGGCTCGGTGGCCAACACCGGCACCGGGGTGGTCACCGAGGTGGAGGGGGACCCCGGGGCGGTGGCGGAGTTCGGCCGGCGGCTCCGGGACCGGCCGCCCCCGCTCGCGCTCGTGGAATCGGTGACGGCGGAGGACCTGCCGCTCGCGGGCGGCGCCGGGTTCACCATCGGGGAGTCGTCCGGCGCGGCCGGCCGGGCCCGCACCCTGGTCTCCCCCGACATCGCGGTCTGCGAGGAGTGCCTGGCCGAACTGCGCGCCCCGGGGAACCGCCGGCACCGCCACCCCTTCATCACCTGCACCCACTGCGGGCCCCGGTTCACCATCGTCACCGGCGTGCCCTACGACCGCGCGGCGACGACCATGGCGGCGTTCGCGATGTGCGGGGAGTGCCGCGCGGAGTACGAGGACCCGCGCGACCGGCGCTTCCACGCACAGCCGATCGCCTGCCACGCCTGCGGCCCGCGGCTCGAACTGGTCACCCGGGAGGGCGGGACCCCGCTCCACGGCGAGCGGGCGCTGGCCGCAGCGCGGCGGCTGCTCGCCGGGGGCCGGATCGTCGCGGTCAAGGGGCTCGGGGGCTACCACCTGGCGTGCGACGCCCGGGACGAGGCGGCGGTCGCCCGGCTGCGCCGCCGCAAGGCCCGGGGAGGCAAACCCTTCGCCGTCATGGTCAGGGACCTCGGTGTGGCCGGGGAACTGGTCACCCTGTCCGAGGGCGGGCAGACCCTTCTCACCGGCGCGCGGAAGCCGATCGTGCTGCTCCCCCGCCGCTCCTCGCCCGGGGGCGGGGGCCTCGCCGAGGCCGTCGCGCCGGGCAGCCCCGATCTGGGGCTGATGCTCCCGTACACCCCCCTGCATGTGCTGCTGTTCGGCCTCGACGGCGACGAACCCGGCCCGGACGCGCTCGTGATGACCTCCGGGAACCGCTCCGGCGACCGGATCGTCACCGACGACGCGAAGGCGCTCGTCGAACTGGCGCCGCTGGCCGACGCCTGGCTCCGGCACGACCGGGCGATCCATGTGCCGTGCGACGACTCGGTCAGCCGGTTCGCGGCCGGCGCCGAACTGCCCCTGCGCAGATCGCGCGGGTACGCGCCGCTCCCCCTGGCCGTGCCGTTCGAGCTCCCGCCGCTGCTCGCGGCGGGAGCCGACCTCAAGAACACCTGTGCGCTGGGCGAAGGCGGCTATGCCTGGGTCAGCCAGCACATCGGCGACCTGGACGACCTCGCCACGGTGGAGGCGCTGACCCGTACGGCGGACCAACTGGCGGTGCTGACCGGGGTCGAGCCGAAACAGCTCGTGGCCGACGGCCACCCCGGCTACCACTCCGGTGCCTGGGCGCGGGCGCGCGCCGGGGGCCGGGCCGTACGGACGGTGCAGCACCACCACGCGCACATCGCGTCCGTGATGGGCGAGCACGGCGTCGGCGCCGACGAGGAGGTCATCGGCTTCGCCTTCGACGGCACCGGCCATGGCTCCGACGGCGCGGTATGGGGCGGTGAGGCGCTGATCGCCGGTTACCCGTCGTACCGGCGGGCCGGGCATCTCGCGTACGTCCCGCTGGCCGGCGGTGACGCGAGCGTGCTGCGGCCGTACCGGATGGCGCTCGCGCATCTGCGGGCCGCCGGGGTCCCCTGGGAGGAGGACCTGCCCCCGGTGAGGGCCTGTCCGGACACCGAACGGCGGGTGCTGGCCCACCAGTTCGCGACCGGCCTGGGCTGTGTGCCGACATCGAGCATGGGTCGGCTCTTCGACGCGGTGGCGTCGCTGGCGGGCGTACGGCACGAGGTGGCGTACGAGGCGGAGGCGGCGATCGAGCTGGAGGGGCTGGCCCGTACGGCGCCCCCGGAGCCGCCCGCGACGCCCGCGACGCCGGGGACGCCGGGGACGCCGGGGACGCCGGAGACTCAGGGGACGCCAGGGAGCGCCTATGCCTTCGCCGTCCGGGCCGCGGCCGGTCCCGGCGGACCGGTGGTCGCCGACCCGGCGCCGGTGATCCGCGCGGTCGTCTCGGACCTGCGGGCCGGGGTGGCGCGGGAGGTGATCGCGGCGCGCTTCCACGCCGCCGTCGCCCGCCTCACCGTCACGCTCGCCGAGCGGTGCCGGGAGCGGACCGGGCTCGGGGTGGTGGCGCTGGGCGGCGGTGTCTTCCAGAACGCCGTCCTCCTGGAGGCCACCCGGCACGCCCTGGAGTCGGCGGACTTCACCGTGCTCCGCCCCCGGCTGCTGCCGCCCAACGACGGCGGACTCGCCTTCGGCCAGCTCCTGGTCGCGGCCTCCGGCGGCTGACGCCGCACCTGCTGAACCATCCGATGCCCCGCAGAGAGGGAAGGCACCATGTGTCTGGCAATTCCGGGACGTGTCCTGCGCACCGAGGAGGTCGACGGCGCCGTCATGGCGGAGGTCGACTTCGGCGGCGTACGCAAGGAGGTGTGCCTCCAGTACGTCCCCGACGCGGCGGCCGGCGAGTACGTCGTCGTCCATGTCGGCTTCGCGATCCAGCGGCTCGACGAGAAGTCGGCCCAGCGGACCCTGGCCGACTTCGAGCGGCTCGGACTCCTGGAGGAGGAGTTCGGGGACGGCTTCGAACGGGCCGGAACGGAACACAACCCGGTGGAAGGAACCGAACGGTGAAGTACCTGGACGAATTCAGCGACCCGGATCTGGCGCGGCGCCTGCTCGACCAGATCCACGCGACCCCCACGGGCCCGCTGGCCATGATGGAGGTCTGCGGCGGCCAGACCCACTCGATCATCCGGCACGGCATCGACCAACTGCTCCCCGACCACATCGAGATGATCCACGGACCCGGCTGCCCCGTCTGTGTGACGCCGCTGGAGGTGATCGACCGGGCGCTGGCGATCGCCGCCCGCCCCGAGGTCGTCTTCTGCTCCTTCGGCGACATGGTGCGGGTGCCGGGCAGCGGCCAGGACCTGTTCTCGGTGAAGAGCGCCGGGGGCGACGTACGCGTCGTGTACTCGCCGCTCGACGCGCTGAAAGTGGCGCGCGAGAACCCCGACCGTGAAGTCGTCTTCTTCGGGATCGGCTTCGAGACGACGGCCCCGGCCAACGCCATGACGGTCCACCAGGCGCGCCGGCTGGGTGTGCGCAACTTCTCCCTGCTCGTCTCGCACGTCCTCGTGCCGCCCGCGATCGCCGCCATCATGGAGTCCCCCGCCTGCCGGGTGCAGGCGTTCCTCGCCGCCGGACATGTGTGCAGTGTGATGGGGACGTCGGAGTACCCGGCGCTCGCGGAGCGGTACCGGGTGCCCATCGTCGTCACCGGATTCGAGCCGCTCGACATCCTGGAGGGCATCCGCAGGACGGTCCGCCAGGTCGCGGAGGGCCGGCACGAGGTGGAGAACGCCTACCCCCGCGCCGTGCGCGCCGAGGGGAACCTGCCCGCCCTGGAGATGCTGCGGGACGTCTTCGAGGTCACCGACCGGACCTGGCGCGGCATCGGGACGATCCCCGCCAGTGGCTGGCGGCTCGCCGAGAAGTACCGGGAGTTCGACGCCGAGGCCCGGTTCGACGTGGCGGCCATCCGTACCTCCGAGTCCCCGCTCTGCCGGTCGGGCGAGGTGCTCCAGGGGCTGATCAAGCCGCACGAGTGTCCGGCGTTCGGCAAGGAGTGCACTCCGCGGAATCCGCTGGGCGCGACGATGGTCTCCTCCGAGGGCGCGTGCGCCGCGTACCACGCCTACCGGCGGCTCGAACTGGTGGATGCCCAGTGACCGGGACGTCGCATGCGGTGCCCGCCCCCGCCGCCGGGGCCGGGCCGGACTTCGAGAACTGGGTCTGCCCGGTCCCTCTGCGGGAGACTCCGGTGGTGGTGATGGGGCACGGCGGCGGCGGGGCGATGTCGGCCGAGCTGGTCGAGCACCTGTTCCTCCCGGCGTACGGCGCCGCGGCCGCGGCCGAGCTGGGCGACTCCGCGGTGCTCACCGTCGGGGAGGGGACGCGGCTCGCCTTCTCCACCGACTCGTTCGTGGTGCGGCCGATGTTCTTCCCCGGCGGGTCCATCGGCGACCTCGCGGTCAACGGGACCGTCAACGACCTGGCGATGTCGGGCGCCGTACCGCTCTTCCTGTCGAGCGCGTTCATCCTCCAGGAGGGGACGGCGCTCACGGATGTCGGCCGGATCGCCCGGGACATGGGCGAGGCGGCGCGGGCGGCGGGCGTCCGGCTGGTCACCGGGGACACCAAGGTCGTCGACAGCGGCAGCGGGGACGGCGTCTACGTCAACACCTCGGGGATCGGGCTGGTCCCTGACGGGGTCGACATCGGCCCGCGCCGCGCCGCACCCGGTGACGCGGTGCTGATCAGCGGCGAGATCGGGGTCCACGGGGTGGCGGTGCTGAGCTGCCGGGAGGGTCTGGAGTTCGGCACCGCGGTCGAGAGCGACACGGCGGCCCTGCACACCCTGGTGGCCTCGGTGATCGCCACCGGCGCCGATGTGCACGTCCTGCGCGATCCCACCCGTGGCGGTGTCGCCGCCTCGCTCAACGAGATCGCCACCGCCGCCGGGGTCGGGGTGGAGCTGGTCGAGCGGGAGCTGCCCGTACCGGAACCGGTGCGGGACGCGTGCAGTCTGCTGGGGCTCGACCCGCTCCAGGTGGCGAACGAGGGCAAGCTGCTCGCCGTCGTACCGGCCGACGCCGCCGACCGGGTCCTCGCCGCCCTGACGGCGCATCCGCTGGGCCGTGGGGCGCGCCGGATCGGCACCTGTGTGGCCGGCCATCCCGGGATGGTGGTGGCCAGGACGGGGCTCGGCGGCTCACGGGTGATCGCCCTCCCGATCGGTGAACAACTGCCGAGGATCTGCTGAATGAGTGAGCGGGGCGCGCTGCTCTTCGCCCGGTACGCCTATCCGCCCAACGAGCTGGGGTACTGCGGCCCCGAGGACGCCGGGGCCCTGCTCAGGGCCGAGGAGACGGCGGGCATCGAGCGCCATGCCCGCCGCTTCGAGGGCGCCTGGTGCTATCTCGAACTGCTCGCCGAGACGGCCGGCCTCGACGACCCGCTCGACGAACGGGTCGTCGAGGCGTACTGGATCGGCAACGAGCTGGTGGAACGGACCCGGCCGGAGACGGTGCTGGCCCGGCTGCTGAGCCGCTTCGACGGCCAGGGGGGCGGCACCTGGCGCGAGGCCGCCGGCCGCGCCCTCGCCCACCACACCTTCCAGGTCTTCGACGTCTACCCGTGGGCCCGCCTGCTGCCGGGCCCGGCCCACCCGACCGCTCTCTCGGTCCTCGACCGGTGCCGCATCCGTACGGGGGTGGTCCGCGCGGTCCGGGGCGAGTCGGCCACGGTCGAGTGCCGCCCGCTGCGCTGGACCGGGACCCATCTGATCCCCGGACCGCCCCACCGGGAGCCCGTGCGCTGGTCGACGGGGGGCCGGTCGCTGCTCCCGGGGCTCGCCCCCGGCGATGTGGTGGCGCTGCACTGGGACTGGGTGTGCGACATCCTCACCCCGGCGCAGGCGGCACGCGTCGAGTCGACGGAGCGCCGCCACCTGACGGCGCTGGGCCTGTCGCCCTGCCGGTGAGCGGTGGAGGCCCGATCACGCGACGGCGGTGAGGAGAAGGGGGAGGAGGGCGGGGGCCGACCGGACCGCTCGTGACGACGGCCTCAGGCGGGCGAGGTGAGCATCTCCTGAAGGATGCGCCGCAACTCGGTGCGGTCCCGCGGAGTGATCCTCGCCAGCCTGCGGTCGTACTCCGCGGCGAGGGCCGTGAGCGCGCGGTCCCGCGCCTCGATGCCCTCGGCGGTCAGGACGAGCCGGTGCCGCCGCAGGTCCGCACCGTCGATCTCGCGCCGGATGAACCCCTTGGCGACGAGGTTACGGACATAGACCGTCGTGCTCGCCTTGGGGAGCAGCAGCGCCGCCGCGATCTCGGCCGGGTAGGGCGAGGCTTCCACCTCGGCCAGGACGAAGAACTCCTTCGTCTCCAGTCCGGCCTCGGCCAGCTCCTGCGTGCAGGCGTCCATCACGACACTCAGCAGTCGCTGGTTGAGCGTCCAGAGCTGCGCTCCGTCGACCGACACGCGAACCCTGGCCGATCAGCTCATGACCCAGCCGCTCCAGGTCGTCCTGGCCGGACGCGTCGGCAACACCGGCTCGTACGAGGCCGGCATGCGGCTGTGGAAGCTGGCGCCCCGTCCGGTCGACCTCATGGTGATCGAGGGCGCCGGCCATTACGAGCTGTACGACGTGCCCGAGTACGTCGACGCCGCCGTCGACCGGCTCACCGGCTTCTACCGCACCTACCTGTAGACGGCCGCGCCCCCGAGCCGCGCTCGGCCTCTCAGTCACTGACCTTGCTGCGGGACTGGTACAGCAGGTCCTGGTACTCGGGGTGCCGGTCGATCCAGCCCGCGAAGAAGGGGCAGGTGGCCAGTACCCGCAGACGCGCGGCGCGGGCCTCGTCGAGGGCGGTGCGGGCCAGCGCGGAACCTACTCCCCCGCCCTCGTGCTCCGCGCCGACCTCGGTGTGCACGAACGCGATGAGTTCCGTCGTACGGATGTACTCCGCGACGCCCGCCACCTGGGACGCGCCATCGACGCGGGCCTCGTAGCGCTTCGCCTCGGGAACGTCGCTCACTTCGACCGTCATGTGTCCTCCTTCTGGGCCTGGCCCCGCACGGCTCGACGGAATCCCGTCGGCCGGATTTCAGCCTAACCACATCATGTTGACACATCAACTTAATGCGCGGCGGGGGCAGCCTCGTCGTTCCCGCGAGTAGATGAGCTGTCAACAACTTCGTTAAACTGCCGCCATGGACGCACCGCCACGCTGGCTCAATCCGGAGGAGAAGGCCGCCTGGGACAGCTTCATCCGCATGCAGGAGACGCTCATCGGGCGGCTGTCCCGGCACATCCAGGCCGATGCCGGCCTGTCCGCCTCCGACTACATCGTGCTCGTGAGCCTCACGGAGAGAGGCGACGAGAGGATGCGCCTCCTGGATCTGGCCCACCTCGTGGAGTGGGAGAAGAGCCGGATGTCCCACCAGGTCACGCGGATGGCGAAGCGCGGGCTCGTGGCCAAGGAGGAGTGTCCCGAGGACGGGCGCGGGGCGTTCGTCGTCGCCACCCCGGCCGGCCGCCGGGCGATCGAGGAGGCCGCGCCCCAGCACGTCGAGCATGTCCGCCGGCTGTTCATCGACGCCCTGACCCCGGATCAGCTCGGCACGCTCGCCGGGATCCTCCAGCGCGTCCTGGAGCACATGGAGAAGCAGCCGGACTGACACCGGGCCCCACAGCGGCACGCCCGCCGTCAGGAAGCCGGCGTGCGGCGTTCTAGCCGAGGAAGGCGCGCAGGGCCGCGTTGACCTCGTCGGCGTGGGTCCAGAGCAGCCCGTGCGGGGCGCCCTCGATCTCCACGTACCGCGCCTTGGGCAGGTCACGGACGAAGCGGCGGGCGGTGGCGTCGACGGGCAGGATCCGGTCGGCCGTCCCGTGCAGGATCAGGGCCGGCTTACCGCTGTCGCGCACCGCCTCCACATCGGCGCGGAAGTCCTCGATCCAGGCGGGAACGACCGCGTAGGCCGCCACGGGGGCGCTCGATGTCGCCACGTTCCAGGCCGCGGTCACCGCCTCCTGGCTGATGCGGCTGCCCAGGTTCTCGTCAAGGTTGTAGAAGTCCGAGAAGAATTGCGTGTACCAGGAGTACCGGTCGCTCCTGGCCGCCGCCTCTATTCCGTCGAACACCGCCCGCGGCACGCCCTCGGGGTTGTCGTCACGGGCGACGAGGAAGGGCTCCAGCGCGGCCAGGAAGGCGAGCTTGGCGACCCTCTCGTGCCCGAACCGCGAGACGTAACGGGCTATTTCGCCGGTTCCCATCGAAAAGCCCACGAGAACCACGTCGCGCAGATCGAGCGTCTCCAGCAGCGTGTGCAGATCGGCGGCGAACGTGTCGTAGTCGTATCCGGACCCCGCCTTGGACGACCTGCCGAAGCCGCGGCGGTCGTAGGTGATGACGCGGTATCCGGCGGCCAGCAGCTCCCGCGTCTGACGCTCCCAGCTGTGACCGTTCAGCGGATACCCATGGATCAGCACAAGCGGCTGCCCCGCACCCTGGTCCTCGTAGTAAAGCTCGGTCGGCGTGCTGTTCTCGCCGCCGACGGTGACGTACCCCATCCGCTCTTCCTTTCCGAGCGGGCAGACGCGTCTGCCGGTGAAACGATGTATCCGCCGGCCGGTGAGCCGGCGGTCGAGCGTGCCGCCTGCCTTCGCGGCGTCCGGTGCGCCCCTGCCCTCGCGCCCCGGGCCTACGGCGCCCCGGGCCGGCCGTACGGGACGGGGCGCCGCACCATGGCGACGCCCCGACCCGGCGGCCGCGATCGCCCCCCGTCACCCGGCCACGCGTGCTTCCGTACGGGAAAAGGCGATCTCCCCGGAGGGGGGATTCCGGCGGCGTCCCCGGACAGGCCGGCTCCGGTTCCCCGGCGGCGTCAGGCGGCGCTTCCGCCACGCCCCGTGGCGAGCAACTGCGTCTCCCAGCCGAAGGCGACGCCGGTCGCGCCCCCGTGCTCCAGCAGAACGTCGGTGACGCCCGCGATGGTCTTCTCGCGGGCCCAGTCGCGCTGCCACTCGCTGGCCACGGCCATCCAGGTGATCGGCACCACGCCCGCCTGGGCCATGCGCCGCACCGCCATGTCGTGGGATTCCGCCGAGCCGCCGCCCGAAGCGTCGGTGACGACGAAGACCTCGAAGCCCTCACCCGCCGCCTGTATCGCCGGCATCGCGACACAGACCTCCGTCCAGAGACCGGCGATGATCAGCTTCTTGCGGCCGGTCGCCTTGACGGCGTCGACGACGCGCTCGTCCTCCCAGGTGTTGATGAGCGTACGGTCGATCGGCTTCTGCTCCGGGAACACGTCCTGCACCCCCTTGACGAGGTAGCCGCCGCGCTCCTCCAGGACGGTCGTCAGGATGGTCGGCACGTCGAACGCCTTGGCGATCTTGGCGAGGGCGATCGTGTTGTTCAGGACCATCGTGGGCTCGTGGCTGTTCAAGTTGGCGAACTGGAACGGCTGGTGGTCGATCAGGGCGACGACGCTCTCCTCGGGCGTCAGCAGTGCCTGAAGTCCGGACTTGGCTTCGCTGCTCATACGGTCCTCTCCAGATGTGCGTATCCACGCTGAAACCGGCTGCCATCACGTCATGAACGGTTCGCGACCGCCCAAGTGGATGACGTGTCATCTACATTAAGGACCGATACTTGACGCGTCAACTAAGGCTCGAAGCAGGCCCGTTCGCACCGGGTCGCACCCCGGACACACCCCCGGCCGGCCGTCGTCGACCCGCCACCGCCGTGACGTTATGGTTGACGTAACAACCAGATCGAGCGGAAGGTGCTCTCGGTGAGCAACGTGGAAACCGATGCCTCGGCGCTGCGCTGCGGCGCACTCGCCGAGGGCGGCCGGCCGGCCGACGCGCCCCGGGTCGATGTCCTGTCCGCACGCGAGGTCCCCCTGGGCGGCCCCCGCGCCATGCGGGTACGACGGACACTGCCCCAGCGGGCGCGCACACTCATCGGCGCCTGGTGTTTCGCCGATCACTACGGCCCGCACCAGGTCGCCGCTTCGGGCGGCATGAACGTGCCCCCGCATCCGCACACCGGGCTACAGACGGCGAGCTGGCTGTTCAGCGGCGAGATCGAGCACCGCGACACCCTCGGCACCCACACCCTGGTCCGGCCCGGCGAGCTGAACCTCATGACGGGCGGATACGGCATCGCCCACTCGGAGGTCTCCACCCCGGACACCACCGTCCTCCACGGTGTCCAGCTCTGGGTCGCGCTGCCCGAGGAACACCGCGACACCGCCCGGGACTTCCAGCACCACGTGCCCGAACGCACCCGGGTGGAGGGGGCCGGGCTCAGGGTCTTCCTGGGCTCGCTCGCCGGCCGGACCTCCCCGGTCCGTACCTTCACACCGCTGCTCGGCGCCGAGATCGTCATCGAACCCCGCGCGACGCTCACGCTCACCGTGGACCCGGCCTTCGAGCACGGCCTCCTCGTGGACAGCGGGGACATCCGTCTGCTCGGCACCGTGCTGCGCCCCGCCGAACTCGGCTATGTCCCTCCCGGGGCGGACACCCTGACGACGGTGAACGAGACCGACGCCCCGGCGCGGGCCCTCCTCCTCGGCGGGCCTCCGTTCGGGGAGGAGATCGTCATGTGGTGGAACTTCATCGGCCGCGGCCACGAGGACATCGTGAGAGCCCGCGCGGAGTGGGAGGCCTCCTCCGACCGCTTCGGCGTCATCGAGGACTTCCCCGGCGGCCGCCTCCCCGCACCGGCCCTGCCGAACGCCGTCATCGCGCCGCGCCGGAACCCCCCGTCGCACTGACAGCGGGCCCCGGCATCGGCTCGTACGGCGGACTCGCGAGGCTCGTCGGCGCGGTGTCCCGCCCGCGCCGTGGAAGGCCGGGGCACCGCGCCGGCCGATACGCGGCACGCGGCACGTGTCACGTGTCACGTGTCACGTGTCACGTGTGGCCGGGGAGGAAGGCTTCGCCGACCCGCACGCGGACGATGTCGACGCGGCGCCATACGCCGGCGACGACATACGGTTCGACGGCCAGCCACGCGTCGAGTTCGGCACGTGACGGGTAGTCGAGGATCAGCACGGAGCCGATCATCCCGCCGTCGTCGTCGACGATCGCCGAGCCGTGGAGCATCCGCCCCTCGGCGGTGAGTTTCGCTCCCAGCTCCAGATGGCGTTCGCGGACCGCGAGCCGCCGGTCCCGCGCACCGGGGTCGGTGCCGTCGTACCCCGTGACCATGAAGTGCACGGTGCCTCCTGTCGGGTGGTCACGGGCGGCCGAGTGCGCGGAAGTTCCAGCCGGCGGCACGCCACCGGGCCGCGTCCAGGGCGTTGCGGCCGTCGACGATCCGCCGGTGCGCCACCGCGCCGCTCAGCTCGCCGGGGTCGATGTCCCGGAACTCCGGCCACTCGGTGAGGTGCAGCACCGCGTCGGCCCGGTGGGCCGCCTTGCCGACCGAGTCGGCGAAGGCCAGCGCCGGGAACGCCTTGCGCGCGTTGTCCGTCGCCTTGGGGTCGTAGACGGTCACCTCGGCGCCCTCGCGCTGGACCCGGTCGGCCACCGCGAGCGCCGGCGAGTCGCGGATGTCGTCGGAGTCGGGTTTGAAGGCCGCGCCGAGCACGGCGATCCGCCGCCCCCGGAAGGCCCCGCCGACGAGTTCCCTGGCCAGGCCGGCCACCGCTGCGCGCTGCCGCAGATTGACCTCGTCCACTTCGCGCAGGAAGCCCACGGCCGGGCCGACGCCCAGTTCCTCGGCGCGCGCCAGGAAAGCGCGGATGTCCTTCGGCAGGCAGCCCCCGCCGAAGCCGACCCCGGGGCGCAGGAACCGGCCGCCGATCCTCGGGTCGTACGAGAGCGCCTCCGCCAGCAGGGCCACATCCGCCCCGGCCACCTCGCACACCTCGGCCATGGCGTTGATGAACGAGATCTTCGTCGCCAGGAACGAGTTGGCGGCGACCTTGACCAGCTCCGCGGTGGCCAGGTCGGTGACGACCAGAGGCACCGGTCCGGAGCCGTCCCGCGGATCGAGCAGCGGCGCGTAGACCTCGCGCAGCAGCCGCTCGGCCCGGTCCGACGCGACACCGAGGACCAGCCGGTCCGGCCGCAGGGTGTCCCGCACCGCGAAGCCCTCGCGCAGGAACTCCGGGTTCCAGGCCACTTCGGCGTCCCAGCCCACCGGTGCCAGCTCCGCGAGCCGGGAGGCCAGCCGTTCGGCCGTGCCGACCGGCACGGTGGACTTGCCCACCAGCAGACACGGGCGTCGCAGATGCGGGCCGATTCCTTCCACGACCGCGTCCACGTGGGCCAGTTCGGCGCCCGGCCCGTCGGCGCGCTGCGGGGTGCCCACGCAGGAGAAGTGCACCTCGGCGAAGCCGGCCACCTCCTCGTACGAGGTGGTGAACCGTAACCGCCCCGAGGCGAGCTGTTCGCGCAGAAGCGTTTCGAGCCCGGGTTCGTAGAACGGGAGCCGTCCCGCCGACAGGGCCCTGACCTTCTCGGTGTCCACGTCCATGCCCAGGGTCCGGAACCCGAGCGCGGCCATGCAGACCGCGTGGGTGGCCCCGAGATATCCGGTGCCGATCACGGAGATACGGCGCTCGGCGGGTTCGGGTGGTATCTCCGGCGCCGGGGCGCCGGAGTCGGTCGCGTTCCTCATGGCAGAACTCCTCGGCATCGTCTCGCTGTTCGGGGTGGGTCCCGGCGCGTCAGCCGGCCTGCCGCTCCGTCGCGACGGGCTCGGCGGCGGCGGCCGTTTTCTCCGCGGAGCGCCTGCGCAGCCCGTCCGCGCTCAGCAGTCCCAAGGCGATCCAGATCAGCACGAATCCGCTCCACCGTGAGGCGGGCATCGCCTCGTGGAACAGCAGGACACCGATCAGCAGTTGCAGCACCGGGGTGAGGTACTGGAGCAGCCCGATCGTGGTGAGGGGGATCCGCCGGGCGGAGGCCGCGAACAGCAGAAGCGGCGCAGCGACGGTCACCCCGCCCACGGCGAGCAGCACCGGGTGCCACGGCGCGTCGTCGGTGAACGTCCCGTGCCCGGTGGCCACGTAGACGGCCAGACCGGCCGCGGCCACCGGGCCGAGGGTGAGCGACTCGGTGGTCAGTCCCGCGAGCGCCCCGACCTCCCCGCCCACCTGCTTCTTGATCAGCCCGTAGAGGGCGAACGAGCCGGCCAGGACCAGCGCGATCCATGGCAGCCGGCCGTAGTCGACCGTGAGGACGGCCACGGACACCACCCCCAGGGAGACCGCCGCCCACTGGAGGGGGCGCAGCCGCTCGCGCAGGACGAGCACCGCGAACGCCACCGTGACCAGGGGGTTGATGAAGTACCCCAGCGACGCCTCGATGACATGGCCGGAGTTGACGGCGTAGACGTAGCAGCCGGAGTTCACCGCGAGCACACAGGCCGCTCCCGCCAGGGTCGCCACGCGCCGCCGGTCGCGGAGCAGGGCGCGCAGTTCGCGCACGGCCCCGGAGACCCTGGTGATCAGCAGGCAGAGCGGCAGGGTCCACAACAGCCGGTGGAGAAGGATCTCCAGTGCGCTGGAGCTCTCCAGCAGCCGGAAGTAGAGCGGGAACAGGCCCCAGAGGGTGTAGGCGGCGACCCCGAACAGGATGCCTTGGCGTGAGGTGTTCATGGAGCTGTCCGACCGTTCCCTCTCACTGTCGCGAGGGCGCCTCGGGGGCGGAAGCGGCTGATCCGCCGGCCTGCCTCTTCAAGGACGTCGTCCTCCTTGGCGAAGCAGAACCGCAGCAGCCCTTCGCCGGTGCCGCCCCGGTAGAAGGCGCTGCCCGGCACCGATGCCACACCGCCCTCCTCCAGGAGCACGGTCGCCGCCTCCTGGGCGGTGGCGAAACCCCACTCGGTGACATCGGCGAGGACGTAGTACGCCCCGTCCGGGACGATGGGTGACATCCCGGCCTCGGTCAGCACGCGGCAGAGCCTGTCCCGTTTGCGCTGGTAGTCCGAGGCCATCCGGGAGAAGTACGTGGGCGGCAGTGCGAAGCCGGCCAGCACGCCGTGTTGCAGGGGGTTGGGGGCGCATACGTAGTACAAGTCGTTGACCAGGGCGATCGCCTGGGAGAGCGGTTCGGGCGCCACCGTGTACCCGAGCCGCCAGCCGGTGATGCTGAAGGTCTTCGACAGCCCCATGATGGTGACCGAGCGGGGCCACAGGCCGGCCACCGCGGCGGGCGAGAGGTGCGGCCGGCCGTCGTAGCGTATGTACTCGTAGATCTCGTCGCTGATGACGAGCAGGTCCCGGTCGTGGGCGACCCTCGCGACCGCCTCCAGTTCGGCCCGGGAGAACATCTTGCCGCTGGGGTTCGACGGGGTGCACACCACGATGGCGCGGGTGTTGGGGCGCAGCGCCGCCCGCAGCGCCTGCTCGGTGAGGGTGAACTCCGGTGGCGCCAGGGTGAGGAAGTGCGGTTCGAGCCCGGCGATCAGCGCGCCGTTGACGTGGTAGCCGTAGTACGGCTCCATGATCAGGATGCCGTCGCCGGGGTTGAGGAGTGCGTTGACGGCTGCGGCGTACCCGCCGGTCGCGCCCACCGTGACCACGATCTCGCCGTCGGGCCTGGCCTGGAGGCCGTTGTCGCGCGCCACCTTCTCCGCGATGGCCCGGCGCAGGGCGAGGTGGCCCTCGGGATAGGTGTAGATGCTGTCGTTGCGGTCGATGGCCGCCTTGGCCGCGCCGGCGACGGCCGGAGGGGTCGGCAGGTCGCAGATCCCCTGGCCGAGGTTGATGGCCCCGGCGCGGTCGCTCGCCCGGCTCATCCGGCGGATGTCGGACTGGGCCAGGCCGCGCACCCGGTCCGCGACGAAGTTCGTCGTCGTGGGGTGGTCTCGTCGTGTCATCGGGCGGTCCCCTGCTGTACGGCGAGGGGTTCGGCGACGGACACGCCGGCGAAGTGGGCGATGGTACGGCGCAGCCCCTCCTCCAGGTCGATCTTCGGCTCCCAGCCGAGCAGGGCGCCGGCCCGGGATATGTCGGGGCGGCGGCGGGTCGGATCGTCCTCGGGGAGCGGGTGGCGGGCCACCCGCGACGACGAGCCGGTGAGCCGCTTGATCTCGCGGGCGATGCGCTCGACGGTCGTCTCCTGCGGGTTGCCCAGGTTGACCGGCTCGGGTCCGGTGTCGGTGGCCATGAGGCGGACGATGGCCTCGACGAGGTCGTCGACGTAGCAGAAGGACCGGGTCTGGCTGCCGTCGCCGTAGAGGGTGAGGGGCTCGCCGCGCAGCGCCTGCACGGTGAAGTTGGACACCACCCGTCCGTCGTTCTCGTGCATGCGCGGCCCGTAGGTGTTGAAGATCCGCCCGAGCCGGACCTCCACGCCGTACTGCCGGGCGAAGCTCACCGCGAGCGCCTCCGCGCAGCGCTTTCCCTCGTCGTAGCAGGCCCGGATGCCGATGGGGTTGACGTGTCCCCAGTACCCCTCCTGCTGGGGGTGCACCTCGGGGTCGCCGTACACCTCGGAGGTGGAGGCGATGAATATCCGGGCGCCGGTCTCGCGCGCCAGCTCCAGGGTGTTCAGGGTGCCTTGCACACAGGTTCTGATGGTGCGCACCGGGTTCCGCTGGTAATGCACGGGCGATGCCGGACAGGCGAGGTGGTGGATCTCGTCGATCTCGATATGGAAGGGTTCGGCGACGTCGTGCCGCGCGAACTCGAAATGGGGGTGCTCCAGCAGGTGGCCGATGTTGCGCCGCCGCCCGGTGAAGAGATTGTCCATGCAGACGACCTCGTGGCCGTCGGCGAGAAGCCGTTCGCAGAGGTGTGACCCGATGAAGCCGGCCCCACCCGTGACAAGAACGCGTTTGCGCATGGGGGTTGACCTTTCACCACGCAAGGAAGTGACGGGGCGGTGGAGTGACATCGATCGCCGCGGGCGGTACGGCTACCGCATGGAGAGGCCGCCGTTGCAGTCGATCGTTTCTCCGGTGACGAAGGCGCTGTCGATCAGGTACTCGACGGTGCGGGCGACATCCTCCACGGTGCCGGTCCGCTTCAGCGGGGTGTTCTCGATGAACTGCTTCATCTTCTCCGCGGAGGTGACGCGCTCGTGGAAGCGGGTGTCGATGATTCCGGGCGCCACCGCGTTGACCCGGATATGCGGGGCCAGTTCATTGGCGGCGCCCCGGGTGAAGGCGTCCAGGGCCGCCTTGGAGGCCCCGTAGGCGGTCGCGGTCGGCGCCCCGTGGCGCATGGCGATCGAGGTCATGTTGATGACACAGGGGTGGCTGCCCTTGCGCAGCAGCGGGGTGCAGAGGCCGGTCAGCCGCATCGCGGAGAACGTGTTCAGCGCGAACGTGGCGGCGAGGTGGTCCCAGGCCAGACCCTCCACCGACTGCCGTTCGATCATTCCGCCCGCGTTGTTGACCAGGACGTCCAGGGTGTCGGTGTGCTGGCCGATCTCCTCGAACAGCGCCGTACAGCCCGCGTCCGAGGTCAGGTCGGCCTCGACGACCTCGACCCCGGCGGCTGCCGGCGCGAGCTCTTCCTGGAGGGCGAGGGCTTCCGACTTCGACGTGTGGTACTGGAGAATGAGCCGGTTTCCGGGGGCCAGCCGCCGTGCGGTCGCCGCCCCGATGCCCATTCCGGCACCCGTGATCACAATGTTCTTCTTCGGCATATATGGTCATCCATTCCACAAGGGTCACGGCCCGTTCTCGTACACGGGGTGGGCGGCGTCCGCTGCCAGGCGTCCACTGCTGGGGCGACAGGGCCTAGAGGTGGGTGACATCCCCGAATCTCAGGGCGAGTTCCTCGGGAACGCCCATGTTGACCGCGTGCTTCGTCGCCTGAGCGGTCAGCGACTCCGGCTTCCGGGCCCAGTCGGGCACCGTCTCCCAGCAGGTGCGCGTCGCGCCGGCCAAGATCTCCCGGCTCTCGTCCGGTGTCACATTGCCCGAGGTCCGCGAGTGCTCCAGGGCCAGCGCCAGTTCCTTCTTGGCGTTGACCGCGCACATCGTCCACTTGGGCAGTACGGTCATGGTGGCGCCGGGGTGGACCCCGAAGACGCCGATGTTCCGCCGCATCCGCGAGTCCGAGACCGTGTTGATGGCGACCTTGAGGTAGATCCCCAGGATCTTCGACCTGCGCAGCTCCGGATAGAACTCCCGCAGCCGGTTCACCGTACGCTCGGCGCGCTCCCGCATCTCCGGGTGTCCCTCGGCCAGATAGCGCGCGTACTCGGGCGGGGAGGCGCAGGAGTCCGGGTCCATCACGATGTTCATCACATGCGCGGCCGGCGGGTGGTAGATCATCGCGACGCGCTCGTTGAGCGGGCTGAGCATGCCGCCGTAGGAGTCCTCCAGCTTCAGGCAGGTGAAGTTCTTGTCCGTGCCGTCGGGGAGGTCGACGTAGAGGATCTCCCGCAGGGCCATGAAGAGCCGCGGGAACGCGATCTCCGGGTTGAGCCGCTTGGCCATCCCGAAGGCGTACGTCGCGCCGCAGAGGCTGACCTGGTCGGCGACGAGCGTGTGGGCGGTCCCGTCGGCCGTCGTGTAGACCACCTCGTACCGGCCGTCGGCGCGGCGGCTCACCGATCCCACGGTGCTGCCCTCGCGGAAGTCGACCCCGCACTGCCGCAGTTCCCAGTCGAGCACGGTGGACACGAGCACCGGATTCATCCCCCGCTGGGGGGTGAGGAAGCCGGCCGCCACATCATTGACCCCCTCGACGGACGGGACCTCGCGGCAGATCACCGACGGCTCGCCGAAGACGGCGTTCACCGGGTCCTCCTCGCACCGCTGGGCGTAGTGCGAGCGGATGACGTCCATATTGGCGCGGCACTGGCCGACGATGTCGTGGCCGTCGTCCATCATGCTCCGGGAGGCGATGATGCGGCTGTAGGTCTTGCCGCCGTAGATCAGCTCGGGAAAGAACCGTTCGTTCTCGATACGGCCGTCCAGGCAGTCCCGTGCGCTCTGCGGGTCGAAGGGGTACTCGGCTCCGCTGTGGTTCTCACTGACGATGTTGCTGGTCCGGGTGCACACGGGGTACGTGCCCTCGGAGCGCGCCCGCTGCTCCTCCAGGACGACGACCTCGTAACCCGCGCGGCTGCGGGTGATCGCGGCGAGGCAGCCGGCGATCCCCGCGCCGACGACCACATGTAATTCCTTGCGCTTCATCACTCACCCTCCGGGAGTGCGACGGTCGCGTACTTCGCCTGTACGTCCTTCAGCGCCGCGGCCACCCCTCGGATGTGTTCCTCCGTGTGGTTGGCCGCGATGCACAGCCTGAGTTGCGCGGACTTCCGCCGGACGATGGGGAAGAAGACGACGGAGGCGAAGTAGCCCGTGTCGAGCAGCTCCTCACCGGCCTTGATGGCGTTCTCCTCGTCCCCGATCGGAACCATCCGGATGGGGCTGAACGGCAGCGTCCGCCCCATGAGTTCGTCGAAGAGCGCCACCCGCTCGCGCAGGGTCCGCTGGAGCGGGGCGATCGCCCCCTCGTGATGCAGATCGACCACGGCCCGGCATGCGTAGACCGCCTGGAAGGTCTGCGCCGCGGAGAACGCGTAGATCTGGCCGTAGGAGCGGATGAGCCGCTCCCGCCACTCGCCCTGGACGAGGAGGCCGCCGCCGTAGGCACCGAACCCCTTCGAGAGCGAGTAGGTCAGGATGACCCGGTCGGGAACTTCGCCCCCGGTCTGGCTGAGGAGCTGCCCCTCCCCCCGCTCGCCGAAGATGCCGATGCCGTGCGCATCATCGACGTAGAGGAAGAAGTCCAGTTCCTCCGCCATGTCCAGGAGTTCGCGGGCGGGGCAGAGCCCGCCCATCGAGTAGATGCCGTCGGCCACGTACACCGGGGTCTCCCCCCGCGCCCGCGCCGCCGTCACCTGCCGCCTGAGGTCGTCCAGCGCATTGTGCGGGACCGACTCGACCGTCGCCTCGGCGGCCAGCACCGGCTTCAGATACTGCATGGACGAGTGGGCGAACTGATCGAAGATCAGGCATGCCTTCCGCGTCACGCCCTCCTCGAAAAGCACCCCGCTGGCAAGTAGCGGCATCAGGGAGATATGCGCGGCGGTCGTCGAGGGAAACGTGATGGCGCGCCCCTTGTACAGCTCCGACAACTCCTCTTCGAGCAGTCGCTGCCCCTCGAAGGAGAAGCGCGAACGGGCGCAGCAGAAATTCATTCCCCACTCCTCCTCCACCGCCTTCGAGGCCGCGATGACCCGGGGGTGGAGGTCGAGTCCCAGATAGGAGCAGTTCACGAACTCGACCACGTCCCGGCCGTCCGGGAGGAATACGCTCTTGCCTTTACGTCCGACAATACTGACCTGCATCAGATTACTGCCGACCGCGCGCTCGTACTGAGCGGACGACTCCTTGATGACAAAGGGGGTGTTCCTGAGCCGGGTCGGTCGGGAAGGTGCTGTCATATCGACCTCGATAACAGTCGGATGCTATTGGGCGAGACGAGAAGCGGCACCGGCACATCGCACGCTCTGGCGGAACGCGGGACATGCGTAGGCCCGGGAGTTGACACTCCGGTAGGCCCCGGATCCGGGGCAGATGAGTATCCGCGGAATTCGGGAAAGCATGATCACACCGAAAACCCGCGGCGTCGGTAGACATAGATGAAAAAATAGGCAGATCGACGGCGTTCAGGAACCGTCGCAAAATCCAAGCCACGCCGAACGGAAGTCGTCAGCAAAAAACGCGCGACTCACCCATCGACGCAGTACTCCCCCCACGCCCCTCCCTGTAGCGCTTAATCAAAAGCTAACAGCGACCCAAGTCATGGGGCAACAAAGCTCCGAGGTATGGCCTGTTCACGCCCACCCTCTTCCCCCGGTTTTTTGGCCGCCCCGGATGTAAACCCCCGCGTACCACCCCGTGGCGCTATCCGGCACTGGCCAGATCTCATTGCTGCCACCGGACCACCGCAGAGGTTACAGCGCAGTAAATTCGGCATTTACCGCACACAATCCCTCAGCCCCCGGCCGGGGCCGGTACCTGTTCCAGCGAGTGGTGCCGGAGGCTCCGATCCGGCCTCAAGGCGGTGGCCGGCGCCGACACGGTGACCGAAGTGTCGGCTGCGATCGTGTCCGTGGCGACGTCGGGCTGCACGTGGCAGCAGTTGCCGTCCGCCACGTTTGGGCCGTCGGGAGCTACGGCCCACCGGCGCTGCTCCGAGTGGTCAACGGCCCGGGTGTGAGCGAAGCTCCACCGCCAGGTACTCGACGAACTCGGCTCCCGTGGTGAACTGGACCGGTCCCGCTGTGCGACCGACTCGGTGAACATGCGCGCCCTGAAAAGGGGGAACTGACGGGTCCGAATCCTGTGGACCGGGGCAAGTACAGCTCGAAGATCCACTTGATCGCCGAGCGGACCGGACCGCCCCTTTCTGTCGGCATCTCCGGCGCGAACCCGCACGACAGCCAGGCCCTCCAACCGCTCGTACGCGGCATCCCGCCCACCCTCTCCCGCCGCGGACCTCGCCGTCGACGGCCCGCCAAGCTCCGCATCGCCCGCAGAGGCATTGAGTCCTCGACCTGACTGGGCCGCCACCGCTGGACCATGGAACGCACCATGTTTCTGGCTCGCCGGATGCCGCCGGCTGCACCGCCGCTACGAGCGCAAAGCCGAGCACTTCCTGGCCTTCACCAGCACCGCCTGCACTCTCATCTGCTACCGCAGGCTCACCAAATGAGACGACGTCGAAGGCTGCCCCTGCCGCAATGACAGCCCACATGCCCCAGTACCGGGCGCGTGCAGCCCACCGGGCGCGTGCAGCCCACCGGGTACGTGCCCGGCGCCACTCCGACTCGTTCATACGAGCCGCCGCAGTGCACGCGACTGGAGGAGGTCTTGTACGAGGCGTGGTGTTCTCATGCCCGGTACATGCCGATATCACGGTGCCCGGTTGCCGTGTCGACTGGTGCGGTGAGTCGTTGGGAGGGGTGGTGTTGCTCATAACGATCAGAGGTGCGCGATGGCTGTATCTGGACGCCAGGTGGTGTTCCTGTCGGGAGGGATCCTTCTCGCCGGTGTGGCGCAAGCGGCGGAGGCACATGCGCTTCCGCTGCCTCTTCCGGTGAGTTCGCCCCTGCCGGTGAAGCATTTGCTCCATGTGCCGGTTCCGGCGGTGGCCACGATTGCCAGTCCAGCCTCGGGCAACACGTGCGTGATCTCGTCGAACGGCTCGTACAGCACGGACAGGACGGTGCACGGTTCGGGTTTGCTGGGCGGCAGCGCGCTGCAACTGCCGACCGACGGAGGACGCAACGAATGCGGAAACGTCGGCATGGTGTGCTGCGGCTGCGGCGGCTGCGGCGGCAGCTGAGGACGCAGGGCACGTCAGAGGTGCGGAGGCGCTCAAGTGAAGGACCGGTGGGGCTTCGACGTCAGTACCGACGCCGGGGGGGTTGAGCTATGGAACGAGGCCGTGGAAGCCAGGCTTCGGGAGGATCCGGACGCGGCGGACATGGCGCAGGCACTCGTAGAACACGCCCCGCAGTTGGGTGTGGCCCGGGCCCTGGCCGCAACTGTCGCACGTGACCACGCGTCGGATCCGCACGGCGGACAGAGCGACGCTGGGCTGCGGCGGGCATTCCACGACGGCCGAGGTGCCAGCGGCAGGGAAAGCAGCCTCATCCGTATTCTGCACCTGCGACACCTACGCCGCACCAGCGAGATGGCGAACCAGTTGGTCCTGCACCTTGCGCTGTATCCCGCGGACCCGCTTACCTCGCGCCTGCTCTACAGCACGCTGCTGACCCGCACCGAACCTGAACAGCGTGTCTGGATCGCTGCCCAGATCGAACGTCAGGCCGCCGTGGCTCACAACGACAGTTGGCCGTGGATGTCCGCGCTGGCCTTCCTGCGCGCGGAACAGCACCGCTGTGACGAAGCCGCCTCTCTAGCCCTGCGCGCCCTCGCGATCGAGCCCCGCTGCGCGTCCGCGGCGCACGTCCTCATGCACGTCCACTACGACACCGGTGCCGCTACAGCCGGTCTGGCCTGGATCGACAACTGGCTCACCACACATCCCCGCACCCCTCGCAAGCGTCACTTCCAGTGGCACGCCGCCCTGCATGCCCTGGCAGCCGGAGACACCGAGGAGGCCAGGCGCCGGACGGCCGACGAACTCCTCGCGCGAGACGTCGCAGCTGTCAGTTCATTGAACTGGCGGCTGCTGCTGGTCGGTGAGGAGACCACCCGCGCCATCGACGCAGAGGCAGGGCGAGCACTTCTGAAGGACGAGAGGCGGGCCATGGCGACGGTATGGAACGCCTTCCACATCGCCCTGGCTCTGGCGGCCGCCGGCGACGCCGATGGGCTGGGCCTGCTCGCCCGCCAGGCGCGCGGGCAGGCCCAGTCCGGATTCACCGAGGTACTTGCCCCGATCGCCGACGCTCTCGCCTTGTTGCTGCGAGGAAGTCCCGCGCGAGCCGCCGAGCTCCTGACCAGCCTGCGCGACCGCATCTGGCTTCTTGGCCTGACAGGTATCGAATCGGAGATTGTGGAGGACACCCTCGCCCGCGCGCTCACCGCCGACGGCAGGTGCGACGAAGCCGCCGCTCTGCTGCACCACCGGATGGACACACGTACCAGCTGTGCCTATGAACGCATGCTCTGCACCACATTGGCCTGAGTGGAAGAGGTCCTGCTCCGGCTGAAGGCGTTGTGAACATCGCGATAGTGCGCGTTTACGCGCAATGCACCGCCGACGGCGCCGCGTGCCCGGTCTGTGGCACCAGTTGAGGGTCCGGCGGTTCACCTGCGGAAACCCGGGCTGCGCACGCCGGACCTTCGTCGAGCAGATACCGGGCTTGACGCGCCGGCACAGCCGGCGGACCGAACGGTTGCGCTCGACCCTTGCATCGGTCGGCCTGCCCCCTCGCTGGCCGGGCCGGGGCCCGCATCGCCGGTGCTCTCGGCGTTTCCGTCAGCCGCAGCGCAGTTCTTCGGCTGGGCGACGCGCTTCCCGAGCCCGAAGTGGTCGCACCGCAGGTGGTCGGTGTCGACGAGTGAGCTTCCGCAAACCTGAAGTAGCAGGTCAAAGGGCTGGTGTGACCGACTCATGCGGTGTTCACGCTGCTCGTGGGCGGGAGCCCATCGAAAAGATCGTCTGCCAGAGGTCGGGATTGTCTCCGAAACGAAGTCCGGGGCAGCGCTCCGGTCCGTGCACCTGGGCTGGGAAGCGCAGTCCGCCGTGCTGGCCAGCGCATGACATCCTGGTCCAGTGCTCCTGAACGATCTCTCCAGCAGTGTCGACCTCTGCCCAGTGCGATATCAGTTCGCCACCGTTCGGGGCGACTCGTATGACGACAACTGGCTGATTATTGACGGCACGGTGATTACTCCTGAGGGGAGCTGGTCCTTCGCCGATCCGTGTCTGCTCACCGATGAGGCCCGCCAGGTGTCCGCGTGGCTGCGCGCGGTGGCCGCGGGGACGGTGGACGTCACCGAACCTGATGCCGAAGGTGAACTGTCGCCGGATACGTTGTTCATCGAGCCGGTCGTGGCTTTCAGTCTCGCCAATCGAATCGAAGGTGGGACCGCGGTGATTCGCATTCATCTGTCCCTGGAGGCAGCACCTCCGTGGCAGCAGGGTGAGGACGGGGCTGACATCTACCAGTACGTCGTGGAGGTCAGGTTGAACGCCGCAGCGCTGCTTCACGCGGCCGACCAGTGGGACCTCTCTCTGGCTTCCCTCCCGGCCCGCTGATTGACATCCTCGTACAACCGACTCCCACCTGCTGGGGCCGGATGACCCTCTACGATCCGGTGCATGCCGGATCCCGAGTTACTGGAACGGATCACCGCGCGGCGCGCGGAGCTGGACGAAATCGAAGAACAGCTGGCCAAACGGCTGGTGGAGGTGCGGGCAGAGCGGGACGAACTCGCAGTGGCCGAACGCGTCCTTGAACGGATGACCGGGCAGCTCGCCGAGGAGCGTTCCTCAGCCCGGCCGACACCGGGGCAGGTGGGCGGCGGACGGTGATGCTGATCCCGTACCGCGAGCCGGGCGTGGAGGAGGACGCCCTGCCGTGGGACTACCAGCGCATCACCGCCGCCGTGCGGCAGGCCGCCGGACCGGTCATGGCCCGCGAGGTCGGCGAGGTGGTGGGGGTAGACATCAGCGTGAAGGCCGAGCTTGAACCGCTACGCAGCAAGCTGATCAAACTCGTCGATCGCGGCTGGCTCCGCAAACTGCCCGACGGCCGGTTCACCACCCGCCTGTGACCAGCAGTACCACTACTCGAAGCGGCTCGAAGCGGGCGTAACCGGGTTTCCCTCGGGGGCCGTTGGAGTTGTGTGACAAATACCGAAGAGCGCGTCGAGGACAGCTGCCCGCTTGCTTACCGGTGCCGTCTGGCGCTGTCCACGCGCACCGTCAACCACCTCGCCGATCTACTGCGACGCCATCTGAAGGTGATCCGGTCCCGATGGCGGATCCTGCCACCGGGGAAGATCGTGGTGATATTTCTGGCCGTACTGCGCCACGACCAGCGCCTGGCCGACATGGCCGGCGGCAACAACGTGTCCGAGTCAACCGTCCGCCGCTGGCGCGACGAGCTGATCGGACTGCTCGCCGCCCAGGCACCGCGCCTGGACCGGGCCCTGGAGAAGGTCGACAAGAAGGGCGGGGAGGTAGTCCTGATCGACGGCACCTTCATCCGCGCCCAGCGCCGCACAGGCAAGGCCGACCGACGGAACTACTCCGGCAAGCACCACAGCCACGGCCTGCACTTCCTCGCCCTGACCGACGAGAAGGGCCGCCTAATCCGGATATATCTGCCGCCCGGCCCGGCCGCACCCACGACAACACCGCCGCCCGCCACGGCCACATCCTGGCCCACCTACGAGCCGCCGGCCTCGGGGCCCTGGCCGATCTCGGCTTCCTCGGTCTGGACAACGACATCCTCGACCCCGTGATCGCTACCGGCTACATCGCTACCCGCACCCATAAGCTCACTCGAGGGCAGAAGGAAGCCAATCGCGTTCTCGCCGTCGGACGGGCACCGGTCGAGCACGGCTTCGCCCATCTCAAGAACTGGCGGATCCCTACCAAACTCCGCACCGATACCGCCCGCGCCACCCGTCTTCTGCGCGCTCTGCTCGTCCTGACGAACCTCGAAATCAAACGCTGACGAACGATCTACGGCTCAGACAGACGCCCGTGACAAGCGTAAGTACCGCAAGAGTCGGTCACACCAGCCCTTTGACCTGCTACTTCAGGTTGGCGGAAGCTCAGTACGCGCCCCGCAAGGGCCGCCACTACGGCACCGTCCTCATCGATATCGAAACCCGCGGCCACATCGACCTGTTGCCCGACCGGGAAGCGTCCAGTCTGGCGGCCCGGCCCACCGAACGACCGGGCGTCGAGGTCATCTGCCGAGACCGGCTCCGTTCTTCGCCGAAGGCGCCACCATCGGCGCTCCTCAGGCGGTCCAGGCCGCGGACCGGTGGCATCTCTGGCACAACGGGAGCGCGGCCGCCGAGCGGGCTGTTGCTCAGCACCGCAACTGCCTCCACGCCCTGGTCATGGCCGCCACCGAACCCGACCCGGAGCCTGAGACTGAGGAAGATCCCTCTGGCTCGCCATGGCCGAGCGGGCATCGTTTCGCCGACCGCACCAGGGCCCGGCACGCCGACGTCCACGTACTGCTGAAGGCCTGGCACAGCCGTCGCTCGGTCCAGCGTCAGCTCGGAATGACCTCGCGGGCCGTCAAGCAGTTCGCCGACGTCGCGAGGCCGGAGGAGCTTTCCACCGGGCAGTGGCAGAACCGGCCGTCGGTCCTCGACGACTACAAGCCCTACTTGGACGAGCGCTGGAACGAGGGCTGCACCAACGCGCTGAAGCTGTGGAAGGAGATCGTGCCGCCCGGCTACAAGGGCAGCTACCAGCGCGTCCGCGCCTACCTGCACAAGAAGCGCACCTCCCCGCAACCGGTAGTCGCCCGTCCGCTCGCGCCCCGAACGGTCGCCGGATGGATTCTCCGACGCCCGGACACCCTTCCCGATACCGAACAAATGCTGCTCACAACCGTGCGCCCCCCACTGCCCCGAGATCGACGCGCTCACCCGGCACGTCCGCGCCTTCGCGGTCATGCTGACCCAGAGCCGAGGCGAGCGTCTCCCGGACTGGCTCGCCGCCGTCCGGCAAGACGACCTGCCTAGACACTGTCAGACAAACGATCTTGGGCGGGTTCGCGGAGCCAGAGGATGAGTGCCGCAAGGTGAAGTCCGGCCTTGTAGCGGGTGGCCAGTTTGTCGAAGCGGGTGGCGATCGCACGGAACTGCTTGAGGCGGTTGAAGCAGCGTTCGACCACGTTGCGGGCCTTGTAAAGCTCTCAGTCGAAGGCCGGCGGCCTGCCGCCGGCCTGACCGCGCCGCACACGGTTGGCCATCTGATCCGCCCGCTCCGGGATCACCGCCCGGATACCCCTGCGCCGCAGAGACCGGCGAATCGCCCGGGACGAGTAAGCCTTGTCCGCGATGACCGCGTCGGGCCTGCGGCGGGGCCGTCCGGCCCCGGTCCGGGGCACCTTCACGCCGTCCATGGCCTCATCAAACACGGTGCAATCGCTGACGTTGCCGGGCGTGACGACGACGGCCAGGGGCAGGCCGCGGCCATCGCAGGCGAGATGGACCTTCGTGGTCAGCCCTCCGCGGGACCGGCCGAGCGCCTGGCCAGCCGTCGCGCATGCCGGATCTTCCAGTTCGTCCCCTGCCGCCGCCCTTTTTGCGGGTTCCGGCGGCGTGCTGGTGGGCTCGGTTGATCGTGGAGTCGACCGAAACCGTCCACTCCACGGTTCCGACAGAGTCGTCCCGGACCTGGACCTGTTCGAGCAGGCGGGCCCAGGTGCCGTCCGCCTCCCAGCGGGCGAACCGCTCATAGACCGTCTGCCACGGCCCATAGCGTTCCGGCAGGTCACGCCACGGCGCACCGGTCCGCAACCGCCACAACACCCCGTTGATCACCTGCCGGTGATCCCGCCACGGACGCCCTCGCCCGTCAACACCTGGCAGCAGCGGCGCTATCCGCTCCCACGCCGAATCCGTCAGCTCACCAAGACCCACCACAAGATCAATTATCAGACAGGTCCTAGAGATCCGGCCGATGGCTTCGGGTCAGGTCCGCTTGCGGCTCGCGATCTCGTCAGAGAGCTGCTGCACATGGGCGGGGTCCGCGTCCCGGGCAAGGGCGACGTAGTGGTCCATGACGGCCGGCCGGTAGCGCACGGGCAACGTCTGTCCTGGGGCGAGTCGGGTGAGCTCGGTGATCGTGAGGTCTTCGTCCGCGATACCGCGGAACGAGATGCCGCCGGCGGTCTCCACGTCGAACATCAGGATTACCCGTGGATTGCCGTTGACCTCCCGCCAGTCGACGAGCACGCCGAGCGCAAGCGCCCCCGTACGCAGTTCCGCATTGCGCTTCCGTGCATCACTGCTCAGGAGCGGGTTCGGGGCGACGCCCGGGAAGTCGGGCCCGACGCCGAGCGATTCCCGACTCAGGTCGGGCCTGAGCTGAGCCATCAGATCGTTCAGATCGGTGAGCTTCTTCTTCCAACCGAACATCCTGAACCCTCCCTCACACCAGTGCCGGAATCTCGACCTGGTGCTTCGCCCCCACCGCGATTATACGGCGCGGCCATTCCCGACCACCGTCGCATCGCCCCGTCCCGATGGGGTCGCCGTCTGCGGTCGCGGACGGGCTCGGTCGAGAGCAACTGAAAACACGACACAGGACCAGGGTTCCGGCCAGAACGCTCAACCTTTACCAGACACGCCCTAGGAACGTGTCTCGGTAACGAGTGAGCGGGCCTGCTGGCCGTGATCGATGGATCGGCCGCGGTCGTCCCATCGGTATCTGTGAGGCTCGGGCGGGTCCTGCCCGTCAGGCGTCCGGCCGCTAGGGCTCGGGCTGTGTCTGGAGAGGACCGGCTGGTCAGCCAGCCAGGGCGGCGAGTCCGGCGGTTCCGACGTGTCTGAAGATCTTGCGAAGGTTGTGACAGGTGGCGAGCAGGCGCCACTTGCTGCGGGCGCCGTCTTCGCCGCGTAGGAGAAGCTGGCGGCCGTTCTGGCAGGTCATGATCTGTCCGAAGACGGGTTCGACGATGTTCGGCGGCGGTAGGCGGCCTTGCCGGGCTTGGTCCGCAGTTTGCGGGCCATGCGTTCCTTCAGCGTGGCGCTCGCCGGGGTGCGTCCGCGTGGTGCGGGTGGGACCTGTTCGTCGTGGGAGAGTCGGCCGGTGGCCATGAACGTGTTGGTGCCGCAGGCCAGTTGGCGTTCCTTTGCCGCCACGAGATTGGTCTCGAAGCAGTAGCCGGCGTCGACCAGCGCCTGTTTGGGGTGGACACCGATGTTCTGGGCGGACAGGTCGAGCATCGTGGCGTAGTTCAGTGCGTCCGAGGGGTTCGTTGTCACGTCGGCGGCGGTGATGACCTGGTGTTGCTCGTCCACGACGGCTTGGGCGTTGCAGGCCTGAATGTAGGCGCCGTCGCTGTTCTTCATGATCCGCGAGTCGGGGTCGGTGAAGCTGGCCTGGGCCTTGGGCTTGGGGCGGGCCTTGGCGACGGCCTTGTGTCCGGCGTCGGTGACGGCCTGCTCGTCGCTGGTGTCGGCACGTTCCTGTCGGCGGTGTTCCTTGTCCTCGGCGTGGCGGCGGGCCTTGTCGCCTGCTTCGGCCCCGATCTGTGCGCGGGCGGTCTGCAGCCTGGCCAGGCGCTTCTCACGCCGGTCTAGCTCGGCGGGCAGGTCGCTGTCCTTGCCATCGATGCCGAATCTGTGGTCCTCGGTGGTGTCGGTGGCCTCGGCGTCGGCCAGCAGGGCTGCGGCCTTGGCCTCCAGGACGGCGATCTCGGCCTCGATCCGCTCCTCCTTGTCGACCAGGCGGCCGTAGCTCATCGCCTTGTGCCTGGAGGCGCTCGCCTCCAGCTTCGTGCCGTCCAGGGCGACGCGGCCCATCTTGACCATGCCGAGCATGGTCGCCAGGTGCAGGTACTGGGTGAACAGGTCGGCGAGGGCGTCCAGGTGGCGGCGGAACCGGGATATGGAAGCGGAAGTCCGGGGCCCGGTCAGCGGCCAGGAACCGGAACGCGATGTCGTCGGCGCACTTGCGCTCGATCGCCCGGGATGAGCGCACCCCGTTGGTGTAGCCGTAGATCAGCAGGCGCAGCGTCAGCCTGGGGTCGTAGGGCGGGTATCCACGTGCGGCCTGGTCGCCCCGCGTGATACTCCTCCCGGCTATGGACGATCTTGTGACAGCGCGGCTCGTGCTTCATCCGATGACCGTCAGCGAGGCTGAGCGAGTGGTGGCGGGCGAGTCGGACAGCGGTGCCCGATGGGCGCCCGGATATCCCACCGATGGGGACGTGTCCGCCGCCAGGCGCTTCCTGGGCACCTGCGCGAACACCGGTGATCCCCAGCCGTTCGGTAACTATGAGATCCGTCGCCGCGAAGACGGTCAGGCGATCGGCGGCGTGGACTTCCACGGACCTGCGGACGACAACGGCAGCGTCACGATCGGCTACGGCCTCGTCCCGTCAGCGCGCGGCAAGGGATACGCCTCCGAAGCCCTCCGCGGACTACTGCTGTTCGCGCGGGCACGCGGCATCACCTGCGTGAAAGGCGACGCCGACCACAACAACATCGCGTCCCAGCACGTCATGATGGCAGCTGGCATGAGGCAGACCGGAGAAGACGAACGTGTCAGGTACTTCGAGATCGCCTGGACCGACACGACGGCGATTACCGACCCACGCTCCTAGCCTCCACACTCTCGCCGCCGGCATCGATCGCGACCGCGATGCCGTCATCGCCGGTCTCACCCTGCCCTGGAGCTCGGGCGCAGTCGAAGGCCATGTCAACCGGATCATTCTGTGGAATCCAAGCTGTCAAGTGCCGCCGAGGATCCTGCCGCTTCGCATATGTGCTGGCCGGTTGGGCCGCAGACCGGAAGCCCCAGATGCTGTGGACATGGGGATCTTTGGTTTCAAACCCTCCTTCCTGGTCGGGATTGAAGCGGTTCGGCAGGCTCACGGATCACGTCTGGCGACGCTCGTGTAGGCGGCTGACGGGGTTTGCCCTGGTGCGCTTCATGCTGGGCCGCTGATCGCCACTACTCGGTCGGCGTCTGGTTGATCTCAATGACAGGCAGCACGGTGGCCTGCGCTGGGATGCCGATCTGCCGGGGAGTCGGCCCGGCTGGCGTGGGGACGTCGGAGAGCCGCCTCAGCAGCTGGTCGAGGGTGGCTTGCCCGTCGTCGACGGCAGCGCGTTCGTCGTCCGTCAGCGGGATGGCCGCGAGCATCTTTTTTGGCGTTGTAGAGCCGGCTGGCGATGGTGGACCGGGCTCGGTGGCTGGTGATGTTCCCGCGGACATCGGCATCCGGGACTCCGGCCTTGCGGCAGAGCATCGGGATGATCGTGTTGTTGATGTAGTGGGTGGAGACGCGGCGGGCCCGGATGGCGAACCGCAGGTCAACGCGCTCGCCGGTGCGGCGGTCGGTGAACTTCGGCTGATCCGGGCGGACGGCCTGCCAGGCGTCGATGGCCTGGCCGAGGATCGGGTCGACCGGCTTGCTCAAGGCGGTGCCGGTTTTGTGGGGCGGAACGTCGAGGAGGCAGATCGTGTCGCGGGCCAGGACCTGCTGTGAGTCGCCGGTGATGGGGGCGCCGTCGTACTGCCGGAGCAGCCGGAACAGCCGGAACAGCCGGAGCAGCCGGAGCAGCCGGAGCAGCCGGACGATGTTGGCCCGGCCGACGGAAGGCACGCTGATCGCGTCCGCCGGCGCGGAGAACGTCATCACACGCCCCTCCCGGCCGTCGATGATCGTGAGCAGCTGGTCCAGCATGCCCAGCAGGTCCCTCACCGGCCGACGACGCGATGACAGGTGGTCGAGGACGCTCCAGACATGCGGGCGCCGGCCCGCGACCACCGAGTACTGCCGGCCGCAAGCCGCCGCCATCTCCCTGGCCGCCGCGAACTTCAGCGCGTCCTCGTCCTTGATCAGTCCCATCGGGCGTACGTCCATCAGCCACGTCCCGCCACCGATCACGGCCAAGTAATCCGGGATGTGCCAAGACGACCGACTCTTGTGTCCGAAGTCCAGCCGGAACGGCTGCCATGTCGCGGACCGGCCAGCAGACTTCACCGGCACGCACCCGCCATGTCGAGCTCCACCGACAAATCCAGCCATCCGTGAGATCGAGTTCGTCCCGAAACGCGGCATCCCCGCTGTACCCCGCGACAAGCTCATCGAGGCGAGCCCGACCGGATCCTTGCCCTGGCTACCTCGCTCACTCACCCAGAGCATCACCACCCGCATGGCGACAAGGCCCGATCTTCGGAACTGATCACAGCTGCGACTTAGCGCTGCGATGTGACCCCTGTGGCAACCCGACCGCTCAGCGGCGGGACCGAGGGCTCGGCTTCGGGAGTCAGTTGCCGGCCAGGCCCCATGCATCGAGCCCGCCGTAGATATGGGCCCTCAGGCGATGGGGGGCGCTGAAGCCTGAGGCCTCGCCGCGGTAGATGGCGATGAGCGAGTCCTTGCCTCGCCACCAGGTGTCAGCGAGTCCCTGGACTTCGGGTACCGGCTCGAATCCGTCGAGGTTCAGGTCCTCGACGGATTCGCCTTTGATCTTCGTGATGGTCTTGGCCCAGTAGCCCGCGTGGCCGGCCAGTGCCAGGGCTTCCACCCATCCCTCTGTACTGGCGTGCAGCGGCGTCCAGTGGTCAGCGTCGATCCCGAACTCACCTCCTGGCCCGATCATGAACCCGTGGGCCATGGAGACACGACAGTCGCCAGCCGGGAACCGCCATCCGTTCGCGGCCGAGCCCTCGGGGACATCGGCTTCCAGAACGCGCGGGCCGCCCTCGTATTCGGGGGCCGGGGGCAGGGCGAGACCGCCCCAGCGCTCTTGGAAGGCGACAGCCCGGTCGATCTCGGCATCCGGAATCCCTTGCTTGAGCCATGCCTCCCGGAAAAGCTTGAGGTCGTGGTGTGGAACACGCAGCCCGTGTCCCTCAACGAAGTAACGAGCTCGCCGGCTCAAGCCTTCAGGGGCCTGAGGAATCACCGGCACTCGGGGGTCTGCCGTCGCGGTTGCCGCCTCTCGCGTGGAGAGGTCGGTGCGGCCGGGTGCAGCGGTGCCGACGGCTGCGGAGCGCAGGCCCAACGGACGGGGGCGTCATCGGGGCCGCCGGTGAGCCAGGAACCGTCGCCCAGGGGCACCAGCTCGTACGGGTTGCTCGCCTCAACGGTGAACTCGCCCCTGAGGGTGCCCGTGAGTACGTCGACCAGGTGGTGACGGAACCACTCCTCCTCGCCCTGGCTCTCACCGCCCAGGGTGACGATGGCCGTGTCCTCGCTCAGGTAGCCGCCGCTCCATTCCACGAAGGACTCCTCCGGGTCGTACCCGAAGGCTTCGACAGGGAAGGTGAAGAGCACGTCCCCGTCGGGGTGGTCATGGAAGGCGACGTCCGCCTGCCCGTGGTCCACGGTCATGAACTGGCGCCCGGACGGAGCCAGGTCGATCAGACAGCGGTCCTGCCACGGATACGTCACGAACTCCGGCTCGCTGTCCGCCCCGACCGTGCCCCGGAGAATGACGGAGCCGTCCTGGCCCTCACCGATGTCGAGGTAGATGCTGCCGTCCACGGGATGCACGTGGTGGAAGGCGCCGTGCCCGACCGTCTCCAGCTCGCGGCGGGCGAGAACCACACCGCTGTCGGCGTCGTACACGACCCACTGGTCCCCGCCCCCGCGGCCCGCCATCGCGTCCGGCCGGTATACCCACACCGTCCGGCCGTCCAGAGACAGCGCACAGCCAGGCCGGTGGCCATGGCGTACGTCGGAGCGCGGTTCGAAGTCCGAGGCCCACATGAGGTCGCCGGCGCGCGTGAGGCAGACCACTCCGTTCAGCGTGGTGTACACGACCCGCTCCACATCCTGCCGGACCACCGACGCTACGACCTCCTCGCCATCCCGCGGCTGGAAAACCGCTGCGGGCTCCAACGTCCCGTAGACGCCGACGCCCACGACGTAGGCGTGGATCCGCCCGTCGCGGAGACGAGTGATGACCTTCGGTGGCGGCTCAGGAATCATCCGCTGAGGCTAACGCCCAGCTCAGGAACCTCAAGAGCCGGGACGGTGTGCGCCCGAGCTGGGTAGGCACCGGCTAGCTGCAACGCTCATGGGCCGACGAGAGCGCTAAATCTCAACACAACGTTACGGAAGCAAGATCCGCCAAGTACTGCGCTCGCCCGCCAAGTAGAAATCTCGCGCGCGCGGCCGGGTCGGTCACGGACCTGCATGTTCACGCCGTGGCGGCGGTGCTTGTGCGAGTAGTCGGCCCGGCCGTCGCCGACCCGGTCGCACTCGGCGAGGGGGGCCTCCCCATGAGGGGGGTGGACACGCTGATAATCGCCGCCGACCTGGGCATCAACCGGGCCACCCTGCGGGCCTGGGTGCTGCGGGACCGTCAACGCCGCGGTGTCGGTCCGGCCGCCCCGCCCGCGGGGCGGAAGGCTCCGGCCCGGGATGGCCAGGCGGCGTCGGCCCGTGATCCGGACGAGCGGATCCGGCAGTTGGAAGCCCGGATCGCCGAGTTCGGGGCCGGCGAACGCAAGCCGGCGACCGAGCGGCAGGGGCATCCCCCGTCTCCTGCCCTCGTCGCCCCAGCCGTGCTCGGCACCCTGACAAGGTTTGACCTGCCCGAAAAAGTGCCTGACGCCCCATCAGAACGAGCGTCACATGAGGGTCACGAGCGTCATTTCGGCGTCGAGATATCGCCCGCAACGCCCACACCACATATGAGGCGCACGCACGAAACCGCAGGTCAGGCGCCCTTCGCGGCCGGTTCCAGGATCGCCACGCACTCCACGTGGTGCGTCATCGGGAACAGGTCGAACGCCCGCAGTGTCCGCGGCCGGTAGCCGCCCTCGTGGAAGTAGGCCAGGTCGCGGGCGAGGGCCGCCGGGTCGCAGGCCACGTAGGCGATGCGGCGGGCGCCCAGGGTGGTGAGGTGGGTGACCGTTTGTCTGCCGGCGCCTGCTCGGGGCGGGTCGAGGACGATCAGGTCGGTCTCGGTGATGCGGGTGCGGGGGAGGACCTGGTCGACCTTGCCCTGTTCGATACGGACCCGGGGAAGGTCCTTGAGGTTGTGGCGGGCGTCCTCGACCGCGCGTTTGCCCGATTCGATGCCGAGGACCGCGCCGGTCTCCCCCACCCGTTCCGCGATCGCCCCGGCGAAGAGGCCGACCCCGCAGTACAGGTCGAGGGCCGTCTCGCCCTTCCTGGGCATCAGGCCCTGCATCACGGCCTCCACCAGGAGTTGCGGGGCCTGCGGGTGGACCTGCCAGAAGCCGCCCATGCCGACGCGGTACGTACGGCCGTCGGCGCGCTCGCGGACGAAGGCGCGGCCGTGCACGCGGTGGACGCCGCCGTCGTGCTCGTCCACCCGGAGGACGGAGACGGGCTTGTCGAGTTCCACGAGCGGGAGCCGGCCGCCCTCGCGCGGGGTGAGGACGACCTGGCGGTCGCCGGATCCCGAGGCGGCGATGGCCTCCACCGTGGCGATCTGCGGCCAGTCGCGCCGCTCGACGCCCAGTTCGCTGACGCCCTCCGTGGCGATCAGGCAGCGGTCGACCGGCTCCACGTCGTGGGAACGGTGCTTGCGCAGGCCCGCGCGGCCCTTCTCGTCGACCGCGTACTGCACCCGTGAGCGCCACGCCGGGACCTCGCCCGCCGGGAGCTTGTCGCCGGGGGCGGGCATGACCGTACCGTCCCAGCCGGCCTGCTCCGGGGTGAGCCCGGCCAGCCGCTGGAGCTGCTCCGCGATGACCTCGCCCTTGAAGCGGCGCTGCGCGCCCGGCTTGGCATGCTGCCAGTCGCAGCCGCCGCACCGGCCGGGTCCCGCGTACGGGCAGGGGGCCGCCACCCGGTCCTTGGACGCGTCCAGGATCTCCACCGCGTCGGCGCGGAGATAGCGCGACCCGGCTCCGCCCTCCGTCACCCGGGCGCGGACCCGCTCGCCGGGCAGGGCATGGCGTACGAACAGGACCCGGCCCTCGCCGGTACGGGCGATGCAGTGGCCGCCGTGGGCGACGGGGCCCACCTCGACCTCGTACTCCTCCCCGATCAGCGAGGCCTGCGGTTCCGAAGCCTGCGGTTCCGAAGCCTGCGGTTCTGTGGTCATGACGGGGTGGCTCCAGGAGGTCAGGGCGGGCGGAGGAGGGTGGGTGCGGAGGGGGCTGAGAGGGCGCGCAAGGAGGCGCACGGAGGCGTGGACGGCCTTCGCGTGCCCTGGCCCCTCCGCGCGGCCCTCCAGGTGCAGCCCTCTAGTTTACGTGCCGCCGGGGGCGCCGCCGTCCGCCCCGTCCGGCCGCCGCCCGCCCCGTCCGTTCGCCGGGCCGCCCCGTCCGTTCGCCGGGCCGCCGCGCTCGTTCGCCGGGCCGCCCCGTTCGTTCACCGGGCCGCGCCGGACCGCGCCCGGAGCGTTGTAGACCCCGCGCCGCTTCGCCCGCTGCTTCGCCAGCTCCGAGGATTCGAGCTGGTACGGCACCGAGGTGACCATCACCCCGGGGGTGAAGAGCAGCCGGCCCTTGAGGCGCAGGGCGCTCTGGTTGTGGAGCAGGTGCTCGTACCAGCGGCCCACGACGTACTCCGGGATGTAGACGCTGATCACATCGCGCGGGTTGGCGCCGCGCAGCCCGCGTACGTACTCCACCACCGGGCGGGTGATCTCGCGGTACGGGGAGTCGAGGATCTTCAGCGGTACGTTGATGCCGCGCCGCTCCCACTCGTCCTTCAGCGCCTTGGTCTCCGCCGGGTCGACGTTGATGGAGAGCGCCTCCAGGGTGTCCGAGCGCATCAGCCGGGCGTAGCCGAGGGCGCGCAGCGTGGGCTTGTGGAGTTTGGAGACGAGCACGATGGATTGGACCCGCGAGGGCCGTACGGTCTCGGTGGCCGTCGCCTCCTCGGGCGCGGAGATCTCCTCGGCGACCCGGTCGTAGTGGCGCCGGATCGCGGTCATCGTGCCGTAGAAGATCACCATGCCGAGCAGGGCGACCCAGGCGCCGTGGGTGAACTTGGTGGCGAGGACGACGATCAGCACCAGCCCGGTGAAGAAGGCCCCGAAGGCGTTGATCGCCCGGGAGCGCATCATGTGGCGGCGCTTGGCGGTGTTCCGCTCGGTGCGCAGATGGCGGTTCCAGTGCCGGACCATCCCCGTCTGGCTGAGCGTGAACGAGACGAAGACCCCGACGATGTAGAGCTGGATCAGCCGCGTCGAGTCCGCCCCGTACACCCCGACGAGCAGCGCGGCGGCCCCGGCCAGCAGCACGATGCCGTTGGAGAAGGCGAGCCGGTCGCCCCGCGTGTGGAGCTGGCGGGGCAGATAGCGGTCCTGCGCGAGGATCGAGCCGAGCAGCGGGAAGCCGTTGTACGCGGTGTTCGCGGCCAGGAAGAGGACGAGCGCGGTGGCGGCGGCGAGGAGGACGAAGAAGAACGTGCCGCTGCCGAAGACTGCGGCGGCGACCTGGGAGATCACCGGGTTCTGCACATAGCCGGAGCCGACCGGGACGCCGTGCCGGAAGAGGTCGGTGGCCGGGTTCTCGGCCATCTTCACGCCGGTGGCCATGGCGAGTCCGATGATGCCGCAGAACATGGTGACGGCGAGCAGCCCCATCAGGGCGAGCGTGGTGGCCGCGTTCCTGCTCTTCGGCCTGCGGAAGGCGGGGACGCCGTTGCTGATCGCCTCGACACCGGTGAGCGCGGCGCAGCCGGAGGAGAAGGCCCGCAGCAGCAGGAAGACCAGGGCGAAGCCGGCCAGCCCCGGGTGCTCGGGTTTGATCTGGTAGCCGGCGGTGGGCGAGTTCATCGTCTCGCCGAGGACCAGCCCCCGGAAGGCGCCCCAGACGATCATCAGGAAGACGCCGCCGACGAAGACGTAGGTGGGGATCGCGAAGAGCTTCCCGGACTCGCGGACGCCGCGCAGGTTCATCAGGGTGAGCAGCACGATGACGCCGATGGCGCAGAGCACCTTGTGCTCGACCACGAAGGGGACGGCGGAGCCGAGGTTCTCGATGCCGGAGGAGATCGACACGGCGACGGTCAGCACATAGTCGACGAGGAGCGCGCTGGCGACGGTGAGGCCGGCCTTGGGGCCGAGGTTGGTGGTGGCGACCTCGTAGTCGCCGCCGCCGCTGGGGTACGCGTGCACGTTCTGCCGGTACGAGGCCACGACGGTGAACATCAGGACGACGACGGCCAGCGCGATCCATGGGCTGAAGTGGTACGCCGACACGCCCGCGATGGAGAGGACGAGCAGGACCTCGCCCGGCGCGTACGCCACCGAGGAGAGCGGGTCGGAGGCGAAGACGGGGAGGGCGATCCGCTTGGGGAGGAGGGTCTCCCCGAGCCTGTCGCTGCGCAGCGCCCGTCCGATCAGGATCCGTTTGGGCACGTCGGTCAGTTTGGACACGGAAGGGATCGTATGCGTTCGAACAGTGACGTGTGCGGGCACCACCCCCCATTGCCGTCAGCCGGTCGTACGGGAGGTACGACGGTCGTACAGGGGACGTAAGGGGGGCGTACGGGGGAGATGTGACCGTGCGGCGTACGGTGGCCCCCGGCCGCCACGGGTGCCACTCGGGTCCCCGGAGGGGACCGCGCCGGGATCCCCCGGCATGATGTTGCCAGGCGGCCCGTGCGGTACCGGCCGCCCCTGTTGCCCGGCGAGCCGAGAGGCCGAGAGAGAGTCATGAGCAGTAGCGGTGCGCGGTCCGGTGGGGCCGCGGGGAGTGTGGTGTAAGGCCGTGCATATCGTCATCATGGGCTGCGGCCGGGTGGGCGCCGCCCTCGCGCAAGACCTGGAGCGGCAGGGGCACACCGTCGCCGTCATCGACCAGGACCCCACCGCGTTCCGCCGGCTCGGCTCCGGCTTCGGGGGCCGCCGGGTCAGCGGGGTCGGCTTCGACCAGGACACCCTGCGCGAGGCGGGCATCGAGGACGCGGGGGCGTTCGCGGCGGTCAGCAGCGGTGACAACTCCAACATCATCGCGGCCCGGGTGGCCCGCGAGATGTTCGGCATCGAGAACGTCGCGGCCCGTATCTACGACCCCCGGCGCGCCGAGGTCTACCAGCGGCTCGGGATCCCGACCGTGGCCACCGTCCGGTGGACCGCCGACCAGATGATGCGCCGTCTGCTGCCGTCCGGCGCCGAGCCGCTCTGGCGCGATCCGAGCGGCGGCGTGCAGCTCGCCGAGGTCCATACGTCGGCGAGCTGGATCGGCCACAAGATCAGCAGGCTCCAGGAGGAGACGGGCGTCCGCGTGGCGTTCCTCACCCGGCTGGGCGAAGCGATGCTGCCGACCTCGCAGACGGTGCTCCAGGAGGGCGATCTCGTCCACGTGATGATGCGGACGGACGACATAGGGAAGGTCGAGGCGGCCTTCGCCGAGGGCCCGGACGGAGGCGGGAACTGATGCGCGTCGCGATCGCGGGGGCCGGTGCGGTGGGCCGCTCCATCGCCTCCGAACTGCTGGAGAACGGGCACGAGGTGCTGCTCGTCGACAAGGCGCCGACCGCCATCTCGGTGGAGCGCGTGCCGCTCGCCGAGTGGCTGCTCGCGGACGCCTGCGAGATCACCTCGCTGGACGAGGCGGCGCTCCAGCGCTGCCATGTGGTGATCGCGGCGACCGGCGACGACAAGGTCAATCTGGTCGTCTCGCTGCTCGCCAAGACGGAGTACGGGGTGCCCCGGGTCGTCGCCCGGGTCAACAACCCCAAGAACGAGTGGCTGTTCAACGAGTCCTGGGGCGTGGACGTCGCCGTCTCGACGCCCCGGCTGATGTCGGCCCTGGTGGAGGAGGCGGTGAGCGTCGGGGATCTGGTACGGCTGCTCCGCTTCAGCCACGGCGACGCCAACCTGGTGGAGCTGACGCTGCCGCCGGAGTCCGCGGTGACCGGGACTCAGGTCTCCTCGGTGAGCTGGCCGGAGGACACCTCGCTGGTGACGATCATCCGGGGGACGCGGGTCCTGACGCCCCATCCGGAGGAGACCCTGGAGGCGGGCGACGAGCTGCTCTTCGTGGCGGCACAGTCCCGCGAGGCGCAGTTGGAGGACCTGCTGTCGGTACGGCGCGAGGACACCTAGGTCCTGTCTTCGAAGTCCCTTCGAAGTCCCGGCACCGGCCGGCCCCCTCATGCGCGGGAGCCGCGCCCGGCGCCGTACCCCCGCGGGGTGGTACGGCGCCGGGCGCGGCTCCTGCGGTCGCTACGTGACGTACGGGCCCCGGGCGCGGCTCCACGGACGTCACGTACGGGGCGTCAGGCGCCCCTGGCGCTATCTCCGGTGCCTGGCCGGGCCCCCGCGCTCCACGGTGCGCCCCTCGGCGGCGGCCTCGGCGGCGCGGGCGGCCTCGCGCTCCTCCTCGGCCCGCTCCCGCTCCTCCATCTCCGCGAAGACGTCGATGGGCGGCGGCGCCTTCGCCAGGAAGACCCAGGTCAGATAGACGGCCAGCAGGAACGGCGGGATCTTCAGCGAGATCAGCACCCAGCCGAGCTGTGTGGTGTCCGCCCACCAGTAGAGCGGGAAGAGGATCGCGCACTTGGCGAGCAGGATCAGCCCCCAGGCCCAACTGGCCTTGGCGTACGCCTTCTTGCGGCCGGGGTTGCGGGTGCGCCAGGAGAGGTTCTCCTTGAAGACCGGGCCCAGGATCAGGCCGATCAGCGGCACCCCCGCCAGCGTGGTGACGATGTACGCCAGCGCCAGCCCCAGCGTGTAGACCATGCCGGGGAGGTAGAAGTCCTTGGCGTTGCCGGTCATCATCGCGAAGACGACACCGAAGGCGACCCCGAAGACCCCGCTGAAGGCGTGCTTGACGGTGTCGCGGCGGACCAGCCGGACCACCACCAGCACCAGCGAGACGGCGAGCGCCGCCAGCGCCGAGGTGTGCAGGTCCTTGTTGATGGTGTAGATCGTGACGAAGAGCAGTCCCGGGAGGACCGTCTCCACCATGCCGCGCACGCCGCCGAACGCCTCGAAGAGCGCCGCCTCCGTGACGGTTTTCACGTCACCGTCCGGTCCGGTGGACTCCGGTCCTGACGGTGTGGGGGAAACGGTCGAGGCGGCGGGGTTGTCGGGTGACGTCACCGGCTACTCCTGTCCGAGCGGTCGGAGTTCGTATGTGGGGTTGAAGAGCACGCGCCGACCGTGGCTCAGGGAGATCCGGCCGGAGGCGATCAGCTTGCGGCCCGGCTCTATGCCCACGATGGAGCGCCGGCCCAGCCACACCACGTCCAGCGGCGCGGTGCCGTCGAACAGCTCCGCCTCCAGCGCGGGCACACCGGCCCGCGGACGCAGGGTGACCGTGCGCAACGTACCAGTCACGCGGACGATCTGACGGTCGTCGCACTCGGAGATCCGGGTGCATCCGGACGCCTGGGCGTCCTCCCGCAGCTCCTCGGACTCCAGGTCCTCCTGGGAGCTGGAGAGCCGGTCGAGCATCCGGCGGAAGCGGCCGGTCGGCTTCTCAGCACTCATGTCTGAAGCGTACCGGGGTACGAGGGCCGCGCGCGGCCGTACGGGCACGAGAGGATCACCCGTACGGAAGCCGCACCCCGGTGCGCACCGCGCCCCGGCCCGCCCCGGATCAGCGTTCGAAGCGGTATCCCATGCCCGGCTCCGTGACGAAGTGCCGGGGGTGCGAGGGGTCCGTCTCCAGCTTCCGCCGGAGCTGGGCCATGTAGACCCGCAGGTAGTTGGTCTCGGTGCCGTAGGAGGGCCCCCAGACCTCCTGGAGGAGCTGTTTCTGGCTGACCAGCCGCCCCGTGTTCCGTACCAGCACCTCCAGCAGGTGCCATTCGGTCGGGGTGAGCCGTACGTCGCGGCCCTCGCGGTGCACCTTCTTCGCCGCCAGGTCGACGGTGAACCCGGCCGTCTCGACCATGGCGACGCTGTCGTCGGCGTCCCCTCCGAGCGGTTCGGCGCGGCGTACGGCGGCGCGCAGCCGGGCCAGCAGCTCGTCCATCCCGAACGGCTTGGTGACGTAGTCGTCGGCGCCCGCGTCGAGCGCCTCGACCTTCTCGTCGGAGGTGTGGCGCGCGGAGAGCACCAGGACCGGGACCCGGGTCCAGCCGCGCAGCCCCTTGATCACCTCGACGCCGTCCATGTCGGGCAGGCCGAGGTCGAGCACGACCACATCGGGATGGCGGGCCGCCGCCAGCTCCAGCGCGGTCGCCCCGTCGGAGGCCGCGTCCACCTCGTACTTGCGCGCCCTGAGATTGATCACGAGGGCCCGTACGATCTGTGGCTCGTCGTCGACCACGAGCACCCGGGTCATGAGGTCCGCCTTTCTGCCGCCCCGGTCATGAGCCGACCCGGGCGGGGGTTTCTGGGAGCGCCGGCAGCGGTCCTGCCGCCGCGGAGAGGGTGAGCACCATCGTCAGTCCGCCGCCCGGGGTGTCCTCGGCGGCGAGGGTGCCGCCCATGGCGTCCACGAAGCCGCGCGCGACGGCGAGCCCGAGTCCGACCCCGGCCCCGCGCGGGGCGTCGCCGTGGCGCTGGAAGGGCTCGAAGATACGTTCCTTGGCGTCCTCGGGGACGCCGGGGCCCCGGTCGACCACACGGAGCTCGACCCGGGCGCCGAGCGCGCTGGCGGCGACGGTGACGCGCTGCCCCTCGGGGCTGTACTTGACGGCGTTCTCGACGATGTTGGCGACCGCGCGCTCCAGCAGCCCGGGGTCGACGGCGACCATGGGCAGCGACTCGGGGATGTCCAGGTCGACGCTGTTCTCGGGGACGCCGCCGAGCGCCATCGGGACCACCTCGTCGAGGTCGATCTCGCGCATCAGCGGGGTGACGGTGCCGGTCTGGAGCCGGGACATGTCGAGGAGGTTGCCGACCAGATGGTCGAGGCGGTCCGCGCCGTGCTCGATGCCTTCCAGCAGCTCCGCCCGGTCCTCCTCGGACCACTCGACGTCGTCGGAGCGGAGCGAGGTGACCGCGGCCTTGATCCCGGCGAGCGGGGTGCGCAGGTCGTGGCTGACGGCGGCGAGCAGGGCGGTACGGATCCGGTTGCCCTCGGCGAGCGCGCGGGCCCGCTCGGCCTCCCCGACGAGGCGCTGGCGGTCCAGGACGACGGCGGCCTGCGCGGCGAACGCGGCGAGCACCCGGCGGTCCTCGGCGGGCAGCACCCGCCCGGAGAGCGCCAGCGCCATGTGGTCGCCGACCGGCATGTCGACATCGGCGGCCTCGGGGCGGTCGACGGGCTGCGGCCCCACGCTCCCCGCGCAGGTCCACGGGTCGACGTCGCCGGCCCGCTCCAGCAGCGCCACCGACTCCATCCCGAAGGTCTCCCTGACCCGCTCCAGCAGCGCGTCCAGGGCCGTCTCGCCGCGCAGCACGCTCCCCGCGAGGAAGGAGAGGATCTCGGACTCGGCGCGGAGCCGGGAGGCGGTATGGGTACGGCGGGCCGCCAGGTCCACCACGGAGGCCACCGCCACGGCCACCGCGAAGAAGATCACGATGGCGACGAGGTTCCTGGGGTCCGCGACGGTGAGGTTGTGGGTGGGCGGGGTGAAGTAGAAGTTCAGCAGCATCGACCCGACGGCGGCCGAGGCGAGCGCCGGGCGCAACCCGCCGAGCAGGGCGGCGAGCACGGTCAGGAAGAGGAAGAGCAGGACGTCGTTGGCGAGCCCGAGGGTGTTGTCGAGCGCGGTGAGCACCACAGCGAGCAGGACCGGTGCCACGACCCCGGCGAGCCACCCCCAGATGATCCGGGAGCGCCCCAGCCTGGCGCCGCGCGCGACGGGCAGCCCGCGCCCCTTGGCGGCCTCCTCGTGGGTGACGATGTGCACATCGAGGTCGGGGCCCGACTCCCGGGCCACGGTGGCGCCCACGCCCGGGCCGAAGACGTACTGCCAGGTCTTGCGGCGGCTGGAGCCCAGCACGATCTGTGTGGCGTTGACGCCGCGCGCGAACTCCAGCAGCGCGGAGGGGATGTCGTCGCCGATCACATGGTGGAAGGTGCCGCCCAGGTCCTCCACCAGCTTCCGCTGGACGGCGAGTTCCTTGGGCGAGGCGGCGGTGAGGCCGTCGCTGCGGGCTATGTAGACGGCGAGGATCTCGCTGCCGGACCCCTTGGCGGCCATCCGGGCGGCGCGGCGGATGAGCGTACGGCCCTCGGGGCCCCCGGTGAGGCCGACGACGATGCGTTCCCGCGCCTGCCAGGTGGTCCGGATGTTGTGCTCGCCCCGGTACTGCTGGAGGTATTCGTCCACCCGGTCCGCGACCCAGAGCAGCGCGAGTTCACGGAGCGCGGTGAGGTTGCCGGGGCGGAAGTAGTGCGAGAGCGCGGCGTCGACCTTGTCGGGCTGGTAGACGTTGCCGTGGGCCATCCGGCGGCGGAGCGCCTGGGGCGACATGTCGACCAGTTCGATCTGGTCGGCGCGGCGGACGATCTCGTCGGGGACGGTCTCGCGCTGGCGTACCCCGGTTATCGACTCGACCACGTCGCCGAGGGACTCCAGGTGCTGGATGTTGACGGTGGAGATGACCTCGATGCCCGCCTTGAGCAGCTCCTCGACGTCCTGCCAGCGCTTGGCGTTGCGGGAGCCGGGCACATTGGTGTGGGCCAGTTCGTCCACGAGCGCGACGGCGGGCCGGCGCTCCAGTACGGCGTCCACGTCCATCTCGGTGAAGAGGCTCCCCCGGTACTCCAGGGAGCGCCGCTCGACCGCCTCCAGGCCGTGCAGCATGACCTCGGTGCGCGGCCGGTCGTGGTGCTCCACGAAGGCGACGACGCAGTCGGTGCCCCGCTCCACCCGGCGGTGCGCCTCGGAGAGCATCGCGTACGTCTTGCCGACGCCTGGTGCCGCCCCCAGGTAGATCCGTAGCTTGCCGCGTCCCATGGCCCCATTGTCTTCCAGGAGAGCCGGCCCGCCCGGCCGGCTCTGCTGCGAAACTACCGCCGGTGACCAGGTGTACGGCCCTCGCGCGGGGGCCGGGGCGCCGGTATTGACACGATTCTGACGTGCGGGGTCCGGTACGTACGTACGGAGGCACGCGCGCGTACGGGGGCATACGTGCCCACGGAGGCATTGGTGCCCACGGAGGCGGTGATACGCGAGCGGGCCGCACCCCCTGCGGGGAACGGCCCACCTCGTACCGCGTACGGGGACGCGGTCAGCGCACCTCGGTGATCTCGGGACCGCGCTGGAGCTGGCCCATGCCGCCGGAGAAGCGGGAGCTCTCCTGCTCCTCCTGCTGGACGCCCTCGGCGACCATCTGCGCGTCGTCCGGGAGCTTGAGGACGATCGGGTCGCGCGGGGCCATCGGCCCCTCGCCGCGGACCACCACGGTGTCCCGGAAGATCTGCTCCAGCAGCCCGGCGGTCTCCGGCTGCACCGCGCCCTGCCCGGAGATCACCCCGCGCAGGAACCAGCGCGGGCCGTCGACGCCGATGAAGCGCACGAGCTGGACGCCTCCGGTGCCGTCCGGGAGCTGGACCGGGACCTGCGCCCGCAGCTCCCAGCCGAGCGGGCCCTCGACCTCGTCGATGATGCCGCCCTGCTGGGTGATGCCGGTGGCGATCTCCTCGCGGACCTCGCCCCAGATGCCCTCCTTCTTGGGCGCGGCGAAGGCCTGGAGCTGTACGGCGCTGTCGCGTACGACGACGGTGGCGGCGACGATCGCGTCACCGGCGACCTCCACGCGCAGCTCCATGCCCTCGACGGCGGGGACGTAGACGCCCCCGAGGCCGACCCGGCCCTCCTCGGGCCGGGAGACCTCGGAGCTGTCCCAGGGCCCGTCGGGCCGGGGCGCGGGCGGAAGGTTCACCCGGCGGGGCGCCGGCTCGCCGTCGGTGGCGTCCGTACCGCTCTCACCGGCCGCGTCGTCGAACTGCTCGGTCTCGCCCGCTGCCTCCGCCTCGGCGGAACCACTCTTCTTGCGACGTCCGAACACGTCACTGTCCTTCCCGGTCGGATACGACCGAAGCGTATCGATTCCCACCCTGTACACCGCCCACGGCGGCATGACCGCCGGTGGACCCGAAGCCCCCCTCGGCCCGCGCGGAACCGGGAAGCTCCGCCACCTCGTGGAAGCGCACCTTCTCGACCTGCTGGACGACGAGCTGGGCAATCCGGTCGAACCTCGCGAACCGCACGCTCTCGCGCGGGTCCAGGTTGACCACGATCACCTTGATCTCCCCACGGTACCCGGCATCAACCGTCCCGGGGGCATTCACCAGCGCCACCCCGCAGCGGGCGGCGAGCCCGGAGCGCGGGTGCACGAAGGCCGCGTAGCCGTCGGGCAGCGCGATGGCGACGCCGGTGGGCAGGACGGCGCGCTCGCCGGGGGCGAGAACGGCGGCCTCGGTGGTCACCAGGTCCGCGCCCGCGTCACCGGGGTGCGCGTACGAAGGGAGCGGCACCTCGGGGTCCACTCGGCGGATCAGTACGTCGACGGGTGATGGCGCGTTGTTCACAGGCGCAGACCTTACCCGCGCGGTGGCCCGGTGGACGCACCGTGCCAAGCTTGGTTTCCATGGAGCCTTCCGCCGCGCGCTACGAAGAACGCCTGACCGCACCCCCCACCTGGTGGGGTATCGCCGCCCTGGTCGCCCTCTCGGGCGGCCTGATGACGCTGCCGCTGGGCGCGCTGCCGATGCTCGGCGGGGTGATCGTCGCGGGCGCGCTGGCGGCGGCCGGGGTGAGCGCGTACGGCTCCGCGCGGATCCGGGTGGTGGCGGACTCGCTGGTCGCGGGGGACGCGCGGATCCCGGTGGCGGCGCTGGGCGCGGCGGAGGTGCTGGATCCGGCGCAGGCGCGGGCCTGGCGGCTGGAGAAGGCGGACCCCCGGGCGTTCATGCTGCTGCGCAGCTATGTGCCGACGGCGCTGCGGGTGGAGGTCACGGACCCGGCCGACCCGACGCCGTACGTCTATCTGTCGACCAGGGCCCCCCGGGCGCTGGCCGCGGCGCTGGACGCGGCTCGTACGAAGTGATGACGTCCGCCGGTACGGCCCGCGCGTCCGGTACGGCCCGTACGGACGGTACGGGCCCTGTGGCGGGCTAGCGGCGGGCTAGCGGCCCAGTTCCCTCGGGAACCCGGGGGGCGGCTCGTCCGGGCCCTCCAGGGGCGGCAGGGCGGGCAGCGCGTCCCAGGGGACCTGGCGGCGGCGCAGGTCGTTCCTGACGTGTTCGGCGACCTTCTTGGTGTCGCGCCGGTTCATCAGGGCCCCGACGGCGGCGCCGACCATGAAGGGGACCAGGTTCGGCAGGGTGCGCACCATGCGCTTGGTGATCTGGTGGCGCAGCTCGCGCTTCATGGGGCCGTTGAGCGCGCCGTTGTAGGTCGAGGGCTTGGTGATGTCGACGCCCCGCTCCTGGGTCCAGGAGGTGAGATAGGCGGTGCTGCGGGCACGCAGCGAGCCGGGCGGGCGCTGTCCGTAGACCTCGTGCAGCTCGGCGATGAGCTTCAGCTCGATCGCGGCGACGGCGGTGATCTCGGCGGCCAGTTCGGCCGGCATGGCCGGTGGTACGGGCATCATCGCGGCGGCGCCGACGCCCGCCCCGACGGTGGAGCTGCTGTTCGCGGCGCCCGCGACCAGCTTGTCGGCGAGCTCCTCGGGGCCGAGCCCGGGGAACTGCGCCCGGAGCGTCGCGAGGTCCCGTACCGGGATCCGCGGCGCGATGTCGATGATCCTGTCCGCTACATAGGACAGAGCGGCCTTGGCACCGTCGCTCCCCTTGCGCACACCTCGCCGGAGGCCGCCCAGGCGCCGGCCCCCGGTCACGGGGCGCGCGTGGTCGTTCCCGACGGCTTCGAGCGAGGCCGTCGGGCCTCGCTCGTCGTGCTCGTGCGCGGCGTGCTGGGGCAGCGGGGCGGGGTGCTCGGCGGCGGACGGGTCGCCCTCCGCCGGTCCTGGCCCGCCCCGGTACGTCTCCGGTGCCTCCGGCCTGTTTCGCCGGAAGCGCCGTTTCCGGAACGGTGCGTCGCCTGCCACGGCCGCTCTGACCTCAGTCGCAGTCGCGGCAGATGGGCTGACCGTTCTTCTCCCGGGCGAGCTGGGAGCGGTGGTGCACGAGGAAGCAGCTCATGCACGTGAACTCGTCGGCCTGCCGGGGCAGGACCCGGACGGACAGCTCCTCGTTGGAGAGGTCCGCTCCGGGCAGTTCCAGGCCCTCGGCCTGCTCGAACTCGTCGACGTCGACGGCCGAGGTGGACTTGTCGTTCCGCCGGGCCTTCAGTTCCTCAAGGCTGTCCTGGTCGACGTCGTCATCGGTCTTGCGTGGGGTGTCGTAATCCGTTGCCATGTCGTCGCTCTCCCCCTCTGGGTCTCTGTGGTGTCTCAGCGCACGTAACGCGTGAGAGGCCGGACTTGTGCCCGACCTGAGGCGGAGATTTTGCCTCACATCAAGGTCTGTTACTCAATCGACACCCAACCGGACTCCTGAGGAGTGATCGGCTTCGGGTGGCGAAGGGGACCGTACACGGTCCCTGATTCCTGCCGCACGGGCGCCACCCCGTGTACTTCCCGTGATTCCGGCCCCCGGAAACCCGGACTTTACCGGCTTTCCGATGAAGGCTTGATCACACAGAGTCGATAGGCGGGAATTCGCCCCTGTGATCGATCACACAAGGACCGGCCGAAATCGGGGGCGGGGAATTCCGCGCAAAGCGAACAAAGTTATCCTGCCGTACGAATACCGAGCGCAGCGTCTCAGACCGGGAGAGTGACACGCATCACCAGTCCTCCCCCCTCGCGCGGCTCCGCCGAGATCCGGCCACCGTGCGCCCGCGCCACCGACCGGGCGATCGACAGGCCGAGGCCCACCCCCTTGTCGCTGCCGGTCCGCTCGGTACGCAGCCGCCGGAACGGCTCGAAGAGATTGTCGATCTCGTACGCGGGCACCACCGGGCCCGTGTTCGACACCACCAGGACCGCCTGGCCCTGCTGGAGTTCGGTGCTCACCTCCACCCAGCCGTCCTCCGGGACGTTGTACCGCACCCCGTTCTGCACCAGGTTCAGCGCGATACGTTCCAGCAGCACTCCGTTGCCCTGGACAACCGCCTGGGCGCAGTGGGAGCGGATCTCGACGCCCTTGGACTCCGCCTCGGCGAGCGCCTGGTCCACGGCGCGGCTGGCCACCTCGGCGAGATCGACCGGTTTCCGCTCCACGAGCTGGTTGTCGCTGCGGGCGAGCAGCAGCAGCCCCTCCACCAGTTGCTCGCTGCGCTCGTTGGTGGCGAGCAGGGTCTTGCCCAGTTGCCGCAGCTCCACGGGGGCCGCCGGATCGGAGAGATGGACCTCCAGGAGGGTCCGGTTGATGGCGAGCGGGGTACGGAGCTCGTGCGAGGCGTTGGCGACAAATCGCTGCTGCGCGGTGAAGGCGCGCTCCAGCCGCTCCAGCATCTCGTCGAAAGTGTCGGCCAGCTCCTTCAGCTCGTCGTCCGGGCCGTCCAGCTCGATCCGGCGGGCCAGGTCGGTGCCGACCACCCGGCGCGCGGTACGGGTGATCCGGCCCAGCGGCGAGAGGACCCGGCCGGCCATCGCGTACCCGAAGGCGAACGCGATGACGCTCAGCCCGACCAGCGTGAAGAGCGAGCGGCTGAGCAGGTCGTCCAGGGCCTGCTTGCGCTGGTGGTTGACGCAGGCGTTCATCGCGGTGTTGAACTGGTCCGGCGGCGCCTGGTCGGGGAAGTTGCAGGAGTCGCTGCGCACCTTGCCGCTGACGATCTGGAAGGGCAGCTCGCTGCCGACGTGCAGGGCCTGGGCGGCCAGCAGATAGATGATCGAGAGCAGCAGGATGCCCGCGATCAGGAACATCCCGCCGTACAGCAGCGTCAGCCGTATCCGGATGGTGGGACGGACCCAGGGCAGGTTCTGCTCCGGCTTCCTCGGGTCCCAGGTGGGCTTCGGGGGCGTCGCGGGCGGCGCCGGGGTGGTGGCCACCGCCGTCAGATCCGGTAGCCGGAGCCGGGCACGGTGACGATCACGGGCGGCTCACCGAGCTTGCGGCGCAGCGTCATGACCGTGACGCGGACGACATTGGTGAACGGGTCCGTGTTCTCGTCCCACGCCTTCTCCAGGAGCTGCTCGGCGGAGACCACCGCGCCCTCGCTCCGCATCAGCACCTCCAGCACGGCGAACTCCTTGGGCGCGAGCTGGATCTCCCTGCCCTCCCGGAAGACCTCGCGGCGGTTGGGGTCGAGCTTGATCCCGGAGCGCTCCAGGACGGGCGGCAGCGGCACGGTCGTACGCCGTCCCAGCGCCCTGACCCGGGCGGTCAGCTCGGTGAACGCGAAGGGCTTGGGCAGATAGTCGTCGGCGCCCAGCTCCAGACCCTCCACCCGGTCGCTGACGTCGCCCGAGGCGGTCAGCATGAGGACCCGGGTGGGCATCCCCAGTTCGACGATCTTGCGGCAGACGTCGTCGCCGTGGACGACCGGGAGGTCCCGGTCGAGGACGACCACGTCGTAGTCGTTGACCCCGATCCGTTCCAGGGCCGCCGCACCGTCGTACACGACGTCGACGGCCATGGCCTCCCGGCGCAGTCCGGTGGCCACCGCGTCGGCGAGCAGTTGCTCGTCCTCGACGACGAGTACACGCACGGTCGTTTTCCTTCCTCAGGGTGCCCGTCATCGGTGATCAGGGCAGGGCGTAGCGGTCGTAGCGGTCGTTGTGCGAAGGCCATCCTGCCGGTAACGGCCATAAACCGGCGGTAAGGCGATGCCGGGTGACCAGGCACGTCCCCGGTGGACCCGGATTCCTCGGGTCCGGGAGGTTTCTGGCGGACGGAGCCTGGGGAAGACGACTGCACACCCGAGATCACGCCCTGTTTGTGGCATGCCACACCCTTATCTGCCCGCCGGATAACTGTCCCTCCAGAAGACAGTGGGCGCCTGATCTTCCCGCCGTCGGCACACCCCCGTGCCACTGACCCACGACGAGGGGGCGCAATGGACGCGTTCACCGCCGGGCTTCTCCAGCGTATAAAGGCCACTGAAACCGACCTCACCCGTGCACGTGAGACGGGTGACGACTTCCTCGCGGATGTCGAACAGGAAGAGCTGGACGACCTGCGCCGGCTCGCCGCGGAACACGGTGTGGAGGTCGGCGCCGCAGGCGTCTGACCGGCCCGCATCCAGAGCCGCACCGATCGCAGTCGTACCGACTTGCGAACAGATATACGAATTATCAGAGCCGTAGGGACCACGGAGCCCCGGCGCCGGTGACGGCGCCGGGGCTCTCCGTGTGCGGGGCCGCCGCGAGGCTTCTGACCGGCCCGGCTAGTCGTGCCAGGCGCCGTACTCCTCCAGGAGCTTCTGGAGGGGTCCGAAGACGCCCGGCGTGGCCGCCACCGCGAGCTCGAAGCCGGGGCCCGCGCCGGGGCGGCCACCCGTCCGGGCGCCCGCCTCCCGGGCGATCAGATCGCCGGCCGCGAGGTCCCACGGGTGGAGCCCGCGCTCGTAGTAGCCGTCGAGCCGGCCGGCCGCCACATCGCAGAGGTCGATGGCGGCGGAGCCGGACCTGCGGATGTCCCGCAGCCTCGGGATCAGCCGCTGGGCGATCTCCGCCTGGCGGGTGCGGACGGCGGTGACGTAGTTGAAGCCGGTGGAGACCAGCGCGCGCTCCAGCGGCGCGTCCGGGCGGCAGCTCAGCGGGCGCCCGCCGAGGAAGGCGCCGCCGCCGCGCACGGCGTGGAAGGTCTCCCGGCGCATGGGCGCCTCGACGACGCCGGCCAGGGTCTCCCCCGCGTACTCGGCGGCGATGGAAACCGCCCAAGTCGGCAGCCCGTAGAGGTAGTTGACGGTGCCGTCCAGCGGGTCGACCACCCAGCGGACCCCGCTGGTGCCCACCGTGCTGGCGCCCTCCTCGCCGAGGAAGCCGTCGTCGGGGCGGGCCTCGGCGAGGAAGCCGGTGATCAGCTTCTCGGCGGCGATGTCCATCTCGGTGACGACATCGACGGGGCTGGACTTGGTGGCGGCGACGGCCAGGTCGTCGGGGCGGCCGTCGCGCAGCAGCGCCCCGGCCCGGCGGGCGGCCTCCAGGGCGAGGGCGAGGAGTTCGGCGGCGAGGCCGTCGGTCGGCTCGGGGGCGGTCACTGCGGGCTCCTTCAGGCGTACGGGCTGTCGGCGCCCGCCGCGGCGGGCTTGGGGGCGCGGGCCGGGCAGCAGCCGACCGGGCAGAGGTCGTGGCCGGGGCCGAGCGCGCCGAGGGCGCACCGCTCGACGGTCTCCCCGCGCTCGGTCGCCGCGCGCTCCAGCAGGAGGTCGCGGACGGCGGCGGCGAACCGGGGGTCGGCGCCGACGGTGGGCGAGCGGCGGACCGGGAGCCCCAGCTCCGCGGCCTTGGCGGTGGCCTCGGTGTCCAGGTCGTACAGGACCTCCATATGGTCCGAGACAAAGCCGATGGGGGCCATCACCACGGCCGGGACGCCCTCGCCGTACAGCGTCTCCAGGTGGTCGCAGATGTCGGGTTCCAGCCAGGGGATGTGCGGGGCGCCGCTGCGCGACTGGTAGACGAGGCGCCAGGGGTGGTCGATGCCGGTCTCGGCGCGTACGGCGGCCACGATCAGCCGGGCCACCTCCAGGTGCTGGGCGACATAGGCGCCGCCCGCGCCGTGCCCCTCCGGCGGGCCCGAGGTGTCGGCGGCGGCGTCCGGGATGGAGTGGGTGGTGAAGGCGAGGTGCGCCCCGTCCCGTACCTCGTCGGGGAGGTCGGCCAGCGAGGCGAGCACGCCCTCGATCATGGGTTCCAGGAAGCCCGGGTGGTTGAAGTAGTGGCGGAGTTTGTCGACCCGGGGCGGCTCGACGCCCTCCTCGGCGAGGGTGGCGAGGGCGCCCGCCAGGTCCTCGCGGTACTGGCGGCAGCCGGAGTACGAGGCGTACGCGCTGGTGGCGAGGACAGCGATCCGGCGGTGGCCGTCGGCGGCCATCTCGCGCAGGGTGTCGGTGAGGTACGGCGCCCAGTTGCGGTTGCCCCAGTAGACCGGCAGGTCCACGCCGTGCCCGGCGAAGTCCTTGCGGAGCGCGTCCAGCAGGACCCGGTTCTGGCCGTTGATCGGGCTGACCCCGCCGAAGAGGAAGTAGTGCTGCCCGACCTCCTTGAGCCGCTCCCGGGGGATGCCCCGGCCCCGGGTCACGTTCTCCAGGAACGGAACCACGTCGTCCGGGCCTTCGGGGCCGCCGAAGGAGAGCAGGAGCAGAGCGTCGTAGGGCGAAGTCGCCGACTGTTCTGGCATGGCTCCGATCCTGCCATCCGCCCCGGTACGGGGAGGGCGCGACCCCGTACGGCGGCGGAAAACCGGAGGCGCGTACCGTACGGCGAGCCGTAAGCTGTCACGGCCAGATTCATTGCTTACCGGAGCGTCCCCGTTGCGTGTGTTGCCCCGTTCCTATCAGGCGCTCTTCGACGTTCCCGGCACCAAGGGATTCAGCGCCGCCGGGCTGGTCGGCCGCATGCCGCTGGCCATGCTCAGTATCGGCACCGTCACCATGATCTCCCAGCTCACCGGCAGGTACGGGCTGGCCGGCGCCCTCTCGGCGACCATGGCCCTGTCGGCGGCGGTGCTCGGCCCGCAGGTCTCCCGGCTGGTCGACCGGCACGGCCAGCGGCGGGTGCTCCGCCCGGCGACGCTGGTCTCGGTGGCGTCCGTCGCGGGGCTGCTGGTCTGCGCCCAGCTCTCCGCCCCCGACTGGTCGCTCTTCCTCTTCGCCGCCGGCACCGGGTGCATGCCGAGCATCGGGGCGATGGTGCGGGCGCGCTGGGCGACGGTCCACCGGAGCGACCCCCGGGCGCTGCACACCGCGTACTCCTGGGAGTCGGTGGTCGACGAGGTCTGCTTCATCTTCGGCCCCATCATCGCCATCGGGCTCTCGACCGCCTGGTTCCCCGAGGCCGGCCCGCTGGTCGCCGCGGTCTTCCTGGCGGCCGGGGTGGTGTGGCTGACGGCCCAGCGGGCCACCGAGCCGGTCCCCCGGCCCCGAGCGGAGCACACCGGGGGTACGGCGCTGGGCTCGGCCGGGCTGCGGGTGCTGGTGGCGACCTTCGTGGCGACCGGCGCGATCTTCGGCGCGGTCGACGTGGTGACGGTCGCCTTCGCCGAGGAGCAGGGCCACAAGGCCGCCGCCAGCCTGGTGCTCTCGGTCTACGCGCTGGGCTCCTGCTGCGCCGGCGTGGTCTTCGGGCTGATCCATCCGCCGGGGCCGCCGGCCAAGAGGTGGCTGGTGGGTGTCTGCGCGATGGCCGTGAGTATGATCCCCCTCCAACTGGCCGGGAGCCTCCCGCTCTTGGCCGTGGCGCTCTTTGTCGCGGGCCTCTCCATCGCGCCGACGATGGTGACCACCATGGCCCTCGTCGAAAAGCATGTACCGCGCACCAAACTGACCGAGGGGATGACCTGGACCAGTACCGGGCTCGCGGTCGGCGTGGCGCTCGGCTCCTCGGCCGCCGGCTGGGTGGTCGACGCCGCCGGGGCAGGGGCGGGGTACAGGGTGCCCGTGGTGGCGGGCGCCGTCGCGGCCGTCGTGGCGTTCCTGGGGTACCGCCGGCTGCGCGAGCCGGCACCGAGGCGGGGAGGGCGTGGGGCGGATGAGCGGAAACCGGAGAGTCCTGACGAGCACGGCGGCCGGGAGCAGCGCGTGGCGTAACTGGGCGGGCACCGTGACGGTCCGGCCGGCCCGTACGGTCACCCCCGCCTCCGTCGAGGAGGTGGCCGCGGCGGTCCGGGCGGCGACGGCCCAGGGTCTGCGGGTCAAGGCGGCCGGTTCCGGGCACTCGTTCACCTCCGCGGCCGCCACGGACGGCGTGTTCGTACGGCCCGACCTGCTCACCGGCGTCCGGGAGATCGACCGGGCCGCGGGCACCGTCACGGTGGCGGCGGGCACCCCGCTCAAGCGGCTGAACGCGGCGCTCGCCCACGAGGGCCTGTCGCTCACCAACATGGGCGACATCATGGAGCAGACCGTCGCGGGCGCGACCTCCACCGGCACCCACGGCACCGGCCGCGACTCCGGCTCCATCGCCGCCCAGATCCGCGCCCTCGAACTGGTCACGGCCGACGGCACCGTACTGCGCTGCTCGGCGGAGGAGAACCCGGAGATCTTCGCCGTCGCGCGGATCGGGCTCGGCGCGCTGGGGGTGATCACGGCGGTCACCTTCGCGGTGGAGCCGGTCTTCCTGCTGACGGCCCGTGAGGAGCCGATGAGCTTCGACCGGGTGACGGCCGAGTTCGATCAGCACGTGGCCGAGAACGAGCACTTCGAGTTCTACTGGTTCCCGCACACCGGCAACTGCAACACCAAGCGGAACAACCGCAGCGCCGGTCCCGCGGCGCCGCCCGGCCGGATACCCGGCTGGATCGAGGACGAGTTCCTCTCCAACACCGCCCTCCAGGCGGTGTGCGCGCTCGGCCGCGCCGTCCCCGCCACGATCCCGGCGATCGCCCGGGTCTCCAGCCGCGCCCTCTCCGCCCGTACGTACACGGACATTCCCTACAAGGTCTTCACGTCGCCGCGCCGGGTGCGCTTCGTGGAGATGGAGTACGCGCTGCCCAGGGAGGCCGCGATGGGGGCGCTGCGCGAGGTCAGGGCGATGGTGGAGCGCTCCCCGCTGAAGGTGAGCTTCCCGGTGGAGATCAGGACGGCGCCCGCCGACGACATCGCGCTCTCGACCGCCTCGGGGCGGGACACCGCGTACATCGCCGTCCACCTCTACCGGGGCACGCCGCACCGCTCGTACTTCACGGCGGTCGAGCGCATCATGACGGCGCACGGCGGCCGCCCGCACTGGGGCAAGATCCACACCCGCGACGCGGCGTATCTGGCCGAGGCGTACCCGCGCTTCGGGGAGTTCACGGCGGTACGGGACCGGCTCGACCCGGACCGGGTGTTCGGCAACGCCTATCTGCGCCGGGTCCTCGGGGACTGACGGATGCCGCCGCGCCCCGTACGCCCGCTCCCGCTACCGCCGGTGCCCTTCGGCCGTTCCGGTCCCGCCGGTGCCGGAGGGGGTGGGGGCCGCTCCGGTGGGGTCGGTGGAACCGCTGGAGCCGGAGCGGTCGGTGGAGTGCGCGGAGCCGGTGGCCGCCGGGCCGGGGGGCTCGGGCGCGGTGGAGGCGGAGGGCGACGCGGACGGGGTGGGGGTCGGCTCCGTACCACTACCGGAGTCGGAACCGGAGCCGGAATCCGTGCCGGAGCCGGTGGCGCCGCTCCGCTCCGTACCGCCGGAGTGGTCGCCGTCGCCGGCCGGGGCCGTGGCGCCACCGCCGTCGCCGGACTCCGGCGTGGCGGGTACGGCGGAGCGGTGGCCGCCGCCGCTCACCACGGAGCCGACGGTCGTGCCCGTGCCGCCGCTCAGATCCTGGCCGGAGATCAGCTCGTACCCGGTGATGGCGCCCATCGCGACGGCGAAGGCCGCGCCCGCCGCGAGGAACGGGCGCTTCCAGCCGCGCAGCCGGGTGCCGTGGGTGGTGGCCGGGGTGTACCCGCCGTCGCCGAGCCCGGCGGCCGGAGCGGGCCGTTCCGGAGCTTCGGGGTGCGGGGGTACGGGGTGCGGGGGTACGGGAACCTGCCGGCCGGCCGGGCGGGCCTCGGCGGCCGCGTCCCGGATCCGCTCCCCCGTACGGCGGAAGAGGTAGTGGAAGACGGAGCCTCCGCAGGTGGCCACCACGCTGAAGAGACCCGCGCCGATGACCGTGCCGTAGACGCCGAGCCGGGAGGCGAGCACCGCGGCGCCGATCGCCGCGAGCCCGCCGCCGGCGACCTGGGGCAGGCTCAGGTCGAGCCGCCCGGCCGGTCGTTCCTTCAGCCGCTCCGTCAGCCGCTCCCCCGACCCCCGTACCGGCCCCTTCGTCCCGCTCGTCCACCTCTGCTCCATCTACCGCCCCTGCTTGCCCATCTGTCCCTGCTTGCACCAAGGAGTGACTTCTGGGCGAAGTGAATAGTTCCGCTCGGGTGGATTCTGTGAAGCAGGACACCTGGTTTCCGGCGTGGTTGAGCGGCGCCGGAGGATCAACTCCCCGGCTCGTGGAGAAGTTGAGCGGCGTGCCGCTCACCCCAGATGGCCCAAATGGAGTACTGTGGCGAGCCCTGGGGCCGGACTCCCGCACGGGCGTCCGGGGACCTACGGAGAAGGGGGCCGAACGTGGCACTCGATCCGGCGGAGCCGCGGCACCGCACGGGCGCCTGCTGCACGGAGTGACCGGGTTCGTCACTCTGCGTCGCAAAAGGTAACCGTGTCATCGGCGATCCAGGGCCCATGCCCGACACGCCGGGCAGCACGGAAAGGTTGTGGCAGGCTGCACCCGGGCAGGCCACACTCGACTAGCGGAAGCAGCGACGCACGTGACGTCGGCAGGCACCACCCGGGAGGTTCCCATGCCCGAACTGCGTGTCGTGGCCGTCTCCAACGACGGCACACGACTGGTGCTCAAGGCTGCCGACAGCACGGAGTACACGCTCCCCATCGACGAGCGGCTGCGCGCCGCCGTGCGCAACGACCGCGCGCGTCTCGGCCAGATCGAGATCGAGGTGGAGAGCCATCTCAGGCCGCGCGACATCCAGGCGCGGATACGAGCCGGTGCCTCCGCCGAGGAGGTCGCGCAGCACGCCGGGATCCCGGTGGACCGGGTCCGCCGCTTCGAGGGTCCGGTGCTCGCCGAGCGCGCCTTCATGGCCGAGCGGGCCAGGAAGACGCCCGTACGCCGCCCCGGTGAGAACACCGGGCCGCAGCTCGGCGAGGCCGTACGGGAGCGGCTGACGCTGCGCGGCGCGGACAAGGAGACCGTCCAGTGGGACTCGTGGCGCCGCGACGACGGCACCTGGGAGGTCCTGCTGGTCTATCTGGTCGCGGGTGAGCCGCACTCGGCGAGCTGGACGTACGACCCGCCGCGGCGGCTCGTCCAGGCCGTCGACGACGAGGCGCGCGCGCTGATCGGGGACACCGACGACACCGTCGCCAGGGAGCCGAGCTTCCCGTTCGTGCCCAGGATCGCGCGGCTGCCGCGCGACCGGCCGCTGGACCGTTCCGCCGACCGCCAGGGCGGCCTGGAGCCGGACGGGGCGGACGAACGGGACTCGCTCACCAGCCTGCTGGAGGCGGTGCCGAGCTTCCGGGGCGACATGGTGGTGCCCGAGCGGCCCGCGCCGCCGGAGCCCGGCGCCGTGGACCCGGAGGACGAGCCGGAGGCCGAGGAGCCGGTGGCGCCCGCCGCTTCGGCCGGTGCCGGGGCGGCCTACGCCGATGTGCTGATGCCGCGTTCGGTCGCCGGTCACCGCGACCGGCTCACCGGGACCACGGACCGGCAGGCGGAGGCGGACGGCGTCCGGCCGGGACGGCGGGCCGCGGTGCCGAGCTGGGACGAGATCGTCTTCGGCACCCGGCGCAAGAAGCAGGACTGACGACGGGGTTCGCACACCCTCCTATACGCACGGCGAGCGGAGCGTACTCACCCGATGAGGTGAGTACGCTCCTCTCATCTGCCGAAACCCCGGTCCGGGCGGTGGCGCGGCCCGCGCACGGTCACCGACGCGACCCGCGTACGGTCACCGAATGTCAGCCCACCGGGGGATGTCAGCCCACCGGCGGCCGGGTCGTCCCGGGCCGGGTCACCGCGGGTCGGGTCCGGTGGCGACCGGGCGGGCCGGGTCCGCCGTCCACGCCGACCACGACCCCGGGTAGAGCGCGGCGGTGACGCCCGCCAGTTCCAGGGCGAGCACCTGCTGGGCGGCGGAGACGCCCGAGCCGCAGTAGACCCCGACATCGGCGCCGGTGGCACCCAGGGCCATGAAACGCTCCTTGAGTTCGGCGGCCGGACGGAAGGTACCGTTTTCGGCCATGTTCTCGGCGGTGGGCGCCGAGAGCGCGCCGGGGATATGACCGCCCACCGGGTCGATCGGCTCGACCTCGCCCCGGTACCGCTCGCCCGCGCGGGCGTCGAGCAGCACCCCGTCCCGGGCCAGCGCCGCCGCCCCGTCCGCGTCGAGCACCGGGAGCCCGCCGGGCACCGGGCGGAAGTCGCCCTCGGCGGGGACCGGGAGCTCGGTGGAGAGCGGCCCCTCCCACCCCGCGAGGCCGCCGTCCAGGACCCGTACGTCCGGATGGCCCGCCCAGCGCAGCAGCCACCAGGCGCGCGCCGCCGCCCACCCCAGGCCGCCGTCGTACGTGACCACGGGCGTGTCGGCGCGTACCCCCGCCCGGCGCATCGCCGCCCCGAAGACCGCCACGTCGGGCAGCGGATGGCGGCCTTCCGCCCCGGGCGGCCCCGCCAGCTCCGCGTCGAGGTCCACGTATACGGCGCCGGGCAGGTGCCCCGCCTCGTACGCGGGACGGCCGTTCGGACCGCCGAGCGTGTAGCGGATGTCGAGCAGGACGGGCGGACGGGGGCCCGCCGACTCGCCGGTCAGTTCTGCCGCTGTGATGATGGCTGTCATGACGGTCATCCTCGCGCACCGCCGCCCCGGGGCGGGAACGGCGGTGACCCGTGCGGTGTAACGGACCGTGAAACAGCCGGTAAACGCCGGTAAACACCTCATCGAGATCGCGCCAAGTGCGGCGCGGCCGGGCGGCACTCAGTGCCGTCCGGTGCGAGCATCGGGGCGGGCGTCCCGCCGCTTTCCGTCCCGTTCCTCCCCCCGGTGCCTTCCGCCGTACTTCCGCGGCGCCACCGGCAGTTGACCGCGGCGCGCCCGGCCCCGTACGGCCACCACGAAGGTCCGAGGAGAGAGTGACGATGACCGAGGCAGCGACCCGGCGCGCGCCTGGAACGCCCTGCTGGGTGAGTCTGATGGTGCATGGACTTGCCGCGACCGAGGAGTTCTACGGAGCGCTGTTCGGCTGGGAGTTCGAGCCAGGGCCGCAGCAGCTCGGCCCGTATGTGCGGGGGCTGCTGGACGGCAAGGAGGTCGCGGGGATCGGCCAGTTGCCGCCCGACCGCCGGCTGCCCATCGCCTGGATGCCGTATCTGGCGACGGACGACGCCGACCGGACGGCGGAGACGATCCGGAGCTGCGGCGGTACGGTCGGGGTCGGCCCGCTGGACGCGGCGTCGGCCGGCCGGATGGCCATCGCCTCGGACCCGGCGGGCGCGGTCTTCGGGATCTGGCAGGCCGCCGGGCACCTCGGGACGGCGGTGGCGGGGCCGCCCGGCACACCCGTCTGGAACGAGCTGATCACCCGGGAGACCTCCTATGTCGGCAAGTTCTACGAGGCGGTGTTCGGCTACGACGTGGAGTCGGTGGTCTCGGCCGACCTCGACTTACTGACGCTGCGGCTGGCGGGCCGCCCGGTCGCCGCCCTGCACGGGGTGGGCCGGCCGCGGGCGAGGGAGCGGGGCGCGCACTGGATGACGTACTTCGAGGTGGCGGACGCGGACGCGGCGGCGCGGCTGGTCCAGGAGCTGGGCGGGCAGGTGCTCCAGCAGCCGCGCGAGGGCGCGTACGGACGGCAGGCGACGGTCGCGGACCCGGAGGGCGCGGTGTTCACGATCGTACGGTCGGCGGAGGACCGGGGCGCGGGGGAACCCGGACGCGGCGCCGTCAGGTGACCGGCAGCACATCCGGGGAGAGCACGCCGGCGCGGGCGGAGGCGCTGGTCATCCGGCGCCGGTGGTGGCGGCGGCAGAGCACCTCGTACCCGGTCTCGGTGGCGGAGCTGACATCGCCGACGACGACCTGGGCGCCGTCCACGACCATCTCGCCGCCGACCGTACGGGCGTTGTGGGTGGCCCGGGCGCCGCACCAGCAGAGCGCCTCGACCTGGAGCTGTTCGATCCGGTCGGCCAGTTCGACCAGCCGCTGCGAGCCGGGGAAGAGCTTGGTGCGGAAGTCGGTGGTGATGCCGAAGGCGAAGACGTCGAGCCCGAGGTCGTCCACGATCCGGGCGAGCTGGTCGATCTGGTCGGGGGCGAGGAACTGGGCCTCGTCGGCGATGACATAGTCCGCCTTGCCGCCCTGGGAGAGCCGGTCCACGACATAGGCGTAGAGGTCCATCGTCTCGGTGGCCTCGACCGCCTCGGTGACCAGCCCGAGCCGTGAGGAGAGCTTGCCGGCGCCGGCCCGGTCGTTCCGGGTGAAGATCACGCCCTGGAGCCCCCGGGCCGCCCGGTTGTGTCCGATCTGGAGCGCCAGAGTACTTTTCCCGCAATCCATCGTGCCGGAGAAAAACACCAGTTCGGACATGAGGGAGAGCAAGCCTTTCGGGTTCCGCGGGGGTTGGCCGGCCGGGGCCAGGGGCGGGGCGGGCGGCCGTGGGAGACACGGCGCGCGCGGGGCGATCGCGATGCTGCGAAGCTACGAGCGTACTTCGAGCAGCGGGACGAGTTGTTCGACGGGGGTCATCGAGCCGTGCATCCCGACCATCGCCGACTCGTGCGGCTCCTGGACGGAGGCCGTGATCACCACGTCGTCGTGGGCCGCGGCGACGACATCGCCGATCCTGTCGTACACCCGCTCGTCCATCGCGCCCGGCGGTCCGAACCACCCCGCGGCGACCGCCTCGTCGCGGCTCGCCACCCAGAAGCGCTCGCCCAGCACCTCACGCCAGACGGTGAGGACATCGGCCGCCGCGCCGTCGACGGCGTAGACATGGCGGGCCCGGCCCTCGCCGCCCAGCAGGGCGACCCCGGCGCGCAGTTCCCAGTCCTCGTCGAAGTCGATGCGCGACTCCTCGTCGAAGGGGATGTCGATCATGCCGTGGTCGGCGGTGACGTAGAGCGCGCTGCGGGGCGGCAGTTGCTCGGCGAGCCGCTGGACGAGCCGGTCGACGTACCTGAGTTGGCCGCGCCAGGCGTCGGAGTCGACGCCGAAGCGGTGGCCCTTGCCGTCCACCTCGCTGTAGTACGTGTAGACCAGCGACCGGTCGCCCGCGGCGAGTTGCGCGGCGGCGAGGTCCATCCGGTCCTCGCCGGAGAGCCGGCCGAAGAAGGTGCCGCCGCTCAGCGCGATCTGGGTGAGCGGGGTGTGCTCGAAGGCGGGGGCGGAGACCTGCGCGGTGTGCACGCCCGCCGCGTCGGCGAGCGAGAAGACGGTGGGGTACGGCTGCCAGGCGTGCGGGTCGCTCCACGGCTTCCAGCGGAGCTGGTTCATCAGCGCGCCGGTGGCGGGGTCGCGGACGGTGTAGCCGGGCAGGCCGTGCGCGGCGGGCGGGAGCCCCGTGCCGACGGAGGCAAGCGAGGTCGCCGTGGTGGCGGGGAAGCCCGCGGTGAGGGGGCGTCCGGTAGAGCCGCGCGAGGTGGCCAGCAGCGAGGTGAGGAACGGGGCCTCGTCGGGGTGGGCCGTGAGCTGCTCCCAGCCGAGACCGTCGATCAGGAAGACGCAGTTGCGGTCGGCGGGGGTCAGTTCACCGATGGTCGCGGTCAGGTCCGGTACGCCCTGGCCCGCGGCGAGGGTGGGCAGCAGGTCGGCGAGGGAGCCGCTGCCGTACTGCGGGAGCGGGGCGGTGTCGAGGGCGAGCGGGACGGGGTCCGGCCAGAGGGACTCGGCTGCCATCAGCGGCCGGTCGCCGCGGTGGCCGCGACCGCCGCGGTGGCCTCGGAGAGCGCCTGGGCGAAGGCGAGTGTCTGCCGTACGGCGTCCGGGCCGTCGCCCGCGTCGCTGACCCGCAGGCTCAGGTCGTCGGCGGTGGAGCTGCCCGTATAGCCGTGGTCGGCCTCGCAGTTGGGGTCGCCGCAGGCGGCGGGCTCCAGGTCGATCCGGGAGACGGCGCCCCAGCCGATGGTGAGCACGACCTCGCGGGGCAGGGTGCCGGGCTTGTAGGACTCCGGGTTGGCGACGACGCGGCTGACCACGACGGAGGAGATCCGGTCGATCCGGACCGACTCGGTGGAGGTGGTGGCGTACGGCGTCGGGGAGCTGGAGTCGGCGGCCTGCTCGTCGGTGTGGCTGACGATGAAGCGGTGGGCGGTGAGCACGAGGACGGTGACATGGCGCCGCACCTCGTTCGCGTCGAACGTGGTCTCCTGGTGCACGAGATACGACGAGATCGGCTCGCCGCCGACGGCGGCCTCCACCGCCTCGGCCACGAGAGCCGGGTAGTAGCCGCTGCGCTCGATCGCCGTGCGCAGCCCCTGGGTCGTCGTACCGGTCTTCGCCATGGCCTCATCCTACGGTGCCGGATGCCTCCCGAAGACGCCGCTGGTCGCGGCCGGTATCGGCGCACCGCCGTCCGGCACCGGCCGGGGGCTCAGTAATGGCTGGGGAGCGTGCGGGGCCCGAGGTCGTCGCGGGCGGGCGGCGGGGAGAGCCGGACGCTCGCGTCGAGGACCGAGAGCCCGTGGGTGGCGACGACGACGGGCTCCAGGGTGACGGAGACGACCTCGGGGTGGTCGTCGACCAGCCGCGAGACCCGCAGCAGCAGCTCCTCCAGGGCGGCGGAGTCGACCGGCGCGGAGCCGCGCCAGCCGAAGAGGAGCGGGGCGGTGCGGACCGACCGGATCAGCTCGGCGGCGTCCCGGTCGGTGACGGGGACGAGCCGGTGGGCGATGTCGCCGAGGAGCTCGGAGGGGGCGCCGGCGAGCCCGAAGGAGAGCACGGCCCCGGCGGCGGCGTCGATGGCGGCCCGTACGACGGTGTCCACCCCGCGCGGTGCCATGGCCTGGACGACCGGCCGCAGCTCGGCGGCGGTGCCCAGGGCCTCGGTCAGCTCGCGGTGGGCGAGGCGCAGTTGCCCCTCGTCGGCGAGATCGAGCCGGACCCCGCCGAGGTCGGCGCGGTGCCGCAGATGCGGGGCGGTGGTCTTGAGCGCGACGGGATACCCGAGCCGCGCGGCGGCCTCGGCGGCCTCGTCGGGGGTGGGCGCCGGCAGGGTGGGCCGTACGGAGATCCCGTACAGCCCGAGCAGCCGCCGCGCCTCCTCGGCCGCGAGGGTGACCCGGGCGGCCCCCTCGGCTCCGCCGCCCCCGGCTCCCCCGAGCAGATCGCGGATGAGCCCGGCGGCACCGCCCTCGTCGATGGTCTCGTCGAGAAACTCGGGCACCCGCCCCGGCTCGGCGGCCTGCCGCCGCCACCGCGCGTACCGCACCACCTCGGCCAACGCCCGGACGGCCCGCTCGGCGGCGGGGTAGGCGGGGATACGGAGGGGGGCGGGGGCGTCCGTGGCGGGGGCGTCCGTGGCCGGGACGCCCGTGGCCGGGACGCCCGTGGCGGGGACGCCGGGGGCGGGGGCGTCCGCCTCCGGCGAGGCGGGCGGGGCCGACAGGGCCTCGGGCAGGCCGGCGAGCTCTACGTGGACCACCGCGACGGGCTTGGGCGGGGACGCGGCGGCCGCCGTGCGGAGGGCCGTGGCCAGGGCGGGGCCGTCGGTCCGGGGGGTCGGGTCGGTGTCGGCGACGCGGGGGATCGCCGTGACGACGACCGCGTCGCAGGCGGGGTCGGCCAGCGCCGCCGCGAGGGCGGTACGGAAGTCGTCGGGTGTCGCGGCGGTGGTGAGGTCCCGGGGCGGCAGGGGGCGCAGGCCCTCGGTGAGGCAGGCGTCGTAGGTCAGCAGGCCGAGCGACTCCGAGTTGCCGAGGATCGCCACGCGTGCGCCGGCCGGGAGGGGCTGGGAGGCGAGCAGCAGCCCGGTGTCGACCAGTTCGGTGACGGTGTCGACCCGGATCACCCCGGCCTGGCGGAGCAGGTCGGAGACGGTGGCGTCCGGGATCCGGGTGACCGGGACGGTGTGGCCCGGCGGGGTGGCGCCGCCGTGCCGGGCGCCCTTCACCACCACGACCGGCTTCACCGCCGCGGTGCGCCGGGCGAGCCGGGTGAACTTGCGCGGGTTGCCGATGGTTTCCAGGTAGAGCAGGGCGACATCGGTGTCCGGGTCCTCGAACCAGTACTGGAGGATGTCGTTGCCCGAGACATCCGCGCGGTTGCCCGCGGAGATGAAGGACGACAGGCCGGCGCCCCGCCGGTGGAGCCCGGCGAGGACGGCGATGCCGATCGCGCCGGACTGGGTGAAGAGGCCGATCCGGCCGCGCGCGGGCGGCCTCGGGGCGAGCGAGGCGTTGAGCCGGACGGCGTCGGAGGTGTTGATGATCCCGAAGGCGTTCGGGCCGATGATCCTCATACCGTACGAGCGCGCCTGGCGGACCAGCGCGCGCTGCCGCCCCCGCCCCTCCGCCCCGCTCTCCGCGTACCCGGCGGAGAGCACCACCAGGCCGCGCACCCCGGAGCGCCCGCAGTCGTCGACCGCCTCGGGCACCCGCTCGGCGGGGACGGTGAGGACAGCGAGGTCGACGGGTTCGCCGAGCCGGGCGAGGGCGCGGACGGCGGGGACCCCGTCGAGCGGCTCGCAGGGCTCGGGGAACGCGCTGTTCACCGCGTACAGCCGGCCCCGGAACCCGGCGTCGCGCAGATGGCGCAGGACGGTGCGGCCGACCCCGCCCGGCGCCCGGCCGGTGCCGACGACGGCGACCGAGCCGGGGGCCAGCAGCCGCTGGACGGAGCGGGCCTCGGCGCGCTGCTCCCGGCCGCGCTGGACGGCGAGGGACTCCGCGGTCGGCTCCAGGTCGAGGGTGAGCCGTACGGCGCCGTCCTCGAAGCTGCGCCGCTGGGTGTAACCGGCGTCCCGGAACACCTTGATCATCTTGCTGTTGGCGGGCAGCACCTCGGCCGAGAAGCGGCGGATGCCGCGCTCGCGGGCGACCGCCGCGATGTGCTCCAGCAGGGCGGAGGCGACGCCCCGGCCCTGGTGCGCGTCCTGGACGAGGAAGGCGACCTCGGCCTCGTCGGCGGGCGCGGAGGCGGCGCGCCCGTGTCCGTCAGTACGGTCGTACCGTACGGTCGCGATGAACTCGCCGCCCACGGTCGCCGCGAGCCCCACCCGGTCCACGTAGTCGTGGTGCGTGAAGCGGTGGACGTCGCGGTCGGAGAGGCGCGGGTAGGGGGCGAAGAACCGGTAGTACTTCGACTCGTCGGAGACCTGTTCGTAGAAGCTGACCAGCCGCCCCGCGTCCGCGGGGGTGATCGGCCTGATCCGGGCGGTGGAGCCGTCGCGCAGCACCACGTCCGCCTCCCAGTGCGCCGGATACGCGTGGTCCCGCGGGTGCTCCATGTCCGGCAGCCTACGTCGGGGACGGCCGGGGCGGTGGGGGGTGCGGGGCGTTCGGGGACTTCGGGGACTTCGGGGCCTGCGGGGCCCTCGGGGCCTTGGGGGCGACGGCAAGGTGTCCCTCTGGCCATGAGAGTCTTGGTCCAGACATCTGTTTTAGGACTTTTGCGACTTGAAGGGCAACACCATGGCTGAGCGCCGCGTCAATGTCGGCTGGGCCGAGGGCCTGCACGCCCGTCCCGCCTCCATCTTCGTCCGCGCCGCCACGGCCGCCGGCGTCCCGGTGACGATCGCCAAGGCCGGCGGGAACCCCGTCAACGCGGCGTCGATGCTCGCGGTGCTCGGGCTGGGCGCGCAGGGCGGCGAGGAGATCGTGCTGGCGTCGGAGGCGGAGGGCGCGGAGATCGCCCTGGACCGGCTGGCGAAGCTGGTCGCCGAGGGGCTCGACGAACTCCCCGAGACCGTCTGACACCTCCGGGCGCGCTTCCGGCTCACACGGCACCGCTCCCGTACCGCCCCGAGACGGCGGTACGGGAGCGGTGCCGTGTCCGCGTCCGGCTCCGCCGCCGCGTCCGGGCGCGGTGCGGGCGTCCGGGGCCCGGCGCGGCCGGCCCGGCGCTCCGGCACGGAGGCCCGGCGCTCCGGTAAGAAGCGGAACCCTTCATTTCACGTTCATGTCAGGGATATGACAACCCTCCAATTCTCTTGTTCTACACGGGTAGTTGGGGCAACCTTTCAACCGATCGGCAGGTGCATGTCATGCCTCCGGTTGTCGTGTGCACCCCCGCATGTCCCCCCAGGGCGCGCGCCACCATGGCCCGCGCCGAGAAACGAGGAGGAACCCTCGCGTGACCGTGACACGTGACACCCACCGCTCCACCCGGCGCAGATTCGCGGCCCTGGTCGCCGCGACCGCCACCGCCGCCCTGCTCGGTGCCGGCGCCGCGCTCCCCGCCCACGCGGCCCCCGCCGAGGGCACGATCCTGCACGCGGGATCGGCCACCGCGGTCAAGGGGAGCTACATCGTCACCCTGAACAAGACGGCCGGTTTCGCCGCGGCCTCCGCCGAGGGCAAGGGCCTGGTGGCCGAGTACGGCGGCAAGGTGGCCCGCACCTTCGACGGCGCCCTCAACGGCTACGCGGCGAACCTCACCGAGAAGCAGGCCAAGCGCCTCGCGGCCGACCCCTCGGTGGCCCTCGTCGAGCAGGACCAGAAGGTCTCGATCGACGCGACCCAGACCAACGCCCCCTGGGGTCTGGACCGGATCGACCAGGCCAACCTGCCGCTCAGCGGCACGTACACCTACCCGGACAGCGCGGGCTCCGGGGTGACGGCGTACGTCATCGACACCGGCGTCCGGATCACGCACACGCAGATCAGCGGCCGGGCCTCGTACGGCTACAACGCGATCACCGGCTCCACCTCCGCCAATGACGACCAGGGTCACGGCACCCACGTCGCCACCACCATCGCGGGCTCCACCTACGGCGTGGCCAAGTCGGCGAAGGTCGTGGCGGTCAAGGTGCTCGACAGCAGCGGCTCCGGCACCACCGCCGGCGTGATCGCGGGCATCAACTGGGTCACCAACAACGCCGTCAAGCCGGCGGTCGCCAACATGTCCCTCGGCGGCGGCGCCAGCACCTCGCTCGACAACGCGGTCGCCAGCTCCATCGCCTCCGGCGTGACCTACGCGGTGGCGGCGGGCAACGAGGCGTCCCTCGCCTCCTCGTACTCCCCGGCCCGGGTCTCCACGGCGATCACGGTGGGCGCCACCACCAGCGCGGACGCCAAGGCCAGCTACTCCAACTACGGCTCGGCCGTGAACATCTTCGCGCCCGGCTCGTCGATCGTCGCGGGGTACAACACCAGCGACACCGCCACCGCCACGCTCTCCGGTACGTCGATGGCCACCCCGCATGTCGCGGGCGCCGCGGCCGTCTACCTGGCGGGCCACACCAGCGCCACCCCGGCGGCGGTCTCCAGCGCCCTGACCGGCGGCGCCACCAGCGGGGTGCTCTCCAGCGTCGGCTCGGGCTCCCCGAACCTGCTGCTGCGCCTCGTCTCGTAACTCCGTGAATCCGGAGTAGCTCATCGGAGCCGTGGCCCACCGAATTCGGTGGGCCACGGTTTTTCGGTGCGAGGGGTCCGTGCATTGTCCGCGGGCAGCAGAAAACAGCTGACGCCTTTTTCTTCTTCTTTGTATACGGCGCGATTGTTAAGTACGCGCGCTCGATATGTTGACGGCATGTTGCGAAGCCCTCACCTTTTCCCGGCCGGGGCGGGCGGGGACGGGTCCCCGGAGCCGGTGCGCGCCCACCGTGCGCTCCGCGTGCAGGACGGCCAGCGCCCGCGCGCGCTCCCCGTCACCGCGCGCCACCGCGTCCACGATCGCGCCGCGTTCGGCCCACTGCTCCACCGGCAGCGCGGGCTGCTCCACCACGTACATCCAGGCGATCTTGTGGCGGAGCTGGGTGAGCAGCGCGGTGAGCGCGGGGCTGCCGGAGGCCTGGGCGAGGGTCTCGTGGAACCAGGTGCCGAGCGCCCGCAGGTCCTCGCCCTGGCCCCGGCGGGCGCGCTCCTGGCCCAGCCTGACCAGGCCGCGCAGGACCTTGAGGTGGGCCTCGGTACGGCGCTGGGCGGCGCGCGCCGCGCCCAGCGGCTCCAGCAGCAGCCGGATCTCCAGCAGGTCGGCGGCCTCCTGCTCGGTGGGCTCGGCGACACAGGCGCCGGCATGGCGGCGGGTGGTCACGAACCCCTCCGACTCCAGCGTGCGCAGGGCCTCGCGGACCGGGACGCGGGAGACCCCGTACCGCCGCGCGAGCTGCTCCTCGGTGAGCCTGCTCCCCCGCTCGAAGAGTCCGGAGACGATGTCGTCGCGAATAGCCGTGCATACCGAGTGCGCGGGAATGCGCATGTCCGAACCTCCGCCTTAATCCGCGCGAAACGCCGCCGATTGACGCCCGTTCCGTGACTCTATTGCAATCATCGCGAATTTCCGATGGGTGCCCGGAATCCATGGATATCTTTTGGCCGTCACGGAACGCGCCCGCGGGGCGGAGGAGGCGGGAGCGGCGTGCGGTCAGAGCTGGACGCCGTGGGCGCGCAGATACCCGACCGGGTCGATGTCGGAGCCGTAGTCGGGGGTGGTCCTGGCCTCGAAGTGCAGATGCGGCCCGGTGACATTGCCGGTGGCGCCGGAGAGCCCGATCCGCTCGCCCGCGGCGACGGCCTGTCCGACGGAGACGCCGATCGAGGAGAGGTGGCCGTACTGGGTGTAGGTGCCGTCCGCCATCCGCAGCACGATGTTGTTGCCGTACGAGCCGCCCCAGCCGGCCTCCACGACGGTGCCCGCGCCGACCGCCACGACCGTCGTGCCGGACGCGGCCCGGAAGTCGACGCCCGAGTGGCTGCCGGAGGACCAGAGCGCGCCGCCGGCCCGGTAGCCGGTGGTGATGTACGAGCCGGCGACGGGTATCCGGAAGGCGTCGAGGCGCTTGCGCTCCTCGGCGCGCGCGGCGCGCGCCTCGGCGGCGCGCACCTCCTTGACGCGGGCCTCCGCCTTGCGCTCCGCCTCCGCAGCCGCCTTCTGCCGGGCCGTCTCCTCGGCGGCGTGGCGCTGCGCCCTGGCCTGGTCGTCCACCGATTCCGCGACGACGTCCCGGTAGGCGATGACCTGGGTCAGGCCCGCCGCAGGGGCGGTCTCGGGGTCCGCGGCGAGCGCCGGGGAGGCGAGGGTGCCGATGACACCGGTCGCGGTCAGCGTCGCGAAGCCCGCGGCGCTCGCGACGCCGCCGGTGGTACGGGCGGGGGCGCGGTGCTTCCCGGAGGTACGCGTGCGGGTGAACGCCATGGCGTCGGTGGTCCTTTCCTTGCGAACAACCGGACCGACGCTAGGCGTTTCATCTTTCCTTCACCAAACAGACAAGCCTTTTTGTTGCCCACACCACAGGGCAAAAGTCATCTCTTCATCTTAAAAAGGGTCAAGAGCGGTACATACGGCAGAACCCCGGCGACCGTGGCCGCCGGGGTTCCCTTCACGCCGTCAATCAGCCTGTGACAACCGTCACTTCGCCGATGCCCAGCGCCTCCACCGGCTCCTTGATCTGCGCCGCGTCGCCGACCAGCACCGTGACCAGCCGGTCCACCGGGAAGGCGTTGACGGCGGCGGCCGTCGCCTCGACGGTGCCGGTCTCGGCCAGCCGCGCGTAGAGCCGCGCCTGGAAGTCGTCGGGCAGGTGCTGCTCGACCTGGTCGGCCAGGGTGGCGGCGACGGAGGCGGCCGTCTCGTACTTCAGCGGCGCCACCCCCACCAGGTTCTGGACGGCCACGTCGCGCTCCTCGTCGGTGAGCCCCTCGGCGGCGAGCGTGCGCAGCACCGTCCAGAGGTCGGCGAGGGCGGGTCCGGTGGACGCGGTGTCCACGGAGCCGCTGATGGCGAGCATCGCGGCGCCGGTGGTCCCCTCCGGGGCGGACGGGGCGGCGGAGCGGAGCACCTGGCTGTAGGCGCGGACCCCGTACGTGTACCCCTTCTCCTCGCGCAGCACCCGGTCGAGCCGGGAGGTGAGCGTGCCGCCCAGGCAGTAGGTGCCGAGGACCTGCGCGGGCCAGACCAGGTCGTGCCGGTCGGCGCCGATCCGGCCGATCAGGAGCTGGGTCTGGACGGCGCCGGGGCGGTCCACGATGACGACCCGGCCGGTGTCGTCGGCGGTGATGGCCGGCATGGGCCGGGGCGGGGCGGTGTCGCCGGTCCAGGCGCCGAGGGTGTCGGCGAGGATCCCGTCGAGGTCGACGCCGGCGAGGTCGCCCACGATGACCGCGGTGGCCGTGGCGGGACGTACATGCGCCTCGTAGAAGGCCCGGACGGCGGCGGCGTCGATGCCCCGTACGGTCTCCTCGGTGCCCTGGCGCGGCCGGGACATCCGCAGGGTGGCCGGGAACAGCTCCCTGGAGAGCTGCTTGGCGGCGCGGCGGCCCGGGTTGGCGGTCTCGTGCGGGATCTCGTCGAGCCGGTTCCGCACCAGCCGCTCGACCTCGCTGTCCGCGAAGGCGGGGGCGCGCAGCGCCTCGGCGAGCAGGCCGAGCGCCTTGGGCAGCCGGGAGACCGGGACCTCCAGGGAGACCCGCAGTCCGGGGTGGTCCGCGTGGGCGTCCAGGGTGGCGCCGCACCGCTCCAGCTCGGCGGCGAACTCCTCCGCGCTGTGCTTGTCGGTGCCCTCGGAGAGCGCCCGCACCATGATGGTGGCGATGCCGTCGAGCCCGTCCGGCTCGGCGTCGAGCGGGGCGTCGAGGTTGATCTCGACGGCCACCACCTGCTGGCCCGGGCGGTCGCAGCGCAGCACCGTCAGACCGTTGCCGAGCGTGGCCCGCTCGGGGGCGGGGAAGGCCCAGGGCCGGGCCTCGCCGGCGGTCGGGCGCGGGTGGAACTCCATGGTCACGGCAGCGTCGCTCACTGGTCCGCCCCCTCGTCGTCGTTCTCGTGGCTCTCGTTCTGCTCGGCCGTGTCCGCGTCTTCCGTCGCGAGCGGTTCGTAGACCAGCACCGCCCGGTTGTCGGGGCGGAGCCGCTCCGCGGCGACGGCCTTGACCTCGTCCGCCGTGATGTCCAGCACCCGGTCGACGGCGGTCAGCGCGAGCTGCGGGTCGCCGAAGAGAACGGCGTAGCGGCAGAGTTCGTCGGCGCGTCCGGCGACCGTGCCGAGCCGGTCCAGCCATTCGCGTTCGAGCTGGGCCTGGGCCCGCTCCATCTCCTCGGCGGTGGGGCCCTCGGCGGCGAAGCGGGCCAGCTCCTCGTCGACGGCCGTCTCGATCTCGGGGACCTCGACACCGCCGGACGTCTTGACGTCGAGCCAGCCGAGCGAGGGCGCGCCGGCCAGCCGGAGCAGCCCGAAGCCGGCCGCGACGGCGGTGCGGTCGCGTCGTACCAGCCGGTTGTGGAGCCGGGAGGACTCGCCGCCGCCGAGGACGGTGAGGGCCAGGTCGGCGGCGTCGCAGGCGCGGGTGCCGTCGTGCGGCAGCCGGTAGGCGGCCATCAGCGCGCGGGCCGGGACCTCCTCGTGGACCTCTTCGCGGAGCTGCTCGCCGATGGTGTCGGGGAGGGTGCCGTCGCGCGGCGGCCGCTTGCCGTCGTGGGAGGGGATGGAGCCGAAGTACTTCTCGATCCAGCCGAGGGTGCGCTCGGGGTCGATGTCGCCGACGACCGAGAGGACCGCGTTGTTCGGCGCGTAGTTGGTACGGAAGAACGCGCGGGCGTCCTCCAGGGTGGCGGCGTCCAGGTCGGCCATCGAGCCGATCGGGGTGTGGTGGTACGGGTGGCCCTCGGGGTAGGAGAGGGCGGTCAGTCGTTCGAAGGCCGTACCGTATGGCACATTGTCGTACCGCTGGCGGCGCTCGTTCTTGACGACGTCCCGCTGGTTCTCCATGGACTCCTCGTCGAGCGCGGCGAGCAAGGAGCCCATCCGGTCGGCCTCCAGCCAGAGCGCGAGTTCGAGCTGGTGGGCGGGCATGGTCTCGAAGTAGTTGGTGCGTTCGAAGCTGGTGGTGCCGTTGAGGGAGCCGCCGGCCCCCTGCACCAGCTCGAAGTGACCGTTCCCCGGCACCTGCGCCGAGCCCTGGAACATCAGGTGCTCGAAGAGGTGGGCGAGGCCGGTACGGCCCTTGACTTCGTGGCGCGAGCCGACGTCGTACCAGAGGCAGACCGCGGCGACCGGGGTCAGGTGGTCCTCGGAGAGCACCACGCGGAGGCCGTTGTCCAGACGGTGTTCTGTCGCTGTCAGGCCGCCGGAACCGGCCTGCGCTGTGGCCGTGTGACCCATGGGCATGTACGTCCCTTCGATCGCGATATGGAGGAAGTCCTGCCACTGTATGCAAGCGTGCCGACACCTGGCGAAGTTCCCGTAACAGCGCGGGGATCTGGCACCCTTCCGACACGCCCCCCTTCCCGTCCCGAGGACGGGTCGAGGTCGGCGTTGTCAGTGGCGCGGTCCACAATGGTCCGCGTCAGTTCCAGAAGTTGCCGTTCAGAACTTGTGAAGGAGCAGCAGCCGCGATGGCCCGCCGCAGCACCAAGACCCCGCCGCCGGAGGACTTCGAGGAGAAGATCCTCGACATCGACGTGGTCGATGAAATGCAGGGCTCCTTCCTTGAGTACGCGTACTCGGTGATCTACTCCCGGGCCCTGCCGGACGCCCGGGACGGCATGAAGCCGGTGCACCGCCGGATCGTGTACCAGATGAACGAGATGGGCCTGCGCCCCGACCGCGGCTATGTGAAGTGCGCGCGCGTCGTCGGCGAGGTGATGGGCAAGCTCCACCCGCACGGGGACGCGTCGATCTACGACGCCATGGTGCGCATGGCACAGCCGTTCTCGATGCGGCTGCCCCTGGTGGACGGCCACGGCAACTTCGGCTCGCTCGGGAACGACGACCCGCCGGCCGCCATGCGGTACACCGAGGCCCGGATGGCGGACGCGACGTCCCTCATGACGGAGTCCATCGACGAGGACACCGTCGATTTCGAGCCGAACTACGACGGCCAGGAGCTGGAACCGGTCACGCTTCCGGCGGCGTACCCCAACCTGCTGGTCAACGGGGCCACCGGGATCGCGGTCGGCATGGCGACGAACATGCCGCCGCACAACCTGGGCGAGGTCGTGGCCGCCGCCCGCCACTTGATCCGGCATCCGGGCGCCGACCTGGAGACGCTGATGCGTTTCGTGCCGGGGCCCGACCTGCCGACCGGCGGCCGGATCGTCGGGCTGAGCGGCGTCAAGGACGCGTACGAGAAGGGGCGCGGCTCCTTCAAGATCCGCTCGACGGCCACGGTCGAGGACGTCACACCGCGCCGCAAGGGCATCGTCGTCACGGAACTGCCGTTCACGGTGGGCCCCGAGAAGGTCATCTCGAAGATCAAGGACCTGGTCTCGGCGAAGAAGCTCCAGGGCATCGCCGACGTCAAGGACCTGACGGACCGCGCGCACGGGCTGCGCCTGGTCATCGAGGTCAAGAACGGCTTCGTACCCGAAGCGGTGCTGGAGCAGCTCTACAAGCTGACGCCGCTGGAGGAGTCCTTCGGCATCAACAATGTGGCGCTGGTGGACGGCCAGCCGCTGACGCTGGGCTTCAAGGAGCTGCTGGAGGTCTATCTCGACCACCGGTTCTCGGTGGTACGGCGCCGCAGCGAGTTCCGCAGGGGCAAGCGGCGCGACCGGCTCCACCTGGTCGAGGGGCTGCTCATCGCCCTCATCGACATCGACGAGGTCATCCGGCTGATCCGGTCGAGCGACAACTCGGCGCAGGCCAAGGAGCGGCTGGTCGAGCGCTTCTCGCTCAGCGACACCCAGACGCAGTACATCCTGGACACGCCACTGCGCCGGCTCACCCGGTTCGACCGGATCGAGCTGGAAAGCGAGCGCGACCGGCTCACCGGCGAGATCGACGAGCTGACCGGGATCCTGGAGTCCGACGCCGAGCTGCGCAAGCTGGTCTCGGCGGAACTGGCGGCGGTGGCGAAGAAGTTCGGCACACCGCGCCGTACGGTGCTGCTGGAGGCGGGCGCCGCGGCGGCGGCCCCGGTGGATCTGGAGGTCGCGGACGACCCGTGCCGGGTGCTGCTCTCCTCCACCGGCCTGCTGGCGCGTACCGCCAACGGGGAGCCGCTGGACGCGGGCGAGGGGCGGCGCGCCAAGCACGACGTGATCGTCTCGGCGGTGCCCGCCACGGCGCGCGGCGACATCGGCGCGGTGACCTCGACGGGACGGCTGCTGCGGATCCCGGTGATCGACCTGCCGAGGCTCCCGGACACCGCGGCGACCCCGAACCTGTCGGGCGGGGCGCCGGTCGCGGAGTTCCTGGCGCTGGAGGAGGGCGAGACCGTGATCTGCCTGACGACGCTCGACGAGTCGTCGCCGGGGCTGGCGCTCGGCACGCTCCAGGGCATCGTCAAGCGGGTCGTGCCGGACTACCCGTCCAACAAGGACGAGCTGGAGGTCATCGCGCTCAAGGAGGGCGACCGGATCGTCGGCGCCGCGGAGCTCCGTACCGGCGAGGAGGACCTGGTCTTCATCACCTCCGACGCCCAGTTGCTGCGCTATCAGGCGGCGCAGGTACGGCCGCAGGGGCGGCCCGCGGGCGGTATGGCGGGCATCAAGCTGGCGGACGGCGCCGAGGTGATCTCGTTCACCGCGGTCGACCCGGCGGCGGACGCGGTGGTGTTCACGGTGACGGGGTCGCACGGGACGCTGGACGACTCCGTACGGACGGCGAAGCTCACCCCGTTCGACCAGTACCCGCGGAAGGGCAGGGCGACCGGCGGGGTGCGCTGTCACCGCTTCCTGAAGGGCGAGGACCTGCTGGTCCTGGGCTGGGCGGGAGCCTCCCCGGCGCGCGCTGCCCAGGCCAACGGGTCACCGGTCGAGCTGCCGGCCCCGGACCCGCGCAGGGACGGCTCGGGCACCCCGTTCGCGGGGAAGCCGGCGGTGCTGGCGGGTCCGGCGCACTGACGGGACGGGCCCTGGCTGCACGGCCGGCGGGGCCGACGGGCTGACGGCGCGGGCGTTCGTACGGTACGAGCGCCCGCGTCGGCGTGTGCGGTGGTAGGGGTGGGACGGGCGTACGCCGTCTCAGGAGTACGGCCGTACCATCGCCTCCGGAACCGCTGTCACCCGTGGATCACGCGCCCGGCGCACCCGGGTCGTACGGGTCGTACGACTGGTCAGCGGGGTCGGAGGTGGCGGCCGGTTCTTCGGCGCCGGACGGGTCCGGTACGTACCTGAGGACGCCCCACATGTCGCGCCGGTCCGCCTCGGTGACCCCGGCCGCCGCCTCGGCCCCGGTCTCCTGGCACCCGGTCACCTCCTTCAGCAGCGCGTCCCCGTCGATGCCGGAGCCGATCAGCACGAGCTGGGTGAGGCGTTCCGCGCCACGGGGCCAGGGCTCCGGCCGGAAGCGGAGGAAGCGGCCGACCGCGTGCACCGCGTACCGGTGGTCCGGATCCGCCGCGCCGAAGTCCACGTACCCCTTGATCCGGTAGAGCCCGGCGGGCCGCGAGTCCAGGAACGCCATCAGCCGGCGCGGACGGAGCGGCGCGGCCCCCGTGAACGACACGCTCTCGTACGCGGCATGGAGATGCCCCGCGTGCCCCGCGTGCCCCGCGTGCTCCTCGTCTCCGGCGGAGTGCCCCGCGTGCCCCGAGTGCCCCTCCGCCGGCTCCGCGTACAGGTCCTCGAAGGAGAGCTGGCGGACCCGCTCCTCCTCCGGGGGCCGGACCGCGCGGTCGAAGAGCAGCTCCGGGTCGATCCGTCCGTACGCCGTGCGGACCACCGGTGTCCCGGGGCTCAACTCCTCCAGGGTGTCCAGGATCCGCGCGCGCTCCGCCTCCGCCGCCCGGTCCGTCTTGTTCAGGACCACGAGGTCGGCGATGGCGAGATGGCGGTCGATCTCCGGATGGCGCTCCCGGGTGGCGTCGAACTCGGCCGCGTCCACCACCTCGACCAGCCCCCCGTACACCGTGTACGGGTTCTCCCCGGCCAGGATCATCCGGACGAGCTCCTGCGGCTCGGCCAGACCGCTCGCCTCGATGACGATCAGGTCGATCCGGGCCGACGGGCGGGTCAGCGTCGCCAGATAGCCGTCGAGTTCGCTCGCGTCGACGGCGCAGCAGAGACAGCCGTCGCCGAGCGAGACCGTCGAGCCGACCTGCCCCGCCACCGTCATCGCGTCGATCTCGATGGCCCCGAAGTCGTTGACGATCACCGCGATCCGGTTCCCGGCGCGCCGCCGCAGCAGATGGTTGAGCAGGGTCGTCTTCCCCGATCCCAGAAAGCCTGCCAGTACGACCACCGGGATCTGCTTCCCGCTCGCGCTCACGCGTCCGTGCCTCCGTCACCCACGTCGGGGCGGACGCTCCCGCTCTCCGCCCGCCGCCCTGCCCGCTCCGAAACCCCAGGATAGGGGCGCCCCGCCGGCCCGCCGCCGGGCCTCCGGCCGCCTCCCCCCGGTGCCGAAACCAGCCGCCCGGATCCCGTACCGAATCCGGGCGAATTTTCAGAAAGTACGCCCCGCCCTCTACCGTTCCTTTGCATGAGCGCCGGACCGAACACCGCGGGCGGACGACGGCGATCCGGCCTGCTCCGATTCGGCCGGCCGCGCCGGGTCTACTCCCAGGTGCTGCTGACGCAGCTCGCCATGGCCGCGGGCGTCACCGTACTGGCCACCGGCCTCTTCCTGGCCCCCTTCAGCGCCGAGTTGGACGCCCAGGCGATGCGCCGCGCGCTCGCCATCGCCGAGACCACCGCCTCCGTACCCGTGGCCGAGCAGGTGCTCGCCACCCGGCCCGCCGCGGACGGCCCCGTCCAGGCCGAGGCCGAGCGGATCCGGCGGGCCACCGGCGCGGAGTATGTGGTGGTGATGGACCGGCGCGGGGTGCGCTGGTCGCACACCGACCCCGAGAAGATCGGCCGGGTCGTCTCCACCGACCCCGGCGACGCCCTCGCGGGCCATGAGGTCATGGAGGTGGACAGCGGTACGCTCGGCCGCTCGGCCCGGGGCAAGGTCCCGCTGCGCGACGGCGGCGGCACGGTCGTCGGCGCCGTCTCGGTCGGGATCGCGTACGAGGGTGTGCGCGACCGGTTCCTCGCCGCCATCCCCGGGTTCCTCGGCTACGCGGGCGGCGCGCTGGCGGCCGGGGCGCTCGCCGCGTATCTGATCTCCCGCCGCCTCCAGCGGCAAACCCATGACCTGGCCTTCTCCGATATCTCGGCGCTGCTCACCGAGCGCGAGGCCATGCTGCACAGCCTCCGTGAGGGGGTCGTCGCGCTGGACGGCTCCGGGCGCGTACGGCTGATGAACGACGAGGCCCAGCGGCTGCTGGGGCTCGCCCCCGACGCGACGGGCCGGCCGCTCGCCGAGGTGCTGGGCGAGGGCCGGACCACCGAGGTGCTCTCCGGGCGGGTACGGGGCGAGGACCTGCTCGCGGTACGGGGCAGCCGCGTCCTGGTCGCCAACCGGATGGAGACCGAGGACGGCGGCGCGGTGGTCACCCTGCGCGACCGCACCGAACTGGAGCGGCTCGGCCGGGAGCTGGACGCCACCCGGGGGCTGATCGACGCGCTGCGCGCCCAGGACCACGAGCACGCCAACCGGATGCACACCCTGCTCGGCCTGCTGGAACTGGGGCTGTACGAGGAGGCGGCGGAGTTCGTCACCGAGGTGGCCGGGGTGCACCGGGCCACCGCCGAGCAGATCACCGAGCGGATCCACGACCCGCTCCCGGCGGCCCTGCTGGTCGGCAAGGCGACGGTCGCCGCCGAGCGCGGGGTCTCGCTGCGGCTGGCGCCCGCGACCCGGCTGCCCGACCGGCTGGTCGACCCGCAGGGGCTGGTGACGATCGTGGGCAATCTGGTCGACAACGCGCTCGACGCTGCGGCGGGTCCGGCCGCCACGGAGCCCCGCGTCGAGGTGGAGCTGCGCGCGGAGGGCCGGGCGGTCGTGGCGGTGGTCTCGGACGGCGGCCCCGGCGTCCCGGACGAGCGGCGCGAACTGGTCTTCACGGAGGGCTGGTCGACCAAGGAGCCCCCGGCGCACGGCCGGCGCGGGCTGGGGCTCGCCCTGGTCCGCAGGCTGGCGGAGCGGCAGGGCGGCAGCGTACGGGTGGAGACGGCGGCGGGCGGCGGCGCCGCGTTCACCGTCGTCCTCCCGGAGGCGCTGACCGAGGCGGGGACGGGCGAGGAAGGCGGGGAGGGCCGGGCGGGGGGACCCGATCCGGCGTCCACCGCGTCACAGGGGCGGGCCACGGAGGCCGCCGCGGGGGTCATCTCAGGGGAGAGAAGACGTTGATCGATGTTCTGGTCGTGGACGACGATGTCCGCGTCGCGCGCGTCCACACGGCCTATGTGGCCAAGGTGGCCGGCTTCCGGGTCGTCGCCCAGGCGCACTCGGCCGCCGGCGCGCTCGCCGGTGTCTCCGAGCGCTCCGTCGATCTGATCCTGCTCGACCAGTGCCTGCCGGACGGGACCGGGCTCGCCGTCGTCCAGGAGCTGCGCAGACTCGGCCACCAGACCGATGTGATCATGGTGACCGCCGCGCGCGATGTCGCCACCGTGCAGGCGGCGATGCGGCACGGCGCGCTCCAGTACCTGGTCAAACCGTTCACCTTCGCCGGGATGCGGACCAAGCTGGAGGCGTACGCGCGGCTCCGCCGCACCGTGGAGCGCGGCGGGGAGGCGGAGCAGGCGGAGGTGGACCGGATGTTCGGGGCGCTCTCGGCGGCGGCCGCCCCCGCGCTCCCCAAGGGCCACTCCGCGGCGACCGCCGAGGTGATACGCCAGGTGCTGATGAAGGCGCGGGAACCGCTCTCCGCACAGGAGATCGCGGTCCAGGCGGGGATGAGCCGGCAGACCGCGCAGCGGTATCTGAAGCTCCTGGAACGGTCCGGCCGGGCCCGGCTGACCTTGCGGTACGGCGAGACGGGCCGCCCGGAACACCGCTACGCCTGGGCCGCGAACCCCTGAGACCCGGCCGGCTCCCGTCGGCCGGCACCCGTCGGCCGACTCCTGTCGCCCCTGTCAGAGGGCTCCTGTCAGAGGGCTCCCGTCAAACGGCTCCCGCGCCGGTCAGCGACCTGACCTCGGTCTCCGCGTGGCGGGCCGCGTCCGGTGGCTCGGCGGAGGTGACCGTTCCGATCCATCCGGCGAGAAAGCCCAGCGGGATCGAGACCAGCCCCGGGTTCTCCAGCGGGAAGACATGGAAGTCGACGCCGGGGAAGAGGGCGTCCGGGCTCCCCGAGACCACCGGCGAGACCACCACCAGCAGGAGCGCCGGGACCAGCCCGCCGTAGACGGACCAGACGGCGCCGCGGGTGGTGAAGTTCCGCCAGAACAGCGAGTAGAGCAGCACCGGCAGGTTGGCGGAGGCGGCGACCGCGAAGGCCAGCCCCACCAGGAAGGCGACGTTGAGCTCCCGGGCGAGCAGGCTGAGCCCGATGGCGACGGCGCCGATCCCGACCGTGGCGGCCCTGGCCACCGCGACCTCGCCGCGCGGGGTGGTGGCACGGCCCCGGCGCCGCAGCGAGGCGTACAGGTCGTGGGCGACGGAGGCGGAGGAGGCGAGCGTGATCCCGGCGACGACGGCGAGGATGGTGGCGAAGGCGATGGCGGCGACCACGGCGAAGAGCACCGTGCCGCCGGTCGAACCGGCCCCGCCGCCGAGCGCGAGGGCGAGCAGTGGCACCGCGTCGTTCCCGGCCGGGTTCGAGGCGCGGACGGCGTCGGAGCCGAGGAGGGCCGCCGCGCCGAAGCCGAGCACGATGGTCATCAGGTAGAAGCAGCCGATGAGGCCGATGGACCAGACGACGGAGCGGCGGGCGGCGCGCGCGGTGGGCACCGTGTAGAAGCGGGAGAGGATGTGCGGCAGCCCGGCCGTGCCGAGGACGAGGGCGAGCCCGAGGCTGATGAAGTCGAGGCGGGCCGTCCAGTCGCCGCCGTATTTCAGCCCGGGGACGAGGAAGTCCCGGCCGTGGCCGCTGCGTTCGGCGGCCGTGTCGAGCAGCGCGTTGAGGTCGCCGTGGAAACGGACCAGGACCAGCACGGTGAGCGCGAGCGCCCCGGCCATCAGCAGGACCGCCTTGACGATCTGGATCCAGGTCGTGGCGCGCATCCCGCCGAGCGAGACATAGATGATCATCAGGGCGCCGACGCCGACCACGGTCCCGGTGCGGGCGGCGCCGCTGGTCCCGCCGAGGAGCAGCGCCACCAGGCTCCCCGCGCCGACCATCTGGGCCACGAGGTAGAGCACGGAGACGGTGACGGAGGAGGTGCCGGCGGCGAGCCTTACGGGCCGCTCCGCCATCCGGGAGGCGACGACGTCGGCGAGGGTGAACCGGCCGCAGTTACGGACGAGTTCGGCGACGAGGAAGAGCACGACCAGCCAGGCGACGAGGAAGCCGACCGAGTAGAGCATGCCGTCGTAGCCGAAGAGGGCTATCAGGCCGGAGATGCCGAGGAAGGAGGCGGCGGACATGTAGTCCCCGGCTATCGCGAACCCGTTCTCCATCGGCGAGAAGAGCCGCCCGCCGGCGTAGAACTCCTCGGCGGTGCCGTGCCGGTGGCGGCTCACCCAGGTGGTGATGGCGAGGGTGACCGCGACGAACGCGCTGAAGAGCACCAGCGCCAGCGTCTGGTGATCGCCCCTCATCGCCCGCTCCGCTGCCGGTCGAGGACGGCCCAGCGCAACTCCAGCGCCGCGCGGTCCCGGTAGAGCCGGGCGTGCCGGGTGTACGCCCAGGTCAGCAGGAAGGTCGAGAGGAACTGCCCGAGCCCGGCGGCCAGCGCCACATTCACCGCGCCCACCACCGGGCGGGCCATGAGCCCGGGTGCGGCGGTCGCGGCGACGACGTAGGCGACGTACCAGAGGAGGAAGGCGAGCGTGGCCGGGACGACGAACCTCCGGTACCGCCCCCGCACTTCGCGGAAGGCGGCGCTGCGCTGGACCTCCCGGTAGATGTCGGCGGCAGGAAGCCCCGCCGCCGTCCCCACCCCCGCTCCCGTCCCCATTCCCTCCGGATCGCCCCAGTCCGAGGCCAGCGCGTCGTACCACGGGTCGTCGAGCCGGGCGCCCGGGGCGTCCCGCTCTTCCTGCTTCTCCACCGGTCAACTCTCCTTGTCAGCGAACCGTTTCGGCGCGCCTAGCAAGGATGGTCGGAGCCCGGCGGCCCACCCGCCCGTCTCCCCTGTTTTCACCCCTTCAGGTGATGTTCGTCCCGGGTGGCGGGGTGAGCCCGTGCTGATAGGCGTACCGCACCGCCTGGGCCCGGTCGCGTGCCCCGGTCTTGGCGAAGAGGTTGTTGATATGGGTCTTCACCGTGGCGGCCCCGATGTGCAGCCGCTCCGCGATCTCCTTGTTGGAGAGACCCTCGGCGACCAGGGTGAGCACCTCGGCCTCCCGCGCGGTGAGCCCGTCGGGCAGCTCCTCGGGGGCCCTCGCGACGGGCGCCGCGGGCGGGGCGGTGAGCCGGTCGAGCAGCCTGCGCTGGACCGATGGGGCGAGTCCGGCCTGTCCCGCCAGCACATCGTCGACGGCCTTGACGATCTCCTCTCCGCCCGCGTCCTTGGTGAGATAGCCGCGTGCCCCGGCCTGGAGCGCGGCGAACAGCGAGTCGTCGTCCGCGAAGGTGGTGAGCACGACGACCTGGGTACCGGGGTGCTCGGCCCGGATCCGACGGGTGGCCTCCACTCCGTCGCAGCGCGGCATCCGCAGGTCCATCAGGACGACATCGGGGGCGAGTTCGGCGACCAGGGCGACCGCCTCCTCACCGTCCCGCGCGGCCCCCACCACCTCGATCCCCGGCAGCAGTCCGAGCAGCATGACGATGCCCTCGCGCACCACGGACTGGTCGTCGGCCACGATCACCCGGGCCGTCATGCGGGCACCCGCAAGCGCACACTGAACCCCTTCTCCCCGGAACGACCGTCCCCGCCGACCACGCCATCCACCCCGTCCTCCACCGCCCCGTCACCCACCGGTCGCTCCCCCGCGGGCCCCTCCCCCGCCGGCCCCGCCTCCAGGGTGCCGCCGAGCAGTTCGGCCCGCTCCCGCATCCCCAGCAGACCGTACCCGCCCCCGGCCCCCACCAGCGCCCCCGCCGCCCCGTCCCGGGCCCCGGAGTCCCGTACCTCCAGGCTCACTTCGTCCGCGCCGTACGTCAGCAGGATCCGCACCCGCGCGCCGGGCGCGTGCTTGCGTACGTTGGTGAGCGCCTCCTGCGCGACCCGGCGCACCGCCTGCGACGCCTCGGCCCGCAGCGGCCGGACCTCCCCCGCCACCTCGACCTCCGCCCCGTCCAGCGCGGCCAGCTCCCGGAGATGGTCACCGAGGGGCACCATCTCGCCCCGCAGCGCCGAGAGCGCCTGCCGGGTCTCGGCCAGCCCCTCGCGCGCCATGGACCGGGAGGCGACGACCCGCTCCAGTATCTGGTCCCGGAACGGCCCCGGCGGCTCCTGCTCTATCCGGAGCCGCGCCGCCTCCAGGTGCACGAGCTGCGCGGAGAGGCTGTGCGCCAGGACATCGTGTATCTCCCGGGCGATCCTGGCCCGCTCCGCGAGCGCCGCGGACTCCGCCTCCGCCTTCCGCGCGGCGCGCTCCTGCACGAGGAGCCGCTGAGTGGTGCCCCGGGACTCCGCCTCAAGCCGCAGCACAAAGCCGCCGAGCGTCAGCCCGATCCCGGTGATCGCCACGTTCAGCCAGCCGTCGCCCTGGAACGAGGCGTACCCGGTGAGCGCCGCCAGCACCATGGGCGCGGCCACGGCGAGCGGCAGCCGCTCGATGGAGATGACGACACAGGCGCACCAGAGCACGGTCGCCGCGACCCGGAACCCGCCCTGCCCCAGCCCGTACGCCTCCCCCATCAGCAGGACCATCAGCCCGAGGGACGGCCACAGGGCGTGGCACAGGGTGGTGCGGAAGAAGCCCCAGGCGGTGAACCCTATGGCGATCAGCCCGGCCACGACGGCGGCCGCCTTCCACCCGGTGGCGTGGCGCTGGCTGAAGGTGGACCAGAGGACCGCGACCAGCACCAGCGCGCGGACGGCGCGCGCCAGCCACCGGCGGGACCCCATGAGGACCTCGCGGGCGAGCGCCTCCCGTGAGGGCCAGGTCGTCCAGGCGTCGGTCGTCACACGCGCTCCTTTCCGGGCGCGGAGGCCCCGTCGCCACCGTACGACGAACCCCGCCCGTACGACGCCCCGTCGCTCCCGGTGCTGGCCCGCATGGTCAGGACGCCCCCGCGGACCAGCAGGGAGGCCGCGAGCCCGAGCATCAGCGCACCGCTGCCCTGGTGGACGCCGAGCAGCGCGCCACCGCCCATCAGCCCGAGGCGTATCGCGATGCCCCCGATCCAGACGAAGACCGTGGCCCTGGTGCCCTTCGACCACACCGAGCCGTCCGGCTCCGTCCATATCCGGCTGGTCCAGGCCCAGCCGGCCCCCATCACCACGCCCACCAGCAGTTCGACGCAGAGCAGCGTCAGCGACAGCGCCCGGTCGGAGGTGCCGAGCAGCCCGGGCTGCCGCAGCGCGACAGCGCCCAGCACGACGGGGAGCACGAACCAGCGGCGCCCGTCGCCCCCGATCCGCTGGGGCCTGACCTGGCGCGCCACCACCAGCACGATCACGGCGGCGATCACCAGCACATCGAGCAACGACGACATAAGGACCTCCGGGGACGAAGAACTTTCAACGCCCCCGACATTACGGAGAAGGCCCAGGTCAGAGCATCGGCTCAGGGGTTGATCGCGGGTGGAAAAACGGCCTCCACCCGTGGGTGGAGGCCGTTTTCGAAGGCCGCTTCCGCAGCGGCTCCGGGTCCGCTCAGGCGTCGATGCGCGAGCGGTCCAGGGTCGCCGCCGAGCTGGTGATGAACTCCTTGCGGGGCGCCACCTCGTTGCCCATCAGAAGATCGAAGACCTGCTCCGCCGAGTCCAGGTCCCCGATGTTGATACGCCGGAGAGTGCGGTGGCGCGGATCCATCGTCGTCTCCGCGAGCTGGTCGGCGTCCATCTCGCCGAGGCCCTTGTAGCGCTGGATGGAGTCCTTGAAGCGGATGTTCTTGCGCTGGAACTCCAGCAGCGTCCGGCGCAGCTCGCTGTCCGAGTAGGTGTAGACGTACTTGTCCTGGCCCTTCTTCGGCTGGACCAGCTCGATCCGGTGCAGCGGCGGTACGGCGGCGTAGACACGGCCCGCCTCCACCATCGGGCGCATGTACCGCTGGAAGAGCGTGAGCAGCAGGATACGGATGTGCGCGCCGTCCACATCGGCGTCGACGAGCAGCACGATCTTGCCGTAGCGGGCCGCGTCGATGTCGAAGGTACGGCCCGATCCCGCCCCTATGACCTGGATGATCGCCCCGCACTCGGCGTTCTTCAGCATGTCCGTGACCGAGGCCTTCTGGACATTGAGGATCTTGCCGCGGATCGGGAGCAGCGCCTGGAACTCGCTGTTCCTGGCGAGCTTCGCGGTGCCGAGCGCGGAGTCGCCTTCCACGATGAAGAGTTCGCTGCGGTCCACGTCGTCGCTGCGGCAGTCGGCCAGCTTCGCCGGCAGCGACGAGGACTCCAGCGCGGTCTTCCTGCGCTGGGCGTCCTTGTGCTGGCGGGCCGCGATCCGGGTGCGGGCGGCGGCGACCGCCTTCTCCAGTACGGCGCGGGCCTGCGCCTTCGCGTCGCGCTTCGTCGACGTCAGGAACTCCTTCAGCTCCTTGGCGACGACGTTGGCGACGATCCGGTTGGCCGCCGAGGTGCCCAGGACCTCCTTGGTCTGGCCCTCGAACTGCGGCTCGGCGAGCCGCACCGTGACCACGGCGGTGAGCCCTTCGAGGGCGTCGTCCTTGACGATGTCGTCCTCGGCGACGCGCAGCAGCTTGGCCGAGCGCAGCACCTCGTTGACCGTCTTGGTCAGAGAACGCTCGAATCCGCTCACATGGGTACCACCCTTGGGGGTGGCGATGATGTTGACGAACGACCGGACGGTCGTGTCGTACCCGGTGCCCCAGCGCAGCGCGACATCCACGCCCAGCTCGCGGGTGACCTCGGTGGGGGTCATATGGCCCCGGTCGTCCAGGACCGGCACGGTCTCCTTGAACGTGCCCTGCCCGGTGAGGCGCAGCACGTCGCAGACGGCCTTGTCCTGCGCCAGGTACTCGCAGAACTCGCTGATCCCGCCGTCGAAGCGGAAGACGTCCTCGACCGGCCCGGCCCCCTCCTCGCCGAGGCCGCGCTCGTCCCGTACGACGATCGTCAGCCCGGGGACGAGGAAGGCGGTCTGGCGGGCACGCTGGTGCAGGGTCTCCAGGGAGAGCCTGGCGTCCTTGAGGAAGATCTGCCGGTCGGCCCAGTACCGTACGCGCGTGCCGGTACGGGTCTTGGGCACCCGCTTCGCCTTGCGCAGCCCGTTCGCGGGGTCGAAGGGGCTGTCGGGGCCCTGCTCGGTGAACATCCCGGGGACGCCGCGCCGGAAGCTGATCGCGTGCGTGGAGCTGTTGCGGTCGACCTCGACATCGAGCCGGGCGGAGAGCGCGTTGACCACGGAGGCGCCCACGCCGTGCAGACCGCCCGAGGCGGCGTACGAGCCGCCGCCGAACTTCCCGCCCGCGTGCAGCTTGGTCATCACGACCTCGACGCCGGAGAGCCCCGTCTTGGGCTCGACGTCGACGGGGATGCCGCGGCCGTTGTCCTTGACCTCGACCGAACCGTCCTCGTGGAGGATCACCTCGATCCGGTCACAGTACCCGCCCAGGGCCTCGTCGACGGAGTTGTCGATGATTTCCCAGAGGCAGTGCATGAGGCCGCGGCTGTCCGTCGACCCGATGTACATTCCGGGGCGCTTGCGTACCGCTTCGAGTCCTTCAAGGACGAGCAGGTGCCGCGCGGTGTAGTTGGAACCGTCACGGTCTGCGGTCAGCAGCGCTGTGGACGGCACGGACGTATCGGCGGTCACGCGGGTTCGCTCCTCGCTGAATTTGAGATGTGGCCCCGTGGGGTAAAGGCCCGGCGTCTTTCACCGGACAGAGGGTACAGACGCCTGGTAGAGCCGTTGTCACGCCACCCTCGCGAATTCCCGATGCTAACCCACGGTCGCATACACGTTCGAACCTTCGCGGGAGTGAAGCACACATCACGTTCCCTTCCAGGCATGAACCATTTAGGCTCCGGGCACGTCCTCATCAACAACCGGCAAGCCGGCCGGGCAGGACACCCACCCTGACCACCATCTGCAAGCAACGCGAAACCCGTAGTGCGAAGCCAAGCGAGCAATACGGCCCATTCGCCGCCAACCGCCAGCAACCAGCCACCGCGGAAGAAAGTTTCGAGGAAAAGCCGCGAGCGGGAACGTTTTCGGCCTGGTTGGATGTTGACCCTGGTACGACAGCTCGTCGAGCTAGAGAAGAGGCGACGTGACTACTGTTCTGACCCCCGCGAGCCCCCTGACGGCCGCTGACCGCTGCGACCGCTGCGGCGCCCAGGCCTACCTGCGCGTCCTCCTGTCCAGCGGTGGTGAACTGCTCTTCTGCGCCCACCACGGGCGCAAGTTCGAGCCGGAACTCAAGAAGATCGCCGCGGAAATACAGGATGAGACCGACCGACTGACGGCCGTCCCGGCCGGCGGTGGTGAAGAGGAACGCTGACACCTCGCATCCACACGACGAGCCCAGGGCCGGCCTGCTGACCGGCCGCCGGACGGCCATCCCGCGAGAGCGCGGGGTGGCCGTCCGCTCACGTGCGGCCATGTCCGCGTGGCCGATTCCGTACGGTCCGGACGTACGGCCCCGACGCGTCCCGCGGGTGAGCCGCTCCCGTCCGTCAGCCGCGCCCCGCGACGGCGTCGGCGACCGGCTCCACCTCCGTACTGACCCGGGTGTAGACCCCTGGGCTCCCCGCCCGCCCGCAGCCGCTGCCCCACGAGACCAGCCCGATCAGCCGCCCCTGGGCCACCAGCGGCCCGCCGCTGTCGCCCTGGCAGGCGTCGTGGCCGCCCGACCGGTCTCCGGCGCAGAGCATCGTCGTGGCGTCATAACGCCCTCCCTGGCCGCCTGAGGCGCCCGGATAGGCCCGTGCGCACTCCCCGTCCGGCAGGACCGTCACAGCCGCCGAGCGGAGCGCGGACGCGTACTCCCCGCCCCCTGTGGTGTCGCCCCAGCCATAGACCGCCGCGGCCGTACCCGGCTCCGTGGCGGGATCACGCGGCTCCGCGACCCGGATCGCGTACGAGGCGGGCAGCGCCCGGGAGAGGGTGAGCACCGCGAGGTCCGCCGCGTTCGTCCCCGGGTCGTACGCCGGGTCGACCAGCACGGACCGTACGGGCACCTCCTGGCCGCCCGAGCCGCGCAGCCGCGCCCGCCCGGCGATCACCTTCAGGTCGCCCACCTTCTCCGGGGCCGAGCCGAGCACGTCCCGGCCCATGCAGTGGGCCGCGGTCAGCACTTTCGTCGGCGCCACCACCACACCCCCGCAGAACTGACCCGCCCGCGTACCCCCGAACCGGTCACGGCTGGAGAGCGCGACGACCCAGGGGCTGTCCTCCGCCCTGACCTGCTGCCCGCCGATGATCACACTGTCCGCGACGGCGGGCGCGGGCGGGCCGAGGGGCGGCAGGGCCCCCGCGACGAGCACGGCCAGACCGCCGGTCAGCACACGGGCAAGGGAACGGCGCATACGGGCTCCTGACTCTCCGATGATCCATGATCTACCCAGAGTCAGTCACCCGGACGGGTCCCGCACCCCCGCGCACAGCGCGAAGACCCGGAGCCTGGGTGGCATCCGGGTCTTCGTACACGCTTCGCGCGCCCCCTTGCGAGCGGGGGACGCGATCAGATCGCCCTGGTGAAGGCGGTCGGGTGAAGGCGGTCGCCCCCGTCGGGGCGGTCGCCCTGGGCCCCGCTAGTCGAGGTAGTCGCGCAGCACCTGCGACCGGGACGGGTGGCGGAGCTTCGACATCGTCTTGGACTCGATCTGCCGGATGCGCTCACGCGTCACCCCGTAGACCTTGCCGATCTCGTCCAGCGTCTTGGGCTGGCCGTCGGTGAGCCCGAAGCGCATGGAGACCACGCCCGCCTCGCGCTCCGAGAGCGTGTCGAGCACCGAGTGGAGCTGCTCCTGGAGGAGCGTGAAGCTCACGGCGTCGGCCGGGACGACCGCCTCGGAGTCCTCGATGAGGTCACCGAACTCGCTGTCGCCGTCCTCGCCCAGCGGCGTGTGCAGGGAGATCGGCTCGCGGCCGTACTTCTGGACCTCGATGACCTTCTCGGGGGTCATGTCGAGCTCCTTGGCCAGCTCCTCCGGGGTGGGCTCGCGGCCCAGGTCCTGGAGCATCTGGCGCTGGACACGCGCGAGCTTGTTGATGACCTCGACCATGTGCACCGGGATACGGATGGTGCGGGCCTGGTCGGCCATGGCGCGGGTGATCGCCTGCCGGATCCACCAGGTGGCGTACGTGGAGAACTTGTAGCCCTTGGTGTAGTCGAACTTCTCGACCGCGCGGATCAGACCGAGGTTGCCCTCCTGGATCAGGTCCAGGAAGAGCATGCCGCGGCCGGTGTACCGCTTGGCCAGCGAGACGACCAGCCGGAGGTTGGCCTCCAGCAGATGGTTCTTGGCGCGGCGGCCGTCCTCGGCGATGATCTCCAGCTCGCGTTTGAGCTTGGGCGCGAGCTTGTCGGAGTTGGCCAGCTTGTCCTCGGCGAAGAGACCGGCCTCGATCCGCTTGGCGAGTTCGACCTCCTGCTCCGCGTTGAGGAGCGGGACCTTGCCGATCTGCTTCAGGTAGTCCTTGACGGGGTCCGCGGTGGCCCCGGCGACGGCGACCTGCTGCGCGGGCGCGTCGTCCTCGTCGTCGTCGGAGAGGACGAAGCCCTTGTTCTCGCCTTCGGGCTCCTCTTCCTCGACCTTGCCGGCCTGGAGCTCCTCGGTCGGCTCCTCGCCCACGACGGCGTCGTCGGCGTCCTTCTTGCTCGTGGCCTTCTTCGCCGTCGCCTTCTTGGCGGCGGTCTTCTTGACGGCCGCCTTCTTGGCGACGGTCTTCTTGGCAGCCGCCTTCTTGGCGGGGGCGGTCGCCTCGCCGGTGGCGACGACGCTCTCCGCCGTCGGGGCGGCGGTGGCCGCGACGGTCTTGGTCACGGTCGTCTTGGCCGCGACGGTCTTGGTGGCGGTGCGCTTGACCGGGCTCTTCGCTGCGACGCTCTTGCGGGTGCGCTTGGGCGACTCCGCGGCACTGACCATCAGCGTCACACCCTCTTCCTCCAGGATCTGGTTGAGGCTGCGCAGAACATTCTTCCACTGGGTTGGCGGAATCTGGTCGGCCTCGAAGGCGCGACGCACGTCATCGCCGGCGATCTGCCCATCAGCCTTTCCCCGCTCGATGAGCGCCATCACAGACTCGGAATCGGCGATCTCCGGCGGGAGCGTACGGGATGTGCTGGCCGACACGAACAACCTCTCGGAACGATGGAAACGGCTTCCGGCTCCGCCCAGGATCGGGCCGGAGCCGACGACCGTCGGCTGGGGATGTGCCGACGTCGCGGGCTGGGCCTCAGAGGTGAATACAGCGCCCTGAGCGGCGGCGGTATTCCCTCCTCGGCTGTCACCTCTTAGGTCATCGCCCTGCCTCCAGGAGTGTTACGCCCATTCCGCGTGGCCCGAGTCACACCCCATTCACGGCAAAGCGGCCAGAAGCGGGATTCACCACCCCACCGCCGCGTCGCCGGACACCTGCGGGTCCGGCGAACCCGACGCGTACCTCCCCTTACGTCCTGGCCTCGGCGTGCGCTCAGTGCTCGCGCGGCCCGGGTACGACACCCGCATCGGTCTGGACGGTGAGAAGTTGACGCATGGCCGCCTCAGCGGCGTGGCCGTCCCCGGACGCGAGGGCGTCGGCGATCCGGGCGTGGTGGTCGAGCGAGGCCTCGGTCGGGCGGTCACAGCCGGTGACCGGGCCGCCGGAGACCTGGAGCGCGGCGCTGACGATGCCGGAGAGATGCTCCAGCATCCGGTTGCCGGCGAGCTGGATCAGCAGGGAGTGGTATTCGGCGTCGGCCCGGGCGAAGGTGATGGCGTCGCCCTGGGCGAGGGAGTGGCCCATGATCCCGACCATGTCGGTGAGGCGCTGCTGCACATCGGCCCGGCCGTGTCCGGCCGCCAGCCGCGCGGCGAGGGGTTCGATCGTCCAGCGCAGCTCGGTCAGCTCCCGGCGCTGGTCGTCGCGCTGGGGTCCGAAGGCGCGCCATTCGATGATGTCGGGGTCGAGCAGATTCCAGTCGCTGACCGGCCGGACCCGGGTACCGACATTGGGCCGGGCGCTCACGAGCCCCTTCGCCTCAAGGACGCGCAGCGACTCCCGCACCACCGTGCGGGAGACCTCGAAGCGCTGCCCGATCTCCTCGGGAACGAGCGGGCGGTCGGCGCCCAGGTCGCCGGAGACGATCATCTGGCCGAGCTGCTGGACGAGTTGGCCGTGGAGCCCGCGGCCCCGGCTGCTCGTCGTGCGGCGTCCCACCCGGCCCAGGTCGGTGTCGGCGCCGTCCCAGACGGGTGCGGCCACGCGGTCGGCGGCGGGCGCCTCCGCGAAGGGGTAGCGGTCGAGTTCACCCGGCTCGGCGAGGCCTGACTCGGCGGAGCGGGCGGCGGTCATCATGGTGTGCGCAAGGGTACTCACGCATCCTTTGTCGGCGTTGCCTCCGCGCGCCTTGAGGTCTTTGGTGAAAAGCACACGAAAGGGTGATCGGCGCCCTGCCCTCGATTGACGCTTTATCGGAAAGAAGCGCGCTGCATCAGGGGAGTTACGGCCGGTACGAAACTCTCCGGTCGCATCCGGTCACCAACGAGCCCTGCGGCGAAGGCCGGTGAGCAGATACGCGCAGAGCAGGGCCGACAGGGAGAGGGCGAGCGCCGCCGCGACCGGCTGGGCGGCGAACCCCAACGCCCCCGCCAGCCACCGGTCGGCCCCCTGCGGCCAGAGCGGCCAGGCCAGCTCGCGCAGGCGGGCCGGGAGTCCGGCGGCCGAGCGTGCGACGGGCCCGGCGGACACCTGCCGGATCAGCGGGACGACCAGGGTGGGCACGGCGACGACCGCGGCCATCCCCGCGATCGCGATCCGGAACACCCCGGCGGCGAGCAGCCCCGCCCAGCCGCAGCCCACCGCGAGCCCGGCCCAACCGGCGCCCAGGGCGGCCCAGTTCTCCGGTACGGGGACCGTGGCGGGGCCGTAGACCAGGCGGAGCGCGGCGCCGTCGGCGAACACCGTGAGGAAGGCGAGGAGCAGGGCGGTGGACGCGGTGACGGCGAGCTTGGCGAGGAGCAGGGCGAGACGGCGCGGTACGGTGCCACGCGCGCCCCCGAGGACGGGGTGGTGGTACTCGTCGGCGAACGAGAGCGCGCCGAGCAGCCCGGCGGCGAGCACGGCGGGAGGCAGCGGCAGGATCGCGGGCCAGGCGGCGAGCAGTCCGGGCAGGGGAGTTCCGCCGGTACGGGCGAGGGGAACGGCGAGGGCGACGGAGGCGAGCAGCGCGCCCGCCATGATCAACGGCGCGGTACGGACCCCGAACATACGGCGCAGCTCGTACCGGACGGGCCAGAACGGCGCCCGGACAGGCCGCCCCGTCAAGGCTCCGGGAAGCACGGCAGGTTCACCGGTACGGCGCCCCCGCCCCCGATGCACGGCCCGCGCCCCGGCACCGGCGTCGGGGGCGACCGCGGGCCCGGGCACGGAACCGCGGCCGGCGCCGGGCGCGGGCGGGATGACGGCGTCGGCACCGGGCGCGGGACGCTCCCCCTGGCCGGGGCCGGGAACGGCGCCCGGGCCGGGGCGGTTTCCAGGAGCGGGGACAGGTACGGCGCCGGGTGCGGCACCAGGTCCTGGCCCCGTCCGCGCGCCCAGCACGGGGGCCGGAACGGGGCAGGAGGAGAAGGGCGTTACCGGGGCGGGGGCCGGGCGGGGGCCCGCGTCGCCGATCTCGTCGGCCAGTTGGTGGACCAGGACACCGTGCCGGAAGGCGGTCTCGCCGATCTCGGGGCAACTGCTGCCGTAGACGCTGAGCAGGCTGCCCGCCTCGGCGACCACCTCGACGGAGCGCCGGCGGGCGCGGGCCTCACGGTGGAGCGCGTCGGCGAGCCGGGCCGCGTGCGGGGTCCTGACCGCGACACGGGGGCGGAGCCGGGTGCGGGCGAAGGAGGCCGTGTCCTGGTCGGCCACGAGGCGCCCCTCGTCGAGGGTGACCACCCGGTCCGAGGCGCGGGCCGCCTCCTTGGGGTCGTCCGTCGTGTAGAGCACGGTGCCGCCCTGTCCGGCATGGGCGCGGAGCAGCCCATGGAGCCAGCTCTTCTCGCGCGGCGAGAGTTCGGCGGACGGCGCGTCGAGCAGCAGTGTGTGCGGATCGCCCAGCAGGGCGACGGCGAGGCCGAGCCTGCGCTCCATGCCGAGCGAGAGCGAGCCGAGCCGTTCGTCGCGCAGCGGGGCGAGCCCCACCACGTCGAGGAGTTCGTCGGCACGCCCCGCGGGCACCCCGGCGGCGGCGCAGACCAGCGCGAGCTGGCCGCGCACGGTGCGCGCGGGGTGTCCCGGCACCTCGCCTAGGAGGACCCCGATCTCGCGGGCCGGGTGGGCGAGGCGGTGCAGCGGGCGCCCCCGGAAGTAGGTGACGCCCCGGCCCGGTTCGAGTTCGAGCATCAGCCGCAGCGCGGTGGTCTTGCCCGCCCCGGGCGCGCCGAGCAGCGCGGTGACCGCGCCGGAGCGCGCCTCGAAGGTCAGGTCGTCCACGGCGGGGGCGAGGTCCCGACGGGGGGCACTGGTCAGTCCGATGGCCTGGAGCATCGCTTCTCTCGCGGGGAGGTGAGACCGCCCGACGGCAGTGAGTACCGCAGCACGATAACGCGATATGTCCGATTTGCCAGTCAAGGGCCGCCGTTCGAGTCCGGCCCGTCGCCCCGCCCGGCACCCCGGCGCGGCCCCGCCCGGCACCCCGGCGGGGCCGCGCCCCGGGGCATGGCCCCGTCGGTCAGACCTCGGGACGGAGCATCGGCGGGTTGAGTACGGTCGCCCCGCCGGCCCGGAAGAGCTGCGCGGGCCGGCCGCCCTGCCGGGTGGTGGTGCCCCCGGACGGGACCAGGAAGCCCGGGGTGCCGGTGACCTTCCGGTGGAAGTTGCGCGGGTCGAGCACCACGCCCCACACCGCCTCGTACACCCTGCGCAGCTCGCCGACGGTGAACTCGGACGGGCAGAACGCCGTGGCGAGCGAGGAGTACTCGATCTTGGAGCGGGCCCGCTCCACTCCGTCCGCGAGGATCCGCGCATGGTCGAAGGCGAGCGGGGCGGGGTGCTCGCCCTCCCGGCCGAAGCCGTTATCCGTACCGAGCAGGGCGTCGACCGGCGACCAGCGCACGCTGTTGGCGTCTCCGCCGGCCCGGGGCGCGGGCAGGTCGGGCGCGAGCGCGAGGTGCGCCACGCTGACCACCCGCATCCGGGGATCGCGCCCCGGGTCGCCGTATGTGGCGAGTTGTTCGAGGTGCGCGGCGTTGCCGGGCGACGGGGAGAGCGGGTCATGGGCGCAGAGCCCGGTCTCCTCGGCCAGTTCACGGGCGGCGGCGCGCCCCAGGTCCTCGTCGGCCTTGACGAAACCGCCGGGCAGCGCCCACCGCCCCTGGAACGGTGGCCCGCCGCGCCGTACGACCAGCGCGCAGAGCGCGTGACGGCGGACGGTGAGCACCACCAGGTCGACGGTGACGGCGAATGCCGGGTAGGCCGAGGGGTCGTAGGGCGACATGCCGCGATCCTAGTCGTCTGCCTGACGATAAACACTCCTTCCCACCATTCACACCCGTACTTCCGCACCGTCATCGCCCACCCCCGCCTCCGCGTTGTCCGCCGCGCCGCGCCGCGCGGCCACCGGAGCCCATGACACGGCCCCGGTGGCGCGCCGTCCCGGTGCCGGGACGGCTCCGCCTCGGGGCCGGGAGGCTCCGCGCCCTGGGCGGAGGCGCGTTCCGGGGCGCGGTCGTACGGCACACCGCGCGCGGCTCGGGACGGGTGCGGGCGGCCCGCTCCTCGCGCAGGCAGCGGCGCAGTGTCTCGGGGTCAAGGCCCTCGTTGCAGGCCTGGTGGAGGAGTTGGGCGAAGGTGTACCGGGGGTCGAGGCGCAGGGCGAGCCCGAGGGCGACCCGGGCGGCCGGCTCGTCCCCGGTGGACCAGGCGACCCAGCCGGCCAGGGTCAGCGGGGCGGTGGCGTGTTCCGCGTACGGCCCGACGCAGCGGCGGGAGAGGGCGCGCCAGAGCCGGAGCGCGGGCGCGGCTTCCGGGCCCTCCATCCACTCGGCGGCCCGGTCCCGGGTCTTCCGGTCCTGGAGGCCGAGGATGACGGCGGCGGCCTCCTGGTCACCGATGAGCAGGTCGTCCTCGGTGTCCCGGCCGGCCGGATCGCCGCTCGCCGCCCCGGCCAGCCGGTCGATGAGGGTGCGGGCGAGTGTCAGGGTCTCGGCACCGACCTCCTTGCCGGCGTTCCCGATCAGGATCCGGGGCACCAGCGAGGCGCCCGCCTCGTCGAGGGCCCGCTCCTGCGCGGCGACGGGGGCGGGCTCGGTCCAGGGCGCCAGTCCCGCCTCCATCTCCCGCAGCGAACCGCGCACCTGGATCCCCGCGTAGGCGGCGGCAGCGGCCATGACCGAGGTGCCCGGCGCGGCGAGGGCGGTGCCTTCCGGGGGACAGCACCGCGGGTCGGGGCAGCAGTACGACCAGTAGCGGCCCGCGGAGACGCACAGCACCTCGTACACGGGGACGTCGAGGGCGCCGCAGGCGGTGCGCAGCCGCTGGGCGAGGGGGCGCAGCCGCTCCATCGTCCGCCGGCCCGTCTCGCCCGGCGCCGGGTCCTGGCAGAGGAAGACGAGGGCGCCGTCGGGGCGGGAGCGGCGGCGCTCGCTGCTCTCGATCAGCGAGGCGGCGAGCTGTCCGGCGATGGCCGGCCACTCCCGTGGCGAGGAGGGAATACCGAGCCGGAGCCGCCCGCCGAAGCGGCCGCGCTCGCCGTGCAGGGCGACCATGACGATGGAGTCGTCGGGGTGGAATCCGAGTAGGTAGGGCAGGGCGTCGGCGAGCTCGCCGGGGCTGCGCAGGGTGATCCGCTGCTCGTCGGTGGATCCGGTCGGTTCGGGGTGTTCGCGGTGCGTGTTCATGGATCGACCGTGCCCGATCCCGCCGGATCCCGCTGGGCCTGTGGATAACTTGTCCACAGGCCGTCGGGCCCGTTGGCGGATGGTCGGACCCATCGGGTTGCATGGGGTCATGACCGAAACAGACCGCGCGGCCCTCCGCGCCTCGGCCGACTCCGTCCTCGCCCGTCTCGTCGGCGACGCCACCGGCACCGCCCGGCTCCGCGAGGACCAGTGGCGGGCCATCGAGGCGCTGGTCGCCGAGAAGCGCCGCGCGCTGGTCGTCCAGCGCACGGGCTGGGGCAAGTCCGCGGTGTATTTCGTGGCGACGTCGCTGCTGCGCGCGCGGGGCGCGGGGCCGACGGTGATCGTCTCGCCGCTGCTCGCGCTCATGCGGAACCAGGTGGACGCCGCGGCGCGGGCCGGGATCCGGGCCCGGACGATCAACTCGTCGAACGTGGAGGAGTGGGAGACGGTCCAGGCCGAGGTGTCCGCGGGCGAGGTCGACGTCCTGCTGGTCAGTCCGGAGCGGCTGAACAACCCGGACTTCCGCGACCAGGTGCTCCCCCGGCTCTCGGCGGCGACGGGGCTGCTGGTGGTCGACGAGGCGCACTGCATCTCGGACTGGGGCCATGACTTCCGCCCCGACTACCGGCGGCTGCGCACGATGCTCGCCGAGCTGCCGTCCGGTGTCCCGGTGCTGGCGACGACGGCCACGGCCAACTCCCGGGTGAGCGCCGATGTCGCCGAGCAGTTGGGCACCGGCGCGGGGACGGACGCGCTGGTGCTGCGCGGGCCGCTGGACCGGGAGAGCCTCAGCCTCCATGTGCTCCGGCTGCCGGACGCGGCGCACCGGCTGGCCTGGCTCGCCGACCACCTCGACGAACTGCCCGGTTCGGGGATCGTCTACACGCTGACGGTCGCGGCGGCCGAGGAGGTGACCGCGTATCTGCGCCAGTGCGGGCACGCGGTCGCCTCGTACACCGGCCGTACGGAGAACGCGGAGCGCCGGCAGGCGGAGGACGATCTGCTGGGGAACCGGGTGAAGGCGCTGGTGGCGACGTCCGCGCTGGGCATGGGGTTCGACAAGCCGGATCTCGGGTTCGTGGTGCATCTCGGTTCACCCGCCTCCCCCATCGCGTACTACCAGCAGGTGGGGCGCGCCGGGCGCGGGGTGGAGCACGCTGAGGTGCTGCTGCTGCCGGGCACGGAGGACGAGGCGATCTGGCAGTACTTCGCTTCGGTCGCCTTCCCGCCCGAGGAGCTGGTCAGGCGCACCCTCGACGTCCTGGGACGCGCCGACCGGCCGCTGTCGCTGCCGGCCCTGGAACCGCTGGTGGAGCTGCGGCGGACCCGCCTGGAGACGATGCTCAAGGTGCTGGACGTGGACGGGGCGGTGCGCCGGGTCAAGGGCGGCTGGACCTCGACGGGCCGGCCGTGGGCGTACGACACGGAACGGTACGCGTGGGTGGCGCGGCAGCGGCGGAGCGAGGAGCAGGCGATGCGCGACTACGCGTCGGCGGCCGGGTGCCGGATGGAGTTCCTGCGGCGTCAGCTCGACGACGAGGAGGCGGCGCCGTGCGGGCGGTGCGACAACTGCGCGGGGACCCGTTTCGAGGCCAAGGTGGGCGCGGGGGCGCTCGACGCAGCCCGCGGTGAACTGGGCAGGCCAGGCGTGGAGGTGGAGCCCCGCAAGATGTGGCCCACCGGTCTCGCGGCCGTCGGGGTCGCCCTGAAGGGGCGTATCGCACCGGGCGAACAGTCCTTCCCCGGCCGGGCGCTGGGGCGGCTGTCCGACATCGGCTGGGGGAACAGACTCCGTCCGATGCTGGCGGCGCACGCGGCGGACGGTCCGGTCCCCGACGATGTGGCGGGCGCCGTGGTGAGCGTGCTCGCCGACTGGGCGAAGGGGCCCGGCGGCTGGGCCTCGGGGGCGAAGGACGCGCCGCCCCGGCCGGTCGGAGTGGTCACGGTGGCGTCCCGCTCCCGGCCCCGGCTGGTGGAGTCGCTGGGGAGCCGGATCGCGGAGGTCGGCCGGCTGCCGCTGCTCGGGGCGGTCGGGTACGCGCCGGGCGCGGACGGCGCCCGGATCTCCCGTACCAACGGCGCGCAGCGAGTGCGGGCGCTGCGGGAGACGCTCACGGTGCCCCCGGAGCTGGCGGCGGCGGTGGCGGCGGCCGGCGGGCCCGTGCTGCTCGTCGACGACCTCGCGGAGAGCGGGTGGACGCTGGCGGTGGCCGCGCGACTGCTCCGCAGAGCCGGGGCCGAGGGGGTGTTTCCGCTGGTCCTCGCCGTGCAGAGCTGATCAGGAGGGCGACACGCGGCCGGCCGTCCACGATCCCGCCGGAACTGCCGAGTCATATAGCCGCCATATATGAACATTCTCGCGAGCGGCGCCAATTGCTCGTTGCCGCGCGCCCCCTGGCCGGTGAGAATTGGATGTGCCCCCGCACGGCCTCCCCCGCGCTCCGCGCAGGCTGTGCCTCGGCACGTCCCCGACCGACCCTGCCCGCGCCCAGGGCGCGTATGCGAAGGGAGGAACGTGACCTTCGGATTCGCTCCGTCCGCGGCCACTTCGGTCGACACCCAGGCCGCGTCCACCGGTGGACCGGCCAGAACGCTCGAACCCGCCGAGTGGGCCGCCGCCGGGATCCCGCTGCTGCGCAACCCGCGTGAGGTGGTCAGCGGTCTGCACAGCCGGCACGCGCCGACCCCGTCCATGGCCGTGGTCGCCGTGCTCGACGCCGAGGAACGGCTCGCCGCCAGCGCCTCGTTCGTGCCACGCCCCGCGCCGGTGGACGGCTGGGAGTTCCGCAACGCCCTCCTGGCCCATCTGCGCCGGGTCATCCCGCACGACCTGCGACGGCGCACGCCGGTGCGCACGGCCGTACTGCTCTACTGCCGCGAGGGCGACGAGCGCTGGACGGCGGAGGACGGCGCCTGGATGTGGGGGCTGCGCGACGCGTGCACGCTGCACGGGTTGCGCTGCGGCGCGTACATCACCCTCACCCGAGGCGGCTGGCAGGTGCTGGGCGAGGGCCGCGGCGGGCGCCGCCCCAGTTCCGACTCGCCGCCCGCGAGCCTCGCACGGTCCACGGCGGACCCCGGAGCGGCACCGCTGCGCGGCGGAGGCGGGGCGGTGGAGGCACAGCGCCGCACCGCCGCCCGCTGAACGCGCCGCGGACCGAGCGGCGCCGCGGACACCTCCGCGGCCCCAGCGACGCGCGACGGCACGCCGAAGCGGCCCGGCCACCCTCCTGACAGGGCCGCCGGGTCACCGCCGGGACGTACCGACGCCGACGCGCCCCCTGGGCGCGCCGGGCTCCGTACGGCTCAGACGCCCGCGCCGAGCACCGCGTTGATCCGCTTGGCGTCGCCGCACACGACCAGCAGCGCGGTGGCCCGCTCACGGGCCTGGGGCAGCGCCTTGGCGGCGACGGCGGCACCGCCACCGTTGACGGCGACGACCACCACGGGCCGGGAGTGCGCACGGGTGACGGCGGCGGCGTCCGCGAAGAACACGTCCTCGCGGGCGTCGTGCTGGGCCCAGTAAGCGCTCTCCCCGAACGACAGCTCGTGGGTGGCCCACGGGTGCTGCTCGCCGGTGGTGAGCACCAGGATGTCGCCCGGCGCCCGGCCCGCTTCCAGCAGCAGGTCGATCGCGCCCTCGGCGGCGTCCAGCGCGCGCCCCGGCGACGCCGGGATCACCTGGACCTGGAGACCGGAGGTGCCGGAAGCACCCGGAGCACCCATGGAGGAAAGAGGCGAAGGAGGGGTTACGGAGTCGGGGGTACCGGCCGCCTTCGGCTGACCGGCGGAGCTGTGCGAGCGCTGCGCCGGCGGCGCGGGCCTCGCGGCACCGGGACCCGGGCGTCCGGGCCTCGGCGTCGACGCGGAGCGCGACCCGGGTACGGGACGCGGACCGGGTACGGGACGAGGGGTCGAAGCGGTGCGGCCGGTGGCCGACGCGGCGCTGGGACCCTGGGCTCTCTCGTGAATCTGAGGCTCCTGGGGGATGAGAGGCATGACTGGATGTCTATCAAACACCGGTACGAAAAGCACCGGTAGGTGGGCTTGTTCGGGCCCGTGCCCGAGGCCGTGAGGCACCCGGGCGGGGGTTTCGCCGGTCGGGTCACCGGGTGTCCCGGAGAGACCCGTACCGGAAGTCTCACGTTCGGAGGCCGACGTTCCGGAGCCGGATGCTCCGGACGGCGGACATCCCCGACGGCCAGCGGTCAGAAATCGAAGCCGAGTTGGCCCCCGCTTTCGATCGCGGCCACCGGTGCGGGGATCCGGGCCTTCTTGAGATGACGCCACCGGGGCAGCGCATCGAGGTAGGACCACGAGAGCCGGTGGTGCGGTGTCGGCCCCCGCTCCTCCAGCGCCGCCCGGTGCACCGGTGAGGGGTAGCCGGCATTGGCGCCGAAGGCGAACGGTGCGTACTCCTCGGACCCGGCGCCCAGTTCGGCCATCATCGCGTCCCTGTGCACCTTGGCGATCACCGAGGCGGCCGCCACGGAGACACAGGACTGGTCGCCCTTGATGACCGTACGCACCCGCCAGGGCCCTCCGAGATAGTCGTGTTTGCCGTCCAGGATCACCGCGTCGGGCCGGACCGGCAGCGCCTCCAGGGCACGTACGGCGGCGAGCCGCAGCGCCGCAGTCATCCCGAGGGCGTCGATCTCCTCCGGGGAGGAGTGACCGAGAGCGTACGACGTGACCCACGCCTTCAGTTCATCGGCCAGCTCCGTACGGCGCCTGGGGGTGATGAGCTTGGAGTCGGTGAGCCCCGCCGGGGGTCTGCGCAGTCCGGTGACGGACGCACACACCGTGACCGGACCTGCCCACGCTCCGCGTCCGACCTCGTCGACGCCCGCGATGATCCTGGCGTCTGTGGTGGCGCGCAGCGAGCGCTCAACGGTGTGCGTGGGTGGTTCGTACGGCATGGCACCTGCCAGGTTACGCCGCCCACGGGCCGGGCGACAGACCGGGTATCCGCCGGGTGGCGCGGGGAGTCCTTCCGCACCGCCCGGGGCGTCCGTTCGCGGCTCGGCGCGGGTCGGCGCGGACGGCCTCGTCACCCCCCAACGACCCGACTGCCTTCGCCGGAGCACATGTTGAGCCCCGTACGCCGACGAGACCGTGACCACGGAACAGGCCACCACAGCCCAACTCCTCCAGGGAAAGGGGACAAGGACGGGACGGGGACAGAACAGGGAGCGGACACCTTGTGGTCGCGTTCGTGAACACTCTCGGAACCGCCGAGGGAGGTGCGGCGAGGAGTGCGCTGAGGTTCCGGTCCGCCCCTCAGGAGGCGGCCGGTGCCGCCAGCCACTCCGGCAGCGCCTCCGTGCGCTCCCTCCAGCGCTCCGGCGGCGCCCCGGCGGGAGCCGCCGCGACCACTCCCCCGACGATGGCGCAGTTGGTGTCGACATCGCCGCCCACCTGGGCCGTCGTCCAGAAGGCCCGCTCGAAGTCGCCGAGCCCGCGCGCCGCCGACCAGAGGGCGAACGGCACGGTGTCGTGCGCGGCGGTGCGCCGGCCACGGCCGAGGACGGCGGCGACGGTGCCCGGGTCGTCGTAGTCGAGCATGTCCCGCGCCCGGCGCAGCCCCGCCCCGACCGCGCTGCGCGGCACCAGCGCCACCACCCCGTCGAGCAGCTCCTCCGGGGTGGGCGGGGCGTCCGGCGCGGCGGCGAGAGCGGCGGCGACGGCGACCGCCATGGCGCCCATGACGGCCTCGCGGTGCTGGTGGGTGGTGTACGCGGAGATCTCGGCCTGGTGCGCGGCCTGCTCCGGGTCCCCGGCGTACCAGGCGCCGAGCGGCGCGATCCGCATCGCCGCCCCGTTGCCCCAGGATCCCCGGCCGTCGAAGAGCCCGGCGGCCAGTTCGCGCCAGTCGCCGCCCTCTCTGACCAGCCGGAGCATCCGGTTGACGGCGGGCCCGTAGCCGCGGTCGAAGTCGTGGTGGACGGCGAAGGAGCGGGCGAGGGCGTCCTGGTCGATGCGGTGGTGGCCGGCGAGGACGGAGACGACCGAGGCGGCCATCTCGGTGTCGTCGGTCCACTGCCAGTCGCCGGGCGGCAGCTCACGGCGCTTGAGCAGGGCGAGGTTGGCGGGTACGAAGAACTGGGAGCCCAGGGCGTCTCCCACGGCCACTCCGCGCAGGCTGGCCAGGGCACGTTCGAAGCGCGGGTCGGTTCGTGAGTCGGATCGGGAATCAGAGGTCATCGAACAGATATTTTAGTCGGCACGGGCCCGGTCTGCGCGGATTTATTCCGGCGTCCGTACGTGACCGGCGCGCATGACCGGCGTACACGACCGGCGCACACGGGTACAGGCGTACGCGCCCGGTGCGCGCACTCCGGCGTACGCACCCCGGCCTGTCCGGCGTCACCCGGTGCGGCCGTACGGCTCCGGTACGCGCCACTGGGCGAACGGCCGGTCCAGGGTGTAGCGCCCGTCGTCGCCGAGGAGCAGGATCCGGTACTCCGCGTTGCCCGGGTTGGAGAGCGATTCGAACTCGGCGACCGACCAGTGGAACCACCGCATGCAGAACAGCCGCATGGTCAGCCCGTGGGTCACCAGCAGGACGTTCTCCGGCGAGTCGGGCGTCTCGAAGCTGCGGTGCAGCGACTCCAGGAAGGCCCCGACGCGGTCGTAGACGTCCGCGCCCGACTCGCCCTGGGCGAAGCGGTAGAAGAAGTGCCCGTACGCGTCACGGTAGGCCTTCTGGAGGCGCACGTCCTCCCGGTCCTGCCAGTTCCCCCAGTCCTGCTCGCGCAGCCGGGGCTCCTCGCGTATCCGCACCTGGCCGGGGTCGAGCCCGAACGCCTCGAAGGTCTCGTGGGTACGGCGGTAGGGCGAGACGAAGACGCTGACGGGCTCGCCGCCGAACAGTTCGCGGAGGCGTACGCCGGTCTCCACGGCCTGCGCGCGCCCCTTCTCGGTGAGCCTCAGGGCATGGTCGGGCTCGCGCTCGTACACCGTGTCATCCGCGTTCCCTTCCGACTCGCCGTGCCGGACAAGGACAATGCGCCTCGGTCGTGCCATGACACGACCCTAGATCGCGCGTGCCGGGGGCGTGCGACCGCCCGGCGCAACGGGCGGTTCCGGGCAGGGCCGGACGGGTGAGACGCCCCTCTTCGCACCGTCTTCGCCCGGTCCGGTCCCCTACGGCGCGGGCCCCGTGCCCTGCGGGCTCACACGGTCCAGGAGGGCTCCAGGTCGATGACGTCGCCGGCCAGGGCCGCGACATCCGTGGCCGTCTGGGCACGGAGCGTCAGCCGCTCGACCCGTTCGACGCGGTACTTGCCGTGTTCGGCGGCCGACTGCCACATGGACAGGACGATGAACTCATGGCCGGGCGCCTCCCCGAAGAGGCCGCGGACCATCCCGGGCGATCCGGCCATCGCCGGGTTCCACACCTTCTCCTGCATCAGGGCGAAGTGCTCCACCCGCTCCTCGTGCACCCGGGAGTGGGCGACCCGGACCACGTCCGCGTCGGTGAAGCGCGGCTCGAAACCGGTCTTCACGTCGAAGCGGTAGTCGAAGAGCTTGACCTGCGCGTCCTTGAAGGTGCCGGACTGCGAGGCGGAGAGCCGGTCGTGCGAGCGCGCCATGAAGGAGTCGTAGAACGCCCGGCTCTCCCAGAACGTGAAGATGTGGACGACGCCCTCGCGCGACCTGCTCCATCCCCCGCCCTGCCCCCGGAACCCCGGCTCACCGAGCAACCCCGCCCATTTCCGCTGCCCGCGTTCGAAACCTCGTCGGTCGATCACGGTGCAGCGAATCCACTTGACCAGCACCGCGCCATCGTACGGGGCGGTACGTGGCATCGGTCACGCCCGGTACGGGAGCGGGGCGGCACCCCCCGCGGAACCCCCGGGACGACGCGCCCGTCGGCGAGTCTCGGCCAAGGTGGTGCCAACTGGCCAGATGGCGCGGTGGGTTGTCAGTGGTGCGGTCTAGCCTGGTACAGCGGCTCAGGAGACGCGCACGGGTTCCGGCGGAGGGGGAGGACTGGTGAGCAGTTTCAACCGAGGGGTGTCCAAGGTCGAGGTCACCCTGAAATGGGATCCCAGCCCCAGGGGCGAACCCGACCACGACCTGGACCTCATCGCGGCGACGTATACGGCGGACACCCCCGGCACCCCCGCCTACCTGGTCCACTTCGGCAGCCGCTCCCCGGACGGCACGATCACCCTGGACCGCGAGAGCCGTACGGGCCAGGGCTTCGGCTCCGACGAGGAGATGACGCTGGAACTGGACCGCCTCGGCTCCGCCTACCACCGTGTTGTGGTGGGGGTGGCCATCCAGCAGCACGCGGGCCGCAGGACGTTCGGCGAGATAGCCAACCCGGAGGTCCGCCTCACCGAGGGGTACACGGAGCTGTCGGAGAACGGCTTCGCCGACGTCCCCGACGCCACGGCCGCGACCTTCGCGGAGTTCACCCGCGACCCCACCGGCACCTGGCACTTCCACCCGGCCCTGCGCGGCTTCGACACGGACCCCCAGTCCTTCGGCGCCCTCATGGGCACTGCCTGAGGGCCCGCCCCGCCCCGGCCGGCCCCGGCCCGACCCCGAGAGGGGCCGGCCACCCGGGCCGGCCCCTCTCACGGCCGTACGACCGCCGCTCACGGCCGTACGGCCACCGCGTCAACGCCTAGTGCCCCTCCCGGCAAGCTTTGCCCCGTCGGGCAAACATTGCCGGTCGCGGCACTAGCTGCAACCGCTCGTCGAGCCGCAGCCCTCGCAGATGTAGCAGGATCCGGCGCGCTGCATCTTGGTGCCGCAGGAGAAGCAGAGCGGCGCGTCGGCGCTGATGCCGAGTTGCATCTCGACCAGCTCGGCCGAGGTGTGCGCCTCCTTGGGGGCCGGGATCACGGTCGGCTTGGGGGCCGTCGCGGGGGCCGGGCGGGGCGCGGTGGTCAGACTCTCGGCTTCGAGGACCTCGTCCAGGGCCGGTTCGTACGAACCGGTATCCAGGTGGCGCTGGCGCTCCTCGGCCGAGTGGATACCGAGGGCCGAGCGGGTCTCGAAGGGCAGGAAGTCCAGGGCCAGCCGGCGGAAGATGTAGTCGACGATCGACTGCGCCATCCGTACGTCCGGGTCGTCCGTCATACCGGCCGGCTCGAAGCGCATGTTGGTGAACTTCGAGACGTACGTCTCCAGCGGCACGCCGTACTGGAGACCGACCGACACGGCGATGGAGAAGGCGTCCATCATGCCCGCGAGCGTCGAACCCTGCTTGGACATCTTGAGGAAGACCTCACCGAGACCGTCGTCCGGGTAGGAGTTGGCGGTCATGTAGCCCTCGGCGCCGCCCACCGTGAAGGAGGTGGTGAGGCCGGGCCGGCCCTTGGGGAGGCGCTTGCGGACCGGGCGGTACTCGATGACCTTCTCGACGGCCTCGCGGAGGGTCTCCTCGGCCTTCTCCGCGATCTTCTCGTCGGCCTTCGCGGCCTTCTCGTCCTTCTTCTTCGCCGAGAGCGGCTGGCCGACCTTGCAGTTGTCGCGGTAGATCGCGAGCGCCTTGACGCCCATCTTCCACGCCTCGAAGTAGACCTCCTCGACATCCTCGACGGTGGCCGTCTCCGGCAGGTTCACCGTCTTGGAGAGCGCGCCGCTGATCCACGGCTGGATCGCCGCCATCATGCGGACATGGCCCATCGCGGAGATGGAGCGCTCACCCATCGCGCAGTCGAAGACCTCGTAGTGCTCGGTCTTCAGACCGGGCGCGTCGACCACCACACCGTGCTCGGCGATGTGCTCGACGATCGCCTCGATCTGCTCCGCCTGGTAGCCGAGCCGGCGCAGCGCCTGCGGCACGGTGCCGTTGACGATCTGCATCGAGCCGCCGCCGACCAGCTTCTTGAACTTGACCAGCGCGAGGTCGGGCTCCAGTCCTGTGGTGTCGCAGGACATCGCGAGACCGATGGTGCCGGTGGGCGCGATGACCGACGCCTGGGCGTTGCGGAATCCGTTCTTCTCCCCGAGGCGCAGGACGTCCTGCCAGGCCTCGGTCGCGGCGGCCCAGACCGGGCTGTCCAGGTCGTCGACGTGGACGGCGGCGGCGTTGGCGTCGGCGTGCTGCTTCATGACGCGCCGGTGCGGCTGGGCGTTCCTGGCGTACCCGTCGTACGGGCCGACGACCGCGGCCAGTTCGGCGGAGCGGCGGTACGAGGTGCCGGTCATCAGCGAGGTGATGGCACCGGCGAGCGCGCGGCCGCCGTCGGAGTCGTACGCGTGGCCCGTGGCCATCAGCAGGGCGCCGAGGTTGGCGTAGCCGATGCCGAGCTGGCGGAAGGCGCGGGTGTTCTCGCCGATCTTCCGGGTCGGGAAGTCCGCGAAGCAGATGGAGATGTCCATCGCGGTGATGACCAGCTCGACGACCTTGGCGAAGCGCTCGGCCTCGAAGGACTGGTTGCCCTCGCCGTCGTCCTGGAGGAACTTCATCAGGTTCAGCGAGGCGAGGTTGCACGAGGTGTTGTCCAGGTGCATGTACTCGCTGCACGGGTTCGAGCCGTTGATCCGGCCGGACTCGGGGCAGGTGTGCCAGTGGTTGATCGTGTCGTCGTACTGGATGCCCGGGTCGGCGCAGGCCCAGGCCGCCTCGGCCATCTTGCGGAAGAGCGTCTTCGCCTCGACCTCTTCGATGATCTCGCCGGTCATCCGGGCGCGGAGCCCGAACTTCCCGCCGGACTCGACGGCCTTCATGAACTCGTCGTTGACGCGGACGGAGTTGTTGGCGTTCTGGTACTGGACGGAGGTGATGTCGTCGCCGCCCAGGTCCATGTCGAAGCCCGCGTCGCGCAGGGCGCGGATCTTCTCCTCCTCCTTGACCTTGGTCTCGATGAAGTCCTCGATGTCGGGGTGGTCGACGTCGAGGATGACCATCTTGGCCGCGCGCCGGGTGGCGCCGCCGGACTTGATCGTCCCGGCGGAGGCGTCGGCGCCGCGCATGAAGGAGACGGGGCCCGAGGCGTTGCCGCCGGAGGAGAGGAGTTCCTTGGAGGAGCGGATCCGGGAGAGGTTGAGGCCCGCGCCGGAACCCCCCTTGAAGATCATCCCCTCTTCCTTGTACCAGTCCAGGATCGAGTCCATGGAGTCGTCGACGGAGAGGATGAAGCAGGCGGAGACCTGCTGCGGCTGGGGGGTGCCGACGTTGAACCAGACCGGCGAGTTGAAGCTGAAGATCTGGTGGAGCAGGGCGTACGCCAGCTCGTGTTCGAAGATCTCGGCGTCGGCGGGCGTGGCGAAGTAGTGGTACTCCTCGCCGGCCTTCCGGTACGTCTTCACGATGCGGTCGATGAGCTGCTTGAGCCCGGTCTCGCGCTGCGGGGTGCCGACGGCCCCGCGGAAGTACTTGCTGGTGACGATGTTGACCGCGTTCAGCGACCAGAAGTCGGGGAACTCGACGCCACGCTGCTCGAAGTTGACCGAGCCGTCGCGCCAATTGGTCATGACGACGTCACGGCGCTCCCAGGCCACCTCGTCGTACGGATGCACGCCGGGGGTCGTGTGGATCCGCTCGATGCGCAGCCCCTTGCCGGCCTTGGCACCCTTGGCGCGGGAACCTCGTGCCGAACCGCTCGCCGTCTCTGTCATGCCGCCTCCCATATGCGTACAAAAACACCCTGCCGCGCCGTGTTCTTCCCACCGGCGCGGGATGTGTGTCCAAAAGCCTCGGGTGCGCAACAGGGCACCCGGGCGGGTCCTTGGTAGCCGCGGAGCGGCCGGTGACGAGCCGGCCGGTCAGTCCGTGGCGGTGGCGGGCAGGGGGGCCGCCAGGCCCTCTTCCTCGCCGCACTCCGCCGAGGGGGGCCGCTCCCGCAGCTCCGCGACGGCGGCTTCGAAATCTTCGAGCGAATCGAACGCCCGGTACACGGATGCGAATCGCAGGTACGCGACGAGGTCGAGTTCCCGCAGGGGGCCGAGTATGGCCAGTCCCACGTCGTGGGTGGTCAGCTCGGCGCTGCCGGTGGCGCGCACCGCCTCCTCGACCCGCTGGCCGAGCTTGGCGAGGGCGTCCTCGGTGACCGGCCGTCCCTGGCACGCCTTGCGGACGCCGGAGATGACCTTGGTACGGCTGAAGGGCTCGGTCACGCCGCTGCGCTTGATCACCATCAGCGAGGCCGTCTCGACCGTCGTGAAACGGCGGGAGCAGTCGGGGCACTGGCGACGGCGCCGGATGGACGTGCCGTCATCGGTGGTCCGGCTGTCGACGACCCGGCTGTCGGGGTGCCTGCAGAAGGGACAGTGCATGGCTCCCAACCCCTTCCTTGCGCAGCACGACGAAACAGCCCCGTACGGGCCGGAAAGGCCCCTCGAAGCAACCCCCAGCATAGGCGATGACCTCGGAGCCCGAAGACCCGGGACCACAACTTCTGGGCGGTCGGGACAATCCAACCACTAGATCTGGGGTTCGGCTGCATCCTAGACCCCGGCGCGTGTCGCGTGTGGCGGCGGGGGGTCCCGTCCGGCGCGGGCCGGTGCCACCGCACCCCGTAAGGCCTGCTCATACACCCAGTCGGCGGCTCTTGGCGGAGACTCCGCGATTTTTCACTCGAACGTGTGTTTGGCGCAACCTTTCGAAAGCAACTACCGTTGTCCAGCCAGGGAGAACATTTCGAGAGGGGCCACCGTGACCACCACCACAGACAGTGCCACCATCACTGCCCAGGACCGCTCCCAGGGCCGACTCGATCCGGTGCATGCCATGAATGTGAACGAAGCGGGCACGAACCCGGAGGGCGCCAAGCCCACGCGTTCGATGCCCGGGCGACCTCCCGGGATCAGGGCGGACAGCTCGGGTCTCACGGACCGGCAGCGCCGGGTGATCGAGGTCATCCGGGACTCCGTGCAGCGCCGTGGGTACCCGCCGTCGATGCGGGAGATCGGCCAGGCCGTGGGGCTCTCCAGCACCTCGTCGGTGGCCCACCAGCTCATGGCCCTGGAGCGCAAGGGGTTCCTGCGCCGCGACCCGCACCGGCCGCGGGCGTACGAGGTCCGCGGCTCGGACCAGCCGAGCACCCAGCAGACGGACACCACGGGCAAGCCCGCCGCGTCGTACGTCCCCCTGGTCGGCCGGATCGCCGCCGGCGGGCCGATCCTCGCCGAGGAGTCCGTCGAGGACGTCTTCCCGCTCCCCCGCCAACTGGTGGGTGACGGCGAGCTGTTCGTGCTGAAGGTCGTCGGTGACTCGATGATCGAGGCCGCCATCTGCGACGGCGACTGGGTGACGGTACGCCGCCAGCCCGTCGCGGAGAACGGCGACATCGTGGCCGCGATGCTGGACGGCGAGGCGACGGTCAAGCGCTTCCGCCGCGAGGACGGCCATGTCTGGCTGCTCCCGCACAACGCGGCGTACCAGCCGATCCCGGGCGACGAGGCCACCATCCTCGGCAAGGTCGTCGCGGTCCTGCGCCGGGTCTGACCCCGGGCCCCGCACACACCCCCTGGCCCGCCTCCTGATCCTTTGGCGGGGCCGCACCAGGCATGCAGGGACATCCGAACGACGGGGCCAGGGCCGACACGGCCCCACCTCGCCCCGCTCGCCGGTTGCGGTACACGCCGACTGCCGTGTACCGCAACGCCATCGTGACGGAAACGCCCGCCCCGGCACCGACCCCACCAGGTCAGCGCCTCCGCGCCCGACCGGCCCCCGGCCTCCCTGGCCAACCGGGGGCCTCCCGGTCTACCGGCCCTCCGCGCGGGCCGCCTCGTCGATCGTCGCGAGTGACCGCCGTACCTGGTTACGGTCCGTGGTGTACCAGAAGTCGGGCAGTGACGCCCGCAGAAAGCCGCCGTACCGGGCCGTGGCCAGTCTCGGGTCGAGGACGGCCACCACCCCCCGGTCCCCCGTCGCCCGGACCAGCCGTCCGGCGCCCTGGGCCATCAGCAGCGCGGCATGGGTGGCGGCCACGGCCATGAAGCCATTGCCGCCGCCCTCCTCCACCGCCTTCTGCCGCGCGCTCATCAGCGGGTCGTCCGGCCTGGGGAACGGGATCCGGTCCATCACCACGAGCTGGGAGCTGGGCCCCGGCACATCCACGCCCTGCCAGAGCGAGAGCGTGCCGAAGAGACAGGTCTTCGGATCGGCGGCGAACGCCTTGATCAGCTCGCCCAGGGTCTCCTCGCCCTGGAGCAGGATCGGCGCGTCCAGCCGTCCGCGCAGCTCCTCGGCGGCCGCCTGGGCCCCGCGCATGGACGAGAAGAGCCCCAGCGTCCGCCCGCCCGCCGCCTCCACCAGCTCGGCCAGCTCGTCCATCATGTCGCCGCGTGTGCCCTCCCGCCCCGGTGCGGAGAGATGGCGCGCGACATAGAGGATGCCCTGCTTCCGGTAGTCGAACGGGGAGCCGACATCGATGCCCCGCCACCGCGCGATGTCCTCGCCCTCGGTGCCCTCGGGCGCCAGCCCCAGCGAGGCGCCCACCCCGTTGAAGTCGCCGCCGAGCTTGAGCGTCGCCGACGTCAGCACGACCGAGCGGTCGGTGAAGAGCTTCTCCTTCAGCAGCCCCGACACGGAGAGCGGGGCGACCCGCAGCGAGGCCCCGAACCGGTCGTGCCGCTCGTACCAGACGACATCCCACTCGGAGCCGTTGGCGATCCGCTCCGCCACCCCGTGGACGGACTCCACCGACGCCAGCGCCTGCTTCCGTACGGCATCCTCGTCCTGCACGGACTTGTCGCGCGTCGCCCCGAGCGCCGAGATGACCGTACGCGCCGCGTCCCGCAGCGCCATCAGGGCGAACCCCAGGTCCTCCGGGATCTCCTCCAGGCGCCCCGGCAGCGCCAGCTCCATCAGCCGTTCGAACCCCTCGGCCGCCGTCTGGAGCGCGTCCGCCGCCTTCTCGTTCACCAGCTTCGCCGCGCGGCGTACGGCGCGGTTGACCTGCCCCGGGGTCAGCTCGCCGGTCGCCACCCCGGTCGCCCGCGAGACCAGCTCATGCGCCTCGTCCACGATCAGCACCTCGTGCTGCGGAAGCACCGGGGCACCCTCGATCGCGTCGATCGCCAGCAGCGCGTGGTTGGTCACCACGACCTCGGCGAGCTTCGCGCGCTCCCGCGCCGCCTCGGCGAAGCACTCCGCGCCGTACGCGCACTTCGACGCCCCCACGCACTCCCGCGACGACACCGACACCTGGGACCAGGCGCGGTCGGAGACGCCCGGCGTCAGGTCGTCCCGGTCCCCGGTCTCCGTCTCGTCCGCCCAGTCCCTCATCCGCAACAGGTCCTGACCCAGCTTGCTGGTCGGCACGGCGGCCTCGAACTGGTCGAAGAGGCCGTCGTCCTCCTCCTGGGGCATGCCCTCCCGCAGCCGGTGCAGACAGAGGTAGTTGGACCGCCCCTTGAGCATGGCGAACTCGGGCCTGCGGCGCAGCAGCGGATGGAGCGCGTCGACCGTGCGCGGCAGGTCGCGCTCGACGAGCTGGCGCTGGAGCGCCAGGGTCGCCGTGGCCACCACGACCCGCTCGCCGTGGGCCAGGGCCGGCACCAGATAGCCCAGCGACTTTCCGGTGCCGGTCCCGGCCTGGACGAGCAGGTGGGAGGAGTCGTCGATCGCGTGGGCGACGGCCTCGGCCATGGTGACCTGGCCTGGCCGTTCCACGCCGCCGACCGAGGTGACGGCGGCGTGGAGGAGTTCGGGGAGTGATGGCTTCGTCATAGCCCGACCACCCTACGGGTCACCACTGACAGCGCAGGTTCAATCGTCCGTACGTACGACCGCGAGCGGGTTGGGCACGGTACCGTGCACGGCGGCGTGCGGTCGCTCCGAGCGGTCCCGGTAGCCGTCCAGATGGAGCCGGTTCCGGTTGAGGCAGAGCCGCTCGATCCGCGGGACGAGCAGGTCGAACGTCTCGAAGCGCTCCTTCAGCTCCGGGAACCGGGCCTGGTAGCGGAGGATCTCGGCCCGTACGAGGGACCAGAACACGTCCTCCGGCACGTCGAGTTGGTCCGCGCAGAGCGGGGCCAGATAGCGGAAGACGCCGACGAAGAGCCCCGAATGGATGAACTGGGGCAGAAACGCGGGGTCCTCGGTGAGCAGGGTGTCCTTCACATCGGCGGGCATCGCCTCGTGCTCCGGCAGCGGCCGGGCGCTGAGGTTGACATCGTCGACGAAGTCCTTCATCGCGAGCCGTACGGGCACGTCCTGGGCGTCGAAGACGACGATGGCGTTCTCGCCGTGCGGGGAGAAGACCGTCCCGTACCGGTAGAGGAAGTGCAGCAGGGCGGGGAGGAGCGCCGTGAAGAGGCGGCGCAGCCACTCCTCGGGGTCGAGCCCGGAGCGCGCCACCAGCTCGGCGGTGAACGCGCGGCCCGCCGGATCCGTATGGATGAGCGAGGCGAGGGTGCGGGCGCGTTCGCCCGGGGCGAGCTGGGTCTGGAGGGGCTCGCGCCAGATGGTGCCGAGGAGTTCCTTGTACTGGTAGGGGACCTCGGGGAGGTGGTCGTAGAGGGGGTGCTCGACGGTCACGGAGGCGACCTCGCCGAGGAGGATCACCCGGCACTCGTCGCGCAGGAACGGGTCCGCGTCGCGCAGGCCGTGCATCCAGGCGGTGACGGCGGGGGCGGCGAGGGTGCGCTCGGTGGGCAATCCGCGCCAGACGAGGGTGTTGAGGATGGAGAGCGGCAGCTTCACCGTGTGGCGGTCGGGGCGCCGGAGGTTGAGGAACGTCCGGATCGACTGCTGGGGCAGCCGGAGGTCGCCGTCGGTGGGGAGCGGGACGATGGTCCCCTCGGCTATGGCGGGCGCGTAGAGCGGGAGCAGCACCTCGTCCCACTGCCAGGGGTGGACGGGCAGGTAGAGGTGGTCGGCGGGGTCGAGGCCGCGGTCACGCAGCACGGTGTCGAAGCGGTCGCGTACGGCGTCGTCGAGTTCGAGGGCGTAGAGCTGCTCGGGGGCGGCGAGCCCGGGGACGCCGCGGTAGGTGGCGAGGGCGGTGGAGACGGCTATCCAGGGGAGGGCGGCGGGGGTACGTCCCTCGGGGGCCCAGTGGTCCGTGTCGGTGGCGGAGAAGCCGACCCGGCCCTTGTTGAGGACGATCCAGGGGTGGCCGGTCTGGTGTCCCTCCAGTTCCGCGTAGCCGAGGTCGGCGAGTTCCGCGGCGCTCAGGGCGGTGTGGCCAAGCTTGGCGTCGGCGGCGAGGGTGGCGGTGAGTTCGCGGACGAGATGGCCGAGGGTGGTGCCGTCGAGACCGAGCAGCCGCCGGGAGAGGAGCAGGAAGCGGAGCGGGTCGCCGAAGGGCCGGTCCTCGCACCGTACGGAGGCGGGGTCGACGCGCCAGTGGCCGTAGGCGCCGCGCCGGGCGGTGAAGGTGAGGCTCTCGCCGCCGTCGAGTGTGATGGCGTACCACCCGGTCCCCTCGGCGGGGTCGGGGCGCGTTTCGGGTTCGGCCTCCGAGGCGGGCACGGCACCGGAGACGGGTTCGGGCGCGGGCTCCGGCTCGATGATGCCCTCGTACGCGAACTCGGACAGCGTCTTGGCGAGCAGCCGGCCGGCCGCCCGCTCCCAGGCCACCGGGTTCAGCTCGGGCGGAGCGAAGAGCGGGGTGGCTATGGACCCGTCGGCGGCGGGGCCGGCGGCGGAGGGGGGCCCGGACGGGGCGGAGAGGGACGTTGCGGGGGATGCGGGCGAGGTCGGCACGAGGACTCCTGGGGAGGGGAACCGGTGGGGTTCGAGCGGGACGTGCAACGGAACGGTCGACGGGGCGTACCAGGGTGCGTACGCCCCGTACAGGACGATGGGTACGGAGAAACGGGGACAGGGAGGGAAAGGGGGAAACGAGAACGGGATGGGACGGGACCGGGGCGGGAACGGAACGGGAACGGGGACGGCGGGGGGGAACGGGAGAGCCCGGTGGCTCGGGTGAACGCGGCTTACGGGGTTGACGGGAGGGCGGATCGTTTACAGGAGGTCACGCAGAGCACGGTCACGGACCATGAGCGCGGCGCGTTTGTCGGGCAGGTCGACCTCCGCGGCGAAGCGGAACCCCGCGCCGAGGAAGGCCGCGACCGAGGGCGTGTTCCGCAGATCGGGCTCCGCGACGACCCGGGCGCACCGGGGCCGGTGGTCGAGGACCAGATCGGCGACGGCCCGCAGCAAGACGGTGCCGACGCCGCGCCCCCGGTTGGCGACCCCGCCGAGGAGCAGATGGATCCCGGTGTCATGGGGGCGCGCGGGGTAGTGGCGCGCGAGGGGGTCGAGGTCGGCGCGGTACAGCTCCCAGTAGCTCATGGGGACGCCGTCGAGCACCCCGAGACAGGGCAGCGTACGCCCGTCGCCGTCGAGTTGTGGCCGCACATGGGCCTCGGTGCGTTCCGGGGCGCCCGCGAGATGCCAGAACGCGGCGACTGCCGGATCGTTCATCCACCCGCTGATCAGGGCCAGGTCGCGCTCCATATGGACCGGTACGAGCTGGAAGACCCCGGCGGCGGTGGCCACGGGCCCCCAGCGCGCCGGGGTGTCGAGCAGATCACCGGTGGTGGGGCCGCCGGGCGGCGCGGACGCGGCGTTCCGCCCGCACGAGCCGCCCGAGACGTCCGAGCCACCTGGCCCGCCCGAGCCGAGCAGGGTGACGAGTTCGTCGGACAGCCTCAGGTCGAGGGTGTCCTCGACGGCCTCGTGCGGGGATGTGCCGGGGCCGGTTCCGGTGTCGGTGCTCGCTTCGGTGGAAGGCACAGTGGCGCTCTCCTCTCAGCAGTTCTGACCGTTACTCATGTTCCTTCAATCACGCAGGGGGTTGGTGACGGTGACGTAGACGGATTGCGTGTCCACCGGGCCGACGAGTTCGTCCAGGCCGTGGAGGCGGGTGAGCATATTGGCCTTGCAGCGCAGGGTGGGGCTCTCCAGGAGCAGGGCGGGGAGCGCGGAACCGAGGTCCCGCGCGCCGGTCAGGAAGCTCCGGAGGGCGGCGAGCAGGACCCGTTCGTCGGCGAGGCCCTGGGCGCCGAACGCGCCGATCAGGCCGAGCACGTTGTTGATGCCCAGGTAGTAGGCGAAGCGTTCGTCGGTGACGGCGTCGGAGACGAAGGTGTCGCTGACGGAGCCGATGCCGGGGAGTCTGCGCTCCAGCGCGGCGCGGTGGGACTCCCGGAAGTAGTACCCCTGGTTGTCCCGGTACCGCCCGCCGACGGGCCACCCCTCCGCGTCGAGCAGGACCAGCGTGTTCTGCTGGTGGGCCTCCAGGGCGATGCCGGCCGTACCGTCCAGCCAGAGCACGGGGCGTACGACATGGTCCAGGTAGCGCAGGAACCACTCGGCGGCGACGGCGCCTTCGGGGCGGCCGGTGCGCGCGGCGACGGTGGCGACGATCTCGGCGAGCCGTGAGTACATGCCGGTACGGCCGGGGTACGGGCGGGGCGCGGTCAGCGCGGCGATGCAGACGGCGTCGTCCGACGGGCCGAAGGGGTTGTGGCGGAGCATGACGTCGAGTCCGGTGACGGGTTCGCCGTCCGGGGTGTCCACGGCGAGCCAGGCGGGGTCGCGCACGATGTCGAAGCCGGGGTGCGCGGCGCTCCACTCCTTGCCGAGGCCGCTGCGGAGCAGCCGGTGGACCTCGACGCCCCGGTGGAGCTCCTTGCGGAGGTTCTCGCGGCGGGAGTTGGTGATGCGGACGCCGAGGGAGAGCTTGAGCATGGCGGGGGCGCCGGGGCGGTGCACCGTACGGATGGAGGAGGTGGGGTGCCAGGGGTCGCCCTGGGCTCCCAGGTCGTGCAGGAGCCCGGCGTCGAGGAGGCTCCGTACGGCGGGGCGGTGCGCGAGGTCGCGGGCCTGCCAGGGGTGCAGGGGCAGCGCGACGGTGTTGCCGGGGAGCGGGTGGCCGCCGAGGAGGCGCCCGGTGAGCACCTCGGCGGGGAGAACACGGCCCTGCTCGGTCCAGGCCGAGTCGGTGGCGAGGACGGAGCGGTCGACGGCCATCCAGTGGAGCGGGAAGGAGCCGCGCAGCTCGGGCGAGTAGCGCCGGGCCTCGGTCTCGGAGAGCCCTTCGCGGCTCTTGGGCGTGGGGTGCAGGGGGTGGCCGAGGACGAGGGACTGCTCGGCGGTGAGGAACGGGTCGGCGTCGGCGGGGGCCTCGGGGCGGGCGCGCCGGTCGGCGAGGAAGTCGGCGGTACGGCCCACGGAGTCGGCGACCCGGCCGACGAGTTCGGCGCCCTGGTGGCGCCCCGACTCGCGGCCCAGGAGCGCGGCGACGGTGACGGCCTCGGCGGCGGGGGCGTCCTGCGGGGCGCCTTCGAGGAAGGGCATGCCGAAGCGGTGCCAGCCGGTCGGGGACCAGTGGCGTACGGGGACCAGGAAGGCGGTGCCGCTGGCCGGGAGCGGGATGCGGAGCACCGTACCGTCGGGGCGGCCGAGGCCGGTCTCGCGGACCCAGCAGCGGAGCAGGTTCTCGGTGGCCGCGGCGTCGGCGGCCTTCGCCGGGTCGGGGTGGTCGAGGTGGTCGGCGGGCGCTTCGGCCGTCGCCGCGCCCGGTGCGGCGGCCGAGAGGGCGCCTGACGGGGCGTCCGGCGGGGCGCCGGTGGGGCCGGTACGGCGCTCGTCGGCGCGGGCCTCGGCCTGTCGGGGCACCGTCGACGGCGCCGGGGCGGTCGGAGGGGAGCCGGCCTCGGGTGCGTCGGGCGAGGGGGTGGAATTCACGGGGGGGCTTCCTTGTGAGGGGTAGGGGTCAGCGGGAGAGGCCGGCTTCTTCTCGGCGGAATCCGGTCCCTCCGCCGGGGCGGACGGCCGGCTCCCGGCGGCGCGCGCGGGGCGCGGGGGGCCCGGTGGCGGCGACGGCCGCGTCGAGTGCGTCGGCGAAGCGGTCGAGTACGGCGTCGGCCTGTTCGTCGGTGAGGGTGAGCGGCGGGAGCAGCCGGACCACGGACGCCTGGCCCCCGCCGAGCCCGACGACCAGGCCGCGCCGCAGGCACTCCTGCTGGACGGCGGCCGCGAAGGCGGGGGCCGGCGGGGCAGGCTCGCCGGCCGGCGGGACGACGCATTCCACACCGATCATGAGACCACGTCCGCGCACGTCGCCGACGTGCGGGTGGCGGTCCGTCAGTTCCCTGAGCCGGTCGAGCAGATGCGCTCCGAGGAGCGCGGCGCGGTCGGCGAGCCGGTGTTCCCGTACGTGGGCGAGGGTGGCGGCGCCCGCCGCCATGGCGAGCTGATTCCCCCGGAAGGGGTCGGTCCTGCCGCGTCCGCCGGGGAGCGGGGCGTCGAGATCGGTGTGGTGGACGAGCACGGCGAGCGGGAGAGAGCCGCCGATCGCCTGGGAGATGACCATGACGTCAGGGGTGATCCCGCTGTGTTCGACGGCCCAGAAGGTGCCGGTACGGCCGACTCCGGTACGGGTCTCGTCGGCGACGAGGGGGAGGGCGTGCTCGGCGGTGGCCCGGCGGACGCGGCGCAGCCACGCGTCGGGGAGCACGCCGCCGTCGTCCTGGACGGGTTCGGCGAGGAGCCCGGCGGGGGCGGGCCTGCCGTCCCGGGCGGTGCACAACTCGGCCGTAGGGGCGGCGTGGTCGGCGGCGCGGACGGTGCGTACCTCGTCGCGGCCGGTGGCGGTACGGACCAGGGCGTACGCCCCGGCGAGGGCGTCGGCGGCGGTGGGGCCGCAGAACCGTACCCGGGCGTGCGCGGCGAACGCGGGCGGGAGCGTGGCCAGGAGTTCGGCGGTGAAGGCCTCCTCGACGGGGGTGGCCAGGTCGGGGACGTGCAGCGGGGCGCCGGAGTCCAGGATCTTCCTGATGGCCGCCAGGACGACCGGGTGGTTGTGGCCGAGGGCGAGGGTGCCGGCCCCGGAGAGGCAGTCCAGGTACCGCCGCCCGTCGGCCGCCTCGATGGTCAGTCCCTGGGCGCGCACCGGGACGATGGGCAGGGAGCGGGCGTATGTGGGCAGGGAACGGGCGTACGTACGCGCCGACGCCTCGCGCGGGGCCCCGTACCGCAGGAGGCCCGTATGGGCGACGGTCGGCGCCGCCGGAGCTGATCGGGTCACGGCCACAGCGATCGGTCCTCCCGTGGACATCGTTCGGTTCTCCGTACGTACGGCCCCCGCGCCCCGGATGTTCGAATTACGGCCTCCGGACCGCGTCCCCTCGTCCGTACCAACGACGCGCCGCGCGCCCGATCACGGGCAACGGCAAGATCCTTGGCGGCCGGGAACCGCCGCCCTGCCGCGCGCCGTCCCCCTCGACACCGGCATAGTGGGGTCGCGCCCGGCTCCGGAATCAGGTCTCCGGCTTCGGCTTCGGCTTCGGGTGTGTCCACCGTCCAGGTGTTCCGAACTTGTTCAGAACTGTCCAGAGGTACCAGGGGGATTTCGCCATGCGACCCATACGTCCGACGCGCGCCGCTCGCCGCGGAGGGAGCGCCCGGCGCTCCCCCGTCCTCGCCGCCGCCTCGCTGGCCGGAATGCTCGCGCTGACGGCCACCGCCTGTGGCCCCGACGGCGGGCAGGCGGCGGCGCAGGCAGATGCCTCCGCCACCGCCTCGGCCGGGGATTCCGCCGACTCCGCCGGATCCGACGGCAAGATCGTCATACCCGACGACCTGAAGGAGCGGCTCAAGGAGCACGGCTTCGACATGGACAAGTGGCGGGGAGGCGAGTGGAAGAACTGGGACCGCGAGACCTGGCTGCGGGAGGCCAAGGACTTCGTCAACCCGGTCATCGAGGACCTGTGGGACCCGGAGCGGATGCGGGAGGCGCGCAAGCCGCCGGAGAAGTCCGTGGACGACCAGGACCTCTCGGGGGACACCGGCGTCACCGACCCGGAGCCGGCCCCGGTGCGCGCGCGGAGCGTGGCCACGCCGTACCACGAGAACGCGGCCCAGGCGGGCAAGTTGTTCTTCGACGGACCCGAGGGGTCGATGGTCTGTTCGGCGACGGTGGTCGAGGACCCGGCGCACCCCGGCAAGTCCAACCTGGTCTGGACGGCCGGCCACTGCGTGCACGCGGGGAAGAACGGCGGCTGGTACCGGAACATCGCCTTCGTGCCCTCGTACAACGACGGCGCCCTCTCGTCGGCCGCGCTCCAGAGCGCGTCCAAGGAGCAGATCGCGCCGCGCGCGGTGTGGTGGGCGGACTGGGCGCAGACCTCCGCGCAGTGGATCGCGCAGGGCGGTCCGACCGGCGGCAAGGGTGCCTCGTACGACTTCGCGGTGATCCATGTGACCCCGGAGAAGGGCGGCACGGGTACGTCGCTGGAGGAGACCGTCGGGTCGGCGCTGCCGGTCGACTTCAACGCCCCGGCGACGCCGGACATCGCGGCGATGACGGCGACGGGGTACCCGGCGGCGGCGCCGTACGACGGGCAGAAGCTCTACCGCTGCCAGGACAGGCCGGGGCGGCTCTCGCTCTCGGCGGACGACCCGACGATGTACCGGATCGGCTGCACCATGACCGGCGGTGCCTCGGGCGGCGGCTGGGTCGCGGCCGGCCAGGACGGCAAGCCGGCCCTGGTCTCGAACACGTCGATCGGGCCGGTCACCTCGGGGTGGCTGGCGGGGCCGCGCCTCGGGACCGTCGCCAAGAACGTCTACGACGGCGTCAGCGAGAAGTTCGCGGGACGGTGAGCGACCGGTAGGGGGCCGGTAGAGGGCCAGTAGGGGAACAGACAGGTGAGCCGCCTACAGGTGAGTCACATGGGGCGGCACATGAGCCGGGTGAGACCGGTGAGTCACCAGTGGGGACCCTGTGGAGAACCGTCCCCGGGCGGCCACCACGACATGCCGGTGTGACACGCTCTGGCCAAATATTTCCGTATCAGGCGTATCAGGGGGGAACTGCTCCATGAGATCCGTACGACCAACACTGGCGGCCGTCTGCGTCGTCGCGGCGCTCGCGCTGACCGCCACCGCCTGCGACGGCGACGACGGCGCGGGCGACGCCAAGGCGGCGTCTCCCGCCGCCTCGTCCGCCTCCCAGGCCGCCGACGGCGGCGCGGACGGCCCCGGACTCCCCGCCGATCTGGCCGACGCGCTGAAGAAGCACGGCGTCGACCCGGAGAAGTGGAAGGACGGCGGCTGGAAGGACTGGGACAAGAAGCACTGGCTCCGCGACGCGAAGGACTTCGTCAACCCGGTGATCGCCGGGCTGTGGAATCCCGAGCGGATGAAGAGCGCGAAGTCGCCGGTGAAGACGATGGACGCCCAGGACATCACGGGCGACCAGAACGTCACCGACCCGGACCCGAGCCCGGTGCGGGCGGAGGCCGAGAAGACGCCGTACCACGAGCACGCGGCGCCGGTCGGCAAGGTCTTCTTCGACTCGCCCCAGGGCTCGATGGTCTGTTCGGCGACCGTGGTCAAGGACCCCGCGCACCCCGGCAAGTCCAACCTGGTCTGGACGGCCGGCCACTGCGTGCACGCGGGCGGCTCCGGCGGCTGGTACCGGAACATCGCCTTCGTCCCGGCCTACAACGACCTCGGCAAGTCCGCGGCGCAGCTCGACAACGCCCGGCCGCAGGAGATCGCCCCGTACGGCGTCTACTGGGCGAACTGGGTCTCCACGTCGTCCGAGTGGATCACCCAGGGCGGCCCGACCGGCGGTGCGGGCGCGGCGTACGACTACGCGGTCATGCATGTGAAGCCGGAGCGGGGCGGCAAGTCGCTGGAGGAGACCGTCGGCGCCGCGCTGGACGTGGACTTCGACCTGCCGGAGGCGGCGAACGTCTCGGGCATGGGCGCCTGGGGGTACCCGGCCGCGCCGCCGTACGACGGGCTGCTGATGCACAAGTGCGTCGACAAGCCGGGGCGGCTCTCGGTCGCCCCCGGCACGCCGACGATGTGGCGGATCGGCTGCACCATGACCGGCGGTTCCTCGGGCGGCGGCTGGTTCGCCACCCAGCCCGGCGGGAAGACGGTCCTGGTCTCCAACACCTCGATCGGGCCGGTCACCTCGGGGTGGCTGGCGGGGCCGCGCCTCGGCGCCGGCGCGGAGCAGATCTACACCGCGATGAGTCAGAAGTACGGCGGGAGCTGACGCCCGCTCCGGCCCCGGCCGACAGCCGGACGGCGGCGGCCCGCCCCCTGGTTCCGCGCGGTGCGCGAGGGGGCGGGCCGCCGCCGTTGTGCGGTCCGGGCCGGGGTCCGGGTCAGTGGGCCACCGGGACGTACGGGGAGAGCGCCGCGGCCAGCTCCTCGTGGACCCGCGCCTTGAGCAGGGTGCCCTCCGGGGTGTGCTCCTCGGAGATCACCTCGCCCTCGGCGTGCGCCCGCGAGACCAGCGCGCCCTGCGCGTACGGCAGCAACACCTCGACCTCGATCTTCGGCCGGGGCAGCTCCGCGTCGATGAGCGCGAGCAGCTCCGCGATGCCCTCGCCGGTCCGCGCGGAGACCGCGATCGCGTCCCGCTCGGTGCGCAGCAGCCGCTGGAGGACGAGCGGATCCGCCGCGTCCGCCTTGTTGATCACGACGATCTCGCGGACGTCGACCGCGCCGACGTCACGGATGACCTCGCGCACGGCGGCGAGCTGCTCCTCCGGTGCCGGGTGCGCGCCGTCCACCACGTGGAGGATCAGATCGGATTCGCCGACCTCCTCCATGGTGGAGCGGAACGCCTCGACCAGGTGGTGGGGCAGATGGCGGACGAAGCCGACCGTGTCGGCCAGGGTGTAGAGCCGTCCGCCCGGGGTCTCGGCCCGCCGGATCGTCGGGTCGAGGGTGGCGAACAGCGCGTTCTCCACCAGCACGCCCGCGCCGGTGAGCCGGTTGAGCAGGGAGGACTTGCCCGCGTTGGTGTAGCCGGCGATGGCCACCGAGGGCACCTTGTGGCGCCGGCGCTCCCGGCGGTTGATCTCGCGGCCGGTCTTCATCTCCGCGATCTCCCGGCGCATCTTCGCCATCTTCTCGCGGATCCGCCGCCGGTCCGTCTCGATCTTGGTCTCACCGGGGCCTCGGGTGGCCATGCCGCCCCCGCCGCCGCCACCCATCTGCCGGGAGAGCGACTGGCCCCAGCCGCGCAGCCTCGGGAGCATGTACTGCATCTGGGCGAGCGCGACCTGGGCCTTGCCCTCACGGGACTTGGCGTGCTGGGCGAAGATGTCCAGGATCAGCGCCGTACGGTCGACGACCTTCACCTTGACGACGTCTTCGAGGTGGATGAGCTGGCCGGGGCTCAGCTCACCGTCGCAGACGACGGTGTCGGCGCCGCTCTCCTCCACGATGTCCCGCAGCTCCTGGGCCTTGCCGGAGCCGATGTACGTCGCGGGGTCGGGCTTGTCGCGGCGCTGGTAGACCCCGTCGAGGACGAGCGCGCCCGCCGTCTCGGCGAGGGCGGCCAGCTCCGCGAGGGAGTTCTCCGCATCCTGGAGGGTCCCCGAGGTCCAGACGCCGACCAGGACGACACGCTCCAGGCGGAGCTGCCGGTACTCGACCTCGGTGACGTCCTCCAGCTCGGTGGAGAGTCCGGCGACGCGGCGCAGCGCGGCCCGTTCCGAGCGGTCGAACTGGTCGCCGTCGCGTTCTCCGTCGATCTCGTGGCTCCAGGCGACGTCCTCTTCCATCAGGGCATCGGCCCGAAGGCTGTCCGTGCGGGAGTCCGCGGTGTACTGCGCGTCCTGGGAAGAGAAGGAAGAGGAGGTCATTGGATCCTTACGTCGAAGCGGAAGAAGTCGGGCGCATCAGTCACAACGCGTGACGGGCGGGATTGATTCCCGGCCGCGTCGCCGACTCGTCGATGGTGGCACGGTTCGGCCCGGCCGTCACGCCGGTTTCGCCGTCCTTCCTGGCCGTGGGCGGGCCCGCCGGGGGCGGGTCGGCGCGCCAGTCGGGGTGGCCGGGCATGGGCGGCGTGGTGGCCCCGTAGAGCCATGCCCGGAAGAACTCCCCGAGGTCACGCCCCGCGACCTCGGCGGCGAGCGCGGTGAAGTCCGCGGTGGTCGCCGTGGCGTCCCGGTGGATCCGGACCCAGTCGCGTTCCAGCCGGGCGAAGGCGTCCTCGCCGATCTCCCGGCGCAGGGCGTAGAGGACGAGGGCGCTGCCGTCGTAGAGGACCGGACGGAAGAGGCTGATCCGGTCGTCCGGCTCCGGGGGCTTCGGGGCGGCCGGCGGGCCGCCGGCCGCCCGCCAGCCGTCGGAGCGCCGGTAGGCGTCGCGCATCCGGGTCTCCAGGGCCTCTCCGCCGTGCTCCTGCGCGTAGCGCGCCTCGTACCAGGTGGCGTGGCCCTCGTTGAGCCAGAGGTCGGACCAGGTGCGCGGGGAGACACTGTCGCCGAACCACTGGTGGGCCAGTTCGTGGACCATCACGGAGTCGACGTACCAGGCGGGGTACGCCGCGCCGGTGAACAGGGAGCGTTCGAAGAGCGAGAGGGTCTGCGTCTCCAGTTCGAAGCCGGTGTCGGCGCCCGCGACGAGCACGCCGTATGTCTCGAAGGGGTACGTGCCGACCTGCCGCTCCATCCAGCGGAGCTGGTCCGGGGTCTTGCCGAGCCAGGGCTCCAGCGTCTCGCGGTCGGCGGCGGGCACCACGTCGCGCACGGGGAGGCCGCCGGGGCCCGCGCGGTGGACGACGGCCGAGTCGCCGATGGAGACCTGGGCGAGTTCGGTGGCCATGGGGTGCTGGGTGCGGTAGACGAAGGTGGTCAGGTCGCCGTGGCGGACGCGCCCCAGGGGGAGGCCGTTGGCGACCGCCGTGAGGCGGCTGGGCACGGTGATCCGGAAGGTGAAATACGCCTTGTCGGAGGGGTGGTCGTTGCCGGGGAAGACGCGGTGGGCGGCGTCGGGCTGGTTGGCCATGGCCAGTCCGTCGGTGGTGCGGAGCCAGCCGCCGGCGTCCCCCGTCGGGTCGCTCGTGTGGTGGACGGTGATCCGGGTCAGCGCGCCCGCCTCGACCCGCTCGGCCGGGGTGATCACCAGGTCCTCCCCGGCGGCGGCGAACCGCGCGGGGGCGCCGTCGACCTCGACGGAGCGGACCTTTCCGTGGGTGAAGTCGAGGTTGATCCGGTCCAGGCGTTCGGTGGCCCGGGCGTCGATCCTGGTGACGGCGTCCAGCGGGACGCTGTTGTCGCCCCCGTAGGTGAAGGCGAGGTCGTAGGTGAGCACGTCGTAACCGGGGTTGCCCAGATACGGGAAGAGCCGGTCCCCGATGCCGAGGGGTTCGGGCGGGGGCAGGGTCGCGGCGACGAGGGTGGCCGAGGCGGCGGCCAGCAGGGCGGCGCGCAGGCGCCGGGAGAGGGACAGCATGGACCACGGCTACCAGCGGCGACGGGGCGCGCGGCGACGGCGCGCACCGTGCCCACCCGAAAGGGGCAGGTGACAGGCGCACTCCGGAGCCGGGCTCTTACGTCACGCGGAGTTGACGTGGGGCGGTCGCCTGGGTGCGCGCACGGTACGGTGCGGCGAACGCGCGCCTTCAGGAGGCGCGTTACGGGGGGGGTGCGCGCACCGCAGGCGCGTCCGCGGTGCGCGGCGTACGGTGCTCAGCGCGGCGTACGGTGCTCAGGCGGTGGCCTGCTGCTGGGCCCGGCTGACGTCGTACACGCCCGGTACGTCGCGCATGGCGCGCATCAGCCCGGGCAGCCCCGCGGCGTCGGGGAGCTCCAGCGTGTACGTGTGGCGTACGCGCTGCTCGCTCGGGGGCTCCACCATGGCGGAGACGATCGCGGCGCCCGCCGTGGCGATGGCCTCGGTGAGGTCGGCGAGCAGCCGGGGCCGGCCGAACGATTCGGCATGGAGGGTGACCCGGCACTCCGGCGCGTCGCCCCAGCTCACCGGGATCGGGGCGCGGCCCAGCGCCCGCATGCGCTCCACGGCGCGGCACTCCTCCCGGTGGACGGTGACCACGCCGCCGCGCACCGAGAAGGCGGTCACCGCGTCGGGCGGTACGGGCGTACAGCAGCCCGCGAGCCGTACGGTGGCGCCGGGCAGGTCGACCACGGCGTTGGTCCCGTCGCGCCGGTCGGCGGTGACCGCGAGCGCCGCACGGGGCGCGGCGTCGGGTGTGCCGCCCCGGTCGGGGTGGGCCTCCAGCCAGCCGGTGATGGCGATCCGGGCCGCGGGGGTCACCGCGTGGTCCAGCCACTGCGGGGAGGGCCCCGACGCGGCGTCCTGGGCGAGCAGGAGCTGCACCGTGTCGCCGTCCCGCAGGACCGTGCCGAGCGGCGCCAGACGGCCGTTGACGCGCGCCCCGAGGCAGCCGTGCGCGGCCTCCCCGTGGTGCGCGTACGCGGCGTCCACACAGCTCGCCCCGGCCGGCAGGCCGAGCAGGCCGCCCTCGGCGTGGAAGACGGTGATCTCCGCGTCCTGGGCCAGGTCGGCGCGGAGCGTGGTCCAGAAGGCGTCCGAGTCGGTGGTGGCCTCCTGCCACTCCAGGAGCCGGGAGAGCCATCCCGGCCTGGTCGGGTCGGCACGTTCGCCGTCCTGCGGCTCCCCGGCCCCGTTACCGGTCCCTGCGGGCGCCCCGGGGCGCTCCGCGCCGTCCCGCTCCCCCGGGGCGTCGACGGACGCGTACGGGTTGCCCAGCGCGACCACCCCGGCCTCGGCGACCTTGTGCATCCGGTGGGTGCGGATGAGGACTTCGGCGACGGCGCCGTCCGGGCCCGCGACGGCCGTGTGGAGCGACTGGTACAGGTTGAACTTGGGGGCCGCGATGAAGTCCTTGAACTCGGAGATCACCGGGGTGAAACAGGTGTGCAGCTCGCCGAGGACCGCGTAACAGTCGGCGTCCTCGGTGACGAGCACCAGGAGCCTGCCGAAGTCCGTGCCGCGCAGTTCGCCGCGTTTGAGCCCGGCGCGGTGCACCGAGACGAAGTGCCGGGGCCGCACCAGGACATCGGCGGTGACGCCAGCCTCCCGCAGGACGCGTCTGACGTCCTCGGAGATCGCCGCCAGGGCGTCCCCCGCCGTGGCGTTCTCCGCGATCAGGGCGCGGGTCCGCGCGTACTCCTCGGGGTGGAGGATCGCGAAGACCAGGTCCTCCAGCTCGGTCTTGAGCGCCTGGACACCGAGGCGTTCGGCGAGCGGGATCAGGACGTCGCGGGTGACCTTGGCGATCCTGGCCTGCTTCTCGGGGCGCATCACGCCGAGGGTGCGCATGTTGTGCAGCCGGTCCGCCAGCTTGATCGACATGACCCGGACATCGTTGCCGGTGGCGACGAGCATCTTGCGGAAGGTCTCGGGCTCCGCCGCCGCCCCGTAGTCGACCTTCTCCAGTTTGGTCACGCCGTCGACCAGATAGCAGACCTCGTCGCCGAATTCCTTCCGCACCTGATCGAGCGTCACCTCGGTGTCCTCCACGGTGTCGTGGAGGAGGGAGGCGGTCAAGGTGGTGGTCTCGGCGCCGAGTTCGGCGAGGATCAGGGTGACGGCGAGCGGATGGGTGATGTACGGCTCGCCGCTCTTGCGGTACTGGCCCCGGTGCGAGGCCTCGGCGAGGACGTACGCCTTGTGCAGGACGGCGAGGTCGGCGTCCGGATGGTGCGCGCGGTGCGCGTCGGCGACATGGCCGATGGCGGCCGGGAGGCGGTCCCTGGCGGCGTGGCCGAAGACGGCGGCCCTGCCCAGTCTGCGCAGATCGATGCGGGGAAGACCGCGTCTGCGGCTGTGGGCACCAGGGCTGGTCGCCTCTGCGCTCATGGGGCACCTCCGGGCAGCTTCGACCGGCGGGGAGAGGACGGGGACGCCCTCCGGGCCGGTGCTTGATGCTATCGACCCCACCGGGTGGCTCACTGCCGGTCCCGCCGGACGTGAAACGGATCACCCGTCCGAGCGAAGGCCACCGAAGGCGGATTCGATCAGGACCGGGGCGATATGACCCTCCGCCACGATGACGGCGGGCCCCGCCATCTCGATCTCGCCGTCGGGGTGCTCGGTGATGACGAGCCGTCCGCCGGGGAGGTCCACGGTGTACGTGACGGCCTCGCCGGTGACCGCCGGGTCCGTACCGTCCCTGCGGGCGGCGGCGACGGCCACGGCGCAGGCGCCCGTACCGCAGGAGCGGGTCTCCCCGGAGCCGCGCTCGTGGACGCGCAGGGCCACATGGCGCGGCCCCCGGTCGACGACGAATTCGACGTTCACCCCGTCCGGGTAGACGGACGCGGGGGTGACGGGCGGCGCCGTGTACAGGTCCCCGGCGTGCGCCAGGTCCGCCACGAAGGCGACCGCGTGCGGGTTGCCCATGTTGACGTTACGCGCGGGCCAGCTCCGGCCGTCGACGGTGACCGTCGTGCCCTCCTCGGGGAGCGCGGCGCGCCCCATCCGGACCGTGATGTCGCCGCTCCCGGGGGCCGCGCCCGGGCCGTCCTCGGCGATGTGGACCCGCTTGACCCCGCCCCGGGTGGCGACGGCCAGCTCGCCCGCCTTGACATGGCCGGCCCGCTGGAGGTGGCGGGCGAAGACCCGCACCCCGTTGCCGCACATCTCGGCGACCGACCCGTCGGCGTTGCGGTAGTCCATGAACCACTCGGCCTCGGCGGCCAGGGCGCGCGCCTCGGGGTGCTCGGCGGACCGTACGACATGGAGCAGCCCGTCGCCGCCGATGCCCGCCCGGCGGTCGCAGAGGGCGGCCACCGCGCGGGGCGGCAGCTCCAGGGCGTTCTCCGGATCGTGGATGATCACGAAGTCGTTCTCCGTCCCGTGGCCCTTCAGGAAGGGCAGGGGGGCGGTCGGCGCGGCGGTGGTCTGCGAGGTGCTCACGGGTCCATCGTACGAGCGGGGTCGGACATCGCCGTCCGTGACCGCTCGGTACCGGGCCCGGCCGTACGTGACCCGGGCCCGGCCGTACGTGACCGACGCGCGGCCTGCGCGTACAGGACCGGCGTGACCGGCGCCCGCGCGGCGGGCCCGCTCAGCGCAGCCGGGCGACGCGCCAGACGGCCAGGGCCACCAGGACGGCGCCCATGGCCACGTACAGCGCCAGGACCCGCCAGTCGGGACGCTCGCCCGAGGCGCGGCTCGGCAGCCCCGGCCAGGTGTGGCCGACGCGGCGGGCGGCCATCATGCCCGCGCCGGCGGCGCAGCAACTGATCAGCAGCCCGAGCATGGCGACGACCGCCCCGCCGTCCCCGGTGCCGAAGGCGAGGGGGAAGGCGAACATGAGCGACCCCACGGCGGCGAGCGTCACGATGGGGGCGAGCTGCCAGATCCGCAGCCGGGGCCGGGGCCGGAGTTCGACCTGGACCTCGTCGGTCACGGTCTCTTCTTCCGGACCGTCAGGAGTCAATCCCGGGGCGTCGGTCAACCCGGGGGCGTCCTGGGACGTCTCCGCAGGTGTGGGTTCTCTGTCGCGAGGGCCGGCCTCCATCGCCACGCGCCCTCCCAAGTCGGACTCCACTGTGTCGATCGATGCCCGATGGTCGACCGTTGCTCGATGATGGCACGCCCGCGAGGAGCGCACGGACGCGCGGAGCGTCCCGATGCCATCACGTGATCAGGCTGTGACCGCCCGTTCGACCAACGCGAGCGCCTGGTGCGGGAGTTCCTCCCGGTCCTCGGTTCCGCCGCTCAGCCAATGGACGCGCGAGTCGCGACGGAACCACGAGTCCTGGCGGCGCGCGAAGCGTTTGGTGGCGCGAACGGTCTCCGCGCGCGCCTCGCTCTCGGTGCACTCGCCGGCCAGCGCGGCGAGCACCTGCTGGTAGCCGAGGGCGCGGGAGGCGGTACGTCCCTCGCGCAGCCCGCGCGCCTCCAGGGCGCGCACCTCGTCCACGAGACCCTCGTCCCACATCCGGTCGACCCGGCGGGCGATCCGCGCGTCCAGCTCGGGGCGGGCGACGTCGACGCCGATCTGGACGGTGTCGTAGACCGCCTCGTGGCCGGGCAGATGTGCCGTGAAGGGCTTGCCGGTGATCTCGATCACTTCGAGGGCGCGGACGATGCGCCGGCCGTTGCTGGGCAGGATCGCGCGCCCCGCCGGGGGGTCGGCGGCGCAGAGCCGGGCGTGCAGGGCGCCGGAGCCGCGCAGCGTCAGCTCGGCCTCCAGCCGGGCGCGCACCTCGGGGTCGGTGCCGGGGAAGTCGAGGGCGTCGATGGCGCCGCGTACGTAGAGCCCGGAGCCGCCCACCAGGACGGGTGTACGGCCCTGGGCGAGCAGGCCGTCGATCGCGGCGCGCGCGGCGCGCTGGTACTCGGCGACGCTCGCCGCCTGGGTGACCTCCCAGATGTCCAGCAGGTGGTGCGGCACCCCGGCCCGTTCCTCGGGCGTCAGTTTGGCGGTGCCGATGTCCATGCCCCGGTAGAGCTGCATGGAGTCGGCGTTGACGACCTCACCGTCGAGTTGCCGGGCGAGGTGGACGCCCAGATCGGACTTGCCGGCAGCGGTGGGGCCGACGACGGCGATGACCCGGGGGGCGGTAGGTGCGCTTCTCACCGCCCCAGTCTCGCAAACGGCGGGCGTCCGCCCGAACGAGTTACGGAAGAGCGGCGCCGTGGCGGGCGGCGCGATGGTCCGGTGGCGGGGCGGATCCGGGCCCGTACGCGTAACCTTGAGAAGCAGATATGGGTGTTTTCTCACGGTCGAGGGAAGGTGGCCCATGGGCTTCCTGGATTCACTGAAGGCAAAGATCGGTCCGGCCAAGGAAAAGGTCGCCGACCTCGCGCAGCAGCACGGGGAGAAGATCGAGCACGGGCTGGACAAGGCCGCCCGGACGGTCGACGAGAAGACCAAGGGCAAGTACAGCGACAAGATCGACGCCGGTACGGGGAAGGCCAAGGACGCGCTGGGCAAGCTCGCCCACAAGGACGACGGCACCACTCCCCCGCCGCCGGCCACTCCCTGACCCACCGCACCGGAGCCATGGGGCGGTACGGGGCCGCAGAGCTCCCGTACCGCCCCGCCGTGCGTCCGGGGGCCGGCGGACTCACCCAGAGGGCGCGCAAGACGCCCCGTACGGGGCTACGGGACGTCCCTTGGGCTACGGGGCTACGGGGCTACCGGGCTACCGGGCTACGACCAGGTCGCCACGAGGTACCCGACGCCGTAAGGCGCGTCCTCGTAGAGCAGCGCGCCGCCCAGGCCCGCGCCCTCGGCGGCGCCCGCGAGCACCTGCCAGGGCGCCCGGCCCGCCGCCTTGAGCTCCGCCGCCAGCTCCGCGTCGAGCGCGGTCAGCGCCGCCGGGTCGGCGGCGGCCAGCGCCCCGGCCACCGCGGCGTCGAAACCGGCCGCCCGGTCGTCCAGGTAGCCGGGGGCCTTGAGCGTGCGGCAGGCGCTGGCGTCGCCCATCACCAGGAGCGCCACCCGATCGGCCCCGCCCGCCAGCTCCCGTCCGGTCCGTACGCACGCGTCGGTGGCGAGGTCCTCGGCCACGGCCACCCCGGAGACCGGGGCGGCGGACCAGCGGACCCGTTCCAGCAGCCATGCCGCGACGGCGAGGGAGGCGGGCAGCGTGCGCGCCGTACCGTCCGGCGCGTCGTCGGGCGCGTCCGCCCCGTCCGGCGCGCCCGTGCCGCCCGTGCCGCCCGTGCCGCCCAGGACGACGTCCACGGCCACCCCGAAGCCCCGGAACGACCCCACGGTGCCGCGCGGGTACGTTCCCGGGGCCGCCCGCTCCGCCGGGCCGACCACGACCAGCCGGTCGGGGCGCGCGGCGGCGAGCCCGTCCAGCGCCTCGCCGCAGGCGGCCCGCGCGGCGGCCAGCTCGGGCGCGGCACCGGCCGCCACGGCGGGCACCAGCAGGGGCGGGGCAGGGCAGACGGCAGCGGCGACGAGCATGTTCAGCGGCCTCGGTGGGGGGTTCGGCGGGTGAGGTGAGCGAGAGAGCGGAGGGAGCGGAGGAGAGCGGAGGGAACGGTCCCGGGCGGCCCCCGGTACGGACTCGCGGTACGCGTCTCCGGCGGGGCGCACGCGGCGTTCGGGGCGTACGGGCCGTACGGGGCGCCGGGGCGTACGGCCCGCACCCGCGCCCCGTACGCCCCGAACGGGGCGGCTCAGGGCGCGACGGGCCGTATCGCCGTCACGGGGCCGCGCAGCCGCCCGTCACGGCGGGCAGCGGGGCGGGGACGCCCACCGTGGGCAGGCCCAGCAGGACCCCGGCGGGCGCCGCCGCGGCCTCGGTGTTCCGCTTCTCCCAGGCGTCGCCCGCGCGGGTGCGCCGTACCCGCTCCGTCGGCCCCTCGGCGAGCAGGTGGTGCGGGGCGGCGTAGGTGATCCCGACGGTCACCACGTCGCCGGGGCGGACCTCCTGGTCCGGTGCGGTGAAGTGGACGAGACGGTTGTCGGCGGCGCGCCCCGAGAGCCGGCGTGTGGCGCCGTCCTTGCGTCCCTCGCCCTCGGCCACCATGACCTCCAGGACCCGGCCGACCTGCTTCTTGTTCTCCTCCCAGGAGATCTCCTCCTGGAGCGCGGAGAGCCGCATGTAGCGCTCCTGGACGACCTCCTTGGGGATCTGGCCCGCCATGTCGGCGGCCGGCGTTCCGGGGCGCTTGGAGTACTGGAAGGTGAACGCCTGCGCGAAGCGCGCCTCGCGGACCACGCGCAGCGTCTCCTCGAAGTCCTCCTCCGTCTCACCGGGGAAGCCCACGATGATGTCGGTGGAGATCGCGGCGTGCGGGATGGCGGCGCGCACCTTGTCGATGATCCCGAGGTAACGCTCCTGCCGGTACGAGCGGCGCATCGCCTTGAGGACCGTGTCCGAGCCGGACTGGAGCGGCATGTGGAGCTGCGGCATCACGTTCGGCGTCTCCGCCATCGCCGCGATGACGTCGTCCGTGAAGTCGCGCGGATGGGGCGAGGTGAAGCGGACCCGCTCCAGCCCCTCGACCGCCCCGCAGGCCCGCAGCAGCTTGGAGAACGCCTCCCGGTCGCCGATGTCGGAACCGTACGCGTTGACGTTCTGGCCCAGCAGGGTGATCTCGGAGACCCCCTCGGCGACCAGGGCCTCGATCTCGGCCAGGATGTCGCCGGGGCGGCGGTCCTTCTCCTTGCCGCGCAGCGCGGGGACGATACAGAAGGTGCAGGTGTTGTTGCACCCGACCGAGATGGAGACCCACGCGGCGTACGCGGACTCGCGCCGGGTCGGCAGCGTGGAGGGGAACGCCTCCAGCGACTCGGCGATCTCGACCTGGGCCTCCTCCTGGACGCGGGCGCGCTCCAGCAGGACCGGCAGCTTGCCGATGTTGTGCGTACCGAAGACGACATCGACCCAGGGGGCGCGGCGCACGATGGTCTCGCGGTCCTTCTGCGCCAGACAGCCGCCGACGGCGATCTGCATACCGGGGCGGCGGGTCTTCATCGGGGCGAGCCGGCCGAGGTTCCCGTAGAGCTTGTTGTCGGCGTTCTCGCGTACGGCGCAGGTGTTGAAGACGACGACGTCGGCGTCGCCGTCGGAGCCCTCGGGCGCCCGTACGTACCCCGCGTCCTCCAGGAGACCGGAGAGCCGTTCGGAGTCGTGGACATTCATCTGGCACCCGTAGGTGCGCACCTCATAGCTTCTCGTACCGCCCACTGTCTGACTCCGGTCGCCGCTGCTCATGCCCACCAGGGTAGGCGGAAGCGCACGATGCCCTGTGCCAGGTCGCGGTGAGGGGCCGGGACGGGGCCCGGGCGGGGGCGACGGCGCAGGTGGCGGGGTGGAAGGGGAAACAAGGGGGGCACGAGAAATGGCGAGGAGCCGCCAAAACCTGGCCAGCACGGGGAGCGGGCTGACAGGATCGGTCCATGTTCGCCTTTCCGTCCCGTTTCGGCCGGGCCCGCGTCTACCAGGGCGCCGCGGCCGGGCTGGTGGTGCTCGGACTCCTCGTGTGGTGGCTGGCGCCGTTCGGCGCGGTGTCGCCGCAGGGGTCGGTCACCTTCAGCACGGGGGTGACCACCGGGGTCTACCAGCGGTACGGAACGCTGCTCAAGGACGATCTCGCGCACGACCTGCCCCGGGTCTCGGTCGATCTGGTCGACAGCGAGGGGTCCCAGCAGAACCTGGCGCGGGTGGCGACGGGCGAGGCGGACTTCACGATCGCCACCGCCGACGCCGTGGCCAAGTACCGGAGAGACGGCAAGGAGGGCGCGGACGGGCTGCGCGGCTGCGCGCGGCTCTACGACGACTACGTCCATCTCATAGCCGCCAAGAGCGCCAAGGTCGGCTCCGTCGGCGGACTGCGCGGCAAGACGGTGGGGGTGGGCCAGCAGGGGTCCGGGGTCCGGTTGGTGGCCCAGCGCATCATGGAGGCCGCTGGACTCGACCCCGATACGGATGTCACGCCGGTCCCGGCCGGGATCGACACGATGCCCCGGCTGCTGGAGGAGGGGAAGCTGGACGCCTTCTTCTGGTCCGGCGGGCTGCCGACCAACGCCGTAAAGGAGCTGTCCGAGCGCTTCGCCGTGACCCTGGTCCCGCTGGACGCCTCGCTGATCGAGCGGCTGCACGCCTCGGGCGGGGCCGACGCGCGGTACTACCGATCCGCCGAGATACCGGCCGACGCGTACGACCGGATGGGCAACGAGAAGCCCGTGCCGACCGTCGCGGTGGCCAATCTGCTCGTCACCGACGCCCGGATCAAGGACGATCTGGCGGAGGGGTTCACCCGTACGGTGATCAAGAGCCGGGACCGGATCGGCCACGAGGTGCACCCGGCCCAGTTGGTGGATCTGCGGACCGCGATCTACACGGACCCGCTCCAGCTCCACGACGGCGCGCGCCGCTACTACCAGTCCGTCAAGCCGTGACGTACCGGTCCTTCAAGCCCTGGCGTACCGGTACGTCAGGCGCTGAAGGCCCCGCCCTCAGGGCGCCGTTCTCGGCACGCTGAGCGTGACCCGCAGCCCGCGCGGCTCGCTGTGCGTGTACGTGATGGTGCCGCCGCCCGCCGCGAGCAGCGCCCGGCTGATGGAGAGGCCCAGCCCCGAGCCCTTGATGTTCTGGTGCTGACCGCTGCGCCAGAAGCGGTCGCCGATCCGGGAGAGTTCCTCGGCGCTCAGCCCGGGGCCGCTGTCGTCCACGACGATGGTGGAGGTGGTCCCGTTGCGCGCCACCGCGACCGTGACCTCCTCGCCCTCCGGGGTGAACTTGAGGGCGTTGTCGATCACCGCGTCCAGCGCGCTGGAGAGCGCGATCGGATCGGCCCAGCCGGTCACCGCCGCGCGGTGCTCGGTGAGCCGTACCCCCTTCTCCTCGGCGAGCGCCCGCCAGGCCGCGACCCGCTCGGCGGCCACCTCCCCGATGTCGGTGAGCCGCAGATCGGGGGCGGTGTGCTCGGCCAGCGCCAGGTCCAGCAGGTCGTCGAGGACCTGGGCGAGCCGCTTGCCCTCGGTACGTACGGAGGCGATCTCCTCGTTCCCCTCGGGGAGTTCGAGGCTCAGCAGCTCGATCCGGAGCAGCAGCGCCGAGAGCGGGTTGCGCAGTTGGTGGGAGGCGTCGGCGACAAAGGCGCGCTGCTGCTCCAGCACGTCCTCGACGTTGTCGGCCATCTCGTTGAACGAGCCCGCCAGACGGCGCAGTTCGGGTGGTCCGCCGGCGGCGGCGACCCGCGATTTCATCCGCCCGGTGGCGATGTCGTGGGTGACGGCGTCCAGGACCCGTACGGGGCGCAGCACCCACCCGGTGAGCCGGATCGCGGCCCCGACCGCGACGAGCATGGCCACCGCCTCGCCCGCCGCGATGACCAGCCAGCTCCGCAGGGTGCGCGAACGCATCTGGCCGGTCGGCGAGTCGGTCACCACGACCGCCACGACATCCCCGTCCCGTACGACCGGCGAGTCCACGATGAGCCGGCCGTTCTGCCAGGGCCAGACCTGCTCGGGGTCGTCGCTGCGGCGCCCCAGCAGGGCTTCCTGGAAGGACTGGCGGCCCTGGCCCTCGGCCGGGATCCGCCACTTCTCCGGGGCGGTGGCCATGGGGTCGCCGTTGCGGTAGAAGACGCCGACCTTGATCCCGTACACCTGGTGGTAGCGGGTCAGTTCCTCCTCCAGCAGTTCCAGCCGCTCCTGGCCGCCCGCGCCGCCGTCGGGGGCGGTGTGCCCCTCGGAGACGAACTGGGCGAGCGCCGCCACCCGGGCCGCGTCGTCGATCCGGTCGACGACGACGGCCTGCTGTTCGGCGGCGGCGCGGCTGACGGCGAGCGGGAAGCCCAGGGCGAGCAGGACGGCCGCCATGAGGACGATCAGCAGCGGCAGGAGTCGGGTGGTCACGGGGGCGCTACGTCCCCGGCTGCCCGGCCGGTACGACCAGCCGGTAGCCGACCCCCCGTACGGTCTCGATCAGCGCGGGCATGCCGAGCTTGCCGCGCAGCGACGCCACATGGACTTCGAGCGTGCGCCCCATGCCCTCCCACCCCGTGCGCCACACCTCGCTGATGATCTGCTCCCGCGCGAAGACGACGCCGGGGCGCTGGGCGAGCAGGGCCAGCAGGTCGAACTCCTTGCGGGTGAGCTGGACGGCCGTTCCGGCGACCGCGACCCGGCGGGTGGGGAGTTCGAGGGTGAGCGGCCCCAGCCGCTGCGCGGACTCCCCCGGCTGGCCGGGTTCCTCGCCGCTCACGGTGCGCCGGCTGACGGCGTGGATACGGGCGAGGAGCTCCCCGGTGTCGTACGGCTTGACCACGTAGTCGTCGGCCCCGAGGTTGAGTCCGTGGATCCGGGAGCGTACGTCCGCGCGCGCCGTCACCATGATCACCGGGGTCGAGGTGATCTTCCGGATCTTGCCGCAGACCTGGAAGCCGTCCTGGTCGGGCAGGCCGAGGTCGAGCAGGACCACCGCGAAGGGCGGGCCGCCGTTGGCGGGCAGGACGGCCCGCAGGGCCTCCTCGCCGCTGCGGGCATGGACGACCTGGAATCCGTGCTTGGCGAGCACGGCGGACAGGGCGGCGGCGACATGGTCGTCGTCCTCCACGAGCAGCAGCCTCACGGGCCTCCTCTGTTCTGTTACGGAGCGGTCGGGTGCGCGTCCGTCCCCGGGGACGGCGGGGCCCGTCCCCTTCCACGCGCCGTGCGGGCCGTACGGTTCCGGGGGGCATGTCCGCGTACGTACCAGGCATCCACGCCGATCGTCACGTACCAAGTCAAGAGTCTTTCCATTGCGTCCAGGTTTCCGTTACCCACCCGGTACTCCCCGCGCTGCCCACTTCACGCGGAGTGTCCGGTTGCGGCCGGATCGTTATGCTCAATTTCAGCTCAGATGTAATGACGCTGATCGCAGTGCGTGACTAGGGTCCTCCCAACCGAGTGAGGACGGAGCAAAAAGCCGATGAGCGGAGTGTCAGCGACCAAGGACACCGGGAGCGCCGGGCCGGCGACGGGCGACCTGGTCGTACTGAGCAACGTGAACAAGCACTTCGGCGCGCTGCATGTGCTCCAGGACATCGACCTGACCATCGCCCGTGGCGAGGTCGTGGTCGTCATCGGACCCTCGGGGTCCGGCAAGTCCACACTGTGCCGCACCATCAACCGCCTGGAGACGATCGATTCGGGTTCGATCACGATCGACTCCAAGCCGCTGCCCGACGAGGGCAAGGAACTGGCGAGGCTCCGTGCCGATGTGGGCATGGTCTTCCAGTCGTTCAATCTCTTCGCACACAAGACGGTGCTGGAGAACGTCACGCTGGGCCAGCTCAAGGTCCGCAAGACGGAGAAGAAGAAGGCCGAGGCGACCGCCCGCACGCTGCTCGACCGCGTGGGCGTCGGTTCGCAGGCCGACAAGTACCCCGCCCAGCTCTCGGGCGGACAGCAGCAGCGTGTCGCCATCGCGCGGGCGCTGGCGATGAACCCGAAGGTCATGCTCTTCGACGAGCCGACCTCGGCGCTCGACCCCGAGATGATCAATGAAGTGCTCGAAGTCATGCAGCAACTGGCCCGCGACGGTATGACGATGGTCGTCGTCACGCACGAGATGGGCTTCGCCCGCTCCGCCGCGAACCGGGTCGTCTTCATGGCCGACGGCCGGATCATCGAACAGGCCACGCCCGACGAGTTCTTCAGCAACCCGCGCAGCGACCGGGCCAAGGACTTCCTCTCGAAGATCCTGCACCACTGAACCTGAACCGCTGATCACGGCGCCACTGACTCCTCCTAACGGCCAACGGCTCTTCTACGGCTCTACCGCGTTTACGGCTGTACCGCGTTCCGGCAGAACCTGATTCGTTCACGTCTCACCCGAGGGAAGTTCACGTATGAAGCTCCACAAGGCAGGCACGGCCGCGGCCGCCGCCCTGGTCCTCGCCCTGACCGCCACCGCCTGTGGCGGCGACAAGAGCAGCGCCGGTGGCTCCGACAACGGCAAGATCACCATTGGCATCAAGTTCGACCAGCCCGGTCTCGGCCTGAAGAAGCCGGACGGCACCTACGCGGGCTTCGACGTCGACGTCGCCACGTATGTCGCCAAGGAGCTGGGGTACGACGCCAAGGACATCGTCTGGAAAGAGGCGCCCAGCGCCGAGCGCGAGAACCTGATCGCCAACGGCGACGTCAAGTTCGTCGCCGCGACGTACACGATCAACGACGAGCGCAAGAAGAAGGTCGACTTCGCGGGCCCGTACTTCCTCGCCCACCAGGACCTGCTGGTCCGCGCGGACGAGAAGTCCATCACCAAGGCCGAGGACCTGAACACCAAGAAGCTCTGCTCCGTCACGGGCTCCACCTCGGCGCAGAACGTCAAGGACAAGCTGGCCCCCAAGGCCGACCTCCAGGAGTTCGGCGGCTACTCCGAGTGCCTGACCGGTCTGGAGAACAAGGCCGTTGACGCCCTGACCACGGACGACTCCATTCTCGCGGGGTACGCCTCGCAGGCGGAGCACAAGGGCAAGTTCAAGCTCCTGAGCCTCAAGCTCAGCGACGAGCCCTACGGCATCGGCCTCAAGAAGGGCGACACCGAGCTCCAGAAGAAGATCAACGACGCGCTCACCAAGATGGAGTCGGACGGTTCCTGGGAGAAGGCGGTGACCGACAACTTCGGTCCGGCCAACTACAAGAACGAGCCCGCCCCCAAGATCGACGCCACGAGCTGACAGCGGCCACGAGCCGACAGAAGCATTGACGCGCCGCCGGCCGCCCGGCCGGCGGCGCGTTCCGACCAGCAGACCAGGGGAGAGCGCGGGGCATCGTGTTCGACTTTCTTGATTCCGGGCAGTACGACCTGCTCGGCGCCTTCTGGGTGACGGTGCAGCTCACCCTCTATTCCGCAGTGGGTTCCCTGATATGGGGAACGGCGCTGGCCGGGATGCGTGTCAGTCCCGTCCCACTCATGCGTACGTTCGGTACCGCGTACGTCAACTTCGTCCGTAACACCCCGCTGACCGTGGTGCTCGTCGGCTGTTCGCTGGCGCTCGGCCAGACCCTCCAGATCACCCTCGGCGGCGGGGACTTCAAGACCATCGGCTTCCGGCTCGCCGTCCTCGGCCTGGTCGCGTACACCAGCACCTTCGTCTGCGAGTCCCTCCGCGCCGGTATCAACACCGTGCCCGTCGGACAGGCCGAGGCGGCCCGCGCGCTCGGGCTCAGCTTCTTCCAGGTGCTGACGCTGATCGTGCTCCCCCAGGCGTTCCGCTCCGTGGTGGCGCCGCTGGCCAATGTGCTGATCGCGCTGACGAAGAACACCACCGTCGCCGCCGCCATCGGCGTCGCGGAGGCGTCGGCCCTGATGAAGACCATGATCGAGAACGAGACCAGTTCGCTCTTCGCCGTCTTCGCGGTGATCGCGTTCGGCTTCGTCGTTCTCACCCTCCCGACCGGCCTGCTGCTGGGCTGGGTCAGCAAGCGCGTGGCGGTGAAGCGATGAGTGGCACGTCCGTTCTGTACGACGCCCCGGGGCCCCGGGCCAAGCGGCGGAACATCGTCTACACGGTCGTGTTCACGGTGGCCTTCGTGCTCGTCGCCTGGTGGGTACTGGCGGCCATGGCCGAGAAGGACCAGCTCGCCTCCGAGAAGTGGAGCCCGTTCGTCACGGACCCCGCGGTCTGGACGACGTATCTGCTCCCGGGCCTCGGCGAGACCCTGAAGGCCGCGGCGCTCTCCATCCTGATCGCCCTGCCGTTCGGCGCGCTCCTCGGGGTCGGCCGGCTCTCCGACCACGCGTGGGTACGGATCCCGGTCGGCGCGGTGGTGGAGTTCCTCCGCTCCATCCCGGTCCTGATCATGATGGTCTTCGCCTCCGCGCTGTATGTGACCTTCAGCAGCGTCTCGTCGGACATCCGACCGCTGTACGCCGTGATCACCGGCCTGGTGCTGTACAACTCCTCGGTCATCGCCGAGATCGTCCGGGCCGGCGTCCTCACCCTGCCCCGGGGCCAGACCGACGCCGCCAAGGCGATCGGCATGCGCAAGGGCCAGACCATGGCGTACGTGCTGCTGCCGCAGTCCGTGACCGCGATGCTGCCCGCCCTGGTGAGCCAGCTCGTGGTGGTCGTCAAGGACACGGCGCTCGGCGGCGCGATGCTCGGCTTCTCCGAACTCCTCGCCCAGAACCGTGCGATCACCGCCAACTACGGCGCCAACACCATCGCCACGCTCGTCGTCATCGCCCTGCTCTACATCGCGCTCAACGCCGCGCTCACCGCCTTCGCGAGCTGGCTGGAACGACGGCTGCGGCGCGGCAAGAAGAGCACCGGGGAGGTCCTCGGCGCCGGTGAGCCCCATCTCGCCTACGGACCGGGGCACACCATGGACGGTGGCAACAACTCCGCCTGAGACGGAAGTGGCAGGGGGTGTGCGCGCCACTCAGCCCGTCGCTTGACGCGGGCACCCCCAGTAGGTTGCATACGTTCTGTGATCGCACACCGGGCTCCTGCCCTTGACCGTATGACCGCACGGGCCCGGAGGGGCGCACCGTGGATCCGGTGATCGTCGTCGGCGCGGGCCCGGTCGGGCTCGCGCTCTCGCTGGCCCTCGCCGCGCAGGGGGTCCCCTCCGTGGTGCTGGACGAGTCCACCGGCGCCGACGAGCCGCGCCCCGCGCGGACCGCCGTGCTCCGGCCGGACACGGCCGCGCTGCTGACCCGGCTCGGCTGCACCACCCTGGGTGACGAGGGGGTCCGGTGGGCCGGGTGGCGTCTGATGAGGCGGAAGCAGCTCGTCCGGGAGCTGCCGCTCGGCACCGCCGGGGAGGGCGGCGCCCCGGCCCCGCTCCACATCCCGCAGCACGCCCTGTCGCGCGGGCTGCGCGCCGCCATCGCCGAGGAAGAGCTGATCCAGGTCGTCACCGGCAGCCGCCTCGACGCGCTGGAGCAGGACGGCCACGGGATCACCGCACACACCCGGGGCCCCGGGGCGACCTGGTGGCGCGGCAGCCATCTGGTGGGGTGCGACGGGGCCCGCTCCACGGTGCGCAAACTCCTCGGCATCCGCTTCACGGGGCGTACGGCGGTGGAGCGCCACGCGGTCGCCGCGCTCCGCGCCGAGCTGCCCTGGCCGGGCGAGGCGCTGCTGCACCGCAGGCCGCCGTGGCAGGGCGGCGGCGAGGAGATCTCCGCCAGGCCGCTCGCGGGCGGCGCCTGGCGGATCGACTGGCTGCTGCCGGCCCGGGGCGAGTTGGTGACCCCCGACGCGCTGGTGGCGCGTTTACGGGACACCCTGGCCGGCTGGTGCGGCGAGACGCCGCCGTACGAACTCCTCGACACCGGTGTGTACACGCTGCACCACCGGCTCGCCCGGCGGTGGCGCGCGGGCCGCGCCTTTCTCGCCGGGGACGCCGCGCATCTGCTGGGCGCCGTCGGCACCCAGGGGCTCGACGAGGGGGTGCGGGACATCGGCAACCTCGCCTGGAAACTGGCCGAGGACTGGCACCGGGGCGCGTCGGAGACCCTGCTCGACAGTTACCAGGCGGAGCGCCGTACCGCCGTGGCCGCCCGGCTCCGCGCGGCCGACCAGTCGCTGCCGATACTGCGGGGCGGCGGCGGGCTCCGTACGTACATGCCGGGCGCGACCCGGGGCCATGACACGCTGCTCGCCGACGGGCACCTGGGGAACGGTCCGCTGGGCGCGCCGCCCGGCTATCCGCACTCCCCGCTCGCGCCCCCGCCCGCCGCCTCGCAGACGGCGGTGGGCACCCGGCCCGGCGCGCTGGTGGACGACGTACGGGTGACGGCGCCGGACGGCACGACGACCCGGCTGGGCGCCCGGCTGGGCCGGGGCCGGCTGCTGGTGGTCCTGGTCGCGCCGGGCACCGGGGTCTGGGACCGGCGGCACTGGCTGACCGCCGGGGTGATGCCGCGGCTGGCGGAGGCGGTGGCGGCGCTGCCGGTACGGTCGGAGCTGCTGGTCACGGAGGCGTATCCGGGCGCGTCCGCCCACAGTGTGCTGCTGGTACGGCCGGACGGGCACCTGGTGACGGCCTTCGGCGGGGTGCGCCCTGCCGACCTGTACGCGGCGGCGGACGCGGTACGGGGCGGGGCGCCGCAGGCGGCCCTGGGGCCCGGCGGAGGGGCGGACGGCGGGGCGTCCCCGGGCGGCGCCGGGGCGCCGGGCGGCGGGGATCCGCCGGCGGCGCACACCGTTCCCCGGCCGAACGCTCCCGCGAGCCCGGACCGCATCGCGAACATCAATTGACCGCCACGGGCTCACATGGTGTACTCCGGAGCGTGACCGACACCGATGTGCGCCTGTGGCGGAGGGTCCATATGGACCTCGTCCGCTATGCGGGCTGCGTGTGTCGTCCGTCCTGTTGATCCGCCGCTTCCCGACCCCGCGCCCGACGTCTCGCACCGTCGGCGGCGCACTCTCGCGAGCCTCACAGGACGGTCACCATGTCTCTTCTTCCCGCGCCCGTATCCACGTCCGTACGTACGGACGCCGCCCCGGAGCCCCTTGCGGCGCCCGCGCCGGAGCCCGCGTCGGCGTCCGCCCCCGGCGCCGGCACCGGTCCCACCCCCGCCGAGCTGCTGGCCTTCGTCCGGGAGACCGCCGCCGACCGGGCGCTGGTCGCCTCCCTGCCGCTGGATCCCGAGGGCCGTACGTGGGTACGGCTGGCGGGCCCCGGGGGCAGTGAGGCCTGGCTGATCGGCTGGCCGCCGGGCACCGGCACCGGCTGGCACGACCACGGCGGCTCGCACGGCGCGTTCGCCACGGCGGCGGGGGCGCTCCGGGAGGACTCGCTGGCGGCGCGGCTGCCCACGGAGGGGTGGCGGACGCTGGAGCTGGCCGAGGGCGTCGACCGCACGCGCCAGGTGGCGGCGGGTGAGGGGCGGGCCTTCGGCAGGCACCATGTGCACGAGGTCCGCAACGAGTCGGCCGGCACGCACGCCGTGTCCGTCCACGCGTACTACCCGCCGCTGCCGCTGATGCGCCGCTACAGCCGCACGGACCAGGTGCTCCGTCTCGAACAGGTCGAGCGTCCCGAGGAGTGGCAGTGAGCGAGCCGGTGAGCGCTGGGGGTCCGGCGAGTGCCGTGGGCGCCGTGGGCCCTGCGGGCCATGCGGGCCCGGTGGGCATAGACGAGCTGCTGGAACGGGTCCGCGCCGGGCTGGACCGGCTGGCGCCCCGGGCGGCGTTCGATGCGGCGGCGTCGGAGGGCGCGCTGCTGGTGGACATCCGGTACGCGGCGCTGCGCGAGCGCGACGGGCTGATCCCGGGCGCGCTGGTCGTGGAGCGCAACGAGCTGGAGTGGCGGCTCGATCCCCGGGGCAGCCACCGCGCCCCGGAGGCCACCGGGCACGATCTGCTGGTCGTGGTGGTCTGCAACGAGGGGTACGCGTCCAGCCTCGCCGCTGCCTCCCTGCGCCAGTTGGGTCTGCACCGCGCGACGGACCTCGTCGGCGGCTTCCAGGCCTGGCGCGCGGAGGGCCTTCCCGTCACCCGCTGAGCACCCGTACACCCGTACACCCGTAGGTCCGTGCGCTTGTACGGCCGGTGCGCCTGTACGTACGCAGAGGGCCGCGCGGCCGGTACGAACGTTGTCCGCCCCCTCCTGTCCCTCCCGAGCGGCAGGGCAGGGGGCGGCTCCGCGCCGCGAGGCCGGGGAGGGCCGGGGCCGGGAGGGGCCGCCGCTATCCGTTCTCGTCCAGCCCCTCGGTGTCCTCCCCCTCCTCCGCCAGCGCCTGCCGGACGACCCGGAGCGCCATGCCCTCCGGATACCCCTTGCGCGCCAGCATCCCGGCGAGCCTGCGCACCCGCTTGTCCCGCTCCAGGCCACGGGTGGCGCGGAGTTTGCGGGCGACCAGTTCGCGGGCGGTCTCCTCCTCGCGCTCGGAGTCGAGCTGCCCGACCGCCTCGTCGATCAGGGCGGGCTCGACCCCCTTGGTCCGCAGCTCCCGCGCGAGGGCGCGCCGGGCCAGACCTCGGCCGTGGTGGCGCGACTCGACCCAGGCGCCGGCGAACGCCGCGTCGTCGATCAGCCGCAGCTCCTCGAAGCGGGAGAGCACCTCCACGGCGATCTCCTCCGGGATCTCCCGCTTCTCCAGCGCGTCCGCGAGCTGCTTCCTGGTGCGCGGGGCGCCGGTGAGCAGGCGCAGACAGATCGCCCGCGCCCGTTCGGCCGGGTCCTGGGGCGGCAGCTCCTGCCCGGCCCTCGACGGGTCGGAGCTGCCGCCCGGCCTTTCGGTCCGCCGCCTCTTCTCATACGGCACGGCGCGGACTAGCTCTTGGCCGCTGCCGACTTGGCCGACCTGGCCTTGGCGGCCGGCTTTGCCGACGCGCCCGCGGCGGGCGCGCCCCCGGCCGGATCACCCCCGGCGGGATCACCCGCGGCATCCGCCCCCGGCTCGGCCGTCGGCGCCTGCGGCTGTGCCCCGACCCCCAGCTTCTCCAGGATCTTCTTCTCGATCTCATTGGCGAGATCGGGGTTGTCCTTGAGGAAGTTGCGGGAGTTCTCCTTGCCCTGGCCGAGCTGGTCGCCCTCGTACGTGTACCAGGCGCCGGCCTTGCGGACGAAGCCGTGCTCCACGCCCATGTCGATCAGCCCGCCCTCGCGGCTGATGCCCTGGCCGTAGAGGATGTCGAACTCGGCCTGCTTGAAGGGCGGCGAGACCTTGTTCTTGACGACCTTGACGCGGGTGCGGTTGCCGACCGCCTCGGTGCCGTCCTTCAGGGTCTCGATACGGCGGATGTCGAGCCGGACCGAGGCGTAGAACTTGAGCGCCCGGCCACCGGTCGTGGTCTCCGGGGAGCCGAACATCACACCGATCTTCTCGCGGAGCTGGTTGATGAAGATCGCGGTGGTCTTCGACTGGTTGAGCGCGCTGGTGATCTTCCGGAGCGCCTGGCTCATCAGCCGCGCCTGGAGGCCGACGTGCGAGTCGCCCATCTCGCCCTCGATCTCCGCGCGGGGCACGAGCGCGGCGACGGAGTCGATGACGATGAGGTCGAGCGCGCCGGAGCGGACCAGCATGTCCACGATTTCGAGGGCCTGCTCGCCGTTGTCGGGCTGGGAGAGGAGCAGGTTGTCGACATCGACGCCGAGCTTCCGCGCGTACTCGGGGTCGAGGGCGTGCTCGGCGTCCACGAAGGCCACCGCGCCGCCCGCCCGCTGGGCGTTCGCCACCGCGTGCAGGGTCAGCGTGGTCTTTCCGGAGGACTCGGGACCGTAGACCTCCACCACACGGCCGCGGGGCAGCCCGCCGACGCCGAGCGCGACGTCGAGCGCGGTCGATCCGGTGGGGATGACCTCGACGGGCTCCTTCGACCGGTCCCCCATGCGCATCACTGCGCCCTTGCCGAATTGCCGTTCAATCTGTGCGAGCGCGGCGTCGAGCGCCTTCTCGCGGTCGGTTCCTGCCATGGGTTCCACCCGATTTGCTTGAGTCGATCGCTTCACGTCGAAGACGCTATCCCCTGCCACTGACAACGCGTCCCCGACGCCTCCCCGCCTGTGGACAAACCGGCCGGGGGCTGTCCGCCACGCGCCGCCCCCGTCACGCCATCACAGGACGGTGCCGTCCGGACCGGGGAAACACCGGCGGCGTTCCCATAAGAATGGATGTTCGATTTCCCTGTCAAGCATCCCCGCCGGGGCGCACCAGCCGCCGCAGGCGCTCGGGCAGCGGGCTGCCCCTGCGGGCCGGGCGGGCGCCCGCGCGGGGGGCGTCCATGACGTCGTACCGCTTCACGTACGCGCCGAGGAACGCCTGGAGCGTCGCGACGGCCGGGATGGCGATCAGCGCGCCGACGGCACCCAGCAGCGCCGTCCCGGCGATGACGGAGCCGAAGGCCACCGCCGGGTGGATGTCCACGGAGCGCGCGGTCAGCTTGGGTTGCAGCATGTAGTTCTCGAACTGCTGGTAGACCACCACGAACGCGAGCACCCAGAGCGCGTACCAGGGGTCCACGGTGAAGCCGATCAGCATCGGCAGCGCGCCCGCCAGATAGGTGCCGATGGTCGGGATGAACTGGGAGACCAGCCCCACCCACACCGCGAGCGCCGGCGCGTACGGGACGCCCAGGAACTCCAGCATGACGTAGTGCGCGACACCGGAGATGAGCGCCATCAGTCCGCGCGAGTAGAGATAGCCGCCGGTCTTCTCGGCCGCGATCTCCCAGGCGCGCAGCACCTCGGCCTGGCGGGCGGGCGGCAGGACGGAGCAGAGGCCGCGGCGGAGCCGGGGGCCGTCGGCGGCGAAGTAGAAGGAGAACAGGAAGATCGTCAGCAGCCGGAAGAGTCCGCCCAGCACGGTGGTGGAGATGTCGAGAACACCGCTCGCGCTGTTCTGCACGTACTTCTGGAGCCAGTCGGAGTGGAGCAGACTGTCCTGGACGGCGACCCGTGACAGCTCGGTGTGGAACGTCAGGTTGATCCACTTGATCACCGAGTCGAGGTACTGCGGGAAGGAGTCGACGATGCCCACGATCTGGCCCGCCAGCATGGAGCCGAGCATCACCACGAAGCCGGCGCTCGCTGCCAGCACGACGAAGAAGACGAGGAAGGTGGCGAGTCCGCGCCGCATGCCGCGCTCGGCCATCCGGCCGACCGTGGGCTCCACCGCCAGCGCCAGGAAGAAGGCGATCAGCACATTGGTCAGCAGTCCGATGAGCTGATGGAACGCCCAGGTGCCGAGCTGGAAGCAGGTGATGAGACCCAGCGCGAGGAGCATGGCGCGCGGCAGCCACCGGGGCATCCGGTCACGACCGCTGTCCCCGGCGTCCCCCCGGGTGTCCCCGGCACTCCCACTGTCCCGGGCACTCCCGCTGTCCGCCGCACTCCCTCCGGCCCCGGCACTCCCGCTGTCCGCCGCACTCCCTCCGGCCCCGGCACTCCCGCTGTCCCGAGCACTCCCGGCGTCCCCGGCACTCCCGCCGGCCCCGCCCTCACCGGCGTCCGGGCGTGGCAGCGGCCCCGTCGGCGCCGCCGGGGACGCCGTGTGCGGGGCCCGCGCGGGGTCGTCCCCTACGGGGACGGGGGGTTGCTCGTCCGATGCGATGTCGTCGTTCACTGCCACGGGGCCAGTCTGGACCACGGCGCCGGCACCCGGCCCCGGGGTCCGCCGTTCCCGCACCGGTTCCGGCCGCGCGGCGGGCCGCGACCGGCCGACGGCGCGTCAACCGGTACGACGGTGCGTCAACCGGTACGTCAGCGGCGCTCCGCGGGGACCTCCATGGCCTCGCAGACTGCCCGCCAGACGTCCTTGGCCTCCCAGCCCGCGGCCAGCGCCTCGTGCACCGTACGTCCGCCCAGTTCGGCCATCACATGGTCCCGGGCGAAGGAATCGGCGTAGGCGGCGCCGAAGTGGTCCGCCATCCGCTCCCAGAAAATCGTCAGCCGCATGTGTCCAGTATCCCGGCATCGCGCCGAACCCCGTCACGTCCCGCCGCGCCGGGGCTCCGAGGAGGCGTTCGCGCAGGTCCGGGCGATTGTCAGTGGGCGGGTGCACGATGGGGGGCATGGCACGTACCGCGCTCGACTCCTTCTCCCCCGCGACCCGCGGCTGGTTCACGGGGGCCTTCCCCGCGCCCACCGCCGCGCAGGAGGGGGCCTGGCGCGCGCTCCGGGAGGGGTCGGACGTGCTGGTGGTGGCGCCGACCGGGTCCGGAAAGACCCTGGCCGCGTTCCTCGCCGCGCTCGACCAGCTCGCCTCGGCCCCGCCGCCCGCCGAGGCGAAGAAGCGCTGCCGGGTGCTGTACGTGTCGCCGCTGAAGGCGCTCGCGGTCGACGTCGAGCGCAATCTGCGCAGCCCGCTCACGGGGATCCGGCAGGAGTCCGTACGGCGCGGGCTGCCCGAGCCCCAGGTACGGGTCGGGATCCGCTCGGGCGACACCGCGCCGGCCGACCGCAGGTCGATGGCGACCAGGCCGCCGGACATCCTGATCACCACCCCCGAGTCGCTCTTCCTGATGCTCACGTCCTCCGCCAGGGACGCGCTCGCGGGCGTCGAGACGGTGATCCTGGACGAGGTGCACGCGGTGGCGGGGACGAAACGCGGGGCGCATCTCGCGCTCTCCCTGGAGCGCCTGGACGAGCTGCTGCCGCGCCCCGCCCGCCGGATCGGCCTCTCCGCGACCGTGCGTCCGGTGGAGGAGGTGGCCCGCTATCTGTCGCCGCGACGCCGGGTGGAGATCGTCCAGCCGCCCTCGGGCAAGGAGTTCGACCTCTCCGTCGTCGTCCCGGTCGAGGACCTGGGCGAGCTGGGCGGCTCCCCCGCCTCGGAGGCGGCGGACGGCGCGGAGAAGCCGTCCATCTGGCCGCATGTGGAGGAGCGGATCGCCGACCTCGTCCAGGCGCACCGCTCCACGATCGTCTTCGCCAACTCCCGCCGGCTGGCCGAGCGGCTCTGCAACCGGCTCAACGAGATCGCGTACGAACGCGCCACGGGGCACACGATGCCCGAGGAGCACTCCCCCGCCGAGGTGATGGCCCAGGCGGGCGCGGCCAAGGGCGCCCCCGCCCTGCTGGCCCGCGCGCACCACGGATCGGTCTCCAAGGAGCAGCGCGCCCAGGTCGAGGAGGACCTGAAGGCGGGCCGGCTGCCCGCCGTCGTCGCCACCTCCAGCCTGGAGCTGGGTATCGACATGGGCGCCGTGGACCTGGTCGTCCAGGTCGAGTCGCCGCCCTCGGTCGCCTCCGGGCTCCAGCGGGTGGGCCGGGCCGGACACCAGGTCGGCGCGGTCTCCACCGGCGTCGTCTTCCCGAAGTACCGGGGCGACCTGGTGCAGGCCGCCGTGGTCACCGAGCGGATGCGCGCCGGGTCCATCGAGGCGCTGCGCGTACCCGCCAACCCGCTGGACGTGCTGGCCCAGCAGCTCGTCGCCATGGTCGCGCTCGACACCCGGCAGGCGGACGATCTCCTCGCCCTGGTCCGCAGGGCCGCCCCGTTCGCCGCGCTGCCCGACTCGGCGTTCCACGCGGTGCTGGACATGCTCGCGGGGCGGTACCCGTCGGACGCCTTCGCGGAGCTGCGCCCCCGGGTGGTGTGGGACCGCGTCGCCGGTACGGTGACGGGCCGCCCCGGCGCCCAGCGCCTCGCGGTCACCTCCGGGGGCACCATCCCCGACCGGGGCCTGTTCGGGGTCTTCCTGGCCGGGGCCGACCCCAAGAAGGGCGGCGGCCGGGTCGGCGAGCTGGACGAGGAGATGGTGTACGAGTCCCGGGTGGGCGATGTCTTCACCCTGGGGACGACGTCCTGGCGTATCGAGGACATCACCCGGGACCGCGTCCTGGTCACCCCGGCGCCCGGTGTCCCGGGGCGGCTGCCGTTCTGGAAGGGCGACCAGCTCGGCCGCCCGCTGGAGCTGGGGCGCGCGGTGGGCGCCTTCCTCCGTGAGGTCGGCGCGCTCCCCGAGGACGACGCCCGGCTGCGCCTGATGACGGCGGGGCTGGACGACTGGGCGGCCGGCAATCTGCTGGCGTACCTGGACGAGCAGCGCCGCGCCTGCGGACATGTCCCCGACGACCGGACGATCCTGGTCGAGCGGTTCCGCGACGAGCTGGGCGACTGGCGGGTGGTGATCCACTCCCCGTTCGGCGCCCAGGTGCACGCCCCGTGGGGGCTGGCGCTGGGCGCCCGGCTCACCGAGCGGTACGGGATGGACGCGCAGGTCATGCATGCCGACGACGGCATCGTGCTGCGGCTGCCCGACGCCGATCTGCTCGGCCTGGACCTCCTGGACGGGGACGGCGGGCACGGCGGGGACGGCGGCGGCCCCGACCCGTCGTCCACCGCCTTCGACAGCGAACAGGCCCCGCTGGGCGCCGCCGATGCCGTCTTCGACCCGGGCGAGATCAGCGGTCTCGTCACCGAACAGGTCGGCGGCTCCGCCCTCTTCGCCGCCCGCTTCCGGGAGTGCGCGGCGCGGGCGCTGCTGCTGCCGCGCCGCAGCCCCGGCAAGCGCACCCCCCTGTGGCAGCAGCGCCAGCGCGCCGCCCAGCTCCTCCAGGTGGCGAGCGAGTTCGGCTCGTTCCCCATCGTCCTGGAGGCGGTGCGGGAGTGTCTCCAGGATGTCTTCGACGTCCCCGGGCTCACCGAACTCATGGGCGACCTCGCCTCGCGCCGGGTCCGGCTGGTGGAGGTCACCACCCCCGAGCCCTCGCCCTTCGCCCGCTCACTGCTCTTCGGCTATGTGGCGCAGTTCCTGTACGAGGGCGACTCGCCCCTCGCCGAGCGGCGGGCCGCCGCCCTGTCGCTGGACTCCCGGCTCCTGGCCGAGCTGCTCGGCCGGGCCGAGCTGCGGGAGCTGCTCGACCCGGAGGTCCTCACGGAGCTGGAGCGGGAGCTCCAGTGGCTGACGGAGGACCGGCGCGTCAAGGACGCCGAGGGCGTCGCCGACCTGCTGCGGGTCCTCGGCCCGTGCACCGACGCCGAGCTGGCCGAGCGGGGCGCCGAGGAGTCCTGGGCACGGGAGCTGGCGGCGGCGCGCCGCGCCATCCGGGTCCGGATCGCCGGGGCGGACCACTGGGCGGCGATCGAGGACGCCGGCCGGCTGCGGGACGCCCTGGGCACCGCGCTGCCGGTGGGGGTCCCCGAGGCGTTCACCGAACCGGTCAAGGACCCGCTGGGCGACCTGCTCGCCCGCCATGCCCGTACGCACGGCCCGTTCACCTCGTCCGCCGCCGCCGAGCGCTTCGGCCTCGGCACCGCCGTCACGGACGGCGCGCTCCAGCGGCTCGCGGCGGGCGGCCGGGTCGTCCAGGGCGAGTTCCATCCCTCGGGCATCGGCCAGGAGTGGTGCGACGCCACGGTGCTGCGCAGGCTGCGCCGCCGCTCGCTGGCCGCGCTCCGCCAGGAGCTGGAGCCGGTCGCGCCCGCCGCGCTCGCCACCTTCCTCCCCCAGTGGCAGCATCTGGGCGGCGAGGGGCTGCGCGGCATCGACGGACTCGCCCGCGCCGTAGAGCAGTTGCAGGGCGCCCCGGTCCCGGCGTCCGCGCTGGAGAAGCTGGTCCTGCCGTCCCGCGTCGCCGGGTACACCCCGGCGCTGCTGGACGAACTGACCACCACGGGCGAGGTCCTGTGGGCCGGCGCGGGCGCCCTGCCCGGCAAGGACGGCTGGGTCTCCCTCTATCCCGCCGACACCGCCCCGCTGCTCCTCCCCGCCCCGCTCCCGCTGGAGCGGACCGCGCTGCACGACGCGGTGCTGGCCGCGCTCTCCGGGGGGTACGGGCTGTTCTTCCGGCAGATCGCCGACCAGATCCGCGCCACCACCCACCCCGACGCCACCGATCCGCAACTGGCCGACGCCCTGTGGGAGCTGGCCTGGTCGGGGCGGCTCACCAACGACACCCTGGCGCCGCTGCGCTCACTGCTCGGCTCGGGCCGTACGGCGGGCTCCACCGCCCACCGCGCGCGCCGCCCGGTGCCCCGGGGCCGGTACGGCACCCTGACCGGCGCGGCGCGCCCCGCCTCCCGGAGCGGCCCGCCCACCGTGAGCGGACGGTGGTCGCTGCTCCCCGATCCCGTCCCCGAGCCCACGCCCCGCGCGCACGCCCTGGCCCGTACGCTCCTGGACCGGCATGGCGTGGTGACCCGGGGCACCGTCGCTGCCGAGGGGGTGCCGGGCGGCTTCTCGGCCACGTACCGGGTGCTGTCGGCCTTCGAGGAGAGCGGTCAGGCCCGCCGGGGCTATGTGGTCGAGGGGCTGGGCGCCGCCCAGTTCGCGACGGACGGGGCGGTGGACCGGCTGCGGGCCGCGGCGACGGCGCGGGAGCGCGCGGACGGGCAGCCGACGCCCCGGGCCGTGGTGCTCGCCGCTGCCGACCCCGCCAACGCGTACGGGGCCGCGCTGCCCTGGCCGGAGCCGCCGGACGGGGCGGGCCACAAGCCGGGGCGCAAGGCCGGCTCCCTGGTCGTCCTGGTCGGCGGGGAGCTGATCCTCTATCTGGAACGGGGCGGGAAGACCCTGCTCTGCTGGGCGACGGACCCAGAGGCCCCGGCGCTGACGGCCGCCGCCGGGGCGCTGGCGGACGCGGCCCGCGCGGGCGCCCTCGGTACGGTCACCGTGGAGCGGGCCAACGGCATACCGGCGCTGGCCTCCCCGCTGGGCCGGACGCTGGAGGCGGCGGGTTTCCACGCCACCCCCCGGGGCCTGCGCCTGCGCGCCTGACCGGGGCGAGCGCCGGCCGGACGGCGGCCCCTCCCCCGCCCGCTCCCCGGCGCACGCGCGCATCATGGGGACATGCCCGAAGGAGACACCGTCCTCCAGACCGCCCGGCGTCTGCACACCGCGCTCGCCGGGCACCCGCTGACCCGTTGCGACCTGCGGGTCCCCCGGTACGCGACGGCCGATCTCACCGGCAGGACGGTCCTCGACGTCACCCCGCGCGGCAAGCACCTGCTCACCCGGGTCGAGGGCGGGCTCACCCTCCACTCCCATCTGCGGATGGACGGCGCCTGGCAGATCTACGCCCCGGGCGAGCGGTGGCGCGGCGGCCCCGCGCACCAGATCCGGGCGATCCTCGGCACCGCCGGGCGGACCGCCGTCGGCTACCGGCTGCCCGTCCTGGAACTGCTCCGCACCCGCGACGAGGCCCGCGTCGTCGGTCATCTGGGCCCCGATCTCCTCGGCCCGGACTGGGACCCCGACGAAGCGCTGCGCCGGCTGCTCGCCGACCCCGCGAGGCCCCTCGGTGAGGCCCTGCTCGACCAGCGCAACCTCGCCGGGATCGGCAATATCTTCGCCTCCGAGACCTGTTTCCGCGCCGGGGCCACCCCCTGGCTCCCGATCGGCGAACTCCCCGCGCCCGAGCGCCTGGTGACGGCGGCCAAGAACCTCCTGGAAGCACACCGCGAGCGCCCCGGCCACCGCCGGACGCTCGCCGTGTACGGGCGCGCCGACCGCCCCTGCCTCCGCTGCCGCACCCCGATCCGTACGGCCCTCCACGACGGCCGCCCCGCCTACTGGTGCCCCCGCTGCCAGTCCGGCCCCACCCCCTAGGGGCTCACTCCCCGGGGGCTATCCCGGCCCGGGTCCCCGCCCCGGAGAGCTCGGCGCCCACCCCGTTCGCCAGCAGGGCGAACGCGTGCCCGGCATCGCGTACGGCGCCGGGGTAGCGCTCGTCGGCCGGCTCCCCGCCCGCCATCCGCGCGGCGTTGTCGGCCGCCAGCGTCCACCGCACAGCGACGATCTGCACCGCGGCGATCCGCGCCGTGAGCTCCGTGATCTCCGCCGTCTCCCGCAGCGCCCGGGCGAGGGCGCGCTCCGCCCCGGCCCTGAAGCGGTCCATGCGGGCCACCAGTGTGGGCGCCTCGTCGATCAGCCGGGTGAGCCGGAGCACCTGCGGATGGTCGTTGAGCCCGGTGATCGGGTCCCGCTCGCGCAGCCCCGTGAGGAAGTGGTCCCGCACCGCGGCGAGCGGGGCGGTGCCCCGAGGGCGGTCCCGTACGACACGGGCGAGCTCGGTCTCATGGTCGGCGAGCCGGTGCACCACGAGCTCTTCCTTGGTGGGGAAGTACGCGAACAGCGTGCGCTTGGACACCTCGGCGGCCTCCGCCACCTGGGCCACCGAGACCTGCGCGAAGCCGTGTTCGAGGAAGAGCGTGATCGCCGCGTCGGAGATCGCCGCGCGGGTCCGCAGTTTCTTCCGCTCGCGTAGTCCTGGCCTGCCGTCCACGGCCGCCACCGTACCAAAACACTGCCCCGAGGAAATTTCTGCACTGAGTATACTTTAACTCCGAGTGCAGACCCGAAGCCGGACCCGACACCGGACCCGAGGTCGGACCGAGCGGATACACGAAGGAGTGAGCGAGTGAACGCTGCGACGGAAACCGAGGTCGTCATCGTGGGCGCGGGCCCGACCGGGCTGATGCTGGCGTACGAACTGGCCCTGGCCGGGGTCGGGACCCTGGTGCTGGAGAAGCTGTCCCACCGGGTCGAGCAGGTGAAGGGCGGCGGGATCCAGCCCCGTACCGCCGAACTCCTGGAGCTGCGGGGGCTGCTGGAGCCCCTGCTGGACCGGCTCACCCCGCACGGCCCGGCCGGCGCTCCGGCAGGTGGCCCGGCCGGCGACCCGGCGGGCGGGCACTTCGCGTTCCTGCCGGTACCCCTGGACTGCACCCCCTGGGCGACCAGGCACCCGTACCCCATCGGGATCCCCCAGTGGGAGGTCGAGGCGGTCCTGGAGGAGCGGGCGAGCGCCCTCGGCGCGCGGCTGCTGCGCGGCACCCCGGTGACCGGAGTCGCCCAGGACGACGGCGGCGTGACCGTGACGGCGGGCCCCCTGCGGATCCGGGCGCGGTACGTGGTGGCGTGCGACGGCGGCCACAGTACGGTGCGCAAAGTGCTCGGGGTGGCGTTCCCCGGCCGGCCGGGGACCCACCGGGCGATCCTGGCCGACATCCGGCTCTCCGCAGCCTCCTCGCTGGTGCCGGAGCGCAGGGGGCACATGAGCACCATGACCCGCCGTCAGGGCGGCGACTGGGGCATGCTGATCCCGCTCGGCGGCGACCGCTACCGGTTCACCTTCGGGCGCGTGGACGCGGCGGACGGCGCCGGGGAGGAGCCCCGGGACACCCCCGTCACCCCCGAGGAGATCGGCGCCGCGCTCCGGTCGGTGTACGGCGCGGAGACCACTCTGGGCGCGGTGGAGAACGCCTCGCGGTTCTCCGACGCCACGCGCCAGGTGGAGCGCTACCGCACCGGCCGCGTCCTCTTCGCCGGGGACGCCGCGCACATCCACCCGCCGCTGGGCGGCCAGGGCCTCAACCTCGGCATCCAGGACGCGCTCAACCTGGGGTGGAAGCTCGCCGCCACGCTGCGGGACCGGGCGCCGAAGGGCCTCCTGGACAGCTACCACGCCGAACGGCACCCTGTCGCGGCCCAGGTGCTCCACCATACCTCGGCCCAGCGCGTGCTGGCCCACCAGAACCCGGGCGAGGACGTGGCCGCCCTGCGCGACATCGTCACCGACCTGCTGCGGTTGCCCGACGCCAACCGCCATGTCGCCGGTCTGATGTCCGGCCTCTCGCTCCGTTACGACCTCCCCGGCGGCCACCGGCTCACCGGGGCACGCGTGCCGGACGCCGAGTTGACGACGGAGGCGGGGCCCCGCCGGCTCTCCGCGCTGTTCCGCGCGGGGCACGCCGTCCTGCTCGACCTCGCCGGGGCCGTCCCGGACGGTCTCCCGCTCCCGGCGGGGATCGGCCTCACCCGCGCCGGCCGAACGGACGGCCTGGACGCCGCCGCCCTGCTGCTCCGCCCCGACGGCTACGTCTGCTGGGCCACGGACGACCCCGCCGACCTGGCCGACCCGGCCCGCACGCTGCTCCCCGCGATCGCCGCCCACCTCACCCTCCCGGAGGCGCGCTGAACCCCGGCCCCCGCCCCCGTACCGCCGCCGCATGCACCGGCAGCAGGCTCAGCCCCCAGCCGCCCGCCGCCACCGCGCCCTCCACCACCCCGGCCTGCCCGGGCACCAGCAGCAGCCGCAGCACGGCCCACCACCACAAGCCGCCGAGCGACGCACCGAGCACCCCGGCGAAGAGGAGAACGGCCACCCGCGCCGGCGGGGAGCCGCGGAGAAGCCCGTGCACCCGGCCGGATATGCAAAGCTCGCCCCGTATCCCCGCCATGGCTGCCTCCTCCGGCCGACCCTAGACGGCGCCTCACCCGGCCGGGAGAGCGTGTCGGGCGCACGCACCGGGCGCACTACCACCGCCCGGGGCGCGCGCCCCGCGTCACACGCTCTCGGCCTGGAACATCCAGGAGTGCTTCTCCAGATCGGCGGCCACCTGGATCAGCACGTCCTGGGTCACCGGGTCAGGGCGGTCCGTCGCAGCGACGCGCTCCCGCATCCGCGCGACCACCGCGCCCAGCGCGTCCACCAGGGTCCGCACGGCGTCCGTGTCCTTGATCCAGCCGTTGGGGACCGGGCCGATCGCACTGGTCCCCGCCACCGTCGCGGCCCGCCCGTCGGGGGTCACCCCGATCGCCGAGGCCCGCTCCGCGACCGTGTCCGAGTGCTGCCGCGCCGTGGTCACCACCTCGTCGAGCTGGAGATGCACGGAGCGGAAGCGCGGCCCGACGATGTTCCAGTGCACCTGCTTGGCGACGAGCGAGAGATCCACCAGGTCCACGAGCGCGCCCTGCAACGCCTCACCGACCAGCTTCAGGTCCTCCTCGGACAGGGAACTCTTCACCACAGACATGCGGGCCCTCCAGCGATTCCGTCCGGTCGTATTCCCCATCCACCATGACACATAAGGAACAAAACGGTCATACGGAATGAAGGGGTGACGCCGGACATGCGAGAGCCCCGGCCGGTATCACTCCCGGCCGGGGCTCCGCTCACAGCCTCGAACCCGCACCTTCGGGCGGCCCCTCAGGCGGCGACGACGTCCGCCACCTCCGTGGGCGCCTTGATCGTCACCCGCTCCGTCGGCACTCCGGCCACCGACGTCACGGAGACGGAATTGAGCATGGGCCGTACTGGCGCGGGTACCGGCTCGGCCGCCGCGGACGCGGCAAGCTCCGCCAGCGACAACTCGTCGCTGACCTCACGCATCAGCTCGGACATCCGTACGTCCAACGCGTCGCAGATCGCGGAGAGCAGCTCGGAGGAAGCCTCCTTCTGCCCCCGCTCCACCTCGGAGAGATAGCCGAGCGAGACTCGGGCGGACGAGGAGACTTCGCGCAGAGTACGGCCCTGGCGCTGGCGCTGCCGACGCAGCACGTCACCCAGCAGGCGACGGAGCAGAATCATCGGTGGCTCCCTCCTCGGACCGCGTAGCCGCATCCTTCACGCCCCACCGTACCGCCTTGTGCGGCGGCCGTGCGGGGAGCGATGTCGTGTTCACTCAGGGCTGCAAACATCAAATCCCCCCGTTCTCTTCCGTATCCTGTGTCCGCGCGTTCCCGGAGAGTTCGCCGAGGAGCAGTCCCAGTACGCTCCGCACACTCTCTTTACGGATGTCCGCCCGGTCGCCGTTCAACCGCAGCGCGGCCACTTTCCCCACGCCTTCCGGTCCCGCGACCGCCACGTAGACGGTGCCGACCGGCCGGCCGTCCTGCGGCTCGGGGCCCGCCACCCCGGTGGTCGCCACGCCCCAGTCGGCGCCCAGGACCCGCCGTACCCCCGCCGCCATCTGCCGGGCGACCTCGGAATCCACCGCTCCCCGCTCGGCGAGCAGCGCCCCGTCCACGCCCAGGACGTCCCGCTTGAGATCCGTCGCGTACGCCGTCACGGCCCCGCGGAAGGCCCGGGAGGCCCCGGGGACCCCGGTCAGCTCCGCGGCGACCAGACCGCCGGTCAGGGACTCCGCGACGGCGAGCGTGGCGCCCCGTACCACCAGCGTCTCCACCACCCGTGCCGCCGCACTCACCGGGGCACTCACCTGCCGGACTCCGCCTCTGCGCGCTCCTCGGCCAGCCCCTGGCGGCGCAGCACGATCGCCTGCCGTACGTAGTCGAGCCCGGTGCCCACGGTCAGGACGACCGCCAGGGCCATCACCCAGAACCGCAGCGTGGCTAGCGGCCCGGTCAGCGCGAGGACGTACATCCCCACGGCGACGCCCTGCGCCAGCGTCTTCATCTTGCCGCCGCGGCTGGCCGGGATCACCCCGTGCCGGATCACCCAGAACCGCATCAGCGTGATCCCCAGCTCGCGGAAGAGGATGACGCCCGTCACCCACCAGGGCAGATCGCCGAGCGCGGAGAGGCAGATCAGCGCGGATCCCATGATCGCCTTGTCCGCGATCGGGTCGGCGATCTTGCCGAAGTCGGTGACCAGGTTGTACGTACGGGCCAGATGGCCGTCGAAGATATCCGTGATCATCGCGACGGCGAACGCGGCCCATGCCCAGGCGCGCCAGACCGGGTCGTACCCGCCGTCCTGGAGCAGCAGATAGACGAAGCAGGGCACCAGCACCAGCCGCACCATGGTGAGGATGTTGGCGATGTTCCACAGGCTGGCCTGGTTGACGACCACCGACGCCAGCTTGGCGCCGGGCGCCGGCTTCGCGGCCCCGCGCGCCGGCTTCGCGCCGGAACCGCCCGCCGCGGACGCCGGGACTCCGGTCATCTGGCCGCCTCCTCACCCGGGGTGCTGGCGTCGCCCCCCGGAAGTTCGTAGCACTCGGCGACCAGGTCCACGCCCTCGGTCCCGACCACCTTCGCCTCGACCATACGACCGGGACGGAGCCCCTCGCGCGAGGTGAAGATCACCTGGCCGTCGGTCTCCGGCGCCTGGTGCGCCGCGCGGCCCACGGCCGGCTCGTCGTCCACCCCGTACCCCGCCCCGTCGCCGGTGCCGGCCGACTCGACGAGGACCGTCAGGCTCTCGCCGATGCGCTCCTCGGCCCGCTGGGCGGTCAGCTCCTCGGCGAGCCGGGAGAGGTGGTCGAGGCGCTCGGCGACCACGTCGTCGGGGAGCTTGTTCTCGTACGTGGCGGCCTCGGTGCCGTCCTCGTCGGAGTAGCCGAAGACGCCGATGGCGTCGAGCCGCGCACCGGTGAGGAAACGCTCCAGCTCGGCGAAGTCCGCCTCGCTCTCGCCGGGGAAGCCGACGATGAAGTTGGAGCGCACCCCGGCCTGCGGCGCCTTGCCCCGGATCGTCTCCAGCAGCTCCAGGAAGCGGTCGGTGTCCCCGAAGCGCCGCATGGCGCGCAGCACGCCGGGCGCGGAGTGCTGGAAGGAGAGGTCGAAGTACGGGGCGACCTTGGGCGTCGAGGTGAGGACGTCGATCAGCCCCGGCCGCATCTCGGCGGGCTGGAGATAGCTGACCCGGATCCGCTCGATGCCGTCGACGGCCGCCAGCTCGGGCAGCAGGGTCTCCAGCAGCCGGATGTCGCCGAGGTCCTTGCCGTAGGAGGTGTTGTTCTCGGAGACGAGCATGACCTCCTTGACGCCCTGCTCGGCCAGCCAGCGCGTCTCGCCGAGGACATCGGAGGGGCGGCGCGAGATGAAGGAGCCGCGGAACGACGGGATGGCGCAGAAGGAGCAGCGGCGGTCGCAGCCGGAGGCGAGCTTCACGGAGGCGACGGGGCTGGAGTCGAGGCGTCTGCGCAGCGGCGCCCGGGGCCCGGAGGCCGGTGCGACGCCCTCGGGCAGGTCTTCGGGGGCCGGCGCCGGCTCCTCGGCGCCCTGGGCGTGGCCGGGGAGCGCGACGGCGGCGCCCTGGCGCTCGACGGGGCTGAGCGGCAGCAGCTTGCGGCGGTCGCGGGGGGTGTGGGAGGCGTGGATGCCGCCGCCCAGGATGGTCCGGAGGCGGTCCGAGATGTCGGCGTAGTCGTCGAAGCCGAGGACCCCGTCCGCCTCGGGCAGCGCCTCGGCGAGCTCCTTGCCGTACCGCTCGGCCATGCAGCCGACGGCGACGACGGCCTGGGTTCTGCCCTGATCCTTCAGATCGTTGGCTTCCAGCAGGGCGTCGACGGAGTCCTTCTTCGCGGCTTCGACGAATCCACAGGTGTTGACGACGGCGACATCCGCCCCTGAGGCGTCCTGGACGAGCTCCCAGCCATCCGCTGCCAAGCGGCCTGCGAGCTCCTCCGAGTCCACCTCGTTACGGGCGCAGCCAAGAGTGACAAGGGCGACGGTACGGCGTTCGGGCATGGGCTCAAGACTACTTTGTCCCGGCCCTGCCCCTGCCGTGCAGGGTTGATCAGCCGACCTCGGGGTCGCCCTGCGTGTACGAGAGCCGCTCGACCTGACCCGGTTCGAACTCGTCCGCGACCTTCTTGCCGTTGACGAACAGCTCGATCGCCCCGGCGTTGCCGAGGATCAGGTCGATCTGCTCGTCGTCCTGGAAGGTCTTGGAGTCGCCCTGCGTGAGGATGCCGTCGAAGAGCAGTTTGCCGTTGTGCGCCTTGGCGGAGATCCAGCTCTTGCCCTGGGTCGCCGAGAGCTTCACCGTCACCTTGTCCTGGGGGGCGGCGGCGATGGCGCTCTCGGAGGCCTCGGCCTCGGGCTTGGTCTCCTTGGTCTTGCCGGGGGTGGGCTTGGTGTCGCCGGCGGGCGTGGGCCCCTCGGCGACCTCATTGGTCTTCGCGGTCTTGTCGGCACCGTTGAACGCCGTGAAGCCGACGAAGCCGACCACCGCGACGATGGCGGCGACCATGGCGGCGGTCCAGTTGGGGCGGCGGCGCTCGGGCCGGATCCGCTCCGCCTCGAACATCGGCGCCGTGATGCTCGCCGCGGGGCGCCCGCCGCGCTCGGCGTCGAAGCGCTCCATGAGGGGCGCGGGGTCGAGACCGACCTCGCGGGCGAGCATACGGATGTGGCCGCGGGCGTAGACGTCGCCGCCGCAGCGGGAGAAGTCGTCGTCCTCGATGGCGTGCACGATGGGGACCCGTACGCGGGTGGCGGCGCTCAGTTCCTCGACCGTGCGGTGTGCGTCGATCCGGGCCTGCTGGAGCGTCCGGCCGATCGAAGGCCGTTGTTCCTCGGCGGAGTTGCCCTCGGGGGTCTGCTCCTCGGGGGCCTCGGAATCGGGGACGCTGTCCTGCGGGACCTTGTCCTGGGGGGCCTGGGGGTTCTTGCCGTCGGAAGAGTTGCCGATGGACACGGGGGCGCCTTTCGAGCGTGTAGCCACCTGCCGGACACTCAGTCTAGGGGTGGTACGAAAGGGTGGGGCAACCGGGCGGATGCACTTTGCACGCCGTCGGACGGGGCCGGACGGCGTATGAGAGGAACATCATGCCTGTCCCTTCTCCAACTTGACGTCTGCCAAAGGGAAACGGTTGCCTAACGCCTTCCCGGAAATCTGATTGAAATCCTGGCGCGTCCGAGTGAGTTCCGGCGCGTCCGGCCGAGCCGGCGGTCCCCCGGCTCGGCGCTCCTGGCCCGTTACGGCACGGATTCCCGGTCCGTCACGGCGCGGATTCCCGGTCCGTCACCGCCCGGATTCCCCGGCCGTCACGGCGCGGACTCGCCCCGGATGACGGCGAGGACCCCGTCCACCTCGTCCGCCTTGACCAGGACGTCGCGCGCCTTGGAGCCCTCGCTCGGCCCGACGATGTTCCGGGACTCCATGAGGTCCATCAGCCGCCCGGCCTTGGCGAAGCCGACGCGCAGCTTGCGCTGGAGCATGGAGGTGGAGCCGAACTGGGTGGAGACGACCAGTTCGACCGCCTGGCAGAGCAGGTCGAAGTCGTCGCCGATCTCCTCGTCGATCTCCTTCTTCTGCTGCGCCCCCGCGACGACGTCGTCCCGGAAGACGGGCGTCATCTGGTCCTTGCAGTGCTGGACGACGGCCTCGATCTCCTCCTCGGTGACGAAGGCGCCCTGCATACGGGTCGGCTTGTTGGCCCCCATGGGGAGGAAGAGCCCGTCGCCCTTGCCGATCAGCTTCTCGGCGCCCGGCTGGTCGAGGATGACCCGGCTGTCGGCGAGGGAGGAGGTGGCGAAGGCGAGCCGGGAGGGCACGTTCGCCTTGATCAGCCCGGTGACGACATCGACCGAGGGGCGCTGGGTGGCGAGGACGAGGTGGATGCCGGCGGCGCGGGCGAGCTGGGTGATCCGGACGATGGCGTCCTCGACGTCGCGCGGCGCGACCATCATCAGGTCGGCCAGCTCGTCCACGATGACCAGCAGATAGGGGTACGGGGAGAGGTCGCGCTCGCTGCCCTCGGGCAGCTTGACCTTGCCGGCGCGGACGGCCTTGTTGAAGTCGTCGATGTGCCGGAACCCGAAGGCGGCGAGGTCGTCGTAGCGCAGGTCCATCTCGCGGACGACCCACTGGAGCGCCTCGGCGGCCCGCTTGGGGTTGGTGATGATGGGGGTGATCAGGTGCGGGATGCCCTCGTACGCGGTGAGCTCGACCCGCTTGGGGTCGACGAGGACCATCCGGACGTCCTCCGGGGTCGCCCGCACCATCACGGAGGTGATCAGGCAGTTGATGCAGGAGGACTTGCCGGAGCCGGTGGCGCCGGCGACGAGCAGGTGCGGCATCTTCGCGAGGTTGGCCATCTCGTAGCCGCCCTCGACGTCCTTGCCGAGCGCGACGAGCATCGGATGGTCGTCCTCGGCTGCCGCGGCGAGGCGCAGGACGTCGCCGAGGTTGACCATCTCGCGGTCGGTGTTCGGGATCTCGATGCCGACGGCGGACTTGCCGGGGATCGGCGAGATGATGCGCACGTCGGGGCTGGCCACGGCGTACGCGATGTTCTTGGTGAGCGCGGTGATCCGCTCGACCTTGACCGCGGGGCCGAGCTCCACCTCGTACCGGGTGACCGTCGGGCCCCGGGTGAAGCCGGTGACGGCGGCGTCGACCTTGAACTCCTGGAAGACGTTGGTGAGCGAGGCGACGACGGCGTCGTTGGCGGCGCTGCGCGCCTTGCCGGGGCCACCGCGCGCCAGCAGGTCCAGGGAGGGCAGCGCGTAGGTGATGTCGCCGCGGAGCTGGAGCTGCTCGGCGCGGGGCGGCAGCGGGCGGGCCGGCTCGGGGGCGGGCTTGGTGAGGTCGGCGACGGCGGGGACTCCGGGGGCGCCGGGGGTACGGCGCCCGGCCTCGCGCGCCGAGGGCAGCGCCACGGGGCTCTCCCCGGCTGCGTCGCGCGCTCCGGGGCGGGGGCCGGTCCGCTGTTCCTCCGTACGTTCCCCGGGGCGCCGCGTGCGCTCCACGGAGACGCCCTGGGTGAGGTCCGCGACGATCGGGGAGGGCGGCATCCCGTTGAGCACGGCCCCGTCCAGCGCGGCGGCCGCGGCGGCGGCCACGTCCACGGCGTCCATCGGGCGCTCCCCGTCCCCGGCGGCGTGGGCCGCGGGGCGGCGCGGCTTGCGGCGTTTGGAGAGCGCCTCCACCTCGGCCTGGTCCGGGTCGTACGGGCCTGCCGGGCCCCGGCGTCCCGAGGGGCGCCGTCCGGCGGCGGGCAGCGCCTGGCGCCACTGTTCGTCGTACCGTTCGTCGTCGTCGCGGTACCCGTCGTACGCCTCGCCGTAGGGCTCCGCCTCGTGGGGCGGTTCGATGACACCCAGTTTGACGCCGAGCAGCCGCAAGCGCCGTGGAATGGCGTTGACGGGGGTGGCGGTCACGACGAGCAGTCCGAAGACGGTGAGGAGCAGGAGCAGCGGTACGGCGAGGGCGGCGCCGGTGATGAAGATCAGCGGGGTGGCGGAGGCCCAGCCGATGAGGCCGCCAGCGTCGCGCATGACCTGGGCGCTGTCGCCGCGCCCCGGGGCGCCGCAGGCGATGTGGACGAGGCCGAGCACCCCGATGACGAGGGCGGAGAGCCCGATGACGATACGGCCGTTGGCCTCGGGCTTCTCGGGGTGGAGGATCAGCCGGACGGCGATGGCGGCGAGGAGTATCGGTACGAGGAGGTCGAGCCGGCCGAAGGCGCCGGTGATCAGCATCTCGACGAGGTCGCCGACGGGGCCGTGGAGATTGGACCAGGTGCCGGCCGCGACGACGAGCGCCAGGCCGAGCAGGAGCAGAGCGACGCCGTCCTTGCGGTGGGCGGGGTCGAGGCCCTTCGCGCCGCGTCCTATGCCGCGCAGCATCGCGCCGATGCCGTGGGCCGTGCCGAGCCAGAGGGAGCGGACGATCCGGAAGACGCCGCCGGTGGGGTTGGGGGCGGGCTTGGGCGCCGCCTTCTTGGCTGGCGCGCGCTTGGCCGCTGTCTTCTTCGCGGGGGCGGTCTTCTTCGCCGCCGCCTTCTTGGCGGGCGCCGCTTTCGCGGCGCCGGTCGTACGGCCGGCCCGCGGCTTTGCGGTGCCCGCCGTGCCCTGGGAACCATTGCCGGACGCACGTGAGGCCATGGTGGTGAGGTTACCGGTGTGCACGGCCGGGGACACGTGTGCCCACCGCTTCACCCGTTCGTGTCGCCCGTAACTCCGCGGAACCCGTAACTCCACAGGAATACGGGGCGCCATCGGGGGCGGCGGTGTTCTTCTCCCCGTCCGCCGTGGTCAGTTCGGGGACGGGACCGTGGCCGATCCGTTCCCCGTGCCGGGCTCCAGGGCGTCGAGTGCCCGCCGCAGTCCGGTGAGTTTGCGCTCCAGGTGTGCGGCGGTCGCCACGGCCGAGGCGTCGGCGGCGTCGTCGTCGAGCTGTTTGGAGAGCGCTTCGGCCTGCTCCTCGACCGCCGCGAGCCGGGCGGAGAGTTCGGCCAGCAGCCCGGCGGGCTCCCGTGCCCCGCCGGCCCCGGCGAGCTGGAGTCTGAGCAGTTCCGCCTGTTCCTTGAGCTGGCAGTTCTTCATGTACAGCTCGACGAAGACGGAGACCTTGGCGCGCAGCACCCAGGGGTCGAACGGCTTCGAGATGTAGTCCACCGCGCCCGCCGCGTAGCCGCGGAAGGTGTGGTGCGGGCCATGGTTGATGGCCGTGAGAAAGATGATCGGGATGTCGCGGGTCCGCTCGCGCCGTTTGATGTGGGCGGCGGTCTCGAACCCGTCCATTCCCGGCATCTGGACATCCAGCAGAATGACCGCGAAATCATCCGTCAGCAGCGCTTTGAGCGCTTCCTCCCCTGACGATGCCCGCACCAGCGTCTGATCGAGCGCGGAGAGAATGGCCTCCAACGCCAGCAGATTCTCCGGCCGGTCATCGACCAGGAGGATCTTGGCCTTCTGCACCATGGCCGCCCGCCCTCCTCGCCCCGGCGTGGGGCGCCCCCTGCTCACGGACCCGGGAGGTGCACCGGGTGCCGTCCCAGGGGACGACTCCCTTACGCCGTCCGTCCTTGTGCCGGTCATGGTAGCCGCACCCCGCCCGTCGCCACACCCTGTCACCGTGATGTCACTGCCCTCGAAGCGGAAACGCGGCGGAAGACCAGAAGGTTCCCCGGAAAACAGCGGCTCACACGCCTCCGGGCCCACTTGGTCAGTGCAACGTGCGGATTCGCTCCGCCGCCGGTCACTCCTCGCTCATCCAACGCTCCATCACTGACAGCAAGTGATCGGGTTCGACCGGCTTGGTGACATAGTCCGAAGCTCCGGAGTCGATGGCCTTCTCCCGGTCGCCCTTCATGGCCTTCGCCGTCAGCGCGATGATGGGCAGCCCGGCGAACTGCGGCATGCGGCGGATCGCCGTCGTCGTCGCGTACCCGTCCATCTCCGGCATCATGATGTCCATCAGAACGACCGTCACATCGTCGTGCTGCTCCAGCACTTCGATGCCCTCGCGGCCGTTCTCCGCGTACAGCACCGAGAGGCCGTGCTGCTCCAGCACGCTCGTTAGGGCGAACACATTGCGGATGTCGTCGTCGACGATGAGCACCTTCTCGCCGGAGAACGAGAACGCGGGGCCCGCCACGGAGGCCTCCTGGCGGCTCGCTGACGGAGCCGGGGCGGCCGTACCCGCCCCCCAGTACTCCTGCCGCCCCGGGGAGCCGCCGGGCGCCCCGGCCCCCGCCGTCGCCTCTCCGGCCGCCCCCGAGGGCCCCTGGGCGCCTCCGGTGGCCTCCCCGGGGTACGCGGAACCCCCCTCCGGCGCGGCGGTGTTCGTACGACGCCGCCGGAACGGCGCCGCGGGGTCCGGCAGCTCGGGCGCCGGCGCGTCCGACAGGGCGGCCCAGGGCGTCTCCGCCGTGCCGTCGTCGGCCGCCGGGAGCTGCGGCATGCCCGTCGGCGGGAGCTGTGCGTACCCCTGGGGCGGCAGTTCGCTCGGGTGGAGCGGCAGGTAGAGCGTGAAGGTCGAGCCCCGGCCCGGTTCGCTCGCCGCGTGGATCTCACCGCCCAGCAGCCGCGCGATCTCCCGGCTGATGGAGAGCCCGAGCCCGGTGCCGCCGTACTTCCGGCTCGTCGTCCCGTCCGCCTGCTTGAACGCCTCGAAGATCACCCGCATCTTGCTCGCCGCGATGCCGATCCCGGTGTCGGTCACCGAGAAGGCGATCAGGTCGCCGTCCGCCTCGCGCAGCGACCCCGCCTCCAGCAGCTGTTCCCTGATGGCGTTCGGCACATCGGAGCCGGCCGGCCGGATCACCAGCTCCACCGCGCCGCTGTCGGTGAACTTCACCGCGTTCGACAGCAGGTTCCGCAGCACCTGGAGGAGGCGCTGCTCGTCGGTGTGGAGCGTCGCGGGCAGCTCCGGGGAGACCCGTACGGAGAAGTCGAGCCCCTTCTCGGCGGTGAGCGGCCGGAACGTGGCCTCCACATAGTCCACGAGCTGCACCAGGGCGATCCGGGTCGGGCTGACGTCCATCTTGCCCGCCTCGACCTTCGACAGGTCCAGGATGTCGTTGATCAGCTGGAGCAGGTCGGAGCCCGCCCCGTGGATCGTCTCCGCGAACTCCACCTGCTTGGGAGAGAGGTTCGACTCGGCGTTGTCCGCGAGGAGTTTGGCGAGGATCAGCAGCGAGTTGAGCGGGGTGCGCAGCTCGTGCGACATGTTCGCCAGGAACTCCGACTTGTAGCGCATGGAGACGGCGAGCTGCTCGGCCCGCTCCTCCAGCACCTGCCGGGCCTCCTCGATCTCGGTGTTCTTCACCTCGATGTCGCGGTTCTGCTGCGCGAGGAGCTCGGCCTTCTCCTCCAGCTCAGCGTTGGACGCCTGGAGGGCCTTCTGCCGGTTCTCCAGCTCCGCCGAGCGCTCCCTGAGCTGCTCGGTCAGCTCCTGGGACTGCTTCAGCAGTACTTCCGTCTTCGAGTTGACGCTGATGGTGTTGACGCTGGTCGCGATCATCTCGGCGATCTGGTTGAGGAAGTCGCGCTGGATCTGGGTGAACGGCTGGAACGAGGCCAGCTCGATCACCCCGAGGACCTTCCCCTCGAAGAGCACCGGCAACACGATCACATGCGCCGGAGCCGCCTCGCCGAGCCCCGACGAGATCTTCAGATACCCCGGCGGCACACTGACCTGGATGGTCCGCTTCTCCTCGGCCGCCGTCCCGATCAGGGTCTCGCCGGGGCGGAACGCGGTGGGCATGGACCCCGCCGAGTAACCGTAACTGCCGCGCAGACAGAGTTCGTACGAACCGTCGCGGCCCACATCGGTGCCGAGCTGCGGCACCGTACCGGTCTGCATCGCCAGGAAGAACGCGCCGTGCTGCGCGGAGACCACCGGGGTCAGCTCGCTCATGATCAGCGACGCCACGTCGTCAAGGTCGCGGCGGCCCTGCATCAGCCCGGAGATCCGGGCGAGGTTGCCCTTGAGCCAGTCCTGTTCCTCGTTGGCGAGGGTGGTGTCCCGCAGGTTGGCGATCATCGTGTTGATGTTGTCCTGGAGGTCCTGGATCTCGCCCGCCGCGTCCACGTCGATCTTGAGGTTGAGGTCGCCCCGGGTCACCGCAGTGGCGACGGCGGCGATGGCCCGCACCTGACGGGTCAGGTTCCCGGCCATCTCGTTCACCGACTCGGTCAGATCGCGCCAGGTGCCGTCGACGTCCCGGACCCGCGCCTGACCGCCGAGCTGGCCGTCCGTGCCCACCTCACGGGCGACCCGGGTCACCTGCTCGGCGAACGAGGAGAGCTGGTCCACCATGGTGTTGATGGTGTTCTTCAGCTCCAGGATCTCGCCCCGCGCGTCGATGTCGATCTTCTTCGTCAGATCGCCCTTCGCGATGGCGGTGGTGACCGCGGCGATCTGCCGCACCTGCCCCGTCAGGTTGGACGCCATGGAGTTCACCGACTCCGTGAGGTCCTTCCACGTACCGGAGACGCCGGGCACCCGCGCCTGACCGCCCAGCGCCCCTTCGGTGCCCACCTCGCGCGCCACCCGGGTGACCTCGTCCGCGAAGGACGACAGCGTCGTCACCATGGTGTTGACGGTGTCGGCCAGCTCGGCGACCTCGCCGCGCGCCTCCACCGTCACCTTCTTGGTGAGATCGCCGTTGGCGACCGCCGAGGAGACCCGCGAGATGTTCCGCACCTGGCTGGTCAGGTTGTTCGCCATCGTGTTGACGTTGTCGCTGAGGTCCTTCCAGATCCCGGTGACGCCCCGGACCCGGGCCTGCCCGCCGAGGATGCCCTCCGTCCCCACCTCGCGGGCGACGCGCGTCACCTCGTCGGCGAAGTTGGAGAGCTGGTCGACCATCGTGTTGACCGTCGTCACCAGATCGAGGATCTCGCCGCGCGCGTCGACGGTGATCTTCTTGGACAGATCGCCCTTGGCGACCGCCGTGGTCACTTCCGCGATATTGCGCACCTGGGAAGTGAGGTTGTTCGCCATGGAGTTGACGGACTGGGTGAGGTCCTTCCAGGTACCGGAGACCCCCTGGACCTCTGCCTGCCCGCCCAGGATGCCCTCGGTGCCCACCTCACGGGCGACCCGCGTCACCTGCTCGGCGAAGTTGGAGAGCTGGTCCACCATGGTGTTCAGGGTGTTCTTCAGCTCCAGGATCTCGCCCCGGGCGTCCACATCGATCTTCTGCGACAGGTCACCACGCGCCACCGCCGTCGCGACGCCCGCGATCTGACGCACCTGGGCCGTCAGATTGCCCGCCATGCCGTTGACGGAGTCCGTGAGGTCCCGCCACACCCCGGCCACCCCGGGCACCTGTGCCTGACCACCCAGCCTGCCGTCCGTGCCCACCTCGCGCGCGACCCGGGTCACCTGGTCGGCGAAGGCGGAGAGCTGGTCGACCATCGTGTTGATCGTGTTCTTCAGCTCCAGGATCTCGCCCCGGGCGTCCACATCGATCTTCTGCGACAGATCGCCGCGCGCCACCGCCGTGGTCACCTGGGCGATCTGGCGCACCTGGTCGGTGAGATTGCCGGCCATGGAGTTGACGGAGTCGGTCAGCTCCTTCCACGTACCGCTGACGCCGTCCACCCGCGCCTGGCCGCCGAGCCGCCCCTCCGTGCCCACGTCGCGGGCCATCACCGTGACCTGGTCGGCGAACGAGGAGAGCTGCGCCACCATCGTGTTGACGGTGTTCTTCAACTCCAGCATCTCGCCCGCGACATCCACGGTGACCTTCTGGGTGAGATCACCATTGGCGACCGCCGTCGTCACCTGCGCGATGTCCCTCACCTGACCGGTGAGGTTATGGAACGCCGTGTTGACGGAGTCCGTCAGGTCCTTCCACGTGCCCGCCGCGCCCGGCACCTCGGCCTGGCCACCGAGCCGCCCCTCGACACCCACCTCGCGGGCGACCCGCGTCACCTCCGAGCCGAATGACTTGAGCTGCCCCACCATCGTGTTGACGGTGTTCTTCAACTCCAGCATCTCGCCCGCGACATCCACGGTGACCTTCTGCGACAGGTCACCATTGGCGACCGCCGTCGTCACCTGCGCGATGTCGCGCACCTGGGTGGTCAGATTGCGGAAGACCGTGTTGACCGAGTCCGTCAGGTCCTTCCACGTACCCGCCGCGCCCGGCACCTGTGCCTGGCCGCCCAGCAGCCCCTCGGCACCGACCTCGCTCGCCACCCGGGTCACTTCGTCAGCGAAGGTACGGAGCGTCTCGGTCATCTGGTTGATCGTCGTGGCGAGCTGCGCGACCTCGCCGCGCGCGCTCACCGTCACCTGCTGCGACAGATCGCCGTTGGCGACGGCCGTGGTCACCTCGGCGATGCCGCGCACCTGGCTGGTCAGATTCCCGGCCATGGTGTTCACCGAATCGGTGAGGTCCTTCCACACCCCCGCCACACCGGGCACGGTCGCCTGCCCGCCCAGCTCGCCCTCCGTACCGACTTCCCGGGCCACCCGGGTCACCTCGGAGGAGAACGAGGAGAGCTGGTCCACCATCGTGTTGACGGTCGCCTTGAGCTGGAGCATCTCGCCGGCCACGTGCACCGTCACCTTGCGGGACAGATCGCCCTTGGCGACCGCGGTGGTGACCAGCGCGATGTCGCGCACCTGGGCGGTCAGCCGGAACGCCATGGTGTTGACGGAGTCCGTCAGGTCCTTCCAGGAACCCGACATGCCGCGCACCTTGGCCTGGCCCCCGAGCTTGCCCTCGGTACCGACCTCCAGCGCCACCCGCGTCACCTCGTCGGTGAACGCGGACAACTGGTCGACCAGGTTGTTGACGGTACGGGCCACCTTCAGGAACTCACCGCGCAGCGGGCGCTCCGGCCCCTCCACGGAGTTCGAGCGCAGGTCCATCCGCTGCTCCAGGTCGCCCTCCGCGACCGCGGAGAGCACCCTGCCGACCTCGGAGACCGGCCGGGCCAGATCGTCCACCAGCGCGTTCGACGCGTCGATGGCAGCCGCCCAGGAGCCCTCGCAGGCGCCGTTCTCCAGCCGCTCCGTGAGCTTCCCCTCACGCCCGACCACGCGCCGTACCCGGGCCAGCTCACCGGTGAGATGAAGGTTGCGGTCGGCGACCTCGTTGAAGACGGCGGCGATCTCCGCCATCGTGTCGTCCCCGGCGACCGTCAGGCGTTTGCGGAAGTTGCCGTCCCGCATCGACACCAGTGCCGTCAGCAGTCTGCTCAGCTCCGCCGCGTCCACCTCGATGGTCCCGTTGCCGCGGGTCCGTCCGCCTTTCGCGCGCGTGCCCGTGCCACGCGCCGCCGTGCCAGACTCCACCGTGTCCCTCCCGCAGGGGTTGACCGTACTGCCCGAGCTGTCCGAAGAAAGCCTGCCCAGTGTGTCACTGCGGCTCACTGTCTCCGTCAACCCTTGAGGCGTGACGGCGCGAGCGTCAAATCGTTGAAGGGTACAAGGAGGGGCGCCCCCCGCCGTACAGCCGCCCCGGCCCCCGGCCCCGCGCCCACGGCGCGCACCCCGCGCCGGTCCCCCAACACCGCGACGGAGTCGGGACTCCGCGACACGCGGCGGCCGACGACCGTCTAGCCTGGCAGGCGAATCGAAGCGACAAGAAACGGGCACAGGACTCTGGGGAGAGACGAAACACCAATGGGGAGTGCTGTGATCACCGCGCGTGCGGCTGCCACCTTCGATCCGGTAGGGCGGTCCGTCGCGACCGCCCGGGCCTTTGTCCGCGACACGCTCCAGGGGTGGGGCTACTCGGATGTCGTCGACGACGCGGTCGTTCTCACCAGCGAGCTGGTCACCAACGCCGTCGTCCACGCGGGCACCTCCGCCGACGTCCTCTGTCTCCGTACGGAACAGGGCGTACGCGTCGAGGTCGCCGACCGCTATCCGGAGCGCGAGGTCCCCATCCAGGGCAGCGCGCGCTCCTTCGCCGGCCCGGACCAGGAGAACGGCAGAGGACTGCTCCTGTGCGCCGCTCTGGCGTCACGCTGGGGAGTCGAGTACTCCCCCACCTACAAACAGGTGTGGTTCCAGCTCGAACTGCCGCAACGCCCCGTGGGCACCCGCTCCGCGGGCCCCGTCCTCCCCACCGAGCTGCTCCCCGTGGCGGACGAGCGGGTACGGGTCGCCGTCGTCCAGATCGACCGTACGGGCGCCATCGCCGGCTGGAACGAGGACGCCGAGCACCTCTTCGGGTACCCGGACGAACAGGTCGTCGGCAAACCCCTGACGGACATCGCCGCCTGGCCGCACACCCCGGGCATCGGCACCGGCATCGTGGAGGCGCTCCAGCTCTCCCGCTGGGAGGGCAGTTACGGCATCCGCGCCGCCGACGGCCGGGTCGTCCCCGTCTACGCCTCGCATCTGCGGATCCGCGACACCCGGGGCGAACCGTCCACCGTCTGTCTGCTCGTACGCGACGACGAGCGCGCCGTGATCCAGACGCCGCTGCGCGCCCCGGCCTCCGACGCGTCCACCGAGAGCCGCATCGTGGACCCCTTCGAGGTCTTCATCGGCTCCCCCGCCCCGGACGACCTCGACGGGCTCCTCCAGCGCACCGTGGAGCGCGCCCGCGACATGCTCGACGGCGACTCGGCCTTCCTGCTGCTCGCCACGGACGACGAGACGGAACTGGAGGTACGGGCCTCCACCGGCCTCCCGTCGGCCCGCCAGCGCTTCGCCCGGGTCCCGGTGGAGGCGGGCACGGGGCGCTTCGGCTCGGCCCGTATGCCGGCCGTCCACGAGGACCTCACCGCCGTCCCCGGCGCCGTACCGCTGCTCAACGGCACCGGGATGCGCTCCGTGGTCACCGTCCCGCTGAAGGTCGAGGGCCGGCTCACCGGCTCCCTGGGGGTCGCCGCGGAGAACGCTGGGCGCTACACCAACGAGGAGGCGCTGCGCCTCCAGTTCGCCGCGGACCGGATCGCGCTGGCCGTCGAGTCGGCCCGGCTGGGCGAGTTGGAACGGCTGCGCCGCGGCTCGCTCTCCTTCCTCGTCGAGGCGTCGGACCTGCTGGCCGGCACCCTGGACCGGGACCAGACACTCGCGCTGATGGCCCAGATGACGGTGCCCACCCTGGCCACCTGGTGCGCCGTCTACACCATCGCCGACCAGGCCTCGGAACCGTACCTCTCGTATGTGCTGCACGAGGACGAGGACCGTATCGACGGACTCAAGGCCCTCCTCTCCACGATCGCCCCACCGGACCCGGTGCCCACTCCGGGCGCCCGCGTCTGGAACGCGCCGGGGGAGGCCGCGCACCAGGCGGCGCTGCGCACGTCCAGGCAGGACATGGGCAGACAGAGCACCGCGCCGCTCTCCCGGGGGATCGGCACGACGCTGGCGACGGCGGCGGCCGTGGGCGGCGAGACCGTGGTGCTGCCTCTGGTGGCGCGTAACCGCGTCATCGGCATGCTGACGCTGGGCAAGCCCTCCGACGACCACTTCCGCCAGGAGATCCTGGAGCTGGCCGAGGACCTGTCCCGCCGCGCCGCCCTGGCCCTCGACAACGCCCGCCTCTACTCGGAGCGCACGGCCATCAGCCAGGCCCTCCAGCGCAGCCTGCTGCCCCCGGGGCTCCCCCAGGTACCCGGCGTCGAGGTGGACGTCATCTACCGCGCGGCGGGCGAGGGCAACGAGGTCGGCGGCGACTTCTACGACCTGTTCCCCATCCGGGACGGCGCCTACGGCTTCGCCATCGGCGACGTCTGCGGTACGGGCCCGGAAGCCGCGGCCGTGACCGGCCTGGCCCGCCACGCCCTGCGCCTGCTGGCCCGCGAGGGCTTCAGCGGCCCCGCGGTCCTGGAACGGCTGAACGCCGCGATCCTCGACGAGGGCGCCCGCAGCCGCTTCCTGACCCTGCTGTACGGCGAGTTGTGGCCGCAGGAGGACGGCAGCGCCCTCCTGAAGGTGGTCTGCGCGGGGCACCCTCTGCCGCTGCGCCTGCGCCAGGACGGCACGGTCAAACCGGCGGCGGAACCGCAGCCGCTCCTGGGCGTCATGGAGGACCTGGAACTGTACGAGCAGACGGTCACCCTGGCCCCGGGCGACGTCCTGCTCTGTGTCACCGACGGCGTCACGGAACGCAGGGAGGGCACCCGCATGCTGGGCGACGACGGCCTCGCCGACGTCCTGAAAACCTCTACGGGCCTCACGGCCGGCGCGGTCGCCGCCCGCGTCCTGCGCGCGGTGGAACGCTTCGCTGCGGAACCGGCCTCGGACGACATGGCCATCCTGGCGATGCGCGTCCCGGAGCCGCACGCGGACTGAAAACGGACCGCGAGGCGAACGGAACACAAACAAGAACCGAACGAGAAAGGCCCCCGCCGAGTGGCGGGGGCCTTTTCTTTGTGAGCCCCAATACGGAATCGAACCGTAGACCTTCTCCTTACCATGGAGACGCTCTACCGACTGAGCTATTGGGGCGAGCAACGAGTAAAAGCATACCCCATGATCAGAGGTGCGCAAGACCATCCGACACGGGATCCACGCCGGCCCCGCCGCCAGGGGGCCGGAACGCAAGAATGCCCCGCACGTAAACGGTGCGGGGCATTCTCACAATGATTGTTCGGCGGCGTCCTACTCTCCCACAGGGTCCCCCCTGCAGTACCATCGGCGCTGTAAGGCTTAGCTTCCGGGTTCGGAATGTAA